>CAWHZZ010000002.1:0-390671 GCA_963833965.1 uncultured Verrucomicrobiae bacterium
CCCATGGGCCGGGCGAACAGGAACCCCTGTCCGATGTCGACCCCCTCGGTACGGAGACGCTGCAGCTGGCCTTCGTTCTCGACGCCTTCGGCGATCGTCTGCAGCCCGAAGAACGGCTTGCTCAGTTGGACCAACGTGTGCACGATGGCGGCCGACTGGGACGAGATCGGCGATGCAGGACACGAACGACTGGTCGATCTTCAAGTACGTCGATGGGGAACTGGCGAAGGTAGCTCAGCGACGAGTACCCGGTGCCGAAGTCGTCGAGGGCGATGCCACGCCGAGCTCCTTGACCGAGTTGAGCCGTCCAACGTCGACTGGACGTCGAGCATCAGCGCCGACTCGGTCAGCTCCAGGAGCAACAGAGCACGATCAGTCCGCGGCCGCGTCCAGCGCACCCGCGGACGGTCGTCGACGATCCAGTCGGGCCGGCCGGCCGGCTACACCACGAGACAATCATCTGGAGGGCCCGCTGCTGCCAGATCGCACCCTGTGGCAGGCCGGTTGCAGAACCCACTTTCCCACGGGCACGATCAACCCGCTGTTCGAGGCCCGGGATGAAACCGTCTGGCCGGATCAGTCCCCGAACTCTCCTGCACCTATTGGACCAGGGCCTCGGACCGGAGGAGGCACCCTGGCCAGGTCGACCGTCGGCTGGTAGAAGCACCGCGAACTCGTCGGTTGTCGCAGGCTGCCGGAAGGCCGAGCTCGAGGAGCCGCGGCCCCCCCGCGGCGGCCGGCAGCGGGGATCAAGACCACCGCCCGATCCTCGCCGGCGCCCTCGGCCCGATAGAGCGCGACGTCCGCCTCGCTCAGCAGCTCATCGGACGCCGGTCGGGCCCACGGCGACGCCGGCGCTGGCCGTCACGTCCAGCAGCTGGTGGCTGCCAACGTCTGTCGGGCTCGGCCAGGCCGTCGATCATCCGCTGGGCCACGACTCCGCCCCGCCGAGACCGGCCGATCCGTCCCCAGCACGACAAGTCGTGGCCGCCAAACGTCCAACGGAGTCGCCCTCGGAGGGCGCACTGGTGACGCCGTCGGCCACCTCGACCAGCACTCGTCGCCCCCTCGTGACCGAGCGTGTCATTGATGTCCTCGAATCTGTCGAGGTCGATGAACAGCACCGCCGCCCTGGCTCATGGTCGCGACGCGAGCGCTTCAGCATGGTGTCGATCCGATCGAGGGTCAGGGCCCGGTTCGGGTAGCCCCGTCAACGAATTGTGGAAGGCCAGATTCGTGGAGCTTCTCCTGTACTGCGACTCGAAGCTCAGCGGTCCTCGTCCCGCACCATCTCGAGGGCACGGGGCCCGGCTGGTCGCCAGCAGGGGCACAACGATCGCCCATCAGCAGGAAGAATGCGGTGCCGAAGCACCAGGACGGCCAGTGCGTCGCCGTTGGCGAGGACACTTCCTCCCCGGCGGCGGCACCGATCGCCTCGGACGGTCCACCCGTTCTGCAGGTTGATCGTCGTCGACTGGGAATGGGCGGGGACCTGCAACCCGACCGGAACGTGGGCCGAGTAGCCGTTGCTCCGGTAGTGGAAGGCCACTTCGCTGTGGCAGGGTGCCCGGCCAAGGGCGGGCGCTAGAACCACACCGGGACGATCGACGTCCCGCTCCACCCGATGAAGGCGGCCCGGCGTGTGGTCACCCACGTCGGGACCTACACCGCCGGCATACAACGGGGTCCCAAGCACCAGCACCGACGTCGTGCCGCTCCAGAAGGGCAGGGACGCGGCCACGCCCGAGTCGCGTGCCTTGAGGAAGGCCGCTCCCAGCCCGCCGTCCCAGCAACTGGAACCCGGCCGGGGCGGTCGAGACGGTCCGCGATGCTCACCGCGGCGGCCAGGCAGCAGCAGGGCTGGTCCCCCGGCGGCGACACCTGGTACGTGCCACTGGCGCCGAGGCCGTGCTGGCGGCCGCCCGGCGCCGCGCTGCCGGATTTGGACGCAGGCACCAGCGCCAGCTCGGCGATGCCGATGACCTCGGGATAGCGCTGGGACGCGGTGGCTGGACGTGATCCACGCCTGGAAGGTGGACTGCGACGCCCGGCGTTGCAGGTACGACGTATGTTTCCACGGACAGGACGAGGTCCTGCTCGTGCTGGATGGCCAATTTGCAAGGTCCGTGGCGATCCCTCGTGCGGACGCCACGAACTCCTGACAGGACTGCTCACCGTGGTTCCGGGCCACCACCTGGGCTGCGAACACTGAGCCGATCTGGCGACCCCGACCAGGAGTACCGCCCCGAGGAACCAGGTCTGGCGGAGGGCCAGGCGCGCTGGGGCTCCGCGCTCTCGGCTGGGGGCACGTTGGCCGACCTCGAATCCGATCAGCGGAATCGCCGTGTCAGGCACGACGCTCGGACGTCCCCACGGGGGTCGTCGATGGGGAAGGAAGGCACAGCTGTAGCATCTACGTGTTCAGAGCGGCGGCGCCTTGAGCGCCCACTCCGCCAGCAAACCCCGTTCACACCGTCCTGACTGGTGTCTCGAGCGACAGGACCGGCCTCGTTCGCCGGGGTGGCGCTGGAGGAGGTGGCCAGGAAGGCGTTTGCGCTCGTCTACTACCGGTGGTAGTTATTACGACTGCTCAGAGCAGCTCGCTGGCGAAGGGAGGTGGGGGGTGACGGTGACCGAGTCCGGGAACTGGATCTCGAGCGCCCCGTTGTCTGTGGTGGTGCCACCGGAACCATGAGCAGCACCACGCATTCTCCAGCGGACCTTCCAACTCGGACTGGCCACCGTGGTGGCTGCTCGATGCCGTGCTCCAGATCCAACCCTTCATGTTCACACGTGGTCCAACGGCTTCAGCGGGATGCTGAACGGATTGGCCGGCGGAAACCCCGGGTGGGTGTCCCGCAGCATCACCTGGGACGGTTTGATTCACTCCCACCAGCCCGTGCTGACCAACGCGCTGTTCGCCGGCGTCCAGTTCCTGATCGCCTTCGGAATCGTCTCCAGAGGCGGACCTGCAAGGCGGCTCTCGGGCTGTCCATCGTCTGGGCCCTCGGTGTGTGGTGGTTCCGGGGAGGCTGCCGGCCGGGCGCCTCCTAGGCGGGGGGACCCCTGTTCCCGGGGGGCCCGGGTGGCGTCCCGTCTCGACGGTGTCCTGGTCCTTCTTCTCGGGCCGAGCCCAGGGCTCCGACAGGCCGTTCGTCGAGGCCCGGACCGTCGGTGTCCGGGCGGCCAAGGTCATCTGGGTGGCGGTCTGGGGCCTGCTCGCCGTTCTGGCCCTGGTGGGCTTGTAGCTGCTCCCCCCGGGCACTGCACGATCTGGTCGCCGGGCTGGACAACGGTCAACCCGGCTGGCTGGCCCACATCGACCGCGTGCGAGTGCGACCTTCTTCCTCCATCACGGGACGACGGCCGCTGTCCTCCTGGCCGTCGTGTGCGCGCGGCGGCGGCCGTCGGGGGTTTCTCCGGTTCGAGATCACCCAGCTCGACGTATCGTCCTCGCCATCGCCACGTTCGCCGTGATCTGGGTGGCCGTGCCCTACGTCGGCGGCATCCTGGCCGGTGGTGCCACCGACCCCAACTCCGGCGCACCGGTCATCGTGCTGGCGCTCATTCTACTGGCCCCTGACCACCGAACGAAGGCGACCTGTCGTGGCCCGACGGGTCGCTCCGCCGTCAAGGAGACCTGAGCGACTTGGCCCCCCCCGCCTGGCTGTACTACCTCTTCGGCGTCCTGATGTGACGGTTGCCGCCGACCGCGCCCTCGCTGCTGGTGGTCTCGGTGCCCCTGCGCCAGGCGTCGGGACGGGACGTCGACATCGCCCACCTCTTCATGGGGGTGGCCATGGCCGGCATGTTCGTGGGCCGCTGGGCGTTCGGTCCCAGTGCGGTCTGGGAACTGGTCTTCGCCGCTCTGCTGGTCTGGTTCGTGGCCCGGAGTTTCCTGTCCGTCCAGCGCTTCCGGGCTGCACCTCCCCCACGAGGCCATCCACGCCGCCATGAGCTTGGCCATGCTGCTGATGTACTGGTACCCCCTCGGGGCGTCGACCGTCTCGATGTCCATGTCGGCCTCGTCCTCGTCGTCGGAAATGCCTCGAGAATGGGTTCGTACCGCCCCTGGCCGTGTCCTTCTTCGCCTCCGCCATCTTCACCCTGGCCTCACCGTTCAAGTCAAAAACGGCGTTAAGTCATAGGTATATACTGCTGACACTTGAAAGTTATAGGAAATTTCAATTTCAGCGCTTCAATTTTTTGTTTGTTGAAGCAGACCATGTGCAAGCACATGGTCGATGGAAACGAACAAAAAGGCCATGGTAAAACCACGGCCGTAAGTGAAGATGCTGAAGCAGAAATTTTCATAACTTTCAAGTGGAAGCAGTATAGACGAAACGAAACGCAAAGATGCAAAGGAATTTTATTTTTCAAGCGCTTAGTGGCTTATGCGTCTTTGCGTTGATTGTGCTTAGGCTACAACCGCCCTGGCTAAGAGGCTGTCTGCGATTTTCGTTATTTTGATTTTTGATGGATTTTTCTTTAGGCTTTTCTTCGATCGCGAAGGACATAGTTAATTAACTAGTGGTCCGTGACAAAAATTCTTGGAGCAATTTCGGCGTCAAAGCCGCTGAAATCGACGATCGCAAGTTGATTCGTATTGCATTAATACGGATCAACTTGCGAAGCCTCCGGTCGTCGATTTGAGCGAGCTTTCACGCTCGAAATTGTCTCAAGAATTTTTGTCACGGACCACTAGACCAAGGGATCGAAGAAAAGCCTAAAGAAAAAGGCGCAAAAAGCAACGTAACAGAAATCGCAGACAGCCTCTAAGTAACCCCTTCCCTAACAATTTTCTATTCATTATCATCTCCTATCATGAGCTGGATTCCCCTTCACGTGCACTCGCAATATTCGATTTTGGACTCATCGGCCTCCGTGGAGGATATCGCCGCGAAGGCAGCAGAGTTCAAAATGTTGGCGGTCGCATTGACCGACAGCGGCAACATGTATGGCGCCGTTGAATTTTTCAAGGCGTGCAAGGGCGCTGGCGTCAAGCCGATCATCGGCTGCGAATTGAATGTTGCGCCCGTGTCCCGTCATGAAAAGAAACGCACTCCTGGACTGCCCTCTGGTTTTCCTATCGTCCTGCTTGCCAAGAACAAACAAGGGTATCAAAACTTGTGTGTGCTAAGTTCGTTGGCCCACCTCGAGGGATTTTATTACACGCCGCGCATCGACAAAGAGCTCCTTGCCAAGCACTATGAGGGGCTGATCTGTTTATCGGGGCCGCACAATAGCAGCCTCGCGCACTATATTCTTCAGGGCAAAGAGCAGGAGCTCATGGCTGAGATCGAATGGTTTCAGTCTGTATTTAAGGAAAATTATTATTTCGAGCTGCTGCGTCATCAGATGCGCGAAGAGGATATACGCCGCGACGAGATGGACCAAGAGGGGTGGTTATATCAACTGCATCTCGATACCATTCAAGGGCAAAAAAAGGTCAATGAGCGCCTGATCGCGCTCTCCAAAGAGAAAGCAATTCGCTGCGTGGCCGCAAGCGATTCTCGGTACATCGACAGAGAGGACTGGCGGGCTCATGAAATTTTGATGAACATCCAGTCAGGCGAGCCTTGCGAGATTTGGGAAAAAGACTCATATGGCAACCCCAAACAGCGTGTGCTTAATCCCAAACGTCAGGTCTGTCACACCCATGAGCTCTATTTCAAATCGCCAGAAGAAATGGCGGCGCTCTTTAGCGACATTCCCGACGCCTTGCAAGCCTCTTTAGACATCGCCCCGCAATGTCAGTTTGAATTCGACTTTAAGACCAGATTTTATCCCGTTTTTGTTCCGCCTCACCTCAAAGAGAAGTCCTTCACAAAAGACGAGCGCCTTGCGGAAGCGGAAAAGTTTTTACGACAGTTGTGCGAGGAGGGGATCGCCAAGCGGTACACGCCAGCGCGTCTTGCGAAGGTTCAAGAAATCTATCCCGGGCGCGATCCGATGAAGGTAGTCCGCGAAAGATTGGATTACGAATTGAATGTCATTTTGCCCAAGGGGATGGGAGATTATCTTTTAATCGTGTGGGATTTTATCCATTGGGCCAAAGAAAGCGGTATCCCGATGGGCCCAGGACGCGGCTCAGGAGCTGGATCGATCGTCTTGTATTTGATCGGCATCACCGATATCGAGCCTTTGATGTTCCACTTATTCTTCGAGCGCTTCATCAACCCTGAGCGAATTTCTTATCCTGATATCGATGTTGACATTTGCATGGACAGAAGAGCGGAAGTGATCGATTATACCGTGCGCAAATACGGCAAAGACAAAGTCGCCCAGATCATCACTTTCGGCACGATGAAAGCGAAAATGGCCATCAAGGATGTGGGGCGCGTGCTCAGCATTCCGCTGGCGAGAGTTAACGAGATTGCCAAGCTTGTTCCGGAAGATCCCAATATGACTTTGGACAAAGCTCTAGAAATCGATCCCGACCTCAAGCAGCTCTATCAAGATGATGCGGAAGTGCGCCGCTTGATCGACATGGCAAAAAAACTCGAAGGTTCAGTCAGGAATACGGGAATCCATGCAGCCGGAATGATCATCAGCGCCGATCCGATCATCGAAAGGGCGCCAGTGTGCACAGCGAAAGACTCCGAAATGGCCGTTACACAATATTCGATGAAGCCGGTAGAACTTGTCGGCATGCTGAAAATCGATTTTCTCGGATTAAAAACACTGACTTCCATTCAACACGCTGTCGATGCGATCCAGAAGAAGAAAGGAATTCTCATCGATTGGGTCAATTTGCCCCTAGACGACAAGCTCACGTTCGACCTGCTCAATCAGGGGAGGACAATGGGAGTGTTCCAGCTCGAATCGGGCGGAATGCAAGATTTGGCCAAGCAACTGCACATCGATAAATTTGAAGAGATCATCGCGGTCGGCGCTCTTTATCGTCCGGGTCCAATGGAGATGATCCCTTCCTTTATCAATCGCAAACACAAGCGGGAAGCGATCGAGATCGACCACCCCTTCATGGAAGACATTCTTGCAGAGACTTATGGGATCATGGTCTACCAAGAGCAGGTAATGGCGATTGCTAGCCGTCTTGCCGGGTACACGCTCGGCGAGGGCGACGTGCTCCGCCGCGCGATGGGAAAGAAAGATCGAGAAGAGATGTCCCGTCAGCGAGAGAAATTTCGCCAAGGCGCTCTGAAAAACGGCATCGAGGAGTCGACGGCGATGCACATTTTCGACAAAGTCGAAAAATTCGCCTCTTACGGATTCAATAAGTCGCATGCTGCGGCGTATGGGTATTTGAGCTACGTCACCGCTTATTTAAAAGCGAATTATCCGAGCGAGTGGATGGCGGCGCTCATGACCTCCGACCGCGATGATTTGACAAAAGTCACCAAACACATTCACGAAGCGCAAACCTTCGGAATCGCCATCTTGCCCCCCGACATCAACGAATCGGAAAAGGAATTTGTGGCCATTGCGCGGGGCATTCGCTTTGCAATGGGTGGGATCAAAGGCGTTGGAGAAGGAGTCGTCGATGCGATTATTGACGAGCGCAATAAACGCGGCGCTTATACATCTCTATACGATTTTGTCAGGCGCATCGACACGCGCAAAGTTGGAAAAAAAGTCATCGAGAATTTGATCGAGGCAGGCTGCTTTGATTCCACTGGTTGGAGCCGCGAAGCGATGCTGCTCAGCATCGACCCGATGTACGAAGAGGTCGCCAAAGAGCAAAAAGAGGCCGCTAAAGGGGTGCTGGATCTCTTTTCGCTCATCGAAGGGGAAAAAGAGGCGAGATTCAACACTCCGCCCGAGGTAAAAGAAAAGTTTTCAAAGCAAAGAATTTTCAAACGAGAATACGAACTTCTCGGCATTTATCTCAATGGCCATCCGTTGGATGATTTTCGCAAGCTGATGCAGCGCCTCTCCTGCGTCCCTTTTTCTGAGTTTGAGAAATTGTCGTCTGGCGCCGTCAGCAGAATTGCATTCATTATCGAAGGGATCGTGATCAAGATCTCCGCAAAGTCCCAACGCAAATTTGCGATCTTGACGATCAGCGACGGCCATGCGCGTTTCGAACTGCCGATTTGGCCCGATCTTTTCGAAGAAAAAGGAGCATTAGTGCAGGAAAACCAACTGCTCTACGCCGTTGTTCAAAAAGAAACCCAAGATGGGCAACTCCGCCTGCAGTGCCGCTGGCTGGACGATTTGACCAAGGCCGATGAAGCGATGGTAAAAGCTTGCGACGATGCGTTTGATCTGGCAAAGCAGCAGGCGAAAACTTTTGAGATGAGAGAAAAAAATAAAAATGCCCGTTCCTCGGGAGGCAAACCAAGTGAGCCAATAATGAAAAAGAGTTCTTTTCAACGCCTATTGATCCATCTCGATGCCGATTTGGCGCGCATGAGCCATATCCTCGCATTGAAAGACGCTTTTCGCGCGCATTCGGGAGAGATCCGTATCGAGATCGCCTTCATGGCCAATTCTACAAAACTCGCTACGCTTCACATCGACCAAAGCTGGGGCGTCGACTACCGCAAAGAGTTGGAAAGCAAAATCTCCGCCCTGCCCTCCATAAGGACCTTCAAATGGGAGCATTAAAATTTTAATTGACTTTCTTTGCATCTCTCTTTAATCTCTTCGATGACATTTATCCAAGAGGTAAGTGTCATTAAAAAGAGGTTCCTATGAAAGGAAAATCGTTTTTTACTCTTCTCTTGTTACTGCTCTCGTCGACTGCTCGGTTTTATGCCGCAGAATCGCAAATTCAGCAAATCCAATGCGGGCTCAAACCCATTGATAGAGAGAAAATACATCCCAGTGGCTCTGCTGTTTTTGAACAAACCACTTCTCCCACTTCTCAAACCGCCAGTACGAATTGGAGCGGATACGTCGCAGGCGCCGATTTGTCGGGCACTTCAGGAGATGGCAGTGTGACCTACGCTGCTGGCGAATGGGTGGTGCCGGTTTTGAAACCTACCCCTGATGACACGTATTGTGCGATCTGGGTAGGCATCGATGGTTTTAATAGCGACAGTGTCGAACAGATAGGCACTTCGCATAATTGGATCAGTGGCTCCCAGCAAAATTATGCGTGGTTTGAAATGTATCCCAGTGGCTCTTATGAGATCACTGGGTTTCCTGTGATCAATGGCGATGTGATCAGCGCTCGAGTCGCCTATGAGGGGAACAACACTTTCAAACTCGTCATCGTCAATCACACGCAAGGTGTGAGTACCGTCATCCCAAGTAGTTATACAATGGGATCCGGCCTCGCGAGAAGTTGCGCGGAATGGATTGTCGAAGCTCCTTTCTCAGGAGGGATCCTTCCTTTGTCCGATTTTCAAAAAGTGACTTTCAACTATTGTTCTGCAATCATTAACGGGGTGAGTGGCCTCATTAATGATGGATCATGGATGAACGATGAGATCACTATGGAAGACGGTAGTGGCAATGTGGAAGCGCAGCCTTCTGCCTTGCTAAAAGGCGGCAGTTGCTTCCGAGTTGCTTGGGTCGCTGAAAATTAAAAAAGCATTTGCTTTTAATAAAGGCCAGGTTAAAACTGGCCTTTTCAGAGGCTGTCTACGATTTTTGTTGCGTTGCTTTTTGCGCCTTTTTCTTAGGCTTTCCTTCGATCCCTTGGTCTAGTTAATTAACTATGTTCTTTGGGATCGAAGAAAACCCTAAAGAAAAATTCATCAAAAATCAAAATAACGAAAATCGCAGACAGCCTCTTAGGACCAAACAAGAGGAGGCCCTATGCGAAATGGATTGAAGAATCTCCTCCTTGTAAAGGAGGAGATTCTTCGACGGTTAAGGGCGGACGCTCTTCGGCGTCCGAGAAAAACACATAGCTCGGCTAACCCGCCCCTGAGGGAGCGGGATTGCGCTCGAGCGTACCGTTCACGAATTTGCGTATGCTTATTCGTGTTATGTTCTCTGATTTATGGAAACGGAGTTTTGTCTGCTCACTCTCGAACTGGCGAAATCTCTGAATGCTCGGAATGCCAAGTGGCATCCTTTACAGTCAATCCCAGCGATTTAGAAATTCAACAAGATGAGATTTTTGTAAAGATCGATGGGAATTTTTATCCTGTCAGAGCTTTAGAAAGAAGAGGTGACCGTTGGGTAGCTCATATCGCGACAAGATTTTGTCCAGGGGGTCATTCTAATTGCGAAAAGTGCGGCCTATGCCATAGGAAAAAATGTTGGCATTATGTCCCTTATTGCAAACAATGGGAGGAATAGTGAACTCAAAGCTTTTTCGACTCAGACAATTGCAAAATTCTTTTTCAATAATTTTGCAATTGTCACTTATTGCATTTATAAATAATTTCCAATTTGCTGAGGCAAGTTTTTCATTTACGAATTTGTTTCAGCGAAAAACTGATTCAGTTTGCATTGATAACCCCGAAGATTTTCATATTTTAGAACGATTTTTTAAAATGGGGATCTATGACGAAGGGCTTGGCTTTGTCTTGGAAGGAACAAAGCCCATTTCATGCAGGTATTTATATTCTCTGGAACATTTTCCTATTTCAAATGATTTGGAAAGCTCCATAGAAGAGTTTGAGAAAGCATTAATAGTCAAAAATGCGTCTAGAATTTGGAATAAATATTTTTCCGAAAGCAATAATTTTGTGTTAAAGATTGTCCCCTTAAAGAATTCTGATTTTGAATGCGAAGTTCGCTTCATTAATCTTTCTCTGTTGAAAGAGACGATTGCTAGGCATATTGATCTTTTTCGATATATTTTAGGCCCCAGCCTCGAAATCGAACAACTCGCTAATAGAATTGCCTCCTCAGATGAGGAACTTCACAATATCTTGAATCAGGATCTTGTTCTCATTGGCATTGCTTTGGGTTTCGGCTCCCACAATAGTATTGTGGAAGGACGAATTGAAAAGATTCAGATTCCTGTTTCTAAAGATTGCGCGCCTTTTTTGCCAAAAAGCTGTTTGTTGCAAAGCAAAGATGATCAGGGAGTCAAATTTCTCACGCCGGGCCAATTTGGCTCCTATTATTTAGAATTTGCAGGCAGCGCCGATGATTCTATGTTCAAAAGTGAGTATTCTCCATTGCGGCCAAGTTTAGGATTTACAACCATCGAAGAAGAATTATCTGGCTTAACAGAAATGGAAGAGCCTCTGCCTCCTTGCTTAGAACAAAAACCTGCGTTTGTTTTTGGAGCCTACAAAAAAGGTTCTTCGAATCGCAACTTATTCGAAAAATTGGAGAAATCGCAAAAGAAAATTAAATCTCGACTAGTCGAATCAGATTTTTTAGAAAAAATAATGAAAAAAATGACGGGAAAAGTTCCTTCCATCAAGTTTGATAAATCAATGAATGCCTGCTCGGTTGTTTACAAAAGTGTAACCACAGAGGAATGGATCATTTTGCTGGATAGGGTCATTGATCAGTTTGAATCAAGTGAAGATCGAATTAGTTTTATTGAAGCCTTTCTTCAAAACACAAAAAGTTCTCCTCCTCCTATGATTGGAGCGACAAAAGGCCTCTTGAACGGCTTAAATAAAGCTCTCAACAATCTATCGAATGCTAACAATCGTTTCGAAAAATTATCACAGGATAATTCTTTGGAGAGAGTGGCTCCAAAACAGCTTTATTTTAAGACAACGAGCCCTGGAACTGGGAAGTCATTAAAAGAAAATGATCGCTTACGAGTTAATTATGCTGCGGAGGACTTTGAAGGAAATGTTCTTTTTGCCAATTCGGATACTTGGGTGAATGTTTCTCAGACGGTTCCAGGCTTTGCCCATGGGGTCCAAGGGATGCAAATCGGAGAAAAACGCACCCTTTTTGTCCATCCCGCCTTAGCTTATGGCGCTTTGACGACTTTGCAACCATGCATCCCTTTGGTCATCAAAGTTCACCTTTTGGATGTTGAAGACCACCCAGTAAAGGCGTTGCAACCTCTTTTACCCCTTGACTTGAGTTGGCTACATAACCCTAAACTCTATCGGTCAATCGAAAAATCGATTGAGGAAATGCCTCGATTTAGGGGCTCTTCTTACCGAAAACTCATCGACAAATTTGAATATCTCGATAGGGATAAGATCGACACGGCGTTGAAGAACCGCGCTCTTCAGGAGGCCTTAAATTGAAAAAATAATTTACTTGTTTCGGGATAAAAAAATATTGGGTTCTCTAATGCATCCAGATTCCTTGACAAATTCCTATTTTCGTTGGATACTTTTCACTTAGTCGAACAGGATCTCCATGAATAAATTACTAGCACCATTTTTTCTTTTTTTTGTTTTTTCTTTTTTTCCGCTCTGTGTTCATGCCTCGTACACTTTTAAGAATGGCAAATTGATCAAGAGCGAGCAGGTGGCGACGATGTCGGTCCAGGAGCATTACAGCGCCGCCATCGACGCGTTTCAAAGGCAGAATTGGGACGAGGTGATTCATCAGTCGTTGATCGTCGTGAAGAACTTTTCAGCGACGCCCTTTGCGAAGGAAGCGCTATATTACCTTGGCGTTGGCTATTTTTATACTGGGGAATACGAATTTGCGAATCGATTTTTGACGAACTATTTGAAAAAGCAAGCGACGCCAAAGTTCTTCGAAGAAACGATTCAGTATAAATTTAAAATTGCCGAGAAGTACCATCAAGGCGCCAAAAGGCATATTTTGGGCTGGGAGACGATGCCAAAATGGGTGCCTGCGCGCGACGAGGCGATCCGCATTTACGACGAGGTGATCACCGCCTTGCCTCACCATGAACTTGCCGCTCATGCTCTTTTTGGCAAGGCAAAATTATTGATCAAAGAAGAAGAATACAAATCGAGTGTCGAGACCTATCAGACGCTGATCCGGCGTTTTCCCAAACACCCGCTCGCTGCAGAAAGCTACATTGGCGTCGGGGAAGTCTTTTTGATCCAATCTCAAGAGGAATATCCTGACCAAGACTATCTCGATCTCGCCGAGATCAATTTGCGTAAATTTCGCCATGATTTTCCAGGAGAAGAGAGATTGGTCGTCGCTGAAAAACTATTTCAGGACATGAAAGAGGTCTACGCAAGCGATCTCTATGACACGGGGCGATTTTACGAGCGCACGAAAAAGCCGCAAGCTGCCTATATTTACTACACTCGAATTTTAGCAAAATATCCTGAGACCAAGGTCTCGGAATTGGCTAACAAGCGGCTGAACAAAATGAACTATAGACCTATTTCCAATGTGCAGGAGGCGAGCCAGCCTCTGAAGGAAACAGCGCCAACTTCGCCTCTATTGAATTTGCCCGTGCAGCCAGGCCTGACCGCTGAAGCTTCTGAAGAACAGCAGCCTGCCGAGACGGTGGGTGGGGATGTGAGGTGAAATTTTTTGCCTTGCTTATCTTGCCATTACTGCTCCTCTCTAGCTGCGGGTATCACTTCGATGGGGGCGAGCCTGAGGCGAGAACAGTGACGATCTCTGTCCCTTACATCAAAGGGGACCTAGAGGGTTACCTCAGTGCGGAACTTGTCAAGGCTTTGACTGATTCCGGGCGTTTTGATTGTGTCCAAAGCGGGGGCGAGCTGGTGCTCGATGTGGCCATCACCGGGGATGGGGACGATCGGATCGGCTACCGGTTCGATCGGAACCCCCAAACGGGGGAGCTCAGGGACAACATCATCGGGACAGAAAACCGCCGCACGATCAACGCCGTGGTGAGTTTGATCGACGTCTATACGCATACCACTGTGCTAGGACCTCAGGCCGTCAAGGCCGATGCGGACTACGATTACGTCGATTCCAATTCGATTCGGGACCTCGTCTTTTTTGATCCTCACGAACGCCCTCAAAGAGTGCTGGACTTCTCGCTTGGCCAGCTCGATTCTTATACAGGGGCCCATGACGATACATCCCCTGTCATTTACCGCTATTTAGCTCAAAAAATTGTCGAGGGATTGCTTGTGAAAAGGGCAAGCGATCTCGAGGAAGTTCAAAAAAAGATTAGCACGCCATAAGTTATTGTATGTGAATGACTTATTTTTTAAATTTCTGCATTTTTTTCTTTAAGTTAATTGTAATATTGTTTATTATTTAAAAAACTTAAAAAATAGGTAATATTATGAGTCAGTTAGCAGTTACTTCTTTAAACAACAACCAATCAGTAGCAGTTGCTTCTTCTACCAACCAACTTGCCGTCGACTGGAAGAAATTCCCATCGGAGATCATTTCCGAAATTTTTTTACAGTTGATTTCTCAAGGAGGCTCTCTGCAAGACGTTACTTCTGTCTTGAGGACAAATAAACATTTAAATTTTTTCTGTTCTAAGCACATTCCAATTTTTTGGAAAACTCTATCGCAAAAATATTTTTCCGGTTCCTATAAGCAAAATCCTGGATCCCTTTGATGACCAATTTAAAGATCTTTACCGCATAGAAAAAGTGGTGAGAAGCGGTTTGTGCGAACAAACAGAATTAAAAGGATGGTGGCATGGAACGACTTGTTTAATGGAGCATGATGGAAAGATATTTACTGCTAACGAAAATGGGCTCGGGATCGTGTGCAATAAAAAATTCGAACGTCGTTTGGGCTTGTTTGCTCCAGGGAGTCCAGAATTTGTTGAAGGAATGGCTGTCCACAAAGACAACCTATTTCTAATCAGGGCAGAGAACGGTGAAACCTGGCCCGATGCCTCAATTATCTGTGTGTATAGCTCATCATCAGGAACGCTAATAAAACAACTTGAAGGCCACAATGACCAAGTCACTTGTCTTCGCACCATCGGAAATCGCCTCTATTCAGGCTCATTCGACAGTACGATCAAAGTTTGGGATATGGACTCATTAGAGTTATTGAAGACTTATGGAGATCCAAAAAATGGCTCCTTTGGTATCAGTGCCCTATTTCCCTTCAAAGGCGACTTATACTCCGGAGATACTTTTGGAACCATCAAAAAATGGAATTTAGAGAACGGAGAATTCACTGTTGAGCATGGTCAAAACGGAGATGATATCAAAAGCCTATTCGTTGATGAGGATCGATTAATTTTTACATCGGATGGAACTATTTACGTCAAAGATCGGAAAAGCGGAACAATGATCCATGAGATGGAATATATTAGAGCAAATTGCGTGGAAAAATTTGGGGATCTTTTGTTCGTAGACACAAAGGATAACGCTTCAGTGAGCATTTGGGACCTGAAGACCGGAACAATGTTGTTTGAACATAGCCTCAAAAAAAGACCTTACGCGAGTTGGGTATACGTTTCTAATTCCTCTTTAAGATTTCAAGAGGGTAAACTATTTATGCCCTCGACAGAAGGTGTCGTGATTTTTGATTTTGCAGCGCAGCTCGACTACGAGAAAAAAATAAAAGAGGCTGAAGAAGATTCCCAAATTCAGCCACCTCCGGCGAAAAAGAGAAAATTATCAATTGAAGCGAAAGAAAATTTCCAGGTAGAACCCCCGCCAATCATGGTGCCTTTTTCTCGCGAAATCTCGGATGAATCCTCTTCCGGCGATGAAGAGAATGCTTCGGATGAGACCGCTTCCATCGATGAAGAGAATGATTAGTGGTTCGTAACAAAAATTACTCCAAAAATTTTTGAACCGGTATCGGAATCGGTCACACATAATCTGACGAAAATTTATTCTCCCTGGAATGGAAGATTCATTTCATTTTTAAACATGCATTGATTTCGTTATTATCATTTTCGCCTATAAAAAAATCGGCGGATTTATGAGCACACCCGGAGTTACTCCTTTTAGCAACCAGCAGACCCCGATAAACATTGCTGATTTGCCAACGGATATTGTTCCCCAAATTTATTTACAGTTGATCTCACAAGGCGGCTCTTGTGCAGACATTAATTCTCTCTTGAGGACAAATCATCAATTCCATTTGATCAGTTCCAACCAAATTTCAATTGTTTGGAAAACTCTATTGGAAAAATATTTTTCCGGTTACTACAAGACAAATCAAGAAATCTCGTCGATGGACCAATTTAAAGATCTTTATCTCCTAGAAAAAGCGGTGAGAAGCGGTTGGTGCGAAGTCACCAAATTAAAAGAAGATTGGTGGGCTAAAACGACCTGTTTAATTGAGTATGATGGAAAGATGTTTGTGCTTAATGACTATGGGATGAAAATCTTAGGAAATAAAAAACTCGAGAGTAGCATTGAATTATTTGAACAACGACAATCCATTGAGGGAGTTGCCATCCATAAGAGTATGTTGTTTCTAATCTTGAAGGAGAATGGCAAATCCTGGCCTGACGCATCAATTATCTGTGTGTTTAGCTCATCTGGAAAGCTAATAAAGCATCTCAGAGGTCACATTGGAATCGTCACTTGTCTTTGCACGATTGGAAATCTTCTGTATTCAGGCTCACTCGACAGTACGATCAAAGTTTGGGATATGGACACGTTAGAGTTATTGAAGACTTATGGAGAACCAAATAAAGAGGGCGTTGGTATCACTGCCCTATTTCCCTTCAAAGACGACTTATATTCCGGAGATGCTAATGGAGGCATCAAAAAATGGGATTTGAAAAACGATGAATTCATTGTCGAGCAGGTAGAAACCCGAACTCGAGAGGGTATCAGAAGTTTATTCGTTGATGACTATAAGCTAATCTCAACGTCGGGTGGATATATTTATGTCTATAATCGGAAAAACAAAACAATCGTTCATGAGATCGACTACTCTAATGCCAATTGTGTGGAAAAATTTGGGGATCTTTTGTTCATAGACACGACACATAACGGTTCAGTGAGCATTTGGGACCTGAACACCGGGGCAAAGTTGTTTGAACATATCTTCATAATACCACTCGATACTCAGGAGATAAACGTTTCTAGTACATCCTTACGATTTCGACAAGGCAAACTATTTATTCCCTCAGGCAGAGATGTCGTTATTTTTGATTTTGCAGCGCAATTGGATTATGAGAAAAAAAAGAAAGAGGCCCGGGAAGATTCCCAAATGTTGCAGCGCCCAGCTAAAAAGAGAAAATTGCTAAAAGAGGAGGAAAAAAAAGATCTCCCAGTAGTACCCGCGCCAAACTTGGTGCAATTTTCTTGGGAGTTCCCGGATAGCTCTGAATCTAGTGATGAAGAGCATTCCCAATGATTATTGCTTCTTCCCAATTGAGGAGATGACCGCCTCGGTGTCTTGAACCTCTGCCAGGAAGTGCTGCAATACCTTTAAGATGTACTTGGGGGTATTGTATACCCCTGAGGTCAGGTAGACGATTTCGAGATGGGGCTTGTTGTTTTGCAACAGGGAGATGAGGGTCGTTGTCGTGGGGGTCTCTTCGACGAGCTGCGGGACGATCCAAATGGCAAACTGCTCGTTGAAGAGGGTCACCTTCTCGGGTGTCTCGATGATGTGGAAGTAATGATTGAGCTGGTCGTCGCTGATGGAATGCTCGAGTTCTGCATTATTGAGAAGATTCAGGTCGTTGAGCAGTTTCAGGTCCACTTGGATGATCCCATCGGGAACCCATTTTAATAGATCCTTGGAAAATTCCTTGTAGGCGTCTTCCAGAACATTAGGGTTAATCATCGTCTTTAGCTCCTCATCTAGCTTTCCCCGCGTAATCTCAGTTTATCCGCAAAGGGAGGGGGTTGTCAAGCATGTTAACTAAAATTTTTATACTTATTACTTTGCTATTTTTTTTAAAGGACTATGTAAATTTTTTTTTAAATTTACCCTCTTGAATTTTGTTGGCGTTTTTGCCATGCTGTGGCTCGAACCCATTCATCCTCACAATCTTAGATTATAGGACGATGTTATACCAATCCTCGAAAATAACTAGCGTTTCAGCTGCGTCAAAGCTGCCGGGATTCGACGATCGCAAGTTGGCTAGTATTAATACAATACAATCCAACTTGCGATCGTCGAATCGCGGCGTTTTCACGCGCTCAAATGCAACTAATGTTCAAGGATTGGTATTGCGCGTTTTATTTGGATTTTTTTTGATCCTCCTCTCGCCGCTTCAGGGTTCGGCCCGCTTCAAGGTGGACGTTTCTGCCAAAGGGGCTGTCCTCATGAATGCGGAAACAGGAGCTATCTTATGGGAAAAAAATGCTCATACACCTTTGTACCCCTCGAGCACGACGAAGCTCATTACCGCGCTTTATGCCTTGGAGAAGAAGGGCAATGCTCTCGAGGCGTTGGTGACAGCGTCCTACGATGCCGTGGCCGCCGTTCATCCCAGCGTCCGGCGATCGCCGCAAGGGAAGCACCCTCCCTATCGCCTGGAATTTGGAGGCACTCATATCGGGCTGAAGGCTGGGGAAATCCTCCCTTTAAGGGCGCTCATGTATGGTTTGATGCTGAACTCGGGAAATGACGCGGCGAACTCGATTGCCGAATATGTTTCGGGGAGCGTGCCTGCTTTTATGGAGGAATTGAATAGGTTTGTTCGGGAAAAAGGGTGTTTGCATACTGTTTTGCATACCCCTCATGGTCTTCCGCATTCTGAACATCAGACGACCGCCTATGATCTGGGAGTATTGGCCTGCGAGGCGATGAAGATCTCTTTTTTTAGGCAGCTCGTCAGCGCGAGGCAATATCCGCGGCCTCAGACGAACAAACAGCCTGAGTCGACCTTTTATCAGAACAATGCTTTGATAAAACCAGGGAGGTTTTTCTACTCTAAAGCCACAGGGATAAAGACTGGGTATACCGTGAGCGGGGGATATTCGATCGTTGCCGCCGCCGAAGATAAAGAAAGAAAGCTCATCGCCGTCATACTCAGCTGCGAAAGGTTGGAGGATCGCTATAAAGATGCGATTGCTCTGTTCGAGGCGGGATTCAATGAGAAAAAAGTTTCAAGGACCTTATTTTCCAAAGGGTTCGATATGTTCACTTGTTCGATGGAAGGGGCCAAAGGCGCTTTACAAGCTTATCTTTCGCAAGATATCGTTTTAGACTATTTCCCCTCGGAAGAGCCAGTTTTCAAGACCGAGGTTTCCTGGCATAACGAGGGCTTGCCCATTCTCGCCGGTCAAAAGGTCGCCGAGATGCGCATTCTCTCTTCGAAAAATCAAATTTTGTCGCAGGCGCCTTTATTTGCAGTGAGGGCCGTGGAGCCCACATTCAGCTATCAA
The DNA here is from genome assembly GCA_963833965.1 of uncultured Verrucomicrobiae bacterium. Classification (GTDB taxonomy): domain Bacteria; phylum Chlamydiota; class Chlamydiia; order Chlamydiales; family Rhabdochlamydiaceae; genus CAJCIW01. The sequence goes on from CAWHZZ010000002.1 coordinate 19,038, forward strand.
GCGCGCTCTGCATGGAAAAAAATCAGATCCTGCATCTGGAATCCGGTCGCTCTGGCAATGGCGATAGGGGGAGTTTTGGTGATAGGGGGGTCTTTTTACTATTCAAGGCGTTTAACAAGGCGATGAACTCTTGGATTCCGAGTTCTTCGGGACGGGCGGTCGGCGGATGGCCGATCGCCGCCAGACTTTGCTCGATCTCAAGGGCTCCATAAAGATCGTTGAGGGAGGAGCGCAGCATTTTTCTTCGTTTCCCAAAAGCTGTTCTAGTCATTTGAAAGAACGCTTCCGTCCTGTTCTCTTCCAAAAGGGGGGTATGTAGTTTGCAATGCACAACAGAAGAATGCACTTTGGGTTTAGGGTAAAAGCAGTTAGGGCTAACGATAAAATTCTTCGCGGCTGAAGCGTAAAATTGGAGGAAAAGGGTGAAGCTGCTGTATTCCGGAGTGTTTTTTGCGGCTTTCATCCGGTCGGCGAATTCTTTTTGGACCATGATGGTCAGCGATTCGACATGCTGATATAGCGGCAAAAAGCGGGTCAAGATCGGTGTTGTGATGTGGTAGGGCAAATTGGCGACGACTTTGATTTTTTTTGTTTGCCGCTGAAGAAACTCGAGGAGTGGAAATTCTAAAATATCGCCGCAGTGGACCTCGAGTAGATCCTTGTCGGTTTGTAAACGGTGAAGCTCTTTTGCAAAATTGGGGTCCATTTCAACAGCGAAAACAACGGCTCCTCTTTTTAACAGCGCTTGAGTCAAAGCGCCGGGGCCCGGACCGATCTCTAAAACAAGATCCCCTTTAGAAATTTCAGCAGTGTCGACGATCTTTTGGACAATGTTGCCGTCGATGAGAAAATTTTGGGAAAGCCCTTTTTTGGCGTGGATTCCTTGTTCTCTGAGAAAAGAATGCAAGTCTGTGGGCTTGTAGAGTGAGCCAATTGCAGAACTCCTCGCCGCGCAAAATCGCTCTTTTGGAGACCCTTGCATCGGCGGCGGCGCCCTCGGCCCCACTGGTTCGCTCTGCTCACCAGCTTTACACTGCGAAGGTCCACCGGACCTTCTCGTGTCTTCGCAGTCCACTTTCCCAAGTATGTCTTCACAGTCGCCGATCGAACCTGCGAGCAGGTTCTGGCAAGAGTTCTCCAAAATCTTCGATTTTTCGCTGGCGTGGAGTTTTGCAATTGGCTCTCGCGTCATCGTATGGCAAAGGGCTGAAAGTCTTTGGGAAGCGTTTCTACCATGTGTTTTTCATCATAGCCCAAGCGATCGCGCAGTTTGGTGAGATATTGAGTGTTTTCTTTCAAGGCGGCTTCTTGAAGAAGCTGATCTTTGATCTGCTCAGCCACTTTTGTGAAAGGGGGGATGACTTTTTTAGAGTGTTTTTTCAGGTAAAAAATGCGATAGACCGTGGAGTTGTCGGCGCGGCTGACTTGCGCAATGGGGGAGCTGAAAGCATTTTCTGAGAGGGTTTTAAGGACCTCTTTATGTTGGGAGGAAACGCTTTTTTCATCAGCGCGCATCTCAGGGGTGAGCGTGACGGAAAGGGTTTCTTCTTGCACGGGTTTTATTTCATCGCAAACAGCGGCAATGTCGAGCTTTGATTGCAGAAGTTCAAACGCGCGAGAGGCAACGGCGCCGCTCGCTTCCCTGTCGGGAGAGCGGATCGAGAGGACTTGATAAAGCCATTCCTCCAATTCGGGGTTTTTTTCGCAAAATTGTCTGTAGGCTTCTTTGATATCGACCGATTTGACTTTGCCCAGTGCCTTCGAATTGACGCGAAACCAGATCATTCGCTGCATGAGCATATCTTCTTGGATCATTTGGCGGGCTTCGTCGTAAGTGAGGCCGAGTTCATCGAGGATCGGCATGATGTTGGGTCCAAAGCGCGTCAGCATCTCTTCGCGCACTTCGGCCTCGGTGACTTTGACTTCGAGTTTCTCTGCGTCGACGAGCATCAGCTCTTGATCGATCATTTGCGTTAAATATTCTCTCCACTGTGAGGAATAGAATTGAAACCGCGCCATCTTAGAGCCGATGAATTGCGGATAGAACTTCTGTAGAAAGAGGTCCATTTTTTTCATCACGTCGATAACGGAGATCGTTTTTTCGTTGACCTTGGCAAGTATCCGATTGTAGACGACGATCTCGTGAGGTTCTTCATGTTCGAAGGCGGGAGGAGAGGATTCCTCCGCGAGAAGTGGCGATACGCAGAGAAGAAATGCTAAAAGTGAGGAAATTTTCATATTTGTTGACTCGTTTGAATAAAAATTACCCCTTCTTTTTTTTAAAGACAATGCCGAAGAAGCCGTCCATTTCCCCGCTTTGAGGAAAAGTGGAAAGAGTGTCTCCTTCTTGCTCTAGATTAAATCGCTCAATAAAGTATTCCGCTTGCCGCTCGTTCTCTTGGGGAAGAACGCTGCAAGTGGTGTAGACGATGCGGCCGCCGGGCTTGACAAAGGCAAGGGCCTCTTCAAAAATCCCTCTCTGTTCTTGGACAAGGCGATCGAGCATTTGCTGGTCGAATTTCCATTTCATATCCGGGTTGCGGCGCAAGGTGCCGGTCCCCGTGCAAGGAGCATCGACGAGCGCCCAGTCCATTTTCAGTTTCAGTAGAAGCTTATTTGGAGAATCAGGGGGAAGAGGTTGGGCATTTTGAATGCCGGCCCGCTTGAGCCGCTTTCTCGCTTCGAGAAGAACGTGGGGTCTGATGTCGTGCAAAAATAATTGCCCCTTTCCTTCGAGCCGAGGCGCGATGGCCAAAGATTTTCCGCCGGATCCCGCGCAGTAATCTATAAAACGCATGCCAGGTTCTATCGCAATCAGTTCAGCGGCTAGCTGACTGGCTTCATCTTGCACTTCAAAATACCCTTTCTTAAACTCTTCCATGCCAAAGAAATTGATTTTTTCTTCGAACCGAATTCCGGTCTGCGAATACCGGCACGGGGAAACTTTGTATAGATTTTTCCAGCTTTCGAGAACGGCGTCGCGGGTCGTTTTGAGAAGATTGACGCGCACTGTCGTGGGAGCTGGCTGGTTGCTAGCCAGACAAAACTCCTGTGCTTTTTCTTCTCCGAGGCTATTTGACAGGAGTTGATAAAAGTCTTTGGGGAAGCTCACCCGAATATGTGGGGGAAGAGAGAGATTGATCACAGGGTTTTTAGAAAATTCAATATATGAACGCAAACGGTTTTCCCAAGTAAGGTCGCCGCACGAGATCCGGTCGAGCAGTCCTCTCCAGCGAATGATCCCATAAACCGCTTCGCAAATTTCTTTTCTATCCTTCGAGCCAACGGCGGTGTGGGAGCGAAAATAATTGCGCAAAAAAAGGTCGAGCGGAAGCCCTTGCGCTTCGAAGCTGTGTAGAATTTGCAGAAGATGGTGCTCTCTAAAAGGTCTACGCATAATTTACGGAGTAATATAATAGAAATTGGTTAAAAAAGATATTTAAAAAAATCATGACTTTCCCTATATATTCAATCATTCTTTTGAGAGAGGTTGAACCTACAATTATGTTCTGCGAAGCGGCATTAAATTGTGAAAAAATTCTTCAAAATCAAATTTTTCGAATTTCGGGATAGGTTCTTATGCATTTGATCCAATCTTTGGTCGGTTTTGTCGGGCGCGCTTTGTTGAGTATTACTTTCATTTCCGCGGGCATACACAAAATTTTTGATTGGCAAGGGACGCTTAGTTATTTCACCCAAACACTCAACAGTTGGTTGGCGCTGAATGTGGGAAACGCCTCTTTGCAAAATTTGATCGAGTTTGGGTTGGACCATGCCTCGCTTGTGCTTGCCCTTGCAACTTGTTTAGAGGTGATTGGAGGGATTCTAGTCTTTTTGGGACTGTGGGCTCGCCTTGGGGCATTGATGCTGATCGTCTTCCTGGTTCCAGTCTCTTGTGCCTTTCACCATTTTTGGCAGCTTCAAGAGCCCGAGAGGAAGATGCAGATGATCAATTTCATGAAAAATGTCAGCATCCTCGGCGGTCTTTTCCTCGTGCTGGCCTTTGGCAAGGGCTGCAAGAGCAGCAAAAGCGATAAGCCCCGTGAAAAAGAGCAGTAGCGTTGTTTTTGTTCTCCTCAGCCTTTGCATTGTCGCTCTCGGCCAGCCTGCGCGCATAGGCTGGCTCAGCGCTTTGGCCGCCATGATCGGCTATGCGCTTTTTTTCCATGCTGTCTCGCCAATCCTCACACGGAAAGAGAAATTCGCAGCTGGAACATGTTGGTTTGCGGTTGTGCAATGCATCCAACTTTCTTGGATGACGTCTATCGAGTATCAAGGCTACTACATTCTCTGGGTTTATCTCTTCGTCTCATTGTGGTTTGGCGCCCAGTTCGGCGTCCTTACTCTACTCGTTCCCTCTAAGGGAAAACTCTCCCTTCAGCAACTCCTTTTTTGCGCTTCGGTCTGGACTTTAATGGAGTGGATGCGGCTTTTGCCTCTGTGCGGATTTTCTTGGAACCCTGTAGGGCTTGGCTTAACGTATTTCATTTCTTCTTTGCAATTCTCCAGCTTATTTGGAGTGCTAGGACTCTCTTTTTGGGTTGTGTTGACAAATTTGGCGGGCCTCAATGCAATACGATCCAAGAACATACAACAGACTGGCTATTGGCTTGTCGCCGCAGCGGTGCCTTATCTATTTGGTTTTGCCCAAATGGGTTGGTTTGAAGGGGAAAAGGAACACAAAACACTCAATATCGCTTTAATCCAGACGGACCTGCTGCCTGCAGAAAAAATGCTGCTCTCGGAGCGCGCCCATGAGTTCATTTCCCCGTTTGCACAATGGGAAGGGATTCTAAAATGTCTCAAAAAAACCCGAACTACCCAGCCAGATCTCATTGTGCTTCCGGAAGCGGTAGTGGCCATGCCGTCCGATTTGTGCAATTATGTGTATTCCGATGTTCGGGACATTTTAACAAAAATGTTTGGGAGGGAAGCAGAAAAAAAACTTCCTCCGCTAATTTTTCCATTTGCACAGCAGCACGGGGAAATTTGGGGGGTCTCCAATCTTTTTTGGTGCCAAGCTTTGGCAAATATCTACGACTCTGGAGTTGTGGCAGGCCTTGACCACGCCGACCGAGAGGATAAAAAAAACTTTAATTCCGCGTTTTACTTTCAGCCTGGCGGCCTCACCGCCGAACGGTATGACAAACAAATTTTAATTCCCTTAGCTGAATACCTTCCCTGGGAACTTCTTAGGTCGTTGTCCAAAGTTTATGGGATCTACGATTTTTACTCTCCTGGCCAAGAGAGTAAAATTTTTGGAGAAAAAATTTCCTTTAGCCCCTCCATTTGTTATGAGGAAACATTTTCCGAACCGATGCGCCAGGGAAAGGCGAGCGGGGCAAAACTTTTTGTGAACATGACAAATGACAACTATTTTCCCGCGTCTAGCCTTCATGAGCAGCATCTGTATCACGCCCGCGTCAGGGCTGTCGAAAACGGCATTCCCCTTATCCGCTCATGCAATTCCGGTATCTCGGCGGTCGTCGACCATTTCGGGCGCATTCTGCAAACGAATGGCTCTCAAGCAGGAAGTTTAAATTATTCACTCTCCGTTTTTCACTTTCCCACCCTTTTTTCATTTTGGGGAGAAGGGGGAATTGTCTGTTTGAGTTTCATTTTTTTTCTATATGGATGCAGAATGCGACCCATTAAAGAAAATTCTACTTAGCTCTCTTGTTTTAGATTGAGTTAAAATTGAAGTTTGGGTACTTTCTTAACGATTAAGAATGAGGAAAGGCTTCTTTCCATTAGAACCTGAGGTCTCTATTGTCATTTCCATGTGAACTTTCGGCTCTACAAGAGTGCCGGGCTGCCCAAAAAAAACAGAGGACGTTGCAGCGCAGCATCTCTGCCACAGGGATCGGGCTCTTCAGCGGTGAAAAAACCACCATTCGATTGTGTCCTTCGAAAGAGAATTCGGGAATTGTTTTTCAGCGCACAGACCTCCCTCATCGCCCTTGTCTCCAAGCTCGCAGCGAATTTGTGCAAGGCACTCCGCGCTGCACAGTGATTGGAAATTCAATAGATTCCGTCCAAACCGTCGAACACTTGCTCGCAGCTTTGCGCGCCTACAGCATTGACAATGTGCTGATCGAAATTTCAGGCTGCGAAGTGCCGATTTTCGATGGCAGCGCCCGCCATTTTGTTTCGATGATCGAAGAAGCGGGAATCTGCGAATTAGAAGCCGAAAGGAAAATTTACCGGCTGAAAAATCCGATCTTCTTATCAAAAGGGGAGATCCATTTAATTGCGCTTCCTTCAGAAGAATACCGGATCAGCTACACGATCCATTATCCCCATTCTGAGACAATCGGCACTCAATTTTATACCTTTGTCCTCAACCAAGAATCATTTAAAAACGAGATTGCGTCTTGCCGCACTTTTTCTATTTATGAAGAAATCGCTCCTATGATAGAGAAAGGGGTCTTTAAAGGGGGAAGTTTAGACAACGCGGTCATCATTAAAGAGGACTCTGTTGTCAATCCAGGTGGATTGCGCTATCCCGATGAGATGGTCCGGCATAAGGTCTTAGACCTAATCGGCGATCTCTCTTTAGTGCCGCCTTTTCTGGCTCATGTGGTTGCTGTTCGTTCGAGCCACGCCTCCAATAATGCATTTGCAAAAGAATTGTTTAATCACATTAAAATGGAGAACCCGTGATGAGCACCGCAACTTCGAGTCAACCGATCCTTTTGAATGTGAAGGAAATCACAAAAATATTACCTCACCGCTACCCTTTCCTACTCGTCGATAGGATCATTTATTTGAACCTCGAAGAGAACGTCATTGTCGGCCAAAAAAATGTCACAGTGAATGAGCAATTTTTCCAGGGTCACTTTCCCGGCGTTCCGATTATGCCCGGCGTCTTGATCCTCGAAGCTTTGGCACAGACAGGGGGAATCCTCGTTCACAAAAAAGGCTACTGTGAAAAAATCGCAGTTTTGCTCAACATCAATAACGCTAAATTTCGAAGACCTGTTGTCCCCGGTGATGTCCTGACGCTTCATGCGACTGGCTTGCATCTGAGCAATAAGGGGGGAAGAATCATGGCCAAAGCCCTGGTCAACGAACAGCTCGCTGTCGAAGCCGAGATTGGTTTTGCTTTAGTCGATAAGGAGCAATTGTAGTGTACACAGAAGAAAATCACTCAAGAATTGGATAACTATGTCACAGTCAAATATACATTCCTCTGCAATTATTGAGCCCGGTGCGAAAATCGGCAAAAATGTGACCATTGAGGCTTATGCAGTGATCAAAGGCACAGTTACGCTTGAGGACAATGTCATCATCAAATCCCATGCCTATATCGATGGGAATACGACAATTGGCGCTGGCACAATCATTTGGCCGTCGGCAAGTATCGGGACCAAAACGCAAGACCTCAAGTTCAAAGGGGAAAAGACCTACGTCATTATCGGAAAAAATTGCGAGATCCGCGAGTTTGCGACGATCAATTCATCTTGCAATGAAAATTCTGTGGTCAGGATTGGAGACAACTGTTTGATCATGGCGTATTGCCATGTCGCCCACAATTGCGAAATTGGAAATCGAGTGATCATGGCCAACAACGCCATGCTCGCAGGTCATGTTGTCGTCGAAGATTTCGCGATCATTGGCGGGATGACGCCAGTGCATCAATTTTCACGGATTGGGCAATACGCGATGGTCGGTGGTTTTAGCCGCATTACCCATGATGTCCCTCCTTACACGATCGGCGCGGGATCACCTTATAAACTCGGCGGATTGAACCTTGTGGGTCTAAAGCGGCACGGTTTTCCATTGGAAGTGAGAAGGGCTCTTGCAAAAGCGTTCAAGCTCACTTATCGCTGCGGCCTCCGCATGGCGCAAGCTCTCGAACAAATCGAGAGCGAAGTCGGATTGAATCCTCACGTGAAACATTGGATCGACTTTTGCCGAAATTCCAAGAGAGGGCTCATCGGTTTTCAAGGCATCGCCGCACAATCGATTCCTGAAGAAGACTTTGATGAACTTGAAGAGCTTTTGGAAGAGAAAGTTTAGTTTTTCCATGAAAATCGTCTTTTTTGGGACATCCTCGTTTGCCGCAAAAGTCTTAGCGCAGCTCTTCCAACAAGGATATGAAGTCTTAGCCGTCGTCACAAGGCCTGACCGCTCAAAAGGCCGCCATCTGCACCCTCAACCGCCGCCCGTTAAAGAAATCGCCCTTCAGCTCAAACCCGCTCTTCCCATTTTTCAACCCGAAAAAGCCTCCGCGCCTGAGTTTGCTGCCATTTTAGAGCCGTTAGAGGCCGATTTGTTTGTCGTCGTTGCCTATGGCGAAATCATTAAAAAAAATCTGTTAGAAATGCCAAAGCTTGGCTGTATCAACATACACGCCTCTCTGCTTCCCAAATTTCGTGGGGCCGCGCCCATACAGCGTTGCTTGATGGCTGGAGAAAAGGAGACCGGAATTACGATCATCGCAATGTCGCCACAGATGGACGCAGGGGACATATTGGCGATGGAATCGATTCCCATCTCCGAAGAGATGACGTTTGGCGAGCTCGAACCAAAACTTTGCGATCTCAGCGTGAAATTATTATTTCAGGTCATAAGTCAATTCAAAGAAGGAGCGGTTAAAAGAACAGTTCAGAATCATGCGCTGGCGACATTTGCTCCAAAGTTGACTCCTGAGGAAGAAAAAATTGATTGGACAAGGCCGGCAAAATTCATTCACGATCAGATTCGCGCCCTTTCACCTTCACCTGGGGCTTGGTGTCAAATTAAAATTGGATCTGAATCCAAGCGCCTCAAAATCAAAAAGGCCGCCATCGTTGACGATTATATTGGAGAGCCAGGCTCCATTGTGAGCTTTGGAAAAGAGGGGTGGATCGTCGCCTGTGGGCAGGGGGCTTTGCGCTTGATCGACGTCCAATTAGAGGGTAAAAAGCCGATGACGGCTGAAGATTGTATTCGCGGAATCCATCATCCAGTTTCAATTCTGTAGAGCTAAAAATTTGATTTTTTAGCGCCAAAAAACAACTAGTTGCGGTTAATTGGCGAAGGTAATAGGATATTTGTCCTTTCTTTAAAAGAGCTTAACAAGAGGTTCATATGACATCTGCAACGAGCGCCATAACGGCAACATCGACAACACTGGCTCCCCCAGTTCCGAAACCCGCTGAATACTCGATTCCGGACCTCGTGCTCACTTTTTTTAAGGAAAAGTTTAAAGACCTGGCCAAAACAGGCTCTTACATTGCGTTTTGGGCAACAGAGGCCATTCCCGATCTTCCAAAGAATGTCACACAATTCAATACCACGCTCAGGGATTTCAAGAACTTTGTCAGCATGACAGAACTTCCGCAAAAAATGTACGAGTTCGGCACCTCCCTTCAGAAAGCGACGGCAGCCACTGCGGAAAAAATTGGATCTGCAAGTCGCGAAGTGTTTAAAAATTCCATGGCTTTAGTCAACACCGTCGCAGACAGTATCGATTTCGTTCACGTCTTTGTCCCGATCAGCAAGGAAGTCATGAGATGGGTCTCCGGCATTAACTTCGCCGCAACGATCGGATTTGCAGGAAATGGCGTCATTGAACAAGTTCAGCATATCCAGGGCACGAAAGTGGCGGATCCGAAAAAAACGATGTTCCACATGATCAATATTGCCCGCGACACCTCCTATCTCGTTCTCGGCGTGATGGGACTGGGATTCATTCTCACTTCAACACCTCTTGTCCCATGGATGATCGTCGCCTGCTTGACATCAGGGCTCACCTTCTCCATCGGTAGCTATTTCTATGAAAGAATCTATGATCCAGAGAATAAGGGTAAGAATCTCAATCCGGCGATTGTGGTCGAAAATCAAGCCAATCAGAGAAATTACGAACGAGCACGCTCGGCAGCCGGTTGATACACCCCTGCAGCTAGCTCTTGGCAGGCTCTTACAGGCCTGCCCTATAGAAATTGAGGAACTTTTCCTCGCATTTTTTTGAGATTTACTTTATGTCTACCGTGTCAAATTCTGGGATTATTCGCGATCTATTCACACCGCTTCCTGAAACTTCAGTTTCTCGATTAAAAGATCCTCTAGACCACGTCGCGGATTATGTCGATACATCTACCGGCGCATGGGATATCTTCCGTGTGATCGAAAATTCTCTTGCTTATGTAAAAAGACTGCCCTCACTTGCTCCAAATGCTTTGGAGCTCGTCGAAAAAGTGAAAGAGGTGGCAGGCACAATGGGGATCGGACTCAGCATTCCGAAGATCATCTCCGATTTCAATACTTTCCGACTTGGCTTTACCAACTTATTGGCGACACAAGATTTGCCTTATAGCGATCCTCTGCGCACGAGAAAAATCGCACAGGCTGCAAAAACGACTTTCATAAATTCCATCGACTTCACAAACACCTTAGTGCAGGCAGCGCAGTTTGTCGACGGCGCCAAAGTGTATCTTTTTGATGCGGTCCAGTTGAGATGGCTCGACGGTGCGAACAACCTAACCACCGCCATCTCCGATGGTTCTGAGCTGATCACAGAGTGTTTCAAGCTTCACAATTACAATTCTCCGGAAGTTCAACCTCGCAATCCAGCGGAAGCCGCTAAACTTGCCGAGAAGAAAACGCTGTCATGGATGGTCGTCGCCAAAGACGTTGCTTCCGTCGCAGGTGCGGCGATCGCGCTGGTCGGGATCGTCTTCGGCGTGGCGACGCAAAGCATCGCCATTTTAAGCATTTCTATATTGGCCTTGAGTACTGTGTGGCTCACCATGAAACTGGCGACCTATTTTTACAATAAAATCGTCGTCGAGGCTCCCTCAGGTCCTGCGAGCCGCCTCTTGGCAGCAAATATTTAACTTTATCATTGTAGGGATCTTATAATCTAAGATCCCTTTTCAAAAATTATAATATAGTATAATTCCACGTTATCGCTTTTGTTGTTTGTTTATTTGTGATAAAATGGATGTAATTTATATTATTTAAATTTTGGTATAATTTGACTTCTTCCGCTTCGAGTTTATCAGTTTTCTCAAAGGGTGCCGACGAGTTTGCGAAGTTCTTAGACAACGCCCTTTTGCCGAATAAAGTGATTAACAACCTTTTGGGCTGGGCGGAATACATGAAACTCCCAGACTCCTGGCAGGTCTTTCTTGCGGTCCAGCGCCACTCGATTAAAACCGTAACTTCGACGTTTGCCCTCCCGCAATTTTTTATCAAACAACTCAAACTCTATGAGGCTTGCGAAGATTTAAAAAAGAACTTCACTCAAGATGTGCCGGCAAAAATGGGAAAGGTCCTCGGCGATGTGAAAAAAGTTTTTCTCGCATCGATCTCTTCGATCATTTCTACGCTCAAAATTCCTCAATTGCTTCACAAGACGCAAGTCATCGATCTTTCCAAATTGTCCCGCATGTTGCCGAGCGTTCTGTCAAAGACCGAGAGCTTGTTTTCTCTCGCGTTCTCTGGCATGAAACTCGTCGATACGGCATGGACCCTGCAGAGTCAATTGCAAAAGGAGAATGCCACATTATCGCATAAATTTTGGCACCCTTCGGCAAAAGTCAAGGCCCTCTACCTAAAATTGGGCACTGGATCTCTTGGAGCGGTCACTGATTCCATCGGCGCCGCCTCCCTCTTTTTAGGGGTGCACGTCAACCCCATTGCCTCAATGACCATTTCGACAATTTCCCTGACAATTACCGTCGTTAGCAAATTTCTTCGCAATTGCCGTTTGTTCGGTCTGAGCGAAACTAAAGATTCTTTGGTTTCATTGCCGGCATAATCAATTTGCATCGAATTTAATTGAGTAAACCTGTAATCTTTTGCCTAAAAAAGATTTTTTATATGGTTTACGCGTTAAATTCCAGTTCGCTGCCGGCATTTTCAACTGCAATGCAATCGACGTTATCGGACATTCAAACCGGTGTCCAAAACGTTTTTTCGCGGGCAAAGATCGAGTTTGAGCGGGTCAAAGATAGTCTGAACCTCCAGCCGTTGGAACAACCGGGAAATCTGATTGAAGGGGTGTTTTGGACGGGGTTTTGGGGGCTTTGCGCCGCCTTTACCGTCACGGACCTGCGAGACCTTCGCGATAGTTGCACAGCCGAGCTTCCCAGCCACGAAAAATTTACTAAAATCGGAATCGCTGTGAAGAAGGTTTTTCTCGATTTTGTTTCTCTGGCTGGCGCTACGATTTATAATTTTTATTGGGCGCATGACGTTAAGATCATTTATCTAGGGCAGTTGGCCCCATTGTTCAAAGCTCTGGGATACGGCGCCTCTTTGCTGTACAACATCATCGACGGGGGAGGGGCGGTCTATCGTCTTTGCAGCGAGAAAGAGGCAATGCGCAAAGCGACAAACCCTTATGAAAAAGAGTACCACCAGCAGCGTTTTGGCCTAGCGCTAATGAAAGTGATCGGAAACGTCACGATGGCTGCTTGGACGGCGCTCGGCATCGCCACATTTGCCACTGGCTTTGCTGCCAGCTCCGCGGTAATGACTACCCTGCTTCTCACAGGCTGCGTTGTTTCGGTAGCCGCTTTTGGCTACCAAATCCATCTCGATAAGATGCCTGAGCCGCGCCCAGCCCCAACTATCAACCTAGTATGAAGCGATTGTTCCTGCGCGAATGGTTCATCATCATGGCGGTTCTGGGGTTTTTGCTCGCTCTGTTCCTATTGGCGCTTATTTAAAATATTATTTCAGCCCACTTGCGAAAAAAGGGATTGTGGGAAAATCGGGAATTTTGTTAGCCTCTTCCCTTTAGCCTAGAACACTAGGTGAAGGACAAGCAAGTACGAAGCAATCTTGAGCACGTATACTACTTGTCGCTGTCAGTATGGACTCTTGATCCATAGGGGCCTGTGAAAGTAAAATCACTTTCTGGTTCCTTGTCAAAGAGGCTGGTCTCAGCGACGAATAGTATCAAAGGAAACATATGTCATTGATACTGATGGGAAAGAAACGCGGGATGACTCAGCTTTTCGACGAGAAAGGCAATCGCATCGTATGCACTGTGATCTCCGCAGAGCCAAATATCATCACTCAGGTTAAACGCAAAGAGAGCGACGGATACGAAGCGATACAACTCTCTACATTCAAAGTGAAGCCCTCGAAAGCAAGGAACGTCTCGAAGCCACTTCAAGGTCATTTTAAGAAGGCAGGTGTTGAGGCGAGGTCTAAGAGCTTAGAGTCGCGAGTCGATAGCGCGGAAACATATCAAGTCGGTCAAGAGATCAGCGTTGGCTATTTTGCCGATGTGTCTTATGTTGACGTCAGCGGCATCACCAAGGGGAAAGGGCATCAAGGTGTTATCAAGCGCCATCACTTTGCTGGCGGTCCTGCAGCGCATGGTTCGGGATTTCATCGGCATGGCGGTTCAACGGGGATGAGAACTTCTCCGGGACGCTGCTTGCCAGGGCAGAAAAAATCCGGCCGGATGGGAAGCGACAAAGTGACCCTTCAAAACTTGCGAGTTGTGCGGATTGATGAAGAGAAGCAAGTCATTCTCGTGGAAGGCGCCATTCCTGGAGCGCGCGGCGGCATCGTCTATGTTGCCAAGTCCGTAAAGAAGAAAAGCCAAAAGAAAAAATAGTTTGAGGAGTGAGCCGTGGCTGTATTGAAAAAATTTAACTTGGTCGGAAAAGAAGTCGGGCAAATCGCGATCGAAGATGAGATGCTCAAATCTAGCGCCAATTCCCAAATGATCAAAGACTACATCATTGCTCTAAGAGAAAATGCTCGGCAGTGGTCCGCAAATACAAAAAGCCGCGATGAAGTCAATCACAGCGGAAAAAAACCTCATCCTCAAAAAGGGACTGGCCGCGCCAGACAAGGTTATCTCGGGTCGCCTCAATACAAAGGTGGCGGACGAGTTCACGCGCCGAAGCCTAAATTCGATCAGCACGTGCGCATCAACAAAAAAGAGAGAAGAGCAGCCATTCGCCATCTCATCATTGAAAAAATTCTCGCTAATCGCCTTCATGTGCTGCAATACGAGCCGATGCAAGCGCCGAAGACAAAAAATGTCGCTGCGTTTTTGAAGAATACCGCGCTCGAAGGAAAAAAAGTGCTGTTCCTCGGCGAAGGTTTGATCCTGGGGACAAAAGAAGGTAAAGAGGCGGCTGCTCCGAAGCAAAAATTCGAAACGTTCGTGCAGAGCATCAACAATATTCCAGGGAACGAATTTATGCTGGTCCCCACGATCAGCGGCTATGACGTGATCATCAGTCACGAGCTTGTCGTGATGGAATCCGCTCTTGATCAACTCAAGGTCTTATTAGGGGGACAAAAATAATTATGCTGAAAAAAAGTCCTTTTGACGTCGTCTTATCTAAGCACGTCACTGAAAAATCGCGGGTCCTCGAGCAGCTCCAATTCAATGCAAGCAATCCTTGCGTGAAAAAATGCGATGCTCCGAAATATGTGTTTGTTGTCGACAAGAAGGCCAATAAACAAGAAATCGCAGCGGCTATTGAAGAGATTTACAGCGAAAGAAAAATCAAAGTCGTCTCCGTGAACACGATCAATGCGAAGCCGAAAGCACGCAGAATGCGAGGGCGTCCAGGAGTGAAGCCAGGCTTTAAAAAGGCGATCGTGACGTTGGAAGCTGGCGACAGCATCGAAGAGAAAGTTTAATACCAAAGGCTAAAAGCTTATGTTAAAGCAATTTCGCCCGACAACAGCAGGACAAAGGCATCTCATCCTTACGACGCGTGATGAACTGACGCGCGAAGAGAAACGACGCGTCTCTGTCAAGCCAGAAAAGTCCTTGCTCGTCAAAAAAAGAAGAACAAACGGCCGCAATCATCACGGTCACATCACATGCCGCCATAAAGGGGGCGGGCACAAAAGATTTTATCGTCTTGTCGATTTCAAGCGCGATAAAGAAAAAATCTCTGCCCGCGTCGCTTCGATTGAATATGATCCCAACCGAACAGCTTTCATCGCTCTGCTCAACTACGCAGACGGTGAAAAGCGCTATATACTAGCGCCGCAAGGTCTGAAAGTCGGCGATCTCGTCGCTACGGACGACCAAGGGCATTTCAATGTTGGATGCTGCATGCGGCTTAAGTCGATGCCGCTCGGCTCCGTGATTCACAACGTTGAATTATATCCAGGCCGAGGGGGCCAACTGGTGCGTTCCGCTGGTCTGTCCGCACAGCTGATGGCCAAAAGCGCTGGCTACGCAACCTTAAAAATGCCTTCCGGAGAAGTGAGAATGGTCAATGACGACTGCAGAGCTACGTTTGGCGCAGTGTCTAACCCTGAAAGAAATCTCCGCGTGGAAGGGAAAGCTGGAAGATCACGATGGAAAGGAATTCGTCCTACTGTGCGCGGCACCGCGATGAACCCTGTTGACCATCCGCATGGGGGCGGCGAAGGAAAACACAATGGCTATCTCCCGCAAACGCCTTGGGCGATGTACACAAAAGGGTATCGCACCCGGTGTAAACGCAAATCTAACAAAATGATCGTCAAAGATCGCAGGAAATAATCTATGGGAAGATCTTTAAGAAAAGGCCCCTTTGTCGACCATCACTTAGTTGACAAAGTATTCAAAATGAATAAAAGCGGCAAAAAGAACCCGATCAAGACTTGGTCACGCCGTTCCATGATATTGCCTGAAATGGTGGGACATACTTTTGATGTCCACAACGGTAGAAAGTTTATCAGCGTGTTTGTTTCCGAGAATATGGTCGGCCACAGATTGGGTGAATTCTCCCCGACGCGCGTCTTTAAAGGCCACGGCTCCAAGAAAGTCGCTGAGGCCGCCGCTGCTGCTGCCGCTGGCGCTTCCGCCGCCGCACCAGCCGCGAAACCTACACCCGCAGCAAAAGGATAATCGATTATGCAAAAGGCAATCGCTAAGTCCAAATATATCCGGATCAGCCCTAGAAAAGCGCGTTACGCCGCAGACCTGATACGCGGCAAATCTGTCGAAGAAGCGAACATCCAACTTATGTTCAGCAAACTCCGCGCGGGCAGACTGCTGCAAAAAACATTGAACACTGCTGTCGCGAATGCAGAAACGCAGCTCAATGTTCAGCGCAGAGATTTAACAGTGAAAGAAGTCAGAGTGGATGCAGGTCCGACTTTGAAGAGGGCCAAGCCCAAAAATCGAGGCGGCAGCCACCCGATTATGAAACGGACAAGCCATTTTACTATCATCGTTGCTACAGAATAAATAGAGGGAGAATCAATGGGACAAAAGACATCTCCGATAGGATTTAGATTAGTTCGCACAAAAAAATGGCGTTCAGTCTGGTATGCAAACAAGCAGGAATTCGGCAATCTTCTTGGCGAAGATCATGTGATTAGAAAGTATCTGATGTCGAAGCCGTGCTGCCAGGGAACAGCCCTGCTCACCATCAAAAGGATGAGTGGAAAAGTTGAAGTGACTATCCATACCGCAAGACCCGGGCTTGTCATTGGGAAAAAAGGTGCTGAGATTGACGTTCTCAAGCAAGAACTAAAAAAATTGACCGGAAAAGAGATCTGGATCGAAGTGGAAGAAATTAAAAGACCCGACCTCGACGCCAAACTTGTTGCGGAAGGCATCGCAAAGCAACTTGAGCGGCGAGTGCCTTTCAGACGCGTCATGAAGAAATCGATGCAAGCGACAATGGATGCTGGAGCAGCGGGAATCAAAGTACAAATTTCCGGACGCATCGGCGGCGCAGAAATCGCGAGGACTGAATGGTACAAAGAGGGCCGCATTCCGCTGCAGACTATTCGAGCTGAAATTGACTACGCGCATGGGAGAGCTGAGACCACCTACGGTTCGATCGGCGTCAAGGTGTGGATCAATAAAGGTGAAGAACAACTTACTCGAGCCGTGGGAGGCTAACTATGGCTTTGATGCCAGCACGAACGAAGCATAGAAAAATGCAAAAAGGCCAGCATGCGGGCCTTAGCAAAGCGGCAAATTTTGTCGATTTCGGCGATTTCGGTATGCAGTGTCTCGAGAGAGGCCGCGTGACAAACCACCAAATCGAAGCGTGCCGCGTAGCCATTAACCGTTATTTTAACCGTCGAGGCAAAGTATGGATTCGCATCTTTCCCGACAAGTCTGTCTCAAAAAAACCCGCCGAAACGCGGATGGGTAAAGGGAAAGGCGCCCCAGACCATTGGGTCGCAGTAGTCCGACCAGGAAGAGTGATGTTTGAAGTGGGCGGCGTTCCGAAGGAAATGGCGCAAAATGCTTTGAGAAGAGCAGCCGCGAAACTTGGAATTAAGACACGGTTCGTCGAACGCGTAGAAAGGGTGTAAGAAATATATGGCAAAAGCAAAAGAGCTGAGAGATCAAGCTCCCGAAGAGTTGAAAGCGCTATACCAAGATCTGTCGAAAGAGATATTTCAACTTCGCAACGAAATGAAAGTCACGCGAAAAGTCGAGAAGCCGCATCTGGTCCGTGCTAAGAAAAAAGATCGGGCCCGCACGATGACGATTCTGCGCGAGAAAGAAATTGCAGCAGCTACAAGATCAAGTTGAGGAACGCAATGGAAAAAACGTCCAAGAGAAAAGTTCGCGAAGGCGTCGTCGTTTCGACGAAGATGCAGAAGACGATCACGGTGAAAGTGGAACGTACGATACGACACCCTGATTTTGATAAAGTCGTCACGCGAGCAAAAAAATATTATGTCCATAATGAAAATCCCGACGTTCAAGTAGGACAGAAGGTGCGCATTATCGAAACTCGGCCGCTCTCAAAGATGAAACGTTGGCGAGTTTTGGAAGTGCTTAGTGTCTAATCACGAAAAGTCTGAGCATATTTAGCTCAGGTTTTTCTGCCTGGCTGTCTGCGCGGCGCCAGTGTAGACTTGAGAGAGTCGCTCTGGCGCAGCGCAGGCGGCCACGCTGGAAAAGATGAGTGAAGTAAGCCAGTAATTTTTTGGGATTACACACTGGCTTGAGAGCCGATGAGATTTAAAAAGTGAGATAAACATGATCCAACAAGAATCCGATCTAGAAGTTGCAGATAATACGGGCGCCAAGCGAGTCCGCTGCTTTAAGGTCCTCAAAGGATCTAAGCGCAGATATGCCCATGTTGGCGATATCATCATTTGCTCGGTGAAAGAAGCAGATCCAAAAGGGAGCGTGAAAAAAGGCGACGTTGTTCGCGCTGTCATCGTAAGAACGAAAAGTTATGTGCGCCGACCTGATGGCTCTCTGTTGCGCTTTTACGACAACAGCTGCGTTCTCATCGATGACAAGGACAATCCTCGCGGAACGCGTATTTTTGGGCCTGTAGCCCGCGAAGTTCGCGAAAGTGGGTTTGTCAAAATCAGTTCGCTCGCGCCTGAAGTGATATAGGGAGATAATTAAGATGAGCAAATGGATACGAAAGGGCGATAAAGTCATCGTCATCTCAGGAAACGAAAAAGGCAAGTCCGGAGAAGTGATCGGACGCAATAAAGACCGGGTACTCGTTCAAGGGATCAACATTCGCAAGAAGCATGCTAAGCGCCGCCAAAAAGCGCCTGGCGCGGAAATTCTCGAAATGGAAGTTCCTATGCACATTTCGAATCTTGCCCTTTGCAATGCGGATGGAAAGCCCGTCAAGGCGAAAGTGCGTACGAATAAGAGCGGTGCAAAAGAATTGTACTATCTCGAAGGTGAAAATGAAATCACGCTTCGACAAGTAAGAAAACATTCATAAAGTAGATTAAGCGATGTCTAGGTTACAAAAACGATATAAAGAAGAAGTCAAAAAAGCGCTTCAGGAAAGGTTTAAGTATGAAAACAGCATGCTCATTCCCGTCCTGAAAAAAATTGTCATTAGCATGGGGCTCGCTGAGGCCTCTAAAGACAAGAACGCCCTTCAAGACTGCGTTAAAGAGATGGCCAATCTCTCCGGGCAAAAACCCGTTTTTACCAAGGCCCGGAAGTCTGTTGCTAATTTTAAGCTCAGAGAAGGCCAAGCCATTGGCTTAAAAGTGACTTTGCGAAAAAAGCGTATGTACGAATTTTTCGACCGGTTCTGCAATATCGTTTCCCCCCGCATTCGAGACTTTCGCGGCTTTCCTACGAAGTTCGATGGCAGTGGAAATTACTCTTTAGGCATTGAAGAGCAGCAGATTTTCCCAGAAATTAATTTGGATGAAGTTAAAAGAACGCAGGGAATGAATATCACATTCGTCACATCAGCAACCAACGATGAGGAGTGCATGGAATTGCTAAGACAGCTCGGCCTCCCATTTAAAACAGAGACTCAAAGCTGAGGGAGAAAGACATGTTAAATGATCCAATCGCAGACCTACTGACAAGAATTCGAAATGCGAAGCAAGCGAGGCATCGCTACGTCGACTTTCACCCAAGCAAGATCAAAATGGAAATTGTCAGGGTATTGCAGGAACAAGGATTTGTCGATAAATTGCTCGTCAACGAAGAGAAAGGGAAGGCTCGCTTGTTTTTGAAATACGCAGGCGGCAGAGAACCTGTCATCAAAGGGTTGAACCGCATTTCATCGCCATCGCTCAGGCGTTATGTCGGCTATCGCGAGATCCCTAAAATTTATGGGGGGATGGGCATTGCGATTCTCTCAACGCCCGGGGGGATCATCGACGGAGAATCGGCCCGTAAGAAAAAGCTCGGCGGCGAACTATTGTGCTTAGTTTGGTAATAAAAAAGAGGTAAAAGCATGTCACGTCTTGGAAACTCGCCAATTCTTCTTCCAGATAAAGTCGAAGTTAAAATCGGCGAAGGGAAGATCAACGCTAAGGGACCCAAAGGCACGATTTCAATCCCAGCGGAGAAAGGGATTTCTGTTAAAGTCGAAGGCAATCGGCTCATCGTCGTCAAAGATGAGAACGTCGAGCTACCAAAAACGACGCACGGACTATTTCGAGCTCTTATAAACAATTTAGTCATCGGTGTTTCGAAGGGATTTGAGGTTCGCCTCAGTTTGGTAGGCGTCGGATACCGCGCTGCAGTTCAGGGTCACAAACTCGATTTGCAGTTGGGATTTTCTCATCCTACTCACGTTGAAATTCCAAAAGGAGTCAACGTCGCGGTGGATAAAAGCGTAATGATCATCATCACCGGAATTGACAAGCACCTCGTCGGCCAATTTGCAGCAGCCGTTCGTGGAATGAAGCCCCCAGAGCCCTACAAAGGAAAGGGGATCCGGTATGAAAATGAAGTTGTCCGTAAAAAAGCTGGCAAAGCGGCCAAAGGTAAAACCGCATAAGGTAGCATATGATCAATAATTTAAAAAAACGACAAGTAAGACGCCGCCGAAGAGTTCTCCGCGTCAGACGTCAAGTCAAAGGGACTGCGGAAAAGCCAAGGCTCTCGGTCTTTAAGTCCAACAAACATTTATTAGCCCAGCTGATTGATGACGACAAAGGCGTGACCATAGTCAGTGCGGGAACTGTTACAAAAGAACTTCGCGACCAAAAACTTGGGAAGCGCAGCAAAGAATCTGCACGAAAAGTCGGTATGATGATTGCTGAAGCGGCCAAACAAAAGAACATCGTTAACGTCGTGTTTGATCGCGGATTTAACAAATACCACGGTTTGCTGGCAGAGGTTGCCAACGCGGCTCGCGAAACAGGTTTACAATTTTAGTCAGGTATAAGAGATGTCGAAACAACAAGCAAAACGACGCGTTGAAGATTACGGAACTGAATTCGAGGAAAAAGTCCTTTATATCAATCGCTGCTCTAAGGCTGCCAAAGGCGGACGTCAATTCAGTTTTTCCGCTTTGGTGATTATTGGCGATGGCCAAGGGCACATCGGCTTTGGATTTGCCAAAGCAAACGAGGTCTCTGATGCGATTCGCAAAGGGACCGAGGCTGCGCGTAAGAATGTCATGTCATTTGAGATGGAAGGTACGACCATTCCTCATGAAATTACCGTCGAATGGGACGGAGCGAAGGTCTTGCTTAAGCCTGCTCCGGAAGGGACAGGAGTCATCGCAGGCTCAAAGGTCCGCTCCGTCTTGGAACTTGGCGGCGTTAAAGACGTTGTTTCCAAAAGCTTGGGATCGAGCAACCCTTTGAATCAAGTGCGGGCGACAATCTCAGCTCTCACACAGCTTAGCAATCGCCAGAAGAATCGTGAAATCCGAGGACTCCAATCATGATGACATTATCGCAACTTTCCAACAGCCATCGGCCGAAAAAAAATTCCCGCCGAGTCGGCCGCGGCATGGGATCCAAGCGCGGAAAAACATGCGGTCGCGGCAACAAAGGCGACATGGCCCGATGCGGATACAGAACACGGCCCGGTCATGAAGGGGGACAAATCCCGCTTTATAAAAAATCCCCAACGCGCGGTTTTCCGAACGCTCGATTTAAGAATATTGTGTTTGGGATCAATCTAGGGATGATTGATAAATTGTATTCCGACGGCGAAACTGTCTCTTTGAAGTCATTGCAAGAAAAAGGCTTTGCCCCAAGACGTATTCCCGGCGGCTTGAAGATTTTATCCGGCGGCGAGTTAAACAAAAAAGTAAGCATTCAGGCTAGCTTTTTCTCCGGCGCTGCAGAAGAAAAACTGAAAAAAAATGGAATAGCTTTCCAACAAGTCCCTGTTGGGAAATAATTGATCTTTTAATTCAAAAAACGGGTGGTGCGCAACATGCAATGCTAGAATGATGCGTTGTGCAGATAGACTAGATTCAAGTCGCAGCCCAGAGGCGGGCGCACTAAGCAGCCGACAACATAGCGGGTCGGCGATGTAGGGCAAAGCTGAAGGTTGGCTATATCTCCACGAACAGTGTTAAGCATTACATGCTAAGGACCACCAAGAATCGGCGAACAGATGATTGAAGGGATCAGACGCATTTTAAGCGTGTCGGAATTAAAGGCAAAAATTGTCTTTACTCTGCTTATGCTCATAGCTTGCCGTGTGGGGGCTTATATTCCCGTCCCAGGCATTAACGGAGACGCAGCGGTCGAATTATTTCGCAATGCGACAGGTGGAAGCCAAAATCTTTTCCAGTTGATGGACGTTTTCTCGGGTGGAGCTTTTGCCCAGATGACGATCATTGCTCTCGGAGTGATGCCATACATCTCCGCCTCAATCATTATGCAGTTGCTGATGGCCCTCGTTCCCTCCTTGCAAAGGGAGATACGCGAAAGCCCAGATGTCGGCCGCAGAAAAATGGGCAAATGGATTCGAATGCTGACAGTTGCGTTGGCGATCTTTCAGTCAGCCCTTTACGGAAAATACGCTATAGGTCTCAATGCGGGCAGTCCCGGAATCATCGTGAACGAAATCCTCGATGTCCAAATGTTCGGCTTTCCTTGGCTGTTTTATCTGATCGTCATGTCGACGATGACTGCGGGGACGGTGCTGCTCATGTGGATCGGCGAACAGATCACTGAGAAAGGGGTTGGAAATGGGATTAGCTTGGTCATTACGATTGGTATTCTCTCGTCTTTGCCGAGCACAATCGGCTCTGTCGTAAGACAGCTTAACCTCGATTCGCAAGAACCCGGCCAGCTCACCTTTTCATCGCTGGTCGTCCTAAGCGGAGTTTTTGTTCTTATCATTGTCGGCACCATTCTAATTATCCAAGGTCAGCGAAAGATCCCATTACAATACGCCCGCCGCGTCGTGGGAAGGCAAGAAGTTCAGGGCGGCAACGCTTACATTCCTCTTAAAATTAATTATGCCGGGGTCATCCCCGTGATCTTTTCAACTTCTTTTTTGATGTTTCCCGCCACGATTGGCCAATTTATCGGTCAAGGATCATGGTTAGGTCGATTTGCGAACATGATTTCGCCTGGGACTTGGGTCTATATGGTCCTCAATGTCATTTTAATTATTTTCTTCACCTATTTTTGGACGGCAACACAATTCCACCCCGAGCAGATTGCTTCCGACATGAAAAAAAATGGGGCTTTCGTTCCTGGAATCCGCCAAGGGAAACCCACTCAAGATTTTCTTGAATCAACGATGAGCCGCGTGACTTTCGCGGGCGCATTGTTTCTAGCTTCCATCGCGGTATTGCCCACTATTGTAGGTAAAATTTTGAGCGTCGATTCATCGATCACCTACTTTTTTGGCGGCACCTCGCTTTTGATCCTTGTCGGCGTTGTGCTCGACACATCGAAACAGATCGAATCGCATCTGCTGATGAAGCGGTATGAAGGCTTTATGAAAAAAGGCAGGCTTCGAGGACGGTAAAAATATATTGAATACCGCCGCCGCAGCCTCAAAAAAAAAGTGCATTATTACTAGTGTTGTAAATAAACAAAACATCTGATAAATTTCTCAGATCGTTTGTCGAATAAAGGAATATTTTCATGCCAAGAGTGATAGGGATCGACATCCCAGACAATAAACGGTTAGAAATCAGTCTCATGTACATTTATGGGATCGGGCGCCGACTGTCAAACGAGGTTTGCGCAAAACTCGGACTAGACCCGAATATGAAAGCACAGAAATTGAATGAAGATGATATCGCGAAGATCAATGCTTTGCTGACCACGCAATATGTCGTCGAGGGAGATCTTAGACGCCAAATTCAAAATAACATCAAACGATTGATCAGCATCCATTGCTATCGAGGAATGAGACATCGACTAGGGCTTCCCGTGAGAGGCCAGCGTACTCGTACGAACTCGCGTACTCGCAAAGGCAAGAGAAAAACCGTTGCTAATAAGAAGAAATAAGAGAAATTAAGGAGCGTGACCCTTGGCTAAGCAAGAAGCACAAAAGACGATGGCCAAAAAACCGACCATCGCAAAAACGCGAAAAAAAACGATGCGCAATGTCCCAAGCGGAATTGCACACGTAAAAGCGACGTTTAACAACACAATCATTTCTATTACGGATTTAACAGGCAACGTGATCTCTTGGGCGTCAGCCGGCAAAGTCGGATATATCGGATCGCGCAAATCTTCCGCATTTGCAGCGACAGTCGCAGCCCAAGACGCTGCAAAAGTCGCCATGTCCTTAGGAATGAAAGAAATTGAAGTCAATCTGTCTGGGCCTGGAGCGGGTAGAGAATCTGCCGTGCGCGGTTTGCAAAGTTCGGGCCTTGCAATCACGATTATTCGCGACAAGACGCCTGTGCCGCACAACGGATGTCGTCCGCGCAAACGTAGAAGAGTCTAAATTCGGAAATTTGTAGGAGATCGTTCATGGCCGTAAAGTATGGCAAATTTGAGTTGCCGACAAAGATTAAAGTCGATGAGGCGAGTAAATCGGGAACCTTTGCTCGGTTTATCGCAGAAGCTTTCGAAAGAGGATTCGGGCATACTGTCGGTAGTGCTCTGAGAAGAATCATCCTGAGTTCTTTGGAAGCGCCTGCTATTATGTCTGTGCGCATCGAAGGAGTTCCTCACGAGTACATGGCGATCGAGGGAATCATTGAGGATATGACGCATATTGTGCTCAACCTCAAGAATGCCCTTCTAAGAAAGCTGCCCACAGATGAAGAAATGGGCTCTCGCGAACCAAAAGTGATCTCTAAGATTTTAGACATCACAGCTGACATGCTCGACAAAAATGGCGGGCAGTATGCCGTCACGTTGAAGGAACTGATAGGACTTTCTGATTTCGATGTCGTCAATCCTGAGCTTGCGATCTTTACGGTCACGAAACCGATGACTCGAAAAGTCGACCTCAAAGTCGCTGTCGGACGGGGGTATGTGCCTTCAGAACGGCATCCCATCCTCGAAAAGGGTGTCGACGAGATTATCATTGACTCCGCTTTCTCTCCAGTTCGCTTAGTGAATTACTTTGTTGAAAATACCCGCGTCGGACAAGACACAGACTTCGATCGTTTGATTTTAGAAATCACGACTGATGGCCGCATCACCCCTGAGGAAGCGCTGGCATTTGCCACGCAGATCGGCATTCTTCACTTCGAAGTCTTCGATCAGCTGAAATTGCATAATTTGACGTTTGATCAGGGCGAAGTTGAGCTGAATACAGACCGCGATGCGCTCATGGCCAAGCTTGCGCTTAGGATCAATGAGATCGAACTTTCTGTACGGTCGACCAACTGCCTTGCTGGCGCCAATATCGATACCATCGCAGAACTCGTGGTGATGCCAGAGTCTGAAATGCTTAAATTTAGAAACTTCGGTAAGAAATCCCTCAACGAAATCAAGTCTAAGCTTGAAGAAATGGGGCTTTCACTTGGAATGGACTTGGCCAAATTTGGAATCACTCGCGACAATGTCAAACAAGTCATTCAAGATTACATCACTGAAAAAGCAGGAACTCAAGTATGAGACACAGAAAAGACACATTTAAGATCGGCAGAACTGCAAGCCACCGGCGTTGTATGATCGCCAATATGCTCAAATCATTGATAGAGCATGGCCGCATCGAGACGACGGAGCGCAAAGCTAAGGAGCTGCGCCGGCATGCCGATCACATGATCACGCTTGCAAAGAAAAATACCCTCGCTAGCCGACGCAAAGCGGTTGGAGAGCTCATGATTGCTTACAATGCACTCACCTCCAAAGAAGCACGCGCAGCAAAAGCAGGAAAGACAGAGAGCCACAATACCGATCGTAAAGTCGTCGGCAAGCTTTTTGGCGAACTTGCGATCCGATTTGCGGAGCGTAATGGCGGGTATACTCGAATCATCAAGAAAGATTTTCGCATCGGTGATAGCGCCCCCAGCTGCTATATCGAATATCTTGCTCAATAACGAATATCTTTTTACCCTCTTACGAAAGCTTCAGAGCCGCAAGCTCTGAAGCTTTTGCATTTAATTACCGCTTTACATTCAAAAATTTGTCCTTTATCATCCGTCCTACACTCCAAAGGAGGACAGAATGCCGATAAAAGTTGCTATAAATGGATTTGGGAGAATTGGCCGCCTCGTTTTCCGCATTCTTCATGAAAGTTACCCTGATATCGAAGTCGTCGCGGTCAACGATCTCGTTCCACCCGACAATCTCGCTTACCTTTTGAAATTCGATTCCGTGCACCGCAGCCCTTCTTTTAATATCAAAGCGGAAGGAGAGTATCTCAATGTCGATGGGAAAAAGTCCCTCGTTTTATCTGAAAAAGACCCCGCTAAGCTCCCTTGGAAGAGCCTAGGCGTCGATTATGTGATCGAATCGTCTGGCCACTTTACCAATGTGGAAGATGCCCATAAGCACATTCAAGCCGGCGCAAAACGGGTCATCATCACTGCCCCCGCAAAAGGGGATTGCCCTACCCTTGTCATGGGAGTCAATGAAAAGACTTATAATCCTGCTAAGGACCTGATCGTTTCCAATGCCTCTTGCACGACTAACTGTTTAGCCCCCCTCACTAAGGTCCTCCTCGATGAATTCGGTATCGAAGAAGGCCTCATGACCACTGTCCACTCGCTGACGGCCACCCAGCCATCGGTCGACGGCCCTTCAAAAAAAGATTGGAGGGGAGGCAGGGCGGCAAGCATCAATATCATTCCCTCTTCGACAGGCGCCGCCAAGGCTGTCGGCCTCTGCATTCCCGCCGTTAAAGGAAAGCTGACAGGCATGGCATTTCGCATCCCAACAACCGACGTTTCCGTTGTTGACTTGACCGTGCGTTTGTCCAAAGATACCACCTACGAAGAGATTTGCAGTGCCATTAAAAAGGCCTCAGAGGGGTCTATGAAAGGAATTATTGAATACTGCGACGAAGAGGTCGTCTCCAGCGATTTCATTGGCAATACCGCGTCTTGTATTTTTGATAAAGGGGCTGGAATTGCTTTGAATCCTCGTTTTTATAAATTGGTGGCATGGTATGATAATGAAATGGGATATGCCTACCGCGTTGTAGACTTAGTACGCTACATGGCATCCAAAGAAAAATAATTTTTTTAAATCTGACGCAAACTGCGTCAACCGTAACTTCAATAACATGGAATAGACCAGTGAATTTTACTCGAGAACCCATCATAGAAACAATCATTTCCCCTCGCGAAGGGTGCAAGCTTCTCGTCCGCAGCAGTAAAGGCGGCGGACAATCGGAAGAATATTATGTCGATGCGTTAGAAGTCGTCTCTTTTGGACGCGCCTTCTTTTTCCGCTCGATGGAACGGCCGAAGGCCTTTTTAGTGCCTGCGTCTGATTATGAAGTTTTAGAAGTCAAAGAAACACGCGTGGCACTGAAGAACATCAGCCACGAGCGCCAAATTAAAATCGGGGGAGGTCGCGACGCCTCTATGCGCCATCCACAACGGGAACCTGTCCCTGAAAGAGAAAGTGAGCCTGTCGCTGCAGAAGAAGAACAGCCAGCTCAGCCCCAAGAAGCAGGCATGGAAGCCCCGATGGGTTCGCGCATGGAAAAAAGACGCGACCGCCGCCGCCGCCGCCACCGTCGCTCGGATGAGGATTGGGCAGAGCGCAGAACACAACAAGAAACTCAAGCCCCGCAACAACCCGAGGCCGAGCAGAAACTCCCGGGAGGTGGAGGCGAAGATGAAACGAAAGTTTCATCTTCGATGTTTTCTTCCCTCATCCCTCCCCCTCCAACACTCATCTCAGAAACCCTCAGCCGCTATAAAGATAAAGAATTTGCTGAAGGGGCTTCTTTCCCGAAAGAAGAATTAGAAGAGAAGAAGGAAGAGAGAAAATCTAAAAAGGAAGACTCCGAAGATATGGGCTCTGATTCCGCGCCGTTGCATCGCACAACGACGATGACCGAATCTGTAGAGGCCTCTTCGTTCACTTCCACAAACTTCTCTCCATTGCCATCGGGCAGAGACCCTTTCTTCTTTTAGCCTTTAGGGGGTTTAAAAAGCCCCCTTGAATTTTTCCTCACGGCCCCGTAAACTGTCCCCTTTATCCTTTCCAATCGCTCGGATGGTGGAATGGTAGACACTAGGGACTTAAAATCCCTTGCCAGCAATGGCGTGCGAGTTCGACTCTCGCTCCGAGCAATTTTTTTCCAAAAAAATGCTCGGAGAGCAAGCCAACTACTTGGCTTGCGTCGGGGAGTCGAAGTGAAGCGGGATGCAACCCGCGAACCGGCCCGAACGACGGGACACGAAAGTGCCCGCTGGGAGGGGGCTCCCGCAAAAAAGCGACACAATAGTTGTTGGTTAGGCAAATAGATTTTAAGTGTAATTGTTTTTGTTAAAAAATTGGCAATAACATGGCAAATCAAATTTCTCCACTCGGTTTTCCTGTAACTAAAGATACCGCTGAGCGAGTCTTTTGTGGGTTAAAAAATAACTGGTGGAAACAGTTATACGACGGGAAATTTCACGCTTTTGGTCCAAAAGTTTTTGACGAAGGTCTCCATGGCAGCCAAACTGAACCTGGCTTCTATGAAAGCGCGCATAAGGCATTTAATTTTGCCAAACTCCACCTGAAAGAAAAATTAAGTGTCGAATTTTACTGCAACCTGCACAAGGAAGCTTGTTCTCATTTCAAGGGATCTAAAAACAATACCAATATGGAAGCATGGGAGGCTGGCCATTTCCGCGATAATAGTTTCAGTTGTAGATTCAAAATCGGGGACATGTTGACAGTTGGTGGTATTAACGATGAACGTAAAAAGAAGCTCATCGCTGAATTTGTAGAAGCAAGGCAATATTTCGGAGACAAAGTAGTCAAAAAGCTTAAGGAAAGATTGGCAATGGA
The DNA here is from genome assembly GCA_963833965.1 of uncultured Verrucomicrobiae bacterium. Taxonomy (GTDB): domain Bacteria; phylum Chlamydiota; class Chlamydiia; order Chlamydiales; family Rhabdochlamydiaceae; genus CAJCIW01. The sequence continues at coordinate 47,544 of CAWHZZ010000002.1, forward strand.
TAAGTCGATGAAAGGTTTTTGTGAAAACTTTTCCATCACTCCTGAAGAGGTTCAAGAAATCGATAACCTCGTTCAAAATAAGTTCAAAACGCTCCAAGAGACCCTCAATTCTATAAAGCTTGATTCCATTTTGACAAGTGCTGTGCCGGGCATCTCCTTGAATGGAGCATTATTGTATCTCGCATATGCTTACCTGACCCCCGTCTCTTTTGAAAAAGTCATTGCGCACCTTTTTGAGGCTTTTAATCAGAATCTTGCCAAAATCGATAAGGAAATTGTAGCTTGTGAGCACGACAAAATTGATGGCTTAGCAGAAAAAAAACTTGTGCTCATTGACGATTTGTACGAAACATTGGAGTTTTTCCACCCATTTCCTGATGGACAAGGAAGAACGGATTTACTTCTCCTTGCTAAACTCCTCTCTGAAAACGGATTCACCCCTACCATTTTAGATGAACCCTACATGTCGTCCTATTCTTCGCGTGATGAGTGGGTGGCCTACCAAAAAGTAGGGATGCAGAAATGGCAAGAAGAAGAAAAAAGAACAAATAGCTAATCAAAGCCATTTTAATCTAGGATTGTGATGTGTGTATTTATCTTAAGTGTTTTTATATTTTGCTCATTTACTTTACTGCATGCTATACATCTAGCAGAATCCACAAAAACATTGAAGTAATCGAAAATGATCCGAACACTTTTCAAGTCGTCTGCTTTTTCAATGAAGCAATTATAACAACAGATTTCAGAAAATTAATTATCATGAGAACTTTGTTTTCATTGAGCCAAACAAACAATCCTTTTGTTGTCTTCCAATAAATGAAAAGTTTGAAACATGGCACCCTTATGGCACACATTATAATGATGCCTATATTCAATATTTCTTTGCTTACACACAGTATTCTATAAAAGATTACAGTGTCCATGTTTGGCTTAACTACACGCCTAGAGATAATTCATTTGAGGCAATTTATGAGATAAAACCAATTCATTATGATTCGCATTGGGATTAAAAGAGGTGTTTGAGTGCCAGTCCGAACAATCTCTAAGAACTTTTCCTTGGAGAAATTGAAAATTTCCTATAAGGTCTTCGTTAGGGTTCATCATATGGGAAAAATGAAACGCTATTGGCCTTTGTTTGCACTTGTTTTGATTACCGTCTTAGAAGCTGCGGCTTTGACTTATGGGATGCAGAAAGGCTTCTTTGCTTGGATGCATTTTTTCATGGGGTTGTTTCTATGCACATTTGCCCTGTTGAAACTGTTTAACCCGAAAGTGTTCGTCGAAGGGTTTCAAAAGTATGATTTAATAGCAAAAAAATTCTCAAGCTATGCTCATCTCTATCCATTTATTGAACTCGCATTAGGCTTATCTTATCTTTCTTTCGCTTATCCTGTAGTTACTTATATTGTCACTATATTGGTCATGGCAACGGGCGCATTTGGAGTCATCCGAGCGTTAAAACGAGGGTTAGATGTTCGCTGTGCATGCATGGGAACGGTTTTGGATGTGCCTCTTTCTACAGTTACATTATCTGAAGACATCGCGATGGGCGCTATGGCCTGTTGGATGTTGATCATTTCGTAAAAATTTTTTCCCACAAAGCTTTGCGTTTAATCAGGGCATGGTTACAATTTTTCTTTTTTATGATGTTGCGAGGGATGATATGCAGGATTCGAAAAAAAACATTGAGAAATTGGGGGATAAGATTGCCGTTTTCGAGGATAAGAAGATTCGTCGCGTCTTTCATGAAGGTGAATGGCATTTTTCTGTTATTGATATCGTGGAAGTTTTGACCGAAAGCCCCAATCCTCGGCGTTATTGGTCCGACCTTAAGATTCAAATGGTTGAAAGCGAGGGGTTTATTCAACTGTACGGAAAAATCGTACAGTTGAAGTTGCTGGCTCCAGATGGAAAAATGCGAGAGACAGACACCGCAAACACAGAGACCGTATTTCGTATCATTCAATCCATTCCCTCCCCCAAAGCCGAGCCTTTTAAAAGATGGCTAGCGAGGGTGGGGTATGAACGTGTCCAAGAAATCGAGGACCCAGAACTTGCGACAAAGCGTACACGCGCAATTTATAAGGCCAAAGGATATAGCGATGAGTGGATCGAGAAGCGGATGCGAGGGATTGCTATCCGCGAGGAATTGACCGATGAATGGGATAAGAGAGGCATCAAACTGCAAAGAGAATATGCAATTTTAACGGCTGAAATATCCAAAGCAACATTTGGAATGACCCCTTCCGAGTATAAAGAGCACAAAGGCCTAGAACGGGAAAATCTCCGAGACCACATGACTGATTTGGAATTGATTTTTTCAATGCTGGGAGAAGCTTCAACCAAGGAAATAGCTGTGAACCGGAATGCGCAAGGTTTTGATGAAAACAAAACGGCTGCCAAGATAGGAGGCGAGATTGCCGGGGATGCAAGACGCCATCTGGAACAGGAAAGCGGGAAACCTGTGATTACTCAGGAAAATTATTTGGGCGAACTGATTGTATCTTCAGACGAGGTAGAAGAGCCGTGAAGAAATTGCAAGTCGTTGATGATTCTCGTTGTTTCGCATGTGGTATGGAAAACCCAGATGGATTGCGCATTGAATGGAAAACTGAGGGGATGACGACATTCGCTGAATTTATCGCAGATCAGAAATACCAAGGATGGAAAGGGTGTGTGCATGGAGGGATCATTGCTACTCTTTTAGACGAGGCGATGACGCGCCTTGCTTCGATCGTTTGCGGAGCTGCCGTGAGCGCCGAGATGACTGTCCGCTATGTGGCTCCTGCGCCGATTAGTGAAAAACTATTCATTCGAGGAGAAATCGTTAAAGAATCTCGCAAGCTTGTCGAGGCAAAAGCTATTCTAACTAATGTTGCTGGGAGAATCATTGCGCATTCTACTGGTAAAGTCATGAAGATTTCCTGAATACAAACTTTGAGAGGTGTGATGTTGTCCTTTTTTCTTCACAACCAAGGAGTTTTCAATGAAAAAAGTTCTGCTTTCTCTCTTTTCTCTCGCGAGTATACTTTCCGCTTCGGAGTTGCAGATTTACGATGAACAAAAAAGTATGCTGCTTCGGCAAACCACAGACCAAAAAGAAATAGCTGTTTGTTTGAATGCAATCGGAGTGCGATTTGAACAGTGGGAGGCGACTCAGCCACTCACCCCTTCTTCGAATGGAGAAGAGATTGATGAAGCCTATAAGCTGGATATCCGGCGATTAAAAGAAGAGAATGGCTTCCAATCTGTGGATGTGCTTAGAGTGTCTCCCGATCATCCAAAAAAAGTCGAGTTGCGTCAAAAAATTTTAAATGAGCACACCCATGATGAGCCTGAAATTCGATTTTTTGTGGAAGGTTCTGGGCTGTTTTTCCTCCATGTAGGGGGAGTGTTTATTCGGTGCTTTGCGAAAAAGGAGATTTGATCAGTATCCCAGAAAATTATCCCCACTGGTTTGACATGGGAACAGAACCTTTTTTTGCTGCGATACGCTTTTTTACAACAACTGAGCGGTTTTGACATCGATCCATTCTTCCTCATGCGGCAATTTTTGCTGATTGAGAACACTCAAATGTCCCTGGTGATACCGAATTGCGAATCCATCCAATGCAAGATCGGCATTTAGGGTAGTACAGAATAGTGACTGCTCCCTCGCCTAAAGAGGGACTTGCAAAAATAAGGCAGTACGACCAGTTTTTTTAGGAATCGAAAAAAATTTAAAACCAATGACCTTTCTGGTATTCTAAGTGTCATCTCACCTACACCTAAATACCAAGAAAGGTCATCATGTCTTTGAAGCAGACTATATCGCATTACTGGGGAAAAATTCAAGGCACCCTTTTCCCTATTTTAGAAGAAGCGTTGCCCTCATTTGGAAATCATTCGACAATACATCGAGCAACAGGATACTCCTATGAGTTAGTGGCGCGATTCATCTCGGCCCTGAAGGACCGAGTTTTCTCGCGTCCTTCGGATAAAATAATAAAAAGAAGTCGCATGTCAATTCTCTTTTGTTGCGGCGAAGATTTTTAGTTCAGCTTCAAATAGATGTTCGAAAGCCTCTACCCTAATTTTTGCCTCTTTCATATCGCGTCCCCAAGTGTAAAAGCCATGTCCACGAATGAGAAAGCCGCATATTTGGGGATGTTTTTGTAAACAGGTCGTTGCTTCAGCTGCCATTGCGGCGATGTCTTGAGAGTTCTCGAAAATGGGGATTTCCACCCGACTATCGTGAGCTTTAATACCCGGAAACGCTTTATGGATTTCGTATCCTTCTGTCACCAGCATCTTTTCATTTGGCATGATCCTTGTAAGCACTATGCCGTTCAAGGAGTGTGTGTGCAGCACAGCTCCCACATCTTTGAACAGAGCATAGATGGCGGTGTGAAGAAGAGTTTCTGCGGAAGGTTTTTTCGTTCCGCCCTGCGATTTTCCCTCAAGGTCTACAATCAAAACATCTTCAGAGGTCAGTTCTCCTTTATGTTTGCCAGAAGCTGTCACTACAACAAACCGCTCTTCTAATCTTCGTGAGAGATTACCCGATGTGGCGGGGCAAAGGCCGAGGCGGTTTAAAAAACTACCCGCTTCCACAATTTCTTCGGCGGCTTGATCAAAGGTAACAGCTGAAAGATTCAAGAAGGGAAAAAATAAGGCAAAAACGGAAAATGCAATACGCATGAAGACTCCTTAGAAAGGGAGTTGATGGTATGCTTGTGAACAAAGAAAGTCAACGGGTCAAATGACGTTGCCAGCACAGTCTCAGCTACTTCGATTCATAGAAACTCACCGAACAGCTCAGCGCGTATGCAATGACTGCTTTTTCGCGAGGGTGCCATTTGCACAATTTCAGATTTTTGAAATTTTCACATATTAATCGTGGTGAAAATAATTAAAAATAGATTATCAAGGAAAACAGCTGGAGGACCTCTATGCTTTTAAAAAAGCCGATTTTGAGCAAAAAGTTTTGTTTCTTCTCGACACTATTTTTAACCGCTCCATCTCTTCTTCTTGGAACTAATCTCATGGTGACTACGGCCGGCGATAACAATGTCATCATGGGCGGCACATTTTCGGGAAGTACAGGAGATTTGAGAGGTGTGCTCAACTATATTAACCAAAATGCGGGCACGTACGATGTGACCTTTGATTTAGGCAGTTCGAATACGATCACTCTCAATGCCATGCTGCCGATTTTGAACTTGAATGCAGCCAATACAATTATTCTGGATGGAACCAACAGCGGAACACAGATCGTGATCGATGGCGCAAGCACTTATCGTGGGTTTTTTTCTGTACAGGGACCGATCACTTTGGAGAATTTTACGATTCAAAATGTGGTAGCAAAAGGCGGCAATGGTGGAGGTTCCAGTGAAGGGAGGGGCGGCGGCGGCATGGGAGCCGGTGCGGGCCTTTACGTTAACTCAGGAACGGTAAGGGTCTCCAATGTTACTATTAACGATGCCTCTGCCCAAGGGGGTAATACAGGTGTTTCTTTGGGAAATAACTTTCTTTCGGGTTCAGGCGGTGGGGGCATGGGCGGTAACGGTGGCGATACCGGCACCGGCGGGGGCTCCCCTGCATTCGCTGGGCCAGGAGGCGGTGGTGGTCTTGGGGGCGATGGGGGCATTGGTGGTCCCGATGCGTCTACTAATAATGGAGTAGGTGGCGGTGGTGGAGGCGGTATCAATTGCGGGACTAATTTTACAGGCCTAGGGGGAAATCAAGCCACAGCTGGAGCAGCTGGAGGTGGAATCGGGGCAGCTGGCGCTGGCAGTGGCGCCAATGGCAATGCTTCAGCGGGAGGAGCAGGAGGAGCTACTGGCGGCGGCGGCGGCGGTGGTGGTGGTGTCACATCTGCTGGCGCCATATGTGGTGGGGGAGGGGGAGGAGGAATTGGAGGAGCAAATGGAACGGGGGATGGAGGAGCCGGAGGATTCGGTGGCGGCGGCGGGGGCAATGGGTGTACTGGCACGTTAGGTGGAGCTGGGGGATTTGGAGGTGGTGGCGGCGGTGGCAATTGTACTGGAGGTCCAGGAGGATTTGGAGGAGGAGGGGGCGGCGGTGGAGCCGGTTGCGGTTCTTCATCGGGATTTGGCGCCGACGGGGGCTTTGGCGGTGGTGGAGGAGGTAGTGTATTTATCCCTCCTAGCTCTGTTGTTGGTGGGGTTGGCGGCGGCGGTGGAACACTAGGGGGTGGTGGCGGAGGGGCCGGTTTTGGAGGTGCCCTTTTTGTAAATTCGGGCTCTTCATTGGTAGTTCAGGGATTTTTCAATACAGGTTTAGGCTCTAACTCGACGACCTTCGGAACCGGATCGAATCAGGGGTGGAATGCCGGTAACGATGCCTTCTTCCTCACGGGAGCGAGCATTGTATTAGATCCCGATGGTTCTACGATCACCTTTAATAATTCCATAGCTGATGATAGCGCTGGTTCTTTTGAAGGAGCTCCTTCGGGAGTTACTACCGGGACCGGAGCAGGGGCTGAACTGATTGTCGGCACAGGGAACCCTGCTGGGACCGTCGTACTCACAACGGCAAACACTTATAGTGGAGGCACAAATCTCACGAAAGGGACTGTTAATGTCGGGAACAACAACTCGCTTGGGTCTGGGTCTTTAAGCTACACCACTAATAATGGCAACACTTTGCAAGCGGGCGCTTCTGTGAGCATTGGTAATGCCATTAATTTAATTACAAATGGTATTATTGATTCCAATGGCAACATCTTTACGTTTCCAAACACTATCTCTGGAGCAGGCTCTTTAACAAAACAAGGCGCTGGTACTGCAAATCTTTTGGGGACAAACACGGTAGGCCCCATTGTTGTTAATGCGGGGGATCTAGCGATCAATGGAACAACGACCGCTACACAAACGACCGTGGCCCCTGATGGCATTTTAAGCGGAACTGGCACTCTCAATGGCCCCGTGACGGATAATGGAACAGTCTCGCCGGGAAATAATTCACTTGGCGCTCCCATAGGCACACTTAACATTGTCGGTGCTTACGGGCAAGAAGGAGGTTCTTCTTTGGCGATTGATTTGACGCCCTCGGCGAATGATCTTTTGAATATCACCGGGGCCGCATCGATTTTACCTAATGCGACATTAGATTTGTTTCCGTCTTCCGGAAATTATCCCTTATCAAGTGTCTATACGATTGTCACCACAACTGGCGGGGTTACAGGAACATTCAGCAATGTAATTAACAACTCATCTCTTGTTCGATTTGCTGTTATCTATACTCCGAACGATGTACAGCTTAAAGTCATTATTAATAATTTAGCCACTTTTGCTCCTGGTGGAAATCCTACAAAGGTTGCCACCTATCTGGATTCATTGAATCCACCTCCGGAAAGCGATCTTGCTTATGTGCTCAATGTCTTGAGATCTTTGACACCGGACTCGCTCGAGACGGCATTGAACCAGCTCACTCCTGCGCCTTATAAAAATTTGATCCTCGCACAACAAGAAAGTGTGTTCACCGTTATAAAAGGGATAACAAATCGTTTCGAGGAACTCCTCGATATACGCTGCCGAACGAGGGAAGATAAAAAACATTATGCATTGTGGAGCAGCCTTTATGGAGAATGGTCATCGCAAGGCAACAAAGGGAGTCGTTTTGGATATCATTCCGACGGAGGAGGAGCGATCATCGGCGCAGACTATTCTTTCACTAATCACTTTGACCTCGGCCTTGCAGGCGCTTATTCCTATAGTCACGTGCATGCGCGCGACTTTTCTGCAAAAGGCCGGATCAATAGTTATTATGGAGCCATTTACGGGGTGCTGCATACGCATCGTCTTTTTCTCGATATGGCCTTCCTGGGCGGCTTCGACGATTTCGACGCTTCTCGCAGAATCCATTTTGGAGCAGCAGGCGCTGGTAAAGTGCATCGCACAGCTCATACGGATCACAACGGGTACGATCTCGATGGACATGTCGCTGCAGGGGTCATCTTAGGGCACAATAAGTCTGTCTTTGTTGCTCCTTTTATCTCTGTAGACTATCTCTATGTTAATGAAGATGGATTTAAAGAAAGCGGCGCAAAGAGCCTCAATTTAAAAGTGCGTCAAACCAGTGATAAGATGTTGAGAAGTGAAGCGGGGATCAATTTGACGAAGTGTTACAAAATCAGATATGGAACATTGGTGCCAGAGATCCGCATGAGCGCAGTCCGCGAAAGTCGGTTTTCCGGAAGACACTACCGCTCCAAGCTCGTCGGTGAACCAGGCTCTTTTGTTGTATCGGGAATCTATCCTAGCCGTACTTTATTTTCTCCAGGGGCTGGGATTTCGGGAATCTTCTTTGAAGACAAAATGACAGTTTCGCTTCTTTATGACGGAGAATACGGCGAACGCTATAATGATCAAGTCGCTAGAGCTGAATTTGCCTGGGAATTTTGAAACGGTGTACTAGGGAGCGTTTTCAAAATAGGCGAGCGCGTACGTTATGGGATTGCCTGAAATTTTTCCGGTAGATAAATTCTTTCTCAAATGAGGAGAATTTATGGCTGCCGAGGCTCTGCATCATTTCATTGAAAAATACAATATTTTACAGAAGCCCACCGAACAGTTCAGCGCATTTTTCCAAGAACATCCCACTGCTTATAAAGCCGCCTTGCTTGTCAATCACATCTTTCGCGCTCTCGCGATGACTGCGTTTTGCGCCGTGCTGCCTTTTTCTGCCCCCCTGAACATCGCGATCTGTTTTGCAGGCTCCCTCTTCTATCGCCTCACAGTAGAAACGAATTGCGCCTATAAATTTGCATTGCCGGCCTTTGCTGGTTCCATTGCAATTCCAGTGGGGATGGTTGCATTGACAAATATCATCACAGGCGTTGCTTTTGCTTCTCTGTATGCCTTTGGGCTAGCGGTCCTTTCTCTTGTTCCGCTTGCCGCCTACGTGACCTATATTGCTTTGACTGTCAATTACGATGTGGATAATCGCTAATAGATCTGGATTTCCAGCTCGTTTAAGAGGGCTAAAACTTCGGGGTTGGAAAATTTTGCATTTTTTAAGGGATTGGTCAGAGGATTGATTGAATAATTGATTGCCCCGACAAAATTGGCCTTGCATAGATTCGAATTGTGAAAAGTGCTTCCTTTCAAGTCCGACCCGGAAAAATCGGATTCTGAAAGATTTGCATTCGTGAAATGCGTTTCTCGAATCGTGCAATGCAAAAATGGAGTGTTTTTAAGATTAAGATCGGAAAAATTGCACATTTCGATGAGGCAATGAGTGAATTTCAATGACAAAAACATCGGATCGCTTTTTCCGAAGTTGACACCGATAAACTTGCATTGGTTAAACTCCAAATTCTGAAGCCGGCATCCATTGAACTGAACTAAACTCAAATTGCAATTGACCATTTTGCAATCGAGAAATTTTGCCCCTGTCAGATCGCTTTTGGTAAAGTCGCAATTTTCGAAGTTGCAGTTAAAAAAATTCTCGTGTTTGAGATTTTCGCGAGTTAAGGCTACTTTTTTGAACGTTTGATTTTCAAATTCCATATAGTGCATTATACAGACTGTTTTAGAAACCGTCTATTGGTTAACGAAAAATTTTCTTGGGAAAAATTAAAGGCATCTTTTTGAGTTCCATACTGGAAATTTAACGACACGATTAAATTATTACCAAAATGACAGGATTAACTCTCATGAACATCTCCTCTAAAAATCGACAAATACAGCTGATTTCAAGACCAAAGGGATTGCCTTCCCTCGAAAATTTTAAACTTCACATGGGTCCAATCCCGGATTTGAAAGAAGGCGAAGTCCTAGTTCAATGCCTCTGTTTGTCCGTGGACCCCTATATGCGCGGGCGCATAGGCGGTCGGCCATCATCTCACCCACCCTTTCCGCTCCATGCGCCCGCAAATGGAGATGGGGTTGGCCGAGTGGTGTTTTCTAAGGATCGACAATTTCAGCCTGGCGATGCCGTCTGCGGTTACTTAGATTGGGCAGAGTACTGCGCCCTTCCCGGGGCCTCTTTGAGAAAATTTGATTCGCAAGAAATTCCACCCTCAACTGCACTTAGTGTGATGGGTATGCCTGCGCTGACAGGCTATTTTGGACTGCTAGAAATCGGTTGTCCTAAACCGGGAGAAACGATCGTAATTTCTGGTGCAGCGGGCGCTGTGGGGACGATTGTGGGCCAGATTGCGAAAATCCGAGGCTGCCGCGTCATCGGCATAGCCGGCAGCGATTTCAAAGTGGATTATTTGTTGAAGGAAATGGGATTCGATGGAGCTGTGAATTACAAAGATTCTAATTGGGCGAGCGCTTTGGAACAATTCTGCCCCCAAGGCATCGACATCTATTTTGACAATGTTGGGGGCGCGATTACGGATGAAGTCATGAAACGGATTAACCGTCAGGCGCGTGTGATATTGTGCGGCCAAATTTCTACTTATAATCAAGAGCAGCCGGAAATCGGGCCCCGCCCTTTTCGTCAATTGATCGTCAAAAGCGCCATGGCGCGAGGGTTTCTTGTTTTTGATTACAAAGAGCGTTTTCCTGAAGGCAGGGAGCAGCTGAAAAATTGGTGGAAACAAGGCAAGATTAAGGCTTGCGAGACCATCGCGAAAGGGTTAGAAAATATCCCACACGCTTTCTTGGGTCTTTTTTCAGGAGAAAATCTCGGCAAACAGCTCGTGCAAATTGAGGTTGAATGATCTAATGCTCAGTCTAAGAACTGGAGGCAAATCAGAGATGGCATGGATCAATAGCTGCTATGATGAGGTGGGATTTGTTCATTCCGATTTTAATAAAGAAATCATCGCGATTGCTGAATATGAAGGGCAGAAAGCTGGACTGGGTCGTCTTGTCACCATTGATGATGACCATTTTGAGCTTGGAGGAATGTACGTTTTTAACCAATATCGAGGCAAAGGAATCGCTAGAGAAATTGTCAGATTTCTGTTAAACCATGTAAAGCATTTACAAACAGTTTATTGCATTCCATTTGAACACTTGACTCATTTCTATGCAGGTTGCGGATTTGAACTTTGTGTTCAGCAGGATCAGGTTCCGCAAGAAATCTTAGAAAAATTTCATTGGTGCAAAGAGAAATATCCAAGTCCTACTTCTCTTATGGTTCAGAAAAAATGAAAAAGATCGACTCCTTTGCAGAAATCGGAGTCGATCAATTTTTTTTCGCTCTGCGGTCTATCGCCAGGGTAAGAGCATTTCTTTGCCGCTTGAGTCAAAAATCTTGGAATCGATGCCGATGACGAGAATTTGGTCGGTAGGTTCTTCGCCAACGTTAATGAGCTGATGGGGGATGTTGGCAGGGCAAATTAAAGTCGCGGGGGCCTTGCATCGCACCTCTTTCTCTCCGATCATGGCGATGACTTCCCCTTTTAGCAAAATGAAAACCTCTTCAGTTTCATGAGTATGTCGGGGCGTTTTGGAACCCACAGCGATGCTCGATCTCCAAATTTCGAATTCGTGCGATCCCATCCCCTTTGTAGCCAAGCCTTTTTGAAAGTTTCCGTGCATGGAGTATTGTTTAATTTCATCATGCGGAAATGCAAAATTGTCCTCCGCGCAAAGCGTAGAGAGACAAAGGATTCCGAGAAAACAAGAGATTAGTTGCATGGCGATGGCTCCTTCCGTTAGAAAAAAAACCACTTTGCGCGAATATGGGAGTTCTGGTCAATGCCAATGCTTTACAAAAACAAAAGCAGAGCAGTAACTTGAGAGGAAACTGTTGATTTCATGGATGTATCACACAAATGACCTCTACCAGACGCGAAATTACTATTATTGGAGGAGGGATCGCTGGTGCACTTGAGGCATACTATGCGTATAAAGAAGCCCAAAAGCTGGGAATAAAATTAGCCATCACTATCTATGAAAAGAGCCGCTCGTTTGACGCGGCACAAGAGGAGCAGGCATCCACTAACACCTCATATCATATCCTCCCCAGTCTGACTGTGGATGATATTTTGAGCATTGTTCCTCGTGGTTCAGAACTTGTAGAAAAGCTCTCTTTGCTTTTTAACCAGCCGGGCGGTATTCGCGTTGACGATGTAGAGAATGTCAATGACTCTCCGTCTGCACTCCGATTCAAAGAAGCGGTTTCTCTTTATGGAGAAGACTCCGAGTATCATGACCGGACTTTATCCCTGCTCGCTCTCGGAAAAATCAGCATGGATTTATGGCAGCGGCTCTATGACGAGGGAGATGCTGAACTGCAGCATATTCTCAACACCTCTAATTTTAATCCTTGTCATGAGCCGAAAATCGATGGCCCAAAACTGTTAGGGGATGGGTATCGTATCGATCTGATGTACGATATCAAAAATGCCAAGGAACATGCGCTCAAAATGCAAGCGAATTATGAACGTTTGGGATACAAGCACTGCGCGCTTTTGTCTCCTGACGAGGTGTTGAGCATTGACCCCGCCTTAAATCCTTTTTGCACGGCCCATTCTGAGGTCAACCTTGAGGGCCATCGCGTCTGGAAAAAAGATTGTGTGGCGTTCTGGAGACCAGGTGGCTGCATTGATACCCACTGCTTTTTGCCCAAACTGTATGATTATCTTAAAAAAAAGATGGCGCAAGACTGTTTTCACCTCCACTTTGACAGCGAGGTGATCTCCGTTGAATTCAGCTCTAATTCTATTGCGAAGCTTAAACTTAGTAATGGAAAGAAAGTGGGTGGAATTGACTCCCAATATGTGCTTTGCCCTGGAGAAGCTATAGGAACATTGAAAAAATGGGGATTTGATGAACCTTCCTATGCAGCCTTTGCAGGTGCTTCACTGCGCCTCACAATCCCTTTAACCCCATCCGAAATAAAACAATATAGCCATTTTTCTCATTGTATGGAGGTGCATAGCGAAGGGATTGTTCTGGCCTGGCAGGCCAGGGTAAAAGAAAATGCTCTTTTCATAGGGGTGGGAGGCACTAAAGCCTTTTATGGGAATAAACAGCCTCATATTAGTGAGGCTTTTGCAAGAGATCGACATCTTGTCCAACTCAATATAATTAACCATGTCCTTCCCCAATTCGTATCGCTTGCCTGTGGGTATGATACAACAGGTTGTAAGTTGGGAGTTGAAGTATTAAAAGAATTGGAAGCCCGCGGCATCGTAAAGCTCTGGGTAGGCAGAAGAGCTGTTGCCTATGATGGATTTCCCACTTTGGGCGCGCTTTATGTTAACAATCAAAAAATCCAGAATGCACGGTGTACCACGCATCTAGGATCAGGTGGCGTTTCTTGCGGGCCTGGCGCCGCCTTGATGAGCCGAAGCTCTCTGCAGAAAGATACTGATCCTTTTGTGCAAAAAATCTTGCGCTATTCTGATTCCAGGCGCAAAGCAAGCAATACTAAAAAGGTACAGGTACCATCAACGGCATTTCCCCATCCTTCTTGGATTGAAGTCGATCTTGCCCAGTTCAAAAGGAACATTGCCATTGTACGGAACCATATTGGCAATACTCTTTTTTGCCTGCCAGTGAAAGCCAATGCCTACGGCCATGGGCTAGTCGCGATGGGCAGAGCTGCAGAAGAGGCAGGGGTGGATTATTTGGGCGTAGCGCATCTTCAAGAGGGAATTGCTCTAAGAAACGCTGACATCCGCATTCCGATTATAGTGCTTGGAGCGATTCATGAAGATCAAATTGGAGATCTCATCCATTTTAATCTCGAGTTTTCGGTGAGCTCTCTGTTTAAAGCAAAACTTGTTGCTCAAAAATGCAAAATGACGGGCCAAAAATGCCGCGTTCATCTTGAGGTCGATACCGGTATGCACCGAACGGGCGTGCGCCCCTCTACGGCGCTTGAACTCATGCACTATCTTAAAAGCGCACATTGCTTCGAAATTGTGGGGGTTTATTCCCACCTTGCCACAGCAGGGGGCAGAGACGATCCTTTCGCGTTACAGCAAATTGGCCATTTCCAAACCCTGATGCAGCATCCTCTATTCCAGGAGACTCGACTTGTGCGGCATATGGCAAATTCTGCGGGGACACTCTATTTCCCCGAGTCCCATTTCGATATGGTCAGGCCCTCTCTACTCTCTTTTGGTTATTTACCTGAAACTTATCCTGACACTTTATCCAAGATCGCTCCCTGCTTTTCCGTTAAAACCAAAGTCTCCTACTTTAAAGTCGTAGAACAAGGCGCCGGGATTAGCTACGGTCGCTCCCATATTACACAAAAAAAGACACGAATTATCACTCTCCCAATTGGTTATGGCGACGGTTACAAGCGTTCTCTTTCCAACCGCGGAAGTGTGCTCATCCGCGGGCAAAGATTTCCCATTGTGGGGGCCATTTGCATGGACCAACTCATGGTCGATATTGGGGAGAGTGAGGTCTTTGTGGGCGAGGAGGCAGTCTTGATCGGCAGACAGGGAAATGCCTCCATTTCCGTACAGGAAATCGCCTGCCTTTGCGACACGATTCCCTATGAGGTTCTCTGCTTCTTCAATGACAGGCTTCCTAGGCTTTATTCTTAGGGCCTGTCGTCAATTAAGCCGCTCATGGGTTAATTGACGACAGGCCCTAGTGAATTTTCTGGATTTTGTTTTCTAGCAAGACTATAATTTTTCCCTTCATTGAAGGTCGTTGCTCAGAAAGTATGATTTTAAGAATTATTTTACTTTTCTTGGTTTTAAAAACAAGCGCTCTGGTGGCGGCCCCTTCAGCGGCGCCGCCGGCGGCCATTGTCATTTTTGGAGCGACGGGGGATCTGACAGCGCGTAAAGTGCTCCCCGCGATTTGCCGCTTAGCTGAGGAGGGAAAACTCTCTGATAATACCATCGTGATCGGCGTTGGCCGAAGGGATTATACTTCATCGAAGTTTCGAGAGTTGATGGGCGGAGGGGCTTTTGCAAAAAATCTCTACTATCATCGCCTCGATTTTGATAAAGGGGAAGCCTACGAAGAGTTGAAGGCGGTCTTGCAGCAACTTGAAAAAGAGAAGGGGACCACGGGCAACCGCCTTTTTTATTTGGCGACCCATTCCAACTCTTTTGCGCCGATCATCGAAAAGCTGAGTGAGCATGGGCTGATCTATGATGGATCCGACAAGAAATGGTCGCGAGTGGTCCTCGAAAAGCCATTTGGCCATGATTTGCAGTCCGCGATTGAGCTGCAAAGCGAGATTTCTAAGCATCTCGATGAGAGTCAAATCTATCGCATCGACCATTATCTCGGGAAAGCCGCCGTTCAAAATCTATTGGCATTTCGCTTCAAAAACACTGTATTTGAACCTCTCTGGAACAAACAACACATCGATCATGTCCAAATCACAATCAGCGAAGAGATCGGCATCGGCACTCGTGCTCATTTTTGGGAAGAAACAGGGCTTTTGCGCGACATCTTTCAAAATCACATGATGCAGCTCTTATCGATTGTCGCGATGGAACCGCCCTCTTCGCTTGGTTCGGAAGAGGTCCATGCCGAAAAAATTAAACTGCTGAAAGCGGTCCGGCCATTTCCACCAAAAGCTATTGACCGTCATGTTGTTCGAGGGCAGTACGGTCCGGGGAAGTTGAAGGGGCAAACCGTGGCAGGCTATCGACAGGAAAAAGAGGTGCCCGAAGACTCGAACGTCGAGACGTTTACCGCCGCAAAACTGTTTATCGACAATGAGCGTTGGCGCGGAGTTCCTTTTTATCTGCGAAGCGGAAAAAGACTGAACGTGCAAAACGCAGAAATCGTCATTTACTTTAAAAATAGTTTAAACAAGCTATTGATCGGCATTCAACCTCAGCCTGGGGTTTTTCTCAAAATCGCTGGAAATGGGGAAGATCCACTCTTCATGGGATATCAGCTGGATGCCAAATCTTGCCCGGAAGCCTACGAGAAACTGATTCTAGACGCTCTTGTTGGAGACCAAAGTACCTTTGTCGGCGCAGAGGAACAGCTCGTTGCTTGGAAGATCTGGGATCCCGTGATTGAGCATTGGAATAGTTCGATGGAGCGCCGAATTTCACAGTATGCTTCAGGCTCGCAGGGGCCAAAAGAGGCTGAAACTTTGATAACAGAGGATGGAAGGAAATGGGAACAGAGATATTCCCCTCCCTTACCGAAGTAAGGGAGAGAAAAAAAGGCTTAGCGTTTCGGTTGTTTTGGCGGATATTGCGGTTGCGGTTTTTGCGGCATCTGCTGATCTGGTTTTTTCGGCGGGTTCGGCTGCTGATGAGGTGGTCTTGGTTGTTGGGCCATAGTTTGCTCCTGGTTAAAGGAAAGCATTCTTGCTTTCTAGCCTTGAGTTAAACCATTCCAGAAAAAAAATCAAAAAATATTTACACTTTAGGAGCCTTCTTGACTTCTTTTAGGAAGCGAAGGACAATTTAATTTATATGACAAAAAAAATCTCATTATTTTCTCTTGTGCTTCTGATCGTTGCGGCGATCGACAGCATTCGCAATTTGCCCGCTTCCGCTTTGTTCGGGAGCGCATTGGTATTTTTCTTTATTTTTTCCGCGATCGTCTTTTTGATTCCGACCTCTTTAGTGGCGGCGGAACTCTCGGCGACTTTTCCTGAAAAAGGAGGAGTTTATCACTGGGTCAAGACAGCGTTCGGCGAAAAATGGGCCATGCTCGCCATTTGGCTGCAATGGATCAATACGATGGTCTGGTATCCGACGATCCTCTCCTTCATCGCAGGGACGGCGGCGTACTTGATCGATCCGGCCCTGGCTCAGAATAAATGGTATCTCGTTGTCTGCATCCTGATTGTTTTTTGGGGGATTACGTTCATCAACCTTTGTGGGATTCACGTGTCGGCGAGGATCAACGGCATTTGCGCCATGATCGGGACGATCTTTCCCATGATATTTCTCATTATTCTTGGGGGGATCTGGTTTTTCGGCAACCACCCTCTTCAGATCAACCTCAGCCCCGACCATCTTTTCCCCTCATTGACGAATTCGACAAATTGGGTCGCCCTCATCGCGATCATGGCCTCCTTTCTCGGCATAGAGCTCGCCGGCGTCCATGTCAACGACATACAAAAGCCTCAGCATAATTTTCCCAAAGCAATCCTCTATTCGAGCATGTTCATTCTAGTCTCGATGATATTGGGGTCTCTTTCGATTGCGATTGTCCTTCCTGAAAAAGAGATTAACCTCGTGGCTGGGGTGATTCAGGTTTTTAGCAATTTGTTCGATTCTTTTGGGATGAAAGGGCTCACGCCCGTACTGACGATCTTGATCGTCGTCGGGTCAATCGGAAGCATCACTAATTGGTTAATCTCGCCTGCCAAAGGGCTGCTTCATGCCGCCGAATACGGCTATCTTCCCCCGTTTTTTATGCGCAAAAACAAACATGGCGTCGCCAAGAATGTCCTGCTTTGTCAGGCTGTCCTCGTCAGCTTGGTCTGTTCGATTTTCTTGCTCGTGCCAAGTGTAAATGCCTTCTATTGGTTTCTCACGGCCTTGAGCACAGAGCTGTATATGATCATGTACATTCTGATGTTCTTCGCAGCCTGCCGATTACACCATAAGTATGTCGACAGACCTAAAGTCTTCAAGATTCCCGGCAAGACCGGGGGGATGTGGGCGACTTGTCTCTTGGGGTTGTTCGGTTGCCTCTGCACCATCACTGTGAGCTTTTTCCCGCCAGACAATGTCAATATTGGATCTCATTCCCGCTACATCCTGATGATCTGCGTCGGCAATCTGGTGAGCATTGCGCCCGTTTTGCTGTTTTATCTGTATAAAAGAAATTCGGTGAAAAAATGAGCGTGACGTTCGCCACCTATTGTTATGAAAAAGATTGGCCCTATATTTTGCTGCACCCGGAATATCTCCGGGTGAGGCAAATCCAGCGTCATTGCTATCCATTTGTAGAGCGCCTGCTCGTCATCAATAACGTCAATCCCGAAAGTCTGACCGATGTGCGCCGGGCCGCTATGCGGCATCTCGACGATACAACTCTGACTCGCATTGTTTTTTCAGAAGAAATCGCAGCCGAGGCGCTTTCCTTTTTTCAATTGGACCGCGCTGATTTTCCAAGCGATTCGATTTATTACAATGCTCTGGCTCCGCTGGTCGCGATCTACTCCTGCAAGACCGACTACCTTCTGTTCATGACGGGTGATACGAGCTTAGAGAAGCCGGTGGAGTGGATAGAAGAGGCTCTGTGTTTAATGAAGGGAGAGAATCTTTACAAAGTCGCGAATCTGACATGGAATGAGAAATATGAAGAAGCAAACCAGGACGCGGAGGGCATGCACGGGCCTTTCCATGTGGCAAGCAGGGGGTTTTCAGACCAGATGTTCCTTGTGAGAACAAAAGATTTTCGACAGCCCATCTATCGCGAGATTCACCCCGAAAGCCATCATTTCCCTTGGGGAGATATTTTTGAAAAGCGCGCTTTCAGTGCAATGCTCTACCGCGGATGGAAGCGCCTCACTTATTCACGCGGTTCCTACCTGCACCAAAATTTTCCCTAAAAGGTCGACGGTCTCACTTAGTGGTCCGTGACAAAAATTCTTAAGACAATTTCGAGCGTGAAAGCTCGCTCAAATCGACGGCCGCAGGCTTTGCAAGTTGATCCGTATTAATGCAATACGAATCAACTTGCGATCGTCGATTTCAGCGGCTTTGACGCCGAAATTGTCTTAAGAATTTTTGTCACGGACCAGCAGGGAGCTTTCACGCTAGAAATCCCTTTCAAAAACTTTTGAAAACGCGCCCTAATAACTTGAAGAAAAACTCTGATCTTCTAAATCTTTATTGATGAGCCAGAGCAGCTTAATCAGCTCGTTGCGGTCGAGCCCTTTGATCTGGTCTTGCTCATCAAAGCCGATGACGCCTTCCATCAAGGTCAATTTCTTTTCGATCAAGCGATGGATGTGCTCTTCAATCGTTCCTTTGGTGACCAATTTGAAGACTTGCACGCCGCGGTTTTGGCCGATTCGATGGACACGGTCGGTGGCTTGGTTTTCGCGCGCTGGGTTCCACCAGCGGTCGTAATGGATGACAACGGAGGCGGAGACAAGGTCGACGCCGACGCCGACGGCTTGCAGCGAGGCGAGGAAAATTTCGCATTTGGGATCTTGGCGGAAGTTGTCGAGCTGTTCTTTGCGGTTGCGTGTAGAGCCTCGGATGCTCGCGTAGCCGATATGATGGTCTTTTAAATACACCTCCATCATGTCGAGCATGTCGAGATACTGCGAGAAGACGACGAGCTTTTGGCCGCTATCGCGGGTTTCCTCCAAAAGCTCGATAAACAGATCCCATTTTCCCGATTTATGCTTTTGGAACTCGCTGTATTGTTTGGTGATCAGGCAAGGATGGTCGCAAATCTGCTTCAATGCAGAAAGAAGGGCAAAGACGTGCAAGAAGGGAACCGGCTTGCCCTGATTTTCCAAATCTCTCATCAGCGGCTCTTTTTGCATAAGGAATGTTTTTCTGTAGAGCTCGCGCTGCTCGTCGGAAAGATCACAATAGGCGATCTCTTCGATCTTTTCCGGCAGCTCAAGGAGCACTTCCGATTTTTTCCTGCGCAAAATGAAAGGCTTGATCAGCTTGGAGAGCAGCGATTTTTTTTCTGCATCTTGATTTTTTTCAATAGGATTGACGAAGAGCTCCTTGAAATAGGCCTCTTGAGGGAGGTATCCAGGCACAATGACATCAAAGAGGGCTTTTAATTCCAAAAGACGGTTTTCGATCGGCGTTCCGGTGAGGCCGATTCGCATATTCGCTTTGATTTTTTTGAGGACCTTGTGGGTTTGCGACTGGGGATTTTTGGCGATCTGCAGTTCGTCGAACACGGCAATTTCGAATTCCAGATCAGAGAGAGCTTGCTTTTCACTGCGCAAAGTTCCATAGGAGGTCACGAGGATGTCGGCCTTTTCTTGGAAAGATTCAAGTTTGCGGCTAATGCCGTAATAAATGAGGACGCGGATGTTCGGAAGAAAGTTCTTAAGCAGCTCTTCCCAGTGGTAAATCACAGAAGTGGGGCAGACGACGAGAATTTTTGCGGCGGGATCTGTTTTATTTTTCGCGGCGGCGATCAGCCCCATGGCCTGGTGAGTTTTGCCAAGGCCCATCTCATCGCATAGAAGGCTAGAAAGCCCATGCAGGTACATGAACCAAAGCCAACGAACGCCGACTTCCTGATAGGCGCGCAGATCGCTTTTAAATCCTGAAAGGTCGATCTGCTCGTCGGTTTTGAACGAGGTCAGCTTTTGAATGAGCTGCCTAGTCTCATTTTCTTTAGCGGTAGAGCCGAGGGGGGGGCGCAAATCTTCAAAGACGGTGAGCCGGAGCCACTCCATGGTGGAGAGACGCAGATGCTTGCCCTCTTTGAGCCAGCGTCTCTTCGGGATGTTTTTCAGCCAATTGAAGCGTGGCGTCTTTAACAGCAATAACCCCGCGGAAGTGAACAGATACCGTTTGCCTGCCTGGACCGCTTCCCAGATAGGGAATAGATCGACGGAACCGACCTCTGTTTCAATCGCTGCTTCGAGCAGCCATTCGGCGGCTTTCGTCCTTCCGCTTTTTTGCAGCGCACGGACCCTTAAAAAAAGGTCTTTGGGTTTTTTAAGCTCTTTTTGGATGGAGAAAATGCAATCCTTGAGCGTGTCGAACTCGTACAAGACAAAATAGTTTTCGTCGACGGCAGGCACGACCTTTTCCCGCACATACTCTTCAGGAACGCGCTTCTCGTAAGGGATTTCGCAAAACCCCTCTGCCTCGACGTAAGTGTATTCTCCCAAAATCTGCACTTGAGAGGCAGCATAGGGAGGATAAAACTGAAAATGGGGCCGGACGACAATCCTGCCCGCTTCATTGATAAAGATCTCCAACCCACTTTTTTCTAGGGGGCATTTACTCGAAAAAAAGCCCTTGAGCGTTTCTAACTCGTCGCGATGAGCGCGCAAAAAAGAAGTGATTTCCGATTTGTGCACAATCGTTCCCGGTCGTATCAGCGACCCTGCGGCACGGCCGAGTCTTTTAGCGAAAAACCCTTTTTCCTTGATGTAGATCCACTCTCCAAAATCAACCACCCCTTCGCTCTCTTCCATCAGGTCAATCGAGGCATCGAAACGCAAATACCCCTCTTTCGAAACGGTGAAATTGAGCTGGGATTCAATCGTGTAGACATGCGTTTGAAATCCTTCAAAGCCCCCCAGCCAAACGCGGTGGCGGTTGATAAAGTCGTTCATTTGATCGCGCGGGACCACTTTTTCAACGCCTTCGAATAACAGATTTTCCAGAAGATAAAATCCCTTTCCATGAACATAGACCCATGGGCCGAAATAAGCGGCAAAGTGCTTTTGCAGATCGCCGATTTCAAAGACGTAAGCGGCAATGTGCAAGTTTTGCTTCTCGTCAAATCGGATCTCGTATTGGGCTTTGATGGGTTCTAAATGGATCCTGACATCGGACAGATACTTTTGCAAAATCAAGGGGTGATTATGGAGCACCGATGCGATTCTTTCGGTCGGGATTTCTTCTTGTTTGAAAATGGGATCGATCCGTTTGGGAAAAAAACCTTTGTTGGGGACGTACAGCCACTCGCCGACCTCGATTCCTTTAGACTCATCAAAACCGGTGGGGCGACTTGCATCGATCGGCGTTTTCTCGATGCGAAAAAGTCGCTGTTTCACGTCGTAGTGGATCGCTTTGATCCGATATTCTTGGAATTCATAGACCGGCAATGGAGAATCCACAGTAGAGAGCGCGGGGATCAGCTGCGGCCAATTGACCTCCGCGATATAAAAACTGGCGAAAAGAAGCGGAAAACGGACGTGGATCCAGTGCGGTAGAGCTTTTTCAGCCTCTTCAAACTCGAGTGTGTACTTTTCCTCGTCCTCTTGAAGTGTCATCATCCATTTGGCCAAATCCGACCAAAACGAGAGCTCGTATTGCAATTGATGGCTCGGGCGCCCTTCCCGCCAAAGGGCGATCTCTTCTTGTGGCAGATTGGAAAATTTAAGGGAAGTTTCCTCCGTTTCCACAGCGCGCTTAAACAAAATCTCTTGAAGCCGCTTCTTCCCCTTGGGATTTGTCCCTTTGATCGAAAATAGCAGCTTGCCGGTTGAAGATTTTGCCTCATACACTTGGTCCTTTTTTTTGAGGACGTCCGCCTCATACCCATGCCTGCGGCTGGCCACTTGACAAAGAATATTCCACAGACTGCCCCGAAAATTAACATGAAGAGGAGCTTTCTGATCGTGAAATATTTTGAGATAGGCGGCAGCAATATGGGGGCACGTTTTTTTCTTCTCCCCTTCAGGACAGCTACAGAAACAATCCAGGATACGCCCCTCGTCGTCGAGCTGCAAAAAGGGCCAGAAGCGCCCTTTTTTCTTGAGGTCCGCGGTTTCGACTTGATAAGTCCCTTCAGAAAAAAGCAGATCGCCGACTTTGCCCGCTTTGAGCAAAGCCTCTCCTGCAGACAAGTCCTTTTTCGAAAGCAAATGGCCTTCCATGAATCCTTGCGAAAAAAAATTCACCGGAAAAATATTGGGAGATACACAAATGAACTCAAAAGCTGGGGATTTGGCAAGAAAGCACCCTGAAATTTAAGCCAGAAGGCGCCGCCGCTGCAAACACTTGCAAAAGAGAGTTGAATTGCTCTTTTGCTAGAGAAGCAGGCACACTTGAATAAGTTGTGCGATGCAGGCGGGCTTAAATTCAGTGGCTGACCGACCGCAGCCAAAAACCAGCTCTTGAGTTCATTTGTGTATACTTCTCCTTGGATCCAAGGATGCCCTAAGGAGATTAACTTCTCAATTATTTTGGCAAAGCCAGATTTTTGATTAGAAATCTTCCTTCATTATCAGGAATTAATTCGATTTCAGTTGATGGAAAACGGGTTTTGATCCCTTCGATCATATAATCTCGAAAATCAAGATAATTTCCATCTTCCTTGCATCCTTTTCCCGTAATACAGATAAATGGAGGCACTTGGTTATTGGTGTGAACGCAAATCAAATGAAGCGCGACAATTCCTGCTCCATGAGAAAGGCCATGCAAATCGAGAAAGGTCATTGCATTGCGAGTGTATGTCTTATATGTTATTTTGCCTTCTTTAAATAATGCAGTTGCTGTGGAGAATTTATTCTTTTCCACTAGAACATCAATACAAATGTTGTAAGTAATATCATTGATTATCCCAAGTTTCTTAGCCTCTTCGAAGGCTTCTTGTGCGTTCTTCAGATCGTTATTTTTCCCTGCAGCATCGATAAAGCTGTTATAGGTGACGACATCGGCGATTTTAAACGTCTTGGCATCTTCGAAGGTTTCTTGTGCGCTTTTCAGATCGTGATTTTTCCCTGCAGCATCGATAAAGTTGTTATAGGTGACGACATTGGCTATCCCAAACTCCTTGGCCTCTTCGAAAGCTTCTTTCGCGCTCTGTAACTCGTTATTTTTCCCTGCAGCATCGATAAAGCTGTTATAGGTGACGACATTGGCGATTTCCAAATTCTTAGCCTCTTCAAAGGCTTCTTTCGCGCTCTTCAGATCGTGATTTTTCCCTGCGGCATCGATAAAGGTGTTATAGGTGACGAAATCGTAGATTCCAAGCGACTTGGCCTCTTCGAAGGCGGCTTTCGCACTCTTGAGATCGTGATTTTTCCCTGCAGCATCGATAAAGCCGTTATAGGTGACGACATTGGCTATCCCAAACTCCTTGGCCTTTTCGAAGGCTTCTTTCGCGCTCTGTAACTCGTTATTTTTCCCTGCAGCATCGATAAAGCTTGAATAGGTGACGACATCGGCGATTTTAAACGTCTTGGCCTCTTCGAAAGCTTCTTTCGCGCTCTGTAACTCGTTATTTTTCCCTGCAGCATCGATAAAGCTGTTATAGGTGACGACATTGGCGATTTCCAAATTCTTAGCCTCTTTGAAGGCTGCTTTTGCGCTCTTCAGATCGTGATTTTTCCCTGCCGCCTCGATAAAGCTGTTATAGGTGACGACGTTGGTTATCCCCAACTCCTTAACCTCTGCGAAGGCTTCTTTTGCGCTCTTCGGATCGTTATTTTTCCCTGCAGCATTGATAAAACTGGTATAAATGAAGACATTGGCTATCTTAAGCTTCTTAGCCTCTTGGAAGGCTTCTTTTGCGCTCTTGAGATCGTGATTTTTCCCTGCCACATCGATAAAGCTGTTATAGGTGACGACATTGGTTAACCCAAGCTTCTTAGCCTCTTCGAAGGCGACTTTTGTGCTCTTGAGATCGTGATTTTTCCCTGCAGCATCGATAAAGCTTGAATAGGTGACGACATTGGTTAACCCAAGCTTCTTAGCCTCTTCGAAGGCGGCTTTTGCGCTCTTGAGATCGTGATTTTTCCCTGCCGCATCGATAAAGCTTGAATAGGTGACGACATTGGTTAACCCAAGCTTCTTAGCCTCTTCGAAGGCGGCTTTTGCGCTCTTGAGATCGTGATTTTTCCCTGCCGCATCGATAAAGCTTGAATAGGTGACGACATTGGCGATTTCCAAATTCTTAGCCTCTTTGAAGGCTGCTTTTGCGCTCTTGAGATCGTGATTTTTCCCTGCCACATCGATAAAGCTGTTATAGGTGACGACATTGGTTATCCTCAACTCCTTAGCCTCTGCGAAGGCTTCTTTTGCGCTCTGCAAATCGTGATTTTTCCCTGCCGCATCGATAAAGCTGTCATAGGTGACGACATTGGCTATCCCAAACTCCTTGGCCTCTTCGAAGGCTTCTTTTGCGCTCTTGAAATCTTTATTTTTCCCTGCCACATCGATAAAGCTTGAATAGGTGACGACATTGGCTATCCCAAACTCCTTGGCCTCTTGGAAGGCTTCTTTTGCGCTCTTGAAATCTTTATTTTTCCCTGCCACATCGATAAAGCTGGTATAAATGAAGACATTGGCTATCTCAAGCTTCTTAGCCTCTTCGAAGGCGGCTTTTGCGTTCTTCAGATCGTGATTTTTTCCAGCTTGTTTGATGAAATTGTTAATGACAAAATCATTAATAATTCGGCGAGGAATATTATTAAATAATTTCAAAATGCTGTCCCAAGGCCCCTTCTTGCTCAAAAGGAGATTGTATATATAGGCATTTGGGCTTTTTTGTTCTCGTTCCAGAATTGAGATAGCATCGTTTAAATTTTTTGTGTTTTTTAATTCTTTTTGAATCGAATTCGATTGCTGTGCAGTGAGTGAAGAAAAATTCGATTTAATCAGTTTCTCAATGCGCTCACTGAGTGAAGATTGGAAAGAGTGAGATTTTGTGTTCAATGAGGAACTATTATCTCTAGATGCTACAGATCTAACTGCCATAAACAATGTCTTTTGTAAATTTTTTGCCGATTATCATAGCATCAAGGAACATAAATTTAAAGCATTAAGAGCCTGTCTGCGAATTTGGATTTCGCAGAAAGGCTCTAAGACATTTCCCTTTGGATTTAAGGATGTTCTCGAGGAGGTTAGCTTTTCTATTGTAATGGCAAAGCCAGATTTTTGATTAAAAATCTTCCTTCATTATTGGGAATTAATTCGATTTCAGTTGATGGAAAACGGGTTTTGATCCCTTTGATCATATAATCTCGAAAATCAAGATAATTTCCGTCTTCCCTGCATCCTTTTCCCGTGATACAGACAAATGGAGGCACTTGGTTTTTTTTGTTAATGCAAATCAAATGAAGCGCGACAATTCCTGCTCCATGAGAAAGACCATGCAAATCGAGAAAGTTCATTGCATCGCGAATGTATGTCTTATATGTTATTTTGCCCTCTTTAAATAATGCAATTGCTGTGGAGAATATATTCTTTTCCACTAGAACATCAATACAAATATTGTAAGTAATGCCATTGGCTATCTCGAGCTTCTTGGCCTCTTGAAAGGTTTCTTTCACGCTCTTCAGATCGTGATTTTTTCCTGCCGCATCGATAAAGCTGTTATAGGTGACGACATCGGCTATCCCAAGATTCTTAGCCTCTTCGAAGGCGGCTTTTGCGCTCTTGAGATCGTTATTTTTCCCTGCAGCACCGATAAAGCTGTTATAGGTGACGACATCGGCTATCCCAAGATTCTTAGCCTCTTCGAAGGCGGCTTTTGCGCTCTTGAGATCGTTATTTTTTCCTGCAGCACCGATAAAGCTGTTATAGGTGACGACATTGGCTATCTCAAGATTCTTAGCCTCTTCGAAGGCGGCTTTTGCGCTCTTGAGATCGTGATTTTTCCCTGCGTTATCGATAAAGCTTGAATAGATGATGACATTGGCTATCCCAAGCTCCTTGGTCTTTTCGAAGGCTTCTTTCGCGCTCTTCAGATCGTTATTTTTTCCTGCAGCACCGATAAAGCTGTTATAGGTGACGACATTGGCTATCCCGAACTCCTTGGCCTTTTCGAAGGCTTCTTTCGCGCTTTTCGGATCGTGATTTTTCCCTGCAGCATCGATAAAGCTTGAATAGGTGACAACATCGGCTATCCGAAGCTTCTTGGACTCTTCGAAGGCCTCTTTGGCGCTCTTCAGATCGTTATTTTTCCCTGCCGCATCGATAAAGCTGTTATAGGTGACGACATTGGCTATCCCAAACTCCTTGGCCATTTCGAAGGCTTCTTTCGCGCTCTTGAGATCGTGATTTTTCCCTGCTGCATCGATAAAGCTGTTATAGGTGACGACAGCGGTTATTCCAAGATTCTTAGCCTCTTCGAAGGCGGCTTTTGCGCTCTTCAGATCGTGATTTTTCCCTGCTGCATCGATAAAGCTTGAATAGGTGACGATATTGGCTATCCCAAACTCCTTGGCGTTTTCGAAGGCTTCTTTCGCGCTCTTGAGATCGTGATTTTTCCCTGCCACATCGATAAAGCTTGAATAGGTGACAACATCGGCTATCCGAAGCTTCTTGGACTCTTCGAAGGCCTCTTTGGCGCTCTTCAGATCGTTATTTTTCCCTGCCGCATCGATAAAGCTGTTATAGGTGACGACATTGGCTATCCCAAGCTTCTTAGCCTCTTCGAAGGCTTCTTTCGCGCTCTGCAGATCGTGATTTTTCCCTGCCACATCGATAAAGCTTGAATAGGTGACAACATCGGCTATCCGAAGCTTCTTGGACTCTTCGAAGGCCTCTTTGGCGCTCTTCAGATCGTTATTTTTCCCTGCCGCATCGATAAAGCTGTTATAGGTGACGACATTGGCTATCCCAAGCTTCTTAGCCTCTTCGAAGGCTTCTTTCGCGCTCTGCAGATCGTGATTTTTCCCTGCCGCATCGATAAAGCTGGTATAAATGAAGACATTGGCTATCCCAAGCTTCTTAGCCTCTTCGAAGGCCTCTTTTGCGCTCATGAGATCGTTATTTTTCCCTGCCGCATCAATAAAGCTATTATAGGTGATGACATCGGCGATTTCAAAATTCTTGGCCTCTTCGAAGGCGGCTTTTGCGCTCTGCAGATCGTTATTTTTTCCAGCTTGTTTGATGAAATTGCTAATGACCAAAACATTAATAATTTCGCGAGGAATGTTATTAAATAATTTCAAAATGCTGTGCCAAGGCCCCTTCTTGCTCAAAAGGAGATTGTATATATAGGCATTTGGGCTTTTTTGTTCTCGCTCCAGAATTGAGATAGCTTCGTTTAAGTTTTTTGTATTTTTTAATTCTTTTTGAATCGAATTCGATTGCTCTATAGTGAGTGAAGAAAAATTCGATTTGATCAGTTTCTCAATGCGCTCACTGAGTGAAGATTGGAAAGAGTGAGATTTTGGAGTGTTCGATAAGGAACTATTATCTCTAAATGCTACAGATCTAACTGCCATAAAAAATGTCTTTTGTAAATTTTTTGCCGATTATCATAGCATCAAGGAACATAAATTTTAAGAATTAAGAGTCTTTCTGCGAATTTGGATTTCGCCCTAAAAACTTTTGAAAACAGGCTCTAAGAGACATTTCCCTTTGGATCCATGGAATCGAGGAGGTTAGCTTTTCAGTAGGTTCAGATTTTTTAAATAGATAAAGCCCTCGAAGACTTTTACAGTAGGGCCAAGCATTTCAATTTCATTTGTGGAAAATAGAAAGCTTAAGTCTTGACGGTATTGAACAGGATATTGGAAAGAAAGCCTGGTGAGGGTCGATATGGGTGAGGTTAAACCATGAAGTTTCACGGCGACAAACGCCGAAGCAGCCGCTCCAGTTCCACAGGCCAATGTTTCAGCCTCCACTCCCCGTTCATAAGATCGGACAGTGATGCTCCCATTGCCAAGGAGTGAAACAAAATTAACATTGACACCATGAGGGGCAAGAGCGGGAGAAAAACGCACCATTTCACCTGTTTCTTGAACATTGATCGCATCAAGATCATCGACAAATAAAACAGCATGGGGAACTCCGGTATCGACAATATATGCCTCGCCTTGCGGAAGTTTCAATGGCCAATGCAATATTTTTGGGGTGCCTAAGTTGACGGCGACATCTTCACCGCTTTGACGGCATGTGACAATGCCGGACAAAGTTTCGATTCTTAAGCAGCAGCGCTTCTGAATAAAGTCGAACAGGCACCGGATGCCGTTGCCGCACATGGCAGGCTCACTGCCGTCGGCATTAAAAATGCGCATTTTGTAATCGGCAACTGACGAATCGGAAAGTAAAATCAGCCCATCTGCGCCGATGCCGTGTTGGCGATGACACAAGACCGTGGCCAAGTGAGAAAGATCGATGTTTGGAAGACCTTTCTCATCGATGAGGACGAAATCGTTTCCCGCGCCATGATATTTAGAAAATGAGATCTTCACACGAGGTCTTTATTCGTTTTGACGATCTTGTCGAGAAGGCCGAACTCTAAAGCCTCTTCAGAGCTCATCCAGGTGTCGCGGTCGATCGCTTTGTCGATAATTTTTGCATCTTTGCCGGTCGCCTTGACGTAGATATCGACGAGCATCTGCCGAGACTTGAGGATTTCTTTGGCGTGAATTTCAAGGTCTGTCGCTTGGCCGCGAACGATGGCGTTGATCGCGGGCTGGTGGATCATGATGCGGCAGTGCTCGGTCGCAAACCTTCGCTTTGGCGCCGCGCAGAGGCTCAATACGGAACCCATCGAAGCGGCAATTCCCGTAATGAGGGTTGTCACGGGAGAAGAAATCATCTTGACCTGATCCCAAATGGCGAAACCGGCATCGACGGAGCCGCCCGGGGAATTAATGATGAAGAGAATCGGTTTGCCGGGATCGATCGACTCTAGGTACCACAGCTTGCGGATGATCTCTTTTGCGCTATCGTTGTCGACGGCATCGGATAAAAAAACGCGGCGGGACTTGAGCATTACCTCGTCGATTTTATCTTCGAGCAGGCTGATCCCCGCAGCTTTCTTTTGCGCTGGCGGTTCTTCTTCTTCGTCGTTGAAAAAAAACATATAAAACTCTCTTTTTACAAATTAATCAATCACGAGCTCTGGATATAACGGAAAAGCATGCAGTAATGTCGAAACTCTTTTCTGAACATCGGACAGTACTTTGCGGTCGAATTCCACTTTAGCGCGGCTAGGCCCGCCTTTTTCGTCGAGGGCGGGTTTGGCGTGCTGGAGCAGTTCGACGATGGCGCCCGCGATTTCTTTCATCTCTAGCTCTTTCATGCCCAGGGTTGTCACCGCGGGGGTTCCAACCCTCACTCCGGAAGTGTACCAAGGGCCATTTTTATCATAGGGGATGCTATTGCGGTTCACTGTCAAATGCGCTTCACGAAGGGCCAATTCCGCTTGGCGGCCTGTCAGGCCAAAAGAGGAAGCGACGTCGAAGAGGATCAAATGATTGTCCGTCCCATCGGTAGAGACCTTCACTCCCTTTGCTTTCAGCTCTTCGGCCAAGGCGCGGGCATTGAGGATGATTTGGCGGGCATACTGCTGGAATGCCGGGGTATTGGCCTCTTTAAATGCGATCGCTTTTGCAGCGATGACTTGGGGCAATGGCCCGCCAAGCACAATCGGGCAGCCTTTGTCGACGACTTCTTTAAGCTCATTTTTGCATATTACGAGCCCTCCACGCGGGCCTCGCAGCGTCTTGTGAGTCGTTGACGTCACGATATGAGCGTAAGGAACCGGATCGTATTCCCCTTTCATCGCTTTGCCTGCGACAAGGCCGGCGAAATGGGCCATATCGACCATGAAGAGAGCTCCTACGCTATCGGCGATCTCACGCATCTTGGCGAAATTGATCAGTCGAGGATAAGCGGAGTAGCCGGCGATGAGGATTGCGGGCTTTTCTCTCTTCACTTGGCTTTCGAGCTGGGCATAGTCGAGCAGGCCAGTCTCGCGGTTGACCTCGTAGGGGACCGATTGCATGATCTTGGCGGAAATGTTGTGGCGGTAGCCGTGCGTCAAATGGCCGCCCGAATTGAGCGACATTCCCATCACTTTCTGATTGACGAGCTGCTGGCGGATTTTTTCGTAGTCTTCCGGCGACAATTCGTCGAGATTTTTTTTGCCGAGCCGCTCCATCTCTTTGTTCTGCACGCGATAGACGAGCATCGCCCAAAAGGCGACGAGATTGGCATCCGCTCCCGAGTGCGGCTGCACATATGCGTGATCGCATTGAAACAGTTTTTTCGCCTCGTCCATACAGGCAGCCTCGATGGCGTCGACATTGTCGCACCCTGCATAAAACCGGTGAAACGGGACGCCTTCCGCGTATTTGTCGGTCAAGAGGTTGCCCATGGCGAGTTGGACGGCCAAGGAGGAAAAGTTTTCGGAGGCGATCAGCTTCAGGTAGCTGCGTTGGTCTTTGAGCTCTTGGACGATCTTTTGCGCGATGAGAGGGTATTCGGACTGAATATGATCGAGCGCAGCCATGTAAGCGATGGCGGCTTTTGTTCTTGCGCCGTCGGGAACTTTATTGAAATACTTCTCCAAATGCGACATGCAGAGCAGCTCCTCTTCGAGGCAGGTATCCATATCTTATCCGTCTTTATACTTCTATTGAACCGGAAACTTTTCTTTGAGAATCTTTTCCAGGTCGTCGATCCCAAAATGCTGGGCTAAAATGAGCGCATTCCCCACGAGGCTCGCGCAGTCGCCTGCAAATTTTTTCTTCAACTCATCTTCGCTCAGTTTGCGCTTTTTCTCTGAACCGCGCAACTCTAAAAAGGACCGGACGAGTTCCCCGAGTTCTTCCTGAATTTTCAACAAATAAAACTCATCGTCGCGTCGTTCAATCCCAAATTTTTCGGCGTATTGCCCCCAAGCTTTTGTGCAATGCTGCGCAGCTTCTTTCAAGTTCATCACTACTTCTCCAAATATTTTTTCCGTTCGTCCGCCGAGAATTTCTCAATCGCATACCTGAGCATCGTCCTCGGCATTTTCGTTCGGTGTGTTTTTAAAAAATCCTTCAACGCCCCGATGTCCCGTTTTCCCGCTTCCCGGAGCATCCAACCGACGGCCTTGTGGATCAGATCTTCCTCATCCTGGATTAACATTTTGGCGATTTTTAGTGTATCCTCGATTTTGCCCTGGCGGATGAACCACCAGGTGGAGACGATGGCAATCCGTCGGCACCAAAGGCGTTCCGCTCGCGCTAGCTCATAGAGCACAGTTTTATCGCGTTCAAGCAAGTAAGGGCCCACGATGTAGGGGGCGCTGTCGTCGACGCCGTCCCAGTCGCGGATGTATTTGCGATTTTTCATGTAAAAATGATAAATTTGCTCCTTCTCCTGCTCATCGGCTCTCTGAAATTTAAGCCGCAAAATGGCGTTGGCCAAAGAGCGCTCGTCGTGAACCTTTGACTTCATGAGTTCGAGGACATTGACGAGATTCATCGAGTAAAATTCTTTGGCAATTTTTTTGACCTCTGCCGCAGCCACGCCAAGAAATTCATCGTCTTTGCTGTTCTTAAAAAAGGGCGGCATCTTTGCCGCCCGAGAAGGATTCCCCTGTTTCTTAAGTGCCTTCCGGCTATTTTCTAGCATATACTGCTTCCACAGTTTGTTTTCCAAGCGGGTAGATTTTTCAGCGTTTCTTCGGCGACCGTCTGGGCTGCCGACTTGTCGATCCCTTGCGAGGAGACCAAATATTCCGCCATCCCCTTTAAGATCTCTTCGTAAGATTTTAAAGTTCCATCTTCGCGCGTGCAGTAGGTGCAATATTCGTTTTGAGGGTTTCCAAGAGCATGGTCTTCCGGTTTTTCGAAGGGCATTCCACAGGAGCTGCAAGATTGGCAAAGTTGAGTCATAAGTTACCTCGGTTTGATTAGGTTCATGAAATTTTTAAGCAGTTCTTGTCCTTTGACGGCAATCACGGACTGTCCTGGTGCGAACAGCTCGCGATGCATTAAATAGTAATGGAGGAGTCCAAGCCAGGTATTGAGGAGGAAGGGAAGCGGCAGAGGGCGAATACTCTGGGCGGCGATGGCCTTTTGAAGCTCCCGATTTAAATGATGTGCGATCCCCGACTGGATCAACGTGAGATGATTTTTGATCTCACTAGGAAGCGCACTCCTGGCCAAGAGAAGTTCTGTGTAGAATGGCTCGAATTCTTGGAGTACTTTTAGATGAACGGCGAGAACTTGCTCCACATCGCCATCGCTTAAGATTTCCTGGAAGCTTTTGCCGATCTTGATGCCAAAGGCGGTGACCACTTCCATGAGCAGATCGTCGCGTGTGGGAAAATGCATAAAGACAGTCCCATGGGCCACTCCCGCGGCCTTGGCGATGTCTAAAGTTTTGGTAGACTGAATCCCTTTTAGAGAAAACTCTTGATAGGCCTTTTCCAGAAGCAAGGCCTTCGTTTTTTCTTTTTGCTCTTTGCGTGTTTGCATGACCGCTCACTGAGTATACGCTCATAATATGAACGGCCATGATTTAACACAAGTTTTGAAGAACTCCTCCTCGTCAAGGAGGAGTTTCTTCGACGGTTAAGGGCTGGTGCTATTTGGCACACGAGAAAAACAGCGCCCGAGCGTACCCTTCAAAAAATAGGTGTGTATTGCACCGCTGCTCCATCGCGAATATGATGGTTCTCGCCAGCTTCAAATTGGTTGTCGTTGATTAAAACTTTAAATTCACAGTCTTGAAAGTGATCGGTCGTTTCCCATACCCATTCGTCGGGGCCAATGTTTTTGAGCATCACGCCGCGGTCCCAATTGAGGCCGCCGGCGCTGCCGCGGATAAAAAGATGGTTATCATAACCGACATTGTAACGGATCACGATTCTCGTTTTTTCCCTTTTGGACCTGGACCCCTTTTCTTTATGTTTCTTTTTTCTAAGCATGCTCATGATATTCCTCCACGCTTTGTTTTCTTATTTTTTAGTGTTCTTTTCAAACGGTGTCAACTAATTTTTTTAAACTTGCGGATTAAAGACATTTTTCTTGAGGATATTGGGGAGTAGCGGTAAGCTTTCACTTCACACATCTTTCAGAGGAAAAAAATGCTAGAAGACCTCAAAGAGATTTTAGACATCCAAGAACTCGACATGAAGATGCTCCGTCTCATGCGAGTCAAAAAAGAAAGGCAGAAAGAGCTGCAGCAGATCGAAGAACTGCGCAAAGAACTTCATCAGCAAACTGCCATGAAAGAATCTGAGATCGAAGAGTTGGGAAAAAACATTCAAACCCTCGAACAAAAGATCCAAGAGGTCGGCGCCAAAATCAAGAAGCTCGAGGCGCAGCAGGCAAACATCAAAAAGGCCGATGAGTTCAACGCGCTGACGCAAGAGATGACGCACGCGGAAAGAGAGCGGATCGCCCTGGAACAAAAAGTCTCTGATCTCGTCGACAAACGGGTCGCTGAAGAAGAGATGCTCAGCAAAATCAAAGAAAGCTTGAAAGGCTCGGAAGAAAACAGTTTGAACCTCGAAAAAGAGATCCAGGCGAGCATCAAATTGATCAACGAAGAGGGCTCCGGACTCAAAGAAAAGCGCGATGCGCTCGCTGTCAAAGCGAACGTTGACATATTACAAATTTACGATCGATTGCTCCGCAACAAAAAAGACCGTGTCGTTGTCCCCATTGAAAATCGCACATGCAGCGGATGCCACATCGTCTTGACAGCCCAGCATGAAAACCTCGTCCGAAAAGGGGAAAATCTGGTCTTCTGCGAGCATTGTTCGCGCATCCACTATTGGCAAGAGAGCGAAGCTCTCGAGGGCTCTGCAATGGCGACAAAACGCCGCCGCCGCCGCCTAGCCAGTGCATGATGAATTAATAAACACCCCCGTAGGGAAAGCAGGCAATCGCTGCTGCAAAATATGCAGGAGAGGAAAGTCTGGACTTCGCAGGAGAGGATACCAGTGAAAGACTGGGGGCCGAAAGGCTACGGAAAGTGTAACAGAAAACATTCCGCTGACTTTGAAAAAGGTCAGACAGGCTGAAAAAGCCAGCTTTAGGAGCTGGACGCACCTGTAGAGATGCAGGGCGTTATAAACCCTATCCGAAGCAAGGAGCCCGGGGCATGACGTTGTTCTCCGCAACGCCCCGCGCAAATGATCGCTTGAGGACTTTGGCGACAAAGTCTCTAGAGGAATGATTGCCCACGACAGAATCCGGCTTATCGCTTTCCCGATTTTTTTAATACCATAAGGAGTCTTATGAATAATAAAATCACATCTTTCGTTTTCCTATTAATCATCGCCATTTTCCCAGCCTTCTCTGAACAGATTCAAGAAGGCGAGGGCTATCTCGAAAAAAAGAATGGGCAATCCGTCCTGCATCTGAAGGGAACGCCTTATGAGCGAGGCTACCAGCACGGTGTACTTCTCAAAGAGCAAATTCAGCGCAATATCGCGACTTACATTGACGGAACGCTGCTCATCGACAAACCCAAATCGCAGCTTACAGAGCGATTAATAGAGTTTTACAAAAGCATACCCGCGATCATGTCTCACGTTCCCGATCATTTCATTCAAGAAATGGAGGGCCTTGCCGACGGTTCTGAAGTGCCTGTGGCCAAAATTGTCGCGCTGAATCTCTTCCCCGAAATGTTCCACTGCAGCGGCATTACCGTTACCGGACAGGCATCTAAGGACGGCAAGCTATACCACGCCCGAGTCCTCGACTACTCGATCGGGAAAAATTTGCAGACCACTGCGGTTTTGCAAATCGTCGAACCTGAAAAAGGAATCCCCTTTCTCAATGTGAGCTACGCAGGATTTATTGGCACGGTGACGGGGATGAACCTCCAAAAAATCGCGATTGGAGAAATCGGCGGCCTCGGTTACGGCTCTTGGAATGGCATTCCGATGGCCTTTTTGCTCAGAGAAATTCTGCAATACGCTTCCTCTATCGACGATGTGAAGTCGATCCTGCAAAACTCACCGCGCACCTGTGAATATTACTATGTCTTTTCCGATGGGAAAACGAATAAGAGCATCGGCGTTTACGCGACTGCCGCCCAGCTACAATTCATCGCGCCTGGAGAATCTTATTCGCTCCTGGCTCCTTCCAAGTTGCCGGGAAATTACGGACACAATGGAGATCACGACAAATTCGTCCACACCTCATGCGCCATCGAAAACACCCCTTACCAAACGCTGCTCTTTGAAAAAGACCATCGCTTGGCCATGCTCTTTCGCCTCCAGCCGCAGGATTGCCTTTTCCTGACGGGCTACCCAAATCCCGAACGCTATCCTGTTTTGGTCGACAGGGCGCTCGAGCAGTATGGGGCCATCGATGAAAAGGCTTTGATGCAGATCATCAAGTGCCCGGTTGCCCGCCCCTCGAATCTGCATAACGCCATCTTCCAGCCTTCCCAATTGAAAGTGTGGATTTCGCATGCCGGCCCCAGCGACGAGCCTGCCTGCGATCAGCAATATACTGAGTGGAAACTGGATGAGCTCGTTTTAGGGCCGGTCGTCAATTAAGCCTCTGGGGGATTTTTGATGGATTTTTCAATAAGATTTTCCGTACATGTCCGCAACACATAGTTGAACACCTAGACCAAGGACATGTACAAAAAAGCTTTTGAAAAGCCGCAAAAAGCCCCTCACGGGTTAATTGACGACAGGCCCTATAAAGATCTGGTAGGTAAAAGAGTTGGCTTCGGCGCTTTTGCTTGAGGCCATTCTTTTTGCCATCGGCTAAGATAATCCAATCGATCTGTGAGAGCAGGATGCGTCGTGTTATGAAGGCGGTTTCCATTAGCGTCGAAATCCGGCTCTCCTAGAGAATGTAATCGCTGGTTGACCTTGAGTTCTGTATCAAAGTAGTAGATTCCTCCGCGAGCATCTTTTAACTTTGACAGGGCCTCGCAGTCCGCTTGCTTCTCCTGTTCGACTGGCGACAAAGAAGGGAGCCTCCTGATCCCCGCTGAAAGGATCACTATTGCGATACCGGCGCCTATGAGACCAACGAAAAGGTTGAGGAAGGGAATCGCCAATAAAGATAAACAAAGGGCGATGATCCCCGCGGTAATGACTCCCAAAGAGAATTTTCTCTCGTTGTTATAGACCATATGACCCAATTCATGGCCTAAAATAAAATCTTTGCTTTTTTCGAAAAGATCGCGATCGCGGAGAAGTAGAATTAATTTTTGCAAAAGTCCCGTCGAAGAATCGGGCCGTCTCAGGAATAAACCCGAGTCTTTTAATTTTTCATCGATCCAAGCAGCGAACTCATCTAAAAAACTCTCATTGAAGAGGCGGGGATCGTTCACATCATCGATGAGAAAGCGGGCGGGAATGTCCTCGTATTTTAAAAGAATCCAGGAGGGAAGGGCGATCATTTTGTTTTTGCAGTCGGCGTGGGCAGTTTTATAGCCGATCAGCGATAAGTCCGTTTTATCTGTGAAGGAAATTTTTTTCTTATAATCAGCTACTCTTTCTTTGAGTTCTTTAACTCTTTCTGAATAGTTAAAGGAAGGGTTTTCCGCTGTTGTTATTAAACCACTCATACATTATCAACTGTTATTATAATCATTCAGGCGCGCAACTAAATATAACTAATCTCTAAATTTAATTAAACTTTAAAAATTAAAATGACTATTTAACACTTTCCAAAGGATGGGCTTTTTCGTACACTTCCCGTTTTAAACGCGTGGAAACTTGCGTATAGATGGTCGTCGTCGCAAGAGAGCTATGACCGAGCAATACTTGGATCGTCTTTAAGTCCATCCCCTTCTCCAGCCAATGCGTGGCGATGGTGTGGCGAATCGTATGTGGTGTTATCTTTCCTGCCAGACCGCTCGATTTCAGGTAGGCTTCGAAGTTGCGGTCAATAGAGCGGACAGTGAGCCGTTTGCCCCATTTGTTGAGGAAAATCGCTTTTTCATCCACTTCTATAGGGCCTCTTTCGGGGTGTTCGAGGTAGTCCTTCATCCATTTGGCGGCTGTCTGTGTGATGGGAACAATCCTCTCTTTTTTTCCTTTTCCCTTCACTTTGAGACGAAGAGATCGATCGTCAAAATCTTCTCGATTCAGGCCTGCAAGCTCGCTAAGGCGAAGGCCGCTGCTGTAAAACAGCTCCATAATGCAGCGGTCGCGAAAACCCAAGTAGTTCCCGGTGTCCGCCTGCTCGAAAAAAAGCATGACTTCGGTATACGTCAGCGAAGGGGGAATTTTCTTCTCCAATTTCGGGCTGTCGATCTCATCTAGAGGGTTGTGTGCGACGAGCCTCTCTTTCATGAGGTACTTGTAGAAGGAGCGCAAAGAGGAAAGCTTTCTTAAGACGGTTTTCTTAGTCGAGCTCTTTGCTGAGATGGCGGCCAAGTAGGCGCGCAAGGCCCGTTTGTCCACCTGAGCGGGTGCAAAGGGGGTCGGAGTTTCCCCTTCGAAAAACCGTTTAAACCCTTCTAAATCAATAGCATAGCTTCGAAGTGTATGCTCGGATGCATTTTTGACGTCTCGAAGATAATTTAAGAATTTATGCGCCGCTTCGCCAAAAGTAATCATTCTTATTCCTATGCAAGATCTTAGATTCTTTATTAATTTTTAAATAGAAATATTGATAAACCATTTTGAGGGAAGCTCATGCGTTCAATGCTCATATTAAAGAAAATTATGACTGCGAATCGCGCATCATGGAAATCGTTGACAGGGGATTAGTTCTCACAAACTACCCTCATCTCGTCGGGCTTGAAAATGACCTTTGGAAAGAATTTAGCCAAGGTAGGATCTCGGAAACAGAGGTGGTCGAAACATTAGGCCAGAATTTAAGAAATCTCAATAAAGTTCAATTGTAGCTTTTGACTTGGCTTCCGTCAGGGCTTTATGGTAAGCTTGTTTTCTCTGCTTTATCATTAAAATCCTATGCCGATAAGTTTACGCGAAATCACCAAAAAAGTCGGGCCTCGCCTCCTTTTTGAAAACATCACCATCACGTTCAACTCCTTTTGCCGGTACGGACTCACAGGGCCCAACGGAGCGGGAAAATCGACCCTCCTAAAGATCATCATGGGCGTCGAAGAGCCGACGAGCGGATCTGTTTCCTTGCCACGCAAAGTAGGCTTTTTAAAACAAAACATCGAGCAGTTCCGAGACAACAGGGTTCTCGACGTCGTCATCATGGGCAACCAGCGTCTTTGGGATGCGATGGCAGAGCGCGATAGCCTCTATGATGTCGAGATGACAGACGACGTGGGCATCCGCTTGGGCGAGCTCGAAGAGATCATCAATGAAGAAGATGGCTATGACGCCGAATCGAACGCAGAAATCCTCCTCTCCGGCATGGGCATCCCTTCCCAGCTGCATCATGAAAAAATGCATGCGATCCCAACCGACAGACAATTCCGAGTGCTGCTTTGCCAGGCGCTCTTCGGCAACCCCGATGCGCTTCTTCTGGACGAGCCCACTAACCACCTCGACTTGGAATCGATCGGCTGGCTGGAAAATTTCCTGCACGATTACAAAGGCGTGCTGATCGTCGTCAGCCACGACCGTCACTTCTTAAACGCAGTCACGACACATATCGCCGACATCGACTACGAGACAGTCATCATCTATCCTGGCAATTACGACCAGATGCTCGTCGCCAAGATGGCAGTCCGCGAAAGGACAGAATCGGAAAACAAGACCAAAGAGAAAAAAGTGGCCCAGCTTCGCGAGTTCGTCGCCAAATTCGGCGCCGGCACGCGCGCAAGCCAGGTCCAATCGCGCATCCGGGAAATCGAGCGCCTCGAGCCGCAAGAGCTAAAAAAGTCCAATATCCAACGCCCCTATATTCGGTTTTATCCACCCGAAAAGCCCTCTGGCCAAATTGTTTTCAAAATGAACGATGTCTCCAAAGGTTACGACGGTAAGCCCGTCATCCACAATTTTTCTTTCGAGGCTGCGAAAGGAGAAAAAATCGGCGTCATCGGCAATAACGGGAGGGGCAAGACTACCCTTCTTAAAATGCTTGCCGGGATGCTTCCTGTCGATATGGGGAACATCGAGGTCGGCCATCAGGTGCAGGTTGGTTATTTTCCTCAAAACCACTCGGAGGTGATCGACAAAAAAAGCTCGATGACCGCTTTCGATTGGCTAAAAAAACGGCGAGAAGGGGTCTATGACCAAGATATACGCAGCATTCTTGGAAAAATGCTTTTTTCCGGGGACGATGCCTTCAAACCGATCTCCCACCTTTCCGGGGGAGAGACGGCTCGCCTGATCATCGGCGGTTTGATGCTCTGCAATTACAATGTGCTGATCATGGATGAGCCCAATAATCACCTCGACCTTGAGGCCGTTTCGGCACTTTCCTGGGCCTTGCAAGACTTCAAAGGAACGGCCATCATCGCCAGCCACGACCGCGATCTGATCGGCAATACGGCGAGCAAGATCGTCGCCTTTGAAGAAAACCGCTTGAACATCTTCGAGGGAAAGCTCGACGAGTATTTCGCCGCAGTTAAAAGATGACCGAATCGGAATTTCTTCGCTTTTCCAAGAGGGTCCGCCATAAAAAAGCCGCAGAACTTCTACGCGCCTACCATGAAGGGGGCGATCAGAAGTTACTTCTACTCTACCGCCGTATAGAAGGGTGGCTGAAGCTCCCCGCCTTGGATGAGCATCATTTTCAACAGATCTCCGACCGCTACCACCATCATCTTTCCCATACTGAATTTTCCTGGAAGGAGCACAATCTTCTCCCTGTCCCCTTTCGGAAGAAAGATCAAGCCTCATCGATCCCTTTCCTTCCCGTGGTGATTTATCTCGACAACTTGCGCTCTGCCTTCAATGTAGGGAGCATCCTGCGCACTGTAGAAGCATTCCGCCTCGGCAGCATCTGCTTTGCCAAAAACACACCCTACATCGATAACCCCAAAGTGCAAAAGACT
Organism: uncultured Verrucomicrobiae bacterium; assembly: GCA_963833965.1. GTDB lineage: Bacteria > Chlamydiota > Chlamydiia > Chlamydiales > Rhabdochlamydiaceae > CAJCIW01. Next base: position 87,664 of record CAWHZZ010000002.1, read on the forward strand.
TCGATGGGCACCTGTGATAAAGTATCTTGCGATCAAATAAGAAAGCTGTCCGAATTGCCCCAGCCGCTCATCGCCCTTGAGACAGATGACGAAGCGCCCTCGATCTTCGATTTTCAGTTTCCCGATTGTTTTACATTAATGCTAGGCAATGAAGAATATGGACTATCTGAAGAATCTCTGTCTTTGAGGACTCAAACGGTCAAAATCCCGCTCTACGGCTACAAAAACTCCCTGAATGTGGCCTCAGCCTTTGCCATTGCGGCAGGCGTGATCAGCCATCAATTAAGAGTTTCTATAAGAATCGGCACGGGTCAACTTGGGAAGGATATACTTTAGAAAACATATCCTATGCCACCGCCGAATGTTAAGCCGCCCACTTGCCTTGAGTCTCCGTAAACATGTTTTTTATGTGGATGAAAATGCATGCGCGCGTAAGAGTATTCTCCAAAAATATCGATGACAAGGTGTTCTGTTGGGAAAAAATGGAAGCCTGTGTTGGCAAATCCTCCCAGCCCATTTTGATTCATGGTTTTATCGAAGAAATGGGACTTGGTATGCACATGAACAAAGATGTAGCGTGGCCCAATTGTAAAGTAATACTGCATCATTTTGCCAATTTTTGCGACAGCCTCTAAACCTAAACTTAATGGAATTTCCCAAATTCGTGTTTTCTGGTGGCGGCCCAATGATCTCCCATGCTTCTCTAAATATTCAACGCTGCCATAAACATGTAGCCATTGCCAAACGGGCCCAGAGGCGCATAGTTGGAGATCTAGCCCTCCCTGATCGAAAACTTTCCGCATTTTGTGGTCGGTAAAAAAGAAATAGCCGGCTTTGAATTCAACCAACGATCGATATTCATTTTTCTCGGTAGATTTTTTCATTGAAGAAGAGGAATTAGCGGTGTTTGTGCCGTTACTGGAAGTTTCAGAATTGTTAGAAGAGGATTGGGAAGCTAAATCCTCCACCAAGAAAACTTTCTCATTCAAAACAACACTACCGAATTGGGGATGATCAGCGAATCCTTGTGTTAAAAGCAGGGTAGAAAAAAACACGAGAGCAGGAATTTTTAGCTGCATGGGGGCTCCGGTGAGGGAATTTAAATAGCCTCATTATAATGAAATACTTTTTTATGGAAATTTTTTTTTGATCCATTGCAGATTCACTCGGCGCTAAGCACCCAATTGCCCATAACTTGCATGGCGAGCTGAGCAAACATGCAAGTGAAGCCGCCTTTCAGGAAGACGGAAAAAACTTTTTTGATTTGGAGTACACTGTTCGACCAGAATAACACGGGAGGGAATGTTCATTCCCCCCAGGCGCGCCACAATGCGTATTAGTCGATGGTGATCGTCGCAGGGCTGCTTTGATTGCCTTCCGCATCAAAAGCAACGACTTTGTACGTGATCGACGCATTTTTTTTGATATCATGATCTTCGAACTCAAAAGTATGTGCACTCAACTTCGCTATCCGAGTTGAATTGCGGAAAATCAGATATCCGGCTGCAGGAATACCGGAAGGATTGGCATCCCATTTCAGCTTATTATAAAACTCGTGTGCAACGGCTATATCGTCCCTTTTTTGGTGCCCTCTAAGATTTGTGGGTGGAAAAATCGGCGTGGGCGGTGGAGTGGGCGTCGCCCTGATTGCTACAGCATTTGGGGTGACACCTGCTGTAATTGTTGCAATGACCATCGCCGTCGATGTGTTGACCACAGACACGTTATCGCCGACAAAATTTGCCACGAATACCAAAGAGCCATCAGACGTGAAAGCAAGCCCAGTAGGGTCTGCCCCCACGGGAATTGTAGCAATGATTGTATTGCTTGTTGTGCTGATCACGGAAAGAGCGTTTGCAGTGCTCGCAACGTAAACTGAAGAACCATCCGGTGAAGTCGCTGTGTCAAACGGACTGCCTCCTAATGGGACCGTTGCTATGACGAGATTTGTTGCCGTATTGATCACCGAAACATTATTGCTTAATTGGTTAACAGCGTATGCGAATTCGTTGTTTGGGGTAACCGACACGGCATAGGGGTTGGCTCCCACACCAATTGTCGCAGTGACCGTATTCAATCCTGTATCAATGACAGAGACGCTCGCTGTACCTTGGTCTGTCACATAGACGAAATTACCATTTGGGGATATTCCTATTCCTGTAGGATCCGTGGTGACTCCGAGAATAGGAATTGTCGCCGTAACGGTATGTGATATGGTGCTGATCACGGAAACATTATCATCAAGTTGATTTGCCACATAAACTTGCGCCCCATCAGGACTCGCAACGACTCCAAAAGGTTCGCTACCGACTGGGATCGTTGCAACAACAGTATTTGTCGAAGTATCGATTACAGAGACATTTGCATCGCTATTATTCGTCACGTAGGCAAACATCCCATTTGGCGTAATGGCGATCTTTTCAGGCCGTGTTCCTACCGGAATCGTCGCAACCACGAGATTCGTCGACGTGTCAATAACGGAAACATTGCCACCAAGATTAACCACATAGGCAAAATCTGCAAACAAGGCATCGGTACGACATATAGAAATCGCTAGCAAAGTCAGGCAAAAAAATTTGCTGAATCTGGCATAGGCTTTCCAAAAAAAAATTCGCTCTTCCATAGACAAGTCTCCAAAAAAACTTAAAACAATAGACTAAGAGTAATGATTTATTTTTTTACTTCAATTCCTTTTTTGTTTCGGCTGACCGTCGATTTTCGAACCCTTTTTGCTGGGGTTGTATCCACTTGCCTAGACAAGCCCCGTAAAAGAATCGAAAAGCAGCCAAAATAATCCACAATCGACAGAAGAATCTTTGCGGTACACTCCCTAGTGGTCCCGTGACAAAAGTTTTTGAAAGGAATTTCTGGCGTGAAAGCTCCCTAGAGGTACCGACAAATGTCTCGGTAAAATCGGCCACAACATCTCAAGCGCCTCAATATTTACAACTTAGGAATACTGAACTAAAGCTAGCTTCTTTTTATGGATTATTATTATGTTGTAATTTGACAATTTTATGATTTTAATTGTATTGTAATGAAAAAGGTTAATTATGAAAGATATTCCCCCGATAGCCGGCTGGCCAACCCAAACGAATTTTGTGCGGGAGGCCAAACCTCCAAAAAAACGCCGGACAAAAAAGCACACTTCGAAAAAAAGGTAACGACATGGTAGACCCCATTGGACGGATTTCTCACCCTTTGCACTCTCAAAAAGCGGGTCACGATGTCCCGGCGCTCGCTAAACACATGAAGGAGCAGGTATTGACCATGGCTGAACAGCTTCAAAAGCTGATGGATGATCCCTCGTTGGCCTCCCACGCTCCCTTTTTAGACAAATTTGTAAAAAACGCCTCGAAACTGAATGAAACGATTGATGAATCCATTACCTTGAGGTAAAAATGCTTAGAGAAAATCTGAAAGATAGCGCGGAGATCCTGAAGAACATCTTCCAAGAGCCTCTAGAAATTCCCGGAGTGAAAGGCAGCATATCGTTATTTCAGGCGATTGAAAATTACTCTTCCAAACATCATGACCATTCGCACCTGAGCATAATGCTGCACACTTTTGCCGCGAATCCTCAACCTCTCGGCATCCTCATCCAAGAGCTCCAACTCATCACAAAAGACCTAAACGCGCACTAAAAACTCGTTTTAAAAACATTAGATTTCGGATTTCAACGCAAAGGCGCACAAGTCGCGAAGACGCAAAGAAATATATAAATCTTTGCGTCTTCGCGACTTGTGCGCCTTTGCGTTTACTCGAATCAAAACTCGAAGACACGAAGGTCTTCGGCGACGAAGGTGTTGGGAAATATTGGCTTGGCCTCTTTGAGAAAGACTTCAGCGTCTTGGTACCGGGCCGAAAAGTGGGTCAGCACGAGCATTTCGGCGCCTGCGGCCTTTGCCATTTCGGCGGCTTGTTTAGCGGTGAGGTGATGATGCCTTTCAGCAAGATCACGATGGGATTCTAGGTAAGTGCTTTCGCACAAGAAGAGCTTTGCACCGCGGGCAAGATCGATGGCCGCCTGGCATGGGAGGGTGTCGATGGCAACGGCCACCACATCGCCGATTTGGACATGGCTGACGTCATCAAGACGGACCTTGCGCCCTTCGATGATCAACTCTCCTTTCTCTTCTAAAAGACGAACGTTAGGGCCCTTGACACCGGCCGCGGCGAGTTTCGCCTTATCGAACTTGTGGACATCGCTCTCTTTGATCCTCCAGCCCAAATTGTCCACCCCGTGCTCTAGGTACTTGGCTTCAATGCGGAAATGCTCATCCTCATGGACAACCCCTTCATTCTTGATGGGATGCTCGATCACTTGAATGGTCTGGTGGTAAATCGTTCCGTAGCGGAGCCGGTCGAAATAGGTCTGCCCGCTGGCGGGATAATAACAATGGATCGGATGGGTGACTTTGTCGAGGTTGAGACGCATGAGCATCGAACCCAATCCTAGGCAATGGTCTCCATGAAAATGGCTGACGAAAATTCGGGTAACGCAAGGGGGAGCGACATTTGCAAAAATGAACTGCCGCTGCGTCCCTTCGCCGGGGTCAAAAAGCAACCCTTCCTCGTTCCAGCGCATGAGATAAGCTCCGTGGTTTCGCGCGCGTGTGGGCTGCTGGCTGGAACATCCTAAAATGGTCAAATCGCGCAAGGTCAAGATCCACCTCTTCCAAAAAATGAGATTCTGCCGAGCAGCATGCCCATCGCCCCGCCGACAATGTGGGCGGTGTTGGCGATGCCGGCGGAGATTTGAATCGTTGAAAAGAGATGCAGGCTAAATGCAAGCAGCTCCAATGCAAGCATCGCTAGGACAAAAAGCAAAAGGAAAAAAAGCGTTCCTTTTTGCAGCGGGTAGCCTTCCCAAGGAGCCTTCTTTTGGCGTATCCAGATGAACCCTGCTAGCCCGACGATAACGCCAGAAAATCCTAAAAAAAAGGGACCGCCTATCAAATATTGGGCGGTATTGGAGACGACGGCGATCAACAGGATAAGAAGGCCTATTTTCCATTTTTTGAGCCGCTGCTCGACCTGTTTGAGCAGGATCCAGACCCAGATCATATTAAAGAGGAGGTGCAAAAAATCGCGGTGGAGTATGCAGGGAGTAAACAACCGCCAAACTTCACCTTGCCGGATCTTTTCGAACATAGGCACTTGGCTAGCGCAGTCCCAGCCGTATTTTTTTGCCGTCATAAAAAAATCGTAAACGCCCCGCCAAGAAAGAACTTGGGCTTTGACCAGTAAGCTCTTCGCTTGAGGGGGGAGCTCCTTTTCTTCCTTATAGGTGTTCAGCGGGAATTTTTCGACGATTTCTTCGACATAAGCATAGGAGTAGGGGTAGTCGAAAAGCAATCTCTTCATCAAAGAAGTCTGCGCTATCGTCTCTCCGACAGGGCCGTATTCTTCTTCGAGATTTTTTTCCTCGAAAGAGTTCCATAAATATAATAGTCCGCAGATCGCGATGATCAAATGGGTCAGCGTAAACGAAAAGCGGCGCTCTTTGACCTGGATCGATGGGACAGGCTTCCATTTGAGTTCTTCTTCTTCGGAGACTTGAGCGTAATTGAGCGGCGGCGGGGTTGCCGCAATGGGCATCTCCACTTGAAATTTCGGATCGCCGGGGGTTTCTTTGAACTTTTTCAACCAATCAATAGCGATTTCAAAATCGTCCTCATCGTAAATCCAAATGCAGTAATGCTTCACACCAGCTTTGTCCGGATGAGGTTCATAAATGTTTTGGATTCCTTCTTTGAGCAGAAAAGAGTAAAAGGTGTAGGCCTCTTTTTCCGTTTCAAATTCGCCGATCAGACGCATACGGTTAGTATTTTTTTGATGATTTCTGAAGTTGAAAGCCCCGGCACTAAAGAAACAATATGGATTTTTCCTCCATGAGCACGGACCGTTTCAGCCTCAATGCAATTTTCTCCATATTCAGCGCCGTTGACGTGGACATCGGGCTTGATCCGCGAGAGGATTTGACGGGGGTCCGTTTCATCAAACCAGGTCACATAATCGACCATTTCCAAGGCGGCCATCATCCAAATCCGATACTCGAGAGGGATAATGGGCCGCAGCGGACTTTTGTACTCTTTGATCGACCGGTCGGTGTTGAGCGCTAGGATCAGCACGTCCGCAAGATGGCAAGCTTGATAAATCATCTCAAGATGCCCGGCGTGCATCAGATCAAATGAACCGTTCAATGTCGCAATTGTTTTGCTGGAGGAACGCAGCTCGATGACTTTTTGTTCGATGTGAGCAGGGTCAATGACTTTTGAGCGGATCGCCTCCGCAAAGTTGCTACTTTTTCGGGAAAGCGACATTGAAAACCTCATCGTAGCTTTTGACAAAATGGAGTTGGATCCCTTTTTTGAGATACGCGGGAAGCTCATCGTAATCGCGCTGATTCTCTTTAGGGAAAATCAAGACCTTAGCCCCTGAGCGTTTTGCGGCAATCAGTTTTTCTTTGACGCCGCCAATCGGAAGCACTTTTCCGGTCAGCGTCAGCTCCCCGGTCATGCCGAGATCTTCGAGAACAGGCTCATCGCGGAGCAGTGAAAGCATCGCTGTGACCATCGTAATGCCCGCAGACGGCCCGTCTTTCGGCGTTGCGCCTTCGGGAATGTGGACGTGGACTTGCGACCTTTCAAAAAATGGTGTGCGCGGCGCGTATTTATCGACCGTGCTATGCAAAAATGTCCAAGCGATCTGCGAAGATTCCTTCATCACATCGCCCGCCTGTCCTGTCAGCTTCATATCGGTTTTCTCGGCGGGGACGCGCGTGGCCTCAATATACAATGTCGCGCCGCCAAGTGACGTCCAAGCAAGTCCCATGCATACGCCGACAGGCGTTCGTTCGTAAAAGCGGTCTGTTGTGAAAATCGGTTTGCCTAAATACTTGCCTAAGGTCTTTTCCGAAATCGTCGCCTTTTTGAATTTCCCTGCCTTTTTCTCCATGGATTTGACGACCTGGATTGCGACTTTGCGCATGATCTTCTTGAGATTATTTTCAAGATTGCGGACGCCGGCCTCACGCGCATAGCCATTGATAATGTGCCCGATGGCCCCTTGCGTGAACTCGATGTCGGAGGTCTTCAGCCCCATGTTTTTGCGGTTACGGGGAACCAAGTATTTTTTGGCGATCTGGACCTTTTCTTCCTGAATGTATCCCGACAAACGCAAAATATCCATTCTATCTTTGAGCGGTTCGGGAATCGTGTCGAGCACGTTTGCGGTGACGATGAAGAGAATATTCGACAAGTCGCATCGCACATCGAGGTAGTGATCGAGGAAATCTTTATTCTGCTCAGGGTCGAGCACCTCGAGCAGAGCGGAAGCGGGGTCGCCGTGATAGCTCGAACTCATTTTGTCGATCTCATCGAGCATGATCACAGGATTCATCTCCTGGGTAAACTTCAACGCTTGGATCATTTTGCCAGGCATTGCACCGATATAAGTGCGGCGATGTCCTTTAATTTCGGCTTCATCGCGCATCCCACCGACGGAAAAGCGATAGAATTGCCTTTTCAGCGCGCGCGCAACGCTTTTGCCGATGCTTGTCTTGCCGACGCCGGGAGGGCCGACGAGGCAGATGATGCTTCCTTTGACTCCGCCTGAGAGTTTGCCCACAGCGATAAATTCCAAAATCCGCTCTTTGATGTCATTGAGCCCGTAATGGTCTTCTTCGAGAACTTTTTTGGCGAATTTGATATCGACGCCTTGCTCTCCTGCCGGGCCGCCGGTGCCGCTATATATGCCCCACGGGACGATCGTTAGCCAATCGAGATAATTGCGGCAAACAGCATATTCGGCGGACTGCACTTCAAGAACGCTGAGCTTTTCCAGCTCTTCTTTGATCGTCTGCATCACATCGTCGGGGACTTTGCGTTTTTTAAGACGCGTCTCAAATTTTTCGATGTCGCAAGTCTTATCATCCTTTTCGAGACCCAATTCTTTCTTGATCGTCTTGAGCTGCTCGCGGAGAAAAAATTCCCGCTGCGTCTTTGAGATCGTCGCTTCGATCTTAAGATTGATGCTGTTCTGAAGCTTGCTTAAATCCAGCTCTTTTTTCAGAAGGGAGAGCGCTTTGTCGATCCTTCCTTGAAGGTCATAAGTTTCTAAGACCTCTTGCAGCTCTTCGCGAGATGCAGTCGTCAGCGCCACGGCGAAATCGGCGAGCTTTCCCGGCTCCGTAAAATCGGAGTGGCCGAGAAAGATCTGCAGCTCTTCTTTGAAAAGCGGATTGAGCTTGAGCAGTTCCTTGATCGTCGTGATGATGCTGATCGAATAAGCCTTGAGCTCTTTTGTGTCTTTTTTTGTGATGATATCTTCGTGATATTCGATCTGTGCCTTGAGATGCTTGCCCGACTTTAGAGGTTTAACGATCGAAATCCGTTTTTCCATATTCAAGACAACCTGCGCTCCGCCTTGCTCCATCGGAATGATCCGCAAAATGCGCGCAAGAACGCCGACATCGTAAAGATCGTCAAATCCCACTTTATAGACGTTGACCTCTTCCCTCTTTGTCAAGAAGAGTCCCATGCATTTGTGCTCTGATTTGGCGACAGTTTTCAGAACTTCGTAATAAGCGCCTGGCTCGATAACGATGGGAGCCGCCATTCCGGGAAAAAAGGGACGGCGGGTCAATGGAATGACGTAGACCTCATTCGGGGCCTCCATCGATTTTTCGCGCTGCTGGTCTTGTTTGACCGAATCTTGGACAGCTTCGACTAACGTCTCTTCGATGCTTTCTTCTTCAGGGATCTCATTTTCTTCGTTCAAGGGGGGAACTCCTCATTTTTTACCATGCTTACGGCCGGCCTGTGTTAAATTTTATGCAAAACGGAGTTTATGGACAGCTTTTTTATCTAGAATGAGTCTAAAGCAAAAGAATTTTTAACCCTTGAACACCTTGAACATATGGTAGCCCCAGGCTAAGACGAGGGCGTTATCTGCCGTTTCACCAAAAATCGAGTGCGCTGTGTAAGAGGGATTGATATTTCGAATGGCTAGAGACATGCTTTTTCACCAGCAAAAAATTATTTTACTGCAAAAATAGTAATGAACGGTTTATTATTACTCAATAATTAAAAATCTCTACGCATGTACACTTTAATTTTAGATACAAGCACAGAACTTTGTATCATTGCGATTGCAAAAGACGACCTCGTCATTGCCCAAGAGGTTTATCCACATCAAAATCGACTTTCCGAAACGCTGCTCCTCGCCATTCAATCGATCATTGAAAAGCATTGCCTGACGCCAAAAAACATTCAAACCATCGCATTTGGCAAGGGCCCCGGCTCTTACACGGGGACACGCCTTGGCGCAGCTGTTGCCAAAACCCTCGCCTTTGGTCTTGAAGTTCCGATCAAGACCTTCCCTTCTCCGCTCGCGTTTTTACCTGAGCACGACGGCAGCTTTGCTTTTGTCGTTCCTGCGCGCTCTGGACAACTTTACGCGCTGACAGGGGCGATTGAAAATGGCAGTATTGTGAGAGAAAACGCCGTTTGGGTGAATCCAGAAGATACCGACGCATTGATAAATGCAGACTTTCTCCTCTGCGCCTCCCCAGAAAAACTCCCCGGCAAAATATGCCTTACCCCTATGCCCAATTTTGGCATACTTTCTGGATGGCTCTTTAAAAAAGAACCCTCCGAACAGGTCGAATTGGTTTATCTCGGCACCCCCTGAAATCCCATTGAAATAATATCTCCCCTCTCATAAGATTAAGGGCAACCTTATTTAACAAATCAGGATCAGATGTCCATGCCAAGTGTAAAAGTTCGCGTCGGAGAACCGATTGATAAAGCTTTGAGAGCTTTAAAAAAGAAGCTTGACAAAGAAGGGATCATGAAATCAGCAAAGGCTCATCGTTTTTATGATAAGCCCTCCGTAAAGAGCAGGGCAAAATCTAAAGCGGCGCAAAAATACAAAAAGACAAAGCCTAGAAACTATTCCATGTAATTTTTCCTTACATTTAGCAGATCGTGCCGCGATCTGCTAAATTTCTTTGTGGATTAAATCCGCCTTTGTTATAGTTCAGCTCAACAAATACACGCCGTGAAGTATGAGTGATTACTACGAAATTTTAGGACTTTCCCGGAGTGCGACGCCCGATGAAATCAAAAAGGCGTATCGCAAAAGCGCTCTCAAATACCATCCTGATCGCAATCCAGGCGATGCCCAAGCGGAAAAAAAATTTAAAGAAATTTCTGAAGCTTATGAGGTTCTCAGCGATGAGAAAAAGCGGCAGATTTACGATCAATATGGCGCTGATGCATTGAAAGGCGCTGGGATGGGCGGTCCCGGCGGCGGCCACGCAGGGTTTGCTTCAATGGAAGAAGCTCTGCGCACATTCATGGGTGCGTTCGGAGGCGGTGGAGGCGGTGGAGAATCAATTTTCGATTCTTTCTTTGGCTTTGAATCTGACGACGGAGAGCGGCAAGGCGCAAGCAAGAAGATGAACCTCTCCATCTCTTTCGAAGAGGCGATGAAAGGCGTCGAAAAGGAAGCCGCTCTCACCAATTATATCAATTGCTCCAAATGCGACGGGTCCGGCGCCGCTTCCTCGGATGCCGTCAAAAAATGCAGTCGCTGTCGAGGGTCGGGCCAAATCCACCAGTCCCGCGGTTTTTTCAGCATGACGAGCGTCTGCCCGCAATGCCACGGCAAAGGCAAGACAATCACAGACCCCTGCTCGGAATGTCACGGCGACGGCCGAGTGAAATCTAAGCAGCATATCACGATCAAAGTCCCTCCAGGCGTCGATACAGGCATGCGCCTTCGCATGGGCGGCTATGGCGATGCGGGCGAGGGTGGCGGCCCTCCGGGAGACCTTTACGTTTTCCTGACTGTTGAGCCGCATTCTGTCTTCCAGAGAGAAGGCGACGACGTATTTGTCGAATTGCCTCTCAGCTTTTCCGAAGCGGGATTAGGCTGCAAAAAGGAACTCCCGACCCCGCATGGCGGATCTTGCCGCATTTCTATTCCAGAGGGGACGCAGCATGGCAAAACATTCCGCGTTAAAGGGGAAGGATCCCCGAACGTCCATGGACGCGGCAAAGGCGATATGCTGGTCAAGGTCAGCGTAGAAACACCTGTGAATTTGAGCGAAAAACAGAAAGCCCTTTTGCGCCAGTTCGGCGAATTGGAAAAAGAGCAAAACTCCCCACGTAAATGCAGTTTCTTCGATAAGATCAAGGTTTTTTTTTCGGGCTAATTAAGAGACGATCTCTGAATTAAGCTTCTGTTGAATTTGGAGACCAATTCATGTAGTTTTCGGTCCATGAAACTAAAACCTTTCAGGCCGCACCCCTTTCCCCCAAAGCGTTTACAGCAAAAATTTTATTCCAGGCTGCTGAACCGAGCTAAACGCGCTCTAGAAAAATACAATTCTGAAGTTTTACAATCCCCATCCTTTAAGCTATTTTCACCACACTTAATTAACCTGGAATCGATCGCCTCGGTTGAGTCACAAAAAGTCAAAACAACGCCGAAGGAGTTTCTCCTTTTTCTCCATTCAAAAAGCAAAAAAAAATCGAAACTGGCCCTGGTGCAGGATTATCGCAAAGCACTGATTTGGGCCTGCAAAGAAATAAAGAAACGTCCTTTCTCTAAAACGATGATTTGCAAAATCCATAAAATAGCGAAGCGATCATCGGTTGCTAAAAAAGAGCTCGGTCATTTTCGTAGCCGTCAAAATTGGATTGGCCCCAGTGGCTGTAAAATTGAAGAGGCCTATTTTTATCCTCCTGAAGCATCCCGCGTCGAAAAGTTAATGGAAGAACTTTTGCTTTCGCTGACAAAAAATGAGAAAGAGCCTCTTGTTCAACTCGCTCTTTTTTTTGATCAGCTGCTGATTATTCATCCTTTTATGGACGGCAATGGCCGCGTCGCCAGAATTTCAATACCGCTTTTGCTTTATGAGCAAAAGGCGATCCTTGCCCCCTTTTTCTTCATGAGCCGATTTCTCCTTAAACATCGATTGCACTATTTTCAAAATCTCTACACGACGCAGGATACCAACCGGTGGGAACCCTGGATTGCTTTTTTTTTAAGAGAAGTGATTTTTGAAGCAAGTTATTCGTTAAGACTTTTTAAGGAATTAGAAGCTCTTCAAAAAAAACTGAAACAACAAATCCCCGGCATAACAAATAAAACAATATACTTCCTTTTTCAAAACCCCATTTTTTTTAGCTCAGCTTTTAAGGGGAGCAAGGAGTTGCTTAGATCGTTGAAAGGCTCGAAAATGATTCAAGAAGAAAGAAAAGGAATCTATTCCTTCTCTGCAATTTTTAAAATCCTCAAAAACAAATAAACCTCGAGAGTTCTTCTCGAGGTTTATAATAGTTTTGTCTGCTTAACAAGAGGAGCAGGATTCTCCGCCTGTCATACTTTTTTTCATCATCGCAGCAGAAGGTTTCTTTCTCGCTGTTCTGCGCGCTTTTTTTCTTCTTGGAGCAGCTTTGCGTTTTGCAGTTTTTCTTGTTGTAGAACGCTTAGCGGTTCTTTTCTTAGCAGTTCTTTTTTTTGCTTTTCTTTTTTTTGCCATACGTTTCCTCCTAATTCTTGTTGGACTTTTCAAACTCACATTCTCATTATTAAATTTTTTATTCAACATCTTTGAAAAAAAATTTATTGCTTCCGCTCTAAAATTAAATGAAATTTAGCTGAATTTTCATTATTATTTTCGCTCTTTTCAGAGGAAAATATGACAGAAAGCATTAGGGAGCGTTTTCAAAAGTTTTTGAAGGGATTTCTGCGTCAAAGCCCGTATAATCGACGATCGCAAGTTCCTTCGTATCGATTTAATACGGAGGACCTTGCGAAGCCTGCGGTCGATCGATTCTACGGGGCTTTCACGCTCGAAATTCCATCAAAATCTTTTGTCACGGACCATTAGTCCCTTCTTATTTTGTCTTGACGTAGCCAAGACCTCTTACTTATATACATCTCTTTTATAAGGAAACCTCACATGGAAATGAAAATTATTTTTCCGCAAAATAAAGCCTTTGGTGATGAGCTTTGGATTGAGCCGATCGTTCGCCATTTTTTAGGACAGGGCCATGAGGTGTTGCTGTTCGTCAATCATCCTGAGATTTACATGCATTATCCTAAGGATATATGAAACTAGGCATCGTGACACGCCGAGATGAAGCTGAAAAATGGGGCGGGGACCTTAAAGCGATTTATGGGATCTATGAAGGCCTTAAGGAAATTGGCCAAGATGTAGTCCTCGGAAAAACAGCCGAAGAATTAAAAGATGTCGATTTTGTTTTTCTTTCCAATACCACTATTGATCTGCGAGAAGATTTCGCCGCCGTGAAAAGAAGAGGGCGCCCTTTTGGCATATTTTGCATGCACGAAGACATCGAAAAATACGTCGGCCCTTGCTATGGTTTCGCCCACTATATTGGCTTATGTCTCCACCAAACAGAAAATTTTGCATGTTTGGATCAGTTATTCCAAGACCCGGAAATCATCCAATATTTTTCCTATGCTCCCGCCGAGTGTTACTTTGGAAATATTCCGATTCTGGGACAAGCCGACGTTTGCATTGCGACCTCGAAGTTGGAAAAAGCCACGCTGCAAAGAGATTGTTCGCAGTGCAGAGCGGAGGTCGTCTATTTAGACTGCGGTATTTCAGATGTAGGCGCGGCAGATGACTCTTTTTTGCAATGGACGGGGCTAAAACGAGGAGAATACGCTTTACAAGTCGGACGCCTGGAGCCGCGGAAAAATCAACTGGCGACCGTTCTCGCCATGAAAGATCTCGACATTCCCCTTGTCTTCATCGCGACAAAGAAAAAATGCAAATCTTATGAAAATATGGTCAAGGATGCGATCAAAAAATGGCGGAAAGCGCCGACTTTGATGATCACCCAAACATCTGAAAACGAAAGGGAAGGAAATCTTCAGATTTTGAGCATGCCCGAGCAGAGAATTTTGCCTTTTTCCATGCTGCTCAGCGCTTATCAAAATGCCGGCCTGCTCGTTCACCCCGCTTTTTGCGAGCTTCCCGGCCTCATTTATTTGGAGGCTGCCAAGCTGGGCGTGCCCATCATCGCCTCCGAATGGACAACGATTAAGGACTATTTTACAGACCCTGCGACAGGGGAATACACCTTGGACGACAGGATTGCCTACGTTGAGCCCCATCGCGTTAAAGATTTGGAAGCGCTCATCCTTCAGCAGTTTGGAAAAAAAATCGATCGAAAGTTTGCCCATCCCATTTTTCAGAGAAAAAAAAGCGATGTGGCTACTGATCTCCTAAAAGTAATATTTAAAATTTAAATTACTCTTATGGTTTTTTAATCCCCGATCAAGTATTATTTCCCTCTATTATTTTAGGGACTTTTCCCATGAGCAATCGGATCAAGCTGGCCCTTGTCGGCCGGCCCAATGTCGGAAAATCGGCATTGTTCAATCGGATATGTAAAAAAAGGATCGCCATCGTCGATGAAGCGGAAGGCGTCACCCGCGACCGCCTTTATGCCGATGCGGAATTTTTTGGCAAACCGTTTGAGGTGATCGACACAGGCGGGATCAATCCACAGTCGGTTGTTCCCTTCCAAGAAGAGATCCGCCGGCAGGCGGAAATCGCCATTGAAGAGGCCGATGCCATCGTCATGGTCGTCGATGCGACGGTCGGGATCACCGCCCTTGACGAGTTTGTCGCCCGCCTTCTTCTCCGCACCGGAAAACCGCTCGTTCTCGCTGCAAACAAGATCGACGATCTCTCAAAAATGGAGCTGGTCTATCCCTTTTATTCGCTGGGGATCAGCAACATCGTCGGTGTTTCCGCTACTCATAATTTTCAGATCGCCGAGCTTTTGGAAGAAGCGTTCAAAGACGCCGTTCTCCCCGAAGAAGAAGCCCCAAAGACCAATTCCATCCATATCGCCATCGTCGGACGTCCCAATGTCGGCAAATCGACAATTGTCAATCATTTGCTGAGCGAAGAGCGCTGCGTCGTCAGCCCTATTGCAGGCACCACCCGCGACAGCATCGACATTGAAATGAGTGTTGGCGACGATCATTTCACGCTGATCGACACCGCGGGGATCCGAAGAAAGACTGCGGAGCACGAGGTGGTCGAAAAATTTGCCGCCGTGCGCACTGAGCGCGCTTTGGAGCGCGCCGATGTTTGCATCCTCGTCGTCGACGCGGAAAGAGGCATGACGACCCAAGAAAAGCGGATCGCCCACGACATTGAGGAAAAAGGGAAAGGCTGCATCGTGCTTTTCAATAAGTGGGACCTCGTCAAGGGCTTTCGCATGGAGCATTGTCGCAAAAGTTTTGAGATCGATACCCCCTTTCTCAATCACTGCCCCATTTTGTTCGTCTCCGGAATCACGGGAAGGAACCTCGAAGGGTTATTTCAGACCGTCAAAGAAGTTCACGAGCAGCAAAACCGTCGGATCACGACAGGCCAGCTCAATAAATTCGTGGAAAAGGCGATCCAAAAATACCATCCGCCCATGCTCGACGGCAAACGGTTGCGCATTTTCTATTTGGCTCAAGTCGATGTCCAGCCCCCTCGCTTTGTTCTCTTTGTCAACAACCCTAAGCTGATGGTGGAGACCTACAAAAAGTATTTAATCCATCAATTCCGCGAAACCTACGGTTTCTTAGGCGCCCCGATCAAATTTTTCCTCAAAGGGAGAAATACGAAAGAGGAAAACCCACAAGCTTCTGCGCCCGCCCCTCAGTCGGAATTGCTTTCTGATAATGAAGAATTCGTGTTCGAAGAGGATGTCAGCGAAGAAGAGCTCAAGAATTTGGATCCCTCTTACTTTTAAGGAGACCGTTATGCCCGTTTCAGATGTGTTTGGTTGCGCTCCCAACAACCGCCTCGATTCACAAATCGACATTTTGATCGATCGGCTCTGCACTGAAAGAAATCGAATGAGAGCCTATAATTCGCAACAAATAAAAAAATGCGTCGCTAGTTATACGACTTTTAATCTTATTCATCGCATCACAGAATTTGTGAAATCGTTTTTTGGCAGTTCCGATTGGCAACTCGCTAGGCGAAATATTTATAGTTCACTAATGGTGAGCAATTTAAACATTTTTTCAGACGAGCAGGCGAAGGCAACTGCAGATAAGATTTTGGGATCCCTTGCCAAAAGCAACGAACAAAATGTGTTTGTCAGTTCGATATTGTCCTATGATATAGCTCTTAGAATCATGAGTGATGAATTGATAAATACTGCCCCAGACCGCTTCGAACTTGGCCAATATGAGTTTAATGTGGTCAGAGCGCCTGTCGTTCTATCGAACCCCCGCTTGCTATTCAACTAACGCACCGGATCGTACTTAAAAAGCTTACCTTCCGTCTCAATCTTGCGATAGACCCACTCGTCGCCGTTCTCGCGCATCAAACGGTCGCAGCCCATCAAATAGCCCTTGAAAAAGCCATGTTTTTGCATGGATTGCAGCATGTAATTCGATGAGCTTGGCCGAAAATGGCTCCTCGGCCCATCGACCGGCGAAAGTACATTTTGGTGAAAGCGGATGATCTGCTCCGCGACGAGCACAGATAGAGAGTGCTCTGCTTTTGGTGGGGATGGTTGAGAAATGGAATACGCCAAATCCGCGTCTTTACCCCAAGGTTCATGGTACCCTGGAAGGGCGTGGCAAAAAATCGGAAACAATAGGAAAATGAATTTAAAACGCATAGTTAAGCATCAGTGCAGGGCACAGCCTTTCGCGGGTCATCATTGGGGCTGCCATCGATTCATACAGGCGTTCGTTATAGGCCTTAGCCTCTAGGCCTGCCCCGTAAATCCCGCCAAAATACCAGCCCGCCTCAAAACCTGTGAAAATAACGCCGGCAGCGATATTTCCTTGTTCAAAAAAATAAACCGATGCCGCGATGAAAAGCCCATTGAGAAGAAAAGCTGTTGCCGCCGACTGATTTTGTCCTAAATAGAGATAGCCGGCCCCGGGAACGAGGGCATTTAACCCCTGCGCCCTGCCGACAGACTTTTTTTGAGATTCATATTGGCTCAAAAAATCGTCCAAATAGGGACTTTGAGGAGTCATTTCTTTAAGCGAGGGAATATCGCCCTGGCTTAAGGCTGTGGAGAGAATTAGCTTTTGCCCTTCTTCCGGATAATACTGCTGAATGAGGCGAAACGTCCTCTCCGCTTGCGCCTCCATTTTTTCTTGCTGATATGTCTCGTGCAAAATAAACAATAGGTCATGCAGGGCAGGGAAATCGGTTTCCACGTGGCGTAGCTCGCTGTGATCGAAAGTGTGGATCACATCTTTCCATTTTTTCCCCATGTAGTAGCAAAGAAGAATTTCATATTGAATTTCAAGGCTGCGCGCCTTCTCTTCGGGGGGAATCAGGAATTCCGCCCGCTTGAAAGAGGTGATCGCTTGATAAAGATCGAGCTGGCGGGCAAAGCCAAATCCCACCTGCATCTCCCGCCCCCAATCTTTGGCCTTTTCTTCTTCCGTGAGCGGCGGAAAAGGGGACGGCAGCGAGAGCAGGTATTTGTCCTGAACGTAGCAGCTGACCGATGGCTCAATCTGGTCTGACACACGCTGGCAGCTGCTGAAGCCCAAGAGGCCTATTAAAAAAACGGTAAGGGTTTTTCGTCTGTGGTTCATAAATTCGCTAAGTAATTAAAGCAAATTTCAAAGAAAACGAAAAGGAAAATTAAAGGCTGGAAACGATATTGAAAATGTTTATAATCCCTATCCTCTGTATTCGCATTAAGACCACTTGAAAATAATCCATCTTTTTCTATACGATTTTAAGCGGTTAACTGAAAAAAAATGTTACGAAATGGAATTTTAATGCTATAGAGGGAGAAGAATCTGTGCCTGAAATTTGTCGATTTCTCGGGATCATAATCGCCATGTACTATAGGGAGCATAATCCACCGCATTTTCACGTGAGATACAATGAGTACAAGGCAGTAGTGTCAATTGACACGTTGGCGTTGACCGAGGGTAAATAGCCTCCTAAAGTCTTAGGTTTAGTCATTGAATGGGCCAGTATAAATCAGGAAGCATTGAGAGCCAATTGGGATCTTGCCCAGAAACTTTCAGTTTTAAAAAGAATCCCACCTTTGGAGTAAGGGAATGTTGTACGACATTGTAGAAGTGAAAGTCGTTAAAAACTACATTCTCTATATTCGATTTGAAAATGGTTTATCTGGAGAAGTCGATATCTCCAAAATTATTCTTTTTGAAGGAATTTTCTCAAAACTCAAAGAACCCTCCTACTTTGGAACCGTCCGAGTGGATAAAGATCTCGGAACCATTGTATGGGAAAACGGGGCCGATCTTGCTCCCGACTACCTTTATTCGATCATTTCTCAAAAAACCCGTTAAATTTCTTATATGCTAACTGCAAGCATTGAAGAAGCAGACAAACATTGTAAATGTGTTCGTCTCTAAGGCATATCCCCACGAAACGTCAAAAGTTGGACTTTGCCTCTCAATAAAAATAACAGGATGAACAGGATAAGAAAACCTCATTTTATTTTCTATCCTGGCCATCCTGGTCATCCTGTTATTTTCCCCCAATTTTTGAGTCGCGTTCAGTATCGTTTCATCCTTTCGCTACTCGAAAATCGGAAAACATCCACTTTTACTCATTCTCCGGGGTCTTCACGAGGTCTAGACCCTCGTCGAACTCTTCTTTCAGGATTGGCAGCCGCGCATCGTCTTTGTAGACCCATTCTTGGTGTTCGGTGATTTGCTTGTACTCCGTATATGATTTGATGATCTGCGGGCGGACAAAGATGATGATATTGGCTTTTGAGGCGACTCGGTCGTTTTCGCTGAATAGGGCGCCAATGACGGGCAGGCCGCCCAGGCAAGGGATGGCTGTCCGGTAATGCGTCTTGCTGTCGTTGATCATTCCGCTCAGGGCGACAAAATAGTTGTCGGGGACATGGACGCGGGTTTCCATGTGGGTATGGTTGGTGAGAATCCCTGTGACCGTACTGTTGTTGACGGCTTGCTGCGCATTTCCGACAACCTCAGAAATATCATTGACGATGTCTAAGGTAACGACATCACCGTCGCCTAAGATCGGCGTAATGGTCAAGCTGACGCCGACATCGCGGTACTCGAGGTTGGCCGAGGTCGTCGTGCTGGCCTGTTGGTTTGTGACAATCGACCCAGTGTAGGGAACATTCTGACCGACAAAGATGACCGACTGCCGGTTGTCCTGAGTGACAATTTTGGGGTTGAGGACGATCGTCGAATCGGTGTCGAGCTGGATCGCATTGACAAGAGCGCCAAGAGAAATGAAAGATCTGCCCTTGTGCATGATGATATCGCCGATCACCCCCAGGTCGAAACCGCTGATAAAGGGCACCATTCCCCCTTTAGGCGTGGTTGTGGCATTGATTCCCTGTAAAGTGGGGGAAAAAGTCCCCACGGGTGTAGTGTTTTGCGGCCCTCCCGCATTGGAATTGGAAAGCGGGAAATTCCCAGTGCCGAGCGTCGCTTTATTGAAATATTGCGCCTGGGCGCCCCACATCAGGCCGAAGTTTTGGGTGTTGAGGAGAGTCGTCTCGATGACTAGGACCTCGATGAAGACTTGCCGCAAAGGGACGTCGAGGTTTTGGATTAAGTCTTTCAGTTTGACGAGGACGTCTTGTTGGCCTGATACCAGAAGAGAGTTTGTGACTTGGATCCATTGCAGCGAATTGATGGCGTCGACGAGCGCTGTGGGCACGGAAGAATTTTTGGCAATGCTCAAGGCCACTTGTTTGAGAGCTGTTTGGATGTCGTCGCCCGGATGGAATTGCAACTTGTAGACGAGGAAGCTTGTGTTGTCGATCGATTCAATGGAGGGCGGGGCAGTCTCTTTTCCAGGGATGTCGAATTTGACGAGGAGCTGCTGCACTTTGTCGACGGATTGCTGGTCGCCGGAGATGAGCAGCGAGGAAGTTTTGGGGATCCATTTTAAATTGTTGATCGCATCGAAGAGACCGGGGTCGGAAACGCCCGATGTCATCAAATTCTGCATGAAGTCGCAGACAATCGAAATCAGCTCGTCGCCAGCGACGTACTTGGGGTTGTAGATGACAAAGGTCGTCGCGGCGCGCTCGACCGGGGCAGGGCCTCCAAGAGAGGGGAGATCGAACTTTTTGACGAGCTCTTCGACTTTTTCCAGCGTTTGGGAGCTGCCGGTGAACAGAAGGGAGTTGGTCTCTTTGATCCATCGGACGCCATTGATCGTGTCAGCCAGCTGCTTGTCTTCGACGTTGGATTGTTTTAGATCCTGGGCAAAGGCTTTTAGGGAAGAGATCAATTTGTCCGGCGTCGCCGATTGAATCTTATAGAGGAAAAATGTGAGATTGCCGATGCGCTGGATTGCCCCTAATGCAGCGCTGGTATCGATGCTACTGAGCAGATTTTGCACCTTGTCAAGGCCCTCTTGGCTGCCTGTGAATAGCAAGGAGTTTGTTTGGGGAACATAGCGCACCGACTTGGCCGCCTGAAAAAGCTGAGGATCGCTGAGCCCGGAACTTTCCAAATCGTCTGCCAGATCGGCCAGCGCTGCTTCAATTTCCTCGGGAGGCAGGTATTTGGGTTTATAAATCAGGAATGTTTGGGCCCCCACTACCGCTGCTTTTGTCGTCGTGTCGAATTCAGCGACAAGGGTTTTAACCTGGTCGATCGCATCCGGGCTCCCTGTGATGAGCAAAGCGTTGTGGGCTTTAATGCATTCGATCTTATTGATCGCGTTGACAAGATTTTGATTTTGTAGAGAGCTTGTCGGCAGCTTTTGCGCGACACTTCTCAATTGATCGATGACGACATCGCACTCTGCCGCTTGAAGTTTATAGAGGTAAAATCCCTTTGTGAGCTGGCTTGTGGTGGGCTGCTGTGTATCGATCGAGGCCAGAAGGCCCTTTAAACGCTCGATCGTCGCCGGATCCGAGGTGACCATGAAGGACTGCGTCTCGCTATTCCATTGCATGCTCTGAATGGCGTGGATCAGATTTTGGTCGGCAAAGGCATTCGTCTCTTGCAAAGAGGGGACCAGGGCGCTCAGCGCGTTTTGGATCTGGTCGGGAGAGACGAACTGTGGCTTATAAATGAAGACCTGCGAAGTTTTTGAAATAAGGGGAGATTGCGTGTCGAGCGATTTCAAAATCGCTTGGAGCCTTTCAATCGATTGGGGATCGCCAGTGAAGACGAGGGAATTGGTGCTTGCGACCCATTTCATCGAATCGACAGCCTGTAAGAAGGCAGGGTCCGCAAGTCCGGAATCTTTCAAATTTTTGCTTATTTCGGTGATCTCGGCGCTTAAGTCCTGTCCTGTGCGATATTGAGGATTGTAAATCAAAAATGTCGATTTTGCTGGAGCGCCGGCTTTCCCTGTTTCTGCACCGCTCGACGGAGTGTCGAGGGCGCCTAGAATTTCTTTCAGGGTGGCCATCGTCTCGGAATCGGCGAAGAACATCAGCGAATTGGTATCTTTGATCGGCTGAACGCCGCTGATCGCTATTTGGAGCGGCGTTTGCTGAGGCCCTCCCAAATTCTTCAATTGCTCATTGACTTGCCCAAGCTCGCTGATGAGATCGTCAACAGAGCGGTTAACGGTCTTATATAAAAAGATATTTCTCCCCGTCATCGATTGCCGGCTGATCACCATCGATTTTGTCGGCATGTCCAAATCCTCCATCACGGCGATCGCCCGTTCTAGCAGATGAGGCGTCGAAACGACGTAGATGGAATTGGTCTCGTTCTGCGGAACAAAAATGAGAGGATTTCCTTCCGTAAAAGGGGTCAAAATTTGCTGGGTCAAGGCTACGAGTTCCTGCGGAGGGATATTTTTAACGGTGTATGTCTCTACGTCCAGAGGTGTATGCGGGGCATCAAGGCTTGCCAAGAGAGACTCGATCTGTTCGACATTTGTCGTGATATCAGTGACGATCAGTTGTCTGGTTTCCACAGAAACCTCGATCATCGCGTCAGAGGAACACATCGGCCGGATGATGCCGGCAATTGTGTTGACATTGGCGTTTTTTATGCGGAACACTCGCGTCACTAGCGCGGCGTTATTGGCCTTTGAATTGGGAAGATCGCTGGAGACAATCGGTGGAATCTGATTTACGGCTTTACTCGTTGTGATCAAGACATTTCCATCTTCTTCCAGCAAGGTCAGATTGTGCATGCGAAGAACTTGCGACAGCGCGGACATCACACTCTTTGCGGAGATCGCCTCTTCAGAGACGATCGTCACTGAAAACTGCAGATCCCCCTCTTCAAAAACAAAATTTAAATTGGTGATCTTGCTGGCAAAACGGATGAACTCGATGATCGAGACATTGTTGAAATTGACGGTGTAAGTGTCTTTATCGACATTGATATTCTGAATTTTGGGCGCCGCCGCGATGGGATTTTCTTCGACGTCTGCAGTGTACGCAAATGGAGAGTGGAGGAGAAAAAAGAAAGATGAATAGTGAGCCAACCGCAGCATGCGCTTCGGAATTTCTTTCATAGCCGAAAAGACCCCGTTCTTATTATCATTTTACTAGTGCTAGAGGGTTTTCTAAAAAATT
Organism: uncultured Verrucomicrobiae bacterium; assembly: GCA_963833965.1. GTDB lineage: Bacteria > Chlamydiota > Chlamydiia > Chlamydiales > Rhabdochlamydiaceae > CAJCIW01. The sequence goes on from CAWHZZ010000002.1 coordinate 110,217, forward strand.
GTTTTTCCAGAGCTTGCACGTCAAAAATAAAATAGCTTGTAGAGAATCCTAAATTACTTTTTGGATTATTGTAAACGGAGTTTAAGCAATGGACGAAGATTTTTCACACACCAAGATGGAGTTTCGAAAGGACGAGTTCGGAAAAGAGATTTTGATCAAAGACGGAAAATATCAAGTGATGATGCAATGGGAAAAGCCCTACATGGAGGCATGTATCGACGCCCTCCGCCCTTTCGGCGATGTCCTCGAAGTGGGTTTTGGTCTCGGCTATTCCGCTGATCGCATTCAAACCTACCGCCCCAAAAGCCACACGATCATTGAATACCATCCCGTGGTCGCCGCACGCGCTCGGGAATGGGCCAAGAAATATCCCAACGTTGCGATCATTGAAGACGCATGGCAAAACGCTCTTCCTAAGATGGGCATTTTCGACTGCATTTTTTTCGACGATTACCCTTTGCAGAGCGAACAAGATGTGGAAAAGATGCAAAAAGCGAGCAATCACTCCGAGCTCCTCCTCAAAAAAGGAGAGCAGCTTTTGACAGAGGTCGAACAAACCCTTCCCTTTTTGACGGGGATCAAATATTCCGACGAAGACCTCCGCGACTTGCTCAAAGACATTCACCCAGCAGAGGCAAAACAGCTCGCCCGCTTTTTAAAGGAGCTCTGCTCCCGCGAACAGATTTCGATCAAACAAATGCAAACGCTCTTTGAAAAGTTGGTCCAGGAACAAAAGATTTCCAGAGAAGATGTGGACCAGCTTTTAAATGTGGAAAAAATCTCTCAGCCCACCGAAAAACCGAGTGAGCGGCTATTTGCGTTTTTAAACCCCTGTCTTGTTTCGCACATGCGCAAAGGCTCGCGCTTCTCCTGCTTTTTGAGCAGCGCCGAATCGAAGTATCAAGATGCAAAATTTGTGAATGAGATTATCACGAACCCTAACTTAGACTTCCATGAAGAGGAGATCGCGATCGAAGTGCCTTCGAATTGCGCCTACTTCAGCGGCAACAGGGCGCTTGTGATCACGATCACGAAGTGCGATTAGGGGGCTTGGCCATTTGAAGGGACGAATTGGATCGCGTCTTTGCCACCGGCAAATTCTCGAAGTTGTTGAACGAATCCACTTTGGTTACGCCCAATGATTCTAAATAAATCGATGAACGCTTGACGGCGGCTTTTGACCATTTTTCGGTCTCCTCCGCCCATGATCGTACGTCCGGCTAAGAGACCGAGGATTTGCTTTTCGTCTTCTGCATTGAGTTCATCTTTCTCGATCAGTTTTACAAAGGCAAGCAGTGTCGCATTGGCAAGTGGGCCGCGGTCGAAGCACTGTTTGCAAACAAGAGAGTAGGTCGCATCGCTGATCTTTCCCTCTTTTTTCATCCCTCCCAGTTTGATCAGTATTTTAATTTCTAAGAAGGTGTTGAAATTTGCCAACAAGGCAGAGCATAGTCGTTCATTGTATTTTTTTGTCGAATGCTGGTTTAAATTTGTCTCGAATAAGGCAGCTTTCATGGCTTTTTTAGAAAACTCAAGAGCGTCGTTAATCTCATCCGGGCTTAACAATTGTTCGGGAAGCGCAAAACCTTTATAACTTTGAATGTTTTTTATTTTTCTTTGTAGAGCCAGTCCTTCCTTTTTCAATTTATCGTGGAAATCTGAGACGCTTACAATGTTGCTAAATTCTCCTTTTCCTTTTGCGATCTTTCCATCATGGGTTGTGCCAACAAAAAAGGCATTGGGCGTTGTTGAATCTTCGTTGATCTTATCGATCACACCATTCAACTTTAACAAACGGCTCTTTTCGCCTTCTTTTTCATTGAACTCTAAGGAATGCGCGATTTGAACTTCTCCTTTAAGATCTCCCCACTGCAAGGCCGCTTCCGAGAGAGCTGGGTCGTTCATCAGGCCTGCGCCAATGTGCATGCGAATTTTCTTGTCCCCCACCAAAAAATGGCCATAGGTAATGTCGACGTTGCCCGTCGCGTAGGAGTTATAGACATTGCCCCCTGATATTAGATTGTCGATCAAAGCTGTAAAAGCTTCATAAAGATTGCAGATAGCCCACTTTATCCAATGCCAAGAGCTATCCCAGTCGTGAGCGGGCATAAGATGGAAAATCTCGTCTGCGTGATCGGCGAGTGTTGTTGCAGAAACTATTTCAGTTGTAGGATTCTTGCACCACGATAAGGCTCGATCACCCATGTTCTCTAAGATGCTCATCCCTTCTACTTGAGTTTTGATCTGATAACTTAATGCTTGAAGAAGTTGAGAAAAACTTGGGTATTTTTCGAATAGGGCTTTATTATTTTCCATTAACGTAAGCGCAGAACCGATATGGTTACGCAATCCTTGAACATCATCGAAGTTAAAACGGTCCTTCTCAAGAATCTTCTTAATGTTTCCGATGAACTCCATGAATTGATATCCGACTGCGAACATGGCTGGATCAGCATCCCTAAGACTATTGATGTCCTTGATAAATCCAATTTTGTCTTCCTTTAGCTTTTTAGTAAGAGTCATTGAGGCTTGTTTTGTCGGGCTATCGTAAGCTTTAAAGCTAAGGACTTTTTTCACTGCCTGCTGTGTTTTTTGTGCAATATTGTTTCGAATCTCTGTCAGGTCAAAAGGCACAATCGATGAACCTGTTTGAGGGTTTTCAAACACCTTGGGGGCGAAAATTTTACCTAGGGTTGAATTTTCGCGTGTAGCTTTATTTTTGAATTGAAGCTGGCGCTCTTCATCCCTGCTTCTTGCTAGTAAATAATCGCAATTAATAAAACCCATAATATTCTCTTTGTTTACTTATATTTTAACATAAAATTAATTTTTATTTAACATAAAATTAATAATTTAATATTTAAATTAAGTGACTGTAGACGAGGGGGTTAGAAAATAGGCTCAACCGATTAATAATCAATAGCTTGCGCTTAAACAATGCGCTGAATGGTAATTAAAGCTTTAGGATACTGTGAGTCAGTGAAAAAAGTAGTCGCAGAGATTTTCTTCATTATTGCCTCGGCCTGCCTTTGGGCAGACAAGAGGAGGTTTTCCGAAACGGCCTCACCGAGGGCTTGATCAAATTCCGGTGCTTTGTTTTGAGGAAAAAGGATAAGGGAGTGCAGAATGAGTAGATCGCCGGCGTTCCAGTTGTCGGTCGTTTCGGCAAACTCTGCGGTGGGGGAGGTGCCGAGAAGGTCGTTTTCGGAAGAGAGTCTTCTCGCTTCTGTGTGACCTTCGGGAACGTGAAGCAGGGAGTTAAATCCGCAGGAGATGTATGATACCAAATCTCTTAGGGGATCGAGGAGGACGAAATTCAGAGCGTATTTTTCGCCAAGGGTATCGTCCGTGATGAGACGGTTCAGCTTTTCTACAAACGCCACAGGATGAAATGGGGTTTTGGCGGAAGGGGTGAATTCGCTCATTTGCATGCGGATGAGTCCTCGCAGCGAGGCGATGGCGATAGCGGACTCCGCTAGAGCGGACTGTGTAGAGGCGATCAAGACCAAAAAGGTGTTGTTAGGCAGGCGGAAGAGATCGTAGTAAAGGCCGAGTTGCTGCATGCCGCGGCCCTTGGCGATGCCGACGTCGATTTGGGGCCAGCTGGGCAGGGCGATCGGAGATAGGCTTAAATTAGCCTTCTGGATCCGTTCGTTGAGTTCTTTGACTTGGTCGATGCCAGTCCTCTCTTTTTCGAGCTCTCCCAAATTCAAATATTCCGTGATATCGTGGATAAACTCGGAGATGTTTAGGTAGCGCTCTTTGACGGAGACGGCCAATGTCTTGGCGGCAATTTTTTTTAAACCTTTGGGAAGGTCTGTGAGATTGATCGTCCCGTAGCTCAATTTGCCTAAAACGAGCTCATAGAGAATTATTCCGAGAGAATAGATATCCGTAGAATAGGAAACCGATGAGGGATTCTCTTTCTGTTCGGGACTCATGTAGTTGGGCGTTCCTAAGAACTTCCCTGCACTCACTTTTTTTTCCTCTTCGCGCAATTGGGCAATGCCGAAATCGATGACTTTGATTTCGCCCTCTTCGGTGATCAAGATATTTTCAGGTTTTAAATCGCGATGGATGACGCCGTGGGAATGAAGATGCAGAAGGGCAAACGCGACCTGCAGGACAATTTCAAGGGCGCGGCGCATCGAGAGCGAATGCTGCATGATGAATTGCTGTAAAGAGATACCATGGATGAGCTCCATGGCGATGTAAAGACCTTTTTCCCACTGGCCTTGCCCGTAGAGTTTGACGATGTTGGGATGGTTTGAGAGAGCAATCGCCTTGGCCTCATTTAAAAACCTGTTCACGGCTTCCGGGTGGGCGACATAGGCAGGGGAGAGAACTTTGAGGATGAGGGCTTTTTTTGTCTCGGGATCTAGGCCGAGATAAAGCAGGCTCATGCCGCCTTTGCTAAAAAGGCTTTCGATTTTATAAGGCCCGATCATAGCGGGAAGAGGCGCCTCTTGTTCCCCAGAGATCAGGTCTGGCAGTGTATTTTGCTTATAAAAACTGCCTGTCACTGACCCCCCAGTTGAAGGATTCTCACACCGAGCATCTCGCCGAGTTTGACGAGCTCGCCTTTCGCGACTTTTTTGCCGTCGACCGTCAAATCGACGCCCTGTTCAGGTTTCACGGGGAGCTCAACGACATTCCCGGGAGAAAGCTGCAAAAGTTTATCGAGGTTCATTGTTAAGCGCGCCACTTCGACAATCAGCGTCATAGGGATTTCCCCGGTGGGGATGATTTTTTCGCTCGTCACTTCCTGAGGGTTTTCGGTGGACCAGAGATGATTCTCATCAGAAGTTGCTTCGGCGCCTTCGTCTAAAAAGGGCTCTTCAGGGTTGTTTTCAGAGGGGTTCATTGTATTTTGCTCCTCGCGGTAAAAAGCGTAATCGACAATTTTTAGATGATTTTCCTTCACCCTTGCTCGGAAGAGAGGTTTGCGATGAAGGGTGAGCGCAGCCGTCCCTTTGTGGGTTTGTGGATCGAAAGTGCACCTGTCCAAAAGAAGAAAATCGCCGACGGAAACATTTTTCCACTTCGATATAGAGAGCGCTGTTTGACCGATTTCGATTTTGATCGGGACATCGATCTGTTTGGCAAGCGAGCTGCTCAAAGGAGCGGGCTCGCGGGTGCTAAAATGCGTTTTGAATTCTCGATGGAAAGAAGCAGGGCAAACTACTCTTCCCCAACAGACTTGTTTGGGATGTTCGATCTGCACATCGATGCAAACGGCCTCTTCTTGGGGAATCTCTGCCATTTTTCCAATTTTCGGGGAAAGATCGCCAAAGGCATTGAGTTCATTAACGGCCGCAAGGGCCTTGGTCGCCAAAAAATAGTAAAACCCTTCTTGGAATTTGGGCGAGGTGAAGCCTTTGTTCCCATTGGAGGATGTCAAACAGAGCGTTGTCAATTTGGCGATGTCCTCTTTTGCCATGAGCCAGAAACTTTTCCCAATCAATGGGGCCATTTCCAGAGGGATGGCGATAAACTCCGCTCCAAGCCCTTCGGTGATTTTTCCACCGCTTAAAAGCTGTGTTTGGCCCGGTAAAATTCTCATGTCGGGAAGCTGTAGCGACGAAGCAATTTTTTGCTGGGCCTCCTCCCATGGGAATGCTGGGGCCTGCCCGTGAAGGGGGATCTCTTGAGCTTCAATCAAAGCCAGCTGGATTTCCTTGACCCAATGAAGGGGCGCTGTCATTGCCGGTCTCCTTTTCTTTCTTGATCATCATCGCCGCTGTTTTCTTTCCTGTGCAGAACGGGGCGGTCTTCTGTCTGGAGAAAAGTGTCAAAACGCTGGATGGAAAAGTTAAAATGCCCATTTTGAAAAGCCGACAACAGATCATTTTTGCAGGGGTCGATCACGCCTATGGCAGACGGCGAACTAATGATCTCGACGTTGAATGCCTTTGGTGCCGTGCTGAATTCGCGGATCGTGATTTGAGTCCCATAAAAAATCGAAGAGGCGAATTGAGGGCTGTCGAGAAATAAAGTCGTCTCAGCTTCTCCAGAGGTCTGCATGACAATCATCGCCGAGGCCATTTTTTCAAACAACGCCTGCACCTCGGGTGATAGAGAAATTTTCAGAGAAACAGCCGTCTGAGTAGAGGAAGAATAAAAAAGCAGAGGGCCGGCCGCCGGCATGGCAGCACTTTGGACGGCGATGACTTTATTTTTTTTTGGCTCAGGCGTAGAGTTGAGCGGAGGTGTGGGCGCCACTGCTCCTTCGGAAATCTCCTCTTCTTCTTCTTCGATCATTGCGAACAGATTTTTGTCGCGAAGGTTCTCATCGACAGGCATGGTTTTCAATATTTTTTTAAAACGATCGTCGGGAATACTGCCCGAGGCCGCATGGGTTTCCCTTCTCCCTGCGGTCACTTTGCGTAATAGATCTTGCTGCATCACTGGATTCATTTTTGTCCTTCTCCTGCTTCTTTGTCTCCCCCGGCCTTCTCTTTGCGTTTGAACAAGGGACGTTCCGTCAAATGTCCTGTTTCAAGGCGGTTGACGCGGAAATTATAATTGCCCGCTTGAAAAGCCGCCAGTAAATCATCGGCATTGCCTTGAAAGAGCGCTACGGCCTGAGGCGTGCCGTTTAATTGGATATTATAGGCTTGAGGGGCGGTGCTGTACTCTTGGATTATAATTTGACTCCCGAAAAAAACAGAAGAGGCAAATTGCGGTGAATTCAAAGTAATGACCGTTTCGGTGATCCCGGACATCGACATGACCGTCATCACACCGACCATTCTGTCAAAAAGTTCCATGACTTGGGGGGGGATATTCGCATAGGAAGGCAATGCCTCAGGGGGTGGAGGAGGCGCGGCCAGGCCAGGAAGTTCTCCTGGAACAGGGAGAGGAGCGCCCGCTGCCATTTCTTCAGAAATTTCTTTTCCTTCAACTTTTTTTCCCCCTTTTTCGTCCAATGAAGGGGCAAAAGGAGTGGCAGGCGGCGGAGTTGCCCCCTGGATGGCCGCCTCTTGCGCCAATTCCTCAGGGGTTTTTGCCTGCTTTCTCCCTTCTCGCTCGCCTTCATCCTTGCCCATCTGCTCAAAAAATCCTGCCGTCTCCGCTCTTTTGGCAGGTTGCTCTTGCTCCAATTCGGCCGCAGTCGTCCCTTTTTTTTCAGGCGGCGGCGGTGGTGTCCCTTCCTTGGGGGCAGCCGGCTGCTGCTTCTTCAAAGCTGTGACCGGGGGGCCCACGACAGGCTCTGCAGGCTTTTTCTTCTGCGGCTGCTGCTGACTTTGCTGCTCGCCCGCTTCAGCAGGGGCCCTTACTGGAGGTTGTTGCTGCTGCTGTGGTGTAGGTGGTGTTTCTTCCGAGGGTGGCGGCGCTGAAACCCGAGTTGGAGGAGGCGCCTCGGAAACAGGGGCTTTTTCAGCGGCCGGAGGGGTTGGCGCCGTTTCAATGAAGGCCTCCTCTTCCAACACTCCGGAGTCATCGGCCATTTCATCAGTGGAAGATGTCTGAAAAGTTTTAGAGGGAGGGGCGGGCATGGAAGCCTTTTGCGCAGACTCGGTGGGGGAAATGCCAGGGCCCTCCATGGCCATCGGACTGGCTTTTTTTGGCGGTTGCTCGAGAGAAAAAGGGGCGACCTGCGATGGAGGCATCGCAGCCTCTTCTACGGGCTCCTCTTCGTCATCAGCCTCCTCGCGACGTTTCCGCTTTTTTTGCTCGTCTGGATCGACCTGGCTGACTTCGGTGACCCGTCTTCGCATCTCCTGCTTAAATTTGTCGGCGTCGATGGCGCTTTTGTCCTTTTTTCCAGAACTTTCCGGAGGGCCTGAAGGTCCTTCGATTTTGCTCACGTCAACCATAAAGTGAATACTCGTTTATTCTATGCTATACTGATAGAAAAGACAAAAGTCTAGGTGTGCTTTTTCTTTTTGGGATGGGAATGAGTTTTTTTGTGTCGGCGGTAATGAAGCACGGCACCCATTTCATCAGTCTCCACGGCTTCTTTATGCTCAGCCAGGGCGTGCATCTCTTTTTCCCATTCTTTGCGGTGGGTCTGCATTTTTTCGACGTCTTGCTGTTTTTTGACGAGGTCGTTGCGGGCGACCTCAACCTGTTGTTTGGCTGTTTCGACCAGTTTTTGTTGCTCTTTGACTTTGATCTCTTTTGCTTTTAGTTTTTCGTCGACGACTTTTAAGTAGTTGCGCATCTGCTGGATTTTGTCGGAAGGAGATCCTTCGTCCATTTTCTCCCGCAGCTGAGTGAGTTTTGCAAAGCGATGGTCTTTCACTTCGTTCCGCTCTTTTTCGACCGCGGCCAATTTTTCCTCTTCCTTCTCGAGCGCTTTTTTTTTCTCGCGGAGTACCCTTTCCGCCTCGTCGAGTTTTTTTTGCTTGATGATCGCGATCTGCTCAAGAGGGTAGTGCTGGGAAGATTCTTCCATAAGGGGACCTGTCTATCGGAAAAGTGCTCTCAGCTGCTGCAACGTCTCTTCAAAGCTCGATTTTTCATCGATCAGCTGCCGCAAAAAGCGATTGACCTTGTCGATGTACTTGATCGCAAAATCGGCTCCCTTGTCGGAGCCAGGCTTATACTCCCCGATGCGGATGAGTAGCTCATTTTTCTTGTAGTTGGCGAGCACTTCGCGGATCTTTCCGATCAGCTGCAGGTGTTCTTTATCGACGATGTGCGTCAAAATACGGCTAATCGATCCCAAGATGTCGATGGCGGGATAGTGGTACTGCCGCGCGAGTTCCGAGGAAAGGATAATGTGGCCGTCGAGGATCGAGCGCGTCTCGTCGGAGACAGGCTCATTCATGTCGTCGCCTGCGACGAGGATGGTGTAGAACGCCGTCATCGAGCCCTTTTCGGAGTTTCCGGAGCGCTCCAGAAGCCGCGGCAAGGTGGCGAAGACAGATGGCGTAAACCCGGCGCGGGCAGGCGGCTCGCCCGCGGCAAGGCCGATCTCGCGCAAAGCGCGAGCAAAGCGCGTGACAGAGTCCATCATCAAAATGACGGTCTTTCCCTGTTCGCGGAAGTACTCGGCGATGGCGGTGCCGACGTATGCGGCGTTGATCCTCAGCTGGGCGGCTTGATCGGAGGTCGAGACGATGATGATAGACCTGGCCATCCCCTCTGTGCCGAGGTCGTTTTCCAAAAATTCGCGCACTTCGCGGCCGCGCTCGCCGATCAGCGAGATCACATTGACATCGGCCCGCGCATTGCGGGCGATCATCCCCAAGAGCGTCGATTTTCCGCCGCCCGCTGCAGCGAATATCCCCATCCTCTGTCCTTTTCCGCAGGTGAGGACGCCGTCGATGGCCCTGACGCCGACCGAAATCGGCTCTTTGATCATTTTGCGCTTTAGAGGATCGGGAGGCGGGCCGATGACAGGAAAGCTCTCTTCGACGATAAGAGGACCTTTCGTCTCGGTGTCGAGCGGTTTGCCGAGGCCATTGAGGACCCTTCCCAAAAGCTGAGGGCCCACCTTGATGTGCATCGGCATGCGCAGGGGGATCACTTCCGAAGACGGCCCTATGCCTGACATCTCCCCGAGCGGAGAGAGATAGACCTCTTCCCGAGTGAAGCCTACGACCTCAGCCATGAGCGGCTCGCCATCGCGCTTGATCATCACCACTTCGCTCATCTTCACTTGAGGGACGACAGCTTTGATCAGCATGCCGACGACCTCGGTGATGCGGCCGTGGACGGTCGTCAACTCAATCTCGTCGAGGTGGGTGATTAACTTTTCAAAATCTGGAGGCTGGTCCATGGTTTAATTTATTTTTTACCGGGTTTTGGAGAATCATCTCCTGTCAATGCCACGAATATAATGAAGTCCATTAAACACACTCCTTGAGCTCGATTTTTGCCTATTTTTTGATCCGACTGCCACGCCTATTTGCGCTCGAACATTCGGCCATATGCAGACCTAGTGCTTCATGGCAAATATTTCGAGGCATTCGGATCAAACATGTATAAAAATCTAGCTATAACTGCACCTGCATCATTTGTTTAACACTTGAAACAGCGTTCGATAAGAGGACGGAAGTAAATTCTAAGAGCTGCTGCGCCTTGTTCAATTTCACTTGGACGAGAAGAAAGTCGCCAGGGGAGAGGCCCTCACCTTTGTCTTTGAGATTTTGCAGCTGCTGTTTAGCGGAATCCATTTGGTTTTGCCCTTCTGTCAAATAAGCAAAAAACCGGCCGAGCGGCCCCGAAAATTTCGAGATGTCGGCCTCTGGGGGCATTTCTCCGCCGAGCTTGGTATTGGCCGTGCGCAAATGGTCGTTGGCGTCCGTCAGCTTGCTCTTGACCAAATACTTCGTCGAAGCTTTGAGTTTAAGGTTAGGGGTGTTGAGCTGCGAATTGATATCGCCCATCGTGCTCTGGACGTTGTTGATTTGGGCAAACAGTGTCTCCATCGTCGGCGCCTGCGCGAGCGGAGGCTGCCCTTGCATCATCGCAAAAGGCGAGATCATCGGGGACTTTCCCGCCGTCTCCATGGGGGTCCCGGCTTTCATAAAGGTCGAAAATTGCTGCGTGGGGACAGCCGTACCGCCTTTTTCCGCTTCTCCGCCGCCAATGGGGATTGTTTCAAAAATACGGCCCGGGTCTTCGATATCTCCAGGCAAAGGCTTATCGACCATGGAACTTCCTCATGCTATTTTTTTACCAAGGGACTCGGTTAAACTTCGAGGCCCATTCCATAGAGATAACACACTTCGATGCTTTTTGTCATTGATAAGAATAGAGGGGTAAAGCAGTAAAAAATTTACCACCTCGCTTTAACCAAGCGAGGTGGATAACGGAGATATTTTAGAGCGCTTGGAAGCTCATTCCTGGAATAGAGCGGATCGTGTCAGAAAATTTTTGAATGATCGTCTGTTTATAGGCGGCGTAATTGCCTTGAGGATTGAAGGTTCTGCCCGTATGGTGATCGTCGACAATGCAAAGATGCACTTCTTTGAAGGAGCGGGTAAAATTGTACAGGAACATGTTCATCATCAACTCACAAATCTGTTCGGGAGGATTTTGGTAGGCCCCGCTGCCCCAAGCGACTAGGACGACCGCATCGTGGCCGTTGTGTTGGGCCATGTCAAAAACTATGCCGAGTTTGCTCGTCGATTGTTTGCTAAAGTCTTTGGGCATCTCCAACCGGCCTTGGATATTCGCCTCTAGCTCCAGTGGATTTTGGATGCCACTCTTCATCTGCAATTCTTTATTGAAGTTAAGGGCAGGCATGACAGCGAATGCCGTTTCAAAGGGTTTCTCCAGATAAGGGCAGCCTTGCGCTTCTTCTCCTCGGAAGACTGGGACATTAGAAACGTAGAGGCCCGCATTAGGAGCATCTTTGTTGATCGGATAGAAGTTTGTTTGTTGCGCTCCTACGCTTGTATCTAACGCAGCGGAAAGACCTGTTCTTCGCATCAAGCTCTCTTCTTGTCCTCCGGCCCCTGTTTTGTATCCTCCGCCCGGATTCTCGTTGTGTGCGGCGTTAAGAACAATGGGATTGAGACCGCGCTCAATGCAGTCTTGCGCAACGGTGAGGCAATCTTTACTATACAGGAAAATTTTCGTTTCATTCGCCATCACTTTTGGAGAACCGTACTGACCCTGGTTTTGTGTGTAAACAGAACCGGTTGCTGGGAAGAGATTTAAGGAAATCACATTCCCATTCTCAGTGACGTAGAAACCAGCCTTCAGGGTGTGGAGGGTCTCGTCAATGTATCCTTTGTGTAAAGACCTGCGATGATTTTCTTTCGCGTCATTGTCCAGGCCAGAAAAGTTCGGAGGATTGGCTTGAGTCCGCTTCGGCGTTTTGGAGTCCATCTCGATAACTTCATTAATCCTGAGGTCGGGGATCAAGAGGAGAAAGTAGCCTTTAAGGAACGGATATTGTTCTAGATAGGCTGCCGCGAGCGCTTTGTAGGAATCAGAAAAAACATTGGGGATCGAAGCCTCTGCGGGAAGGAATAAGGGGACGATCTGTTTTGCCAAAGCATGCAGTGTTTCCTTCTTAGCGTCATTCTTTGCTTGTCCTGCCACTTTCGATGCGTCGATTTTCTCCCATTCTTGAATTTTAGCTGGGATATCGCTACCAAGTTCTTTGTAAGTCGTTTTGAGTAATTCGGTGCGCATTGAAGTGCTGACGGCATTTAGGGTGTCTATTCTTGTGTCATTAGGAACATCGCAGCGCTTTTCTTCTGCGAGAAAGGAGACTCTTCCAAAGTTGTCATGGGCAATGGGATTGCCGGGCATCGGCCTGCCGCAAACTTCCCAATGCGTTTTCTGGATTGCATTTTGAATTTCGCGAGGAAGTCGGTGGAACAATTTTTTATACTCTACCGTGTCGCCTTTTTGCATAATGAGGATCATTTTGCTAAGGGTAAGGAGAATTGTTCCGGTGATGTCGCTTTTAGTTCTGGTAATTTCAATTGCGCACGCTTTTTGTATCGAAGTGGATTTACAGCGCTCTTCCTGATTCAAAAAAGAAACTTCCCCGAAGTTCTCATGGTGAATGGGGCTGCCTGGCATCGGCTTGTCGCGTAGGATCCACAATGTATTGTAGACTTGTAATTTTTCATAGCTGGCCAGTTTATCGAATCGCTCTAAAGCTTCTGTTTCTTTGCCAGTTCGCAGCAAGTAGTAGACGTGTCCCAACACCCAGTCGGGGATTTCTTGATTCTTTAGAGCGTTTTTGTCAAATTTAGAAATTGTGAACGATTTTGGCAGTGCCGTTGGCTGCATAGCGCTGCTGGTGGAGCTGAATTGCGTGGAATAGGTGGGCGGGTTCAAAGGATGGCCGAGCGGGAACGAAGAAGTGGGCGTCCCAAGGAGCTGTGAAAAGACGTTGCTTAAAGATGTAGGGCTGCTCGTAGACGGCGGGGTCAAGGGCTGAACTTGGCGTTGTGAGAGTGGCTGTGTCGAGTTGCTAGTTGTGGACAACGGGGAGAAGAGGGTCGGTAAATTAACCATCGGAGATCCCAAGGGGGACAGCCTCCTCGCTCTGCCGGCATTCGAAATTGCATTAAGATCTGGAATAGGTAGTGCAAAAGCTTGTGGCCGAGTGAAGCGTGAGAGAGATGGACTTGTTTCCTGAGCGGGCTGTGTTGTGGTGGAGACTGGGGAGATAGAGCTTCCAGAAAGTGCAACGGTGTCCTTATGAAGAAATTGCGGATTGTTCGGGCTCAAGAGGTAATTTTTTGGGAGATATTGCTTAAACAGTGCATTTCTTATTGTTAGACTCAAAAGGTTACTTTCTACTGAACACAATTTCTTTTTAAAATGCTCCATGCGTTTTTGAGTTTCTGCATCTGACGTGATATTTTGTTTGGAAAGGTCTTTAAACGCGCGCAATGTCACATCGTAGCTTTTGAGCCAAGAAGAGAAATCGTCTGCCAGTCCCAAGGAAAGCGATTCAGTTTTCCACTGAATTTCGTCCAGCTGCATGAAACTGTTTAAGAGTTGTTCGGAGGGGATTTTAGAAGATGCTAGTTGCCATATTAAATCCTTGTCTAGAGGGTTTATTTTTTTTTCTTGGCAACTAAGTTTAGAGCACTGGCGGATTAAAGGCCCATGAATTTTTTTGGGCAGCTAGTGGTCCGTGACAAAAGTTTTAAGAGTAATTTCAGCGGCTTTGACGCTGAAATTGCTCCAAGAATTTTTGTCACGGACCACTAGAGACGCTGCCCTTACGAGTGTGTTTAACAATTCATTTCTCTCTATAAAAGGATCTTTTCGGCATCTTCGAAAAGCCTGGCCTCGCCTATATCACCGTCCCGATATTTAGCTCGTCCAGACTTTTCAAATCTGCTCGAAAATCTCTCTTTTCTAGAAGGAAAGCAATTATTAAACACACTCTACGATAAAAACTACTTCTTCTTTTTGGGAGTATGCGTCTGGCCTGAGGCGGGAGCGGGGGCTTTTTTGACGAATTTTTCCACAAATTCAAGGGAACTTGCGGCCAGATTTTTGATCATCGGGTCTTTCGCTTTCTGGACTGCCTCTTCGAGAACTTTTTCCCCTTTTGCACATTCGGAGGGATTAAGCGATAGCGAGAGGCCTAAAAAGGCGCGGGCCATCTCATTATTGGGGTCTTTGGCCAAAATCTCTTCAAACATCTTTGCCGCTTGCTTTAATTCTAATTTGCAAAGATGCATGTATCCCATCCCGATTTTGGGAAGAGTGTTGCTAGGATCCAGAAGTTCGGATGCTTTGAATAATTTGATCGCTGCATCTTCATCGGATTGATTGATGGCGATGAATCCCGCCTCAGCGAGTAACAGGAACTGGTCTTTGGTTTTGTACTTTTGAAGCTGTCCCATAGCGATGCCTTAATTTTAATTTGTTTAAGAGTGTGTTTGCAATGTAAGAGTGTGTCTTCATTTTGTAAACATACTCTAAGAGCTCTTCTGGTTTCGCACCATGTTGTTGATGACCGATTGCACTTGCGAAATCAGGTTCGAAATCGATTCTCCAATCTGGGTGACCTGGCTCATCGAAAACTGCAGCAGCAAGAATTTGCCAGGCGTCGCCTGCGAAATTTTACTCGCAACGGCTTTCACTTGAGAGATGACCTTGCTCTGAAGCTTCATGTATTGCTGGATCAAAGTGTGAAAGGATATGGTCGACCATTCCATTGAAATTCTCCTATAGATGTTCTATTTCTTGCTGGCGATTCTTGTTAATACTCTTTGCAATGCCGCATAACCGTGGAGTAGAACGCCGAATTTATCGAAATCTTCCGATTCCGTTCCTTGCCGCAAAGTCATTTTTATCTCTTGAATGCGGCCTTCCACAGTTTTGAGCATCTCTTTTGCTTTATTGGGGTTGCCCTTTAGTTCTTTTTCCAGATCGAATTCGAAAAGGGCTTTCCCTTTCTTTTCTAAGCCAAACATAATTTTTCACTCCTATACACCTCGTGATTCAAAAATCGGTCGCTGGCTTCGCCGGGGCATCTTCATCTTTGCAGCTGGCTCCATCGAGCTTGTGTTTGCACAAGCCCTGCTCCTCTTGCAAAAGAGCGATTCTACGCTCTTTTGCAAGTGTCCGCAGCCCCAACGGCTCCGCCTGCTGCAAATCTGAAGCGCCGGCATTGCCATCGACCGACTTTTGAATCACTCTGTGTATCCCGATACATTATTGCAGATTGTAGTTAATCCTAAATTTTAATCCATCTTTTTCGAGCAGCACCATGTTTGGCAGAATGCTCGTGATCGTCATGCCATCGATCGCGTCGCCCACGCTCATAATCTTGCCATTGACGACGACGAACATATTCTGATCGTCCCTTTTCGAATAGCCTGTCACTTGGTATTGCTGAGAAACATCGATCCGCGAAGTTTCCGCAGAGGTGTATATCACAAAATTTTTAACGAGCCGCACGCCTTTGACTGCTTTCAGCTGATCGACAGTGCTGAAAAAATCGGATTCCTGTTTTTGGTCGACGCGACCCGCGAGCACGAGCTCTCCGTTGCTGAGTTGGAAATTTACGCCGCTAAACCCCTTCGTGACGAGCATGCTTTGGATCTGCGTTTGCAAGTTCGTCTCGACGACGACCTGGTTCTCGAGCTTGTCGATGTAGGGAAAATTGATATTCATGTAGTCGACGAGCGCAGACATTTGGTCTAAAGTTTGAATATAACCGCGCATGACAAATTTCCCGGGCACTGGAGAATAGATGGAGACCCCGATCCAATTCGGATTTGTCATCATCAAGGCGTTCATATTTTCCCAAACGAGCTCGTCGATGACGACATTGTCGTCGATCGATTTGACGAAAGTGAGATTGTTGATTTTGTATAACAGCTCTTGTTTGTCGACGGCCGTGAGAACGTGGCCAACTAGAAAGACTTTGCCGCTCGCAGGGTTATAGGAAAATTGGATGTCATCAAACCCGGCAATCGCTTTACGGATCGCCTCCGATTCATCCGGCATGTGGACGACGACCTCTTCGGTCCTAAAAAGGCCCACCAGGCTGGCAAACGACGCGATCAATGCCACCGCGAAGATCCCGGCGAAAATCAGATGCTTTTTCGGGATGACCATCTCTTTCCAGTCGCCCTTTGCTGCAGCAGCCTCTTCTGTAGCCGAAGCAGATACTGGCCTCTCTTCCACTTTCACCGGAGGCACAGCCATCGGCGAGATGATCGTCTCATGGACCTGCTCCCGATCGATCATCAAAAAGGAGGTCGTCCCCAAGACGACGAGGTCTTGAGAAGAAATGGGATGCTTTTCCGCGATCAACTCGCCGTTGATCAATACTCCGTTGCGGCTTCCCAAATCCTCGACAAAAATGTTGTTATTCTCATCGACAATGAGGCGGGCATGCTGGCGCGAAACGCTCAAGTCCTGGAAAACGATATCGCAGAGATTGGGATCTTTCCCAAGAATATAAGTGGAGCCTCGATGCATGGCAAATTCCGCGCCGCTATTGGGCCCTGAAATCACTTTCAGCAGCCATCGCACTTCTCCGCCCGCCTCCACGTTCACCGACGACAAGTCTTCTTTCTCCTCGACGACCTCCGTCTCGCGGACCATCGGCAGCTCTTCCATCGGCTCCGGCGGCGTTCTCTCCGTGAAGCGGAAAAAAGTGCTTCCGATCTGCAAAATGTCCCCTTCGCGCAGCAAGACGGGCTCGGTAATCACCTTCCCATTTTGAGTCGCCGGATTGACCGAGCTCAAATTTTCGAGAATGTAACCCTCTGCAGTCAGCCGACAAATGACATGCTTGCGCGAGACCATCGGGTCTTCTAAGACGAGAGTGACCTCATCGGGATCGCGCCCGAGAATCCATTCTTCCCCCTCTTCAAACCTGACAACCAGCCCAGCTAAAGGACCTTCCTCTGCGATGAGATATCCGGACATTTGTTCCTTTTAGATGATGCTTTCCATTAGCTTCTTATATCTGACGAGCTCTTCTTTCCAGTAATCAAGATAATTTGTGAAGTCTTCTAAAGCATCTTTAAACATTTTATAGTTCATGTCATACGGGATCACGGAAGAGAGTGTCAAGAAATTCTCATTTCCGTCTAAACCGATCGTGGCGCCCCCGGTTCCTTGGCCCAAGAAATTCGCTTTCATGAGTAAAATAAATAATTCTTCTCTTTTTACAGCAGGGCACGCGCCGATATTCCCCAAAAAGGAAACGCCGGGGTCCAGCTGCTGCAGAGTCACAGAAAGTTCCGGATTTAAGGACAATTGATAGAGATTTTCCGCATCCTTTTTGGGAGTTTCTTCCAGTTCCAGTTCTTCAGCTAATGTCTTCAACAGTTCTTCTAACAAATTGCACTCCGCAAAACTTGCCCTTCGAGGCAAATAGCAAAACTCTTCGCCGCCGCCTGGGCAAGGGATCATCGAAATCATCGATTTATCGCTGGCGTGGAGTTTTGCTATTTGCCTCTTCCTCCAAAGGTTTAATCGTTTTAACTGTTTAAAGCAACTCAAAAAAATTCAATTACAAAATTTGACAAAGAGACAATTAAATTATATAAATGGTTGTAAGTGAGGACATATGTTGAAAGACGACTATGACAAATTGCTGAAGCTATTCCACGAAGGCGGAGAAGGCAAGCTGATCAATCTCGGCGATGTTTTCTCGCAATCGTTAGAGTTTTTTCAGCATCTCAAAGCGCAAATCGAAAAGGGCACCCCAGAAGAGAAAAAAGAAGCGATGGCGATGATGAGCGAAATGTACAAGCAATTGATGCAAGAAACCCACCAAATCACTCAGCGCTCCGGCCTTTCCGAGGACCAGCTCGTCGCCTTTGCCGACAACCCCTCCAATTTCACACCGGAGCAATGGGCGCAGATCCAAGAATCTAAGCAAAAGATCTTCGAGGCCGGCCAAGACCTCACCCATGTGATTCAAGAGCTCTCCAAAACCCCGCCCCCCTCTAAAAAAGATGAGAAAAAAGGCGGCCCGGGCAAAAAATCGAAAAAGTCCGGCTGGATGAAATCATAAATCAGCAATTAACCGCTCAAACTCCTCGTAAGCTTCGATCGCTGTCGGCCGTTTTTTAGGGTCGATGGAGAGCATTTTCGAAATGAGGGGAGAAATTGGGCTGTTTTGAAAGGCTTTTGGAAACCAGTCTTGGGACAGGGTGGCGATTTGCGCGAGAATTTCCGGCATTTCATTCTTGGATATCCAAGGTAAGATTTCCCGCGCTTTTTCAAAAAAAAGAAAGCAGAGTAAAATGCCCAATCCCCCAGATGTCCAACTTTAACGTAGTCGCTTTGGCGATTTTCTCTTTTGTTGTGGAAAGGATAGCTTGCGCATATTCGGGAGGGCAGCCCACAGCGGAAAACGCAAATTGTTCGGTCCTTCGCCCCTCGTCGAGAAAACAAGCCAGATTAAAGTCGCAGATGACCGCGTTGATCTGATGAAGGGAATCGTCGATAAGGACATTTTGGGGCTTAAGGTCGCGGTGCAGGATATTAGCCTCATGGATATGAACGATGCCTTCAAGAATACAGCGCGCGATCTGGAGCTTCGTCTTAAAGTCTGGCCTCTGAACTAAATAATGCATGAGATTCGAGGCTTCATATTTTTCTTCGATCAGAAAAAGGTGCTGCATTCCCTGAATTTCAAAAATGATCCTCTCGTAAACCTGAATGACCCCTTTTTGTCCTCGGAGCCTCATTAAAAAGTTAGACTCTCTCCAGGCAAATTCAAAGAGTTCGCTGCGCTGGGACCTGTCTTTTTCGGTGTCTTCCGCTAATTGCATTAAAATTCGCGGCTTGACAAGGGCTAAAATCCTCCCCTTTTCCAGGTCCACGGTTCTGCAGATGATTTTACCAGCCCCGAGGCCTAAAAAATGCTCCGGTGTCTCTAAGGGGATGTAAAGGTGGTTTTGCAAGGTATAAATGAAGGCATATGGCCATTTTTCGGGCGCGGAAAGATAAAACCCGCGCCCTTTTCCCATCAGCCGCTTCAACCATTGGGGCCGTTGTTTGAGGACGACGGCTGCCATTTCCCGTAACTGTCGTTTCGAGGTTTTGATTTTCTCGAAAAAAATGGCCTTCTGCTCCTCGGTATACGCAGCGAGTTTTTCGGGGGGGCCGATTAAAATCTGGTCGAGTTCCTTTTCGATATTGGCCAATGCTGCCTCATAGCTTGTGGGGAACTTTTTACAAGCCTCCTCAAAGGTCGTTTGTGCATACTGCTCGATCCTCTCCTTTTGTCGGTCTAGAAGCTGAGCGATTTCATCCTCTTCCTTTAGGTCTTTTTTCCCTGAGAAGTCTTTATAAATTTGGAAAGCGAGATCGATCCAGTCCTTCGCTTTGAAGTACTCCCTTTTAGCTTGAAGGAACAGGGATAGGTAGAGGTCGACACTTTGATTGAGCTCTAGAGCTTTCACTCTTTCGGCCAAAGGCGGGAATACGAATTTGGCGAACCGCTCAATGATGGAGGAGTAGGGAGCTCCTTCCTCAAAGGCCATTTTGGCAGCCGCAATCAATAGGCCCTTTCTAATTTCCAGGGGGAGTTGTTCATCGATGAAGTTTTCTTGCATGAGCCCATTATAATCTTTTTTCAATAATGCGCAAGTCTTTGGTTGTTAAGCTCTTGAGATTTAAATATTACTGACTGGCTTTCAAGGCCTTGCGTAATAAATTTCTTAGAGAGCATTAGGTATCTAACCTTCTGATTACATTCTTTTTAAAGCATTCCAATTAAACTTTTCAATTTAACTATCTACTTTATCTAATGCTAATCAATGCTTTACGGGTTCTTTAAGAAAAATAATCAAATTTTTAATGAAATTATAATCGCGTTATTATAAAATTAAGTTTGAGGGGATATATTCACTGGTAAAAGCAAACGATTTTTAATCCCTCAAAGTTAATTAAAAAAATCACATAAAAAAGGTAATTTATGGCCGTTTCACCTACTACTCCAACATCACCTCCGGCATCACCTCCGGCATCACCTCCAGCCGCTCCTGATACTCAAAAAGTCGCGGTCGGCCTGCTTGTTGCTGAGGCGATGACCAGGTCTAATGAGTCTAACCAGAAGCAGCTGCAGTCCCAGAAGGCGTTCGACCAGCAGATGATGGAGCAGAACATTGCTACGACCATCCAACAGATCATGGACGATGCTCCTGACCAGCAGACCGCTTTGGCCCAAGTGAAGAGCTTTTTGACCCATCTGAATGCCAATGACTCCTCATGGGGGGCTGATGTTCAAAGCTGGCTCGCCGATGAGCTGAATACTGCCGACTCTTACAAGCCTCCCCAAGATATCATTGATGATATCAACGGCGATATAAAGACCGTCAATGAGGTCACGAGTAACGTGGCAAAGAACCAAGCTGTTGTGGATGCCGATAACGCCGCTGCCGCTTCATGCCAAGCCCAAATCGATTCGGATAAAGATAAAATTAGGGACTATGAGAAGGCCATGGGCAATGCTTCTTTCTGGGATAAAATCAAATACGGCTTAGATATTGCCGGTCTAGGAGTTGAGATCGGCGCCCTTGGAATTGCGATAGGCGCTGATAAAACTGCCGCTTGGTTTGCCCAAACCGAGGTCGATAACTCCAGTGATGCCCTTAAGGACGACAAAAAACAGCTCGCCGCGGACGAACAAAGGCTTAAAAACGACCCTGGCATCAGGAACAATCTGTCATCGATTGCAAGTAGCGGTAATTTGATCAAGCAGGAAGCTTCCGAGAATATCAGCGATTACAAGACAGTGCAAAACTTCCTCAAAGCCTTCAATCAGTCGATGTTCGGCCTCATTGAAGAACTTACACACTCCTCCGGAGTTTCTCCGGCGGGTAAATGATCCTAAATTTTAAGGATAAAAATATGTCAGTAAAAAGAGATGCAGATTTGTTTGATGAGATGATGGGTCTAACGACCTCTCTTCTCTCTCAATTAAAAACCGCTCTCGTTGACGGAACGAAGGAAGAGAAAAAAGCGATCCTGAAAAAGATCAAGTTTTTGCGCCATCTCATGCAAATGCGCTATGAGCGCGTGAAAACGAAAATGAACTTATCGAGCGAAGATTTAAACCTGGTCCTCGAATATATGATCGCTACCTCTCCTGAGTTTAAAAATAAAGTCATTCATGCAAAGCAGGAATTGGACATGCGCAAAGATGAACTGAGCAAGTTCGTAGTGAATAAAAAGAAGTCCAATTCAATTAGAACAAAATCCAAATGGATCCGTTCTTAATATAATAAATTTAATAAACGAGGAATAAAATAATGTCAGTACCTAATAATCCTCAAGTTCAGGCTCCAGCGGCTCAAGGTCAAGGTCCGATCCCTTGGACGCCTATACAAAGCCCTTTGGATTCTTGGATTAAACAGTGGGCAAAAGAAGGCATGTCCCTTGAACTGATCGTGATGTTCGCGATGTTCAACCCGATGGGATCGGGAGCTGGTGACGCTGTCTCCGACAGTATCTCAGGGATCACGAAACAGTCGAACATCCTCAGCCAGGTGCAATCCGACATCATCACGCTCAACTCCATCTTGAGTAAAATTGAGAGCCAGATGGATAAAAGCAAAGTCGGCGAGCAGACATGGAATAATTTCGATCCCACCCTACTTAAGCAGTTTCAAACCACTTATAATAAATTATTCAAGAGCAACTCCGCCAACTACAATAACGAAAGCGATATTGAATTATTGAAGTCATACCAAGGGAAATATCCCTCCCTCAAACCGGCCGTGGACACCGTTGAAAATTGGCAAAAGGACTTCAGTGGCGCTAAGTTGAATGGCGATGGCGTGTCATTTGAATCAAACTTACAAAACCACTTCAGCTCTACGTGGGGCGATGGAACGAATGCGTTCGTCAAGGATATCTGCTTTTTGGCCCAGCAGCACTATCAAGCGACCCATACAAATAATAACGGGGGCGGAACGCAGCCCGATACGACCGACACTCTCCAAGATTGGTGGACATCTGGTAACGAAGGCCAGTCTTTGACGGGTGAACAATCACAAGAAGACTCCACACAAATCCAATCCTTCATGCAGCTTCTGCAGGGATTCGATAGTGCCGGACAACAAATGATTCAATTGTCATCGACGCAAAAGTCTCAAATGATCCAAAACCAAAAAACGTCGTAATTAATAAACAAAGTTAATAAAGGTAAAAAAAATATGTCAACAGCAGCAAAAATTGACACTTCAACAGCTCCGTTGTCCTCGGATAAGGTGATCCCTCTTCAAGCCTTCGCGCATGAAGAGCAGGTCAAGAATTCCGATCAAGGCAACGTCGTTGTTACAAATGCGCGCAAGCGTAAACACCCTTTGCCCGCCTCGAATCAGGTGAATGTTCCCGTCCTTCAGACGGAATTTGACAAGAAGCTCGCCCAGTTCGCGCAAAATTTCAACGCGCTTTCACAAGGGCAAAAAAAGGCATTGGCAGATAAATTTCAGAACGCCGCATCGACCTTGGTCGAACATTATTCTAAATTGGCCGCCGCGGTGAAAGACAACCCTCCTACGCCACCCTCACCACCGCCAGAGACTCGCTTTGATTCTTGGAATCAAAGCATTTTGCTCGACTACACCGATTTTGCTAAAAACCAGATGGACCAAAACGGCCTGATCATGAACGGATGGCAATATCACCAAGAAGCCGAAAACGTGACCTTGCAAGCTGCGGCAGACGCCGAACAAAAAACGTCGCAATTGCCCCAGACAGGCGCTGGTGTGAGCACAGGAGTGGTCATCGGGATTGCGATAGGTGTGGCGGTTTTAGTGGGTATCCTTACAGCAGGGGCAGGGAGTATAGGGCTTCTCGCTTCGGCCGGGGCTCTTGCTGGCTCAACTATTACAGACGTAGCTGCAGTTGCTACAACATCAGCGCTTATTGGTTCATGGACGTCAGCAGGAGTTGGAGCCGCAGTCGGCGTAGGAGCCGGCCTTGCTACAGGTGTTTCATGCTATTTCGGTGCTCAAGGAGACGCAGTAGCCTACAACAATAACTTAATGGACGGCAAGGATGGGGGCTATCTTCCCCCGGGCATCAGCGAAAAAGGCCAACGCGACCCCCAATTGATTTCTATGATCACCAATTTGAACACGTTCTGGGGCATGATCTCGAATACAACGAATAACAACATCCAATCTGGAACGCAAACGAACCTCGTTCAGCCCTCCAGTAACGATACGAGCCTTGGTCAGCAAGCGTCCGATGCGATCCGCGCGATGGGTCAATGCTTAACAACTAAAGCTCAATAACGAAAGAGGTAAACGATGATTCCACAAACTTGTCCAGGAACTTTACAGCTCGCCAACAAATTGTGCGCAGGCATGACCGGTGAATCGGTGGCCTATGCCAAAATGAGCTATGCCATGAATGAGTATGGCAACAACATGACGGGAGCGGCTCAGCAACAGCTGAAATACGGCAAGGAAATAGAAACGCTGTCCAATTGGATAGTAGTTGTTCAAACCGTTTTATCGGTTGCCGTTGTGGTGGTTCCGCTTGCTGTCGGGGCCATAGCGGGCGCCGCAGCCGCGAACACATTGAGCAGTGTCGGTTCGGTTGCTGCAAACGGGGGCATTCGGGCATTCCAAGGATTAGCAAGCACCGTTCAGGGCGGTATGACGTCCTACAAAAGCGACCTCGATGCCAAAACGCAGAGGGTTTCTACGCAAATCTCTTCCGTAGAAAAAATCTCTGAGACAGATGTCAATGTAATCAAAGCGGAAACCGAAGGCGCCGGCCAAGTCGGTTCAGGAATCAACACGATGTTGATCAATACGGGTTCCGCAGGAAAAAGATCTTAATAAAGGATAAAAAAATATGACAGTATCAGCACAATCAAACAATCCAATCTTCACTCAAGGCAGCAGCTTCGGTAGCGGTATTGATGGCCTTATGTACCCAGAGCTGGCTCAAAGAATTGCCACTTGCAATCAAGTCGCTTTGAGCTACCTTGAAAACAGCCTCGTCGAAGCATCGATGTGGTCCCAAAAAGAATTAGCCGTAGGCAGCGTCACAGCTGGCTTTGGTTCTGCCACTTCGACGGCTATCTTTGGCGCGGTAGAAGGCGCCGGGGGCGGTTTAACCGGGGCCGGAAGCGTAGCTCAGGTGAAGTCCGCCATGAAAAGTGCAGAGGATCTCACTGCAGTGAAAACAGAAGCAACCATTGCGCATGAAGAGCTTAGACATCAACGCACAGATGAATATATTCAGTTGCAGCCTAGGAATGGTGACCTTGCAGCGACGACACCGCCAGGAGGCGCAGGCACTATCCAAGCAGCGAATCAATCGCCTGCAACGACTCCGGCCAAATCAAAGGCGCCGCGAACCTCAAGAGAGATCGACAGCGGATTAGACGTTAAAGTCGAAGAAATCAAAACGAAAAACAACGAAGAGCAGCAAAGAGCAAACCTGTTCCAGAGCGCCCAACAAGCGAGCCAGTTCCTTGCTCAAGGGTCGCAAGCAAACCAGAAAGTTTGCGATACAAGCGCACAAGGGCAGTCCGGCGCCGGTCAAACAGCGCAACAGATAGCGCAAACTGCGAACCAAATGGTTCAATTTATTTCAGGAGTCGATACCCAACGACAAAACTCAGCACGCTAATCATCTTTAACCATGGGTCCCTCAAAAGAGGGACCCCATTAAAAAAGAGGAAATAAATATGGCAACCACAGTCCGACAAACACCCGCTTCAAATGCACAACAACCAGTACTAGGAAACGGCGTACCGGCAGCAACAAACCCCCCTGGCACCCAAGGTTTCCAACAAGGCGACACTCTTGTGTTCGAACAGTCCGGCTTGACTTTCGCGATCGTGGAATGGCAATCGAAAGGTTTAAACGAGAAGAACCTCGAAGTTTTCATGATCAAAGTCGAATTTGAGGGCGGCAGACAGGAGACTTTCGAATGTGGATCGAAAAGTTTGGCAACAGCATTGACTAAGGTTGAGGTGTTCGGCCAACAATTCAAACAACACTCCAATGATGATGCTGCGTATGAAAAATTTTACAAGTCCAAGGTAGGAAAAACAGTCTGGATACATTCAGACAAATTTGGCGAGAAAGGCAACCGATCGGTCCGGATCACTTCTTTACAAGAAAAAAGCACCGGCGATGTCCTCGAATATGCCTTTGGAGGTACTTCCGTCATCGTGATCGATGAGGAGATGCGTAGAGAAATTAAAAAGCTTGCCAAATACCATCTGACTGCGCCCGATGATCCTGCAACTGTGAATAACAACGATCTAGTCCTCAGAATGAACCAGGTTTAAAAAGCTTCTCTTATGCCGTATGCGACCGGATGATCTGAGGCGGCTCCCGCTTCACGATGGAATCCCTATCGACGACGATCTCTTTGATCGTCGGGTCGGATGGCACGTCAAACATCAGTTCTAAAAGCAAATTTTCCACGATCATTCGCAGGGCCCGGGCCCCGGTGCCTGTTTCCTTGGCCTTTTCGGCCATGGCCCTGAGGGCTTCTTCGGTGAAGCGCAAGCTGACGTTTTCTTCATGGAAAAGCTGCTGATATTGCTTGATGATGGCGTTCTTGGGCTTGACGAGGATCTCGACGAGGTCTTCGATCGTCAGCTCATTGCAGTTGGCGATGCTGTTGAACCTGCCCACGAATTCGGGGATCATTCCAAAGGAGATCAAATCCTCAGGCTCGACTTTAGAGAGGAGGTAATTGATTTCGTTGGCGTCGAAGGTCTTCGTCTCGTCAGCGGCAAAGCCGATTGTGCTCTTGCCCAGACGTTTGGCGATAATTTTCTCCAAATAGACAAAGGCCCCCCCAACGATAAAGAGAATATTTTGTGTATTGACCCGGATGTACTCTTGGTTGGGGTGCTTGCGGCCGCCCTTTGGGGGGACATTGGCGATGGTCCCTTCCACGATTTTAAGGAGGGCCTGCTGGACCCCTTCTCCCGAGACGTCGCGAGTAATCGAGACGTTTCCTGTGGTCTTGCGGATCTTGTCGATCTCGTCGACATAGATGATGCCCATTTCGGCGCGGGCGATGTCGTAGTCTGCCGCCTGAACGAGGCGCAGAATGATGTTCTCTACGTCCTCGCCCACATAGCCAGCCTCGGTCAGGGTGGTCGCATCGGCGATCGCAAAGGGGACGTCGAGGATGGCTGCCAGGGTGCGGGCGATTAGCGTTTTTCCGGACCCTGTAGGGCCTAGCAGCAGGACATTGGATTTACTGTACTCTACCTCGGTTTCCTTGTGCAAGGCGCGGATCCGTTTGTAATGGTTGTAGACGGCGACGGAAATGGTCTTTTTCGCTCTATCCTGGCCAATCACATACGCATCGAGGGCTTCTTTAATTTCTTTTGGCTTTAAGAGCTTCAGCTCGTGATGGATCGGCTTTTTTTCGACAATCTCCATGCAGAGACGGACGCATTTGTCGCAAATGTAAGAGTCGGGGCCGGAGATGAGCTTCTCCACGGCTTCTTCAGGACGGCCGCAAAATGAGCATTGGGCGCCTTCTTTTTTTTGATTATTTTCTTTGGTCATATCTTACTTATTTTCGGTCGGTTTTTGCGGCTGTGTTGTTGTTGCAACTTTGTCGATGAAGCCATAATCCTTTGCTTGAGTGGGGTTCATCCAAAAATCGCGTTCGGAATCTTCCATGATTTTTTTCAGAGATTGGCCGGAAAGCTCAGACATGATTTGGCCGCACATCTGTTTGAGTTGCAGGATTTCTTTTGCTTGGAGAGCGATATCCGCGGAGGTGCCACCGATGCCGCCAGAGGGCTGGTGGATCATGATGCGGCTATTGGGCAGGGCAAAGCGCTTACCCTTCGTCCCGGCGGCGAGCAATAAGGCCCCCATCGAGGCAGCTTGGCCCAGGCAGTAGGTGTTGATGTCGTAGCCCATGAACTTCATCGTGTCGTAAATCGCAAGGCCGGCAGTGATCAGGCCGCCTGGGGAATTGATGTAGACGTTGACATCCTTCTTGGGGTCTTCCGCGCGCAAGAACAGCAGCTGAGCGATCACAGTATTGGCCACTGGGTCGTTGATTTCGGTCCCGATAAATACGATCCTGTCTTTCAAAAGGCGGGAGTAGATGTCCATGGCGCGCTCGCCGCGGCCGGTATCTTCGATGACGTAGGGAATAGAATACATATTTCAGACCTCAGCAGGCTTTATGATTAATTTCAGTATGGCGGATGAAACGTTAATCTGCAAGATGGGAGAAAAAAAGAGGCGCTTATAAGAGAATTCTAAGCGCCTGATCCTTAGTAAGTTGCTAGCTCGCCACGCTCGCATTCTGAATCACGTAGTCTTCAGCTTTTTCCAGCACGAGCCGCGAGAAGGCCTCGGCGTGCTCGATCTCGGTATTGCGCTGATGGTGGTACATTTTCTGAGGGTTGATCAGAAGCTCCAGCGGCGAAGTGGCCGGTGGAGGGATGTCGGCAGCGGAGATGCGGATATTGGCGTCGGCGACGATTTGGCGGCAGAGATAGAACATGCGGACGGCCTTCTCCGATTGCTGATAGACCATTTGGATGGTTTTCTTTTTCTCTTCGCCGTTTTGCCTTTCCCAATAGCTGGTGAAATCTTTGTCTTGCAGCAACTGGCGGAAACGGAATTGTGTCTCTTTTGCAATGAGGGTCGCGGGCAAATCAAATGGGTATTGGCTCAGTAAAAATTCGTTCACCTGTTCGCGCTGCGCTTCGAGAACATGGGCATCGGCCTGCGTATTGAGCAGATTGGTGATTTTTGTTCGCATGTCTTCGACGGAAGAGGCGCCCAGCTTCTGGACAAATTCATCGGTCAGATCCGGAAGAGTGGCCGTGTCGATCGATTTGATGGTGACGCGTACTTTTTTTGGTTTTAATTCTTCTTTGTCCTCCTTGGAGGCGTCTGCATCGGGCACACTAGTCCCTTCCATGGAATCGCCAGTATTTTTGCCGAGAACGAGGTCGCGCATCCACTGGGCCATCGACTTTTCCGCGACTTCAAAGCGAGTATGCGAAAAGAGCGGGGTTGGAGGGTGGTCTTCGATGACGTCGACGTCTAAGAGGACAAAGTCCCCTTCTTGGACCGGCCGGTCGTGCACATGCTGCCAGTTGGCGAAGAAAAGTTGGATTTGGCGGATGGTCTCATTGATTTTGTCTTCGTTGACCTCAGGTCGGTTGACGGGCTTTAATTGAAGCTGTCTGGCGTCGACGCGAGGCACTTTTGGCTCCGTTTCTAAGGAGATCACCAAGAGGGCGCCGCTCTGAGAATGGCTTTTTAACTGGTAGGTGACCTTTGCGTCGCGATGAAGCAGAGGGACTTTAGCGAGCTTCTGGCATTCATCGAGGCAGGCGTTGGCGATCTGCTGCTGCCACTCTTTGTCCACTTCCTTAGCATAGTTTTTAATGATCATTTCTTCCGGGGCCTTCCCTTTGCGGAATCCAGGCAATGTCACTTCTTTGGCGATAGCGCGGGCGGCTTTCTTATGGGCGCTTTTGACCAGGGGCTCAAACGCCTCGATGTCGAATTCGACAATGCAGGCGGGCTTGTGATGGATCGTAAAACGGACATTTTCGTTTTGTAAAGTTTGAGGTTCTGATGCCGTTTGTTCCATCTCTTGCTCCTTAAAATTTAGGTTATCCATATAGCGGGTGATGAGGCTTGAACTCACGACCCTCACGTTGGCAACGTGATGCTCTACCACTGAGCTACACCCGCGGAAAAATTGATTTTTATAACATATAGCGGGTGATGAGGTTCGAACTCACGACCCTCACGTTGGCAACGTGATGCTCTACCGCTGAGCTACACCCGCAATTCTACACACATTAACAAGCGGGTGATGAGGTTCGAACTCACGACCCTCACGTTGGGAACGTGATGCTCTGCCAGTTGAGCTACACCCGCAAATCAGTGAGCAAGTATAGCCGAGCTGTTTTTTTTGGATCAAGAAATTGATGGAATGGGGAATGGAATAGCGCCTTTTTTCACCAAAAAAGGCGAAAAGGGGGATTAAAATGGATTGAAACTATCAACAGCGTAACGGATATCGGTAGGAGGAGGTGCCAGGAGCTGATTCCTATACTGTTCGGCCATCTGATGGCCCGTTTGCCGATTGGGCTGTGCTGGGGCTGGTGCTGCGGCTGGTATTGGAGCAGGGGCAGGTGCTGGCACTGGAGCTGGTACTCCGGCTGGAGGTACTGCGGCAGGGGCTCCGGCTGGCACTGTAGCTGCGACTGGTGGTGCTGCGGCTGGTATTGGAGCAGGGGCAGGTGCTGGCACTGGAGCTGGTACTCCGGCTGGAGGTACTGCGGCAGGGGCTCCGGCTGGCACTGTAGCTGCGACTGGTGGTGCTGCGGCTGGTATTGGAGCAGGGGCAGGGGCAGGCGCCGGAGCAGGATTTACAGGTTCTCCGCTAAAGAAGTTTTTAATCTTTTTGCCGAGGCGTGTAAAAAAGCCCTCTTCCGGCGGAGGCGCAGATGGAGGCGTGTAGACAGGATTCTGGAGGGGAGCCTGTGGTTGCACGGGCCTTTGCTCGAAGGGGAATAATCGCGGAGTAGTTCCTTCGATCTGGTGCAGCGGATGGATTTTCACTAGATTGTTTTGGAACAATTCCTGTGTTTTGAGAGCGAGGGGTCTAACGTCTGCATAGGTGGCGGGAAGCGAGGGGTCGTTGAAATTGATGGTCTCAATCGCTCGACTTGTCGTAGACCTGTATTGCATCGTCGCGCTGTCGACGTGAAAAGATAATTTTTCAACAGTGAATGTAGGATCGGCTTCTTTGGTTTTATCCCATAATGCGATTTGTTGCTCAGCGATCTTTTTCCAATCTTCTTCGGTTAAGCCGCTTTGACGGATTTGCGTGCCGTCATTAACGATGTGCGATATACGAATCTTTTTTCCTTCCCATTGGATCATGTGATAAGACTTGATTGCCTTCTGGGCGACGCTGCTAACGTTTTCGACGCTTCGCGCCGTTAGGGAAAGGTCATTGTCATTTGACTCAGAAGGGTGAGCGTGTAAAGCGGAAGATGGTCTGAGTGTAGCTTCGACGTCGGCTCGAGTAGCGATCGGAGAACGCGACCGAGAGCTCGACCTGGAAAGGTTTAATTGGAAACGCGCCCGAGCGCTGAGCCCCTTTACGCGGTCCGCTACAGGGGGGGATTCTGTAGAAATTCGATTTCTGGGGTCTCTCGACCTTCTTCGTCCTCGATGTTCGACGACGGGTGCCAAGTGCCTAGGACTTGGAGAAACAGATCTTGAATGTGTCGTCATAATTACCCTCTAATCTTAATTATAAGTTTACAATAAACTATAATTATTTTCACTGTATTTATTTCTATTTATTCACGTGAGTTTATAAGTAAATTATTTAGTATTAATAGCTTGCAGGCTTAAGTGGAAAATAACATAAACTGTTGATTATAAGCCATATATGTACATTTCTGCTTTAAGGCCCAGGGTTTTCCTCTCCTGTATTAAAAATTCTTGCAACTCATCCCCAAAAAATGTAAAAGCATTTTGAACGCCTCTTTTGTAAGAGACAGACCAAAGAAGGCTGGAAAAAATAATTTTATAAAAAATGAGCAATCGCCACCTATGCTGAACTTTCGCAAACTCAAGCAAGATTTTTCCTCTTCGATCGTTAAAGAGGGGCGCGAACTTTACGATAAACAAAAGGTCGTTTCGGCCAAGTTGATCCATCTGGACGCCAAGTTGATGCGGGTCTCTGCCAAGGTGCTGGGCCAGTTCGACAATTGCTATGAGAGCGAGATAGAGATCGACAGGCAGGACTGCGAGACGATCGATTCTGACTGTGATTGCCCTTATAACTACGATTGCCAGCATTTGGCCGCGGTACTCTTTTACCTCGAGGAAAATATCGATAAAATCCTGGTGGCTTATTCGAAGGAAAACGACCTGAAATCGAGCGGCAAAGGTGGGATCGACAAAGAGGAGCAGAAAAAGCTATTAGAAAAGATTAAGGAAGCGGAGTCGAAGGAAGTTCAGCGTCAGGAAGAACAATACCAGAGACAGGTACTCCAGGAATATGTCATTTCATCGCAGCTTCTCGCCGTGTCGCCTTTTTTCCGGGCCCAAGAAAAGCACGGGGTTGATCGTGCCGAGTTCGCTTTGATCTTCAATCCTCAGGAAAATGAGAATAAGGGGATTGTGGAGATTCAGCTGGCGCTCAGGTTGCCCTTTCGCTCCAAGCCGCTATATATTCCGCAAATCAAGTCGTTTTTAGAAGCGCTGCGCTATGAGGAGTCGATTTTTATCGGGGGCAAAAAGTATGGTTTTTCGATCAAATCTTTCGATCCCTCACAGCAGGAAATCGTCCAAATGGTGCGCGATCAGGCGCGGTTTTATGAAAATGCCACATCCGAGCGGGCGCTTAGGGTGGCCCAGCTCGATTTGGAATCTTTCGGGATGATCTTAGCAAAAACATACGATATGGCGTCGCAGCACTGTAAGAAACAGGGATTCATAGGACAGCAGGAAGATGAATTTCCCGCTCTGCCGGGACTTTATGAGGGAACGATGGAAACCCCTTTGAGGTTTTCGCCGATTCACGCCTGTTTGCGTTTTTCATTGGAATACATTCGCCCTCCGACGTCGAAGATTTTGGTCAATCCACAGGTTTTGATCGGCGAGGAGGCCATAACACTCGAGGAGGCGCGGTTTTTCGAGTGCGCCAAGCCGGGCATGCTTTATAAGAATGCCTATTACCGTTTCCAGGACAATATTACTCGTGTCCACTTGCGCAATCTGCATCAGATACGGGATATGACGATTCCGGAGCCTTTGTTTGGCACATTCGTCGAAAACTCGCTGCCCCAGCTGGCCAGGTACGCGGAGGTCGCGCATCCGGAGGCGATCGACGATTTCGTGACGCTCCCGTTTGTCGGTAGCGTCGAGGCCGTCTGCGATATCTCTTATCTCGATGGAGAGCTGGACGCGAGCCTGCATTTCATTTACGACGGTCATAAAATCCCTTCGACGGCATCCAAATTGACCTTTGACGATGTGAAATCGTTTGTCACCCAAGAGGGAATATTGGCGCGCAACCTGGTCGAAGAGCGGCAAATTTTAGAGGATCTTTTCCAAGATTTTATTTTTAATCCCGACACGAGTGTTTACGTTTCTAAGTCTGAGAAGAAGATCGTCGAATTCATGACGGATGTGATCCCTCGCAATCAATATCGCGTCGCGTTCAACTGTCCGCAGAATCTGCTCGATCAATTCATCTATGACCAGACGAAATTTGTATTGAAATTGAGCCACACTTCCCGGATCGATGCGTATGAGATCGAACTTATCGTCGACGGAGCTTTAAAAGGAGTGCGGCTCGATCAGTTGTGGGAGTGCATGAGCGCCAAGCGCTCTTTCATCGAGCTCGATACGCCCAAAGCCAAGGGGAAAAAGAGCGCTGAGGGCGGCAAGATGCCGAAGATCCTCGTGCTCGACTTAGACAGGTTGAACGGCGTGATTCAGCTGTTCGACGAGTTGGGCATCGATGTGATGGAAAACCATAAAATGGAAAGGCCTCTATGGAGCCTTGCCAATATCGACGCTTCGCAATTTGAAGAACTGCCTGTGGAGTTCACGATGACGGAGCAGCTAATCGAGATCCGCAAGCAGATGCTCGGCGAAAAATTATTGACTTTCTCGGAGGTGCCAAGCGACGTCAAAGCGGTCTTGAGAGGCTACCAGCAAGAAGGGGTCCGCTGGCTCGAGCGGCTGCGACTCATGTTCTTGAATGGGATTTTGGCCGACGACATGGGCCTTGGCAAAACCCTGCAAGCGATCGTCGCGCTGACACAGCACATGAAGAAAAAGCCTAGCAACGCGCTGATCGTCTGCCCCACGTCGCTGCTTTATAACTGGAAAGAGGAGTTTGCGAAGTTCAATCCAAAATTCAAAGTGACCGTCGTCGATGGGATTCCTTCGAATCGCAAGAAACTGATCGAGCAAATGGAAAATTACGATGTGATGATCACGTCCTACACTCTGCTGCAAAAAGACATCGAGTCCTATAAGGCGACCAATTTCACCTATGTCATTCTCGACGAAGCTCAGCACATCAAAAACCGCGGGACGCGCAATGCAAAATCGGTCAAAATGGTCCACGCGGAACATCGCCTGATCCTCTCTGGCACGCCTATCGAAAATTCCCTCGACGAGCTATGGAGTTTATTCGATTTCTTGATGCCGGGGTTTTTGGGCAGCTACGACAGATTTGTGGAAAAATATATCCGCATTTCTGGAAAGGACCAGACAAAAAATCTCGAGTACTTACGCAAAAAAGTCTCCCCCTTTATCTTGCGCAGGATGAAGGCGGATGTACTCGACGATCTCCCTCCCGTCTCGGAAATCGTCTACCACTGTCAGCTCACCGACGTTCAGCAAGAGCTCTACCGCTCCTACGCAGAATCAGCGCGAGATGAGCTCGTCAAGCTCGTTCAGCGCGACGGGTTCGACCGCGTGCAGATCCACGTGCTCGCGACGCTGACGCGCTTAAAGCAGATCTGCTGCCATCCCGCGATCTTTGCCAAAGAAAAAGCGGAGTCCGGCGATTCCGCGAAATATGAACTACTCGTCGAGCTACTGCAGACACTAATTGAAGGAAAACACAAGACTGTGATCTTCTCGCAGTACACGCGCATGCTCCAAATCATGCGGGAAGATTTCGAGACGAGGGGTATCCGCTTTGCTTATTTGGACGGCTCGAGCAAAAACCGCCTTGAGGTCGTCAAGCAGTTCAATGAAGACCTTGAAATCCCGGTTTTCTTGGTCTCGCTGAAGGCGGGGGGGACGGGCCTCAATCTCGTCGGGGCGGACACCGTCATTCATTACGACATGTGGTGGAACCCGGCCGTCGAGTCGCAGGCGACCGACCGCGTGCACCGGTTGGGGCAGAAAAATTCGGTCTCTTCCTACAAGTTGATCACCTTGAATACGATCGAAGAGAAGATCGCCGAGATGCAGAAGAAGAAAAAAGGATTGGTCAAGAAAGTCGTAAGCTGCGATGATGAGGCAATTGCTAAACTCACGTGGGAAGACGTTCTCGAACTTCTCAAAACTTAAGATTATGGCTGTAGGACAAGGACAACAATTTAGTTTAAAGCAGATCTTCAACAAGCTTGGCCGTGGGATCTTTAACAAGTTTGGACAGGTCTCAGGAATTTTCTCGAATGATATCGGGATCGACCTAGGAACTGCCAACACGCTTGTCTATGTGCGCGGCAAGGGAATTGTTTTGGCCGAACCCTCCGTTGTCGCGGTCGATTCCTCGACGAATGAAGTGCTCGCCGTCGGCCACAAGGCCAAAGCGATGCTCGGCAAAACTCCGCGAAGGATTCACGCTGTCCGTCCGATGAAAGACGGTGTGATCGCCGACTTCGAGATCGCAGAAGGGATGATCCGCGCCTTGTTGAAACGCGTCACTCCCGCCCGCAGTTTGTTCCGCCCAAAAATTTTAATCGCTGTCCCTTCCGGCATCACGGGCGTCGAAAAGCGCGCCGTAGAAGATTCCGCTCTCCGAGCTGGCGCCCAAGAAGTCATCTTAATCGAAGAGCCAATGGCGGCCGCGATCGGCGTCGACCTGCCGGTGCATGAGCCTTTTGCCAACATGATCATCGATATCGGCGGCGGTACCACAGAGATCGCGATCATCTCATTGGGCGGCATCGTCGAATCGCGCTCGCTCAGGATCGCTGGCGACGAATTTGACGAGTGCATCGTCAATTACATGCGCCGCACGTACAACCTGATGATCGGCCCGAGGACCGCAGAAGAAATTAAAATGACGATCGGCTCGGCTTATCCTCTCGGAGAGCATGAGCTTGAAATGGAAGTGCGCGGTCGAGATCAAGTCGCCGGTCTTCCGATCACCAAGCGGATCAATTCCGTCGAGATCCGCGAATGCCTCTTCGAGCCGATCCAGCAAATCGTCGAAAGCGTGAAGCTCATCCTTGAAAAATGCCCTCCGGAACTCGCTGCCGACCTCGTGGAGCGCGGCATGGTGCTCGCCGGCGGAGGAGCGTTGATCAAGGGTCTCGACAAAGCCTTGATCAAAGAAACCGGCCTTCCCGTCATCGTCGCGTCCAATCCGCTTCTCGCCGTTTGCCTCGGGACGGGAAAAGCGCTTGAATATCTCGATAAGTTTAAAAAGCGCAAAGCGCTCGTTCTATGAATTTGCCCCTAAGAGAGTGGACCCGCAATGAAAAACTCATTGCCTGGATCGAAGAGGCGATTCAACTTTGCAAGCCAGACAGTGTCCATCTTTGCGACGGCTCCCAAGAAGAATACGATCAACTGGCGCGCAAGCTCGTCGACAAAGGCATTTTCGTTCCCCTCAATCCCCAAAAACGCCCCAACTCTTTTTGGTGTCATTCTTCTCCCGCCGACGTCGCGCGTGTGGAAGAGGCGACCTTCATCTGCTCCGAGTCCAAAGACGACGCCGGCCCGACGAACAACTGGCGCGATCCGAAAGAAATGCTGGCGCTTTTGAAAAGTCGTTTCAACGGCTGCATGCAAGGACGGACGATGTACGTCATACCTTACAGCATGGGGCCGATTGGTTCTCCCTTAAGTCATATCGGCGTGCAGATCACCGATTCCGCCTATGTCGTCTGCAACATGAGGATCATGACGCGGATGGGCAAAGAAGTGATCAAAACATTGGGCGATGATTTTTTCGTGCCGTGCATGCATTCCGTTGGCGTTCCTTTGCAGCCCGGTCAAAAAGATATGCCCTGGCCCTGCCGCGCCGATGAAAAATACATCGTGCATTTTCCTGAAGGCAGAAGCATCTGGTCTTTTGGCAGCGGCTATGGCGGCAACGCCCTTCTTGCCAAAAAGTGCTTTGCGCTGCGCATCGCTTCCGTGATGGGCCGCGATCAAGGCTGGATGGCCGAGCACATGCTGATCATGGGGCTGACCAATCCTGAAGGCAAAAAAAAGTATTTCGCCGCAGCTTTTCCCAGCGCCTGCGGCAAGACCAACCTCGCCATGCTGACTCCGACACTTCCCGGGTGGAAAGTCGAATGCGTCGGCGACGACATCGCGTGGATGCGTTTTGGTTCCGACGGAAGACTCTATGCGATCAATCCCGAAGCGGGTTTTTTCGGCGTTGCGCCGGGCACTTCGATGCAGTCCAATCCCAATGCGATGAAAACCATTGAGCAGAGCAGCATCTTTACCAACGTCGCTCTGACCGATGACAAAGACGTCTGGTGGGAGGGGATGACGCCCGAGCTTCCTAAACATTTGACCGACTGGCTGGGAGAATCTTGGACGCCTGCCTCTGGAAAAAAAGCGGCGCATCCCAATGGACGCTTCACGACGCCGGCCTCTCAATGCCCCGTGATCGATCCCGATTGGGAAAGTCCCAAAGGAGTTCCCATTTCCGGGATCATTTTCGGCGGAAGGAGGTCATCCGTTGTCCCTCTTGTTTACGAAGCGTTATCTTGGCCCCACGGCGTCTTCATCGGCGCCTCCGTCTCCTCCGAAATGACCGCAGCAGCAAAAGGCGAAGTGGGGAAATTGCGACACGATCCGTTTGCTATGCTCCCTTTTTGCGGCTACAACATGGGCGATTATTTCGGCCATTGGCTGCAGATGGGTAAGGACGGAAAAAAACTCCCTCGCATTTTCCACGTGAATTGGTTCTTAAAAGATGGCAGCGGAAAATTCCTTTGGCCGGGCTACGGTGAAAATTCTAGAGTTTTAAAATGGATGTTCGAGAGGGCCGATGAAAAAGCTTCCGCCCAGATCAGCCCCATCGGATATTTGCCTACAGTGGAGAGTTTGGATGTGTCAGGTTTAAACATTTCAAAAGATGCCCTCAAGCAGCTTTTCCAAATCGACAAGGAAGCCTGGAGAAAAGAAGCGGATGCCCTCGAAACTTATTTCCAAATTTTCGGCAATAAGTTTCCCGAAGCCCTCCACGAAGAACTGTCCGCCCTAAAACAAAGACTGCTCTAAATGCGCCTCGTTAAAAATTCCCCATCCTGATCATCCTGTTATATTTTTTGGAAAGTCCAACCTTTGAAGTTTCTTGGGTATGTTGACACCGAAAGAGTGATGCATATTTTTGTCAAAAAGACAAAAGTTTGTGGGAAGACAGTAAACGGCAGTGACGTTTCTTCTCGACGCAAAATAATCTTTGATCCAAATCTCAGGTGCATTGTAACTTATGTGATCTATGCACCTACGACTCGTCACATCGCTGATTTCCTTTTCGCTTTTGCATGCCTTCGTTTTGGAGGGCGCCGATTTTCCTGTCACGAACACCGGCGACAGCGGTCCTGGTTCGCTTCGCCAAGCGATCTTAAGCGCAAATACCGCAGCGGGCAGCAACACGATCACTTTCGGTTCTGGAGTTGCAGGAACGATCAATCTCATGAGTCCCTTGCCGCCGATCGGATCGAATATCGCTGGCGCCTCGATCACCACGATCAATCCCAATGGCAATTCGATCATCATCAATGGGCAATCTCTTTATAGCGCATTTTTTGTCGTTCAGCAAACGGTCCCTGTCACAATTAGCGGGTTGTTTCAAGGGGTGAACTGCGCATCGATCGGTGGCAACGGGGGAGTCGGCGGTGAAAATGGGGGTGGCGGCGCTTTGGGAGCCGGCGGAGGTGTATTTGTGGGCCCGGGCTCTACGCTGACTATGAAAGGGTTCAATTTTACTGGTTGTTTTGCCCAGGGTGGGAATGGTGGGACAATTTTAGGTCTCTCTGGCGGCGGCGGCGGCGGTGGCGGCATGGGCAGTGGAGTTGGGGGAACTGGCGGGATTGACGGCGGTGGCGGTGGCGGCGCCGGATTTAATGGCGCAGGAGGCGCGGGCTCGGATAGCGCCGGCGGCGGAGGAGGAGGAGGATTGTTTTTCCCTGGCGGACTAGCCAATAATGGCGGAAGTGGTGGCGGATCCGATGCGAATCCCGGCCAGCCTGCCAGCACGATGACGACTGCGGGAGGTGCAGGGGGGGCTGACTTTTTAGGACATGCAGGTGGGACAGCTGGTGCTGCGATGGGAGGGGCCGGCGGCGCTGGAACTGGAAATAGCGGCGGCGGTGGCGGCGGAGCGAATAGTGGGACCGGCGATGGGGGAGCAGGGGGCGCTTCCTCCTTGGGTGCAGGCGGCGGCGGCGCAGCTATAGTCATGGGAAGCGGCGGCGCAGGAGCAAGTTCCACAGGGGTATTCGGCGGCGGCGGCGGAGCAGGTTTTGGGACAACAGGCGTTGGATCAGGAGGAAATGGTGGATTTGCCGCAGGGGGCGGGGGCGGAGCGCATTTCGGATCTATTCCCGGGTCCGGCGGCCCCGGAGGAAATGGAGGTCTGTTTAATGGAATCGCTTTAGGCGGCGGGGGCGGCGGCGCCGGCTCCGGCAGTGCTGCGAACGCGACTGTAAATGTTGGAAATGGAGGTTTCGGCGGTGGTGGAGGATCCGGTTATTCCGATCCCACTTCCGGTCAAGGCGGCTTCGGAGGTGGAAACGGAGGCATGTTCGGTGCCAATGGCGGCGGCGGCGGGGCGCTAGGAGGCACCGTTTTTGTCGCCGAGTTTGGGATTTTTAATCTTCAAGATCCCGTGACCCCAACGCTCACCTCCGGCACATCGACACCCGGCTCCGGCGCTAATCCGGGGCAAGCGCATGGCCCAGATATTTTTATCATGTCCGGCGGCCGCATCAATTTTCAGCAGTCGACGACATTTACTATCAATACGGCGATCGAAAGCGATATGGGGACGAATAGCGGCGGCGGGGTTGCCATGAGCGGAAGCGGCATTTTGGCCTTGGGTGGGGCGAACACTTACACGGGCTCAACCTTTTTAATCGCGGGCACTATCCAGGTCTCTTCCGATGGCAACCTCGGCGCCATGGCAAATCCCTTGCAATTTTTTATCGGCAATTTAGAGATGACGGCGACGATGAGCACTAATGTCATGCGAATTCTCACTTTCGAAAGCATAGGGAAAATCACAGTTGATGGTGCATTTACCGGAACAATATTAGGCCA
Organism: uncultured Verrucomicrobiae bacterium; assembly: GCA_963833965.1. Lineage (GTDB taxonomy): Bacteria > Chlamydiota > Chlamydiia > Chlamydiales > Rhabdochlamydiaceae > CAJCIW01. Next base: position 149,120 of record CAWHZZ010000002.1, read on the forward strand.
GTTGACCGGCCCTGGCGGTTTTCAAAAAAATGGCCCCGGCACACTCGTTTTGACTAACAACTCGGACAATTATACAGGCACGACGACGATCGCCGCGGGAACATTGCGAATCGATGGGAACACAGCACTTCCCCTGTCAAATTCTGTGGTCGACAATGCTCTGCTCATCTTCAACCAACCCGGAACTATCAATTTTGCAGGGGCGATTAGTGGAAGCGGCAGCGTGACTAAGCAAAATGGCGACCTCATTTTCTCTGGCACGAACACCTATACTGGCACGACAATAATCTCGACAGGAACTTTGCAGATCAATTCCAATGGCGGCCTTCCGACAAACAGCAACGTCGTCGACAACGGCCTGTTGCTCTTTAACAATCCGGGCACAGCTGTGGTGAATGGAAACATTTCAGGGCCGGGAAGTTTGACGATGGAAGGCTCTGGCAACGTCATTCTTGGTGGCAACAGCAATTATACAGGCCCCACAACTGTCCAGTCGGGGACCATCACTGTCGATGGCTCCGTGACCTCGCCCATCACTGTCAGCAGCGGAGGCGCGCTAGAGGGCACTGGACAGGTGCAAAACGTCGTCGTGAACGGCACGCTTGCCCCCGGCAACAACGGCGTCGGAACGCTGCACGCGTCCAATGTCACGTTCAATCCGGGATCGACTTACATGGTCGATTTTAACGATACAGGATCTTCCAGTTTGGCCGCCTCGAGCAACGTGACAATCAATCCGAACTCGACCCTGAACCTCTTTCCCGATGGATTCACAAGACCGGAAGTGGGGCACTACACGATCATCACTTCGCCTGTGATGACCTACAACGCCTTCTTCAACTTCACGAACCCAGCTCCCCGCTTCATCATTGAAGTGCTCTATGAGCCGAACGCCGTCTATGTGCTGCTTGACCAGGTCGCTTTCGAATTTCTTCTTCCTCACGGCAATGCGAGAAATGCCGCCGTCTGTTTTACTGTTCTAGAGCAGGACCTCTTTCCAGATATCGAGAAGCTGATTCCTATTCTCGATTTGCAAACGATCCCTGAGCTAAAACACTCGTTTAATCAGATGCAGCCCGCCAACTTCGACAATATCGCCTACGCGGAAGAAAATGTCGCGGAAAGGATCCGCCAGATCTACACCGATCACTTCTTTGAACAGCGGGCGATCTCTTGCCCTGAATCGCAGCGGTTTCGTTTGTGGATAGCGCCCTTTGCGGAAAAAGTGCGCCAATACGGCGAAGATCATTTTCACGGCTACAAACAGAGATTTGCCGGCGCAACCGCCGCTTTCGATTACCGCCAAAGAAGATGGTGGATATTTTCCGGGGGATTTTCCCTTGCCAACACCGAAATGCGCGTTGCCCATACTCGTACCGAAGCCGACTTTAAGACTTATGCGGGAACTTTGGCAGCGGCTTGGTCGAATGGCTATTGGTTTTCCGACATGCAGGGCGCCTTTCTCTACAGCCCGGTCAATGCCGAGCGAAGGATGAAATTCAAAGTCGAGCACACCCTCTTTTCCGGAGAAGTCCATCACACGGCCGAGCACTACGACCGCATGAACCAGATCCTCGGCCACTTTGGCGGCGGCTACGATTTTCATTTCGCTGCCGGGAGAAAAGCGAAGATTAACATCTATCCCTTCGCCAATGTCGATTACCTCTACGTCATCCAGTCCGGCTATAAAGAGCGCGAGGCGAAAAGCCTCAACCTCAAAGTGCATGGCAAGCGCTACGACTACCTGCGCTCAGATGGCGGCCTCGGCGTTGGCTACAACGGCTGCTTCAAGCACGTCGATGTGATGTTCGACATGGCCGCAAGCTACGTTCTAGAATTCCGCCTCCTCGGAAAAAGGACCCACGCGCGATTCAGAAAAGAAAAAGACTGCAATTTTATCGTTCGCGGCCTGAGTCCCGAGAATAACCTCATCGCCCCGCAAGCCCGTCTGCGTTTCGCTTCCCCCGAGCATGGCTTTGCCCTAACGCTCGGCTATCACGGCGAATTTGGAAACCACTTCCGAGAAAACGCCATCGAAGGCGAGCTGCGAAAAGCCTTTTAGCGATTATCTAGAAAAAATTTCTTGCGGCTTGAAGAAAAACGCGATCTCTTTCTTCGCGTTTTCTGAGCTGTCGGAGCCATGGACCGCGTTCTTCTCAATCGATTTAGCGAAGTCGGCGCGGATGGTTCCTGGGGCAGCTTCTTTGGGGTTGGTAGCGCCCATAAGTTCCCGATTTTTGGTGACGGCGCTATCGCCTTCGAGGACCATGACGAGGACGGGGCCTTCGATCATGAAGGTGACGAGCTCTTGGAAAAATGGCCGATGCGCGTGGACGGCATAGAACGCCTTGGCCTGCTCTGTTGTCATGTGTACCATTCTGGCGGCGATAATTTTTAAGCCGTTTTTCTCAAAACGGGAAAGTATAGCGCCAATATTGTTTGCTGAAACCGCATCCGGTTTTACGATGGAAAGGGTTTGTTCTTTTGCCATGATGAAAACTCCAATTGTTAAAACAAGCCATTATAAGAGATTCCAAAATTATTCTCATCCTGGAAAATGGGGCTAGTAAAAATAAATTTAATTTCTTTCCGAAATTTCGCCAGTTGAAAGGCTTAAGGAGAAGTTGTAGGATATTTACCATGACCTACGGCAACTATCCTGACTTAAAACAAGTGAAGCGCGCCCTGGTGATCAAAATGCGGCACCATGGCGATGTGCTCTTGAGTTCGCCCGTGTTTGCGCAATTGAAAAAAGCGATTCCCGATGCTGAGATCGACGCTTTTATCTACAAAGACACCTTGCCGATGCTCGATGGGCATCCCGCCATTGCGGAGTTTTTGCTCTACGATCGGGATTGGAAAAAGTTGTCCCGCTTCAAAAAGCTTGCTAAAGAGCTCAGCCTTCTCAAACAGATCCGCTCTCGTGGGTATGATTTAGTCATTAACCTCACCGAAGGCGACCGCGGGGCGGTTGCCGCGTGGGTTTCAAGGAGCAGATACCGCGTCGGTTTCGATCCAAAGAAATCGGGTTTTTTCGGCAAACGCAAAATTTACACGCACATTGTCAAAGAGTGCCCAAATTCTCGCCATACGGTCGAGCGGCAGCTCGATGCGCTGCGGCGGATCGGGATTTTTCCCGGGGCCGAAGAGCGGGATCTTTTTTTGCATGTGCCGGAAGAGGCTAAAAAGAGAATCGCCGATCTGCTCGCCAAGGAAGAGCTGCGCAATTACGTATTGATCCATCCGGTCTCCCGTTGGCGGTTTAAATGCCTATCGACAAAGCAGATCGCCGAGCTCATCCAAGAGCTGCATGAAAGGGGGATGCGCGTCGTCCTCTCCTCGGGCCCAGAGGCTCAAGAATTGGCGATGATCGAGGAGATCCTCGCGCAAATTGATGTCCCTGTGACGAATTTCGCCGGCAAGTTGACATTGAAGGAATTGTCGGCGCTGATTTTGTATGCGAAGGCGTTGATCTGCGTCGATTCGGTGCCGCTGCATATCGCCTCGGCGTTGAAAACCCCCGTTGTCGCCCTTTTCGGGCCGACATCTGAAATCAATTGGGGCCCCTGGATGCATCCTAGAGGGCGGGTGATCACGAAGGCGTTTTCCTGTCGGCCTTGCTTTCAAGACGGCTGCGGCGGGAGCAAAATGAGCGATTGCCTATTTTCCATGCCTGTTTCATCGATTCTTTCAGGCCTTGATTCTGTTCTCTCGGAGTCTTTATGTTTAAATGGTTAATTTTTTTTCTCCTGCCGGTTTTTATTGGGCTTTGGAAAACGACTCGACCAGTCAAAGCATTGCGCATGCGTCGCGCGAGTTTGCATTGAATCATATTACAGTTCCGTATAATGTTGCCTACCTGCATTTAGCGCTTTTAAAGTACAGCAATTAGTTATGAGCGGCAAAGTAGAACTTAACTCTTCCAACGCCACGGCTGTGGTTTATTGTCCTATCGCCGACGCTCCAGCGGAGCTGCTCGCGAATATTTTTTCACGCCTGCCCAATTGGGATTTAGCCGCATGCGCTCTTGTATGCCACCGCTGGGAGGAGCAATTGGATGTGACGGAGGGTGTGAAACAACTCTTCCTGCGCAAATTCCCTTCGGTGTCACTGGAAGGAATTGCCGATGCCGACTTAAAAAAGGAATACATCCGAAAAAACAGACTCGATTGGAATTATCGGCTAGGAATTTATTGTTCCTCTGTTCTTGGACGCCATTCTGTGACGGGCCTTCTCTTTGCAGGCTGCGAATTATTTTCAATGTCTATCTGCAGCCTTACCGAAGTCGTCAAGATTTGGGATGTCGAAGAAAGAGAATGCAAAAGTAGAATTTCTCCGTTGAGAGTGCACGGTGCATGCATTGCCGTAGCAGGGGACAGAATTTTTTTGGATGCGGCCGTGAAGGGAAAGATCCTCGTTTGGGACAGGTCTTTGTATGCGTGGGGAAGAACGCTCGATGGGCATTCAGGAGAAGTCACTGTGCTCGCCACCGCTGAGATTTTTTCCGATTCCGGCGAGAAAAAAAAGATGCTGATTTCAGGCGCCGACGACATGAAAATCATGATTTGGGACATTGATGACGCTAAATGCATCAAAACTCTCGAGGGTCACAATGCGAAAATCACCGCACTCGCCGTTGCTAATGACAGATTCTTCTCAGGTTCCGAGGACGGAACGATCATGGCGTGGGATTTGAACTCTTTTGAATGCAAAGGCAGTATTCAGGGCCATCAGGAGAAAATCAGCTCATTTTCGATTGATGAAAATCGACTTTTCTCCGCCTCCGCCGACAAGTTGATCGTCGCTTGGGATGTCAATACCCTCAAAAAAATCGCAACTTTGGAAGGCCACAAAGGGGGCGTTGTTTGTATGGTAGTGGCTGATCATTTCCTCATCTCAAGTGGACTCCATGAACTGAAGATTTGGGAACTCGACAATTTTATCTGCACGGCGACTTTAAAGGTCGTTGGAGACTATCACATGGCACTTGCTGCCAAAAATGGAAAACTCTTTTCCGATGCGCCTGCCCCGAATTTAGATAAGCTAGTGGTCAAGGACTTCTGTCTGGGCCTCGGCTCCGTTTTGAAGGGGATTGCAAAAGAGTTCCGAGGTTCCAATCTCAAAAATGAGGAAACCAGGGCACGTTTCGACCGATTGCCGGAATATGTGAAAAAGGAAATTCTCGGCGATAACACCACCGGTTTATCAGATTCGAAAATGGCCCAGGCCATTGAGGATTATGTAGAGAAACGTTACGGCCAAACTACAATCTAAAATCTTCGCCGAAATAGCTCGAGCGGGCTTCTGGATTATCCAGGAGTTCGTGGACGGTGCCCGAGAGCAAGACCTTGCCGTCGCGGATCAGGTAGCTGCGGTCGACGATCGAGAAAATCTCGCGCGCGTTGTGGTCGGTGATCAGAACGCTGATCCCTTTGCCCTTGAGATGGCGGATCATCGTCTTGACGTCGTTGACGGCAAGCGGGTCGATGTTGGCAAAGGGCTCATCGAGCAGTAGAAGTGAGGGCTGAATGATTAGCGCGCGGGTGATCTCCAGGCGGCGGCGCTCACCTCCGGAAAGGCTACTCGCTTTCTTTTTGGCAAGGCCCGTCAGATGCAGCTCGCCGAGAAGCGTGTGCAGACGCTGTTTTTTCTCTTCTGCAGAGAGGTCGAGGGTTTCGAGGATGCAGTTCAGGTTGTCTTCAACGGTCAACTGGCGGAAAACGGACGGCTCTTGGGCAAGGTAGCCCATTCCCATTTTTGCGCGCTGGTGGATCGGAAGGTGGGTGACTTCTTGCCCGTTGAAGAAGACTTTTCCCGAGTCGGGCTTGATCAGCCCGATCGTCATGTAAAACGCAGTGGTCTTGCCGGCGCCATTGGGGCCGAGCAGGCCGACGACCTCACCTTTGCCAACTTGCAAACTAAGCCCGTTGACGACCGATTTTCCGCTGTAGACTTTGATCAGGTGATCGGCCTTGAGCAGAGGCGCCGCCAAAGCGGCGGGAGTTTTGATCTGCGGCCGCGCAGCAAATTTCATCGGAGTGACAGGATTTATACCGCGCTCCGTCAGGTTTTGTGAATTTGGACTGGCTGCGGCTTTGCAAAATCGCTCCTCCTCGCTCGCCTTGCTCTTCAGCAATGGTCTCGCTCGTTCGGAACGCTTCGCTTCGATTTTGCTTTGCCTCGCAGAGTCCAAATTCACAAAATCTTCCTGCGCGCGGTATAATGGGGAATAAGGTTTTTGGCTCATGGGATTTTCTTAAGGATTGAGAAGAGTTGTTGGATTTTATTTTCCTCATCGGCGGTGAAGGCGAACTGCACGGCGCCGATCCCCTTCACATGCTGCTGATTTGTTTCTTGATCGTACGTGATATGGACCTCGGGCGCGCTCAGGCGCATCCCTTGAGACTCGTCCCAGAAAAGGACCTTTTTTCCAGGGTTCGCGGCGAGGATCACTGTCTTTGTGGTGAGGGAATAGTTCAAGCGGTCGGCAAGCCCGCAGCGCATCGGCTTTTGCGGATCGTGGGAAAACAAGCGGACATTTCCCATCAGCGTCAAGGATGAGGGTTGCAGCAAGTCGCCTGCCATCGAGTATTCGAGTGAGGCCGCGTCCGCGTAGACGGCGAATTCCGTCTCTTCGTAATAGAGCTGCTTGTCTTGCGCGATGGCGCCGTCTTTTTCTTGGCTTTCCACGGTCGCGCGCAGTTTGTCGCGGTTGAAATCGATGGGGCCGCTAGAGATCAGACGGTGGGACTGCTGATGCGCATCTTTGTAAACAAGAGAGGAGGGACCCTGAGTATGAATGCTCTTAAGCAGAGTTTTGCCATTCATCGCTGTTTGAGCGATCTGCAATTCATCCTCCGCGCTCAATCTTCCTAAAGAAGCCTCATCGACCGTGACATCGCCTTTCATCACCAGCGTGTTTTTGATCTGGTCCCAGTAGAGATGATCGGCTCGGAAGCGGATTTCCCCCTTTTGCAGATGCGGCAAGACGACCGCTGCGAGAGTGCCCTTGGGGTGGAGCAGAGAGAGGCGGGAGTGAATCAGGTCGAAATCGACCATGTCGGCAAAAATCTCATCGTCGAGATGGATAAGGCGGCAAGGGGACTGTTCATCTTTGGGATATGCCGTAACGATGCCCTGGAACTCTTTTTTAGAGGATTTGTAATCGTGAGAGAGCTCTTTGCGGTAGAGGGCTTGATGCGCATAGAGCTGAAAATCGTTTGCGTAATCGATCAATACATCTTCTTTGGCAAAGATGTTTTCGATCTCGTATTCCGTTTTTTTGCCGTCGACCGGCCGCTTTAAGAAATTGAGCTGGACGATCTGACCGCACAATTTCAGCGGGCTTGCCTCGCCGCCCCGCTTTTTTTTGATTTGATCGGTGTAGACGACCTTGCTATTTTCAGGGGAATACAGGTTGCCTTTGAGCGCTGTAAAGTCGAGTTCAGCGCTGCCGCAAGAGATTTGCGCGCTGTTTTTCAGCGCTAAGAGCACATCTTTGCGCAGATGGATGAATGAGAAGGGAAAATCCTTGCCCGCCTCTTGGCGCTGCAAAGAAGCCTCTTCCGCTGTCATTTTGCCAAGGCCGTGGTCGAGGACGACATGGCCGGTCAGCACAAGCGCATTTCCGTCATACGATGCGTCGGACGACGACAACGTCCCGCTCTCAGGGAGGGCAGGAGAGGGTTCAGCTGCAAGCGTCGTCGCAGTGAATAAACCCATAGCGATGGCGAGCGTTCTCATTTCTTCTTATCCTCGAGAGTGTTCAGCTCTGCTTTAAAGTGTTTGGCCTTGAACTGCGGGCTCTTTCCGGAGACGGCAAAGGAGACGTCCTCGGCGATTCCCTTGAGGAACGGCTTCGAAGTGACGAGCTCATGAGGCAATTCATGGCCGCCGAGCCGGTACAAGGAGAGGGCAACGGTTTGCGCGAGGAACTCCTGCGAAGTATAGCGGTACAGCCCTTCTTCGGCGGCAAGAAAGCGTATCTGTTGCATGGGGCCGCTCCCTGCCGTCGGCTCGTAGAGCTTATCTTGCATCCAGCATTTGATTTTTTCTAGTTTTTCAATCAGATCGAAACCGTTTGCTTCCGGTTTGATCGTGAGAAGTGAAGACTCGCTGAAAATGCGGTAATGAAGGCGCGAATTGTCCTCCTGGGAAAACCAGATCTCTTTGACGACCCCTTTGCGCTGCTGCTGAGACGTTGTAAAAATGCTCGTCGATGTCTCCTGCCTTTTCTCCGTGATCTTTTTCTTCATCCGCGCAACGTCTTCCGCCCCGACTTGGAAGAGGGAGTATCCCCACACGGCGGCAAGGAGGGTTAAGAGCAGCGAGAAGAAAATCGTCACGCGCCGGAACATACAGTTGTCTCATAAAATTCAAATTGCACTAGGCGGTAAATGCGTTCAAGCTCAGAGAGAAGCCGTGGGAGCTCGGAAAGAGGGTAGACGGAGTCTTTGTCGCTCTTTGCAATGGAAGGATCGGGATGGGACTCGATGAAGAGACAGTTGCAGCCGGCAGCGATCGCCGCGCGAGAGAGCGTCGGGATGAATTCCCTTTGTCCTCCTGAGGCGTTGCCAAGGCCGCCTGGCAGCTGGACCGAATGGGAGGCATCGAAGCAGACTGGGAAGCCGAACTTCTGCATGATCGGCACCGCCCGCATGTCGCTCACGAGGTTGTTGTAGCCAAACGATGTCCCTCGATCCGTTAAAATGATCTTTTCATTTCCTGAGGCAGTAATTTTTTCGACCACGTTGCGCATGTCCCATGGAGCCATGAACTGTCCTTTTTTCACATTGATCACAGCGCCCGTCTTCGCGGCGGCCTCGATCAAGTCCGTTTGTCTACAGAGAAAAGCCGGAATCTGCAAGATGTCGCACACCTCGCCCGCCGCCATCGCCTCTTCAGGAGAGTGCACATCGGTGATCACGGGGACGTCGAACTCCTTTTTCACCCGCTCCAAAATCTTGAGCCCCTTTTCCAGGCCCGGTCCGCGGAACGAGGCGCGGGCAGAGCGGTTCGCTTTGTCGTAGCTCGATTTGTAAATGAAATTCATCCCCCCGAGATCGCGGAAGACGTTGACGAGCTGCTCAGCGGCGAAAAGCGCATGGTCTTCGCTTTCGATCACGCAAGGCCCCGTCATCACGGCGAGCGGCTGTTTTTTGCCGATAAAGAAATCTTTTACAGGAACGTTTTTCATGGACAAATCCTAGAGGTTTGGACTGACTTAATGATGGTCTTTCAAGGGAGTTTTATTCAATGGGAAAAGGTGGTAGGATGGTGATTGGAACCTAATGAAATAGAGGTTGAAAGGGGAACGATCATTATGCTGCCAACATATAGAAAACCAACCCAGCCGGGGAAAATTTTATTGGAAGAATTTTTATTGCCGTTACAAATTACTCAAACCGATTTTGTTCTTCATTTAGGGGGATCGTGGACTCAGCCCAAATTAAGCGCCATTATTCACCGAAAGCGCGCCATCACTGAAGAAATTGCTTTAGATTTTGCTGATGCTCTTGGAACATCACCCGAATTTTGGATGGGTCTTCAGACAGATATTAATCTTTGGGAAGCAAGACTGAGACGTAAGAAAGTCAGACCTTTTAGAATTCGAAAGTCGAGACTGAGAGGTAAAGTCAACCACTAAAAATGTCTTTCAACGTGTAGAGCCCTGGGGGCTGCTTCACTAAAAATTTTGCTGAGATTAAGGCGCCATGGGCAAAAGCATCCCGCGAATGGGCGGTGTGCTTGATCTCAATTCTCTCGTGCTCGCACTCGAAGATCACCGTATGCTCTCCGACGGTTTCGCCGGAACGCACGGAATGGATGAGAATTTCTTCCTTTTTGCGCTCGCCGCCCCCATTTTTCACAACGGCCTTGCCGCCCACTGCCTTTGCAAGGGCCAAAGCAGTTCCGCTCGGGCTGTCTTTCTTGTGGACGTGGTGGGCCTCATGAATGTCGATCGTGCATTTGCCGAACAATACTTTGCCGAGATTCGCTGCGGTTTCCAAACAAAGCGCCATTCCAAAGCTAAAGTTGGGGGAATGGAGAACAGGGATGATCTTGGCAGCCTCGACGATCGCTTGCTTTTGCTCTGCAGAATGCCCGGTTGTGCCGATGACAAGAGGTTTTTTTGCCATAGTTGCCGCCTCGATGTGTTGAAGGGTGCCTTCTGGAAAGGTAAAATCGATCGCCACGTCGCATTCAGAGTGTAAATCTACAATTTGAAAATGGGGGTCTGAACGGGCCATTTGGAGAACACGTTGGCCCATTTTTCCCGAAGCGCCTAGAATTGTGAGTGCTATAGGCATAAATCGCAAACCTTAAGAGATGTTCAAAGCTCAATTAGATCAGTTTGCGGGTGCCCGCAAACTGATCTACTCAAGAAACTTCAAAAGTTGGACTTTTTAAAAAAAATATAACAGGATATTAGGATGGCCGGGATGGGGAATTTTTTCGGCATTTTTCTTTATCCTATCCATCCTAATATCTTGTTATTTTTCCCCAATTTTTGAGTCAAGTCCAGTATATACTGCTGACACTTGAAAGTTATAGGAAATTTCAATTTCAGCGCTTCAATTTTTTGTTTGTTGAAGCAGACCATGTGCAAGCACATGGTCGATGGAAACGAACAAAAAGGCCATGGTAAAACCACGGCCGTAAGTGAAGATGCTGAAGCAGAAATTTCCTATAACTTTCAAGTGTCAGCAGTATAGATCCTGTCGCTCTGTATGACATTCTCAAGCATAGAGAATATAAATGCAAAATAAAATTTTATACTTTTTTTTTAGTTTGAATTATGGTACAATAATTACACCATTAATAAAGAGATTTTTTTATGAGTACACCATTAGTTACCTCCGCTATTCGGGCTCCACTTCCGGCTAACCCATTCTATGTCCCGTATTTTGTGGGGGGAGATAATACCCAAGGTTGGCATTTCGGCCTTTTTGGAAAAGTGGCCGAATGGGATTTGGATGCCAACAGAAGCACTCTGAAAACTTATGGTTTGTTCGTTGTGAAAAAACTTTTTGATTTCCTGGATTCAGTAGGGGTTGGCGAGTTTCTGTGCGGCCATATCTATGGGTTGCGAGGCACGCCCGAAGCTTTAATCGGCCTCAACGGAAAATTGGTGCAGTATAAACATTTTCAACAAGGGCCGGAGCGCAATCGCCTGATGCGAGAAAAAATTGTCGCTGCCTTAGGCGGCCAGCAAGCTTGCGAGAGAATTCGCTCTCTCGATCTGAGCGCAAGAGAATATGAGCAGTGTTGGACACGAGGCAACTTCGATTTAACGGACGCCCATTTCAATCGCGGAGAATCGATTGTCCAAGGGGAAACCCCTGCAGGGACAAAATTTGCGTCGATGCGTTTGACTGAGCGCGCGACAAATCGTGTCTTTATCGCCACGATCAGCCAGACATGCCGCGAAACGCACATTTCACTCGGAGGCGGGGATGGCTCTCGATGGACGATCACCCTGTTCCCTTTTCGCCCGAACTCAGATATCAGCGATCTCGTCGCCTACAACGCTGAGGAAGCGGCCCAATTCATTCGTGCAGTTCGCAGCGACAACCAGCGAGAATTTGCTCTTTCCCCTAAACCTTAGAGATCGTCTCTTAACCTTTCTGGTATTGCAATTTCCGCGCATTGACTTGCTTGAGCAGACCGTCGATCTCTTTGATCGATTCCAGCAGATTTAAGACGGTGCTTTTGTCCTGTTCGAACAAAGAGTGGTTTTGATCTTTTGGCCGCTGGTATTTGATGATGCAGGCGATTAAATCTTCTTGAGAATCTTCCGTTTCCTCTTCTTCACCCTCTTTCTCTTCCCAAAAAATGCTCGGGAATAAGCGATAGGAGAAAAATCGTTTGCTGAAGGTCTGGAAATTTTTCGGTGGGACAAAGGCCGCCCAAGGCAGATTTCTCTTTTGCAGCTCGAAAAGCTCTTCGAATTTGGAAGGATAGATGACGGATGTGCCCAAGATTTCCGGATGAGGCGCAACGAGAAGCGACTCTTTGACAAAAGAAATGTCGTAGTCTTCTTGATCCTGCGCCCAACGGACGTGGTCTTTGATATCGAGACGATCGATCGTGACTGCTTTCATTGTGAAGTAAACTCCGCGGTGCCGTGACGATTATTCACACTGCGACCTAAATGCACAAGCCCAAAGTTCCTCTCTCAATTTTTAAGTTTGTGGTGGTCCTTAACATGTAGTGCTGAACACTGCTTGTGGAGATAGCCAGTCTGCTGCGTTGCCCTGCATCGCCGACCCGCGGCGGGGTCGGCTGCTTCGGGTGCCCGTCTCTCTCGGCGGCGCCTTGCATCTCGTCTATCTGCACAGCGCATTGTTCTAGCACTACATGTTGCGCACCACCAATTTATTTAAAATATCTTAATCTATTTCGGTTTTGTAAAAATTGTTTGGAATTAAATTCGCGCGCGTTTTTGAAAATGCCTATTCAAAAAAGAGGAAAGCTGCATATAATGTCCGTGGCAAGCCGCGAAATATGAACGAAAAAAAGAAACTGATACGACTCATCTCACTCGCCACTTTGTTGCTCTCCGCCCTTCCTCTTGCGGGCGACGATACTCCTACGACGCCGAAGGAGCTGGAGCAACAGACTCCTGGCTACTGCATCAACTTCAATGACGTCCCCGTCATCGAATTCATCCGTTTCGTCAGCAAAATTTCCGCGGAAAATTTCATCTACGACAGCCGCGATCTAGACTTCAACATTTCGCTCTCCACAGGAAAAGCAGTGGGCACAGAGATGGTCGTCACTGCTTTAATTCAGCTGCTCAAAAAACATGGACTCGCAGTGGGATACGATGCCGGATATTATGTCATTCACAATAGCGAGAGCGAGATCGGCGATGACGGACAGCCCATAAAAAAATCGATGGACGGCCTTTTAGCATCGGCCGGCGATATTCCACTTCCAGCAGGCAAAGACAGCGAAAAGTACGAGTTTTTTGTCTATAAACTGCAATATCACGAAGGCCCTGAGATCGAAGAAGCGCTCAAAAAAATCGCTGCCGACCTGCGCAATCAGCCTGACGCCCCGATCCATCTGATCAACGCCATCCAGTCGCTGCAATGGGTCAAAGCGACCAACTCCTTGCTCTGCTCTGCGGATGCTGAGACGCTGCAAAAGCTAAATAAACTCGTCGAAAGCCTCGATATACCGCTGAGACAAGTCTTTATCGAAGTACTGGTGATCGAGACGGAAGTCAAGAAAAGCATGGAGTTCGGCCTGCAGTGGGCTGCTGGCGGACAACTCTCCAGCAAAGTGGGAATGGGCGTCGGCAATTTCGCGCCTTCCCAAACGCACCAGAATTCGTTTGCCTCGGCGATGAAGGGCATCAATGCGACGAACACGCCGACGGGACTCGCGCAGATCCCGATTGTGCCGGGTTTTGACCTCGGCGTCATCGGCGATATCATCATGCACAAGGGCAAGTCGTACCTCTCTTTAGGAGCCCTCGTTTCCGCTCTGCAGGCCGACGGTAGCAGCACGATTGTCCTCAATCAAAAAATCATCACGCAGGACAATAAAAATTCGACGATCTTCGTCGGCGACAACATTCCGTTCACGGGTTCCGTCATCCAAACCGTCGGGCAAAGCCAGCAGACGACCGCCAACATCGAATACCGCGATATCGGCGTCAGCTTGAGCATCACACCTCGGCTCGGAGAGGGCGACGTCATCACGCTCAGTTTGAACGAGGAGATCACAGAAAGCGTCGACAACGACGTGATGAACAGCAACACCACTGTCAATGGCATCCGCACGACCAAGACCAACATGGCCACTCACGTCCACGTTCCCGACAAACACTTCCTCGTGCTCAGTGGCATGATCCGCAATTCCAAGGCGAAGCACAAAGCGGGGATCCCCTGTTTGGGCAGCCTGCCGCTCATCGGCGCGCTGTTTAGCAAAACGAAAAAACTCGATGAAAAGCGCAACATCATCATTTTCGTCCGTCCCCACATCATCCATTCGTTCCAAGATTATCAGAACCTCACCGAAGCCCAAGAAAAGGTCTACCGCAACCAAGCAGACCCTATCGATTTTGAGGCAGGTATTAATCTCCTTCCAAAAGAGGAGTAAAAACAAAAAATGGCGATCTCTATACTCACTTCCGCTCCTCCTTCAATGGATGTTGGAGAAATACAGATCATTCAAAGGGCATCACGCGTTTCAGACAAAATCCAGGGGAAAAAAAAGGAAAATGAAGGGGACGATCCGAGGCATGCGGCCATAAATTGGACCTGGGAAGGATTCGAAATCGCAACTACCGATGACAGTGCAGCACAATATAGGTTTGCGCAACTCGGAGCAGTCCCTTGTTTGCAGGTTGGAGTCCTTTCGGACACCTCAGGCCCAAAATGAAGGGCGCCAAATAGCGATTTTCTCGCAGCGAAGGGTTTTGCAACTGGCTCTTTATTAAAAAGCCGAGTTTTGTGATCATGTGGACTCGTGGATTGATAGCTCAGCTGGATAGAGCACCCGCCTTCTAAGCGGGCGGTCGCAGGTTCGAGTCCTGCTCAATCCGTTCATATAACTCTTTACATTTTTTCTATGAAAAAAAACTCCGTCCCTCAGGGAGAGAAAAACGATCTCGGCGATTTTAAAATCGCGCTGCATCAATTCGAGAACCTTCCCCGCCTTTTCAAAGAATTTCAAAGTAAACATTTTCAGCGGTTAAATGACAAGCAGAAGAGCGAGCGTGTCAACGCTGCTCTCTGCGAATCGATCCAGCAGGCCAAAACCCCTTGCTTTTTGCTGCCTGCCGTGCTCGATTTTATCGAGAAGATCAATGCTGAGAAGATCTTAGAATCTTACGCATTTGTCCACTTCGAATTGTGGCTCAACCAGTTTTCTAACTTAAGCCAGCAGCAAAATTACGAAGTGCGCGCAAAGATCGCAGGCAAAGCCGTTCCAAGAGACGAATATCAACTCCTTTTTCCGATAGGAATGGGTAAGACGTATCCCGGATCTCACTTTGTCACGGCGCACGGTTCTCCCGATCTGGATACGACGATCTCTTCCTTTTGGGGATGGGTCGACGCCTTTGCAGCGCGTGTCGCGGAAGGGCTGCATATGTGGAACGTTCCCGGCGGCGCCCCGGAGCCGCAAATTGAGATTGCCTTTCTTTTTTCGAAAATTTTTGGAGACGGCGTTTTCAATTTGCTCGCAAAAACGCGCACGACGCTGGCGTTGTCGGGGGTCGACCTCATGACCCAAAAAGGGCTCGTTCGAAAGCAGCCCAATGAATCGACCTTGACGATTGATCATGAGAGGATGCAGAACGCTGTTGTCGTTGTCGATGAAAAAGGTTTTTATTTGGGCGACTGGCGCAATTTCGACGTGGAAGGCATCCGCCAGGTAATCATGCAGCTCAATAATTGCCTGCGCTGGTTTGAGAATCATTTGCATGTGAAGCTCATCGGCCTTTTCGCCAAAGAGAAACTTTCTTTAAAAGACATGCCTGCTTTTATCAAGGCCGTCTTTTTGACAAAGCTCGCCGATTGCCAGCCCGCGAAAGAATTGACGGAGCATCAACGCAAACATGTTCAAGACTACTTGACGAAGGTGATGCATGTCCCAAAGGGCCTGGAGAGCACTTTTGAAGAATTCGCTAAAGGGATGAAAACCCTTGGTCTCTTTGACTTCCAGACATTTGTCGACCTCGTCGAATCGATGCATAAATCTACACTGTTCGATAAGTCCGGCAATCTTGTCGAAAATAGACCTCGCATCTTCAATTACCTCGATAAAATCATTAAAGGTTTGGACGATGCCATTTTGAGCATCCGCAATTTTGTCGACCGTTTAGAGGTCGCATTGAAGATCAAAACACAAGTTTTTGGCTACTCTTCCCAGCATGTCAGCTATCGTGCCGATGTCGATGAGGTGAAGAGCAAAATGGGCAATTACCCCTACCTCACTGTCACCACAGCAGATAAGGACGGCAAATTAATTCCTCTGGGGATCGTCCATGCCCACGATCTGCACAAGACAACGCTCGGTACCGTGACACTGCGGGACTTTTGCAACCGCGAAGAGACAAAAATCCCCTCCTATCTCGAAATCATCAGCGTCATCGATCACCACAAGAGCAATCTGCAAACATCTTCGGCCGCCCTTGTGCACATCACTGACTCCCAATCTTCCAATGTGCCGTGTGCAGAGCTTGCTTTTCAGATCAACGACCGCTTTGGTCTAGGAGGAATGAGCGGAGCTCAAATCGAGAAACAAATTGCCGAGCTCAGCAAGAATTTGTCCCCTGCTAAAAACAAAAAACTTTTAAAGCGTCTCTTGCAAAAGCAGCTCAATTTGGAAAGTCAGCAAGAGTATTATATCGATCCAAAGCGAGAATTCATCGAATATCTGCATTTTCTCTACGGTATTTTCGACGACACCGATTTGCTGACGAAAGTCTCCCAAAGAGACGTCATTTGCGTCGCCGAGCTCGTCAACCGCTTGAAATCGCTGATGAGTCAAAAAGAAATGGAAGTCGTCACTTTAGACGACATCCCGCGCGATAAAGAATTTGTCCGAAAAGCGGCGGCGCGCATTTTGCAAAACCGCGATGTCTATTCTCTGTACCGCAAAATCTACCTTGCCAAAGAAGAGGCTGTCGAAGATCATATCCTTCTCTGCGCGAAGGGACGTCCCTCTGCTATTTTTGCCGATACGAAAGAACAAAATGGGTGCGCAAGAGTCGGTCAGACGAAGATGTTCTCCCGCAACTACCCGATATTTGCCAAACACGTAGGCGCCTTGCGCAAATGCTGGTACGACAATGCGCTCGGGTTTTATCGCGAAGGCAAAGAATTCGATTTGCATCTGCAGATGATCAGCACGATCGCCGGCGCGGAAGACCTATACGCGGGAACGGAAGGGAACTACAAACATCAAGATGAGCTCTGGATCTGGATCCCCTTCACAGAGCAGTCGATCGAGCATTTAAAAGTCTTTCTCAATGCTTTCCGCTCTTCCCCACAGATACAAAAAAATGCGATCTCTGTAGAGTTATTCGGAGAAAAGGCCAAAGAGTACGAGCAGATCTTTACCGAGAGTTTTTCTGAGGTGCCGAAAAAAACCATCCCAGGGAAAGGAACGCTTCCAATTGCAGTGTTAAAATATAAAGCGGGACTGATCAATTCTCGTAAGGCAATGATTTCGCCTTACCTTCCCAAATTGGTCGAGTAAAGAAACCACTCAAAGAACTATTGCTTTTCTTCTTCTTCGATGATCTCGAGGTTCACGCGGATTCCGTTTCGGCTTGCCACCGACATCAGAAGCGTGCGGATCGCGTTGATTGTTTTTCCCTTTTTGCCAATGATTTTACCGATGTCGGATTTTTCGACCGCAAGCTCGATAATCAAGGTGTGGGTTCCCCCAATTTCATTGATGCGCACCTTATCGGGATGATCGACAAGGTTCTTTACGATGTATTCAACAAACTCTTTCATAATTCAGTCCTCATTTAGAAATTCTCAGAATAAAAGCAATTGAAAGTGAAAAAACGTTCACTTTTAAGCATATCTCAAAAGGCCATATTCGGCTAGCCTCAAGTCAAATATCCATATGAAACACACTAAGTATGAAATATTTCAGTATATATACACAAATGAATTCAAAAATTGGTTTTGGCTGCGTCGGACTTGCCACTGAACGGTACGCTCGGGCGTCGAAGAATTTCCTCCTTTACAAAGAGGAGTTCTTCAATTCATTTGTGTATAGCAAAAGATCATTCGGAAGGGGAGCGCAAATTTCCAGGGAAAAATTGGCGATTGGATGTTGAAATTGAAGGCGCGAGGCGTGCAATAGCTGCCGAGCTACGCCAAATTTTTTGTTCGCGCCCGCATTGCCGTACACCGCATCGCCCAAGACGGGGGCGCCGATATGTTTGAGATGAACGCGGATCTGATGCGTCCTTCCCGTCAGGAGCTGAATTTGAACGAGCGACAGCTGTCCATTTTTTCCGAGCACTTGGCATCGGCTTTTGGCCTCTTTGCCCTGTTCAAAACAGACGGCCATCTCCTTTCGTTGGGTGGGATGTCGCCTGATCGGGGCATCGATCAACCCTTCTCGGGGTGTGCCCACGCACACCGCTAAATAATCCTTGTGCATGCGCCGCGCGGCAAAGAGTTCCACTAATTTCGCGTGGGCCTCCGCCGTCTTTGCGGCGAGGAGGACTCCGGAGGTGTCTTTGTCCAGCCGGTGGACGATTCCCGGTCTGACAGGGTCTGTCACATTCAGCGAGCGGCAATGGTACAACAGCGCGTTGACAAATGTTTTATCGGGATGGCCCGGTGCGGGGTGGACGACCATGCCAGCGGGCTTATTGACCGCAATCAGATGCTCGTCTTCAAAAAGAACGTCCAGCGCGATGTTTTGAGGCTCTAATGAGATTTCTGGGGTCAATAGGAACGAGACATCCACCTCGTCGCCGGCTTTGAGCAGATGTCTTTTCTTCAAGCATTCGCCATTGACCAGCACGCTTTGCTGGTCGATCAAATATTGAAAGTAAGTGCGGGAATGGCCGGGAAAATGCAGGGATAAAAGCTTGTCGAGCCTCGTCAAGGCTTCCTCGGCAGAGACAATAAAGAAATCAGTTAACTCGCCAGGATTTTCCATAGCGGAAATAATACCACGGCTCGGGGGAAAGGCTCAAGAGCCTGTCTGCGGAAAGGCTCAGTGGCCCGTAAAGAAAGTTGTAAAATTATTATTGACCTTACGACGGATGATACAAGAGTGAAACTCAAAAAGCTGTATCCAACCATAGACTAAAAAATTATTTTAACAACTTTTGAAACGATGTACGAGGCCTTTTTGAAAAAGCCCTTCACATATTCAGCGGATCTTAGTCGTACTTAAATGGGAATGGAGATATTTTCTCAATATGAGACGAAGAGTCAGAAGAGAAGTAATCGTGCAATTCATCGCCAACTTCAAAATCAAGTTGTACATTCAAAACCTGCTGCGGCTGTGGGAGCTCCGCTCGTGGGATCTCAGAAGTGAAAGCCTGCTCAGGTGGGAGCTCAGCTTGTGGGGTCTCAGAAGTGAAAGCCTGCTCAGGTGGGATCGAATAAGGGAATGCAAGTGCGTTCACAATATCAATATTTTTTCGCTGCCTTTTTGAAGGTAATCCGAAAGAATCTGCCGGCGATACGTCCGATGTTCGTTTGGTTCCTCGGGATGTGGCAGGTAGATCGGGCTCTCCTTTCTTCAAATCAAAAATATCTTGCCTCGAAATTTCATTAATTATTTTGGCATCTCTTATTGATATTGTTTGATTCTGGTTCACAATAGAGTTGAAATTGTGTTTAAAGATTTTAATAAGTTCTCGTTTGCATTTTGGAGATAAAGTGCGTACTTTATTTCGTTGATCTGGTTCGAATTGAATATAAGTAGGGTTTTCGACAAGTGGCTCATTGTTAGCTAGATTGAAGACCCGTTCCTTATCAAACAGTAAGGTTGAGTCATTATATTTTTCAGAATAGTACTTATTATATTTTTCAGCATCTGTCTTTGTGATTGAAATTGACATGCTTTTTAATCTTTTGAATACGCTTTCTTTCGCGTTTATTTGTTGGGCCGATATTAGATTTAATCGATCGCGAATGAATTGATCGATAGTAAACTCGACAACATTTTTAGCTGTGATATTAAATACCGGTGCATCAGTTTTTGAATTGACGAGTCTAGCATAACGGACTGTAATACGATTTTGTTTCCCGCTGGAAATTGCTCCCAAATGTGTTCCGGTTGACGCTTCGATTAGTGCTACGTTGTTGGCGCGAAGGGCATCTCTAGCTGGTTTATCAACATGAAGCCAGGTTGTATTGGCATAAGAGACAGTCCGATCAACGGTCTCTGGTAATGTCGTCAGAATATATCCTGGAATGACTTGAGCAGAGTCCTCTTGATTTAAAGGATAAATAACGACCTCGGGAGTTACTCCCCTGTCTTGTGGTCCTGCGTTTAAATGATTATAAATGCTCATAATATGCCATTAGTTTTTTTACTAAGATAAATTATAATATATTTTACGATTTAATTGCAGTGTTTAAATTTTTTGTTGAAACGTCGCCTTTGATAACCAGAAGCAATTGGAAATCAATGGATTACAAGAATGAGAAGTCCCCATGATGATCGGACATCTTATCTTTGGGCTTGTCCTTGGCGTCATCGACCTCTGGATGAAAGCGAGAAAGTAAGACTTTCTTTAAGGACCACTCAGAGTTCTGTGACAAAAGTTTTTAGAGTAATTTCGGCCTCAAAGCCGCTGAAATCGACGATCGCAAGTTGATCCGTATTGCATTAATACGGATCAACTTGCGAAGCCTGCGGACGTCGATTTGAGCGAGCTTTCACGCTAGAAATTACTTCAAAAACTTTTGAGATGGAGCACCTAGTCGTCTTCGCCTTCTTCGGCTTTTTTCAACTTGTCGCTAGCCCGTTTAGCGGCCGCATCCTGTTGCTGGATAATGACGTTGAACATTTTCATCATCCCCTGTAAAAACATTTTTACTTCTTGGGGGGTAGCGATTTGGCTAGGTGTGCTTAAAAATTTAGACCAGGCCCCTGTGGGGTCTATATAGCTAGTCTGCGGGGCTTGTTCAGGCCCAATAGGCCCAGCGGGTTTGCTTGGAGGCGGCGTGCTGCCACTTTGAGAAGGATCAATTGGCGTTGACATATCTTCATAATAATTATGATCGAATTATCGATCAATCATTATAAAAAAATTTAACTCTCGCCATTTAGAGTGTGTCGCCAATCGCATTTTTAATATCTTGAAGACCTCTTTCCTGAGCTTTATCATCCATGCTGATCATCGTCGATAAAAACTGAATTTCATTTGCGGCAAACATTTTGGAATTATAAAAGTCTCCGGAATTAGGAGGAATGTTGCCCGGCAAGAAATTTTCTTGAGAAACTGGATTTATTGTATCTATTGTCATATTTGTCCTTTCCTATAACTCTAATTTTAGCTAAAAATGAGTAAAATTGCAAATTTAAATTTACATCAATATTAACTTAACTAATTCAATTTTATGATGTTAAGAATAGAAATAAAAAAAGACGTGTTGATCTTGCTCTATGAGGGAGAAGAGTGGCGAAAGGTGAGCAAGTCGTTGTTTTTCAATGAGTTAAAGAAGTTTCCTCAAGGGCTCACCCAGGAAGAGTTTTCCACTCTCGAGAAGAAAATCGCCAAAAACCATGCCCTGTTTCTTCTTTCTCAGCGCAGCCTCTTGTCCTCGCAGCTCGAGTCTAAACTTCTTGAGAAGGGGATATCCTCTGAATGCGCCAAAAAGACAGTCGCGTTGTGTTGTGAAAAAGGCTATCTTAACGACGACAGCGGAATTGAAAAGCTCTTTGCCAGTGAATTGCGAAAAGGGCGGTCTGCCAAAGCGGCCTACTTCAAGATCAAACAAAAGGCCGGTTGCATCGATCTAAAAGAGCATTACAAACAAGCTTTGGCATCAGAGCGAGAGTCATTGAAACAATACCTCCAAAAAAATCAGAAAAAAATCAACCGCTCCGACCCCAAAGAAATGCGCAAGTTGGCTGCCAAGCTCTGTCGCCAAGGATTTAGCCTAGAGATGGTTTTGAGAGAGCTTGCGGCTAAAGATGTTTAATTCTATAAAGACCTTTTCGCAAAGGGGTTTGATGAAAGTTGGCGTCCTAGGCATAAACTACAAGTCCGCGGAAATTGCCGTCCGCGAGTGGGTCTCGAAAGCTTGTCGAATCAAATTTCCGCGCGACAGCGAAATTGCCGCAGGGCTGCACGCTGTTCTTCTCTCCACCTGCAACCGCTGTGAGATCTACTTTAGCTGCGATCATCTCGCCGATGCGCATAGCGGCCTGCTCAATCTGCTTCGCGAAGAAATCGATACGGCATTCGAACAGCATCTTTATTCTTTTTTCGGCGTCGATTGTTTTACCCATCTTGCTAAAGTGACCTCAGGGTTGGACAGCGTGATCATCGCCGAATCGGAAATTCAACGGCAGGTCAAAATGGCCTACGAACAGACGCTTCTCTACTATTCGCTCCCAAGCTGCGTGCATTTTTTGTTCCAAAAATCGCTAAAGCTGGGAAAACAGATCCGCTCCTCTTTTGCCCTTTCCCAAAATCAAGTCACGATCCCAAAGATCCTCCATCAACTCAGTGAGCGCTTTGTTGATCTTCCGGTTCTCTTCATTGGAAATTCCGAGATCAATCGCAAAGTGATTGCTTACTTTCACAGACAAGGCATGCGGAAAATGGCGTTATGCACGCGCTCTTTGCTCTCGGCGAAAGAAATCGCCGAAAAGGAGGATTTGACCTTGGTCCCTTGGGACAGGCTCTCTTCGTGGCAAGAATATCCTCTTGTCATTTGCGGCTCGAACGCTCCCCATTATCTGATCGATTATCCTCATGGCTCTTCATGCAAAACGCAATTGATCTTCGATCTCAGCGTCCCGAGAAATGTCAATCCGCAGCTTACTAAAAGCCCGCAGTTAGTTCTTTTGAACATGCAGCAGATCAGCGCGATGATCGAAAGCCAGCAGGAAAAAAATCTTCAGGAAATTTCGCGCGCGGAAAACTTGATTTTAGAGAGTGTTCAACGCTATCATCATTCCTATTGCGAAAAAGAAAAAAGAGCACCAGCATGCGTTTAATGTGTCTTTTCCTCCTCTTTTTGCCTTTCGCCCTTCGGGCAGAGCCTCCCAAGCATAAGGAAGAAACGCAGTCGATCGTCATTTTGCCGGCAGGCGCCGTGCATAACGGTGATTATTTTGCCAGTGGCGGCAGCATAGAGATTTCAGGAACTGTCAACGGCGATGTCTATGTCTTTGCCCAGCAGGTGACGATTGATGGTGTCATCAATGGGGATTTACTCGGCACTGTCGGCAGTATCGATATTTCAGGGGAAATCGTCCACAATTGCCGCCTTATCGGCGGTCAGATTCTTCTCAGCGGGAAGATCGGTAAGAATGCGACTTTTGTTGCCGGGAACTTGCAGCTGCCATCTTCCGCAACGATTGGTGGGAATCTCGTCGCTGCGGCGGCGAATGTCGATCTTGGGGCAAAAATTGGATTAGACGCAACAGTCATCTCTTCTAATTTGCGCGTCTCTTCGGAAATCGATAATAACTTGGGGGCCTATGTCGGCCAATTGCGCGTCACTTCCAAGGCGGACATCAAGGGGAATTTAGAATACAGGAGCAATTCTCCCGCTTGGATCGAAAATCCGGCGAGCGTTCACGGCACGGTCACTTATCACCCCTCTTTTGTGCACGAGCTCGTTAAAGGCACTTGGATTCAAAAATTTCTCTTCGGTTCAAAGATTGTCGCCACGCTGATGAACTTCATCTACACATTTGTGATCGGCGTGATCCTCGTGAAAATTTTCCCGAGAAATTTGGAAGCGGCGCTCCACGAACTAAACAAGCACCTTCTCAAGTCACTCACCTATGGAGTGATTTTCTTGATTTTGGTGCCACTCGTTTCGCTGCTGATGCTGATGACGATTTTGGGGATTCCTTTTGCCTTGACATTGATCGCGCTTAATATCATCGGTCTCTACACCGCGAAAGTTTACTGCATCTTCTGGGCGTCGAATTGGATCTTTGGCAGGATGAAGATGAAAATCAACCGCCTGCCTTCTTTCTTCTTAGGGCTTGTCGTCTATTTCTGCCTGACCCCGATCCCCATTTTCGGAACGATTTTAACATTTGCTTTCATGCTTTTAGGTCTCGGCGCCGGCGTCTTGTCGCAAACCAGGCGCAGTATCTTTCAAACAGGGAATTCTAAAACGTGAACTCTAAGCGTTGTTTGGATTAAACTTTAATTACCACAGAGATGGGAAACCACAGAGAGCAATTTAAAAATTGCTCTCTGTGGTGAAAAAATTTCAATTCTTAAAAGTCGGCATGGCCCGGGAAGCGGGGAAACGGAATCACATCGCGGATGTTTTCCATCCCTGTGGCAAATTGGATGAGGCGTTCAAAACCGGCGCCAAATCCGGCGTGAGGCACAGTCCCGTATTGTCTTAATTGGGTGTACCACCAGTAGTCCTCGGGTTTTAAGCCGAACTCGACGATCTTTTTCTCTAACCTGTCGAGCCTCTCTTCCCGTTGGCTTCCGCCAATGATCTCCCCGATTTTGGGGACGAGGACGTCCATGGCCGCCACCGTTTTTCCATCGTCGTTGGCGCGCATATAGAAGGCCTTGATCTTGGCGGGATAATCGGTGAGGATGACGGGCTTTTTGCAGTACTCTTCAGCAAGATACCGCTCATGTTCCGACTGCAGGTCGTTGCCCCACTCGACGGGATACTGAAATGTTTTTCCAGACTTTTTTAAGACTTCCACACCTTCGGTGTAGGTCATGTAAGCAAAGGGGGATTCGGCGACGTGCCTGAGCCGCTCGATGACGCCTTTTTCGATGAAGGCGTCGAAAAACTCCATATCTTCGCTGCAGTGCTTGAGAATATAGCGGAAGACATACTTGAGAAAGGCTTCTGCGCATTCCATGTCGTCTTTCAGATCGGCAAACGCCATTTCGGGCTCGATCATCCAAAATTCGGCGAGGTGGCGCGAGGTGTTAGAATTTTCGGCGCGAAAGATCGGCCCAAAAGAGTAGACGTCGGAAAGGGCGCAGGCGAGGGTTTCCAGGTTGAGCTGCCCCGACACCGTCAAATAGGCGGGCTTATTGAAAAAGTCTTTGGTAAAATCGACGGCGCCATCGGAATGGCGAGGAATTTTTTCGAGATCTAATGCCGTGACGAGAAACTGTTCGCCGCCGCCTTCGCAATCCGACGCGGTGACGATGGGCGTGTGCACATAGAGGAAATCGCGCTCCTGGAAAAAAAGATGGGTGGCAAGCGCGAGAGCGTTGCGGATGCGCAAGACCGCGCCTTGCGTATTGGTGCGTGGCCGCAGATGGGCGATGGTGCGCAAAAATTCAAAGGAGTGGCGTTTCTTTTGCAGGGGGTATTCTTCGGGACACGTGCCAAAGAGTTCGATGCTGGAGGCTTTGAGTTCCCATTTCTGCTTTTGTCCAGGCGACTCGACGAGCTGGCCTTTAGCGGCAATAGAGGCGCCGGTCGACAACACTTTGAGCAGCTCGTCATATTGGGGGACGGTCTGCTCCATGATGATCTGCAGGCTCGACATTGTGGAGCCGTCGTTGAGCTCGAGGAACGTGAAATTTTTTTGCGCGCGGATGGTACGCAGCCAGCCACAGACTGTGAGTTCCTTGCCGATATCGGAAGATTGGATTTTTTTGATCTTCGTGTGTTTCATGTTGCAAAATCTCTGAGTAAAGCGATTTCATTTTTCCAAAGCTCCGGCCCGTCAGGAGTCTCTAAGTATTTGGGGATTTCCCGCAGCAAAGGATGGGTCATCATCACTTGAAAACACTCCAATCCGATTTCCCCCTTGCCGATCGGGGCATGTCGGTCCACTCGCGAATTGAAAGCTTTCATCGAATCATTCACGTGAAAGGCGTAAAGGTGTTTGAGCCCCACGATCTTGTCGAAAGCTGCCAGGGTTTCCTCCCACCCTTTTTCGGTGCGGATATCGTAGCCGGCGACAAAAATGTGGCAAGTGTCGATGCAGACCCCGACGCGCAATTTTTTGTGCAGTCGCTCCACGAGGTAGCCGAGGTGTTCAAAACGCCATCCCACAGCAGAGCCTTGCCCTGCGGTGGCCTCGAAAAGCAGCCGCGTATCGCCCTTTTCGGCGAGGTCTTCGATTTGTTCCACACTCTCGACGATCCGCTCAAGGCACTCTTCTTCCGAGGCGCCGACGGCGGCCCCAGGATGAAAGTTGAGAAAGGAGAGATCGAGTTTTTGACAGCGCATGAGCTCTTCTCGAAACGCTTTGCGGCTTTTGGCAAGCAACTCCGGATTGGACGAGCCGAGATTGATCAGATAGCTGTCGTGGCTCATGATTTTTTGAATCCCGGTGGCTTTCACGGTCTCCTTGAAAAGATGCGCCTCTTCGTCCGTGATCGGTTTGCCTTCCCAGCGCTTCTGATTGGCCGTAAAAAACTGGATCGTCGTCGCTCCAATTTGCTTTCCTTCTAGAAGCGCGTTATGCGCTCCACCCGCTCCGGAGGTATGTGCTCCGATCAAAAGCTGTTCTGCAGACATTTTTTTCATTTTAAAATTCTCAAAGGAGTATATTAATTTCTAAACGCAAAAAAGTCCATGCCTACCCACACGCCCCCTTCCGATACTCCGCAAACGGTTGCGCGCTCCTCCCTGTCCTTCTTGTCGGGGACGGTTTTAAGCCGTCTGTCGGGCCTTGGGCGCGATACCACCATGGCCATTGCCTTCGGCAGCCATCCTGCGATTGCTGCTTTCATGGTGGCCTTTCGCTTTGCGAATTTGATCCGGCGGCTATTTGGCGAAGGCGCCCTTTCTTCTGGTTTTATCCCTCATTTTGAGGAGCTGCGGGCGAGCTCATCGGAAAATGGGGCCAAATTTGTCCGCGATCTTATATTTTCGCTCTCCCTGTTCCTCATTTTGTTGATCGGGGGCCTAGAAATTTTACTATGGTGGACGGGGAAATGGGTCCATCTCAATCCCGACAATGCAGAAATTCTTCACTTGACGATGTGGATGCTCCCGGGCGCGTTGTTCATTTGTTTATTTGGGCTGTGCAGCGGGCTTTTGCAATGCGAACGCCGCTTTTTTCTCACCGGGTTTGCCCCGGCGGCATTCAACGCGGTGTGGATCGGGGCCGCGGTTCTCCTCAAAGGGAAAAGCCCAACCATTGCCGTTTTTTCCCTTTCGCTTGCCGTCGTCGTGGGGTTCTTCATGCAATGGGCCATGCTGGTCCCGCAAACGTGGGCAATGCTTAAGCGCTCGCTTTCCTGGAAAGAGTGTTTGCGCCCCCAGTTATTTTCTTCCTCCATTCGCCGCTTGGCAAAGCCGGTCTTTCTCGGCATTCTGGGCGTCGGGGCTGTGCAGATCAATAGCGCCCTGGACGGGATTTTTGCCCGCTCTGCCTCCCTGGAGGGACCCGCCTACCTGTGGTACGCCATCCGCATCGAGCAACTGCCGCTGGCCCTGTTCGGGATTGCTCTATCGACCGCGCTTTTGCCTTCGCTCTCGCGGGCATTGGAAGAGGGGATGAGCGATCGATACGCCCAGCTGCTGCGCTTTGCTTTTCGTCGCTCTTTCAGCCTCATTTTTCCCTGTTCACTGGGAATTTTCGCCGTAGGCCTTGCCGGGATTAATTTCCTTTATGGCCATGGCGATTTCAGCTTGCAGGACACCTATGAGACAACCCTTTGCCTTTGGGGCTATGGGCTGGGACTCCTGCCGTCGGTATTCGTCATTCTGCTCGCTCCCGCTTTCTACGCGAGAAAGGAGTTTCGGATTCCGATGATCGGATCGATGGCGAGCGTTGCGCTCAACGTGCTGTTAAATTCTCTTTTGATCTTCATTCTTCATTGGGGAGCCTTCAGCATTGCAGTCGCAACAAGCCTTGCGGCCTGGTTCAATTATTTCTACCTTTCCCGCCACCTTGCCAAGCAGATGGGGGAGCCCCTATTGAACAAAGCCGTTTTCCGCTCCTTTTTCCGAACGGGCAGCTCTGCGCTCGTCGCCGCCGCATCCTCGCTCCTCGTCGGACATTTTTTCATCGGGGATCCCACGCTGAGTCTTGCGATAGGAGGGACGCAGGGCGCGGTTTGTAGAGATTTTTTGACGCAAACGATGCATTTTGTTGCCTTAGGAGGAACATTCTTGGTGATGTTCTTTTCCTATGCTTGGATGCTGAATGCGGAAGATGTGTTGGAACTGGTTGGAATAAAGAGGGAGTCTTAAAAAACTCCCTCTATCAAACAAATCTTAGCTTGAGTGAGCGAGGAACTCGCAAATCAAGGGAACGTTCAACGGGATCGGGAATGGCACTTGGTCAATCGCCGGAGAAACGAGCAGCTGGCCGGAGAATTTCGCTGGGTCTGAAGAGAAATACTCGGGAATGCCCACAGCGACATTTTCGATGCTCTGCTTAATGATCGGCATTTGCTGAGACTTAGGCTTGATCGAGACGACCATGCCAGGTCTGACAAAGAAGGAACGGCGGTCAACTTTCTTGCCGTTGACCAGAATGTGCCCGTGGGAAACGAGCTGCTGCGCCGCAAAAATGGAAGGGGCGAGCTTGAGCCTGTAGACGACGTTGTCCAACCGGCATTCGAGACGCTCGATGAAAAGCGACGGGGTATTGCCCTTCGCCCTGACAGCTTCTTTGAAGTAGCGCACGAGCTGGGCGCGGGTGAGCATCCCGTAAATCGCCTTCAGTTTTTGTTGTTCCTCTAGCTGAAGTCCGAAGTCGGACTTTTTCTTTCTTTTCGCGCCGTGCATTCCAGGGGGATTGGGCTTATGAAGCAGCGGATTGCGCGCGCGGCCGAAGATATTCGCTCCAAATCGACGAGCAACGCGATTTTTGGGGCCAGTGTACCGAACCATTAGTCTCTCTCCTAAAAATAACTCAAATAGAGACAAATGCTAATACACTCTCAAATTTTTGTAAAATGAAACATCTCTCAAATCGAAGGAGCTGCATTAAAAAATTTAATGCAAAGCTTGAATTTACCGACGTTTGAACGTGAGGAAACGGGTGTTGTTAAGCTCATGTTTATACATTTTTTTAGATTAATTTATATTAACATTGCTAATAATTACGCTCCCTAATCGCCCATTTCGTAAAGTTTGGCCTTCGGGTTCTCTTTAGCATAATCAGCCAAACTTAGGTTTGCGAGAGAGTCCCATTTTTCCCGAAGGTGCGGCTGATGGAGATAAGCGCGCAGTTTAGCGATCTGACATTCGCGCTCGACAGCGTTGAACTGATCGATGAGGGCGTTGGTTTGTCTTAAGAGCTCGCCATTGTCCTTCGAAAGATTCGCAGGGGATGAACAGACTTCTTCCATCTGAGCTTTAATTTCGCTAAATTGGTTTTGGAACACTGCCCATGGGCTAAGCTCATCGCCGATTGTATTGCCTTCTGCATCTGTGAAAAGCACAACGCCGAAGTGATTGCTCTCATCGCGACGCTTCTGAATTTCTATGGATAAATTTTCCAACACATCGAGAACTTGTTTTCGTTTTTCTCCAAGCTGAGTGTGTTTCGGTTGGTCGATCGTTGTCAAATGGAGATGATCCATAGCGGGCGCGCACAAAATTCCCAAGGCTTGAAGATCGGCGAGAGACACAATGCCTACTTTTTTGAGGTGATCGGGCCTGTATTGCAGTTTTTGAGAAACTTGTTCGTTGGTCAGAATGCCCAAATCGACGAGCAAAAGGGGTAGATCTGGACCCCAATGAGCTTGCAGGTCTTTTTTGAATCTTAAGACCGCCGTTTCTTTTTGTTCTAGAGAGGCTGTAACATCTTGAAGGCCGTGAAAAGCGTCTTCTCCAGGGTGTGGATAATCGCTGTAATCTGGTAAAATTTGATCCTCAAGGTACCAATACAGCGAGTAGTCTGTGTCGTCGGGGTCGATTTTTTCGAGTTGGATGAGAATCTCGGAAACTTTTTCCTGGTCCTCAGCATGGAGGCGATCGAGAAGCAATTCCAAGAGGAGCTCTGTTCGCACGCGTTCAACCACTTCGTTGGTGATTTGGAAAGATCCGTAGAGTTTAAATCCATGTTGTCTCAACCGTTCCTGAAAATCGGGGTGTAACTTTAGCGCATCTTCTGCGTGCGAGACGGTTTCGAGAAGAGAGAGATTTTCTTGGAGGGTCTTTGCGTCGTAAAGAGAACGAGAAGGAAAATTAAAGTCCCAAACTTTAACCTTACCATCGAAAGATCCGGAATAGAGCACGCCTTCTTGAAGAGCCAGGCTACTGATCCAATCTTCATGGGCTTCCAAATCGAAAACTGTCCGATTATTCTCTAAATCATACGCGCTAATGATAGTATTTCTGGAGACGGAAAAGAGAATATTTCCTAGAACCGCAAAACTGCGTACAGCGTTCTTGTGGGCCGGCCACTCCTTCACAAGTTTTCGATCGCTCAAGTTCCACATTTTGATCCGACCACTTTCATGACCGGAAAACAGAGTATTTCCGCGAACTTCCATGCAATGGATATAATCGCCAGATTCACTTAGGGTGTTTAGAGTGAAGAGTTCCTTTTTACTCCCGAGGTCCCATGCTTTGATGGTCACCCCGTTGAATTCGCTTGAATAGAGGATATCGCCTTGAACGAAAATACAGCGTATTTCCTCTTCGTGAGCTTGATCCCAACTATGCAGTTCTTTTCCGCTTTCCAGGTCCCAGATTTTTATGCTTTTATCTCTAGAACCGGAAATGAGCCTTCCATTGTGAATGGCAAGGCAGCTAACGCCACTTTGATGCCCTTCCAATGTGAGCAGTTTCTTTCCATTTTTTAAGTTTAAGACGATGATTGGACCGCTATCGCAGGATCCCGAGCAAAGCAAGGCTTCATGAATAGCAATACAGTCGACCTGGTGATCGACACGAATCCATTGTTCTTTTCCGGTCTGCAGATCTTTGACTTTGATCGTGTCATCAGAGCCCGAGAGGACAGTTGTTTCGTGGACTATAATGCTAGTGACATCTCTATCATTATGGCTTTTCGAGGTATCCTCTCGAAATTGTTTTTTGAAGATGTTTTTTTCTTGGGCTTTAATTTGTTTGTATGTCCCTTTTGCATCGGGGATACTGATTGGAAATGGAAAGTGGAAGGGAAAATGGGAGGACAGGAAATTATCCCATAACGGTTGATGATTAGAAATGAAATCAGAGATGCGCTTATCCGTTAGGAAGAGCGAATGAATAGCCTTTTTTGGTATAAAAGAGAAAATACAATGAAGAATGTCAAAGGGAACACTATCTAATGAACTCATATAATTATCCTTAAATTGTTAATTATTTAATATTATAAACAATTGTTTTGTTTAATTAAATGGATTTGTTTTATATATTAAAAATTTTAATTACATCGATCACAGTTCCCTTGTTTCAATTTTTCTATTGGGGTATGCTTTTGCACCTATGACCAAAGAATACGCTGTTTTAGCCTATTACTACTTTGCGCCAATTGACGACCCTTATTTGGAAGTGACTAAGCACCAGGCCTTTATCCAAGACCTGGACATCCGCTGCCGCGTCTATATTTCCCATGAAGGGATCAACGGCCAAATGAGCGCTTCGCTCGAAGCCGCAGAGGCCTACCAAGAGTGGCTCAAGTCCGATCCGCGCTTCAAGAGGATTGTCTTCAAATTGCATTCCCATCCCGAACACGTCTTCCCGAGGGCTACGGTGAAGTTCCGCAAACAGCTTGTGGCCATTGATGAACAGGTTGACCTGGCGCTCACAGGGGAACATCTTTCCCCGGACAGATGGAAAGAGATGCTGCAAAGCAGAGATGAGAACACTCTTCTTCTCGATGTGCGCAACGATTATGAGTGGGAAATCGGCCACTTTGAAGGGGCCGAGCTTCCGGAGTTAGAATCCTTCCGCAAATTTCCGGAGTATGCGCGCCAGCTGAAAGAGGAGCGCGACCCGAAAGAAACGAAAGTGATGATGTATTGCACAGGCGGGATCCGCTGCGAGCTTTTCTCGGCCCTGTTGAAACGAGAGGGCTTCAAAAACGTCTACCAGCTAGATGGTGGTGTTATCAATTATGGGCTCAAAGAAGGGCAAGATCTGTGGCGGGGCAAGCTTTTTGTCTTTGACGATCGCCTTTCGGTGCCGATCGACGAAAAGTCCGACGAGATCATCAGCCAATGCTGCCATTGCGGAAATTCCTCAGACATCTATTACAATTGCGCCAATATGGACTGCAATGAGCTGTTTCTCGCCTGCCCAGAGTGCGCAGAGAAGCTGCGCGGCTGCTGCTGCGACGCCTGCATAAAGGCGCCGCGCCTCAGGCCCTATGAAAAGGAAAATCGGCCCAAGCCCTTCCGCCGCGCCCATTTTTATGATTAGTTATCATTTAAGCGCGCCTCTGGTTCTTAAAATCATTTGCCCTTCAAAAACCAATCTTGTCTCTTTCGCGACCACCGCCAGTGAAAAGAGCGCCTTGGAAATTCTCCTCAAGCAGCAAAAACAAGTGAGCGATACTTTTGTTATTCCGACCGAACGTTCTTTTGAGATTCTGAAAGGGCTCGCGACGAGCGGCAGAGTTTTTTACGAGGGGAAAAAAATCATCGTCGACCCCTTCACGGATGTCGATCTCTATGTAGAGGTGGAGAAAAGCTTGGTGCAAGGCTGTTGGAAAATGGGCAACCTCAAAGGCCCCATGAAAGAGTGCGCTCTCGTCGTCCCGTCCAACCCTTCCTGGATCCTCAAGGACGGCTTCATCCGCCCGATCAAAGAGGAGATTTCCTGCAGTTGGGTCAAATGGACGGCTTCGGGACCTTATGAGCTTTCTGCTCCTGAGCTTGCCGAGCTGATCGACGACGCCAAAGAGGAGATCGAGGTTAAGTGGCGCTGTGAGGGGCTTCAAATCGCAGAGCCACTTCCATTTCTTGTCCTGGCCTGCCGCCATGGAGGCTTTGCCGATCTCTGGTTCGACTATGGGCCTTATGGAAAAATCGCCGAACACGACCCCATCGCTGTCTCTTGGAGAAATCGAGGAGCGGAAAAGAATTGGGAAAAAGATCTTCTTGAGACCGGCTTTGAAAAGAAAATGGTCGATCGGTCGCATTACTATTGCGCGATGGACAAAGTCGCCAAGAGCTTGACCTTTCTTCTCGAGATCGGATGGGCAGTCATCGATGCTGGCGGGCGCAAAGTTCTCCGGCAAAAAGCGGCCGAATTCGATGCCGAATTTTCTAAAGATCAGACCATCGTCCGCGTGAAATTGAATTATGGCGACCATCAGGCCGATTTAAAAGACGTGGTCGGCGCTTTCAATCGGCAAGAGCAGTTTGTTTCCCTATCGCCGAGTGCGGTCGCGCTCCTCGACCGCGATCAATTTGCGCAAGAGTGGGGAGACCTTGCCGCCCAAGAGGTGACAACGGAGGGCATTGTAGTCAGAAAAAATGAGATGGGGATTTTAGAGTCCCTTTTAGACCGGCAAAACCTGTTCATCCGAGAAGACCTCAGACAAAAAATTGCAAATCTTACCGAATTCACGCCTATCGCGGCCACGGGCAATTGTTTCCAGGGGACGCTTTTTTCCTATCAGACGGAAGGGATGCAGTGGCTCAAGTTCCTCGAAGAAGGGAACTTCGGCGGCCTTTTGGCCGATGAAATGGGGCTGGGAAAAACAGTGCAGGTCCTGGCATTTTTTTCCCTGCTCACAATCGATCAGCCCTGTTTGATCGTCGTGCCGACCTCTTTGCTCTTCAATTGGGCAAGAGAATTCGAGAAATTCCTGCCCAGCTTTACTGTCTATTCCCATCACGGTCCTGAAAGACTCCGCAGCAAAGAGGAGCTGCAGCAAAAGCAGATCATCGTCACCACGTATGCTTTGCTCAGGATCGATGCAGATCTTTTTCAAGCGGTTGACTTCGAGGTTGTTATTCTAGACGAAGCTCAGATCATCAAAAACCCCGACAGCCAAGTCTCTCAGTGCTGCTTTCAGCTCAAGAGCCGCATGCGCCTCTGCGTGACGGGCACGCCCATCGAAAATCGATGGGAGGACCTCTGGTCTCTTTTTCACTTTTTGGAACCTAGTCTCTTGGGAGAAAAAAGCGCTTTTCGAGCTGAGACAGCTTATATAGAGCGGATAAGAAAGAAAATTCGCCCTTTTTTACTGCGCCGAAAGAAAGAGCAGGTCGCCCTGCAGCTTCCTCCTAAGCTCGAACAAACGGTATTTGTCGATATGGCCGAAGAGCAGCGGTCGATGTATGAACGATGGCTAAAAAATACAAAACAGGGGCTGCTTAAAAAAGTGAGCCTCGACGGCGCGTCAGCCCATCGCATGGAAATCCTCGAAGCGATTTTGCGCCTTCGGCAGCTCTGTGCCCACCCCTTGCTCGTCGAACAAGGAACCGAAGGAAGCGCGAAATTCGAGCGCGTGATGGCCGACCTGCAAGAGGTCGTCGAAGAAAAACGCAAAGTCTTAGTTTATAGCCAGTTCACACAGATGCTCCGTTTGATCGAGGTCGCTGTCCAAGAGAAGGGCTGGAAATACGTTTATCTCGACGGAAGCACCCGCAACCGCGAGCAAATCGTCCGTCAATTTCAAGAGGACGATGACACGTTAATTTTTCTCATCAGTCTTAAAGCAGGCGGGGTAGGGCTCAATTTAACAGCTGCCGACTACGTCTTTCTTTATGATCCCTGGTGGAACGATGCCGTCGAGCGGCAGGCGATCGACCGTGCCCATCGCCTCGGAAAATCGGGCACCGTCATCGCGCGGCGCTACATCACGGCGCTGAGCATTGAGGAGAAGATCCTGAAGCTAAAAGCGCACAAGGCATCGCTCTCTGAGCAGCTGCTCGATTCCGGCGAGGAGCTCGGACAAGTCTCCATCGAAGACCTCCTAGAGCTTTTAGATTAATTGTCCTCAACATTCCTGTCTTGCTCGATCAGCTCTTGGGCGGCGAACTTTAATGTCTTGAGCCCCTCTTCAAAGCCCACTTCTCTCAGAAGGTGGTCCAGATAACGGATTTCGGCTTGAAGCTGATCGTTGATCGATTCCAACTCCGAGATTTTTTTTAGCATCTCTTCTTTGTTCATCATGCCCTCCAGATCTTCGAGCCTATCGACAAAGTCATGGAATTTTCTTTGCCTTTCTTTTTGGCCCATTTCCAATCTCTTTTTTCTTCCATGTGTTAGCACATGGCCTCAAAAAGACCAGACCCGCCATTGGCGGGTTGGAAATGGCCTCAAAAATTTAAGGCAAATAAAATCCCAGCACTTTGCCGATAGGCTCTGGCGATAAAAGAATAGATGCAAAAACCGTGCCAAGGTATACATAAAAAACATGAAGCGACTTTTTCTATTCCCTTTATTACTTATTGTCGGTTCCTGCACCCCCAAAGAAGAGGAGCAGCAGCCCGATTATGACAATATGGTCATGGCCGGCGAGGAGGAAGAATGGTCGCCCGCTCCCGACAGCAAAAATGTCGCCGATTGCGATCCGCAAGAGTTCCTGATCCACGATCCCGAAAGCAAAACCGAAAACGCTTCCGAGTCACTTCAATAATTCATTTTAGTTGTTCGTAATCCAATCTCATCTTTAGTCTTTTACTCCTTTTCTAAATATTCAGGAGGTTTTTTATGGCATCGCCAGCTGCAAAATCGATTGGTTTTCAGGATGCATTTTCGCACGCATTTCGAGGAATTACAACAAAGACAGATACTTGGAACTCTGACCTCAAGAAATTGACCGAAGCAACGAAAAAAATGATGGAAAACGCTGAAAAGTCCGAAGAAGTCAAAAAAATCCTCCTCGAATCGATCTCAAGCCTAAATGGGAAAAACCTCGATGAAGCGAAAGGAAAGCTCGTCTTAAAGAGCGTTTATCTCGGTCTCCCCGAGTCGGTCAGCGGCGGTGAGTTCCCGATTATACAGGCAATAAAAAAACCGATGGCAGATGCAATAGCCGGCCTAAAAGAAAAAGCAGAGGCATTTTTTGCGGCTGCGAAGATTTCACCGAGAAGCGGTTCTTCAAAAAATATGGAAATTCTCGCATCGATTGCTGCCGAACAACACGCTAGAAACGATGAACCCTCTGCGCTGACAAGGATCCAAAGCTCTCTTAGGACCCTAAATCCTACCGCCCTCCTATTTACGAAAGAAGTAGCCGGAGAGATCAAGCTAAAATTCGCAGCACCTGTTCATCAAAAGGCTATTGATAACATTGAACAGCTCGCCAAAGACGTCGAAGAGTTGAACCAAGCGACCTCCAAGGCTTTGGCCTTTCAGGATCTGAAAAATCTGCTCAACCAGGCGCGAGGCCAGATGCAGACCGCCTTGGATATCATCCTTGATCTTGCCCAATACGACGAACTCCAAACCCAGGCTCTCAATAAACAGGTCCAAGAGCTTAAAACAAACCTTACAGGGAAAGTTGAACTCCTATCCAAGCAAATGGATACTTTGATCGCTAGTGAGAAATGCGAGGCTGCGATGGCCCCCTTAATGGAGCCCGAGGCTAAAGAACAGATGGAACAGTTTAGCAAGACAGTCGACCTTTATATCCAAACGGGCACCAGCGCCGTTGCTTTGGTCAACGTGGAAAAAAATATCCAGGAAGCCGAAGACATGCTCAAAAAGGCCGAAGCTCAAAAAAACACTCCCGATCTTACTGAGACGCAAAAGACCATCGCGACGGCAAGCAAGGCTCTATCTCTCACCTCGACGGCATTGGACGTCTTTGCCGAGGCCAAAGCAGCCTGTCCCAAATTTAGCAATACTCTTCTCGATAAGTTGAGAAACGCGCAAAAGAAATTGACAGAGCAAACGAAAAAAGTTGTCGAAAATCCCGAGCTGAAAAAAGCTATCGAAGCGGCGAAAAGCCCCGAAGTTAAAACAATCATCGAAGCAGAATTCACGAACTCAAACCAAATGATCGAACAATCGGCCGCGGCCGTCGCAAAACTCGAAAATCCCGACCCGCTAGCGTTTCAGTTTACAGATAGGCAGAAGCAATTTTTTGAGCTTGTGAATAAGACGATCCGGGATGAAAGCAAACTTGAAGAACGGATCCGAAAAGAAATCAGCGCCTTAAGCCAACGGGCGATCCCTCTAATGCGGATCGTAGACGCCGGCCTACTATCGGATGCCGATAGCTTCTCCATTACGAATATGTTGATCGATTACATCGATATTCTATGCTACATCTATGATAAAATCGAGACCGGTGGCAAAACGTCAAAAGACGAAGCTGGTAAAATTAACGATGCTTTGCGCACAGACGGAATCCACGACCTAGCGGAATTTATGAACAAAGAATATTATGCCAAATGTTTTAAAACCCTAAAACCCGAAATCGAAAAGAAGATAGGGCTTGAGCTGTCGAGACAATTACAATCCAAATTGATTCTGACTAGTAAGAAATACGATGACATAGCAGCAATATGGTACACCGAGCGACAGAAGACATTTTTTGAAATCGCGAAAAAGATCTCGGATAGCAGGCTTGATGAAGACATGCAACAAGAGATCCATGCCTTC
This sequence comes from uncultured Verrucomicrobiae bacterium, assembly GCA_963833965.1. GTDB lineage: Bacteria > Chlamydiota > Chlamydiia > Chlamydiales > Rhabdochlamydiaceae > CAJCIW01. The sequence goes on from CAWHZZ010000002.1 coordinate 186,235, forward strand.
AGTAAGCTTGCGATTCCCTTGATGACGATCGAAGATCCTGCAAGTCTCTCCGATGAGAATAGTATTCACATTGCGATTATGCTCGCTCGCTATCTCGATGTTCTAAGTCATGCCTATGATAAGTTAGATGAGGGTTACAAAGTCTCAAAAGCAGAAGCTGCGAAGATTAATATTGCCTTACAAGAAAGTGGAGTTCACTCCCTAGCGACCTTCATGGCTGATGAATATTATGGCAAATATTTTCAACCACTGAAATCTAAAGTCGAAACAACAATTGGGTCTGACACGTGGCAGAAATTCTCTGATAAATTGAGAGGGATTAAACAGAGACAAGATGAATTAGGGACAAATTGCCTCATCATTGTTCCTAAGGCAATCTCAGCTTAAACTTTTTTCAAAGTCGAGCAGGAGCTTCTTCAATCGGAGCTCCTGTGCAAACCCTCCAAGCCGCCCTCCTGCCGCAATCACACGGTGGCAGGGGATAAAGAGGGGATAAGGGTTGAAATGGCACGCTGTTCCAACCGCCCGGGCTGCCTTCGGCTGTCCCACCTTCGCAGCCAATTCCCCATAGCTGACGACCTCACCAAATGCAACGTCTTGCAAACAGCGAAGCGCTTCCTTCCTAAACAGTGTGAGGGCATCTAAATCTAGAGCGATCTTGCCCGGCTTCTTGTTGGCGTAATTTTTCAAGAATTCCAGCAAATGCTTAACTGTGGTGGTATCAGCCTCGCCTTCGATTCCGCATTCAAAACTGCTTGCGGATAAAAGCGAGGAACTTTTGAAGTGCGAGTGTTGAAAGCTCAACAGAACACAGATCTTTGGGTATTCAGCAATGATCATTAACGTAGGGGTAGATGATCGTAAGGTTCATGCGAAATGAACTTGTCCATGTTCATGTCCGTCATTTCGTCGTATTTGCGTTTGCTGACGGCTTCGCCGGCATAATACCAGTGATATTCTGCCTTGCCCTCGACGAAGTAGAGAGTAGGGCCATGTCTTAAATCATTTTCCCACATGATCTCTTGGGAGACAATGTCTCCATCGATGAAATGGCGCTCAATTCCGAATTTCTCGCCGTAGCGGTAAGTAACCTCTGCGTAGCGGTTGCCATTTTTGAAGTAGGTAGACTTTCCGTGAAGCGCCCCATTGACCCACTCCTCGATGGCGAGTGGCTCGCCATTTTGAGCAAAGGTGCGGCGTTCCCCATGAAGGTTATTGCGATAGCAATAGGCGATCGCTTGCGGAGCGCCATTGGGATAAAAAGTCTCCTTTTTGACAGCGTAGCCCCCTTCGATCAGCTCTCTTGCCATGAGAAGGCCATTGCGATCGCGGCGGACGGCTTGGCCGACGCCTTTTTCCACGCGGCATTCAAGGTCATTATTCGCTGTATAATATTGCCCTTCGAGAAGTTCAGGTCCCACAAATTCCTCAACTGCCATCGGCGAGCCTTGGGCATACCAAGTCGTCACAGAAGAGCGTGTGGGGGATAGCTTCACTTTTTCCAAGAGAGGAACTCCGGCAGGGTCGTAAGTGATCTCTTTCACGCAATTGCCTTGATTGTAAAGGCAGAAGAATTGGACGGTCTGGCTATGGGGGAAGGTCTGTGTCGAGGGACCCTGTTTGATGCCGTTTTCATAAGTCGTCGTCAGGGTGACCCCATTGGTGAGGTCAGTGATCACCTGGCCGGGATAATTCTTTTCTTCCCAATCCTGTTTGGTGACGGCATATCCGTATTTATGGACGTAGCGCTCGGAAATAACGCTGTCGTCTTGATTCTCTTTATTGCACCCGAACATAAGAAGATTGGCTAGGCCGAGGAGTGCTAAAAGTTTTATGTTTTTCATACAGATTTGACCCCGCGATGATTTAATTTTTCCGCTGCCGCTGAAGTGATGCGAGCATGTTCCCTTTCCACCGCCTCATAGGCAATCGTTTTTTCTATGTCGCGATAGAAAAAGCGGAAAGTTGCGTTTTTCTTATCTTTACCGATTTGGTCGCTTTTGTAAAGATCTAAAAGCGTCACTGTTTCCAAGAGGCGCGAAGACACTGACAGCAAAGCGTGTAAAACATCTTCGATGGGCAGTTCATCGTTCAAAGTGACTGTCCAGTCGCGCTCGGAACCGGGGAATTGAGGGAGACTCGCCACTTTCCATTCTTTAGGAACAAAAGGCATCAGCTCGTGCAGATTGAGCTCTGCAAAAAAGATCGGCTGAGAGACGTCGAGCTTACCCGCCAGTCCCGGATGCACCTCGCCCATCACGCCAAGGACGCTATCTTCTATTTTTATCTTCGCTTGCCTTCCCGGATGGAAGTGAGGCAAATGAGAAGGCTCAAACACGGCGCCATCGATCTTTAACGAGGCTAAGAAATTTTCCAAAAACCCTTTTAAATCAAAAAAGTCAAAATCTTCTGGCTTTGGGGCCCAATGGTATGGAGCGCGTTTGCCGGTCAGGACAATCCCGATGGCCGTCGGCTCCATAAATTGATTCTCATTTTTAATATGAACTCTTCCGACCTCAAAGCCGGCCACATTGGATGTCCCATGGTCGATGTTGTATTTCACGACCTGAAGCAGTCCAGGTAAAAGAGAAGCCCTCAAGACAGATTGGTCCACAGAATGCGAGTACAGCACATGGACCAGCGCCTCTTTATCCCTCGAATGCTCCACCGCCATTTCCGCTTGCTGCGGGCTGATCAGATCGCATGTCAAAAATTCTTGGAGTCCTTCGCCGATAAGGCGCGCCCGCACATTTTTTTCCATGAGGTAAAGCGGTGCATGCGGTATCGTCGATGTGGTGAGCAGAGGCATCGGCTTCGGCAGATTATTGTACCCATAAATCCGCGCAACCTCTTCGATCAAATCCTCTTCAATCGAGATGTCATTGCGCCAGGTCGGCACAGAAACTAAAATCTCATCGCCTGTCTCCTGCAAAATGGTCATCCCTAGTCGTCGCAGCAGCGGGACGATCTCTCCTGCGCTCAGCTGAGTGCCGAGCAAACGATTCACTCGCGAGATGCGGCAAGCGATCTTCTTGTCCGCGAACTCATGCGTTTTTTGATCGATGCAGCCGCGCAAAATTTTTCCGCCGGCCACTTTTTGCAGCAAATAGGCGGCATAGTTTAGCGCATCGACCACGCCATTGGGATCGTTTCCTTTTTCGTGCCTTTGAGAACCCTCGGTCTTTAATCCGATCAGCCGCGTCGTTTTACGGATTCCCTGCGGAAGAAAATACGCCGACTCAATCGCCACGTTCACCGTCTGATCGCTCACAGCCGTGCTCTTGCCACCCATGATCCCTGCAAACGCGAGCGGCTTGACCGTGTCGCAAATCAGCAGTGCTTCTGGAGGAATCGGACGCACCACATCGTCGAGCGTCTCCAGTTCCTGATACTCCGTCTGTGAAGTGATGATGATTTTTTCCTCGATCTTGTCTAAATCGAACATATGCAGCGGCTGGCCAACTTCAAGCATCACCAAATTGCCGATATCGACGACATTGTTGATGCTGCGTACACCACACGCTTCCACTTTTTTCTTCAACCACTCCGGCGACGGAGCCACTCGAATCTCTTTCACAACGCGGCAGGCATAGCGCGAACACTGTTTTTTATCAATCAATGCGACCCGCACCGCCTTTTCGACAGGCTCATCCACTTCCTTCAAATCGAATTCCACTTTCTTGAGCGGAACATTCAACTGCGCCGACAATTCCCTCGCCAATCCGCGAATGTTCATGCAGTGGCCCAAATTCGGCGTGAGCGAAACGTCGAAAATCACATCCCCATAATAACTCGCAAGATCCTTACCAATCTCAAACTCCTCCGGAAGCTCCATGATCCCTTCGCTTACACCAAGACCCAATTCATCGGCCGCGCACAACATCCCGAAAGATTCCACATCGCGCAATTTGCTTCTCTTGATTTTAAAAGATTTGCCATCTTCCCCAACCAACTCAGCGCCAATCTTGGCAAAAGCGATCTTAATCCCCGCGCGACAATTGGACGCTCCGCAGACCACCTGAAACTCTTCTTTACCATCGGTGACCTTCGCGACGCAAAGCCTGTCCGCCGACGGATGTTTCTCCGCGCTCAAGACTTTGCCGACGACAACCCCGGAAAATTTAAGCGGGGAGGCGTCGATGCTTTCGACTTCGATACCAGCCAATGTCAATACATTCGCCAGCTCTTCCGGCGATTGCGAAAAATTCAAATATTCTTTTAACCAGGATAACGGGACTTTCATAAAAGTGTGGAAAAATTTAGTATGTGGGTGAATCACTTATATCAAAAATTCTCAATCTCGGAAACAAATAATGCATGACAATCCCTGGGTCCGTCGGACCAAATGGCTCACGCAGGCCCTCATCATCAGCGGCACTCTCAACATCGGCCTAACCGCCACTTTTGCCTATTTTGTCCTCAAAGAGAAGCAAGAAGCTCTGACCATCGAACAGAAGCCCGCCCTCAAAACGACCGCCACTGACACTACCAATGCCCAGCTCCTCCACGCCTATTCCCTGCTGCCTTATCAAGAGCTTCTCCTCCGCCTCGAAAGCAAAGACCTCATCGAAGACGGCCTCACCAAGCGCGACCTAGCCCTCGCTTGCCTCACCGCCTTCCATCACTTCAACCTCGATAAAGCTCTCGGCGGCCTTCCCCTCCAGAAAAGGACTCTCCCCTTCACCAACCACGACGGCCAAGAAACCATCGAAATCCCCATTTTCCCAGGCCTTGCCGACTATCAATTCCAAGCCATCGTCCAATACGCAAAAACGGAAAAATGGCCCCTCACCAGCCAAGGCCTCTTCTATGAGTTAAAACGCTCAATCTCTAAAGACCCCTCCCTCCTCGATGCCTTCTACCTCTCTCCCGAATACCACGCCATCTCCACCCTCCTGACCAAAACAAACATCTCCCTCCCTCGCGACCAAATCATCGAGCTCATCTGCGAAGGGGAGTGGAAACCCCTCTCCACCCTCGCCGAGCAGCAGCGCCTCTCCCTCGATCTAACCCCCGACCGCAGGCGCCTCTTCCTCCTCGACTCCCTCTCCCACCACTCTAAAGTCGCCGCCAAAATCTTCCTCGAGTCCGACCTCGATTTCGTCTCCAAACGCCTCGACGACACCCAAATCCTGACTCTCCTCGACCTCCACTCCGATAAAAGCCTCGAAAACTTCGCCAAAGAGCTCCTCGCCTCTCCCCGCACCGACGCCGTCCGCAAACGCGCCGCCACCCTCCTCTACTCCTTCGCCGCAGAGCCCCTCCCCGAGCCCTACCAACACGACACCGCCCTCCGCCGCTTCCTCCCCCAACTCGTCGCCCCCAAACCACTCGAACAACCCATCGTAGTCCAAGCCCCACCCAAACCAGTCGCGCCCAAGCCCAAGAAAAAGTTCCACACAATAGAGCCCGGCGACAGCCTCTGGAAAATCGCCCGCAAATACAAAGTCAGCGTTGAAGAACTCATGCGCGTGAACCACCTCGAAACGGAAAAACTTCGTCTTGGCAAGCAACTCGAGATTCCTGAGAAAGCTGAGAAGTGAACGAAATGAAAGTTTTGGGAAAAGAGCGATAGCATTTTCTCGGAACGATATGTCTTCATTCGCGGATATTTTTTCTCTTTGTCAGAATATACTGGCGACACTGGAAAGTTATAGAGAATTTCAATTTCAGCGCTTCAATTTTTCGTTCGTTGAAGCAGACCATGTGCCAGCACATGGTCGATGGAAATGAACGAAAAGACCGTGGCTTGCCACGGCTGTAAGTGAAGATGCTGAAGCAGAAATTTTCATAACTTTCCAGTGGAACCGGTATATATCTAACTTTGTAGGCTGCTTTTGAATTTGCAATGCACAATGCGCAACCTGGAGAGAAAAATGAGAATTTTAGCATTTCTAATGTCTTGTATTGTTTGCTTATTGATAACAAAAGTCCATGCCGAAAATGACGAGAAAATTACAGCGCTACATTTAATAGGGTCAAAAGGATCATTTTGTAGAATAAAAATTAGTTTGAGTCGTCATTTATCTGTTTCTTTTTGACAATCTTTAGTGCTTCTTCATAGGGCTCATCCTTAATGTCATTGAGTAAATATGGATTCTCATAATTACGAGCTTGATAATAGATTTGCTTCTTTGCTTGGAAAACGTGGAAAACTTCGTCGTCTTTGAACGCTTCCTTCTTCTTTTTTGAAGCTCTAAAGGAAATACTGACGCGAGCGCGGCTTGAAGGAAAAGGATATTCCCGTAAAAATGGCCTAATTTTTTCATGCGCATTGATAATTTGAGCAAATCTTTCTGTAAGTTTAATTTCTAATTCCCTAGCCTGTTCAACAGTTGCGGTTTGATTGGCAAAAAGGCTAACTGATATTTCTTCGACGTCATGAGGCATACTTCCTCCGGTCGCTTCGCACTCAAAGCCGTATTTCCGATACACTTCTTTTAAAAATGCATTGGTTACTTCATCGGCGTATTGCTCATACAGAGGCGCTTCGTATTCTTTAGCGTTCACTTTTAACTCCAATAATATCATGAGAAAAATCACAATGAAAGACTTAGCGTGTTTTGCCATCGTAAAATCCAAATTTTTTTCTTTTTTCGTTGATATCTTTCAACTGCTGCTCTTGGTATGTTTCTCCTAGATGCGGATGATCAGCCAGCCAGCCCGTTCGGTTCTTGAACTTGGTGCGAGCAGGAACAAATTTTATATTATATTTTGAATTTTTCCTATCTAAAAGCGCAAATCCTCCCGTGACCAAATCGTGTTTAGAGTAAACATTCCTCACGTCAAGGCCAAAAGTTTTGGGAAAAGGCTTCGCCGGGCCGAGTGCTAAAATGCACAAATGATTCCTACAACGATCCTGCTGCTCTTCGGTCATCCCGTGGATGGCATTCACGCCGATCACACCGGCCTCACTGTGTGCGATGTGGTAGAAGAAGAATTCGGGGTTGATTTTAAGGAGTAAGTCAGTGATAGCGACGAAGAATTGCCGGGTAATGACCACAGTGGGGGTGTCTCTGCCTCGGCGTTCTCTAAAGGTCCTCCAGACATCGCTGAAAATGTTTTTGCTGGGGTTGTAGAGACCGATCGTAAGAGTTCCTTCGGGAGCCATATTGACGGCCGATTGGGCATTCTCTCTCAGCCCTTCTTTAGTTGTGCAAATACCGTTTTGCATTGTGATTAATCCAAGAAAAGGCCCTTTGTGGGGAACGAGTTCGTGGAAGTGATCGACAATGTTTACGATACCTGTTTGGAATTCTTCTTGTGTGAAATTAAGCTTGTGCCAATGCCCGCAGGAGACGACCCAATCGACAGGGACGTCAGCTATTTTTCCTTTGCACGGAATTACAGTAGAAACGGAGATCGATTTCGCCTGGATGAGTGCGGTAATTGGCACCTCCATGCGCAACTCCGGGGGGTAAAGGAAGTCAGAGTTGAGGCCGAATAGGTCGAGCCGGTTTAAGGGGCTATTGAGAACGTAGACGTATAGATTGGGTCCGTCGGTGAAGCTGGAGGGGTCTGGTGTCAGCCAGCGGCCGAGGGCGGGGTCGTAAAAACGGAGGCCAAAGTAGACGAGGCCGCCGATCGATCTCTTGGAGGAGAAGCGCCAAGGGTTGAGGGTGGTGTTTGAGAGGGCTAACGATTCCGCCGATGAGGAAATCTTGATCGCTAGTGAGATGGGCGATTTGATCAGGCGTCGAGGGGATAATGTTGTCCTGAAAATCATCTTCGTTGGAAAGAAGGGGGAAGGGCAATGATGAGGAAAGCAACCAAAAAGCGCATGGGGGGCGCTCGCTAAAATTTTAAAATGCAGATACTACGTCAAAAATGATTTTTTGGAGAAATAACTTTTTAAAAATTTAACATATTCTTTAGGGAACGTTGTCCACGCCACCCTTGTGCAAGGGATGGCATTTCACAACGCGTTTCATCGCCAGCCATGTCCCTTTCAGACATCCATGCTTTTGCACGGCTTCGAGTGCATAGTCAGAACACGTCGGATAAAAGCGGCAACATTGGCCTAAGAATGGGCTGATGCAAAGTTGGTACAACCGAATGAGTTTTGAAAGTAGGAAGCGCATAATGATTATCAATCTACGATATTGATGCTAGACCGCTCTCCAAAACTTAATCAAACTTGATCATTTCTGATCAAAAGATCAACTTTGGTCGAGAAATATCATTTTCTCGGTTTAATTTCTTGGTGCTGCGAAGAAGTTCGCTATTTTGCCCCCGCGGTGTCTCATGGACACCACTAGGCAAAATACACCAAGCCCATCGCTCTTTAATAAAAGCGAGGTCTGAGCCAGACACTAGCGAAGGATTTTCTCCTTCAATTTTTATTGGAAGGTCTCGCAAGACTTTCCTCAGCCCGTTGAATGCAGAATTTTCATCCCGAATATGAACGGTTTGACATTGGGGACATTGCCATTGTCTTAGAGAAGGAGCAATTCCTCCTTCCATAACATGGAGGCAGCCACTGCACGTACGAGTTGTTCCTTTTTCCTCAAACTCTAAAAAAGTTTTTCCCGATTTACGAGCTACCCAGGACAGGGTGCTTTTCCAACGCCCGATCAAAGATCGGTTGTTCATCGCTCGTCTCATGGAAGTATTGATCCCCTCGCCACTTGGAGTATAGTCTCCGATTGCTACGCAATCGTAGTTTTTAAAGAGGCGATGAGCGCTGGTAAACATGAACGTCTTGGTCTGTTCTCGGCGTTTATGTAGAGCACTTTTTAAGGCATCATCGTACTTTTTCCATCGCTTGGAAGGAAGGCAGAACTCTTTTCCTGTTGGATCTCCTTTTTGATCCAAAACAGCAACTCTTTTAACTTTTCTCTTACAACGATCTCTTTTGCTTTTAATTTCATCGAGGCGTTTATCAAAATTTTTGAGCCATTTGGGAGCTGCAATCTCAATGGCTTTTCCTTGTGTATCGACGCCATAAGCGAGGTTCTTATGATTTGGATCTAAGGCGAGAATTTTAGAAATGGGCTTTAGAGCTGGGAGTTCTTTTTGGATCGTAAAAATGGCGTAATAATTTCCCAGTTCGTAGTTAATCCGAAGGTTACGAATGATCTTGTTTTTAAGAAGATGGGCTTCAGTCAGCCTTAGTATAACGGAACGGCGTTTACGGTCCTCTCCCATGCCGAGAGAGAGAATTAAGGTGTCACCTTCGATCTTGAACCCTTTATTGGGCTCATCATAAAAGAGAGAAAACCATTTTCTTTTCCAGGAGCGAAATTTTGGCCATCCCATCTTCTTGCCGCGTCGTTTGCCTATTTTAGACTTTTGATGGACCTGGATCGCTTCACTTAGCCTTAAAGCAGTGTTTTTCAGTGGGGAAGAATGAACGACTTTTAAAAAGGGATTCTCCCCTTTGATTTTAGGAAGTTGATTTCGGAGTCCTCTTTCTGTGTAGAGAATTTTGGACGCCTCTGGATTCCCAGAGATAAATTCTCGCTTTAACTGTTGCCCTCTTTCCAGAAGATGATTGTATAACCAATTACAAATTCTCGATTGACCGTCAAGTTCGTTTGCGGCTGCAGCATCCACTTCTACTCTCAATCTAAGGACTAAATTCTCTTTAGACATTTGCTACTGCATTTTGAAGATTGGTCATGAGCTGTTTATTCTTATGGCTTCGAGATCCATAAAGCCTTGCAGAAAACACTGTGATAATTTCCAGGACATCTTTAGCTAGTTCCTCTTCAAAAGAAGGTTCGTCGCCTTGATTGATGATCACGACTTCGACGTTTTTGACTGCGCATAGAGAGAAAACGAGCTCTGCTCCAAATCGCAATAGTCGATCTTTATGAGTGAGGACTAAGCGACCGATCTGTCCATTCATAATCTGCTCGAGCAATTGCTTTAAGCCGCGCTTATGATAATTCATTCCCGAGCCTAAATCTTTGAGAATTGAGAAAGTCCATCCCTTTGCTGAGCAGTAAATTTCTAGCATATGGATTTGTCTTTGTAAATCTTCTTTTTGATCATGGCTTGAGACGCGTGCATAAGCTATAGTTGGGCGATCTGTTGGATTATGACTAAGATCTAAAAGGGGTAGTTTAGTGATGTCATAGCGGCGTTGGCCGCCTTGTGTTCGATGAGTGGGCGCGATTTTTTTCTTTCGTTCCCAACGTCGAAGGGTTTGGGGAGATACACCTAACCTGGAAGCTGCTTCTTGGATGCTTAAAAACTTATTCATGCTGATAATGTATGATCAACTTTGAATAAGTTCAAGAGGAACTGTTACAAGCCCCGATATTTTTGTCAGCCAGGAAATGTCGTTAGATCAAATTGTCACTTTGAGCAGTAAAAATGGGCATAATTATCTTTGAGTGGAAGCGATGAAAAGGCAGCTTTCCATTCCCCAAGGAAATGGTCCGACCTACTTTGTTAAAACGAATGCGAATGCTGTAAAAAGATTTACTCTATAGCAAGAATTTTTCGCCTAGATTCAGTGGCTCGTACAGTCGGTTATAGAGAAAGTCGCGCGGGACAAGCAAAATTTAATCTAAGTTTTGACTCCATATTCCCACAGATGCCATTTAGGAATTGCATAACCACTAGAGCGAAGGTGAATTCTAAGAATCCTTAACTCTCACTAATCATCGCGGAGGAACCATTGCATGAAGGGAGTTATCCACGGGGGCAGTGGTTAATTTTTCATACCTTAACTCAAAAGCGGCTTTAGCGCTGGAGATCGTTTCCAACATTTCTTCAATGGTTTCTTCATCGTAATGAAGGGAAGTTGGATGTATTAAGAGGGCTGGGAAGACTTTTTCATGAATGTCTGTTCTCGAGTATTTTGGAATGAACCCAATGATCGGATATCTGAGTGTTGTTTCTTCAAAAGGAGCGTACCAGAATTCATTTATCAAAGCATAGCAATCTCTAATATAATTTTGTTGCTCTTCATCCGAAGAATTTTGTAAACGATCCCAAGATATTTTTGGGTTAAAGTGAGGTTTTAATACAATTTCCCAACCCCGTGAATTTTCATTTAGTATTTCGAAGTGATTGTTATAGTTTTCTCGAATTTTGCGCTTGAAAACTTCACAAACCTCAAGTTGATAGATAACAAATTGCCTTAACCCATCTAACCCCATTCTTCTGATGGCAATCCAAATGGAGACAATAGGAAGTGACGAACGAGAATTTTCAAAGGTCTGTCGTAGTGGCTCCAGCTCCCCAAAAAAAGGATCCTCTGGGGGACAATAACCGTTCGATGTTATCCCGAGTAAATTCGCAGAATCTTTTGTAATATACACCCCAGCCGCGTATGGGCAAAACCCAGTTTTATGAAAGTCGGCGGCAAATGAATCGGCATATTCAATGGCCGAAATTTTAGAGAATACAGAGCGAATTTTTTCTTGCACATTCGGATGGGCTCCGCTGTTGGACAGATCAGATAGATTATCTTTGAAAGCTAGCCAGGTCCAAGTAATTACAGAATCTACATGAAGATACGGTGCGTAGTTTAGCTGATTGGTTTTAACAACTTCATCAATTATTTTTTTTATTGAAAAGATAGGATCAGGAACTAGGTTAATAGTTACGCCTGCCACTGCAATGACTGCAGCTACTTTCTTGCCTTGCGAAATGGCATGATCTAATTTTTTTTTAAAGATTTCTAAATCAATTTCCCCTGTTGGGCAGGTGGCAACACGTATACAGTTTTCTGAGTTGATTCCTAAGTAATTACAAACATGTTCAATGGAAAAATGAGCAGTCGCTGAACAGAAAACAACATATTCATCCATTTTTTGAGGATTTTTGCCTCCCGCGCGTCCAATGCCGCATCTGATCGCGTAAGCAATAGCCTGCTTTCCCCCCGTGACGACAAATCCATCGGCATGAGGCCATCCAACTAAATCTCCTAACATTCCTACAATTTTTTTTTCGTAGAGACATAGCTTCCCAGAAATAAAATCCCAACAGGGATTAGAGTTGTAAAGACTTGCTATTGTCAATGCAGCAACGGAGTCAAATAAAGGAGAAGGGATAATATTAAAGGCGGCAGTTGGATCCTGATGTCGAATACAACCGCTCAACATATCATTAAACTCTAAGATCACTTCATCAGTACTGATGCCTTTTTGATTGATTCTGATATTTTTGAGTTCTTCTTGATAGCTAAATCTGCTATTTAATTTCCTTCTAGATGCGCTGCGTTCTTGAATGTCGCCTTTTGTTTCATTATGGAAGAGCTTGATTTTTTCTAGAAGGGTGGTAAAATTATCTTCTGTTCTGTCTAGAAATTCTCCGGGATGCTTTTTACTGAATGGAATTAATGGCATATTGAAGGTTTCATTTTGGCAAAAAGAGTGTAAAGATTAACGTGTTGATAAATAAATTGCAATGTTTTCTTTAGGCGTAAAATTATTTTTGATGGTCTTCTTTTAATAATTTGATTTTCGCGCAAGACGCCATTGAAATTATACAGCTTGCAAGTGCGATCCAAATAAAAAGGCTGAAATTTTTTTCTACATTTATGAAATAAAAAGAAATTAGGCTGGTCAAACCTCCTATAACTCCATCAGCCATGTTAAAACTCAGGCCTACGCAAGTGTAACGAACATGAGTGGGGAATAGATGTGCAATAAAATACGGCCAAATTGCCGTAAGGCAAGAAACGCAGAGGGCAATTAATCCAATTACAAACATTGTATCCCATCCTGGCTGACTAATGGCAATATGTAGCGGATATAGGAGAGCTATCACGCAAAGGCATGCGACGATTGCGAGACGTAGCACGCCAAACTTTTCAGCTAATAGGCCATAGAATGGCAATGGAAGTGTTGTAATCGAAAGAAGAATAATGGTTGTTAATAGTCCCTGTTCATTGCTCACTCCACTTGAACGAAAAAAATAGATAGGAAAAATAACTGCAATAAAATGGTAACATACCGTCTGCATTGCGCCAAAAATCCCACCCCTCACTATTCTGCCCCAATATCCTTGAAAGGCTTTCCAGATGGGGGCTCGTGTGATTTTGTGATGAGTGGATAGTTCAAGGAATGAGTCTGTCTCATGTAGTCTTGCCCTAAGCCAAATCCCGAAAAGCCCTATAATACCTCCTATGATAAATGAGGTTCGCCAGCCTAAATTGGGATACGTCTCAACCGGAAAATGTTTTGCAAGAAAATAACCTTCAATTGCTGCCACAATGGCCCCAATTTGAATGCCGAAACCAGCAAAACTCGTTGTGAATTTTCTATTTTCTGTACCGGCTTCGTATAAGTAACAAAAGGCGCCTGGAACTTCCCCACCGGAAGGAAAAGTTTGAGCTATCCGGAGGAATGCTAACAAAATCGGTGCAAGAACCCCGACTTTGTCATAAGTTGGGATAAATCCCATCAGAAATGTTGATCCAGCCATCACCATGAGTGAGCTGATAAATGCTTTTTTTCTACCGACTCTGTCTCCTAATCGACCAAAAAAAACTCCTCCTAGAGGTCGAAATATAAACCCAATAGCATAAAAGGCGATGATGAACAAAAGGTTAAATGAAGTGCCTTCTTGGCCGAAAAACCGTTCCGACAGGACTGGCGACCAAAAGATATATAAGTAGAAATCATAGATTTCAAGAATGTTTCCAAATGTAATTGCGAAAATTACATATTTCTGAGTTTTGTTTAGTGAAAGCCCAAGAATTTTTTTCATTCTTAAAATTCGGGATTTTGGATGCAGATAGCTTTTTTATATTGCAGCGTTCTCCTTTTATCAAGCTGAAAAGCTGGAGGAACCGTTTTAGGAGACTGCAGAGCTAAATCAAGTGGAAGAGGTCGCGTAGCAGGGTGAGAGTGACCTCGATGAAGATCAAGAGGATCACGATCGTTTCGAGGCGGGATGTGTGCTGGTGGTTGAGCTCGCTGGAGAGGATCTCGAAGAGCTCGTGGATGACGTTGAGGCGTTTGTTGAGGACCTCGACGCGCTTGGTGACGTCGAGATAGTGGGCGGTGCGCCTGTAGAACGGTTCGAGTTCTGGATAGTTCCAGAAGAATTCTGGGGTGTCGAGGATTTCGCTGTGAAGGTTGATGAAGTTGCGTTCGATAAAGATCTCGCCCATTTTTTGGGAGATCTCTTTGCGGGAGAGGGAAATTTTGCCTTTCTTAGCGAGGTCGGTCGGGAGTTTTTTTGTGTTATCGATGGTCTTTTGGATCAATTCTTCGAAGGTCGACAGTTTCACAGATTGGGCAATGCCATGGGAGATCGCGAGTTTGGTCAGCGTGCTTTTGTTGTGGAGGAAGATTTCGTCTTCTTCGATTTTGATCGTATCGCCATAGGTGAAAGTGAACTCGTCGAGCTCGGCTTTGTTTAAGGGCTCTTTCTCAAACTCTTTGAGGGACTGCAGGATTTCTTTCTCTTCTTCTTCGCTAAATTCCCAGCAAACGACCGAGCCGTATGAGAAGTAAAAAATGTCTCCTTTGGTGTGCTTGTCTTCTTTGATTTGAATGTGGATGACGTCGCGAAAAAGCTGTGTCGAACCCAGCCTTTGCAGATATTGGAATAGACGGGGAATATCGTATGAGGAAGCGGTGCAATAACAGGTACAGCGCATAGGTTTGGTTATACTGCATTGGCCATTAAAAAGGAAATTTTGAGTTTCTCAAAAAAACTTGACCGTCTTTCTAAACCAATGCTATTCTCGTGTTCTTGCTTTGGAGGCAAATGTTTGTCTTTGCTTATCCTGAAGATGTTCAGCACATTTTTTATTTTGACACAGCTGGAAATAAATATCTTGCTCGAGGCGGAACCCTAGCATGGCGCATCAATAATCCTGGACTAATCCAAAGTCGCAACCGAGTGGCAAAAAAGAACGGATCAATAGGTAATTGTTGTGGTTATGCCATTTTTCCCAATCCCGAGCAAGGCAGGCATGCTTTAGGGGATTGGCTTCTCTTGAAGAAATACTTCAATTCTACGTTAAAAACCATTGGCAAGCACTATCAACCTGAAAATCCAGAGGCTTTTGTATCAAGATTAGTTGCGCTAAATGACCTTCCAACCAATCAAAAAATCAAAGATTTTCCAAAACAGGACTTCGAGGTCTTAAGAAAGGCAATTGAAAAAGTGTGTCTTTTTGTTGCGCAAGGCAGCGAGGAATTTTTCCTTCTTCCTAAAATCGATGGAAAAATAGAAAACAAGCCTGGAAATGAGGATTTATATCTTGTTGGTGGAGATATCATTCTTACAAAAACGGAAACAATAGCTTGGATTAAATCTTACCGTCTCGATGCAGCTGTTGTCCATGAACCCAATGGTCACATCCATTTGCGATCACGCCCTCATCACTCATTTTGGCATGTAAAAATACAATCCCTAACTAAAAGTGAGTTGCCACAGGAAGAACCCATCTCCACGATTGCAAGAACAGTTGGTCAAAATAAATCAATGCAATGTATCTGGGGATTTATTAATGGAATGTCTAACAATAGGAAGAGGGCTTTACACTCCGCGGAAATAATTTCCGAAGTAGCCGGAGGAGAGGCTGTCATCTCTTTGCCGAACGATACTCAATATGTTGTTGATGTACTTGCTATACTTGCGCAAAAAGGCTCTATTGACACACCTACAATTTTTTTGGCTGCGCGCTTTTTCCATTACTTACTAGCCTTACAAGAAAAAAACCCGAATAAGCCCATTGTCATTTTTGCTTATAGTCAAGGCGCCATCATTTGCGAGCGTGCACTGCAGCTCTTAAAGCTTCCGGAAAGAGAAAAGCTAAGAATTTTTTCCTTGGGTGGTGGTTCATTTATTGCACCCGGACAAAGTCATCCAGAATCTCACAACTATGCCAGCGCTGCTGATCTCGTGTGCCGTTTGGGATCCCCTAATCTCCAAATTCTAGCTCTGGAAAAATACGCAGCTCAAAAAAAGGGCATTTCGAATGAAGAACTGCTTCGAAATCTAGCAATGAGAGATGCTTTATTGCAGATAGACTCGTTAAATTCGACCCTAGTGCAAAAATATGCAGAACAAAGACGTCAACACTACGAAAAAGAATTTGAAAAAATCCGTTCCGTAATGTAACAATTCTAGACCCTGATCCTGATAGCTCTTTTGAACATGCTTTCGAAACCGGATGTTATCAAACTGTAATACAAAAAATTATTGCAAAATACCAAGCCTCGGGGTAGGGCGCATGACATCAAATTGTACATTACCTGCAAAAGCTCATTGGTCACGATATTGGGCGACTATAATAACGTTAATTTATATAATTCTGTTTTTTCCGTTATTGGCAGTGGTAGTTTGCTCTACTTTGATTGCTTATGAGACCTTTTTGCTATATCATGCTATACTGAAGACAATAGTGTATTGTGGTTTTCTGTTTTCATTGCCTGCTAGTATTTTTTATATGTGGTTAAGTTATAAAAAACATCATTACAAACAACTCTATGTCACAAGTATGTTGCCGGTCTTTGCGTTTCTAATCTGTGATCTCGCAGACTGGTGTTTTGACATCTTGCTTAACCCTTGGCATTAAGACCAGTCTGGATTCAACTTATGTGGAATTAGTGACATACAAACCCCTTCCTGGTTAAATTTATTTTTTACATCGTATCGAGATATTTAAAGTGCATCTCTTACACGCGCTTGATTTTTCCTTGATGGGATTTGAACGAAAAAGTAAGATACTCTCTTTCTTCTTATGCGAGAGTGGCGGAATTGGTAGACGCGCTACTTTGAGGTGGTAGTGGGGTTTCTCGTAGGGGTTCGAGTCCCCTCTCTCGCATATCTACGGCGCTCTTTATTTTCCCCGCCCTTAGCGAGATGATCAGTCCATTCGAGAATCCAATGACTAAAGTTTTCTAAATATTCTGCAAAATTGTTGGAGAAAGCAGGGGGATCTATGCCTAACTTTTGCAGAGATTCTTCATGCTCTTTCAAACAGTTGCGGAGTTCAACCACCTTTGTGCTCTCTGCAGAATTTTCCGTTCGAGAAATACATTCCCTTAGGGCAAGCAGCACTTTAAAAAGAATATTCCAAGGCGGTGCGTGTTCTGGAATGGGGCTTAACATTTGGAATAGAGGGCTATTTTTATTTAGCCGATAGCGTTGTTGGTTCCCCTGCATGAATCGGTCAAAGAGCTTGCCTAAGTGTAAATCATTCAATACTTCAGCGAGATTTCTTTTCGTATAGCGCAATTCAATTTCTGCGATTGAAAAATTAGTGTCAGGATGAACTAAAAAAAAAGTTATAAGGTCTGCTCGAGCCCCAGTGCCAAATATCGATCGGGCACGAATGTTCAATAGTGCAGGAGATGCATGGGGTCGCAACGTGGATTTGTGACTCAGCCTAATTTTTAACGGAGAAACATCAATAAAAATTGGCCAGTTGGTTTTGGAGATATTATTTATACTTGAAGCGTATTTCGAAAAGGATTCTTTAGTCACTCCATTAAATTCTTTCATCAAACACTTCAGGCGGCTAGTTGAAATAAAATGGTGGTATTGAGAACACCAATCCATTGATTCATCGCGGAGCCGAGGATCAATTTCAGCTATAATACTCGTAAAAATAACCAATTCTTCGATGAGAAGGAGAACATTTTTATGATTTTGTTTGACTCCAGCAACTCCTAATTCTGTCCAGAGACTCCATGCTAGATCGAGAAGGTTTTTATTTAATTGTTTAACTAATTGCATTGATATTCTCGATTGCCAGATTTATTTCTTTTTCGAAATCCGCAGACACGTCTTGTGTAAGGCACCAATGTTTTGCCCAATCTAGTGGTCCGTGACAAAAGTTTTTGATGGAATTTCGAGCGTGAAAGCTCCGTAGAATCGATCGACCGCAGGCTTCGCAAGTTCCTCCGTATTAAATCAATACGAAGGAACTTGCGATCGTCGATTATACGGGCTTTGACGCCGAAATTACTCTAAAAACTTTTGTCACGGACCACTAGTTCCTCTGCTGTAGGCGTTAAAGCAAGCAGATCTGCGAAATGCTTGCTTTCAGGGCCTTGATCAACACTGGCGTACAACTTGAGGCAGATTTGATCAAAGCGATCGGCCAAATAAACCGTTAGCCCCTTATATTTGCGAACGTGCAAACGTTCTATAAATCCTTGAGGCAACCCCATTTTTAGTAACGAGGCCGGACCAGTATTCAACCAATTTTCTCCCAGTTCAAGCGCACTGCCCACTTCTTCCGCAGCTCGAATAAGAGCCGCTGGTAGGGGATCTGCGGAAAACAGTTCCCGTCCTTGGACTAGGGCGACGACGTCAAGGTCTTTCGTTGTTCTGTCGATGAGCCCAAGGAGAAGCAAACCGCCTCCCCCAACTGCAACTACCTCATAGTAAAACCCGCGATCGGACAAAAGCTGACCCAACACACTTCTAAAGCCTCTTCTAAGCTCCCTAAATCTATTTTCATAAATTCCCTAATTTTAGAGAAGATAAAGTTCTTGATTCGAGAAGTTAAATTTCGTGATTTTTGACTGTGTTTCCACATAACATATTAATGGCCAGTTATTTGCCTAATTAATGCGCTGTGGCCCTAACACATCGGAATGCGGCGGTCTCATCGGACATGATTGAGACCTGCATGGTGTAGGTCGTTCCTGTCTCAACTTGAATTTGCCAGCTTTGGGTGGCGTTGCCGGCTTGGGCGTTGAAGCGGGAGGTGGGGATCTTGTCGACGGAATTGTACCTGTAGAGGTTGTAGGGGGTGTAGGTGTCCAGGCCGGAGACGGTGACGGTCAGGAGCAGGGGCATGGGTTTGGGGCGGGTGGGGGAGCCGCTTACGATTTGGGGCAGTTCATAGTTAAGATTGGTGTCGATGCGGACGGGGAGGGTGTCGCCATTGAGGTCGATGACGCCGGTGATGGCGATGCCGTAGTTGGTGCCGTCGCTGGAGAGGGAGTACACGGGGCCGTCTGGGCTGTTGGCTTGGGCGCGGGTGGCGTAAAAGGAGTCAAATGGGTAGGAAAAATAGCAGGGTTCTTTGCCTGGGTCGCCCCAAAGGCCGTTGTCGTTGAAATAGATCTCATCGTCGGAATAGATCAGCTCGTTGCCGTAATAGAATGGATCGGTGAGGGGGCGTAAGGAGGTGATCCCTGTCACCGGGACGATATGGTCGTAATCGGGATCGCCGGCGTTAGGGTCTGTTTTGCCGTAGAAGAGATATTCGTTGGTGTAGACGCCAATGGCGACGGGGAAGCCTCTGATGACGTTCTGTTTGACCCACGCGAGAAATTGTTCAGTGGTGGTTTCTTCTTGCCATTCGATGAACTTGAGTCGCATTTGCGTCGCGGCGTATTGATCGTTGATCCCGAGCAGGAGTTGGTCCTTGTTTTGCGGGGCTCCCTGTGTGGCAATGGCGCGGGTGTCGTATTGGGAGATGTATTGGCCGTAATAGAGGCCGGCGCTGATGAGGGAGACCTCGCCGCAATAGCCGGAATTGTGGTTCCACTGCAGCCGTGGAGGGATATCGTTGGACTGGATGAAGGTGACGGGGAGAATCCGATACGGGGCGGCCCAGGTGGTAAGGTTTAGCGCGATGGCGATGAGCAACATGAGAAATTGCATAGACTCTCCTTTTTTGAAAGAGGAGACTATACTACTTGCGCTGGTGAATCCACAAGCGGTCTTTTCCAAGCATAATTTTTGTGCCGAAAATTTCATCGACGGCTTGTTTGACGCCGGAGAACATCGGAATTTCGGGGGCGTAATCGTGGCCGGCGAGGATGCCGCCGCGGCGGACTTTGGAGAGCCAGGCGAGAATGTCTTGCTTGACGTTTAGATACTCATGATTGGCGTCGATAAAGACGAGATCGAATTGTTCGGGCGTATGGTGGATGGCCTCAATGGAGGTCATGCGGAGAATTGTGGCTTGCGGATCATTTTGAAACTGCGCTCGAACTAAGCTGTAGGCTTTTTCGTAATGCTTTAGCTTGCGCGATATCGGAGTGGCGCTGTGCAGATATTCTTGCGTGAGCTGCCAAGGATCGATGAGATAGAGATGAGCGTCGGGGAAAAGCGTTCGGAAAAGTTTGGAGGTCTCGGCGCGATTGACGCCAATCTCGGCGATGGTCTTGACATCGACGTTAAGCGCCCAGGCGATGAACGAAAGGTAAGGAGCGCGATGATTGATGGTGCTGCACTTAAATGCCTCTTGCCAATTCATAATTTGAGGATAGATTTTATGATTTTAAAGTCAATGAGCGAGGCGAGATAGAAAGAGGGTCTGGATTTTTTGGAGGAGGGAAGGGGGGAGGGGTGCTGTGCGGAGGGTGGAGAATTGTTGGGCTTCGTCGAGAAGAAGCAGCTGCTCCCATTCTGGGGTGGTAAAAGATAAGGCATTGGAGGGGTCGACGTGTGCGCTGCAGAAGCTCTCCCCTTGAAGGAGAAAGCGCGCTGTCTTTTCCTCGCACCTCGAGCAGTGGGCAGAGACGGAAAGAAGGCCTTCGTGCTTAAGGAGCTTCAGGTAAAAACTGGCGAGAAGGGGCTCAGGATTGTCGAACTGGGAGACCTGCCTGTGGTAGGACTTGTAGAGGGCAAAGAGGGCAGGGGCGGGCTTGCCGGCCATCTGGGAGGTGAGGATGGCACTGGCTAGGGTGCCGGCGGCTTGGAGGGACTTGAGGCTTTGGCGGAGGGCAAGGTGGTCATTTAAAAGGGTCCCGTCCTGGAAGTTCCAGAGCTCGGACCTGCCTTGACGGCAAACGTATTCCCCATGGCTAAAGGGGGTCGTCAGGGCGAGAAGCCGTGCATTTTTCCGGGAAATGCTCTTGACGATCAGGCTGATCAGTCCGTGCGGCGAGAACAGGGTGACGATCCTATGCCGCTCTTTGTAGTCTTGGGAACGCAAGACGATCCCTTCTATCTTTTCTTCGTGCATGCCGTTATCATAGCGCATTGTAAGTTAATAGTTTTTTTTAATTTGTTTTTTTCCTCTCGTCCGATATTCTAGCTAGCTCTTGCACCGATAGCTCAATCGGATAGAGTACCCGGCTTCGAACCGGGTGGTTACAGGTTCGAGTCCTGTTCGGTGCAATTATCTATGACAATTTTTTCTCATACTCAACACAGTTATGCCCAGGCCATGGCTGGCCTGCTCGGCAAGGGCAGACAGCATGCCGCCAGACTTTATTCCGATTGGTTTCGAAAAGGCCGTGTGGAAGCCGATTGGGCCGAACCGCAAGCGCTTCCATTGATTCAGAAGATGGTGGAGGCGACCGACTTTACTCTTCCGGAAATGAGTGCGCTTAGAGAAGAGGGCGAGACAGTGAAATTTCTGCTCAAATTTCCTGATGGTCTGGAAAGCGAATCAGTGCTGATTCCGATGGAGGCGGGGGCGACGCTCTGCATCTCCTCGCAGGTAGGCTGTCGCATGGGGTGTGCCTTTTGCGAAACGGGGAAGATGGGGCTGATCCGCCATTTGAGCTGCGAGGAGATCGTCGCGCAGGTGTTCTGGGCGAAATTTAAGTTGGTACCCGGGAGAGCGGTGCGCAATATCGTCTTCATGGGGATGGGCGAGCCGTTCGACAACTACGAAGCGGTGATGCGTGCCGTTGCGGTGATGACCGATCCTGGGGGAATGGGGCTCGGTCCGAGCCGCATCACGATTTCGACAAGCGGTAGGGTCGATGCGATTTTGCGCATGGCCAAAGAGGCGGACCCGGCTTTGAACTTGGCGGTCTCGGTGAACGCCCCTTCGGATGAGATCCGAAGAAAGATCATGCCGGTCAATAAGCAGTGGAACATGGCGGAATTGAAGTCGGCCATGCAAGAGTATTGCCTGCATCCGCGCCGCGAAATTTTGATCGAGTACGTTCTATTGAAAGGGATCAACGATTCTTTGGAGGCAGCGGATCTTTTGGCAGACTATTTGAGGGGGATTCGAGCGAAAGTGAACTTAATCCCTTACAACCCGCAAACGCGCGACCGCTTCGCCCCTCCCGAAATGACGCAGAGGGAGGTTTTCTTGCAGAGAATGCGCGCCCATGGCTATCAGGCGCTGCTCAGAGGAACAAAAGGGCGGCAGATCATGGCCGCCTGCGGTCAGCTGGGCAACGTCGATGTCAGGAGGAAACTTATATTAAAGTCGGGATAGGCCCCCTTTTCATCCTTTCGTTTTCACTTCTGACACGGTCGTAAAGAAAGCCAGGGGAATGGACCTTGTAGTCGTAGTAATTCGCGAGGATGCGCTCGATCAAATTGTTGATTTTGTAGGTGAGCTCTGTCGTCGAGCCTGTAAGGAGCGAGCGGGTGAACTCTCTTAACTCTTCTGGGCTAATCGGCAAACTCAAAGAGCTCAAATCGGAGACTCTTTCCAAGGGGGAGTTCTCTGTAATTTTTTGAAGGAGGGAAAAAAACTGAATGAGGGCGGACTTGAGATTTGGGTGCCCCTGCAAAAGATTGGCGATAGGCACTGACTTCATGCTGTCCTCTAAGGAAAAATTGGTCCGAACTTTCTGCAACAAACTGGGTAGACGGTCGACAGTATCGGTCAGATTGGCCAGTTCCTGGAGCGAGCCGATTTTTGAGATGACGTCCGGCTGGCGGAGTTGTTCTGCGAGAATGGAGGAAATCGCGTAGATCTTGATTCTCGTGAGGAGGCTGTCGTAGAGGTTAATCGCGTCTTTTTCGGAGATATCGATGTCGATGACTTTGCCGATCTCGGTGACAAAAGAAGCGCAATTGGCCTGTGTGAAATGGTAATTCCACTCCATATTTTCGCGGATGTCTTGGATCGCCTCAAACACTTCTAACGCCTTTCCCGGTTGGACGCGGAAAGAAACCGTCCGGATGCCATCCGGATCGCCATAGACTGTCGGATCGGGGCATTGGGCGACGCCTTTGCCGTAAACGCCAAAGCTGTAACAAGCGCCGCTGGGCTGAATCATTTCAAACCATGCGTGGTATAAGAAGTTGGCAGCGTCTTCAGGGGATTCTAATTTGGCGTCGATGCGGAATTTAAATTGGACGATAGGCTGCAGTGGCCGCTCGTTAACCGGCAGGATTTTATGGGGCCGGATGTCGTGCTCAACATCGTGGCGCGTGAGTCCTTTTTCCAAGTAGCAGTATCTTTCGCCTGTCGTTTTGTCCACGAGAATAGGGGGGAGGAACATCCTTTCGGCGGGAATGCGGTTTTCCAGGTAGAAATCTCTGATGATCGCTTTTGAGCCCACGTATTGACCATCGACGAGCACCATGATGTCTTGCGTGTTTGGATCGTAAACGATGGGATGTTTGTAATAATGCGCTGGGACATGGATCCGGCTGTTGAGAATAAAATTCCGGAAGTCGGTAAAACGGCCTTCTAAAATCTCTTTGGGAAGAGAGTACTTGGCAACGAGCTGCTTTTCTTCCGTTTTATCTTGCGAAAATCCTTTGGCGAACGGGTCCGCGATGTCGACCAAAGGGGCGACAACGGTGTTGACCGTTTCTGAGGTGGCAAGTCCAATCAATTTGTCCAAACCTTGGTGGGTTCCTTGGACGACATTGTTTTGGACCGAAGCGGGGAGATTCAATTCTTTTTTCCCAAGGAAAAATTGGGAGACGCGCATTTTCACAAAACCCGTGAGAAAGCCTACTTTTTCTAAGGAAGATTGCACGACTTTAGAATGATAAACATGCGAGGGAAAATTTACGATTGATGAAATTGTCATTTTTTTTCCTGTTTAGTTTGTTAAGAACATGGGATGGATTCCCTCGGTCGCACCTCTCATCTTAGAGGCCTCTTTAGCGGCGGCCATCACCTGTTCATATTTGTCGGCTGGTGATGGACCTTGGGGCGCCTCGGTCCAGCTGTAACTTTTGGACGCTCTCATGAGGTTGCTCGTGAGCTCAATTTTTTTCTCATTGCTTTGGCGGTTCCAAAAATCGATCGCTTGCGACATGCATTCATAGACCGCCTTCTCTTGTTCCTCAGATTTCCATTGATCAAAACGGAGGAATAAGAATCCGTTAAAGAAGGGATTTTCCTCATCCTGGCAAATGATGTCTGCGTAGCCGCCCAAATTCGTCGCTACTGTCAGCTGGCCATAAGCGAATCCCTCGAGGTGGGTGAGTCCGCATGGTTCATATTCCGAAGGGCAGAAATTGATATTGGCTGCCGCGCGGACAAGGTGGCCGATTCCGGGAACGCCTTGTGTCCCATTTTGGATCTTAAGATCGGAGGTGTCTCGGATGATCCAAGCCCCGCCCCATTGGTTGGGGTCTTTTAAGCTTTCCGCTTCTGTTTGCAGCGAGTCCAAGAGCTGGACAGCTTCTGGGCTGTTCTCTGCATTGCCCATCGCAATGAAGGTCGCTCCTTTATCTTTTGCAGCGCGCATCGCAAAACGGAACTTGTCGAGCCCTTTTTGAGAAGCGTCGAACCTGCCGACATACAAGACCACATTGTCTCGAGTGACATCGGTCCCATATTTCTCGATGATGTCGGGGCGATAGACCTTCAGCCATTTTTGCAGCTGTTCTTTGACGAGTTTTTTGCTTTCTAAAACGTCGTTGTCTGCGGCGAAATTCAGAGGAGTCGCTTCTGTGGTGACGGGATCGATCCATTTTTTCAATTGTTCTTGCGTTTCAGGGTTCCAAATTGTGGGATTGGACCCATTTGTAATCCCTGTGAATTTTCCTTGGGCAGCGATCTTGCGCATCTCTTTTTGCAGCCCGTTGCCCTCTCGCCCTTGCACTTCTCTAGAGTAGCCTTCGGAGACAGTGACGACGTGGTCAGCAATCGAGATTGATTCTTTTGCGGTGTTGAATAGTTGGCGAGGCAATCCCAATTGATCGAGAACGGGTGTGTGCTGCTGCTCATTCAACATCCCTTGAGCGGCGTAGCCATTGTTGTGGAAAACGTAAAGAAGAGGGGGGATTTCGCCATTTAGCCATTCGTCAGTGCTTTTACGAGCGAGCATAGGAATGCCTAGAGCGCCGTGCCAATCGTGGAAAAAGACCACATCGATCTGCTGTCTTAACATTTTGATCAGTTCGCCCGCAGCCTTGCCAAAGTAAGCGAATCTCTCCTTCACTTTCACTTCGCTGTCATCGTTAGGGATCTTATAAAGATCGTTACCCGTCAGCGTGAAATGGTCGGCATCGTCGATGAATAAGATGTCTATATCGTTGATTTTTCCTTGGAAAACGCGATTGGTTTTTTCGACATTGCCAAAAGAGTGGTTGATCTCATAAAGGGTAGGCTCGAGAGATTTCTTCACTTTGCCGGTGCGGTCGTGTGGGAATACATCGTATTTGGGCATGATCAGAGTGACTTCATACCCTTTCGATCGGAGTCCTTCGGCTACTCCGAGAACGGCTTCGGCAAGTCCGCCTTTTTTGATGATACCGTTGCACTCCGCGCAGACCATGTAGACGCGTTTCAAGTCTTCGCGGATCCCCTTCGTGGGGATTTCCTCGAAGAGCCGGCTGGCTTTCGTCGCTTCTGCCGGGCTAGGTTTTAATGATTCATAGGCCTCATAGAGTCCCTCGAATATTTTTTTCTGCATATTCGCAAGAGAAAAGAACACTTCGAGCTGTTCGATCTCGTCGATCATTTTTCCGAAATCGCTGGGAAGGGGATGTTGTTTAAAGAGACCCTTCAAAATGGAAAGGACTTCCACGGCATAACGTATCGGATGTAAATACTGGATACTATTCATCAATTCGGTGAGGATGTCTTTGTCCCGTCCAAACTTTTCCAGAAGCAAAGAAGGTTTGACGAGGAGCAACTTTTCGACCTGGGCCAATTCCAAGTGGGGATTGAAACGGTTTCGGAGCAAGCGCAGAATCGAGGAGTAGAGAGCGGGATGTTTCGCAGAAATTTCGCTGAGCGCCTTTTTTTGCTCTTCCAGAACTTCGGCAGGCAGACCCGGCATTTCCAACTGTTCCTTTAAACTTATCAACACTCGCCCAGACTCCTCGTAAATAGCCTTCACCTCTGAAATTTTCGATGCATCCGCGTTGGAAAAAAGACCTTCGAGCTTTTGTTTCATCTCGGAAACGATTGGGATATTGAGCAGGTCTTGAGAGATTTGGTTCGTTTTTTCAGGGAGCTCGAGAAACGTTTTTTTCGCGTCTTGTAAGAAGAGAACAGATTGAAAGTGGCTGATTAAAACATCGAGGATGGGAAATCCTTGGCACAGCAGTTTGTTTAAAACAAATGGCGTGTTGAGAAGTCTTCTGGAGCCATATTCTGGATCTCCCAAATCTCTTCGCTCATTTGCGCACCAAACGAGAAATGAGAGGTAGCCGAAAAGAAAAGGATGGGTGGACTGAAGATTTTTTAAAGCGGCGATGGATTTATTTTTGTCATTGCCGGAAAGAATGGCTTTGAGGTCTTCAAGATTGGCAATGATACTTTGGATCTCTTGCGAAGCGGCATTTAAAAATTCCGCATTGCGATTGCCGATCAAAAGCTCATAAGGTGGGATCATCTCAAATTTTGTGCGGATGTCGTACCCTATGTATTTCATGAGGCTGCCCATGAAATAGGTGTGATTTTCGACTAAACCTGTGTAGGCGGAAGGGATCATGTATTTTTGCCCGAAGAGAGTCGGAGTATGAACGACCCATCTCGCAATGGAACTGATTCGATTCTCCGCGATCTGTGTCGCATAATCGCCTTCGGTGGAGATGACGTGGATGTTTTTTTCGTCGAGCTTTTGTTTCGATTGCAGATTTTTGATTTGAGCGCGCCCGAGAGGGAGCGGATTAAAGCAGTAGGTCGTGAATTGCGTCTTGAGTCCTACGTATTGGGCGAGGCTTCCGCCTAAGGATTGGCCGACGAGGATAATTTTCTTGGTTCTAAAGCGCTCCAGTCGGGAAAATTCTTCGACGAATTTGGCCGCGTCTTCGTAGGCATTGATGGAAAAGCCTGCGAGATTGGAGACCGCGGAGATCATCTGCACATTGCCGAGAATCCGCGACCTGCGCTCATTGACTTCTGTGCCTCCTGAGCCCAAAGCGCCAAAAGCGACAATGACCTCTTTTTCCCCTTCCATCACAGAGATCTTTAGCCCGCTCACTTTGTCAAAAAAACATTTGTCATTCCGTTTTAACCCAGAGCTTGAATCCTGGAAACTAAAACAATTTTTACTCGGTTTTGACTCAGAACTTGAAACCTGGAAATTCATCGCTTTCGGCGAGAGCAAATTCAGCTTGAGAGGTTTGATCCAAGACTCATCGTTTCCATACGAAACGCATGAGGCCGCGACGTAAGGCAGGACATTTCGGGCAGAATTTTGCGTTAAAACATTAGATCCATTAACTGTGCTAATTATTTGTGATGTCATAATATTAATTGGTTTTAATTATTTTACTAATGATTATATTAAAATTATAAAAATAATGAAAGTTAAGATTTTGTTAATTTATAACTTAAATTTTTAATTTCACATATAAAATCTCTTTGACATCTTTGGGGGGTTGGCTTAATTTGGATGATTTTTAGTGACTTAAGGATCCACTATGAGATGGCTTTTTGCTGGTATTTTTCTTTTCTTCGCGGGCCATTCCACTGCGTCCGAGCTTACCTTATTGGAGTCCAAGGCGCACAGGGAAGTCGATTCGGTGGAGGAAAAAATAAAACGCCTGGAACAAGAAGCGGGGATCAAACCCCCAGTCTATCGAACAACGTTCAACTTCTTCGGAGATTTTCTCTATTGGAAAGCCTCCCTCGACGGGGTCGCCTATGCAACGACCGCGGTCAATGTCGTCAATCCGGACGGCAGCGCGGGGTTAAACCACTTCAAGACAAAATCTGCACATTTCGACTACGACCCGGGATTCATCATCGGCGCCGGCATCGGCCTGCCTTACGACCAATGGGACATCGGAGTCCAGTGGCTGCGATTTCACACGAAGGGAGAAGATAAAGCGCGAGGCTCTCGTTCCGAAACGCCTGGCCACCGTGTCATTTTAGACATGATCGGCATGATCGAACCGCTGCTTAGCCCGCCAAGTCGAGCGCATGCCGATTGCACTATCCACTTGGACGTACTCGACTTTGTTTTGGGCAGATCGTTCCTCTGGAGCAAGTACTTTAATTTCCGCCCTTTTGCGGGTTTGCGGGCTGCATGGGTCGATATCGATTGGAACATCGCGTTTACCCGCGCTGTCCACAGCAAAGCCTACCTCAATGCGGACAACGATTTCGATGCGATCGGATTCATCGGGGGATTTGAATCGGAGTGGACCCTTTATAGGGGATTTGGGCTTTTCTCTTATTCGAGCGCGTCGCTGATCTATGGAAAATCTTCCGAGCGCACCAAGGAGAAGTTTTTCCTTAAAGCCGTCAAGCAGACCCTCACAGCGCACAATGCGACGCACACTGTTAAAGCGGTCTTCGATCTTGTCTTGGGGCTAAAGTGGGAGATTCTTTTCAAAGGCCACTATGCCTTTCAGTTGCGCGCCGGCTATGATTTCTTCTATTGGCCAAGCGTGACCCAAAAGACGGTGATTCAAAATTCGCGCATTCGCGACCGCGCCGACTTGAGCTTTGAAGGGTTGATCCTGGGAGCGAATTTTGAGTTTTAAAGGGTTTTTCTTTTTTTTAATCTTTCTTTCTACGCGATGTTTTGCCGATATCCACTCGGTCGCAGAGCGTATTGAGAAGCTGGAAGAGGAACGCGGCTATTACCCTAAGTCACAAAAGGCATATCATGGGATTTTCGGCGCCGAGCTTCTGTATTGGAAAGCGGACGTCGATGGAGTGGCGTTTGCGACGATTTCAAAACTCGTCAAAAGCCAAAGCACAAATATCCGGACGCTCTCGCCGCATTTTGCATACGATCCCGGATTTCGCCTTTTTGTCGGCGTCCAGTCCCCTTTCGATCTTTTAGACGTTGTCTTCGTCTGGACCCGTTTTACGACAGAGGGACATGATTCTACGCATGGAAAAGTGATTTTCGACGATATTGGCCTCATCAAAGAGCTCGACACAACGCCTACACGCGCCAAGGTGAAATGCCGCCTCTACGGAAACCTGCTCGACATGCAGTTTGGCCGCGGCATTGATTTGAGCAAACACTTCTTTTTTAGGCCCTATTTTGGCCTCCGCGGCGTGTGGATCGGCGCCGATTGGCGCATCTCAGCGGCAAGACCATTGTTCCCTGAACCTTTTGCTCAGGACTCGACCAAGCTCAAGGTAAATAACGACTTTGACGGGATCGGGGGGAATTTTGGGGCTGTGGCGGACTGGAAGATGCCCATGGGTTTTGGGATCACGGCGCGCGGGGCGGGGGCCCTTGTCTACGGCCTGACCAAGGAGTCGACCCGCCAAGAGTACCTTTTTCTTCTCGCTTCATCATCCATCCCAGAGAAAGCCGAATACAAGGCCTGGAACTCCTCCCACTCCGTCAAAGCGCTTTGGGAGCTGTTTGCAGGCATTTATTGGGAGACGCGCATCCTCAAGCCAAAGAAATACCGTTCCAAGGTCAAACATTTTCACTTAAGGCTTTTTGCGGGGTATGAGCTGCAGCAATGGCCTTACATCGCCCAAAAGACCAATATTCAGCCCTTGCGCGAGCGAGAGCGCTATTCGCTAAGCTTCGAAGGGTTTACCGGCGGGGTGCGGGTGATTTATTAATCACAACATCGCATCGGCAAGCCGCGGCAGGTTCCTGAAAGCATATCTGCTTCCCCAGTCAGACGGGGAATACTGATTCATATAATTTTCATCGAATGAAGCGACTTTTGCTTCGATGCGCTTTTTTTCGTCTGGAGCGGATTGCTGATAGCGTTGCAAGATTTCATAGGAAAGTGCGGTTCTTAAAATTTCGGGGTGATCGAAAACATGGTGTTCTCCCCAATCAGAATTAGAATCGTTTGTGGTCGGCTCTCCAGCGTATTGATAGATTTTTTCATAAATTTTGCGTTGGTCATCGCGTGTCAATAACGAAAAGACGCGCTCGATCTCTTTTTGATCTTTATTTTGTATCACAGCTTGATAGACTTTTCCCAAAGTCGAATGGCATGGAAATTGGGTTTCATCCGCTTCAACGGAAAAAAATACCTTTGTCAGAGGATCATTGGTTTTGAAATATTTTTTGCAAATATTATCTTTTAATTCTTCGAAAAAACCATCTTGATTCCTAAATTCAAAAAATCCGCTATTATTGTCATAAAACCGATAGATCGATTCCTTCTTTAAATGTTGGAAAAAAATTGCGTGTCCTATCCGTTTGCCTTCGCCTTCATCGATGTCTTCGATGATTAATTTTCCGTGGAAGCTGTTATCATTTTTTTTGGATTTTAGATCCTGCATGAATCCGTTGAAAAGCTTGGCATAATCCCCGTTGGGAGGAATCTTATGGGTCGTGAGTCTCGTGTGAATCGTTTGTGAAGTTTGCAAACACTCGACCATCGATTGAAGTTGTCTTTTTTCTGCTGGGTTCCCTGCTCCATCATGAAACTTCCTAACTAGGCTCTTTGTCGCCTTGATGATTTGTTGATAAAACACATTTTCAGCTTGGATAGCCATTAGAAGTTGGCTACGACTCCACGTGGGATTTGCGTCTGCAAGTTTATTAAGTTCCCTCGATTGAGAATCACAAGTTCCTTTAAAAATGGAAATTGCGAAACACTCCTTCATAGCTTTCTCATTTAAGAAAATGTTTTTCTGAAAAAGCAGTGGATAAAGTGGATGGGTTTTGAATCTGTTCAACGCCTCATTGAATTTGAGCACCATTTGATTCGTGATAGGGAAGGGAGACAAGCTACAACCCTCCTCCATGGCATCGGCAAGCCTAGGGAGATTATTCATGGCGCATAAGCGGCCCCACTCAGCCCAGTTATCGGAAGTTAGGGGTTTTCCTGCGATGTTATGGATGTTCTCATGAACCATCTGTTTTTGATAGTCGTTCAACCGTTGGTATTTCAATTCAATTGCTTTGTTCGCAGCTGAAATAAAGATGTTCATGTCGTCAAAAACATGAATTTCCCCCCACTGCAGGTCTGCCGTATTGGGGGAAGAGATCATTTCGTAGATGAGAAGCTGGTCTTGTCGATTTAATTGGGAAAACGCAGATTTGATGGAAGGAGTGCAATCGACAGTTTCGTGTTTTTTAATTTCTTTAAATAATTTCCCAAGATGAGATAGGGCTGTATAATGATCAGCATCTTGGTCGTCAATCGGGTTATTGTTGACAATCGAGGGATTTGTAAAAGAACTATTAATTGAATTGCTCATATTAATGACCATTAATTTCGTTTCTAACTATTATATAATAATTTATATTTTAAATGTAGTATAAATTATTTAACGCAAGTCATTGGTTTTCAGGCTCTTACTTATTGAATCGAAATTCTCTTGGCCTTGAAGGGGTTATTGGAGGAATGAGGATTATGTGTTAATCACAGCATTGCATCGGCAAGCCGCGGCAGGTTTTTGAAAGCATATATGTGTCCCCATTCAGAAGGGGAAAGCGAATTGTGATAATTTTCATCGAATGAAGCGACTTTTGTTTCGATGCGCTTTTTTTCGTCTGGGGCGGATTGTTCATAACGTTTGACGATTTCATGTGTGATGGCGGCTTTTAAGACATCAATATGTTCAAAAATATGGTGCTTTCCCCACTCCAAATCGCTCGTCGACGGCTCTCCAGCGTATTGATAGATTCTTTCATAAATTTTGCACTGCTCATCGGGTGTTAATAATGAAAAGACATTCTCGATCTCTTTTTGATCTTTATTTTGTATCACAGACTGATAGACTTTCCCTAAAGCAGATTTACAAGGAAAATGGATTTCATCAGCTTCAATGGAAAAGCAAACTTTTGTCTGAGGATCATTTGTTTTGAAGTAATTTGCGCAAATATTCTCTTTTAATTTTTTGATGAATTGATCTTGATGGATATGTTCAAAAAAACCGGTGTTAATGTCATAAAATCGAAAGATCGATTCCTTTTTTAAATATTGAAAGAAAATCGCGTGGTTTAGACGCGTATTGCCGCCCAGATCGACGTTATAGACGCCGGAATCGATGTTATATATGAATACTTTTCCGTGGAAGCTGTTCTCATTATTTTTGGACTTTAGCTCCTGCATGAACTCGTCGAAAACTTTTGCATAATCCCCATTGGGAGAAAACATATAGCTATTTATTCTCATGTGATTCGGTTGTGAAGCTTGCAAACACTCGACCATCGACCAGAGTTGTCTTTTTTCTGCTGGGTTCTGTGCTGCACCATGAAACTTCTTAATTAGGTTGTTTGTAAACATGATGATTTGGTAGTAAAACACATTTTCAGCTTTAATAGCCGTTAGAAATTGTCCACGACTCCACGTGGGATTTGCGTCTGTAAGTTTATGAAGCTCCGTCGATTGGGCATCACAAGTTCCTTTTAAAGTGGAAATTGCGCAATATTGCCTCATTGCCTCCTCATTTAAGAAAATGTTTTTCTGAAAAAACAATGGATAAAGAGGATGGGCTTTGAATCTGTTCAATGCCTTATGGAATTTGAGCGGAATTTGACTTTTGATGGGGAAAGAAGAGAAGTGATAATCCTCCGCCATGGCATCGGCAAGCCTAGGGAGATTATTCATGGCGCATAAACGGCCCCATTCAGCCCCGTTATCGGAAGTAAGGGGTTTTCCTGAGATGTTATGGATGTTCTCATGAACCATCTGTTTTTGGTAGTCGTTCAACCGTTGGTATTTCAATTCAATAGCTTTGTTCGCAGCTGAAATAAAGATGTTCATGTCGTCAAAAACATGATTTTCCCCCCACTGTAGGTCGGCCGAGTTAGGGGAACAGATCATTTCGTAGACGAGAAGCTGGTCTTGTCGACTTACTTGGGTAAACGCAGATTTGATCGAAGGAGTGCAATCGACAGTTTCGTGACTTTTAATTTCTTTAAATAATTTCCCGAGAGGAGATAGGGCTGTATATTGATCAGCATCTTGATCGTCAATCGGGTTATTGTTGACAATCGACGGATTTGCAAAAGAACTATTAATTGAATTGCTCATATTAATGACCATTAATTTTGTTAATAAATACTATTATATAGTAATTAATATTTTAAATATAGTATAAATTATTTTACGCAAGCTATTGGTTTTCAGACTCTTACTTGTTGAACCGAAATTCACTCGGCCTTGAAGGGGTTATTGGAGGGATGAGGATGATTTATTAATCACAGCATTGCATCGGCAAGCCGCGGCAGGCTATTGAAAATAACCGTCCGCCCCCAATCAGAAGGGGAAGAAAAACGACTGTTATAATTTTCATCGAGTGAACTGACTTTTGTTTCAATCTGAATTTTTTCCATTGCGCCGGATTGTTCATAACGTTTCGTGATTTCATTCGTGACGGCGGTTTTTAAGACATCGCTGTGTTCAAAAACATGGTGCTCTCCCCATTGGAGATCGGCCGTCGACGGCTCTCCGGCGTATTCATAGATTCTTCCATATATTTTGCACTGCTCATCGCGCGTTAATAACGAAAAGACTCGTTCGATCTCTTTTTGATCTTTATTTTGTATCACAGATTGATACACTTTTCCTAAAGCCGATTTACAAGGAAATTGGGTTTCGTTCTCATCAATTGCAACATAAACTTTTGTCTGAGGATCGTTTGTTTTGAAGTAATTTGAGCAAATATTATCTTTTAATTTTTTGATGAATTTATCTCGATGGGTATGTTCAAAAAAACCGGTGTTAATGTCATAAAATCGAAAGATCGATTCCTTTTTTAAGTATTGATAAAAAATCGAGTGGTCCATACGCGCACTTTTGCCCAGATCGATGTTTTCGATGAGTACTTTTCCGTGGATGCTGTTCTCATTTTTTTTTGATTTTGGATTCAGGAACCAGTTGAAAACCTTATAATCTCCGTCGGGAGCGAACTTATAGCTTTTTATTCTCGTATGAATCGGTTGTGAAATTTGCAAACACTCGACCATCGACCAGAGTTGCCTTTTTTCTGTGGCGCTACACGGTCCAGCAAGAGACTTCCCTATAATGGCTTTTGAAAACATGATGATTTGATTGTAAAACACGTTTTCTACCTTGATCCCTGTTAGAATTTGACGACGGCTCCATGTGGGATTTGTATCCGCAAGTTTACAGAGTTCCATCACTTGGGCCTCACAAGTTCCCTTCAATATGCAATCCTTGTAATAGTCTCTCATTGCGTTCTCTGTTGAGAAAATGTTTTTCTGAAAGAATAGTGGATAAAGATGATGGGCTTTAAAACGGTCAAATGCCTGGTCAAATTTGAGTGGAATTTGACTGTTGATGTCCAAGGAAGAGAAAGAAAAATCTTCTGCCATGGCATCGGCAAGCCGAGCGAGAATATTCATAGCGCATAGGCGTCCCCATTCAGCGCCGTCATAGGAAGTAACGGGTTCGCCTGCGATGTGATAGATATTCTCATGGACCATCTCTTCTTGGTAGCTGTTTAATTGTTGATATTTCAAATCGATCGCTTTTTTCGCAGCTGAAATAAAGATGTTCATGTCGTCAAAAACATGATTTTCCCCCCACTGCGGATCTGGGGTATTGGGGGATCCAGCGCAATCATAGACCATTGCGTAAATGAGACATTGGTCTTCCCGATTTAATTGGTGAAAATTATACTTGATGAAAAAAGTGCAATCGAAAGTTTCGTGGTGTTTAATGCTGTTGAATAATTTTCCGAGAGGGGATTGGTGTGTATAATGATCAGCATCTTGGTTGTCGATCGGATAATTGTTAGCAATCGACGGATTTGTAAGCGAACTATTAATTGAATTGCTCATATTAATAACCATTAATTTTGTTTCTAGCTATTATACAGTATTTTTAATTTAAAATGTAGTAATATTTTCTTTACGCAAGTCATTGGTTTTCAGGCTTTTTTCATGGATTGATCAATTCTAGGTAAAAAGTTATAGTTCCTTTTTCAGTGACTCGAATGAGGTGTTCACTATGGCTAACGCAAACAAATTCAAAGAAGAAGATGCAGAAGGTTATCGAGTAGATATCATCGGCAGAAATATCCAGGTCACGGAACCGATCCGGATGTACGTTTGGGACAAGCTGTCCAAGATTGAGAGATTTCACAACCACATCATGCATCTGCATATGACGCTCGAGATTCAAAAACTCGAGCACGTATGCACGGTCGTTCTCAAGATCGACCATACGGAGGTCAAATGCCAAGCGGATAGCACTGACATGTATGCCTCGATCGATCGGGCGATCGACCGGCTGCACACCTTGCTAGCCCGCTATAAAAGCCGCCTCCAGGATTATCACAAAAAAAAGATGTCCGCTATCGACATGCAGGTCAACGTCCTGCATCGGCCCTACAATGAGGTCGAGGAGATCAATTCCGCTATTGAGCAGGTCAATGCAAAAAAACAGATGGACTCGTACGGCCCACCTAAAATCATCGGCACCGAGAGCAAGCCTCTCAAGACTTTGACCGTC
Source organism: uncultured Verrucomicrobiae bacterium (assembly GCA_963833965.1). Classification (GTDB taxonomy): domain Bacteria; phylum Chlamydiota; class Chlamydiia; order Chlamydiales; family Rhabdochlamydiaceae; genus CAJCIW01. The sequence goes on from CAWHZZ010000002.1 coordinate 221,602, forward strand.
GACGAGGCCGTGATGAAGATGGACCTGTCGGGGGATTCCTTTTTGATTTTCCGCTCTCAGGAGGATATGAAGTTAAAAGTCCTCTACCGCAGAAGGGATGGCCACTATGGGCTCATCCAACCCGAATAAGCTCCAAATCTTTGACGAGGTGCGCCGCCGATGGGTCAAGGCAACGCCGGAAGAGCAGGTCAGGCAGCAGTGGTTGAGATGGATGATCCATAAGCAGGGTTATCCAAGAGAGCTTCTTGCTGTGGAGAAGGAGATCAAAGAGCTGCCCCACCTTTTTGGGAAGGTTGTCCCAGATAGGAGGATCGATATCCTTTGCTATGGGGGAGGATCGCTCTTTCCGCTCCTCATGATCGAATGCAAGGCGGAAAAGCTTTCCGAGGAAGCCATAAATCAGGCGATCGGTTATAATCACCATGTCAAGGCGCCTTTTATCGCGATTGCTAATCTAGAAGAGATGCGTTTTGGCCACTGGGATGACGGTAAAAAAAAATATGAATTTTACCAGGTTCTTCCCGCCTATAAGGAGTTGATGAAGTGGATCAGGCCCTGATCAGCGATCTGTTGGTCCCCAAACCGAAATTTATCGATCTGAAAACAAGGCGCGACGACGATGGCGAAGTGCTCTTTGCCTTTGGCGCCGCCGAAGGGGCCTATCGTCAACTTTCCAGCTGGCTCAAAAAAGACGATCGCCATTTTCTCGTCTTGATCGAAGAGCAGGAAGAACTTTTTTTAAAAGCCAAGAATCTTCCCTTTGCCAAAGATCCGAAAGTCCGGGTTCTCTATTGGGAGCGCGGCAGCGAGGAAATCTTTCATCAAATTGGCTGGGAATTTGTTTTTCTCCGCTTTGGCTACATCACGCCGGAATCGCCTAAAAAACAATCTGCCGAAGAATTTTTTACTCTTTTGGAGCATTATCATCGCGGCATCGACCTTTTAGCGTCCGACAGCGAAGACATGGGCCTGAAGGTCCTAAAAAATGTCGTGAAAAATTTAAACGTTCTCCCCAAAGCAAAACTGGGAATCTCTCTTGAGGGAAAATGCGCGGGCCTTCCCGCGATCGTGTGCGGAGCCGGAGCATCTCTCGATCGCATCGCTCCGTTGCTCAAAGATGTCCAAGAGAGGGCCTTGATCATCGCCGGCGGCTCAAGCGTCCGCGCGCTCAATGCCCATGGAGTGCGGCCCCATTTGATCGCCCATATCGATCCCCATCCTCCCCACCGCCGATTTTTAGAGCAGGACAATTTTGAAGTGCCGTTTTTTTATCAGGGGCGGTTCTGCTATTCCCTTTTGGAAAGAGTCCAAGGCCCGCTGATGCTGATGCCCGATAGCGGCGCCACCCCCTTAGAGGGCTGGATTGCGGCCGAAGCGGGAATATTCGCCGAGCGGTTTGATAGTGGATGGACGGTCGCCAATTTCTGCACAGCACTCGCCGCTCATTTGGGCTGCAGTGCAATTCTTCTGGCAGGCATGGATTTTTCCTGCGGCGGCCCTGACGCGATCTACGCCTCAAAAATTGCGGGCGAAGAGAACCGCGATGTGTTGATCGAGCTTGAAAAAGATAAGCTCTACTCCAAACGCGACTGGATGATGAGCGCCGAGTGGACCTCAGCGTTTGCCAAAAAAAATCCACACATTCAATGGATCAATTTATCCGACGGCCTCGAGCTTCCAGGGATTGTGCGCAGGGATTTTTCCAGCGCATCCGAGCTGCTTTTGCCCCTTTCTTCTTTCGACATGTCCGGATTCGTCCATACTCTTGTGGAGAGCGCAGCTCCCTCTCATGTCTCTTTAGAAAAAATCGAGAGTGTGAGAAAGAAAGTGAAAGAAAGCTTTGAAAAATGCCTTGAGCTTTCCGGCGAGCTGCTCAAAGTATGGGAAAGGCACTATCCGCATTCTCCACTAGAAAAAGGGGAATACGCGCTGCTCGAGACCGAACTGGAACAAGAGATCTGCCATCGCCATTTTTTATTGCCTCTTTGGAATGTTTGGAAGCGCCCGATTTTGCGCAACTCCTTTCATCCGCTTGGCCAGCATCTGCACCGCCTGCTCTTTTTTAAAAAGGCAATTGAAATGCATTTATCATATCTGGGGTTATGATGGACCAATACCTATTCACTGAAAATGAGTTCATTCTTTGCGATACGGAAATTGGCATCAATATCGTTCAACACTATTTGTTTCCACGGCTACCCTCGGACAACGTTGGAGATGGCGTCGCCCACGATAAAGACCGAGAAGGAAATCTGCTCGGAGCCTCCTGCGTTCGCGATGGCCGAAGACATGGGGAATGCCGCCTCTTCACTGAAGATGGCAAATTGCGCGCGCAGATGTTCTACCTCGATGGAAAGCTGCATGGCCCTTCCGTGATGCACGCCGAGAATGGCGAGGTCCTCTCGAAAACTTGGTATTGCGAAGGAAAACGTACCGGCAAGGCGCACTATTATTTTGCTTCGGGAAAACTGTCCAGCTTGCAACGTTTTAAAAACGGCGAGTGGGAAGGTCTCCAGGAATATTTTTATGAAGATGGCTCCAAAAAAAGCTTAATCCCCTTCCGGGATGGCAAATTGCATGGCGAGGTCTGCCTTTATTGGGAATCCGGCTCTCCTAAGCGCTCCGTGCATTACGTCGATGGGCTTCGCGATGGCGATGACAAATTGTGGAATGAAAAGGGAATATTGATCGACGAAGGGGAATATCTCTCTGGAAACCCTGTCGGGATTCACCGCCATTATTTTGCCGGCGGCGCCCTGAAAGAGGAGCTGAATTTTTATTCCCCGACCCGTTTTGACCGCAAAGAATGGGATCCTGCAGGAAAATTGCAATTCGAAGGGACATTCGCCCCTGATTTGACCTATACGGAAAAAGTGTATTCAGAGCTTCAGGGTACCAGAGTGCGCAAAGGAGTTTGGAATGGAAGCTATATCAAGTTCGGTTGAAAGAGGGCATTGCAAAACTGCTGCGCCCCAAAAAATCGATGATTTTGACGCCAGTTTTCAGGGCCAGCAAGCAGGCGAGAAGGCGCGGTGAAAAATGGCATCAAAAGGGCGATTTACTGGGGCGCATGAGTGTTGCAATTCCCTCGAAAATCATTTTCATCTGCTTGAGCGCTACCCTGAGCTTCTCTTTTTGCTCAGCTACACGCCTTATACGCCATCTGAGCCGCATACCGGAAACATTGAAGAGGAAATTGAGCGCTTCCAAACAAAACTGCGATTGGACGGCGTCGACATCCTCTACATTTATGGAATTGGACTTGGCCATCATTATGCAGCGCTAAAACACTGGCTCAAAGAAAAAAGAGAAAGGCGGATCATCTTTCTCGAAGACGACCTCGGCTCCGTGGCGGCTCTGCTGCATTCGCACCACGCCGAAGAGCTTCTTTATGATGGTCAAGTCGTCGTTCATTTCATCGCCAACCCCAAAGAGATTCACCACCATCTAGAAGAGCTTTCCTGCTCCTATTCCTGCGACCGTATCGAAGTCAAAGCCATCGAATCTTACCAACAAAAGAAAAAGAAAAGATTCCAACAAATTCGGCTAAAATTGCACCGGCTTTCCACCGTGCATCACGCCATTTTGACCGAAGCGCTTTACACCCATAGAATGCTTGCCAATCTTTTGCGCAACATCAGGCTTTGGCCAGGCTCATTCCTCGCGGGCGGCCTCAAGGGAAAATTCCGCAACATTCCCGCGATCATTTGCGGCGCGGGGCCCTCACTCCAATCGAGCCTGCCTCACCTTAAAGACATAACCCTAACTGACCGCGCATTGATCATCGCTGGCGGATCGACAATTGCCGCCTTGAGCAATCAAGGAATCCAGCCCCACCTTGGAATCGCTATTGACCCCAACGCCGAAGAGTTCGACAGGTTGAAAATCGCCTCCTCTTACGAAATGCCGCTGATCTATGGCACGCGCCTGCAACCCGACGTTTTCAACACGATGAACTCCGAGCGCGGCTATTTGATTTCAGATACAGGCGGTCCTTGCGAGCGCTATTTCGAAAAGCAAATGGAAATCGAAGGCGACCCTATCGGCCCTGAACTCGGCTCCGAAGCGCTCTCGGTCACCACGCTTGCGATCGCGCTTGCCGTCGAGATGGGATGCAGTCCCATTCTTCTCAACGGGATCGATCTCGCTTACTCGGAACAAAAGCGTTATGCCGAAGGGATCATGCCCTCTTCAAAGATCGATCTTGGTGAAAAGCGCCGCGAAAAAAAATCGCCCGAAAAGCTGCTCAAGCGCAAAGACATCCACGGCCATTACGTACACACCCTCGTCAAATGGGTGATGGAGTCCGACTGCATCGCCGCCTACGCAAAAGGCCATCCCGACACCCATTTTGTCAACGTCTCTGCAAAAGGGCTCGGCTTCCCAGGGATTTCCAATGTCCCATTCCCCGATGCCATTGCACATTTCCACGCTTCTTACGACCTTCGCGCCCTCGTCCACGCCGAGATCCAAAAGCTCAAAATTCCACTTTCAAGCCAAAAAGTTGCCCGCGAAATGAAAGATATCGGAGAAAGCCTGTTGCGTCTCGGCAGCATCGCCCAAGCCATGATCGAAGAGCTCGAAAAAGTCAAAGACCTCTTCCCCTTCGGGCAAGTCGCCTTCCCCACGGGAAAAATGACCATCCTCGAAATCGATTTTCAAGAGGAAAAGGCCTTCGAATGCCTCTTCCCCACCGTCGGCCCCGCCCTCGACACCCTCCTCTCGCGTGCCTTCTACGTCTCGCCGCGCGCCACCGAAGAAGAGAAGCGACGCCTCTCTATCGAGCACAAAATCGCCAAATGGCGCCAATGGAAAGAGATGATCGACCACGAGATTGGTCTTTTTCAGGGTTTGTAAGCTCCTAGTATTGAAAGACATGCAAAAGATGTGCCGATTTTTTTAGGAATTTTCACAATATGACAAAATTCGATGGTCTAGTTAATTAACTATGTCCTTCGGGATCGAAGAAAAGCCTAAAGAAAAATCCATCAAAAATCAAATAACGAAAATCGCAGACAGCCTCTCAGCCTTCAAAAATCTCTACCGATGGAGAGCTGCCCTTGATGGGATTGGTATTTGGAGCCGAATTCGCCTTGGTAGGCGATGGTGCAATAGGTCTTATTGTTGGTGGCAAAGAGGACCGCAAGTTCGGCTACGCCGAGATTTTGCGCACCCCCAAGGGTGCTGACGGTGAATGAGCCGGGAGAGCCGACGAGGAAGGCGGTGATATGGCCTGTGTGAAAGGCTTTGCGGTAGGCGTAGCTGCCTTTTTCAAAGAAGACGACTTTTCCCCAATTGAACTCGACGACTTCATCGAGGCGAAGGCCGCTTTCGATGCGCAGTAGTGAGCAGTGTCTGCTCTTTTGGCCCATGCTGAGCCCGTGGCCGCCATGTTCTTTAAAGCTATCTTCCCAGCAGTTCACCCAATCGGCCATGGCGAAGGGCTCGATGCCAAATTTTTTAACATCGCAGCGATGGAGGCGGAAGCCGTCATAGCCTATTTCTAGATGGGGGTTGAACTGCCAGCCGTGAATATCGGATTTAGCATTGGCGTCAAATTTGGGGAAAGAGATGCTGCGGGTATTGTCGCTATGGTAATAGCCACCCCAGAACGCGACATCGAAATACCAGAGGCCGGCATAGGCGGTCCCATAAAGGGTCGCATACCCTTGATTGATGTTTGCTTTTCCTGCGCTTTTTTCTTCATGAAGATGCGTGTAGGAATAGGCAAGGCCGCCGCCGACGACGTCTCCGTTCGTGCCGTTGTAATCGAAGGCGGCGATCGCGCCGCCGAGCCCGGCGTCTAAGGAGGGCGTTTGACTTTGAGCTTTTTGGTGGGCGTATTCACCGAAAGCCCCCAGCCAGGCGGTAAAGGGCTGATAGGCGCATGTTTTTTCCGATGGCTGAGAGCTGCGGATTTCTTGAGGCGTTCCATCGCCGATAAATCGGTCTTCGAAGCGCTTGTCGGAGATCTCTGCAGTAAGCATATCGATGTTGCGAAAATCGGCGGGGTCGACGGCTGCTTGCTGTGGTGTAGAAATGAGGTGCATCGTGTGGAACCGCTGCTGCCGCAGATGATCGTTGACCACTTGGCTCAAAGTGAGCGCGGCGTTTTGCGTCATGTATGTCGTGTAGGCGTTGCGCGTTGGGGCGGCGCTTTCTAAGGCTCGGCTGAGCGCGCCTCCACATCCCAGCGGGGCAAATAAGCCCACTATCGTGGTTGGAGCGTTTTTATTGAGATAGTTGGCCAATTTTAAGTTGTTTCCACTTAATCCTGTTGTACAAATCGTAGAAGGAGGAGGAGGAGGTGGCGGCGGAGGAATTGGCCGCGCCGCATGGATGGCAATGCCTGCCGGCGCTCCATAAGGAACACCGCTTGTGTTGGCAAGTGTCGAGATTGCGGTATTCGTCGCGGTGTCGATCACAAAGACTGTATGGGCGCTCCCATCCGTGATAAAGGCCTCCGAGCCATCTTCGGTGAACGCAATATTCGTAGGTTCAGAAAAAGCGGTCCCGCTGATGTTAGAAATCGTTGCGACCGCGGTATTTGTCAGAGTATTGATCACAAAAACTGTGTTGGCGGTCACATCCGTCACATAGGCCAAATTCTCAGTGGGACTGAATGCAATTCCCTCTGGAGCTCCAAAGGGGGTGCCACTTGTGTTATTCAGTGTCGCGGTCGCGGTATTTGTCGCTGTATTGACAAAGTAAACCGCATGATTTCCCGCATCTGTCACGTAGGCAAATGCACCGGTGGGATTAAAGGCAACCGTACCAAGAGAGCTGAATGGGATGCCGCTCGTGTTCGCAATCGTCGAGTCGGTCGTATTGGTCGCTGTATTGATGTGGAAAACAACAGTATTCGTCAGATCTGTAGCATAGGCAAAGGATCCATTAGGGCTAATCATGACTGAAAAGGGTTCACCATATCCGGTACCGCTGGTATCGGGAAGAGTGAAATCTGCTGTATTAGTCCCTACATTAATATGGTAGATGGTGTGAGATCCTCTGTCCGCTACATAAGCAAATGTACTGTTTGGACTGATACTGACGCTTGTAGGATTAATGAAAGGGGGGCCGATGTTGGTAACGGTCGATGTCGCTGTATTCGTTGCTGCGTCTATATAAAAAACATCCGCACCAGTGACGTCTGTTAGATAGGCGAATGTTCCCGTTTGGTCAATCGCGACACTAAACGGAGCCTCAAAAGGGGTGCCGCTCGTATTGGAAACGGTACCGGTTACCGTGTTGGTCAATACATCAAGGACGTAGACATGAGCGGCTTCATCGGCGATATAAGAGGTGTTGGCCGCGAAGCAAAGAGAAAAAAGCCCAACTCCGCCGGCATGCAAAAAGGCTTTTCCAAAGGTCATATTACCTCGTATTTGAGAGATCAAATACCGATTTATTGATTTAACGCAGATTCAAGTCAATATTTTTGTAAGCATGTAGCTTGTTGCGCAAGGTGCGGATGCTGATGCCCAGCGTGCGGGCGGTCCTCGTGCGGTTGTTCTTTTCCCGCACGAGGGTTTCTAGGATGAAGCGCTTTTCGAGTTCTGCCAGGGTGATGCCGGAGGGCAGACCGTGCACAGGCGCTTCGATGACGGGGCAGGCGAGCTCGATGTAGATCTGGTGGGTCTCGAGGGTCTCCGAGGCGTTCATGACGACGCTGCGCTCGATCACGTTGGCCAGCTCGCGGATATTTCCTGGCCAGTTGTACTGGACGAGCTTTTGTTTGGCGTCGGCGGTAAGCCGTTTGACCGGTTTCTGGTTGTCTTCGCAGAGGCGTTTTAAGAAGAATTCTGCCAAGGGGAGGATGTCTTCTTTGCGATCTCGCAGAGGTGGAATGTGGATGGGGACGACGTTGAGGCGGTAGTAGAGATCTTCGCGGAAGAGCTTCTGCTCGACGGCTTCTTTCATCGAGCGGTTGGAAGTGGAGATCAGACGGACGTCGACTTGAAGGGGGCGGATGCCGCCGACGCGCTCGAATTCCTTTTCCTGGATGGCGCGGAGCAGCTTCGATTGGAGCTCGAGGGGAATTTCAGAAATTTCATCGAGGAGGAGCGTCCCTTTGTCGGCGAGTTCGAAGCGGCCGAGCTTTTTGTTGATGGCGCCTGTGAACGCCCCTTTTTCATGGCCGAAAAACTCCGATTCGAGAAGGGTTGTGGGGATGGCGGCGCAATTGACTTTGATGAAAGGATGAAGAATGCGATGTGACTGCGCATGGATCGCATGGGCGACGACTTCTTTTCCAGTACCCGATTCGCCGCTGATGAAGACAGAAGAAGAGCTCTTGGAGATTTTTCCCACATCGCTTAAGATCTTCTTCATGATTTCGCTCTCGGCAATGAGCAGGTGTTTTTTTCGCTCCGGGTGGGTAGAGATCTCCTCACGCAAATAGTAATTCTCTTGAAGCAGGTCGATGTGCTGCTGCACTTTATCGAGCATAGTCTCGACGGTCTCAAGCTGGAAGGGCTTGAGAAGATAGTGGAAAGCGCCGAGGCGCATCGCCTCGATGGCATCTTCCACGCTCGCAAAGGCGGTCGTGAGAATGACGACCGTCTCGGGGTTGCGGTTTTTTGCGGCTTTGAGAATTTCCAGACCGCTTGGAGCTCCGATGTGTAGGTCGCAGAGAACGAGGTCGAACAGATGCTGGCTTAAGTATTCGGCAGCGAGAGCTGCATTTTCAGCAGTGAAGATTTCGCTCTTTCTTTTGAGCAGCAGGGTTTTGAGAAAATGACAATTCGAGGGGTCTTTGTCGGCGATTAGAACTTTTTCAATTGCCATACTTTAGTGCATTATTGGTATAACTGGGGGGGTCTGAACTATGCCCACCCCAAACCGGATTATAGGAAATGGCGAGTTTTAAAAAAGTTTTTAATTACTTTTTAATTTTTTTTACGTTGGCGGGCTGCTCGGGCATGGAGAAGTCGGAGGAGGAAAAATTGCGAAGGCTCAATGCGAAAGGGGAGCTGGTCCTTCGCAATCATGACGAATACCAATATGCTCTCCAGACGCCGGAGCGTCGCGTCAGGGAGCCCTACCCTTGGGAAATGGCCTACATTGGGAAACACGCGAAGATCACTAAAGAGTACTTCAGGTGTAAAGGCTCGAGCTTGAACCCACCGCACATCGACCACAAGGACCCCTCGCGCCCAGCCAATTATTTCGATTGCGGAGGCTCTCAAAAGCACTCTTTGCCGATCAAGGAGGAGAAGGAGTACATTTATCCGATCTTGATCGACTTGCTTAACTACGCGCAGGCCAAGACAGGGTGCAAAGCGGTGATCACGTGTGGGCATCGCTGCCCGGTCCATAACGCCTATGCCGATAATTCCGCCTACAACCAGAATTCCAAGCACATGATCGGTGCGGAGGTCGATTTTTATCTCCAAGGGATGGAGCAGAGGCCCGAGCAAGTGATTCAAATTTTGATGGATTATTACAAAGAGATGTCGATTTACAAGGGCGACAAACAGTACCAAGAATTTCAAAGGCTGGACAAAGGGGAGCTGAACGTCTCGACGCGCCCCTGGTACAACAAAGAAATCCTGATCAAGCTCTATCTAAAGAGCGAGGGTAGGGACTTCGATAACCGTCATCCCTATCCTTATCTCAGTGTGCAGGTGCGCTTTGACCGCGAACTCAATGAAAAAGTCATCTGCAGCTGGCCGAAAGCCTTTAACGGCTATCAGAGGTTTTAGGCAGCTGTTTTAAAAAATCCTCCGGATAGTCGGTAATGAGGCCGTCGACGCCAAGATCCATGAGTTCTGAGGCCCTCGAGAGGTCATTGACAGTCCATAAAACGACCTTAAACCCCATTTCGTGGAGGCGATCGACCATTTCCTTGTCTTGGATCAAAGTGTGTTCCGGAGAGAAGACCTCCGCGCCCAGTTTTTTTGCATATTCGATCACGCCGTCCAAATCAAACAGAAAGGCCATCCGCGCCTTCGGTTCTTGCTTGCGCACCTCCGCTAAGATCGCAGGATCAAAGGAGGAATAAGAAACGCGCGACGCGAATTGGTGCTTTTTGACAATTTGCAATATCTTCTCAACAAAAGGGGCTGGCGGCGGTGTGTATTGAGGGCTTCCAGGTTGTCTTTTGATCTCGAGGTTGAGACGGACTTTTTTTGCATTAGGGTGCGAGAGATTCGCGATCATTTCGAAAAGTTCTCCCAGCGTCGGCATCGGCGTTCCTGGCACAGTGCGCTGGCGGGGAAATTGAGGATTGGCTTTGCCGCCGCAATCGATCTCTTTCGCTTGTTTTAAAGTGAGATCGTAAATCAAAGGCGCCGGAACGGGGATTTCAGAACCATCTAAATAAGTGCAAAGGTCAGGATTCACGAAGTAATCGTGATAAATCACGATTTCTCCATCTGCAGTGCAAAGCAGGTCCAGCTCTAGACAGCTCGTTCCCGCTTTGATGGCGGCGGCAAAAGCGGGGAGAGTGTTTTCGGGCCAATCTCCTCTTGCGCCGCGATGCCCTTGGATTTCGATATTTTTAGCTTCGACCATGATACCTACGAATAAAAGAACAGCGATGATAGCTCTTTTCATTTTTCAATTCCTTGTTAACAGTGAGGGCAAGAATGGGGGAGCATTTCTGCCAGCTGAAAACGGTTGCCGTCTGTGTCGCACACTGTCAGCAGCTTGACGTGTCCGGGAACCTCCTGCACTTTTCCAATTAGCTTTGCGCCTTGTTTAGTCAGATGGTCGATGGCTTTGTCAAGACTGCGGACGCTGAATGTCACCACAGCATTTTGGCCGGGCTCTACGCCATCGCAGCCGTTTGTGTCTTGCTTTTGCGCAAGGCCGATGCGGGCGCCGCCGTCATTGCCTGCCAGTTCTGCCCAACCGTGTTGCTCATCGAATTCCATGAGTTTGAGGCCGACAGTCTCGGTGTAGAATTTGATGGCTTGTTTGATGTCGTTGACGACGATCCAAGCGAGATCCAAAGATTTCAAGTTCATACGTCACTCCTTTTTGAAGTTTTGCTCAGTATAAAAAATGGAAGAAATATTTGCATGGGAAATCCCTTCATACTAAAAGAGAATATATACCCAACAAACTTCAAAGTTGGATTTTCTAAAAAAAAATAACAGAATGAGCTGGTCATGATAAGAAAACCCTCATTTTATTTATCCTGGCCATCCTGGTCATCCTGTTATTTTCCCCAAATTTTTGAGTCGCGATGTGTATTTATGCCAAGGAGGCGATTGTGAAAGAGCAGAAGAGCGGTTTGGTCAATCCTTTCCACACATTAAAAACTTTAAAGGAGGACGGGAAGCGCTACTATTATTCTATACCAGCCCTTGAAGCGGAAGTTCCGCGCGTTGGAAAGCTGCCGATCTCTATCCGGATCATGCTGGAATCCCTTTTGCGCAATTGCGATGGAGTGCGTGTCAGAGAAGAGGATATTCTTCGTCTTGCTAATTGGAGTCCGCAAAAACCGGATGAGGGCGATGTGCCATTTGTGGTCTCAAGGGTGCTTTTGCAAGACTTTACCGGAGTTCCTCTGCTTGTCGACCTCGCGGCAATGCGGGATGCCGTGGCCGCTAGAAACGCAGACCCGAAAAAGATCGAGCCGATCGTTCCCGTCGACCTGATCATCGACCATTCTGTTCAAGTCGACAGAGCGGGCACTTCGGACTCATTTTTGTTCAATTTAGAAATCGAATTCGAGCGCAATCGCGAGCGCTACGAATTTTTAAACTGGGGCGAGGAGGGATTCAAAACGTTTAAAGTCGTTCCTCCCGGCATCGGTATCTGCCATCAAGTCAACTTAGAGCATTTGGGATCGATTGTGACGGAAAAAAATTCGCTCCTTTACTTCGATACTCTCGTCGGCACGGATTCCCACACGACGATGATCAACGGCCTTGGGATCTTGGGATGGGGAGTGGGCGGGATCGAGGCTGAGGCGGCCATGCTCGGCCAGCCTTATTTTTTCCAAACGCCTGAAGTGATCGGCGTTCACTTGTCAGGCGCGCTGCAAAAAGGGGTGACGGCGACGGACCTGACCTTGCGGATCACAGAAATGCTGCGCAAAGAGAAAGTTGTCGGCAAATTCGTCGAATTTTTCGGCGAGGGGGCCGCCACGTTAAGCGTTGCGGACAGGGCGACGATCGGCAACATGGCCCCGGAATATGGAGCGACGATCGGCTTTTTCCCCGCCGATGAAAAAACGCTCGACTATATGAAAATGACGGGCAGAGATGAAAAAAAGATCCAGCAAATTAAAGAGTATTTACAGGCACAAAAGATGTTCGGAATCCCGAAGAAAGGGGAAATCGAATTCACAAAAACGCTCGAGCTGGATTTAAAAAGTGTCAAACCATGCGTTGCAGGCCCTAAGCGCCCGCAAGACAGGATCGATCTGATGGAATTAAAGAGCAAATTCAATCAACTCTTCACCGCGCCTGTCCCGGACGGCGGGTATGGCAAGCCGGCCTCTGATCGGAGTAAAAAAATCTGCGTGCATTCCGAAGGAAATTTTCACGTGAACGAGACGCATGTGACAGGAGGAAAGGAATCCCTCGGCCGCCAGCAAGGATGGAGCGAAGATGAAATGGTCACGAACCGGCCGATCACCAAAGAGGTGATCAATCCCGGTTACACGCAGCATCGCACTTGCGATTTTGTTTTGGACAATGGTGTCGTGGTGATCGCTGCCATCACGAGCTGCACGAACACCTCTAATCCCAATGTGATGCTCGCTGCCGGGCTTCTCGCAAAAAAAGCGGTCGAAAAAGGATTGAAGATCGATTGCCGCGTCAAAACGAGTCTAGCGCCGGGCTCTCGCGTCGTGACTGACTACTTAAGTAAAACGGGGCTTGATAAATACCTCGATGCGCTCGGTTTCCAACTCGTCGCCTATGGCTGCACCACATGCATCGGCAATAGCGGACCTTTGGACGAGAAAATTGAAAATGCGATCAAAGAACATGACCTTATCGTCGCCAGTGTTCTCAGCGGCAACCGCAATTTTGAAGCGCGCATCCACGGCTCTGTCAAGGCCAACTTCCTCATGTCTCCTCCTCTTGTCGTCGCGTTTGCGCTCGCCGGAAGAGTGGACATCGACATGGAAAAAGAGCCATTGGGAGTCGGCAAGGATGGCAAGCCAGTGTTTTTAAAAGACATTTGGCCCAGCGGAAGTGAGATCGAACAGGCCGTCAAACAGGGGCTGGAGCCAGAGATGTTCAAAAAACGGTATGCCCATGTCCTCGACGACAACCCGCTTTGGAAAAAAATCAAGGTGAAGAAAGGAGCGCAATACGCGTGGGATCCCAACAGCACCTATATTCAGAATCCCCCTTACTTCGAACACTTCAGCATTGAGATGCCAAAGAGAAAAGAGCTCAAGGGAATGCGGGCGCTCGCTCTCTTTGGCGATTCGATCACCACCGACCACATTTCTCCCGCAGGGGCATTCAAAGCGGGAACGCCGGCAGGAAAATATCTGATTTCTCTCGGCGTTCCAGAAAGTGAGTTTAATAGTTATGGTAGCCGGCGCGGCAACCACAACATCATGATGCGCGGCACCTTTGCCAACGTGAGGATCCGCAACAAAATCGTCGAAGGAAAAGAGGGAGGGTTCACAAAATTAATGCCCGAAGGAAAAGAAATGGCAATCTACGACGCCTGCCAAATCTATGCAAAGAATAATGTTCCCCTCATCGTGTTTGCCGGAAAAGATTATGGAATGGGCAGCTCGCGCGATTGGGCGGCCAAGGGGACCGCTTTGCTCGGCGTTCGCGCGGTCGTCGCCAAAAGCTTTGAGAGGATCCATCGCAGCAATTTAGTCGGCATGGGAGTGCTTCCGCTGCAGTTCATCGGTGAAGAGGGCTTCGAATCATTCGACATCAAAGGCACCGAAATATTTTCTCTCACCGGCTTGGGACAGCAGATCAAGCCCAGGCAGAAAGTGACCCTCCAGATCGATCGAGGTGGCGGCAAAGTCGATAGCGCAGAGCTCATCGTAAGGCTCGACACGCCGATCGACGTCGATTATTACCTCCACGGGGGAATTTTGCCGTATGTTCTGCGGCAAATTCTTAAATTGTGAAGAATATAGGCCTTGTCACAGACGTCCCCTTTTGGGAAATTGGACTCGGCAAAAATGCACGCATCTTTGAGCTTGTGCGTTTTCTCTCCAGCAGCAGCTGGTTCACTCTTTATTTTCTCGGGGAACAGGTTTGCCCCTTTCCTTGCCCTGTTACGCGAGGCTCCGACAAAGAAAATCAACTGCAATCCCACCTTAAAACAGCTAAGCACGATCTCATCATTGTCGAATATCTGCATTTCCATTGGATTGCCGAAACTCCTCTTAAAGGAACAAAAATTTATCTCGATGCGGTTGATCTATTTTCCGAGAGGGCAAAAGCGTTTGCGGCATTCAATCGCAATATCTCTACAATGAACTTGAAAGAAGAGATCGATGTTTTTCGCAAATTCGACAAGGTGATGTTTTTGCAGAGAGAAGAAATGGAAAAGGTTTTACCTTATTTGGGAGAGGAGAAGCTTCTTCTCTGTCCCCATCCGGTTGCGCCTGAGGTCGACGTTCCATTTCACGAGGAGGTGAGAGCCATCAGCTTTTTTGGCAGCTCTTCTTGGCCCAACATCGACGGTCTTCAGTGGTTTCACGATGCCGTCCTCCCACTTCTGGGAGAATTGTCTCAAAAATGCATCGCAAACGGGACGATCAGCGGGTCACCCCTCTCTATCTTTTCTCCGCGCATCGCCAAGGGGAAAGTGTTTTCCTCTCTTGGAGAGTATTACAAAAGTATCGATATCGCCATCAATCCCGCGCCCTACGGCAGCGGCCTCAAAATCAAAACCGTCGAGGCAATCGCTTACGGAATTCCCCTCGTCACCACAAGCGCCGGAGCCCAGGGGCTTCGCGAAGAGGCGGGAACATCTTTTTTACTTGCGGATACACCTGAAGAATTCGCCGCGGCTATTCGCGCCTTGGCAAGCTCTTCGGAGTTGCGCCGACGAATCTCGCATAACGCGCGCGCCTTTGCAAAGCGGCAGTTGACTCCTGCGGCGTGTTTCAAAGATATCTTGTCATAGATCTTAATCTGAAAATGTGGCAAAGTCGCACCCCAAAATGACTAGTTTCTTTCCAATTAACGATCTCTTTACAAAGATTTCGAGCAACCTCACAATGGCCGACGTATGCCATTGGGGAATGTCATGCAAATCCCTATTGACTGCTTACGAGCAGCCCGCGTTCTGGTGGGAGCAATTTGTCAAAGAAAAAATTCCTTTTATCGAGGGAGAAAACCGCAACCTCAAATCGGACTTCGGAATTCTCTATCCGATTACTCTCAGTGGAAAAACCATTGAGCGGTTCTTTGGCGAGATCGTCGGAGAAATCCCCAAGATCAGTTTGGAATGTTTCAACAGGTTGAGCCAGCCCGATTCCTACGATGGAAAGGAAATGATGCAAAAGACATGGGTATTGATCGTGGAGCCGCCGGCGATCAAAAGGAGATTTCCCAAACATCTTTCTGCAACGGTCAACGCCAATGGAATCCTCAAAATCTTTCCGCGCCTAAAAAAAGACGCTGCGGTCGCAACTGAAACTGAACTCGTGATCCCTTTTACGCTCATGAATCTCCGAATGCTCTGCTGCTATCCTCTGTCCGGCGGAGAGCATAAACCCGTTTTCGATTGGACCATGAGCGCGGATGCTCCGTTTCAATACTGCCCCCTACCCCCAACAAAAGTGAATCTCCATTTGATGAGGAAAGTATCTCCCACAGTGATGTTTTTTAAACACGCATTGGATCAAAAAAAAGAGATCAAGTCAAAAGGATTTAGAACGACCACGACCCGAGTCCGGGCCCTCTATAATGCCGTGCAAATCCTTTCCGGTAAAACATGCCTCGATTCAGACAAGCCGCTCAGCTTTGTGCGCACGTACGACAACACGAAATTGCAGCCAAAGATTAGTACCCCTCACGCAGTTGGCCGCTTTGTGCCCAAGAAGGGCCATCAGATTCTTGAAACAAGCGACGCCTCTTCTAACGTGGGAGCAATTCCTTCTATTTCTGCGGAAGCCAAAACTGAGGAACAAAATAAAATTGACTCTTTACATCATTTCGTGTAAAAAAATTCTTTCAGAAAGTTGAGTATTGATTCACTGAGAAGAGGGAAATATGACCTCTCAATCCATTGCTCTTTTTCAAACACAAGATGCCTTCGAAATGGCAGCTTCCCACCTTTCCACTGAGGATATTTGCCATGCCGCCCAAGTTTGCAAATCTTGGGCAATTGCGGCGGATCAACAAGGGATCTGGCGCCAGCATTTCATCAAACAATTCATTCCATTTGTTGAAGGCGGCGGTCGCGACTATAAAGTCGATTTTCAAACTCTCTATCCAATCACTTTGAGCGGCAAAACCATCGAGGAGTTCCTTGGAGAATTTGTCGGAAAAATGCCTGAGTTAAGCTTGGCATGGTTTAACCGATTGCACGACCCCGATCCGTTTACTCCAAAACTCAGGATCTGTGATACTTTTGTCCTAGTTGTAGAGCCTGTGGCTATCAAAAGAACTTTCAGCAAAGATGTCTCCGCCGCCCTCGACAATCAAGGGAATCTGGCCATTAACCTGCGGGTCACTTTTGAGGAGACCGAATCGGCAACGGCAACCGACGTAGAAATTCCTTTGACGCTGCCGAATTTACAAACCCTTACCTGTAACGCGTTGTCGGGTAAAGAAAACGCCCCTGTTTTCTATTTTGGCAGCGACCCCGCTGCCTTCTACCAGTGCGCACCAGCCGCGGCAAAGGTCAAACTCTATTTGATGAGAAAGGCCCCTGTTCGTGGAACTTTCTTTAAGAATTTCCAGGGTCAAAAAGAATATTTAGAACAGAGAGGATTTCAAGCCGCCTCCGTGAAAACGCGCGCTCTTTACAACTCCATTCATATTCACGCCAAAGGAACATGCTCTGATACCGATGGCCTTTTCGTGCGCACCTCGGACACTATGGTATCGGGTGGCAAGATGCGCCATATCAATATTGGACGGTTCGAGACCGGCCGAGGTTTCGAAATCAATGGCAAAGAAGAGTACTCCTACATCGGCGCGGTGCCCGTCGCCTCGGTGGAGGCCATCTCATCCTTAGACCTCCGGAAGAGCGCCAAGAGAGCTTAGAGGATGTCTACAAAGTGAGGTTCTGTCGATTTTTCGGTTCTTTTGAGCCGATTTTCGAATTCTTTTTGCGGGGGTTGTATCAACTTGCGTATACTACCCCCGCAAAAAGAATCGAAAAGCTGCCAAAATAATCCAAAAACTCGACGAACCCGCACTTTGTAGACATCCTCTTAATCATAAAGGGGCCGTTGCATTTTATCGCAGAATGTATTACTATGGCTCATCTTTTTTGCCGATGTGGTGGAATGGTAGACGCGGTAGACTCAAAATCTACTTCTAGCAATAGAGTGCTGGTTCAAGTCCAGTCATCGGCAATGATACTACCGACTACTCTAACGATTTCTAATGACTGCGACGACCGGTTCCATTTTTTCAGTTCTTCCTTCCGAAGTTACATTACCAATTTTTGAGCGCGTTCTAGCAACGGATGGCAATCTTCACTCCCGGGTTATTTCCACAGAACTTTTGATCTTTGCCGATGAGGTAATTAAGAAAAAATGGCTCGAACTTGTGAAGAACCCGCCGTCAGGGCCATTCAATTTCAAATGCATGATAGAATCCTTGCAAAATCGGATTAATACCCCCAAAGAGATCAATTACCTTCATTTATTTCGTGAACTCAACCGCACGTGCGCAAAGACAGGCATCTCTATTCCCTCCGGAGAGCTAAAAATCAGCAAAAGGCATTTTGCCCGCCTGCAGAAACGGTGTTTGAGAAAGTGTTTGGATTTCAGCTTAGACAGCCTTTGCAATAAAATTTCGAAGCAATTAATCCTTTTTTGGCCCGCGTTTGGAACCTTAAAAATGGCTCGGGAATGGTTATACGATCCTTTCACTGCCAACATTCGCTCGACGTTTCACACCTTAGATCTTTCCGATGTAGGAATCCGTTTCATTCCTATTGAAATCCTCTGTTTCCCCAATCTCCGCTATCTAAATCTTTCCGATAATCACATCGAGTTCATTCCCCGTTTTTTGGGAGAGCTGAGACAACTTGTAGTTTTAAATTTAAGAGACAATGACATTCAATCCCTCCCCAAAGAAGCGGCGAATTGGACGCATATCACGCGGATTGATTTGGCGGACAATCCGCTGAATCGAGATGCCATTGATCTTCTTCGCCAAAGAGAAGAGAATCGAGAAAATCGCATGGACATCGACGTCCCTGGGGTCGAGGAATAGTCGTTATTGGATCGCGATCTTGTGAACCAGAGCGCTGATGCGGTCAGCGGACTCGGGTAGCTCCTTCCATTGTTGCAGGGTATTCCAAAGCAGCGGCTTCTCCTGCGAAAAAAACAGCGCCATTTATCGGAGCAGAAACGATTCTCACAGGTATCCCTTCCACGCAATAGCCTGAATAAAAGAGATGCAAAGCATGATTAAAATTAAAATTTTCATGGGTTGTTTTGCCAGAAAAGAGTATAATGATAAGAACTTTATGAATTGGATTCAAGAATATCAACTTTTTCTCTTCGATTTCGATGGGCTGCTCGTCGATACCGAGCGTTTGCATTATGCTGCCTATCAAGAATTGTGTTGGCGCCATGGATGCGAGTTGAAGTGGGACTTCGAACGTTTCTGCCAGGAAGCGCATCGGAAGGCGATGGGAGTTTGGGACGGTCTGAAGAGAGAATTCCCCTCGATGTTCGAACGGGGGCTTGCCATCGATGCCTTCTACGACGAAAAGAAATCGATTTACGTCGACCTTCTAAAAACCTCGCCTTTAGAATTGATGCAAGGCGCTGCGGAATTGCTACAAGCTTTGGAACACCATCAAATTAAACGCGCTGTGGTCACCAATTCTCCTAAAGAGCATGTCGAGCTCATCAAAGCTTCGTTGCCTATTCTCCATTCCATTCCGTTGTGGATCACGCGAGAAGATTACGCGCAGCCGAAACCTTCCCCTGAAGGCTATCTAAAAGCGATTGAACGCTTAGGGAAAAATCCAAGCGATCGGATCATCGGTTTTGAGGATACGCTCAAGGGATTAAAAGCGCTGCTCGCCGCCGGAGTGGAAAGCATTTTAGTCTGTCCCGCGGAAAGCGGGCACGTCGCAGAGGGCGTTGCCCTCGGCGCTAAACATCGCGTTAATATTTTACTTCGACCAGATATAGGCCGTGGGGAGGAGCGGATCTTCCCGCTTTCCTTCGATCCTTCGCTTTAAGAATGGCAGAAATTTCATGTTTGTTGATTTTTCCGGCGCAGACATCTAGAAGAGTGCCGACGATATTGCGCACCATTTTATATAAAAACCCATCTCCCTCAAACTCTAAACGCACGCCCCCAGGCTCAAGAGACAGATCGAGGCGGTGCAAGGTGCGCACGGCGTCGCTCGCCGCGGAGCCTCGACTGGCTTCGTTGGCAAAGGAGGTGAAGTCATGGGTTCCTAAAAATAACGCCGCCGTTTCTTTTAGCAAGCTTAAATCGACAGGGTGGGGGACGTGGTAGGTGTAATTCATCTTGAACGGATCGGAAATGCGTTCTAGGTGAAGGCGGTAATGGTAAATTTTCGAGACGGTCTTAAAACGGGCGTGGAACTCGGAAGGAACCTCCACGAGATCGAGGATGCGGATTTCGAGAGGGAGTAGACCATTGAGCGACGCCATTGTTTTTGAAATATTAACGGCGCTTTCCGTCGCGAAATGGGCTGTTTGTCCAAGGGCATGCACGCCTGCGTCAGTGCGTCCAGATCCAATGACGGAAATGGGCTCTCGAAGTATCGTTGCGAGAGCTTCTTCAATCAAAGCTTGAATAGAGACACTATTCGGCTGCACTTGCCAGCCGCCAAAGGTCGTTCCATCGTAGGCAATCGTTAATTTGTATTTTCTCGTAGACATCGAAAGAAGGGGCAGAATGCAGCTTTAAACTGCATTCTGCAGCGAAAAAAATTAAGAGAGATGCTTGCTGACGAGTTTTGTCATTTCAAACATGTTAATCGTTTTCTTTGCACCGAAAACTTTAGCGAGTTTCTCATCTGGATTGATGTTGCGTTTGTTCTTTGTGTCTTGGCATTTATGAGCTTTGATGTAAGCCCACAATTTTTTTGTCACTTCAGTACGAGGCATAGGGCCTCTGCCAACGATTGCGGCGAGTTCTTCGCTAACTTGCATCGGTTGCATGAACTTGGATTTTTTCTCTTTTGCCATTTGCTATCTCCTTATATCCGATAAGCTGTAAGGGTTTGAGGCCTATCCTCATAAATTTTTTGGATAGACTTTCGAGGTTGATCAATTCTATCCTCGAAAGACAAGTTGTATCTCTCTAGCGATTTTATAGTCAAAAAAAATCGTTGCCAATTTCCCTAGGAAACTCCCATGCTACTAGGGAGATCGATATTAAATGACTAATTATTAACCATTTAAAATTATTTTGTCTCTGAGAAAATTTTTTCGCAGGAATCTTGATTTTAGAAACCGATCGTGGCACCTTCTTCAGCATGATGTGTGAAAAAAATCCTATTGATAGGCTGGGTGAGCTTGTTGAAATGCTCAAACAATGCCGAAGTGACGTTGAGAGAATAGAAATCCTCGACCGAGATGAGCGCGTCATGCAGTGGGCGAATAATCCTAGCTGGTTGCGCACATGGGCCGCCACTTCTAGCCAAGCGTGCGAATTGATCATCAAATCACTTGTCGCCATCGGCCAGGAAAAAAATCTCTTCCCTTCCTCAGATGAGATAAGAATGACATTGGAAGAACTTTTCCCCGTCGAAGCGTTTTACAGAGAAATCGGGGGAATTGTCGGTTATCACTGGACCCTGCTTTCTCTTTTGGCGAAAGATGAAAATTCATCTTCTCCTTCAGAATATTACCATCGCCCAACGGGAATCGATATTTCTTCGGAAAATGAAGCTGTGCACATTTCTATTCTTGAGGGAATTGTCTCTTTGCCTTTCCTCGCTGAGATTTATCCTGTGGGGGGAGCCGCTGACAGATTAAAATTATTCGATTCCGTTTCAGGAGAGCCGCTTCCTGCGGCCAAATTAGAATTTTGTGGCCATTCTCTTCTCGAAGGTCTCGTTCGCGACATTCAAGCTCGAGAATATCTGTATTACAAGCTGTTCAATATTCAGCTAGCGACGCCGATCGCCATGATGACCTCTTCTGAAAAGGAGAATCATCGCCACATCCTTTCCCTCTGCGAAGATAAAAAATGGTTCGGAAGGCTAAAAGAGACATTTCGATTTTTTTGCCAGCCTCTTGTCCCTACGATGGACAAAGAGGGTAAATGGTGTTTGAGCACCGGTATGAAATTGCTCATGAAACCCGGTGGCCATGGAGTGTTATGGAAAGCCGCTGAGCAAAATGGGATCTTTGAGTGGCTGCGCCGCCTCGGCAGAAAAAAGATCCTTGTCAGGCAGATCAACAATCCGATTTCAGGAACTGACTACGGGCTCCTCGCTTTTTGCGGGATTGGATTTCAAGAGGGAAAAATTTTTGGTTTCGCCTCTTGCCCAAGACAGGTGCAGTCTGCCGAAGGGGTGAATCTGATTATTGAAAGGGAGTCTGGTTGCAGGCT
Source organism: uncultured Verrucomicrobiae bacterium (assembly GCA_963833965.1). Lineage (GTDB taxonomy): Bacteria > Chlamydiota > Chlamydiia > Chlamydiales > Rhabdochlamydiaceae > CAJCIW01. Next base: position 243,282 of record CAWHZZ010000002.1, read on the forward strand.
CACAAGTATTGAATACTGCGACTTTTCCAAATTTTCCATCGAAGACGCTCCTATGCATCCCGGCAGTCTTTACTCTCAATTTCCATCAAATACCAACATTCTGTTTGCCGATATCGACGCCGTCGAAAACGCTGCGCGGCGCTGTCCCATTCCCGGTATGCTTGTCAATCTGAAGACCCTTTCCTACATCGATGAGGATGGCGAGCTCAAAAGCCAGGAAGCCGCCCGCTTGGAATCGACGATGCAGAACATTGCCGATTGCTTCGAGCAATCTGAGCTCAGCGAGCTCAAAACCTATTTGACGTATAATCACCGCAAGAAGACGATTTCCGCCACGAAAAAGCTTTATCAGCCAGGATCTTCATTATTGGAAACCCCCGAGGGTTGTTTCTACGATCTTTTGCTCAACGCTCATGAGCTCTTAACTCATTGTTGCCGGATCTCTGTTCCCACGATGCCCGATGCCGATACTTACATTGAGCAAGGTCCCTCCTTTCTTTTCCAATATCATCCGGCGCTCGGACCTCTCTATTCAATCATTGGCCAAAAAGTTCGTGGGGGGAAATTTTCCGAGCGCAGCGAGCTTAAGCTGGAAATCGCCGAGATCGACATCATCCAGTTGCATCTATCAGGCTCTTTGCACATCACGGCCGACCAGATTGTTGGGGAAATGAATGGCGAGGGGATTCTCAATTATTCAGAAAATGTTGGAAAATGCCGTTTAACCAATGTATCCGTCAAAAATCGAGGCCTGGACCCTCAAGGGCCGAATGTCTACTGGAAAGGCGAGATCAAACGTTTTGAGCTATGCGAGATCATTCTTCATGGCAATGCCGAGTTTCAAGCTGAAAATGTCTGTTTACAAGGGGATTTGAAGATCGAAGTAGAATCGGGTATCCGATTGACTGCTTTTGAGGAGAACGGTTGCTTGAAATTCAGGAAAGAGCTGATTGCCGAACCTAAAGGCTGGACCTATTGCCTATCCGATAGCGGCAGCATATTGCTCGAATAAAAAAAACAGCAGGCGATCGCCTGCTGTTCTTAAGCTTAAGATTAAACAGTTGCTGCAGTCGCGCTGGACGATGTCGTCGCTCCGGTGACTGTGCCTCGGCAGAAAACTTGCGTGAGAATCGCAGTTCCAATTGCGCCGATCGCAAATGCAATAGCTGCGATGACGATCGATTGCTTGTTTTCTTGGGCAAATGTTTTGAGGTTCTCAAAATGCGGTTTTACAAATTCCCCAACTTTTCTTGCGCTCTCGCCGAGGAATTCGGCGGCAGTGCTGACTGTTTTTGCGATCCAAGAACCTGCTTCAGAAGCAAAACCTTTGATTCCATCGCAGCAATTTGTGAATGCGTCTTGAATTCTCATTGACATAAAGACCTCCTGATAAGAGATAGAGTTTAAATTTCTTAAAGAGAAACCGTCCAGATATGATCATCATATCGGAAAGCCAAGTTTGTGGAAACGTTTTTCCAACTTCCTCAGCGCCCCCTAAATTGCTTGATCAGTTTCTTCTCAAACAGTTCTCTCGAAACTTTGTCCGATTATAGCTTCTATCAGATTATTGTAAAGAGACCGTTAAGGTATTATAAATTTTAAAAGAGAGTTTTATAGCTTCTATCTCTGATGCACAAAATGATTCTTTTTCCCTTCCTCTTTAGTTCCAAGTGAGGTATTTTGATTTTTCTCAATCATATTCGAGGCCCCACCATGAACGAACAAATCCAAGACCAGATCAAAAGCATCGATAATCGCCTTCTTCATATGTGGAGGTATCTTTGACCTGGCGGTCAAAGATAAGAAAATTCACGAGCTGGAAGTCCGGATGGAGGCGCCTGACTTTTGGGACGATAACACCGCCGCTCAAAAAATTATCTCCGAATGCAACGATTTGAAGGCATGGACCATACCTTATCACGAGATGAAGCAGCGCTTTGAGAACGCCAAATCGCTTCTTCCCGAGGTCGATGAGGCGAGTGAGGCCGAATTCTTCGCGCAGCTTGTCGCAGAGTTGAGTAGCGTTGATAAAAGCCTTTCTGAGCTTGAGGTGAGAAGAATGCTCTCCGGTGAGCTCGATGGCAAAAACTGCTTTTTGAGCATCAATGCAGGCGCTGGCGGGACCGAGGCATGCGATTGGGCCTTGATGCTGTCCCGCATGTATCAGCGCTGGGGCGCCAAGCGGGGCTGGAAAGTGGAAATACTCGATTTCGTCGACGGCGAAGTTGCGGGGATCAAAAGCGCCACCTTGAAATTCAGCGGACCCTTTGCCTATGGCTATTGCAAATCGGAAAGAGGGGTTCACCGTCTGGTGCGGATTTCTCCTTTTGACAGCAATGCCCGCAGGCATACGAGTTTTGCCTCTGTCGACATCACCCCCGAGATCGACGAAGATATCGAAGTCGAGATCAGGCCGGAGCACTTAAGGGTCGATACTTATCGGGCGTCCGGCGCAGGAGGACAGCACGTCAATAAGACCGATTCCGCCGTCCGGATCACCCACTTGCCGACAGGGATTATCGTCTCCTGCCAGAGCGAGCGGAGCCAGATTCAAAACCGCGAAACGTGCTTGAAGATGCTTCGCGCAAAACTCTACGAGAAAGAGTTGAATGAACGGGAGAGTAAATTAAAGGAGATGGCCGGCGAAAAAAAAGAGATTGCTTGGGGAAGCCAAATTCGCAATTATGTATTCCAACCGTATACTCTTGTCAAAGACACAAGGACAAAGTACGAGGTGGGCAATATTCATGCGGTGATGGACGGAGATTTAGACGATTTTGTGAACGCCTTTCTGAAAGAGTTTGGGTGATAAAATGGGTGAACTGCCTGGATTTGACATTCGCTATACCTATGTGACCGATACGCCTTATTTGAGGGATTGGCTGCAAAAACCGGAAGTGCAAAAATGGTTTCCCGTCTCCGAGGAAAAAGAGCTCGAGGACGCCATTCAGTGCTGGATTGGATTCAGCCGGTATAGCTCGAGCTTGACAGCGACTTTGAATGGGACCCCCTGCGGGGTAGGCACGCTTTTTTTAATGCCTTATCGAAAAGTGGCGCACCATTGTCTGTTCAAAATCGTCGTCGACCCGAAGCACCAGCGTAAAGGGATTGGTTCTGCTTTACTGAAAAATTTGAAACATTTGGCGAAGAATTATTTTCATCTCGAGCTCATGCATATTGAAGTGTTCGAAGGAAATTCTTTTATCAGCCTTCTGAAGAAATTCCATTTTCATGAGTTTGCAAGACAAGATCGCTTCGTCAAAGATAAAGACGGCTATAAAGCGCGCATTCTTTATGAGAGCTTTTTGTAATGGAAAATTTACCACAGAGATGGGAAACCACAGAGAGAAAATCTAGATGCGATTAATAGAATGACAGAATCAGGGCCCATGAAAGCTACGAGAGAGCAATTTGAAAATTCTTTCTCTGTGGTTTCCCCTCTCTGTGGTAAAATTCGAACATTTACCCAACGCTACAAAGCCGTATGAACACGCAAAACTTGTCCTTTAGGCCCACTATTCCAGAAGATGCGCCCCCGCTATCCAAATGGCTGTCCGACCCCAGGATCCTCACCTGGTTTCCGATGTTCGATGCTCGCGAAATCGAAGACGCAGTGCGCATTTGGGTCGGATATTCGAAGATTGAAGCAGGTTTGACGGCCTTGTGGAATTCAGAGCCCTGCGGGATGGCCAATCTCTATATCCAGCCTTACAAAAAATTGGCCCACACCTGTTTATTTTCAATCATCGTGAAAGAGGAGATGCGCGGCAAAGGCGTGGGCAAGCAGCTGCTCGAACATCTGATGAAGCACGCGAAGGAAAAATTTAAAATCGAAATTCTGCATCTCGAAGTTTACGAGGGAAATCCCGCTAAGCATCTCTACGAGAGGGCGGGATTTAAAGAATTCGGCCGCCAGAGCCGCTTCATCAAAGAAAACGGGAAATACATTCCCAAAATTTTTATGCAAAAGTATCTATGATTTTTGCCGCTCTCAGAAATTTTTTTATAACGCAGCCCGTTAAATCCCCGAGGCCCCGCCAAATCTCGACTCAGGGCGAGCACTACGACCTGAAAGCGATTTACGACGTGCTCAATCAATCCTATTTTGAAAATAAATTAAACTTGGAGATTACTTGGTTTGGAAATGCTGAGCGGCGAGCGCGGCGGCATCGCAAACTGGGGCTTTTCTGCTTTCAGACTAACAGCATCAAAATCCATCGTTTACTCGACCAGCCGCATTTTCCGCCTTACTTTATCTCTTATGTTGTATATCATGAAATGCTCCATAGCGTTTGCCCTCCGGTAAAGGCGAGAAAGGGCAGGTACTCGATCCATCATCCCGATTTTAAAACCCGGGAAAAGGCATTTGCCGAATACGAAGAGGCCAAACGCTGGGAACACAAGAATAAAAAACTGTTTTTTTCGTTTCATTGAGTGAGTGTGGTGCATGGCAGGGCATAGCAAGTGGGCGAACATCAAACACCGCAAAGGAAAGGCCGATGCGATCAAAGGCAAGGTTTTTTCCCGACTGACCAAAGAGATCATCAGCGCGGTCAAACAGGGAGGACCTGATCCGAAGTCCAATACAAAATTGCGTATCGTGATCCAAAAGGCCCGCGCGGCAAACCTTCCAAGCGACAATATCGAACGCAATATCAAGAAAGCGTCTAGCGCCGATCAAGCAGATTACCAGGAAATGTCCTATGAGCTCTATGGCCATGGCGGCGTCGGGCTCATTGTCGAGATCATGACGGACAATAAAAATCGGATCTCTTCCGACATGCGGATTGCGACCAACAAAAAAGGGGGCACCATCGCTAATCCAGGCGCCGTGGCCTTTAATTTCGATCGGAAAGGGATCATCCGCGTCCTCAAAAAGAACGCCATTGAAGACGAGCTGTTCATGGCGGCGACGGAGGCGGGTGCAGAAGATTTTGAGGCAGTCGATGATTCTTTCATTATCACAACCCCTCCGGATGAGCTTTTTAAAGTGAAAGAAAAACTTGACGGGCTTGGCATTCAGAGCGAGAACGCCGAGCTGGAAATGATCCCCAAAAATTATGTTGACTGTGACCCGGAGGCCCAAAAGCTCAATCTCGAGCTGATCGATTATTTGGAGGCTTTAGAAGACGTCGATTCTGTTTACCACAATATGAGACTAGAATAATCGTTCTGTTTTTAATCTCTTTTTGTTATAATTTGTCCTCATTTTTGTGGTTAAATTATGAGCGATTATTTAAGAATAAATCGATTTATTGACTCTGCAAATCAAGCTTTCTCTATTGCAGCGCATAATAAATATTTAATTGCCAATCCAAACGGCATCGACGTCAATCTGCATCAAATCCCCTCTAAATTTTCTTTTGAAAACCGTGTGAATAACAAAGAGACCTGGAAAATTTTTAGAGAGTCGATGGTAGGAACCATCGGACAAAGAAAATTTGACTGGATTTGCCACCGCTACCGTTCCCGCATTAATTTTTCCCGCATGGAGCGGACTGGCGACCCCCTACTGCCCGAACATGTCGATTTATTCGCCACCGGATCCAATCAGCTTCTAACTCAAGATATCAAAGGGCGCTACCCGCAGAAATTAAGAGCGATGACCCGCGTGGAACTGACTGCCAGAATTCCTTTAGTGCAGCCTTTTTCCCTCGTCGGCAAATATCAAGATCCGGTCAAAATTTCCGGCGCCCCGGGCTCTCGCCCTGCTTTGTTTTTCCATGACAAAGTCCTCATGGATAAAGAAAAACAGCTCCTCTTTTCCGACGTCGGCCGCCTTTCTTACCATGCTTGGCTGGAGCGGTTTTGCAAAGTGACCGTCAATCGCGAGCTCCTCGAAGGGCAGCTGATCCCGGCGCCCGGCCAAGATGGCCGTACAGATTATTACAAGGTCCAGCGTAAGATCGCTGCAGGCGACGGCCTTGTCGCTTATGCTTTGAAGCCTGCGGCCAGCGATTCGACACTAAAGCCTTTAATTGCTTTCCGTCCGTCGCAATGGGCGCTCTCCAATGAGGATGCATTTGAGACCTATTTGAACGATGTCCAAGTCAATGTCGGGGAGATGGGCTGGAACTCAGCGAAACCAATATTTGATCAACTGATGCGCGACCCCCATTTTAGGCGCCCGAATGAAAAAGTCTCGATCGCAGGATACAGTCTTGGCGGAGCGCATGCGCAGCGCTTTCTTGAATTTCACTATGACAATGTCGGCTACGCTGTTTTTTACAGCGACCCGAGCGTCGACGATGCCACCGCTGAGCGGATCCGCGGCAAAATCAACGCGATGCCTCGAAGAAACGAACCGTTAAACGCGCAAATCTTCCGCATGAAAGGGGATTTCTGCCATTACGTCGGCGGCAAACACGCGGGCTGGGGAGTCGTCCACCCGGATGTGAACATCCAGCTGATGGAAATCGACCACGAAAATAAAAAGGTCAGCGCGATACATCTTCACTCACACCGTATCTTCGACAATAACACCTTCCCCTACCACATGGAGTGTGTCGAGAATACGGAGCAACTGTTCAACCGACTAGACAATTCTAAGCGGGGCCCTGATGTTTTATGGTATGAACGAATGCGCCGCCTTTGGGGTGGTGTCGCCTTTTTCTCTTTTTATGGTCTCTCTGAAATGATCAAGCTCGTAAGCTGGATCTTCGGTGTCAGAATCTTGCGCAGCAGCAAATATCCCGATCTTTAAAAAAAAACAGATTCCAACGCAAAGACGCAGAGACGCTAAGAAAAAAATTTATTCTTAATGCTTTTCTTTCCACTTCTTATACACTAGCGGCAGCAAAGCGATGCAGCCTAGCGCGACGAGACAGAGCTTCAGTTTTGTTGTGAAAATGCCCTTCCAAGAGAAGTGTTCGTGCGTTTCAAAATAGATAGAGAGGCTCGATCCGCTGTCTGCGATCACATATGTCAGAGGGATCAATCCTAAAAAAGTCGTCCAAATGAATGTCTTTGTTTTGACGTGGAAGATCCCTGCGCTTAAATTGACCAGCCAGAACGGAAGAAGATGGGAAAGCCGCAAAAAAAGAAGATAGAACACTTGGTTTTTTTGGATTTTTTTTTGCAAATGATGCAGAAAATAGCCTTGCTTTTTCTGGACCGTCCCCGCATAGGCAAGGCGTGTGGCGAGAAAGAAAAGCGTCGCCCCGGCGGTCTCTGCGATGCAGACGTAAAGGATGGCAAGCGGCAAAGGAAAAAGAAAACCAGAAAGAAGTGTCAATAGGATGGAATCGGGGATCACGAGGACGACTGACACGATGTAGATCCCTATGAAATAGAGCGCGGATATAACCGGATAATCGACGACGAATAGCTTCCACTTTGCGTGTTCTTGCTTGAGGGTTGCAAAGCTCAGCTGGTGATGCAGGCCCGTTAAATAAAAAATGAGGATTGCAACCAAGATAATCGCAAAGGGGGCAACTGCTAAGACTCTACGATCCATTATTCCGGCACAACTGAAGTAAACGTCCCTAAATTACGCACATCTTCTTTGGAGATGAGCTCGTAGTGGAAGTCATTTTCCGGGTTGATAGTTCCTTCCATCAAGACTGCAAGGCGCCGCGGATTGTTGCGGGAAAGCAATTGATGGGCAACCTCGCAAAACTTTTCGTAGGTCAATCCTTTCAAGTGTTCAATGCGCTTCTCGATCCATTTAAAATCATGGTATTCGAAGGCAAGCTCATTGAGTTGCTGGGCCATGCCCGGCATGTTTTCGGGTGGCATCTTTAAAAGTGTGATCAGCGTTGCGCGGATACTTTCGAAGCGTCCTTCGGGGATTTGGACAGTCAGATTCTTGTCGAAGCTTTCTAAAAACAGTTCAAAGCGGGCGAGAAGATCGATAGGGCTATGGGTGCTCGACTGGACTGCGAAAAATTGAAGGAGCTGCCGCTCCTCCTCGCTATTCCAAGCTTTAGCGATGTAGGCCGTTTGCTGTTTTGTGCGCAGAGTGTCGAAGAAAGCGTCCGATAACGCATATCCTAAAACTTGGCTGATGGCTTTGCGCTCGAAGCTAAATGGCCCCTCTTGAAGCAGCAAGAGAACTCCGCTTCCTTGGCGATCTGTGTTTTGCACAAGCTTATAAGGGCCATATTTCTCTGAAAGGACCAAAACTTTTCTATGGGGATGGTCTTGCAGGGGAAAAGGAAGCGAGCCGAGCTCTGTCCGCAGCTCTTGGACAAGAGTTTGAGAGGCTGCTTTGTTCATATTGCCATAGAGCATCCCTTCCGTGTAGACCGACTGGAACAGATTTTTAGAAAAGGAAGAAAATTCCTCGAAGGTCACCTGTTTGATCGCGGCGAGTTTTTCCACATCTGTGGGGATACTGAAAAGAATGTTGTCCAAATGCTGCATCGCTTGGCGGACAGGCAGCTCTTTTGAGGAGTTGTCGTAGTCCGAGGCGATCGATGTGCGGTAGATCTCGAACTCCTCTTTGGAGGGATTCACATTTTTGAAGGAGGAGAAGATTTCATTCAATAAAAGGGGCGCTTTATCGTTGTATCCGACGAGTGCCAATTTCAATTCGAAATCGTCGATGTAAAATTTAACGTTAAGCCCTGCATTATGTGCCATCGAAAGCTTTGTCGAGAGTTTTTCTGACAGCGCGCGCACGTAGAGATCGGCGAGGGCCCGAGATTTGGGCGCCGTTTCGAGAAAAGGGGACTTAAAATTGAATAGAAAAGCGATTTCGGGGACTTTATAACGGCTGTCTTGCAGATAATAGACGTTGCATCCCTCGTCAGAGCAAAGCAATAATGGATCCTCGGAAAGATTGTCATCCGAAGCTGCTTCTAAGGCGAGCTGCTTGGGCAAATAGGGGTTTTCCAGAGGCAGCTGGATGGCAGGATTCGGCTCCGACGCATTCCAGGCGGTTAGACGCGCTCTGGAAACTTGCTTGATTGCATAGTCGGCGTTCATCCATTTTTCTTTGGTGTCGGTTGGAATCCCCGTTTTTGCCGGATCGGCCATCACGAAATAAATGCAATTTTCCGCTTTGAGCGACTCAAGGAACGCGTGAATAAATCCCGGATCGAACGTGGAAGGGATTCTGCTCTTTTCAGGGAAAGTAGCTAGTGGCTCATAAGGCATGTCCGATGCCAGCGTCATGATGGTGTTGAACGCATCGTCGCGCGACTGATACTGGTAATTGAGCTTGGCCATTGTCTGCATTTCGTCGAACACATGCTCAGGGAATCCCTCTTTTTTCAATCGGGCGATCGCCTGATAAACGCGAGAGATGGCGGCATCGACTTGGGTCAGACCATAATCGGTTAACATAATGTCGATGGAGAAAAATACGCTTTGCTTGCTGAAGCGATCGCTGCTGATGCGGACGTCTTCAGCGATCTTCTCTTTTTTGAGGACTTGCGCCAGACTATTTTCTCCCTCTTGGCCAAGGGCAAAGGCAGCCAAATTTGGCGCCGAACGCTCGATGTCTTCTGCAAAGGAGGAAGGAATTTCCCAGTTCAGAGACAATTGCTTGATGTCTTTCACGGGCTTGATGAAGATCATGTGGCCGCGCTGAACCCCGGAAGTCATTTCCGCTGGAAACATTTTTGAAGAGGCTTGAAATTGTCGCACCTTGGAAAAGTCGTTAATGGCAATCGCGCGCAGTTCATCCATTGGCAAAGGGGAGAACATGCATAAGTGCATTTTGTTCGCGCTGTAATGCGATTGGTACCAGCTTCTCAACGCCGACTGCGGAATGCCCGATAACGTTTGAGCGTTGCCCGTCGAAAAGGCGCTAATGGGGTGGCTTGGATTGCCCGTCTCTTTCAGAATCATGTATTGGCGCCAGCCATCGTGTTCGATATTTTTGGCATGCTCTTGATCGACAGCATGCAGCTCGCGGTCGATGCAGTTGGGAGAAAGAAGCGGATCGATGAAGAAATGGGAAAACCGGTCGGTAGCCTCTTCAAAGGCGTCGTTATTTACAGAGAACATATAAACTGTGCGGTCCGACGCAGTGAAGGCATTGACGCTGCCTCCGTGATCGGAGATGAATTGCATGTATTCGAATTCGTTGGGATAAGCTTCCGTTCCCATGAACAGCATGTGCTCTAGAAAATGGGCCATGCCGGGATATTCTTTCGGATCTTCCCAAGAGCCTGCGTCGACAGCCACCCCCGCCGCAGATTGGTCTGCCCCAGGGTCAGAAATGAGCAGCACCTGCAGGCCGTTGTCGAGAATGAGCTTTTCCACTGTCCTTCCCTCCAGCGCTGGATTGAGGATAGGAAGCGTTGCCTCATCCTCGACGACGGCGTAGTTGGCGATTTCTTCCGAAATAAGGGGGAAAGTTAAAAGAAGAGAGGAAAGTAATAGAATTTTTGGGAATTTCATCGACAAGACCTCGTGCATGATTACCTTTATCATGCACGGAAAGGATAGAATTTTGCAACCTCTTGAGTTGATAATAAATTATGGAAACTTCTCGTAATCCTGTTTCACCAGATTGCAGATATATTCCGCTCTGGCAGACCGCCGTGCATGCTTGTCTTGGTTTTCGCTGCCGGGAAAATTTTCCATATCTATTTGGTTGCCGAAGGCGAGATGGATATCGGCGCGCTTGGCATTGCGGGCTTCGCCGAGCTCGACTTGCACGGTCTCGGGAGGGGGGAGAAGCTGATAAGTTTTGAGGGCGAGGGGATAAAAGTGGGTGGGATGGCCGGCGCGCACTGCCATGAGGTAGAGCATTTCGATGCTTTGGGGATCGAAGGAAGCGATTTCGACGACGCCAGAAGCGTTGGGGCGGTCCCTTCCGCCGCTTGGCGCGACGTAGATCGCTTTGCCGCCTTCGCTGAGCAGCTGGCTCATCAGTTCCATCGTTCGCTTATTGTGGAGCTGTTTTTTCATCTTCTGCTCAGGCGGGTGGTCGATGTAGCGCTTGGAAAAGATACACAATAAATTTCTTCCCATGCTGAAGGGAACTGCAAGCGGGTCGGTGATCACGCGCTCGCCGGCGACGAAGATCATCTCTTCGGCAAAGCGCGGATAGGTATTTTCTAGGAGGATGCTGATCGCCTGAGGGTCTGCCTCCACTTGATGGTTGGCGAGAAAAATAGCATTTTCGCCCCTCTCTAACGAATCAGCGATGTTTTTTAAATGGTCGAGCCCTTGAACTGAGGAATTGGGCATGTCGACAAGAGGTTTGACGAGGTCGACGCCGAATTGATAATAGTCGAATGGTTTGCGCAGGTGTTGGTGGTAGGGTTGAAAGATAAAGGGTTCTAGGCATTGCTGCTTGATCAACTCGAGCAAATCGAAGAATGGTTTGTCGTAATTGCCTTCTTGGGAAGCGACGGCCTGCTGGTAACCGAGATAAAATTGCTCGAGAATATCTGCATACTTAGGAGGGAGTGATCCCTCCTTGGCGTATTCTTTGAGCTTGGTAAGAAAAGCGTTAGATGTCGAGTTTTTTGCCATTAATCGTCGAATAAAATTGGAATTCATTGAGGTGCAGGTTGTCGTTGTTGTCGAAGCGTAATTCCGCATTCATTTTTCCGGCCATTTTTCGCAAATAGTCTTTATCTTGATGTTGGTTCAAGTAGTTGTCGAGATCGGGGTGGGCGATCAATTCGAGTCCAAACTGCTGTTGCTGCTGAATCAGTTTTTTTAGGGCGCGTTCGATTTCCACAGAAATGCTCTCGTGACTCTTGATCATTCCGCTGCCGTTGCAGTACGGGCAATGGGTAAAAATCGTCTGCGTCAGCGATTCGCGGCTGCGCTGTCTTGTCATTTCGACGAGCCCGAATTCGCTCATGCCCAAAATGGTGCATTTGGCGGAATCATCCTTCATCGCTTCCTTGAGGCGGTCGAGGACGCGCCGCTGATTTTTTCGTGAGCGCATATCGATGAAGTCGCAGATCACAAGGCCCCCGACATTGCGGATGCGCAGCTGGCGTGCGATTTCTTCTGCGGCTTCCATGTTGATGTGGACGAGCGCTTCTTCGACATCTGAAGTTTGATAGGTGCTTCGTCCCGAGTTGACGTCGATGGTGTACATCGCTTCTGTGCGGTCGAAGAAGAGATAGCCGCCGCTCGGGAGCCAAATTTTGCGGCGAAGAGCGCGGTCGATCTCCCGCTCCACGTTAAAGCGTTCGAACATGGAACTCTTGTCGCGGTAAAGCTCAATTTTGAGGAGATGCTCGCTGCTGTATTTTTCATAAAGGCGTTTACAGCGTTGGTAGGTCGTGTAGTCATCAGTCATGAGCCTGTCGAATTTTTTATCGACGGCCGTGAGGACGGCGCGTTTGATCAGGTCGGATTCTTCATAGAGGCAGGTGGGCTTATTCGCTTTATGGAAATTTTCGGCGATGTTCTGCCAAGTTTTAAGCAGTTCGGTGGCCTCTGCGATAAGCATTTCTGATGAGGCATTGACGCTTGCCGTACGGCAAATCAATCCCATGTCTTTGGGCATTTCAAAAGCGCGAATCAACTTTTTTAGCTTATCGCGCGAAGAGGCGTCTTCGATTTTGCGCGACACCCCCCGATGAGGTGTATTGGGAAGTAGAACGAGATATCTTCCTGGAATAGAAATGTTGGAAGTGAGGCGCGCTCCTTTTGTCCCGATGGGCTCCTTGACGACCTGGACGAGGACCGGCTGGTCCATTTTCATAATTTTCGAGATGTCCGATTCGCGGCGTGCGCGACCTTGCGCTTTAGAGATGTCGCCGTCCCAATCGAAGTCCATTTCGAACATCTCTTGGAATTTTTGCGTATTTTCTAAAATATCCGAAATATGGATAAATCCATTTTCTCCTTCATTGATGTCGATGAAAGCGGACTGAATATTGTGCAGGATATTTGTCACACGGCCGCGATAGATGTTGCCGGTCAACTGGCGGTTCTTTTTTCTCTCGATGATCAGGTCGTAAAGGGTTCCATTTTTTAAAACAGCGTAGCGGGTCTCTTTCGATTCGATGTTCAGCAGAATTTCTTGCATGGGATCCCCGATAAATTTTTTTTGATTTGCTAGTCAGCAAAACTCAATAGTACTCATCATAGGCCCTTCTAACTTCTTTTTCCACAACAAATATGGTGCCGAAAAGAGGGGTAAGAAATTATTTCTTAAGTTCTTTTTTGACTTGGTCGAGGAAGCGATGCTGAGCGAGGCGGGCAGCGGTCGTGATGCTGCGGAGGAAGCTTTGGGGGCTGGAACTGCCGTGGCACTTGATCACGATTCCTTCGACGCCGCACAGAAGGGCGCCAGGATATTCGGCATAATGCAGCCGCTGGCGCAATTCCGCCAAAATGCCTTTTGTTCGGGGGGAGCATTCCTCGATGGAGGAGCACTCGAGTTCTTCTAAGATCACTGCGGCAATCCCTTCCGCTGTTTTGAGGAAGACGTTACCAGTGAAGCCGTCGGTGACAAGCACATCGATCTCGCCTTGAAAGACGTCGCGCCCTTCGATATTTCCAGCAAAAGTATAGGAAGAAGATTTTTTGCTGTCGGCGAGAAGTTGATTGTAGACTCGCTGCAGTTCGGGAGTGCCTTTTTTCGCTTCCGAGCCGATATTCAAAAGTCCGACAGTCGGTAGTTCAACTCCGCGGCTTCTCTGGTAGGCGACGCCCATGGCGGCGAATTGGATTAAATGTTTGGCTTTATAGGAGGTGTTGGCGCCGACGTCGAGCACGGCGATTTCTTTATTTCGAGTGGGAAGCAGTGTAAGTAGCGCTGGGCGCTCGACACGGGGAAGAGCGGGGAGCTCAATTCTCGAACAGGCCATCAGGGCCCCGGTATTGCCCGCGGAAATGAAGGCCTGCAGATGCTCTTCTTTCAGAAGGCGGATGCCGATGCACATCGAGGACTCTTTTTTTCGGCGGATCGCTGTCAAAGGGGAATCGTCCATGGCAATAAATTCTTTCACAACGTGAAAAAACACTTTGCCTGCTAAGGGCCGGATCCCAGCAAAAAGAGCTTTTGTCCCAAATAGCGTCAGCTGAACAGAAGGATCGAGCTCTTTACAAAAAGCGAGAACGGCCTGAAGAAGGTCGCCCGGAGGAACATCGCTTCCCAAGAGATCGATGCCGATGTGGCAAGGGGCAGCTCCCTTGCTCCGACTATTACTCTTCCCTCGCATGGATCACCGCACGGCCAGCATAGAAACCACAATGAGGGCAGATTCGATGCGCAATGCGCGGTTTTGAGCAATTCGAGCAATCAGAAGTGTTTTTTGGCTTCTTTGCGTGGTGAGCACGCCGAGAGTTTTTTCGAGCGTTGGACGTTCGATTACGTGGTACTGCCATAGGTCAATACTCCATAAAATTTAATGCATACCTTATAGCGGATGAGAGAATTTATTCAAAGTTAAATAAGAGAGCAAAAGGGGGATTGTCGGTAAATAAATTTTTATGAGCTGTTTTTGTTAAGTGAATGTGGGGGTGCGGTTACGGCTGTGCCAAAAGCGGTGTCATAGGTTCTTTTACGAGTAGATGAGGACCCCGCGCCGGAATTTTTCTGTTTTAAATAATCCATTATGGCTTGGACTTTTTGAGCAGATGTGGCCACGCGATACTTGGATTTATCGTAAAAAATAGCTTCAGGGTTTGCAGAACGCTCGATAGGTTCATCAAGCGCTATTCGGGCGAATGAAGCTACATTTGCGCGTGCAACTTGGTCAAGAGTGGCATGCAGTGTTGCGCAGATTGTTTTTCTTGCCCTGATTGGCATTTTCGAAAAACGCTCAAGGATCCACTGAGTTGTTTGAGGTGTCGCTTTTTCTAGCAATTGAGCAAACTCTTCAAAGATTGTGCTGTAATTGGATGTAAGATCCCAGGCCTTGATCGTATTGTCCCTTGATACAGAAAACAGCGTTTGCCCGGAGACGGTAAGGGAGTAAACCGAGTCTGCATGCCCTTCTAAAGTCGCGATGCACTTGCGCGTTTTTGATATCCCAGGCCTTGATCTTGAAGTCCCATGAGCCCGAAAAGAGCGTTTGCCCATCGACTGCAAGGGCGCCAACCGAGTTTTCATGTCCTTTAAAAGTATGCGAAGCATACACCTCTTTTGTAAGATTGGAATAAAAGTGGTAGAAGTTTTTGAAATTCTTAACAGTGTTTTGATCAATGGTTGGAAATTGGTAACTAAATATTGATTGAAAAGTTCCATCATGTTCAAACGCTCGGTACCACTCTCTGCAGACGAGAGAAGCTGTTCCGACTTCGAAAGCAGGCAAGCGGCCGATAATTTGTGGAATTAACTCAAGCGGCAACTGCCCAATTGGAGTGTCGAATTGAGGAATAATCGGCGTGGGATTAAGAGGGCTTGAGAGATTTGTTTTAGTCGTCATAAATTAAGAATTCCTTTGAGTGCCAAATGCAGTGTCATGTGTTCTTTTACCGGTAGCTGAGAATTTAGATGAGCTTATCTGATGAAGAGAAGGGATGATTAAGTATTCCAAAATGGCTTGGGCTTTTTGAGCGGATATGGCACTGCGCTGCTCGCATTTATCGTAAAAAATATCTTCCGGTCTTGCGGCCCGCTCATTAATCTCAACGGTTGTCAAGGGTGCCCCATCATCGAGGATATCATGCAGTATTGCGCAGATTGTTTTTCTTGCGCGGATTGGCATTTTCGAAAATCGCTCAAGAGCCTCTTGAGTTGCTTGAGGCGTTCCGGTTTCTAACAATCGAGCAATCTCTATAAAGATCTCGGTGTGATCGGCTGTAAAATTCCATGCCTTGAGCGTGTGATCCAGTGAGCCCGAAAAGAGTGTTTGCCCGGCGAGGGCAAGGGAGTGAATGAAGCTACTTTGACTTTGGCCTTGAAAAGTCGCGATGCAGTCGCCTGTTTTGATGTCCCAGGCCTTGATCTTGTTATCCCCTGAGCCCGAAAAGAGCGTTGGCCCGGCGACGGCAATGGAGTAAAGGGAGCCAACCGAGTGTTCACGCCCTTTAAAAGTCGCGATGCAGTCGCCTGTTTTGATGTCCCAGGCCTTGATCGTGTAGTCTCTTGAGCCCGAAAAGAGCGTTTGCCCGACAACGGCAAGGGAGTAAATCCAGTGTTCATGCCCTTTAAAAGTCGCGATGCACTCGCCTGTTTTGATGTCCCAGGCCTTGATCGTGTAGTCTCCTGAGCCCGAAAAGAGCGTTTGCCCGACAACGGCAAGGGAGTAAACCGATTTTTTATGCCCTTTAAAAGTGGCAATGCACTCGCCCGTTTTGATATCCCAGGCCTTGATCGTTTTGTCATACGAACCGGAAAAAAGCGTTTGCCCGACGACGGCAATTGAGAGAACCGAGTCTTCATGCCCTTCTAAAGTCGCGATGCATTCGCCTGTTTTGATATCCCAGGCCTTGATCGTGTAGTCTCCTGAGCCCGAAAAGAGCGTTTGTCCGGCGACGGCAATGGATAAAACCGATTCTTCATGCCCATTAAAAGTCGCGATGCACTTGCGTGTTTTGATATCCCAGGCCTTGATCGTATTGTCCCATGAGCCGGAAAAGAGCGTTTGCCCATCGACGACAAGGGAGCAAACTGAGCTTTCATGCCCGTTAAAAGTATGCGAAGCATACACCCCTTTTGTAAGATTGGAATAAAAGTGGTAGAAGTTTTTGAAATTCGTAACAGTGTTTTGATCAATGGTTGGAAATTGGTAACTAAATATTGATTGGAAAGTTCCATCATGTTCAAACGCTCGGTACCACTCTCTGCAGACGAGAGAAGCTGTTCCGACTTCGTAAGCAGGCAAGCGGGCGATAATTTGTGGAATTAACTCAAGCGGCAACTGCCCAATTGGAATGTCGAATTGAGGAATAATCGGCGTGGGATTAAGAACGCTTGAGAGATTTGTTTTAGTCGTCATAAATTAAGAACTCCTTAATTAAATAAATTAATCAAATTTGATTTTATAATTTTATTAAAATATTTAAATAAAATCAAGTTTTTTTTAGCGACAATAAAGTTATTTATCAAGATCAGTGAAGGGAAAGTGCACGTTGTGAATGGCATGTGTCTTGGGATCGGATTTAAGAAATTTCTTTAAATCTCCACGTTCTGGACATTGGCCATTGTTGCATTCGGCAAATAGCGGGGTTTGGAGCAGAATCGATTCCCTCACTTCATCGGCCACATCGTAGATCGCTCCTTTGATCTCTTCTAAGGGTTTTGTGAGGTAAATGTTTTTTAACGCGATGGAGAGTGGGACGGGGACATTGCAGATGTTGCAGGGAAGAATGGCAGTTGTTGCGATATTGAGGTGAATGATCAAATGGTCATTCGATAAATACGCTTCGCCTTTAAGATGCACAGGATCTTTGAAGACGAGGTCGTCCTCATCGATCTCTAAAAAATCAGGTGAGATGACTTCCTCGATTTTTAAAGTGTGGCCATTTTTTAATCTATCGACGTAAACTTTTAATTGGTCCATTTGTAATTTCCTCTGAGTTAACACACTCTAATATTTCTTCCGCTGCTGCTGAGGCAGTATCTTTGTTTCCAAGCTGTTCGATAAGCAGGTCGCATTCCTGCAGAATTTTTTTTCTCATGGGTTCCTCTGTGAGGGCGCGCAATTTTTCGTTCAATGACGCAAGAGTCAGCCGTGGCCCAATGAGCTCTGCGAAAACTTCCCTTTGAGCGATGATGTTGACAAGGCAATAAAATTGGAGGCGTATGCGCAAGATGTCGTAGGCGATGATTTTATCGAGAAACGAAACGGCGTAAGTCACAACAGTTGGCACACGGTGTAGGGCGAGCTCTAAAGTGACTGTTCCTGATTTGGCAATCGCGAGGTATGCTTTTTTCATCAGTTCGTAAGTAAGATCGGCAGCCACCCACAGAATTTCCTCTTCTTTCCACTGTTTGGCCTGTACAATCTCTAACATCAGAGGCCGGTATCTTTCGTCGGAAACCGAAAGGGCGATCTTAAAGTCGGAGGAAAGTTCACGGCAGGCGTCGAGATACAAGGGCAGATTGCGCTCGATTTCTTTTTTGCGGCTTCCGGGAAATAGGGCGATGATTTTTTGCTCTGAAGGGAAAGTTTGATAGGAGTAATTTTTCATGCGCTCGACTAAGGGATGTCCGACGTAAGCCACTTTTAGTGGAGTTTGTTCGAATAGCTTTTTTTCGAACGGCAATATCGATAGGAGCAAGTCGAGAGTGCTTCCCATCAAGGGTATCCGCTTTTTCCCCCAAGCCCAAACGGATGGGCAAATGAAGTGAACGAGCTTTCCGGTATAGCCTTTTTTTCTCAAGTGTTTCGCCATGCGCAAATTGAAACCGGGATAGTCGATCATGACGATAGCTTTTGGTTTTAACTCGGCAATTTTATCGGCGATGGCATGAAACTGGCGGAAAAGTTTAGGAAGGGCGAAAAACACATCGATGAACCCCATGACTTGGAATTCTTCCATGGGCATCACGCACTGCATCCCGTGCGCGCGCATCAACGGGCCGCCGACTCCCGCGATTTTTAACTGAGGATTTTTTGCATAGAGCGCCTGCAGTAATTTTTCTCCGTGCAGATCGCCGCTTTTCTCTCCGGCGAAGATAAACAGATCACAAGACATCGATCGCTCCCAATTTTTCGGCGATCCACTGCGCGCCGTGATGGAAGACTTCTTTGGATGTCCCATGGCCGTCGCGGCCGATGGATGGGCCGACGATGAGCTCAACTTGGGGGGAGCGGATCTTTTGTTCCAATGCCTCTTGCGAGAGTTTTTCGACAAAATCAAAACAGCGCCTTGTGCTTACGCGGGTGTCGAGGTTGCCGATATAAAAACGAAGGCCGCGATTGTAAAGGCGTGGAACGAGTGTTTCGAGTTTTAGCGAGGCGACGATGGGATTATGCTGAATTTCTGCGAATTCTTTGGCAAAGGATAAGTCGGTGAGGGGAGCAAACCCGAGGATCCATTGAAATTCGAAAATCTCCGCTGCGCAGTGCGTGGCGAGAAAAGCGCCTCGCGAAAGGCCCGCTACGGCCATGCGGCCAGGGATGATCACATTTTTGTGGATCAGAACATGCACCGCTGATTTGACATTGAGGACAAAATCGGCAATGACATTTTTTCCGCCGGCGATGGCTTGGGCCCATCTCTCTAATGCTTGCGTGGGGGGAAGCTGATTTTCGTGGCCCGGCAAAGTGATGGAGAAAATGCGCATCGGCAGCGAAGAAAGATAGGCGACTGGCTGATTGAAGGGATCGAGCTCGAGGCTGTCTTGTGCGGAAAGGGCAAAGTAGAACAATGCAGGCAGAGGCCCGGCTGACAATTCCGGGCCGGTGTAGGCAACTTCGAGCTCAGGGAGTAATTCAAGGTCAAGTGAATTAGCCATCGCTTCTAAAGTAAGCTCTCTAAAATATTTATTATGATCTTCAAGTTCTTTTCGCGATATTTCACATCAGCCTCCTCGGCAATGTGTCCGCACATTGTCTTCGTCGTCCGCTGTGAAATCTCATCAAAAATCTCCTTGAATTTCATTATAAATATTTCAACTCACTTACTTATTCGCTCGGTTGTTCGCCCGACGTCTTCTTCCGGTGGCGGCGCCGGCGGCGCGGACGAAATTGATCAGGCGTTTGCATGGCGCTAGCCCACTCTTCCCAAATCGCTTTATACGCAGGCTCCAAGGCGCAGCGCATCTCGAAAAATTTTAGAGCATTGAGAAATTCAGGATCGTTGGGGAGGCGGATACGCCTCGCTTTTTTCTTTTCGATGGGTGTGAGACGGTATTGAGATGTTAAGATCGAGATCATGCTTCCTTTGATCCGCCTGGAAAGATGGAAAAAGGGATGGAAAATTTCATTGATTTGCTCAAATGCTTCCTGGCTGATCTCGCCGAGATGCGGAATTCTCTCGCGATCGACGTAGCGCGTGGCGATCCTTTTTTCTAGAAGAGGGAAAACGAGGCAGGACAGAAGCACAGAGCGGGCAAAAGCGGGTTGGGAAACATCGTGCGCCGCCGAATCGACTTCTTTTAAGTAGGAAAACACCTCTTCGCTTTCACTGGATTCCATGTATTCGCCGAATGCCGGCATCATCAAATGGATGAAGCCATGTTCGGCCATCAAGCGAAAAAATAGCTCGGAGGCGCCGGATTCGAGCATGCGCAGCAGCTCCTCTTGGACCCTTGCGGGAGAGCTTTTGGCGATCTCTTGGCGGCATTCTAAAAGGGCGATTCGGGCCGCTGGATCGACCTCGAAGCCAAAACGGGCTTGGAACTTGAGCATCCGCAGCATACGAACCGGGTCTTGGCGGAAGCGGATGTAAGGCTGGCCGATAGTGCGCAGGAATTTTTTTTGGAGGTCGGGATAGCCGCCGACATAGTCGATAATTTCCTGGCTGGCCGGATCGTAGAACAGGCCGTTGATGGTAAAATCGCGGCGGAGGACGTCTTCTTCCGGGGACCCCCAAATGTTGTCCCGGACGATCAAGGCGTCGTTATCCGGGTCTCCGGCGCGGAAGGTAGAGACCTCGAGGACTTTCCTTCCAAAACGAATATGGGCGAGCCTGAAACGGCGGCCGATCAAGATGCAATTACGGAAAAGCTGCTTAATCTGGTCCGGCTCGGCTGAAGTGGAGATATCGAAATCTTTAGGTTTTTTTTCGAGTAGAAGGTCCCTCACGCTTCCCCCGACGAGGTAGGCGGTATGGCCGTTGGCGCGGAGCTTTTCCATCACGTAAAGGGCATCCGGGTCGACTTTACCGATGGAAAGTTGATGTTCCTCGAAGGAATAAGTTTTTCGACTCACTAAATCTCATAGTGAAATAAGCCTCCAATTTATTGGCCAAAGTTTAAAAAGTCAAGTCCTTAAAAATCAGGAAGAAAGCGAATTAGGATAATTTATACTATGTTTTAAATTAATTAGATAAAATGTATAATATAATATGTAAATTTAATAATAATCTGTTTAGGAGAGATTATGGCGTTTTTAGTACTTCCATCTATCTTATTTTTAGGGGCTTGCAGCTCATATTTTGCTGGGTCCAGTTATTTGAAAAAAAACTACCCCGCGCCCCAGCCACCCAAATACAAAGTGGGCGACGAGGTGACCGTCAAAGACGAAACCTTAAAAGTCATCGGCTACACGGGGCATAGCAAGGAAACAGCGAATAATTTGCAGCTTAAGGACCATCCCATTTGGATTGCAGAGACTCGCCTGGAAGCACAAACGCATGCCCGCGATAATGGAGCGGTTGCCACGATTGCGGCGAAAGAAAGAGCGCAATCTTCCTATAGCCGATTTGATAATGGGATCACAGCGGACCATCCTTCGGCAAACCATAAATACACTGTTGTCGATATTGAAAATGTGACTTCGCATACAGACGACAGAACAATAGCCAGCTTTAAACGGATGAAAGACAAGCACCTGGGAAGAAATAATCTCTAAGAGAGTTCTGTCGATACTCAGCGATTACGACGATTTAACGCAAAGTCGCGAAGACACAAAGATTTTTATAATTTATTTTCAAATTTCTCCGCGTCTTAGGGCCTTTGCGTTGAAATCCGTCATGAGTCTAGCGAGCTTTCACGCCAGAAATGGCTCCAAAAACTTTTGAAAACGCTCCCTAATGCCGTATGGCAATAGAACGGTAAAATAGCCCATTGGCCACGCCGTGGGCTATCGTCGGCGCCCACAAGTTTTTAGTCGCCTCTGCCAATGCGCAAAAGGACAACCCCGAAAAGAAAATAAAAGGAATTGCCTTGGCGGTATTGTGCCAAGGAAGACGCGGGTGGATGTGGCAGATGGTGAACAAAGCCGCATTCGCAGCGATATCTTTTGTTTTTTCAGTCAGAGAATCACTGGTTCTGCATTCTTTTTGATGCTGGTAAATAATCCCTCGAAAGAGACCCTCTTCTAGGAGAGGGTTAAAAATAGTATAAATACCTCCTTTCATTCGGGCTCGCAACACCTGAGCGCTCTTAAGATTTTGCACAATTTTCCAGTCGCGGGAGCCCGGACCGCTTGGCACTTTCATTGCCTGGCCCAAGAGATGGACCATCGTCCCGCTGGCAGCGCCTAGGACAATTTCTGGGGGAATATTGCCTCTTGGATACCAAGATTTTAAAGAATTTACTAGTTCCGAAGACATCGTTTGGCTCCAAATCAAATTTATCGATAATACGCCGTGCTCCAAATTACGTCTTGAAGAATTTTAATTCGATCAGATATAGTGACCCCGAATTAAATTTTAAGGAAACTCCCATGAAACGCACTTATCAGCCAAGCAAGAGAAAACGTCAAAAAAATTGCGGCTTCCGCCACCGCATGAAAACAAAAGACGGCCGCGCGATCATCAACCGCCGTCGCCGCTCTGGACGCAAAAAACTCACAACGGCGTGAAAAAATTCCCTAAGTCTGCACGTCTTTTAAAACGCGCGCATTACACATCCCTCCAGAGGCATTCCATTCGCCTTTTTGGGGAGCAGATTTGGGTGCACGCACGTCAAGGTCTTTCCCCGACTGCGAAACTAGGCATTACCGTCTCGCGGAAATTCGGCAAAGCGCATGAGCGCAACCGTTTCAAGCGGGTCGTGCGCGAGGCATTCCGCGAAATTTACGATTCGTTGCCCCGCGATCTGGAGCTCAATGTCGTCCCGCGCAAAAGCAATGCCAGCCTGTCTAAACAGGCGATTTTGGTCGAGCTGCAGAATTTGCTTTCCAAATTGATGCGGCGTTGATCATAATTCTCCCGAATGCAACAACAAGTTTTTTCCCATCTCAATGAAGGCCAACGCAAAGCGGTGCTAGCCGCGCAAGGCCGTGTGCTGATCCTCGCCGGGGCGGGCAGTGGCAAAACAAGTGTCTTAGCATATCGCATAGCCCACCTCTTAGAAAATCTGCGTGTTTCTCCCGAGGCGATTTTGGGGCTGACATTCACGAACAAGGCTGCGCAGGAAATGCGGGAGCGCGTCGGCCGCATTGTTTCACCCGGAAAGGCAAAGGGGGTGACTTTGAGCACTTTCCACAGCTTTTGCATGCAGATCTTGCGGAAAGAGATCCATCGTTTAGGTTACACGGCAAACTTCACACTTTACGATGAGGGCGACGTGCGCCGTTTGGGACAGGGGCTTGCACGCCATTTGCTGGAGCACGAAGGGGAACTCCCGTCGCTGGAAAAAACATTCAGCAAAATCTCCTTTGCCAAAAGTCGCGGAGTTGCCATTGATGGGCCCGATCAGTTCAGCGCCGACCTTTACGACAGGCTTAAAATTTGCATGCGGGCCTATAACGCCGTCGACTTCGACAGTTTGCTTTCATTGACTGTCCAGCTGTTCGAAGACCACGCGGATGTGCTTGAGCGCTATCAGGACCGTTATCAATACATCATGATCGACGAATATCAAGATACAAACCCGGTCCAGTACCGCCTCGCCAAGCTGATTTCGAGCAAACACAATAATCTCTGCGTTGTCGGCGACGACGATCAATCGATCTACGGCTGGCGTGGAGCGGAGATCAAGAACATTTTGCAGTTCGAATCGGAAACGGTGGTCAAGCTGGAGCAAAATTACCGCTCGACGCCCAATATTCTCAACGCTGCCAATGCAGTGATTGCAAATAATGCCGAGAGGCACGCCAAAGCATTGTGGAGCTTAGGCCAAAGCGGCGAGCCGATCACTCTTTTCCACGCTCCAACTGAACATGAGGAAGCGCAATCGATCGTGCAGCGGATGATCAAATTGCGTAAAGAAAAGAATCTCGCCTGGAGCGACATGGCCGTTCTCTACCGCTCGAATATTTTAGCCAGGCCCTTTGAGACAGCCCTGATGCAAGCGATTTGGGAAAAAGAGGGGAAATGGATGCGGGGGATTCCGTATGAAGTTTTTGGCGGCACGGAATTTTATGAGCGGGCTGAAATCAAAGATCTGATCGCCTATCTTCGGGTCATCTCTAATCCGCTCGACCAAGAAGCGCTATTGCGTATCATCAATGTTCCCCGTCGAGGAATTTCCGATCAAACCCTGGATCTTCTTACCCAGTTCAACCGCAAAGGCAATATTGCCTTATGGGAGCTTCTTTTGGAGATCGCCTCACCGCTTTCCTCAGACCTCAAAAACGACCTCTCCGACAAAGCCTTGGCGGGAATCCGCAGTTTTGTCTCTCTAATCCAGACCGCACAACAAAAATTTTCCGAGCGGCCGCTGCATCCCTCTTTTGCTTGGCTGATCGACGAGATCGATTACAAAAAGGCGATCGCAGAAGATGCAAAGAGCGAAAAAATGCGCGATTTTAAGTGGGAGAATGTCCTTCATTGTGTCGATTCGATGGCGATCTTTGAAGAAGAGGAGGGGACTACCCTGAGCGCATTTTTAAGCACTTCCCTTCTCGGTCAGGATCGCGCCATTCAAAAAGAGAAAAATCTGCGAGAAGACAAAGTGAGCTTAATGACATTCCACAGCGCCAAGGGCCTTGAGTTTACGTCTTGTTATCTCGTCGGCCTGGAAGATCATATCCTTCCGCATGAAAAAAGTCTGATGGAGACTGGCCTTGAAGAGGAGCGCCGCTTGATGTACGTCGCCATGACACGCGCTAAGAAGTTTCTCACGATGAGCATGGCTAAAAAACGGAAAAAGATGGGAAAAGAAATTCTCACGAACCCTTCCCGTTTCCTATTCGAGATCCCCAAAGAGCTTATCCGCATCACCTCTTGGCAGACCATTGATTAGACCTCTTGCATAATCTGCTTTACCTGAAAAAATCGATGATTTTCTCGCGATTTTAGCAGGTGAATGAGGTTATGCAGGAGGTCTATTATTTCCGCTGAAAAAACGAGATGGTTTCGGCGATCTGCGGCTTTTCTAACTCCGGCGCGGCCGCATATGCTGCATAAGCGTGCTCCAAGGCGGGATCGATGATATTTTTGGTGTAGAGAAATTCGGCGACCATCCACTCGCTTTTCCAATAATTTTCCCGATCTTTCCTCCCGAAGGCCTGGATGTATTTTAAAAGAGGCCTTAGCGCCGTTACCGGATGCTCGTTTGGCTTTAAGCGGGCGACCATTTTTTGAAATTCCAAGACGGCGACTTTAAAGTGATACCCTTGCTGATTTTTCGGGTCTCTTTCGAGCAGTTGTTTTCTCGCTTTGCGGACCAAAGGGTGTTTGATTTTATATTTTTCTAGAAGGGAGGCGAACTTCTCCAAGTGAAAAAAGGACCCTTTTTCTTTGCGCACGCCCCGTTCGAGGAGAACTTGCTTATAGCAGGACGCGGATAATTTTTTTGCTTTTTGATAAAGGTCGCGCCACTTTTCCTCATCAAACGACCGCTCGTTCTGATCGAGGGCAATGCAAATCTCTTGGAAGTCATTGATCTGTTCGACAATTAGCTTACGATAGCCCTCGGCATCTGTCGGGACATATTCAAATCGTGCAAACTCTTTTCCTTTCGGGTCAAGTAGAAGGATCGACGGGCAATTGTGCACCTGGTACTTTTGTAAAAAAGGGTTTTCTTCCTCGCTCTGCTTTAGCACGATCGGCCAAAGGATCGCCTCTTGCTCAATTTTTTCAATAAAAGTCGAGCTTTCCAAGACCTCGCGCTGTAGTTTTGCCGACCAAGGACAATCCGGGCTTAAAAAAACCGCAGCTACCGGACGATTTTGCGCCTGCGCCTGCTCTAACACGCTCGGTTCCCTAGCGATGAAACAGAGGAGAATGCAACCTAAAATGAACTTCATAATTATTGGGAAAAGGGGTAAAATCACTGTATAAAAAATGTTTTTATTTCCTCCCACCATTATTTTGCGCCACCGCAAAGAAAATCTGAAGAAATGCAGCCTCCGCGGCCTAGAGGAGCGGCCCGATTTTCAATTTTTCATCTACCCCAATGATAAGCTCCCTGACTTGACGGGCTATTTCCTACTTACGCTCGATGGGCCCGTACTCAATGAATCAGACAGAAATTTAGGGGTTTTTTTGATCGATGGGACGTGGAACTATGCCGAGGTGATGCAGCGCCAGCTGCCAAAGCCCCATCGCTTTGAAAGACGCAGCCTGCCCAGTGATTTCTTAACGGCATACCCGCGCCGCCAGGAGGATTGCGCTGACCCCGCCAGGGGGCTTGCATCGGTGGAAGCGCTGTTTTTGGCGTATTCGCTGTTAGGGCGCAAGACAGAGGGGCTTTTGGATCGCTATTACTGGCGGGATGAGTTCTTTAAAAAAAATACTTTATAACGCTGTTCTTGCCAAGAATCCAAGGATTGGGTATAAAACTAGCTAACTTTATTATCTATTTTCTTAAGGTAGTCATGAAAGTCAGAGCTTCGATCAAAGCTGACCCTTCTAAAGGGGACAAGGTTGTCCGCCGAAAAGGGCGCGTCTACGTGATCAACAAAACCGACCCAAACCGCAAGCAGAGACAAAAAGGTCCTGCGCGTAAAAAGTAGTACAAGAGGAATATGACAAAAGCCTGGAATGCAAAACAAAAAAGACGCGAACGCCTCGTTAATCTGAAATGGGACAAGCGTCAAAGTCTAAAGAAAATCGTTCTTGATATGAACAAGAGCGAAGAAGAGCGGCAAGCGGCAAAAATGCAGCTGAATAAAATGCCCCGCAACTCTTCCCCTGTCCGCCTGCGCAGCCGCTGCCAACTCACTGGCCGCTCCCGTGGTGTCCTGAAAAAATTCAAACTTTCCCGCCTCTGCTTCCGCGAGATGGCCAACAATGGCCTCATCCCCGGCGTCGTGAAAGCCAGCTGGTAAAAAAATCCCGCACTGGACCGTGCGGGATTTTCTACATAGAGTCAAGTATTGGTATTGCTGGAGCCCGGAATTTCAAACTCTTTAACTTTACAACGAACATAAGAATTACCCGTCAAAAGTTTTGCGCATTCCTCATCATCTGGATATTGTTTGTTATCAAGGTACATTACTACTAATTCAAGAGGAACATCAAACGCTTTTCCTACAGATTTTCTCATATCCAGCACTGTTGAAGTGTTATCAAAACAAACTTGTCGCATTTTTTCCCGTGTCCCTACGAAATTTACAAGCGCTACGGTTCTTCCATAGGGAAATTTCAAATTGTCAAGAAATATTTAAAAAGACGTAAATGTTAAATCTTAAGAGGTTATGAATTAGATTCGCTCGTTTTGATCACTTCGTGGAAAAGCTGCCAGTTCTCCATGAGTTCATTCCAGACATAACTATTTTCTTTCACTTTGCCCTTGCGCCAGGCTTCGCTAAGCGCATCTAAGCTCATGGGGCCGCATTGCGTTTTTTCTTCATCGAGAAAATACCACAATTTTTCGGCATGGGAGGGGGACAAGACCGCGAGTTTGGGAAGACTTTGAGGCAGAGGGACCGCCTCACTCTTGTTCCTTTTAGGAAAGAGGAAGAGGGCGGCCAAGGCGAACACGCCAAAGAATACGCCGGCAATGAACCAATTCATCGGGTTGCGGCCGCGTTGTCTGGCGATATGGCTGCATCCCCAGCCTAAAACCAAGCTTAATAAGATGGTGAGAAAAGTCTGCATGGAAGTGGTTATTTCGTTATTCCAGGATGATTTTTATCATAGAGGGTTTTCTTGTACTTGACAAGGGAGTTTGAAGAACTCCTCCTTGTAAAGCAGGAGATTCTTCGACGGTTATTGCGCTCGAGCGTACCGTTCAATGACAGACCAGTATAATAAAATTTTAGGATTCATTTTTTTGGGTCACAGGGAACTAGTGAATCCATCAGCGCCTTTTTGTCGAGAGTCGCAATCCAAATTTGACAATCGTCTTTTCCGTAGGCCACATAGATTTTAGAATCCGAAAGGATGCAGCCCCCTGGAAAAATCACTCTTTTACCCTCGTCTGACCGGGTATAAAATCCATCGGCAACAATGGGCTTTGCGCTGATTTTTCTGACTTGAAATGGAGGATCTTTTGAGAAAGTATAAGCCCCCATAAAATAGTGCCAGAGATCCACATTCCATGAACTATTGGATGAAAGTTTTTTGGGTGAATGAAAAAATGATAGGTATTCCCCATCGACAAGGAGAGGCGGTGTACCCCCTCTTAAAGGACCGAACTCCCAATTGATGACTGAATTCGATTCATAGTAAGAATAACAGGCTCCATCGTAAAAATTGGTATAGAGAATCGCATGAGGATTGATGGAATAGATAAACAGTAGCTTTTGATCCCATTCAAAGGGCATCCAATTCTTTTGCTGAATTATAAACCTCTTTTCTTCGCGTAAGAGTTTTAAAGATTTGGAGAGGTAGAAATGATTGGCATCGTAAAATAATTCAGAAATATATATATCGCGCCTGTCATTCCAGTTTGCTTGGTAAACGTCAATGCAATCGTTGTAGGTGAGAAACAATCTTCCTCGATAAGAAAAAATGCGAGCGTCTTCGGATTGTGAATCCGTTTTGCTATTGATGTGACGTGTGTTGAGCAATTCGGGTTCGGAGATGGGATCAAAGTGTTCATCGAGGATGACAAGACCAATATGAGATATCCATCCGCAATCCAATGGATCGGGAGTATATCTAAACGTCATCAAAAATTCATCGCCGAATTGGATGATCGAAGGGTTAAAAGCTCCAGGGTAGTTTTCTAAGTTAATTCGTTTTGTGGAAAGAACGATATTATTTTCTCTTGCTTGTTTTTCAAGAAAGTCTTCCGCAGCAAGATGAAAGTGTAGAGAAGAGAAAAATACAAAACAGAAGATTCTATAAAGCATGTTTTCAGTGTCCAAATGGATAGTCAACGTGGGCTGGCAGGGGGAGAAGTAACTTCCGAACAGTGTCGAGATCGACAAAACAGAGATAAGCTTCGCGATCTTCAATTCCTATCGGCAAAATGAGCTGTTTTCCCGAGTGATCGATGGTCATACTGCAACAATATTCCACGCCTTGATGCATAAAAGTAAAGGGCCTGGATTGACGGATAATCTTCAAATTTTGATCGAGATAGAGAAATCGATGAAGGTAACAGCGATAATAATCGGGAAGGATACACACTTCGTGCACGAGCACTAGATAGCCATCATCAAATGCGATGGGGGCCGCAGAACCTCTAAAACGTGAAAAATCATGATCGGGTTTTCGATAAAGGGCCAGTTTACACTCTCCCGTTTGAGGATCGGGCTTGTAGACGACAAAGGGATCGTAAGAATAGATTACAAAAAGTTCTCCATCTTTGATAAAGGGAAGCCAATTTTTTTCACATCGCGAAAGATCGGGCCCCATCAATGGGGTCAATGTCTCTACAGCGACGATGTCCCCCACCGGTTTTTGATCTAATAAACACAGAGAGATTTGACGATCGCCGACGGGATTCGTATCGCAAGTGGTGCATGTGAACCAAGTTCGATCTTGAAATGCAAAAAGGCGGCAGTCTTCCAGTCCTTCGACATTAAAAGCGGGGAATTTATTTCTCTGTAGGTTCTCAACAATCTCCTGTTTTGCAAGAAGATGAAATTCTTTGTCATAGTCTATGAAGAAATTTTTTGAGCGGAAGATCCCTGCGGCATCGATCGTGTTAAAAATTTTTGCCCCCATTTGCGTATAATTGACGGCTCTTAAGATCAATTTGTATCCATTTTCAGTCTTTTGAATCGAGGGGTTCATGGGATGATAGCGCTCTTCCATTCCAGCTTGGATCAATGGAAGCTCGGTTTCAATGGGCTGGAAACGGGCATTTAGATTCTGGGTATAGAATAAGATATTTCGATAGGCTTGGTCTTTGATGTGCCAAGGGATGTTTTCTTTCGTTAAGATCATTGCATCACAAGCGCTAAAGCCATCATCCTTAAAACGTGTATAATAGGAAGAGATCGAAAGTTCTTCTTCGAATTCATAAAGTTTTAAAGGAGGGGCGGGAAAGAGAGTTTGATCATTCGGAAAAGGAATTCGGGAGCCATGTTTGGCAAAAACATAGGCCAACTCATTTTTTCCTTTTAATCGGTAGTGTGTTGCGATTTTGCGCAACGATTCCGCGCGTTTTGGATTGGACTGATACGCTTCGAGGTACCAAAAAAGGGCTTCAGCCCATTGATCAAGTTCTTCGTGGCATTCAGCGAGCATGTATTTGCTGAGCCAGGCTTCTTCACTGCCTGATTCAAGATTGATTCGAGCCAGATACCACTGGATGGCGGGATGATATTGTTTCAATGCATGATAAGTTTGCGCCAAAGAAAAGATGTCATTCAAATTCGAAGGTTGATTTTTTACGGCTTCAGTCAAAAAAGAGAGATTGGCTTTCAACTTCATCTCTTTTTTGGCGCCCTCGATGTCATTTTCAATCCTAATGCTAGCTAACTTTTCTGTTTTATGTGGCTTCTTCGACGACCAATATTCATGGACATGGCCAATGCTATCCCAAGGAAGGGAAGCCCGGAGCAGATGCATCTGATAAATATAGTAAGACAGCGCAGAAACCCTTTCGAGAAGCAGGTATGCATCCGCATTTAGAGCTTCTTTCTTGAATGAGCTGCCTATCTTTAGGGTCATTTCGGGATCTAAGACGAGAAGGTAAGAATGTTCTAAGGCAAGGCCAAGCTCTTTAAGAAGTTTTTGCGCAGTTTGCACGGCAATCGTGCGAGAATTGCTGATATCCTCTTTTTGTAATCGATGCATTTTCACTGGAATGGAAGATTTCCATGCGAAATGATCGATGATGTCTAGTGTATTATCAGTGGATCCCGCATCGAAAATGCACAGCCAATCAATGATACTCTCAGCGCTTTTCAAACATCGCTCGATAACATCTTGATCATCTTTCACAATCAACACTAAGCCAATGTTCGTTTTTTTTTGCTCTAACGCGCTAAGGGGAGATTGGAATAGAATCAAACCCAAGAAGAATAAAAAAATGGCCCTATTGCTGAGAGAATTTCGAAAAGGGAGAAATATTTTAGGCATTAACGCTGTTCCAAAGGACATAATTGAAGATCGGTTGTTTGTTAGAGGTTTTTTTCGAGCATCATGGAAGGCATATGCGCGAAAATTTAGAGCAAATGCGGATTAATTTCAAAAAAAATGGCTGCGAAAATGCGAAAAGTCCGGGCGGACCTTTGCAGTAAACCGTGCAGATCCTAGGCAAATTTCAAAAACCACTTGCAACGAAGAATTTTTTCGATCAAGATGGCTGCAACGCTACCAAATGTTGAGGCAATTATGCAAATTGAAGCGACATTTAGGACTAACCAAGTTGCCACCTAGAAGCATAGAAAAGACATAGAAAAAGCTGTAATCAGCATCATGAGTTTAAGGACAAACCCCCGGTTGGTCACTGCATGTATGCGTCTTGGGAGCCAACTTATCATTTCACTAAAAGATGTTTCAATTTTTTTGCGGATTTTTTTCCCATAGCGAGCATAGATCAGACTTTGTCCTCTCTTTGAGTTCGCTTTTCGCTCTGCAGCAAGAAGGACATCCTTGGCGGCCCAAAGCTTATGCTCAAGGGACTGTGAAGTATAAGCTATATCGCCTAAGATCGTCGATGAAATGCCAGAAAAAGGCTGGTATGGCATGAAGACGTCTATTTAAACGACTTTTGCCAATGAGAGGGATACAACCATGCTCACTCAGAAAAACCCTGGAAGACTCGAGTTTTCCTCCAAAAAATCGCGCA
Source organism: uncultured Verrucomicrobiae bacterium (assembly GCA_963833965.1). Lineage (GTDB taxonomy): Bacteria > Chlamydiota > Chlamydiia > Chlamydiales > Rhabdochlamydiaceae > CAJCIW01. Next base: position 274,795 of record CAWHZZ010000002.1, read on the forward strand.
GCAGTTAAGGCGATGGTAACGATTTCAGAAAGGAAAAGGCGATCTATAGAAAAATATTCAAAAATGGAACAACGATGCTAGCATCCTGATTTTAAATTAACGGAGGTATGTCATGCGTCTGTGGACAAGTTATTGGATGATTTTCCTCATCTCTTTGTTTTTTTCAAACGTTGCCTTTGCAAAGGTACGCATATTTACCTTCCATTACAATCGCCCGGAATTTGTAGAATACCAATACGCGACTTTCAAGAAATTTCTCCGGGATGATTATGAATGGATCGTCTTCAATGATGCACCTAATGTAAATCTAGAGAAAGCGATCCGAGAAGTTTGTGAAAAAAATGGAGTAAAATGCGTTCAATACGAACAAGATTGGCATAAAATCGATCCAATCAATGATTGGATCTGCACAAATGTGGATACCAAGAAAAAAAACTCCCACATCGGATTTCTTATGAAAGATGATGGCTTGGACCCTGATGAGGTCTCTCAACAATGCAGCGTTCGCCACTCTCATGTAATCCAATATGCACTTGAAAATTTTGGGTATAATCACGATGACATCGTTGTGATTATGGATGCAGATGTATTTCCTATTAAACCCATCAGCTTCAGAAGCTTGCTCGTGGATGTTCCGCTTGCAGGACTTGACCGTTATGAGCCAACCTGCCCAACTGATAATCGAGTTTGCTGTCATTTTATATGCCCACCTCTTATCGTTTTTGATCCAAGGAGATTACCCGACGTTCAGCAACTCAAATTCCATGTCGGTTTTATAGATGGTATGTTGCATGACACTGGTTCTCATTCACAAGCATATTTAGATCAACACCCAGAAGTTCCCTATCATCTATTTCCTCGACGCACCGATGCCGATTTATTTCCCTATGATATGACTACATTTGAAAAACATAAATTACCCTATTCTGGATTAACTAGAATCACCTGGCCCACTATTTTTGAGTTTTATGTGGATTTCCACTTTATTCACTGTTTGGCGGGATCTATTCTAAGCAATGAGAGGGACACCACTTTGCGCCTCTTAATAGGAAGCGTATTGCATGACGAATAATTGCGGTTTTACAATTTTGAAAAGGGTTAGCAACAAAACATGAAAAGATTTACACTTTTTTTTTGGCGAATATCTTCTTAATCGATGTTGCCATATATGGGTCTTTCGCGCAAAGAGGCGCTCCCACAAGGGCGGCCAATGGAATGACAACATCGGCCCAATCTATTAGCTGTTTCCTGAGTTCTTGATCGCGCATATCTCCATTAAAAATGCGGAAGCCGGCATGGTGGCATACGGCCGCAAGGCTATTTTGTTTGTACATGAAATTATCGACCACGCTCAAATCCCTCCTCTCACATATAGGGCGTTAACACTGAACCAATGTAACCTGCTCCTCCTGGAATCAATTTCCGCATCTCCCACTTCCTCCTCAAATTTTTTGATAGTTTATATTCAAAAAATATGTTTCACAAGAGCAACGCAACTTTTTTAAAATTTAACCCTTTGAATTAGAGACAACTTCAGAATAAACTTGTGCCGAGATTCGAGGAAAAATTTTGCAAAAAAAAGAAATTGATGCTGTAATGGCGCCTTAGAGCTAAGGCAGTTTCAACTAAAAGATGTGGCATTCTCCCCAGTGCATGAACATTCCATGCATTTATATCCGAATAACTGAGGTTTCATCATGCATCTTATGAGTAGATTGTTGTGGTTTATTCTTGCATTTTCAATTTTTTCGAATGATGTCTTTGCAGTGATGCGTCTGTTTACTTTTCATTACAATAGGCCGGAATTCATAGAGTACCAATATGCAACCTTCAAAAAATTTCTCCTCGATGATTATGAATGGATTGTCATCAACGATGCACCAAATGTGGATCAAGAGAAAGCGATCCGGGAAGTTTGCGAAAAATATGGAGTAAAATGTGTTCGGTACGAACAAGATTGGCACAAAACCGATCCTATCAATGATTGGATTTGCACAAATGTAAATAGTCATAAAAAAAACAGTTGGTTTAATTTTCCTCTGAAAAACGGCATTCTGGACCCTGATGCTGTCTCTCAGCAATGCAGCGTCCGACACTCCCATTTAATCCAATACGCACTTGAAAATTTTGGGTATAACCATGATGACATTGTGGGGATAATCGATGGGGATGTATTTCCCATCAAACCCATTAGCATCAAAAGCTTGCTCGTAGATGTTTCGATTGCAGGACTCGACCATATGGATCCACGCTGCTCGGAAGGAGACCCATATTGTGGCCACTATTTGTGCGCACCTTTTATCGTTTTTGATCCGAAGAGATTACCTGTCGTTAATCAGCTCAAATTTCATGTCGGTTTCATAGACGGTGTGTTATTCGATACTGGTTCTTATTCACAAACATATCTAGAGCAACACCCAGAAGTCCCGTATCGCCTATATCCCCGTCGTACTGGCGCCGATTTTTCCCCCTGGGATTTCACAGCTTTTGAAAAACATGGATTACCCTATGCTGGATTGACTAAAATCAATTGGCCCACTCACTTCGAGTTTTATGTGGATTCCCACTTTGTTCACTTTACGAGGGGATCTGATCTCACGAAAAACAACGAAAATGACCACAAGGTAAGCAATATGCACCTCTTGATGGAATGTGTATTGCATGATGAACTAGAGGCCCAGTATCAACTTGCTTGTACTACACCTTCTGACATTTATGAACATATCCCGGTTCTTCGCTCTTTAGCCTCCGAATGCAGTTCTGTCGTAGAGATGGGATTGAGAAATATGGTGTCAAGTTGGGGGATTTTGAAAGGTTTATCGGAAAGCAAGTCCTCTTCTCGCTCTTATGTCGGCATCGACATAAATTCTCCCCCTCTTCCCATTTTAAATCTTGCTAAAGAACTCTCACAAAAGAACAAAATTTCCTTTGTTTTTTGTCAGGGCGATAATAAAGATATCGATATTAACCCTACGGAGATGCTTTTTATCGACACACTCCATGTTTACTTTCAGCTCGCCTATGAACTCGAGAAATTTTCTCCCAAGGTGAGCAAGTACATTGCCCTGCATGATACTGGTGACACAGACTCTTACGAAGATCCCTATCCTTTTTATGGTGATCGTAACATCTATCCAGGCCTCTGCGATCCGAATAAGAGAGGTATGTGGCAAGCGGTTCTTGATTTTCTAGAGCGACACCCAGAGTGGGTTTTACAGGAACGCAGGACAAACAATTATGGTTTTACGGTTTTGAAAAGAGTTAATAGCGGCGTATGAAAAAAATCACATTTCTTCTATTGTTAAATATTTGTTTATTTAAACTAGCGGCCCTTCCTCCTACCAATCAAGAACTTTTTGAGGATCAAACGATTGTAGTTTTAGGGGGGTCTGGCTATTTGGGAAGAGAGATTGTCAAAAGAGTGCTGGAATACAATCCTAAAAAAGTGATCATCTTCTCTCGAGATGAGGTAAAACAATTTCATCTGCATAGTCTTTTTCCCAATCCTAAAGTGCAAACTCTTCTCGGAGATATTCGCGATTATAAGAGTCTTCAATATGTCACCAAAAATGCCGATATCGTGTTCCATGCTGCCGCGCTTAAGAGGATCGATGCGCTTGAATCTAATATTGAAGAGGCGATCAAAACAAATGTGATCGGTTCCATGAATGTATTTAAGGCATGCGCTGCCAATAACGTAAAAAAGGTGCTCTTTGTGTCTACCGATAAAGCCTGTTTACCCGTGAATGCCTATGGCGCTACTAAACTCTTAGGGGAAAAGCTCTTTTCGAATTACGACAAGTCATCCATCAAAACACGATTTATGACAGTTCGATTTGGCAATATTTTGGAAAGCACAGGATCTGTGATTCCGATCCTTATCGACAAAATTTCAAAAGGACATGAAATCTCCTTAACTGATCCTGCCATGACCCGTTTTATTATGCACAAAGAAGAGGCAGTCTGTCTGCTCTTTGATGCACTGCGCTATGGAACTGGAGGTGAAATCTTTGTCAAGCCAACTCCAGCGATGAAAATTGCCGATCTTATCGATGTTCTTAAAGAAAAATTCAATGCAACTAGCTCAGTTAAGATCACAGGGCTTAGACCTGGGGAAAAACTCGCTGAGATATTAGTCAGCGCATCAGAAATTCCAAGAACTATTGAATTTAACAACTATTTCATCATTAAATCCACTGTGGCAACACTGGACTTTGATCCAGAAGAACCTCTATATTTGCTCCAAGGCAAAAAAATGATCAGAAATCCCAATTACCAATATAGCTCGGACCAAAACATTATCTCTAAAGAGGAGCTGTCTGCGCTTTTAGAAAAGAATTTTCGATGAACCCAGGCCTTAAGGCCTGGGATTGAGTTGGAGCCGAGCTTCGTACTCGGCCCAACATTGTTTTTGAAAATATCCCGGCCCTTAAGGGCCGGGTTTCCGCCGGAGCACGGATGAAGCATTGGATATTAACACTATCTTTTCTATTAACTATCTCGTTAAAAGCCGAGACGATTCTGGTTTTTGGTGGAAAGACAGGCTGGATTGGCCAAGAAATCGTTAAAAGTATCCATGTTCTCGGCCATCAAGCAGTATGCGCCACATCCAGACTTGAACATTCGCAAGACATTCTAGAAGAGATCGATCGAGTAAAACCTGATGCGATTGTGAATTGCGCTGGCATTATCGGAAAGCCTAATGTCGATTGGTGTGAATCGCACAAAATCGAAACGATCCGCGTTAATGTACTCGGGACTCTCAATCTCATCGATGCCGCATACTCCCGCAGCATTCACATCACGAACGTGAGTACGGGCTGTATTTACGAATACGATGTGGTCCATCCAGAAAGAAGCGGGCTCGGCTTTACGGAAAATGATCCCCCCAATTTCAACGGTTCTTTTTATTCTAGAACTAAAATTCTAATGGAGACATTGGCGCTCGAATATCCGAATGTACTCAATTTACGAATAAAAATGCCCATTTCAGGCGATCTAAATCATGGTTTCGTAGCCAAAATCGTCGGCTATAAAAAGGTCATTGATATCGCAAATTCTCTCTCTATTTTGGATGATCTCATTCCCATTGCCGTCGATATGACTCTTCAGAAAATTAAGGGAAACTTTAATTTTGTGAATCCAGGAGTCTTATCTCATACTGAAGTTTTGCAACTTTACAAAGCATATGTAGATCCAACTCATTCTTGGGAAACGTTCTCAGTTGAAGAACAAAACGGAATACTTAAGGCTCGCCGAGCAAATGCTGAATTAAGTCCAGCTAAGCTGCTGGAATTGTATCCAAATATTCCACATATCAGAAATTCTCTTATTCGCATCTTCAAGAATTTAGCTCAAGATTGAGAAATCTCAAATTGATTACATTTCTTTGTGAGCATAGGGAAAATTTTCGCAGAGTGGTAGTTGTGTTGCAAAAGTCTTATTTAACGTGTCCGCGTCCGAGATCCGACGAGCACCATTATCCGTTGAGTATTTGGAGCATCGGTAAACGGAGTTCGTCGGATATCGGACTCGGACGCGGGCTCGAGGACACATTTGATTAGTTCTATGCGGAACCTTAGGGGACGTTCAAATTAATTTTTTTTGCAAAATTTTGAGTGTTGGGGTACTCTTTCTTTACGTCACCTTAATTAAAGGAAGGATGCCGATGATCGGTCAATTTTTTTGCAAAGGACTGGGTTTTCTTTTTGGCTGTGCTGTGTTTTCCTCTTCCCTTTCGCTGCAGGCAATGGAGTATGAGGGGACAGCAACATTTAGAAATTATGGAGTAGTGGATGCACATTGGATGCAGCAGCTTCTTCCCTATAATCCCGTTTTCGTTGAAATCGGAGCCTATTGTGGAAAAGATACTTGCCGCATCGCTCAAATTTGGCCCAAAGGTAGGGTCTATGCATTTGAACCCAATCCTCGCGCTTATGCCTTATTAAAAAAAGCCATTCACGAGCAAAAGTTAAATAATGTCGAGACCTATCCTTTGGCAGTTTGCGATTATAATGGCTCAGCATCGCTTTTTCTGTGCTATGGGCCTAGCGGAAATGACCTCACGTATGAACCTCAGAGCTCTTTATTAGCCCCTTCGGATGATCTGCTGGAAGAATCTATTGATGTTCCCTGTGTCGCTCTTAAAGATTGGTGTGAGCAAAATCAAATTCAGCACATAGATGTGTTGAAACTGGAAACGGAGGGGCTGGAATTGGAAATTCTTGAAAGTTCAGCCGGGATTTTAAAAGATGTGAAAGTGATTCAGGTCCAGTCATTTTTTACTCCCTTGAGGAAAGGAACTCCGAATTATTTTGAGCTGAAACGCTTTCTGACAAAAGCTGGATTCGTTCCCCTTGCGCATTGGTATGAACCCGGGTATCGCGGAAATGCAGTCTATGTAAGCCTGGAAATTTTCGATGGCTATTTTGTACATAGCTTAGGGTTGGGGTCAGGTGGAATCAGCTATCCATGACTATTTAAGGACCGCCAGATACAGCATTATCCGATATCCCGCCCGCGATGTTGGTGATGATGTCCCTGTTGCATTGATAGAGTTGGATCTCCGGAACATAATAGTATTCAACGTCATACGGAAAATAAATCTTGTAGGTCTTTACATAGTCCAAAATCTTTTTTATTCCTGATCGTCGGATGATCATGGAATGGGACCCAAAGCGCATTCCGATCTTTGTAAAAGCTTCATCGATCTTGTAGCGCGCTGTGTAATAATCTAAATGTTGAACGCGAAACCCAGGTTTGGGGCGGATACCGCAAGAAGGCATGGGCTCTCCGTTTGCAGCTTTAATTTCATTATCGGTAAAGAGGATGTCCCATGTTCCTCCCGTGAGAGCATCTAACTTATCAATAAGCGAAGAGAGCATTAATGGATTTTCAACGACCCGAATATCATCTTCGATGACCCAAATCGTCTCATATCCCGAATTATAAGCATCTTGAAGAATGGATAAATGGCTCATAAAACATCCAATGGCGCCACGGCTCAAAGAATGGCAATAATAAGCAACCCCTTCTTCTTTAATCACCTCAAAGCTGTTGTATTCGTTTCCATCTTGATGTCGAAAAACGGTGCAAATCGTCTTTTGCATTCCTGGGCGATAATGCACTCCCAGGTCATTAATAGCCTCAAAACTCAATTTCCAGCCGTTCACAGCGGAAAATCTAAATGGGGTAATCCCGTAGGGAGTTAATTGATCCAAGGTGGTCTGCAATTTTTCGGTGCGATGATCCAAATTAATCAGGTAAATGAAATCAACATTTCTCATCGAGTGGATGCCAGATTTGTCTTCGATCTTTTTGAAATACTTTTCTATCTGGGCATTCAATTCTTCTGAGGAGAAAGAAAACAATGTTACTAAAGCAGCTAAAACAAATGGCGAACAGGACAAAAGATTTTTTAGCATGGACTATTCTTCAGAGCCAGATTTCGCGTTATCGGAAATTCCGCCAGGTAAGTTACTGGAAAGTTGTGAATAAAATGTTAACTTGGTGTATCTTATAACATGTTAAAATTTTGGGAAAAAGTTCATCTGAGTTAAACTAAAAGGTGGAAGTCTGAGTGTAACAGGTTTGTGTAGTTTTAGGACATGATAGGGTCTTTAGATTGATGAGATTGAGAAGGCACTTAGGTTAAGAGACGACACCGTTTGCAATTACCTCAAGGACTATGAGTCAGGACAAAAGACTGACGATGATAGAAAAGGTGGTGGCCGCCAAAGTTATCTCAAGAGCAATCGGGCTCTCTTCTCAGACATTTGTCAGAGACAACCTACCTCAAAGTGAAGCAAATTCGTGCTTATGTAGAAAAGCAGTACGGCATTACCTACTCGAGAAGTGGAATGACTGCTTGGTTGCAAGAACACGGTTTTGTTTATAAACGCCCTAAGAAAGTTCGTGGTAAATTAGATAGACAAAAGCAAGAGGCATACATTACAGAATATGAAACTTTAAAGGCAAACGTACAGCGAAATGAAGAGATTTATTTTGTCGATGCAGTGCACCGGGAACACCAATCACAGGCTGTGTGTGGGTGGATAAAAAAGGGGGTTCAAAAGACGCTGCAATCTACTGGGAAGCAGTTGAGGTTACACCTTGCGGTGCCGTCTGCCTGACAGGAATGAAATTCTTCACACAAGAATATGAAACAGTAGACGCTGATGCAATGCTTGATTTCTTTAAAAATTTAGAAACCTCATCAAGAATATTCGTGACGATGTCTCTACTGCACTGAAAGAGTTTGATTCCCGGAGTATAAAAATACTCGATGTCATAAGGAAAATAAATCTTATATTTTTTTGCGTAGTCCAGAATTTTCTTCATTCCCGATCGACGAACAATCATTGAAGCGGAGCCAAAGCGCATTCCAATTTTTATAAAATCTTCACCAATGTTGGTGCGTGTTGTATAGTATTCTACGGGCTCGGTCCGTTGAAAATTTGGCTTTGGTCGAACCCATCCACAAGGGACAGGCAGGCCGTTTGCGCCTTTAATTTCATTATCGGTAAATAGGACGTCCCATTCTTTGCCTGTAAGGGCATCTAACTTGTCAATGAGTGAAGAGAGTTTTAATGGGTTTTCAACGACTTGAATATCATCTTCGATGATCCAAATTGTCTCATAGCCCGAGTCGTAGGCGTCTTGAAGGATCGATAAATGGCTCATAAAACAACCAATGGCGCCGCGGCTTAAAGAATGGCAATAATAAGTCATGCCCTCTTCTTTCATGACCTCAAAGCTAATGTATTCCTCTCCATCCTTATGTCTGAAAACAGTGGCAATTGGCCGCCCCATTCCTTGCTGGTATTGAACTCCAAGATCATCGATAGCCTGAAAACTCAATTTCCATCCATTGACAGCAGAAAATCTGAGGGGAGTAATTCCGTAGGGAGTCAATTGATCCAAAGTCATTTTCAGTTTTTCAGTGCGATGATCCAGATTAATCAGATAAATAAAATCAATGTTCCTCATTGAATGAATGCCAGATTTGTTTTCAATCTTTTTGAAATAATTTTCAATATTGGCATTCAAGGAGAATGAAAACATCGCGAATACAATTGGCAAATAACGTGAAAGATTTTTCAACATGGATAGTAACCTTTTTAAGGATTCTGTTCGAGATACCAAAACCATCCATCTGCATGAACGGTTAGATTTCGCAATTGGGCAAAAAGATGGACTGCTCTCTGAACGGGGAGATCATGTCCCCAAAGGTAATCATCTCCACAAAGAACGCCATGGCCTTCGACTAAAGGGAACCAGCTGCACAAGTCTTCATAGACGCTATAAAAATCGTGAGTGGCATCTAGATAAACGAGATCCGGCCTGATATTCAAGGTTCTCGATGCTTCATAGCTTGACATACGGATGGGAATAATTTTATCCGTGAGATTTTCGTGGATGACGTTTGAGAGAAACTGGCGATATAGATTGGTAAGATCAAACGGTCTGTTATCTTCGTTGGGGGACCCTAACCAGTGGTCAACCGCATAGACAAGACCATCTGGGCGGATCGTCTTTGCGATATGGCGAGTCGAAAGCCCCAACCAGCTGCCGACTTCGATCACTATCTTTGGATTTTTCTCTTTGATCAATTTCTCCATAGGAATTGCGTTTGAATACCATCCTTGGGGATTATATGGGAGCAGTTCGACGGAATCATATGGAGGAGGCAGGTCTGCATTAAGTATTGTCGATGTCGCGAAAAGCAAAAACAGCAATTTTTTCATCATTCTCCCTAGTGGATGTTAATTTTTTTTTAATGAAAAATAGCGAAAGTGTTACAATTTTGCAACCAGAAATAGGGATTTAAATCTTACTCTTCAGAGGTGAAAATGGTGCGTCGAATATTTTTTCTTTTTGTCCTCATTGTTATTCCTTTTTTAGTGCGAGCCAAAGATAAGGTCTGCCTCAACATGATTGTCAAAAATGAGAAAGATGTGATCATCCGCTGTTTGGATTCTGTAGTTCCTCTGATTGATTATTGGGTTATCGTCGATACAGGCTCGGAGGACGGGACTCAAGAGATCATCAAAAAACATCTGAATAAAATCCCCGGAGAACTCTATGAGCGTTCGTGGAGAAATTTTGGAGAAAATCGTTCCGAAGCGTATGACCTTGCCAAAGGCAAAGGAGATTACATTTTGTTTATGGACGCGGATGATATTTTGGAATATGAGCCTGGCTTCCAATTTTCCGATCTGACCCATGACCTGTATTTAATGTGGCGGGGAAGTAAAGGCTATTCCTATCAAAAGCCTCAGCTGGCGAAAGCCGATCTTCCCTGGAGATGGGTCGGAGTCACTCATGAATATTTGGATTGCCCGGTTCCTTATTCATCGGAGCTCCTCACCGATGTGAAATATACAACTCTCAGCGGTGGGGCCAGTGCGAAAAATTCACGCCAAAAGTTTCTGCGCAATGTCAAGTTATTGAGAGAAGGGCTAATTAAAGAACCTGACAATGAGCGCTATGTTTTCTATTTAGCGGAAAGCTATCGCGATGCGGGTGAAAAAGGAAAGGCGCTCGAATGGTTTCAAAAACGCGTCGATCGGGGAGGATGGGCTGAAGAGGTCTTTTGGTCAAAGCTTCAGATTGCACATATACTCCGAGACATCGGTTTGCCTCATGACATTGTGATCGATTCCTATAAAGACGCTCAGCGCTACCGGCCGCATCGAGTTGAACCGATTTATTACCTTGTTGAGGCCTACAATAAAAAGGGAGAATATCAAAAAGCCTATGATTGTATCCAAGCGAGAAAACAAATCCTAAAATCTGATCAAAAAGACATTCTTTTCAACGAAGATTGGATTGATCAATATGGCCTTCTTTTTCAAGAGTCGATCTGTTTATTTTACCTTGGATTGCATCAGGAGTCTTTGGAAGCCTGCGATCGGCTTTTGGCAAACGAAGATTTGCCCGAAGGTTGGCGCAAACAAACCGAGATTAATCGGACATTTCCTTTAACCAAACTCAAAGAAACAAAGAAGTCATCACTTTGATCATTTCCTTATCAGCTCAGAGGCGGTCGCGATATCGATAGGACGATTTAACTTTCTGTATATACTGCTTCCACTTGAAAGTTATGAAAATTTCTGCTTCAGCATCTTCACTTACGGCCGTGGTTTTACCATGGCCTTTTTGTTCGTTTCCATCGACCATGTGCTTGCACATGGTCTGCTTCAACAAACAAAAAATTGAAGCGCTGAAATTGAAATTTCCTATAACTTTCAAGTGTCAGCAGTATATACCGGTTCCACTGGAAAGTTATGAAAATTTCTGCTTCAGCATCTTCACTTACGGCCGTGGTTTTACCATGGCCTTTTTGTTCGTTTCCATCGACCATGTGCTTGCACATGGTCTGCTTCAACAAACAAAAAATTGAAGCGCTGAAATTGAAATTTCCTATAACTTTCAAGTGGCAGCAGTATATACACAAACATCGTTTACTTTCTTTTTTTTAAAAACCATGCAATTCCCGCCGTCGATGAGTTTGACAACGTCGCATTGCTCCAAGAGCAGTTCAATGGCCGGCTGTGCATTTTCCCATAAAGAATCGTTTAAAAGAATGTATCCGCCTGTTCGGACCTTGGGAAGAAAAGCTTTAACATCGCTTGTGAAGCCCTGCTCAGAATGCTGCCCATCGATATGCAATAGGTCGATATGATCGATGAAAGGAGCTGCAATTTGGGAGGTTACTGTCATGGTTATGCAATAAGGTTCAAGTTCAAGTCTTTTGATTGCTTTTATGTAGGAATCATAAACATAGGCATAGTCGAGCTGAAACCACCATCTAAAATCTGCTGCATCTCTGATCGGGTCAAAACATTGGATGCACTCCAACCTATCCCATGGGTCTATTCCAAAGATAGTTCCAGATCCCAGTAATTTTAAAGTAGCAGCTACAGGAATAAGAGAAGAACCCCCGAAGACGCCAATATCTACACACACTTTAGGTTTTAATTCCAAAGTCAAATCGATCAGCGTCAATGCTTTTTCTTCAGAGCACCATCCTTCCAATGTTGGGCGGAGAATGCAGATTTGTTTTTTTAATGATTCAACATCATCTTCTGCACAAAGCAATCGCGAAAAGAGCAAGAGTGCCAGAAATAAATAAAGGTTTTTTTTCATCGACTTTTTAAGGTTTTACCCAAACCCCCCAATCACTTGAATCCGAAAACTCTGCGAACTTAATACAATGGTCATTTAACCATTCTACCGCTTTTGCCTCAGTGTACATTCCTTTTTCATACCAGTGAATATCATCCAAAATGATCCATCCGCCGCTTTTCACGAGAGGGACCCATTTGGTGACATCAAGAAAGGATGTTTGTTCGGCGTGGTTGCCATCGATGTGCAAAAGATCAATATCGTAGATAAGAGGAGCTTTTTCCGAGGTGGTCCTAATCAGTTGAATTTGATCACCAAGTTGAAATTGGTTAATTTTACCGAGAAGATCTTGTAGAACCCCAATGTGATCAGCTTTTTGCCAATAATTCTGATTGGCTTCTTCAATGCTCCACATGACGGATTCATAGCTATCCCAAGGATCGATTCCATAGGCAATTCCATCTCCAATCGATTTCATTGCATAAGCCATTGGAATGAGAGATCTGCCGCCCCATACGCCAATTTCCACAATGACCTTTGGTTCATATTTGAGAACGAGATCGACTAAAAATTCTCCTTTGAACAAAGAACACCAACCGATGCATTGGTTCATGCAGTCCAATGCTTTTTGTTTTGTGACTGCAGGGGGTTCTCGGGAAATGATTTTTTGGAATGAATCAACAGAGCGATGGGGATTTTCGGCGATGCTATATTCATAATAGGAATCAGGGGGGGTGTTTTCGTAGGAAACATGATCCATGATTTTTCTCTTGTGTATAGGAGTGGTAAAATCAATATTACTTTTGTGGTGTTCGACAAGTTTGCAGAATCTTTTTTAAAACAAAAAATATTTAAATACAACAAGAAACGGATTCCTCTCCAGAAAACTTCAAGTAGACTGTTTATGGTCTTGTTGCGGAAATAAAAAAAAATTATGCATCTTGAAAATTAGGTGAGTTAGGCTTGACACTGAGGCGTCAATGCTAGGATAATAGTTGCTCTAGAAAGAGGGGTGGGGCATGCATAATCCGCTTAAGCAAATTGACACCAAGGAAGTTGAACTTCCTGAGACGGTGTTTATCCGAGACATCGAGAGCAAAGTTTTCCAGTCTATAGTGCTTCAAGCTTTAAGTCAGATTGAAGGCGTGGAGACGCTGGAAGGTGGTCTTTTCGATAACCTTTTGGGGGATGGTTTAGATGGCATCAAAGGGATCCATGTCGATCAGGACCAGAAGACGCACAGTGTGAATGTTCGGATTGAGATCAATGTGGCCTATGGCATCTGTATTCCCGATAAAGCGGAAGAGATTCAGAACAAAATTCTGCAGGACATTAGCCGCCTGACGGGCTTGCATGTGGGCGCTGTGCATGTGATTTTTAAAAACCTGATCTCTAGCAAGGCAAAGCCAAACCTGGAAGAGATGTTGGAGAAAAAAGTCAAATCGATCAAAGTCTCAGAATCGTACAACGAATTGTTTTGAGGATGAAAACAGGCAATCTTCTCTTTTCCGCCGTGCAGTTCATTTTTGTGGTCTTAGTTCTACTCCTCGGCGCTTTTTTTGTCGGACTTCAATATGCGCCGCAATTGCAAAGCGACATTGCGGCCTTTTTTTCAAAGGGATCTGCCCATTTTTCTTGGATCGGATATTGCATCCTTGGCTGCGGCGCGCTGCTGCTACTGGGATTTTATGCCATGCACAGAGGCGGCTATTATCGTTTCAAAATGGGGCGGCATGAGGTTTTCGTCGACACGGCCGTGGTCCAAGGGTATGTGCAGGAGTATTGGAAAAAATGCTTTCCCGGCCAAGATCTTTCCGTGGAGATTGATCTGGCCAAAGATCAGAGAATTTCTGTTGTTGTGGAAATGCCGATGCTGCCTTTAGAGAAACAACAGGACATTTTGGAAAAGGCTGAAAACGACTTAAGCCAAATCCTGCAAAAGCATCTCGGCTATCGAAAGGATTTTCTATTCTCGATTCTTCTAAAGTAAGAACCTATCCCAGTAAAATTTTTCGTCGATTTTCGAGATTATTTTGGCCGCTTTTCGATCCAAATGCGGGGGGTTATATCAACCTTCGTATATTACCCCCCGCATTTGGATCGAAAAGCGGCTCAAAAGAACCCGAAAATCGACTCAAACTTTTTACTGGGATAGGTTCAAAATCTGCCTTAAAATCGCGATGTCTTTTTGCGTGACGCCTTTGACTTGCTTGAGCTCATCTTCTGAAGCGTGGCGGATCTTTTCGACGCTGCCAAAATGGCGCAGCAGACGCCCGCGCTTGACGGGGCCGATGCCGGGAATATTGTCTAATAGGCTTGAGATAAGTCGCTTTTGCCTGCGGTGGCGGTGGAAGCCCAATGCTTTGCGGTGGGCCTCGTCGCGCACTTTCTGAAGCAGAAAAAGCAGACTCGAGCGGGGATTGAGGTGGATGGGGTCGTGGTTTTCCGGCAAAAAGACGCGTTCTGCTGTCATGCCTTTATCGTGCCTCCCTTCTTCTTTGGCGAGGGCGATCAGATCGACGGAGGCGATGTCGAGCTCTTTGAACACTTCCAAGCCGACGTTTAGCTGTCCTTTGCCGCCGTCGAGAATGATCAGATCGGGCAGATCATCGGCTTGCTTAGAACGGGTGAGATGACGCGTCAGCACTTCGCGCATGGCGCCGTAATCATCTCCTTTCAAAGCGGTTTTGATTTTGAATAGGCGTGTGCGCTTTTTGTCTTTTTCTCCATCGGTAAATGCGACAAGCGATGCGACGGGATCTGTCCCGGAGATGTTGGAGGTGTCGAAACATTCGATCCGTTTTGGATAGCGGTTTAACTTGAGTGTCTCTTGCAGATCGAGCAGCATCTTCTCTTTGAGTTCGAGATGGTTCTTCTCCTGCTGGAAATTAGTCTTGGCGTTTTCTTCGGCGATGCCAACTAGGGCTCTTTTTTCCCCTTTTTGAGGGTGCACGATCGCGACCTTTTTTTTTGGGTGAGACTCGGAGAGGATTTCAGAAATGATATCAGCGTCCTTTAAGGCAGTCGGCACCAGAATTTCATCAGGTAAGGTTTGAAGGTTTTTGTAATGTTGCAAGATGAAGGAGGAGAAGAGATCTTCCTCATCCTCCAAAATATTGGAAAAGGAGTAATGTTCGGAGCCGACGAGTTTGCCTTCACGGAAAAGCAGCTGCACGAGCATCACCTCTTCCCCTTCGCGGTAGATGGCCAGGGCATCGCTGTTTTTGCCGTTGACTTTGACGACAAGGGCCTGTGTCTGAATCACATGTTCAATTTGGCGGATCGTTTGTAAAATGGCCGCCGCGCGCTCATATTCTGTATTGTCAGAAGCTATTTTCATCTGTGAGTAGAGCTGCTTCAAAATCTCTTTGTCTTGGCCCTTGAGGAATTTGATGGCGCCATCGACGTAACCATCATACTCCTCTTTCGTGCATTTGCCGACACAGGGGGCGATGCAGCGTTTGATCGAATAGAGAAGGCAAGGGCGTGTGCGCCGTTTGAGTTCCTCGTCGCTGCATTGGCGTAAGGGAAATAAGCGGGTGAGCATTTCGTAGGTTTGCCGCGCGGCAAAGGCGCTAGTATAGGGGCCGAAATAAAGGCCATCTTTTTTGGGGGTGCCTTTATAGCGGATCAGCCGGATCATCGGCCAGGGGTGGCGGTTGTTGATCATCAGGCTGATGAAAGTTTTGTCGTCTTTGAGGATGGCGTTGAATTTGGGCTGGTGCTTTTTGATGAGTGTATTTTCCAACAACAAAGCTTCCTTCTCTGAGGGAACGACAATGGTGTCGATATGCGCGATCTGCTGGATGAGGAAAGGAATCATCGGGCGGCTGTCAGCCAGAGAAAAATACTGTTTGATCCGGTTTTTGAGCTGATTGGCCTTTCCGACGTAGATCACCTTGTTCTCGGCGTTTTTCATCAGATAGACGCCTGGCTTCATCGGAAATTGATCTAGGAGCTTTACGTCGAACATAGGCTCAAGTGTTTTTCCATTCGATGATCTTTTTTAAGGCCTCGATGGGGGTGAGGTGGTCGGGGTCTAGATTTTTAATTTGATCGAGGATGGCATTGGGCTTTGTCGGAGCCGCAAAAAGCGACAGCTGTTTTTCTTGGATTTGCGTTTTGCCGTTTTTTTCTAATTTCTGCAGCCTCTCTAAAGCGCGCTTGACCACGGCGTGTGGAAGCCCGGCGAGTTTGGCGACATGGATGCCGTAGCTTTTGTCCGTTCCCCCTTTCACGATCTTGCGCAGGAAAACGATCCCATCCTCCGACTCGTGGACGGCGACATTGTAGTTCACTGCCCCGGGGATCTCGTTTTCCAGCTCGGTCAACTCCCAATAATGCGTCGCAAATAGCGTTTTAGCGCGCTTGCGCGGCTCTGTCAGCAAAAATTCCGCCACGGCCCAAGCGATCGAGATTCCGTCGTAGGTGCTCGTGCCGCGACCGATCTCGTCCAAAATGACAAGGGATCGGTCAGTCGCATTGTGAAGGATATTGGCGGTCTCCGTCATTTCGACCATGAAGGTCGATTGGCCGCGGGAGAGATCGTCGCTTGCGCCGATGCGGCTGAAGATCTTATCGATGATGCCGATGTGGGCCTCTCTAGCGGGAACGTAGGAGCCTATTTGTGCTAAGATGGCGATCAGTGCCGCTTGGCGGATGAAGGTGGATTTTCCGGCCATGTTCGGGCCTGTGATGAGATAAAGCCGCTGTTCGTGGGCATCTAAAAAAACGTCGTTGGGAATGAATGTCTCCGTGCCAAGGACAGCCTCGATCACAGGGTGACGTCCTTGTTCGACGTGGAAAATCTCGCTTTCATCGACGATTGGCCGCACATAGTGGTGCGCCCTTGCCATTTCTGCAAACGAGAGCAGGCAATCGACTTTTGCGACAGCTTCCGCGATCTTGCGCACGTCATGGGAATAGGAAGCGGCCTCTTTTCGAAGAGCGTCGAACAGTTCATATTCCAATGCGGCCGTTTTTTCTTCGGCGTGCAGCATTTTGTGTTCAAATTCTTTCAAGATGGGCGTGATGAACCGCTCCGCGTTGACGAGCGTTTGGCGCCTTTGGAACTCTTCGGGAATTTTGCCAGCCTGGCCGCGGCTCACTTCGATGTAGTACCCAAAGGCCTTGGTATAACCGACTTTTAGCGTTTTGATCTGCGTCAGTTCTTTGAGCTCAGATTGATAGCGGGCGATCCAGGCGTGGCTGTCTTTCTGAAGGGCCCTCAATTCATCGAGCTCAGGATGGTAGCCAGAGCGGAAAATTCCCCCTTCGCTCAACCGGAGCGGCGGGGTGTCGACAAGAGAAGAGCGGATTTTATGGGCGATCGCGGCGACATCGGGAAGATTTTGCATCGCAAAATTCAGGTCCGCTAGCGCCCGAGCAAGAGGAGCGATATGCTCTAAAGAAAAACCTAAGCCAGAAAGATCTCGCGGTGAAGCGCAGCCAGTCTCAATGCGCATCATCAGTCGCTCTAGGTCGCGAATTTCGTTCAAATGCGCGCGTATTTCGGGACATCGCTGCCAAGAAGCCAAAAAGGTGGCCACAGCGTCTTGGCGCGAGCGGATTTCATGAGGATCTAAGAGGGGATGGGCCAGCCATTTTTTTAACAGGCGTCCTCCCATCGGCGTTACAGTTTGATCGATACAATGAAGAAGGGTGTGTTTCTTCTTGTCGTCTTGAAGCGATTCGAAGAGTTCAAGGTGCTTTTGCGTGGCCCTGTCGAGAAGCATGTAATGATGGATCTGCTCGACGGCGATCGTCTTGAGATGCTCGATCGAGAGATTTAAGTCCTCGTGCACATAGTGCAACATCGCCCCAGAGGCGTTGATGGCGGCTGGCATCGACTTGAGTCCAAAGCCATCGAGATGCTGTACGCGAAAATGCCTGAGCAACACATCGCACGCATGGGCGTGGTCAAAGTGCCAGTCCTGATTCACATTGATGGAAAAAGAGAATTGGCGGGCGAGTTCATCGAGGGACTTGCCATGTTTCTTTTTCCATCTTTCAGAGATCAGGATCTCTTTGGGTTTAAGACGGCAAAGTTCATCGATAAGTTCTTTGAGCTCTTCAAACTCCATGGCCCTAAAGTCCGCCGTCGTGAGATCGAGGATGCTCAAGCCCTGGATCTCGCCCACTTGAGCGATCGACACGAGATAATTGTTCGCCTTGTCGGCAAGCATTGAGGAATTGATCACAGTCCCGGGGGTGACGATGCGGACGATTTCCCGTTTGACGAGTCCTTTAACGGCGCGCGGATCCTCCATCTGCTCGGCGATGGCCACTCGATACCCTTTGGCGATGAGTTTATCGACATACGCTTCGCTTGTGTGAAATGGAACCCCTGCCATGGGAATATCGTGACGCTTGGTCAGGGTCAGGTCTAAAACTTGGGAGATAAGAATCGCGTCATCGTAAAAAGCTTCGTAAAAATCTCCTAGGCGAAATAAGAGAATGGCGTTAGGCGCGCTTTTCTTGCAGGCGTGCCATTGAGCCATCATCGGAGAAATTTTTTCTATCCCTATTGTCACAAATTACCTTCCAATGAACTTCTTCCACCATTTTTTTCTCGTGGAAAGACCCGATGAACCGGAAGGGGGCGCTTCCGCTTTTTCTTCCTCGTGATGCTGAAAGAACGAAGAGTGCGCGGAGACGGCTTCGCTGAAAGATTTGGAGATCGCTTCATCGCTAGGGTTAGGGACCCCAGCTGTTAAGTTGTTTTTTTGCTCTTCGCCCGGAGAAAGGAGCGCTTTTTGGATTTGGCTGCGGCAACTTTGGCACCATAGGAGCAAGACTTTCAAATCGTTGTCCAGAGTTTTGAGGTGTTCGACGATCTCTTCCGGGGAACGGAGGTTTTTCTGGCTCTGCAGCCGCGAAGGAAGGGCGAGAGATTGATTGAGCTCGAGCTTATATTGAAACGTCTTGATCAAAAGAGGGATCATCACTTTTTTGATCTGATCGCGCAGTTGTCCTAGCGAAGGGTCAGATAGCGTCCCGGCTTGGGCAAAATGCGCCGCTTTTTCCTCAATGGAAGGGTAAGAATCTGAGAATTCCGTCTCAAAGTCGTTCATGGTTAAAGCCTAACATAAAACGCAAAAAAATAAAAACGTATTGCATTTTTGTATACTGTGGTCGGCTTGTAGCGTCGATTTTATGCCCTGAATTTTTTCGTGTGACGAAGCGTGGAGCTCGAAGCAATCTTCCTGCCAGCTTGCGAGAGCGAACGCAAAGTCAAACGGAAAAAGGCACGCGCAGAAAATCGACTCTACAAGCCGACCGCAGTATATATATATAGAATTTTAGTTCAATACTTGGTCTAGACGATATGCCTAGCCTCGGGTAATAATAGACTACATGTACACAAAAGAGAGTTTAGAGCTGCTTCGCCAGCGCATCGATCTTCCCGAGGCGCTATCGCCGCATCTGCATTTGCAAAGGGCAGGATCCGCTTATAAAGCGCTCTGCCCCTTCCACGAAGAGAAAACTCCCTCCTTTATCGTGCAAAAAGGGGATTCTCATTACCATTGTTTCGGCTGCGGCGCTCACGGCGATGCCATCGCTTTTCTAATGTCGCATGTCAAGATGAGTTTTGTCCAAGCTGTGGAAAGCCTCGCAGAGAGATTTCAAGTCTCTTTGGAAAAGACCGACGAGCCCCTCGCGGAAAGAGGCCCCAGCAAACCACAGCTTAAAAACGCTTTAGAGCACGCCGCCACGATTTATCACTATCTACTTCTTCACTCCGCAGAAGGGCACGTCGCTCTGAAATACCTTTACAAAAGAGGGTTAAGTTTAGAATTTATCCGCCAATTCCAAGTGGGATTTGCGCCAAAGCAGGGGGATGTCTTGATGCGCTATCTGAGCGAGCAGGGCGTTGATGAAAAAATCCAAGAGCAGGCCGGCCTTGTCATGGTCACCCAGCAGGCTAGACGGCGGGACTTTTTCTCCGACCGCATCGTATTCCCCATCCGCGATCCTCTGGGGGCAGTCATCGGTTTTTCCGCTCGCAAGTTTAAAGAAGAAACTTTTGGTGGAAAATACATCAATACCCCCGAGACCCCTCTCTTCAAAAAATCGCGCATCCTCTTCGGGCTGAGTTATTGCCGTCAAAGAATCGCTAAGGAAACTCAAGCCATCATCGTCGAGGGGCAAATCGATGCCTTGCGGCTCATCCATGCGGGATTCAATTACACGGTCGCAGGGCAGGGGACGGCCTTTGGCGAGGAGCATGTCAGAGAACTCATGCATCTTGGGGTGAATAAAGTTTACCTCGCCCTCGACGCTGATGACGCAGGCAAGGCCGCCACCGCCAAAATCGGGCATCTGTTCCAGAAAAAGGGCATCGAGGTCTTAGTTGTGATACTACCGGAGGGCAGAGATCCAGATTCCCTGCTGACAGAAGAAGGACCCGATTGTTTCGCCGCCCTGCTCAAGAGCAGCCGCGATTACTTAAATTTTCTATTTTCTCACCTCTCCAGTGGGAAGGACCTTCGCTCCCCTTCTAAAAAGAACGAAGTGGTCAGCGCGATTGTCGAGAAGATCAAGCAATGGGAAATGCCCGTGATGGTCCATGAGAGTTTGAAGAAGCTCGCTGAAATTTCCTTAGTTCCTGAAGCCGCCCTCGGCATTGGGCAAATCTCGCTTCCCGATTTGTTTATTAAAAAGAACTCATCCCTCAAAGTGCAAGAGGTCGATGCCAACCGAATCTTGGAAGGGGATTTTGTCAGGTGGCTTGTTTTTGCATCCTCGCAGCATCCTCGGCTGATCGCTATCGCAAAGGTCAATCTGGCGCCAGAGCATTTCTGCGTTCCCGGGGCAGCCCGCCTCTACGAGGAGTTTTTAAGAGCATCACATGAAAATCGCCCATGCGATCTCCTCACCCTTGGATCTTGCCTAGATGGAGAAGAAGATCAGAAGCTCCTCACTGAGATCATGCAGCGGAAGATCAATTTGCTCAAGGCCGAAGACTCGTTTAAAGAGACCGTCCGGAAAATCCTTTTGCGCAATTGGATGGACAAGCGCGAGGCGATTCGGCTCAAGCTTCAAAGTGGGGCCTTAAGTGACGATGAAGCCCTTGAACTTGCCCGTCAGTTCGACGAAGTCAAAAAATGCGTGCCCCAGGTGCGTGTGCCATGAAACAGAAGCATTTGATTCTTTTCGATGACCGGTGCTCTCTTTGCTGGCGCTCTGTCGACCGCATCCGCACCCTCGACAAAAAGAAGCAATTCCAGGTCTCTCCTCTTCGGGACAAGCTAGCAAAACAAGTCCTTCAGACGGAATACGATAAGTACAAAAATGCCAACACTCTGGTCTTGATTGAAAATTATCAAGTCCCTTCCTCCAAAATTTGGATCAGAGGAAGGGCCGTGATGAGAATCCTTTGGTTAATCGGCGGCTACGGAAAGCTCGTCGGCTGGCTAGCCTACTTTCCCATTGGCATTGATCAAATCTATTCGTTTATCGCCAAAAGGCGCCACCGATTTTGATTTCTACCTTCTTCTCTTCCTGCCGCAGAAAAGCGCCATGCCTCCGCCGATGACAACGAGGACGATCCCCCCGATCATCAGCAGCATCACCGGTGTTTTGTAGGAAGAGACTTTGCCCTCCATGGCTCCGCCAATGGCGTTGCCCACTCCGCCGGAACTTCCAGAAAAGAAGCTTTCTCCCTTCTTGATGCTGCCTTCTGCATGAGCGATGCGCCCGTTTTGGTAATTGGCGTATATAATTGCAATAACGCCAACAATTAAAATAACAATCCCGACCATTCTCTTAGTGTTCACAAGACCTCCCTGATTAAGTCATTAAGTCTACATCTAATGGAAAAGGATTAAATTGTAAATAGGTTTCATTTGTTGACAGAAAACGAAATAAATAATAAATTAAATATAAGGTTAATTCATATTAAAGGGAGCAAGCTTATGCAAGGCGATATTTTTGAAGGAAAATGGCATCAATTTAAAGGAAAAGTCAAAGAAAAATGGGGAAAGCTGACAGACAACGATTTAACTAGGATCAATGGGAATAGAGAAAGGATGCTTGGAAGTCTTCAAGAAAGATATGGATGGGAAAAAAAGAGAGCAGAAGACGAGCTGAAACGCTTTGAAGACTCGTATCGTAGAGAGGGAGAATCTCAATTCGACCGCAATCAAGAGGGAAAAAATTGGCGCGAAGGTCATGAAGGCAGACAGTGGAAGGATGAAGACCAAGAAAGCGGGCACGGCAAGTCCAAAAAAAGAAAAATTGGATAAGCCTATGAAAGACATACACGATCTATTCATCCACGAACTTCAATTAATGTATGATGGGGAAAAACAAATCATCGATGCTCTTCCGAAAGTTATCGATGCCGTTTCGTCAAGCAAGCTAAAAAATGCTCTTCAAGATCATCTCAAAGAGACTGAAGAGCAAGCAAGACGGTTAGAATCGATTCTTCAAGAGCTAGGTAAGACTCCTTCTGGAGAGACTTCCGAAGTGATGGAAAGCCTTTTAAACGAAGGCGAAAAAATCATACAAATGGGCTATGAAGACAACGTTAAAGACGCCGCCTTGATCAACTGTTGTCAGCATGTCGAGCACTTTGAAATTGCCTCTTATGGGATTTTAAAATCGTTGGCAAAAGCATTCAAGTATGAACGCATATTAGGCCTACTTGAAAAAAGCTCCAAAGAAGAAGGTGGCGCAAATAAAAAGCTCACTGAAATCGCTGAAGGGTCAGTTTTCAGCGAAGGCGTCAATGCCAGAGCCAAAAAACGGGCGGCCTAAATAAGAGGTTTTCATGGCCAGATACGGGAAAAGTTCACAGAAGAGCGTTAAACATGCAATGCATAAGATGAAAGCTGGCAGTCTGAAATCGGGAAGAAGCAAAAAAACAGTGAAGAGCAGAAAACAGGCCATTGCTATTGGTCTTTCCGAAGCGAGAAAAAAAGGGGCCAAAGTTCCTCAACGAAAAAGATGAAAAACTGTTTTTAATGAACGGTACGCTCGAGCGCAATCCCGCTCCTTCAGGGGCGGGTTGCCGAAACCCTCGAAGAATCTCCTCCTTTAAAAGGAGGAGTTCTTCAAAATCTTTTCCTTTAAAAAATTCAGCGCATTTTGGCTGGCGATTTTCAGTAGGGCCTGTTCTTTCAGGCCCAATTTCTGGGAAAACATTTCGAGAAGCGTCGGATAAGCAGAGGCATTGCCGTATTCCGGATAGTAGGGCGCTTTCGTTTTTGGGTATTTTTTCTCAATGAATTGAGGTAGGTCGGCATCGCAAAAAAAATCTGCACCGAAGCAGAGCGCATTTTCTGCGCCGAGGCTAAGGGCGTGCTGCACATGGCGCAAGATGGCAGAGCTGTCGGTGTCGTGAATAAAGGGGGCAAAGAAATTGAGCCCAATAAGGCCTTTTCGGCGGATGATCTCTTTGGCAAGATCGTCCGGGAGATTGCGTGGGTAATTGGAAATCAAGCGGAAGTTGGAGTGGCTGGCAATGACGGGAATGTTGAATCCTTTCTTGTCGATCTGATTCAAGAAGTCGTGAGCAAGCTGATCGGATGTATGGCTAAAATCCAGCGCAATTTTTTTATTGTTCATCCACTCCAATAATCGCTTGCCGTCTTCTTTGAGTCCCACGAGGGAACGATTGCCTCCGCCAAAGCGGTTCTCCTCGTCCCACGTGAAACTGATGTAAAAAACAGGCCCGATGGCTTTATTGTATTCTTCCAGGCGTCGGAGCGCGCTATCAAGGGGTTCCGCTTCCTCTGCGAAAGTGGAGGCGTTTTCAAAGGCGGGCAGCAAAGCGACGGTCTGTTTTTGCGCATCGAGGGGAATGTGGCATGCCGAAAAAAGTTTCGGGGACTGGCCGATCAAATTTTGGTAAGCTTCCACTTGTTTGCGCCCATTTTCAGTGGAATTTTTCTCCGTTGTGCTGAAGATGGCGAGAGTTTGCAATTTGACGCCGCCTTGGACGAGCTGCGAATGAGAGCAGCGGGAAATCGGATCTTCGGGAGACCGGCCGGGCTTTAATGTGAGAAACGACAAGAGATCGCTATGCAGATCAATAACGGGAATTTCCGTTTTTTTCATGAGAGCCTCCAACAATTGCAGTTAATTATGCAACTGTGGGAAGCCCCCTGTCTATGAAAATTTATAGCTCCTGGATTTTGCTAAAGTCGAGTAAGTCTTGAAAGGGGACGAAGACCTTTTGCAAGAGAGCAATGCGATTTTCGCGCAGTTTAGCATCGTCGGCGAGGATCTTGACTGTATCGAAAAGTTTGGCCAGGGGCGCCTGGAGTTTGGCGATCATTCGAAACGCTTGGAGATATTCGCGATCTTTGATCGCCGCCTTCCAATGCTTGTTCAAATTTTCCAGGGCGCGCATCAGCTCTTTTTCGGCGGGCTCTGTTGCGAGCGCCGCTTGAAAGGCTGCAGCTGCGGGTCTTTCGAGCTGTCCTTTGGCGCGTTTGTAGACTTCGTACAGCTTTGCGAATTCCGTTCCTGAGCGGCGGAATGCATGCAGGGCCTCTGTCTTGCAAAATTGATCGTAAGGATCGTTGCAGAGGCCTTGGAGCGAAGCCTCGATCTCATCTTTTTTCAATCCGTATTCTTCAAAGACCGACTTCGCGCGGGCGGTGATGAACAAGAGGATTTCACCCACCACCTGGGCAGGATTTACGAGTTTGTTAAAGGCGCGGCAGGACTCTTCAAGAATCGCCTTCAAATCGACGCTCGCCTTTTGATCGATCAAGATTTTGAGGAGGCCGATCGATTGGCGGCGCAAGCCGTGAGGGTCGCTCGACGAAGAGGGTTTGAGCCCGACGCTATAGCAGCCGATCAAATTATCGATTTTGTCCGCTAAGCTTAAGATCACGCCGGTTGCTGTTTTGGGCAGAGGGGCTTGCTCTGCGCGCGGCATCCAATGCTCTTCAATGGCGGTGGCGACTTCTTTTTCCTCTTTCTGCGCGATGGCGTAATACTTTCCGGCAACCCCTTGCAATTCCGGGAATTCCCCGACGAGCGCAGAAGCGAGGTCCGCTTTGCAGAGAAGAGCTGCGCGCGCGACTTTCTTTTGATCGGCAAGAGAAAGATGCTTGTTGATGATTGTAGAAATGAGAGCGAGCCGCTGCACTTTGTCGAACATGGTACCGAGATCTTTTTGATGGGTCATGAGCCGCAATTTTTCATTCAACGATTCCAGGGGGGCCTTTAAATCTTGCTCATAGAGGAAAACGCCGTCGGAAAGGCGGGCGGAAAGTACTTTTTGGTTGCCTTTGCGGATCAGGTCGCTCGGCCGATTGTCCGCGGTGATAATGAAGACGTTTTTGAGTTGTCCTTTGCTGTCGGCTACGGGGAAATATTTTTGATGTTCGACCATTTCGCAGATCAAGACTTCTTTGGGCGCTTTTAAGAACGCCGGCGCGAAGTTTGCCGAGGTTAGCTGCGGCCATTCGACGAGGTGCAGAACTTGCGGGATCACTTTCTGGATTTCGAGGGCGTGCCCTTTGAGCTTTTTTTCCAAAAATTTGAGCTGTTTCAAAATATTCTCTCGGCGCTCTTCGATATCCGCGAGGACAAAATGCCTTTTGAGATCTTTGGCGTAATCTTTTGGGCTCTTGATGGGGAATTTTTTGGGACTCAGCTGAGAATGTCCGAAAGAAAAACGGTCGGAGATGACGTCGCCGATTTGAAAGGGGATAATTTTTTCTCCGAATAGAGCCGCGATCCAATGGATAGGCCGCGGATAACTGATGTCGAGATCGCCCCAGCGCATTTTTTTCGGAAATTCTAAATTCAAGACCAACGCAGGGAGTTTCTCTGCGAGGATGCGATATGTCGATTGGCCAGTCTCTGAAATCGAGGCGAACAAGTAATCGGCGTCTTTGATTTTCTCAATCTTGAGATTTTTGACTTTGCCCCTTTGAATCGCCTCTAAAGATGCCTCGGAAACTCCAACGGATTTTAAAAAACCCTGCCCTTGCGGGGTCGGCTTGCCCGAAGCGTCGAAAGCGGAAGCGACTCCAGGTCCTCTTCGCAAAACTTCTTTTGCCTCAGTTCCTTCCACCAACCCTTTGATGAGGATGGCGATGCGCTGGGGCGTTCCGAACACTTGCAGGCGGTCGAATTTCAGACTGTGCTCGTCGAGTAGCGCCCGTGTGGCCTTTTCGAGATTGTTGCAGCCAATTGGAACAAAGGTCGCAGGTAGCTGCTCGGAGCCGATCTCGAGCAAAAAGTCCTGTTTTTTTTGTGGATTGAATTTGGGCGTTTTTATGGCTGCGATTTTTTTGAGCGGTTTTTGCTTTTCCTTCTGGAGCAATGGAAATCCCAATTTCTCTCTAGAAGAAATGTACTCGACGGCAATCAAACGGGCCAGATCGCGGATCCGCGCGATATAACCTGTGCGCTCAGTCACCGAGATTGCCCCGCGGGCATCGAGCATATTGAACGCGTGCGAAGCTTTAATCACGAAATCGTAAGCGGGCAGAGGAAGGTGGCGGCCAATGAGAGTCTTCGCTTCTTTTTCATAATCTTCGAAATGGCGCTGCCACATGGGAATGGTCGCCTCTTCGAAATTATAGGTGCTCCATTCGATCTCGCTGCGCTGGGCGATATCGCCAAACGTGAGTTCCTCGTTCCACTGCAGATCGTAAATGCTGTCTTTGTTCTGGATGAACATCGCCAAGCGCTCCAGTCCGTAGGTGATTTCCACACTGACGGGTTTGAGCGGCGTGCTTCCGATTGCTTGGAAATAGGTCCATTGCGTGATCTCCATCCCATCGCACCATACTTCCCAGCCTAAACC
The DNA here is from genome assembly GCA_963833965.1 of uncultured Verrucomicrobiae bacterium. Taxonomy (GTDB): domain Bacteria; phylum Chlamydiota; class Chlamydiia; order Chlamydiales; family Rhabdochlamydiaceae; genus CAJCIW01. Next base: position 301,700 of record CAWHZZ010000002.1, read on the forward strand.
CCACGCCCCTAAAGTCGGCGATTCCCAATCGTCATGAACAAATCGGATGTCGTGTTTTTTCAGATCGAGGCCGAGGGCTTTCAAAGACTCGAGATAAAGTTGCTGCACATCGGCCGGCGAGGGCTTTAGGATGACCTGATACTGATGAAATAATTGCATCCTGTTGGGATTTTCGCCGTAGCGGCCATCAGACGGCCTTCTCGAAGGCTCGACATAGGCAGTGCGATAAGGCTCGGGTCCCAAACAGCGCAAAAAAGTCGCGGGATTGAATGTGCCGGCCCCTACTTCTAAATCGTGGCCTTGATGGATGATGCACCGTTTTTTTTCCCAAAATTCGGTTAGGCGGTGAATGATCTGCTGAAAAGTTAACATAGTTTCTCGAAAAAAGTTTTTCCTCTCATTTTACTGCTAAGACCTAAAATTTGCACGAAATAGATGAGGAATACTACAATTCATTTATGACTATTTTCTCAGTGATCGTTCCCATTACCGACCAAAACGTTCATTTGCTTCCTTTCACAATGGACAGTATCGCTGGCCAAATGTTTCATGGGTTTGAAGTGATCATTATCGATGGGCAGACAAAAGAGCATTCGCTATCGATCTTCGATGCCTACCGCTCTTGCATTTCCCGCATTTATACCGCCCTCGATCGCAATTTAAGTGCGATGCTGAACAAAGGCGTGGAGCTCTCTAAAGGAAAATTCACGCATTTTTTGCAGCCTGGGGAATTTTACATTTCAAGAAATTCCTTTCAATTCATCAAGGAGTTTATCGAAAAATCGGACGATCCCGACCTCGTTTATACCGGCTGCGTCATTCGCCATAGCATGTCGCCACCACATCAGCTCTTTAGCCAAATTGAAGAGGAAAACCTCAAAGGGGCCAAAATCCCGTACAGCCTTCAAGCCTATTGGTTTAAAAAACAAGCGATCGAGACAGTCGGTAAATTCAATACGGCTGACCGCATTCAGGGAGGGTTTGATCTTGTTTGCCGTTTTTACCTCAACACAGCCCTTCGCAAAGTTTTTTTACGCCGGATTTTGACCGATTACGAATACCGATTGCGAAACCCCAAGTGGATCGTTAGACAGTTTTACGAAACTTTAGTGATCATCTTCAGGCATTTCGGCTTGAGCAAGGCGGTGATCTTTTGGATGGCCCAAAACCACTTGCGCCTTCTCCACTGGTGGTCGAAGAGTGTCAAAGGCGCATTTTGGAAACGGCACGAGGTTTGAGAACTAAATTTTTATCGCCCTAAACATAAAATTGATGAGGAAATTATTCAGGGCGGTAAATTGATTTACATGGGACCGCGTTCTCTCCCATGCCAAAAAATGGAAGGGTTTTGTGCAATTTTTAAATGTTCGGCAGCAGTTCTCGCTAAGACGCCTCGGATCTCTGTTGCAACAATGTGTTCGCCGAATCCAATCCCATGATTGTTATCATTGCGTCCATTGGCAATGTAAATTTGCTCTCGGAAATCTCTTTGCAATTGATCAGGGAGTGCGTTGTAAAATTGGCGGGCAGCATCATCAGTGGAATTTTGAGCGATAATGGCTCGCTCAAAGGCTTTCGCTTTGTAAAAGGGACCTTGAATTTGACGAAAAACATTGAGGGCTTCAGCAAGTCTTTCACTTCTGACGGCATCGACGGGAGAAGGATGGTCGTTCGATTGCGGACGATCAAAAATCAATATTTCTTTGATAGCATTATATCGCAATTCATCCTCGCTTCGATTTCGAACCGCAGGCGGAGCCGCTTCAAACAATCGACCAATGAAAGGCAGGGTTGCAAGGAAACTTCGTGCAACTTCTACTTTCCCAGAAATCAAATTCCACACCGCAGTGAGAATTCCTGTTGTTTGATAGGAAGACATTGAACTTTGAGAATTTGAGAGGTCTGTTGTTGATGCAGGCTGGGTAGTGACAGGGTTAGTTACAATATTATTTGCTGTTGTTGTATTAACAGGGGACACTGGCATATATTTTTTCCTTTAAAATCGTTGTTGAATCAAAAATTATATCACGCAAGCAAGTATTCGTAAATCGTAAAACTTTTGTTTAAAAGTTGCCACATAAAGCCTTCTGCTATAAAATTGTTACCAAAAAGTAGAGGAAGTTCTTTATGGCGAATTATTTAAAAATCGGACCTAAAACATTGATACCGATGATCTTTTTCGCTGCCGACCCGAGCAAAACAAATGCTCTTCTCTCGTTGCTTTCGGCCAGATTGAACATGGACAAAAAGGTGTACCGTCGCATTTCGGACAACATTTACAAAACGCTGCAAGAGCATAAAGAAGCCACCCGTGAACTCGAAAAGATTAAAATCAGCAAGGGAATGGCTTTTTTTGCACTGAATTGCAGAAATGGTCGATATGCCATCAATCCATAGTCTGAGCTTGGACGAGCTCTCACAGCTCCTGAGTGAAATGGGAGAAAAGCCGTTTCGCGCCAAGCAAATTTTTCAGTGGGTCTATGAGAAAAAAGTCGCGGATTGGGATCAAATGACCGATCTCAACAAGACTTTGCGCCCGAAACTAAGCGAAAAAATCTCTCTGTCCTGCCTAAAGCAAAGCAAAACCCAAGAGTCAAAAGACGAAGAGACGATTAAATTTTTGTGGGAATTGTCTGATGGTCAATTCGTTGAATCTGTTCTGATCTGTTCTAAAGAGCGGAGGACGGTCTGCGTCTCTTCTCAAGTCGGCTGTCCGGCGCGCTGCGCTTTTTGCGCTTCCGGCAAACAAGGTCTAATGCGCAATCTCGACGCGGGAGAAATTTTTGAACAGGTCTACCAGATCGACCGGTTTTTGCATGAGAAAGAGGAGAGAGTTTCTCACGTCGTGTTCATGGGAATGGGCGAGCCGTTCGAAAATTACGACAACGTCCTCAAAGCGATCCACTTACTGAACGATCCTGACAGGCTCAATATCTCTCAGCGCCGCATGACGGTCTCCACGGTCGGTGTCCTCGAGGGGATCCGCCGCTTTGCAAAAGAAAATTTAAACGTCAACCTCGTCCTTTCGCTGCATGCGCCCAATCAGCATATCCGAAAAAAAATCATTCCCTTCGCGCGCAAATATGCATTGGAGGATCTCATCGCTGCCATGGTCGCTTATGCGAGGGAGAGCAAAAGGGACATCACTTACGAATACACATTGATGGAGGGGATCAACGACCTTCCCGAACATGCGCATGAATTGGCGGTATTGTTGAAAGGCCAGCCATGCGCCGTGAATCTGATTCCCTATAACCCAGTTCCTGGCTTAAAGCTCAAGCGCCCAGAAAAAGAGTCGATCGAAAACTTCCGCCGCATTCTCACTTCCTACGACATCGTCACGACATGGAGATATACAAAAGGCAAAGACATCGCCGCCGCTTGCGGCCAGCTAGCGCTCCAAAATAAATTGGCGTTGGCCACTTCCTAAAAAACAAGGAATTCAATATACCTAGAAAACATACTTGGATAATTTTGTGAGCATTGCGCTAATCCTTACACTTTCTAGAATTTTGCTCGGCCCTGTCTTTTTGGTCGTGTATCTCTATTCGCAAGATTTCGGGATCAGCGTCGCTTTGCTCCCATATATTCTTCTCGCTTTAGCCGGCATTTCCGAGCTCTCCGACGCCTTCGACGGTGCGCTCGCCCGCAAACAGAATAAAGTCACCGACCTTGGGAAACTCCTCGATCCTATGGCCGACAGCATCTTTCGGCTATCCGTCCTACTCGCATTCACCCAAGGCGCGATCCAGCTTCCGCTGCTCTTAGTTTGCATTTTCTTTTACCGCGACACGATCATCAGCACCCTGCGCACTCTCTGCGCGCTCAGGGGAATCGCGTTGGCTGCCCGTCTCTCCGGAAAGATCAAGGCCGTCATTCAAGCAACGGTCGTCTTTTTCATTTTAATTTTGATGGTCCCCTATTCATTGGGATGCTTAGATCCTCAGCTCTTCCGAGCGATGAGTTTCTACAGCGTCCTTATTGCCGCCCTCTACACCCTCTACTCCGGCGCCGAGTACATCTTCGCCAACCGCAAATACATCAAAAAAGCCATCAGCTTCTAGTGGTCCGTGACAAAAATTCTTGAGACAATTTCGAGCGTGAAAGCTCGCTCAAATCGACGACCGCAGGCTTCGCAAGTTGATCCGTATTAATACAATACGAATCAACTTGCGATCGTCGATTTCAGCGGCTTTGACGCCGAAATTGCTCCAAGAATTTTTGTCACGGACCACTAGATTCTATGGGCGTTGTTTTGCGTGAAAAGTAATTTTTACCACAGAGATGGGAAACCACTGAGAGGAATTTGAGAATTTTCCTCTGTGGTTTCCCATCTCTGTGGTAAAATTCAAACAACAACAAAACCGATTTTAAGCGGATTTGGCTTTTTTGAGTTTTTCTCGGCTTCGTTCTTCGATGGGCTTTGCTTTGACTAGGCTTTGATAGATAGATAAATATTCTGGAATGGAGTACTTCCAGCTGAAATCTTGTTTGATGCCTTGGAGGACGAGCGATTGCCACTTTTGAGGCTCATGTTTGAAGCAATCCAAGGCGCGGCTCAGCGCCCAATCGACCCCTTTGTCGTCGGGGAAGTCGAAGGTAAAGCCATTTCTCTTCTCGAGGGGAAGAGGGGAAGTGTCGATGTCGAAAACAGTGTCGGCAAGGCCCCCTGTCAATCGAGCGAGGGGGACGGTGCCATAGCGCAGTGAGATCAGCTGCGTGAGGCCGCAAGGCTCAAAGAGGGAGGGAATGATGAACATATCGGCAGCGGCATAAATTTGGTGGGCCAATGGTTCATCTTTATCTAATAGCACGGCAACATTTTCGTTATTTTTGAGCTCTTGCTGAAGCGTCTCAAACTCTTTTAAAACGGAAGGGACGTTCGATGCCCCGAGAAGAATGAACTGGCCCCCTTTTTCGAGAGTGCGCTTCAAGGCGTATTTGATCAGCTCGGGACTTTTTTGCGCGACTAGGCGAGTGACGGAGGCCACAATGGGCGCGTCTGTCTCTTTAAGCTTAAAGTGGTCGCGCAAGAACTGCTTATTCTCTTTTTTGGATTCCAAAACGGTTTGAATTTTATCCTTTTCGATTCCATGGGTTGCATATCTTTGAACGAGGTGTGGATCTTTTTCCGGATTCCAGAAATCTTCGTCGATCCCGTTTAAAATCCCTTTGAGCTTGTGGCGATGTTTGCTCAGCACAGTTTGAAGCCCAAACCCTCCTTCGGGGGTTTGTATTTCTTTTTCATAATTGGGAGATACGGTGGTGATTTTGTCAGCGTAGACGATGCCTCCTTTAAGGAGGTTGAGAAGATTGAGCGAATGGGGATCTTGTAGTCGATCGGGGCTCAAGTAGCTATCACCGCGCAAGCCGATGCGGGAGAGATTGAAAGGATGGCAATGGCCCTGATGTTCCATATTGTGGATCGTCAAGACTGTTCCGCCGGCGCGATACCCGAGGGGCTGGTAGATGTCTTTATAAATCAACGGAACAAGCGCTGTCGGCCAATCATGGACATGGATCGCATCGGGCTGTTTGCCCGATTTAAAGAGAAACTCCATCGCTGCGCGGGAAAAATAGACAAAACGGTCGATGTCATCCGAACTTCCGTAGATGCGGCCGCGACTGAAATAGTATTGAGGGTGATGGGCTTCGATGAGCAGCAGTTTGAGTCCATCGACTTCTCCTGACCAGACCGTATTGTTGTATTGGTTCATGCCCTCGAACGACCAAACTTCCCGATATTCGACTTTTAAATTTTTAATTTCCTCATAATTCAGGCAATCGTATTTGGGTAAAATGATTTCGACTTTATGCCCTTGCCTAGAAAGTTCTTTGGAAAGGCCATAAATCACGTCCGCAAGCCCGCCGACGCGGGCGATCGGAGCAATTTCGGTCACAATGTGCACGATGTACATGGGGGACGCCTTATATATACAATTATTTTTTTAATGTTAAGTTGATATTTGTCGCTACTGTTTTAAAATAATTTTTTCATCCAACGCCAAGTTGCAATTTATTGGTCGACCGATTAGCATTGCTGTTTTTGAATACGACCACTCAAATTTTGTTGGTGGGGTGTCGCCAAGTGGTAAGGCAGCGGTTTTTGGTACCGCCATTCGGAGGTTCGAATCCTTCCACCCCAATTTAGTGTTTACTACCTGATCGTTACCCACAAGTTCCGTTTCTAGAGGGAGGCGAGGCAAAGCCAGATGGAAGCGAAGTGGTCCGAATGGCGAAACCCATAGCTGAAAGCAGCTATGGGTGAGACAGAGGATCCATATGGCAAAGCCGCAGCCCCGTATAGAAACGGAAGATGTGGGTAATGATCAGGTTTACTACCCAGCGAGTTCGAATGTCTCAAAGCAATGATTATGCGCTTTTTGCTGGCACCTCCCATCCGGAGCTTGCAGAGCAAATCGCCCAATGTTTAGGCATTCCGCTGGGGAATGCGCGCATCGAAATGTTTCCAGATGGCGAGATAGGCGCTCGAGTTTTAGAGAGCGTCCGTGGTCGGGATGTGTTTATAGTGCAAACTATAGCGCGCCGTCCCAACTTCTATCTCATGGAACTGTTGATTTTAATCGATGCTATGAAGCGCGCGTCCGCCCGTTCCATCATCGCCGTCATTCCCTACTATGGGTATGCAAGGCAGGACAGAAGGGGCAAGGAGCGCGAGCCGATCACGGCCAAACTCGTCGCCGATCTCTTGCAGACTGCAGGAGCGACGCGAGTCCTCACGATGGATTTGCACACTGAGCAAATCCAAGGGTTTTTCGACATCCCTGTCGATAACCTTTATGCTCGTCCTCTCCTTGTAGAGGCTCTGTCGAAACAGAAGATGAACGAGTTTGTCGTTGTGGCGCCGGACATCGGCAGCATCAAATTGGCCCGGGCCTACGCCGAGGCTTTGAAAATTGATCTCGCTATCGTTGATAAGCGCCGTGTAAGCGCGAAACAAGTGGAAATGTCCGCTCTGATCGGGGACGTGAAGGATAAAAATGTCCTGCTCGTCGACGATGTTTGTTCGACAGGGGGGACGCTGAAAACTGCAGCCAGGGTCTGCAAGCATGTCGGCGCAAAACGCGTCTGGGCAGCTTTCACCCATGGCTTATTTGTTGGGAAAGAAGGACTACTTGAGGATAGCGGAATCGAAAGATTCGTGATGAGCAATACGATACCGGCCCCTGAGGGGATCGACCAGAAAAATTTGGAGATCGTCACTGCGGCCCCGCTCTTTGGAAAAGCGATCCAATCGATCATTGGCGCGAAATCGATTTCCTCTCTCTATACCTAGTGGACCTTAACAAAATTTCTTGAGACAATTTCGAGCGTGAAAGCCGCTGAAATTGCTCCAAGAACTTTTGTTAAGGACCACTAATTCCCCGAAACAAAGCTAAACTATCTTTATTGAAAAAGGAGTATACCTATGAAACTCGCTGTGAAAAACCGCGTTGGCGAGAAGAAGAAAGACATTAAAGAGATCCGCCGGGAAGGAAATATCCCTGCGATCATCTATTCTTCTAAAAGCCAACCCGAAAAACTGATCGTCACCGGCGCCGAATTCAATGCGATTTTGCGCCAAATGAAGCCCGGCCAGCTGCCGACGACGATTTTTGTCCTATCGGATGGGAAGAAAGAGCGCAGTGCGATCATCAAAGACATTCAGTACCACCTGACGACCTATATCGTCTCGCATATCGACTTTGAAGAACTGGTCGATAACGTACCAGTCAGCGTGAAAGTCCCCGTCAACTGCACGGGCATCGCCGATTGTGTTGGCATTAAATTGGGTGGGTTTTTAAGACAGGTCGTCCGCCATGTCAAAGTGGAATGCCTGCCAAAGAATATTCCCGCAGAATTTCTCGTCGACGTCAAAGATTTAGGCATTCGGCAATCGAAGCGTTTGAAAGATCTTGTGATGCCGACAGGCGTTAGGCCGCTGGCAAAACCTGAAGAAGTCGTCGTCGTGATAGCGAAGAGATAATGGAACCGGAAGCGGAAAAATTTTTAATTGTGGGACTCGGAAATCCAGGCAAAGCTTACGACAAGACACGGCACAACGTCGGGTTCCATATTGTCCAATCCTTTGCGAAGAAGAATGGGTTTGAGTTCAAACACGCTTCAAATCTGATTGGAGATACCGCTCAAGGCGTGGTCCGCGGAAAAAAAGGGCTGCTGCTGCTGCCGACGACGTTTATGAACTCCAGCGGTGATGGCGTCCGCCGATGCATCGACTATTTTAAGGTGCCGGTGGGATCTTTGATGGTTGTTTGCGACGATGTCGCGCTTCCACTCGGGACGGCGCGCATCCGCAGCAAAGGAAGCAGCGGCGGGCACAATGGATTAAAAAGTATAGAAGCGCATCTGCACACAGAGCATTACGCTCGCTTCAGGATCGGAGTCGGCTCCCCTGAGCAGCAGCATTTGGCTGATTATGTCCTCGGCAAGTTCTCTCAAGAAGAGATGAAGACTGTCGAAGAAATGACAATCAAAGCCGTGGAAGTGCTCGAATTGTGGATTGCGGCAGGGATCGCAATGGCGATGCAGGCCGCGAATGCGAAAAAGATTGATGATAAAGAAGGAGAAAACAATGGCTAAAACAAGAAAGCATCTTTACGAAGGGATGTATATCTTAAGCGCGACGCTCAGCGATGAAGCTCGCCAAAAAGCGCTTGAGAAAATCACGACCGGTATCACTGGCCGCGGAGGGGAAATCCACAAAGTCTTTGATCAAGGCCGAAGAAAACTCGCCTACGAGATCAACGGCAGAAGAGAAGGGCATTATTTCCTGCTCTACTTTACAACCCCTTCAAACAATCTGACAGAAATGTGGCGGGAATACCATTTGAATGAAGACCTCGTCCGTTTTTTAACGCTGCGAACAGAAGCCGTGCCTGAGAAAATTGAATTTAAACAACTTCTTCAAGAATAGGGAAGACGATGAGTACACCTCCAAGAAAAGAAAGAGATAGAGATAGAGAAAAACTTCCGCCATCTTTGGAAGGCATTTTCGTGAAAAAAAGAAAGTCGTGCCCTTTCACTGCAGCGGGCATTCGACACATCGATTACAAAGATACGAACACTTTGTATCAATTCATCACTGAGCGCGGAAAAATCATCCCTCGTCGAATCACAGGGGTTTCCGCTTATCATCAACGGCATCTTGCGCAAGCGATCAAGAGAGCAAGGCATATGGCCCTTTTGCCGTTCGTGGCTCAAGAATAAGAATGGGAGACAAAATAAATTTATGCGAAATCAGTTACTATTAATCGAAGACGTCGAAGATCTTGGCCGCAGCGGCGATATCGTGAGCGTCAAGCCCGGGTACAGCCGCAACTTTTTGCTTCCGCAAAGGAAGGCTGTGGTCGCGGACAAGTACACATTGCGTCTACAGGCAAAGCTTAAGGAAGAAAGAGCGAGGCGCGCAGAGATCGATCGGAATGAAGCGGAAGAAATGGCCCAAAAGATCGAAGGCATGGTCCTGTCGATCGACGTCAAAGTCGATCCGGATGGACACATGTATGGGTCCGTTTCCACTCTTGACATCGTCCGTCTGTTTGAAGCGGAAGGGTATACAGTGGAGCGGCGCAATATCGTGCTCGCCCACCCGATCAAAACGCTCGGCGTTCATCCCATCCAGCTCAAACTCAAAGAAGGCGTTCCTGCCAACATCACCCTCAAGGTGCACAGCGGCGGTATTATCCCAGCTCAGGAAGAGCCAGAAGCTCCCGCAGAGCAAGCCACGCCTGACGTCGCAGAGTAGTCCCTAATCTGTCTGGGAAACCATTTCCCAGACAGATCAGTAGAGTTCTTTCGAAACTCAATGATTAGACGATTTAACGCAAAGGCGCACAAGTCGCTAAGACCCAAAGATTTTTATAAATCATTGAATTCTTTCTATTTTCTCCGCGTCTTCGTGTCGTGGCGTCTTTGCGTTGAACGGTGCGCTCGAGCGCAATCCCGCTCCTTTAGGGGCGGGTTAGCCTGAACCGTCGAAGAATCTCCTCCTTTACAAGGAGGAGTTCTTCAAATCCGTCAGAGGACGAAATTTTTCTTCATCTAGCTGTTTCGAATTTCACTTCGGCCAAGAAGTCTAGCGAGCTTTCACGCCAGGAATGACTCCAAAAACTTTTGTAAACGCTCCCTAGCAGAATTTTCTTGTCTCTGCTATATTCTGCCGTTTATTTACTTTCTTCAGGCCCTATGCAAAAAAATAACAAAATGATTGTCGTTACCGGCGCGGCGGGATTCATCGGCTCCTGTACCGTCAAGTATCTCAACGATCAAGGCATCACTAACCTTCTTCTCGTGGACGATGTGAAGAAGACCGAGAAGTGGAAAAATTTACTCAATAAAAAATGCATCGATTTCATTTCACGTCACGACCTTTTCAAATGGCTCGAGGGACAAGAGAATGAAGTGCAAGCCTTTATCCATTTGGGAGCTTGTTCTGACACGATGGAAAATGACGGAAGTTATCTGATGGAAAACAATTTTCGCTATTCGGTCCGATTGGCGGAATACGCGATGAAGCATGGGCAAAGATTCATCTACGCGTCCTCTGCAGCGACATATGGCGACGGGGCCTTGGGGTTTTGCGATGACCATGCCGGCCTAGAAGAGTTAAGGCCGCTCAATCTGTATGGCTTTTCTAAGTATTATTTTGATCTCTGGGCCAAGCAACAGGGAATTTTGGATAAAATTGTGGGGTTAAAGTATTTCAATGTGTTCGGTCCGAATGAGAATCACAAGGGCCGGATGGCCTCGATGGTCTACAAGATGCTTCCGATTGCGCAAAATGAGGGAAGGATCCGATTGTTCAAATCATCCCAGCCTCAGCTTTTTGCCGATGGAGATCAGTGCCGCGATTTTATTTATGTCAAGGATGCAGTCCGTATGACCTGCGAATTTTTAGACAACGAAATTAGCGGGATCTTTAATATCGGAACAGGCGAGACGACAACATGGAATGCCCTCGCGAAGGCGCTTTTCAAAGCACTGGACAAACCGGTCCAAATCGAGTATATCGACATGCCAACCGACTTGATCAAGCAGTACCAGAATTATACTTGCGCAGATATGAATAAGTACAAAGAGAAGAAAAAAAAGGCTTCTGTCTGCCAGTACAACATTGAAGAGGCAGTCGCTGACTATGTGAAAAACTATTTGCTCGAGGACAAGCGATGGTAAAGCTCTGCGGGATGTTGAGCCGCTTTAGACCGGTCCGCGTGCTCGTGATTGGCGATTTCATGCTCGATACTTACACGACAGGAAAAGTCAAACGCATCTCTCCGGAGGCCCCCGTTTCTGTCCTCCTCGTTCAAAAAGAAGAAAGCCGCCCCGGTGGTGCTGGGAATGTCGTTCTTAACTTGATATCGCTCGGCGCCGAAGTGATCGCCGTAGGCCGGATCGGCTATGACATCGCTGGTGAAGAGCTCCGCGACTCTCTTGAAAGCGAAGGCGCCGAGGTAGAAAACCTAATCCTGCAAAAAGGGTACAAGACGCCCGTCAAAAATCGACTGATCGCAGATGCGCAGCAAATTTTGCGCGTCGACATGGAAACTGTTACTCTTTTGCCCGAACAAATCGAGATCGAAGTGCTTGAAAAGCTTCCTTCTTTGATGGACAAGGTTCAGATCGTGGCCATCTCCGATTACGGCAAAGGATTTTTATCGCGCCACCTTCTCAAAAAAACAATCGAAATGGCCAAAGAAAAGGGGATACCAGTCATCGTGGACCCTAAGGGCGATGATTTTTCTAAATATTTCGGCGCAACCGCCATCAAACCCAACCTTGCTGAAGCTTACGCCGCAGCAAAACTCCCCAACGAAGTTCCTCTCGATCAAGTGGCGGAGGTGATCTTGCAAAACTGTGGAGTGGAGATGCTCATCGTGACGCGCTCCGAAGCAGGAATTTCTCTATTCAACAGGTCCGGTCAGCAATTCGACTTTCCTGTCCGCTCGAAAGAAGTTAAGGATGTTACTGGAGCAGGCGATACCGTTCTTTCCATGATCAGCGTTGCCATTGCCAATGATTTAGACATCAAATACGGCGCACAGCTTGCAAACATCGCTGCAGGCATGGCCATTGAAAGATTGGGCTGCGCCCGCATCAATCTCTCTGAAATGGCAGAACGGCTTTTGGAGTTCGATGTGGAAAATAAGGTCTTTGATGAAGAGCATCTTTTTGCGCTCCAACAGGCATTGAAAGGCAAGCGTTATTCCGTCCTGGGATTGAATAGCGTGCACGGCATGTCGACTGCCTTGTTCCGCGCCTTGCGCAGGCTTTCTTCTCGAGACAGCGGGAAAAAACTGATTGTCTACGTTCGCGACAATGAACCCGATGTTGAGTTTGTCTCACTACTCTCTTCTATTGCCGAGGTCGATTTCATTGTTTTGAAATGCGAGAGTTTAAAAAATTTATGCGATATTATTCACCCGCATCAAGTTTTTATTATGGAGGAGGACGAGCTCATCACCCTCGATCACGCCACAGCCTTGCTTTCTAATTCCGTATAAGAAAATATTTACTCCCATTTTTTTTTAATCCGGTCTCTGGTATTCTTGCCCTTTTATAGTATGGGGGAGATCCAATGAAAAAGTATTTAATTCCATTTATCTTAGCAGCGACTCTGACAGGCTTTGCCGAGGAAGAGAAGCCTAAAGTGACTCTTCGCGAGACAACAGAGAACCAAAACTTGGAAAATCCTGCGATTCAGAATCTTCAAGAGACAAGAAAAAAGTTGGCTGATCTGGCGCATAGTGATGCTGTGGTCATGAAGAATTTCGACAACCTCGCTGAAATCCTTACCGCGGCATACCAAAAGGAAAAGAGCATGACCGCCCTTGAGATTAAAGAAATTTGTTCAGGGATCGATTTTGCCTCCGAAAAACACCGCTTTCAGACGCGTAAAAACAAGGAAAAAACACCCTACATTTCCCACCCCATCGGCGTTGCTTATCACCTCATGAATACCGGCGATGTCAGAGACGCTGGCATCATCATTGGGGCCATTCTGCACGATACCGTGGAAGACACACAGACTACGTTTGAAGAGATTGAAAAAAAATTTGGAGTCCAAATCGTCGGCTATGTACGGGAACTCACTGATGATAAGTCGCTCTCCCAAGAAGCCCGCAAACGAGGTCAGGTGATCAACGCGTCCCATAAGTCCAAAGGGGCGGCCCAAATCAAGCTTGCGGACAAACTGTTCAATCTCCACGATCTTTTCAACAATCCACCCCCTGATTGGTCGCAGACGCGCATCGACAGATACTATGAATGGGCGCAATCTGTCATCGATCGCCTTCCATCTGTCAATGAAAAATTACAAAATGCTGTGGAAGAGATCATTAACGAGTACTGGGAAAAGCAGGCCGTTAAAAAATAACTATCGAATACACTTTAGAATGCAGTCGTCGTAAACCTCGTTGGTGACAGACTCCAAACTGATTGCGGCTTCTCTGGTGACGCCCCGCTTTTCGTACCTTGGAATTTTAACTTCCTCGAAGAATTTTCCATCTCTAAATACGTAGTGGTTCAGTCTAATTTTGCTCACGGACTGCTTTTTTGGGCAATACCACCCTTCGACTGTTTGCAGAGGGCGAAAGTTTTCATCGACGATTTTATTTACATCGCGCATGCTAAAATAATGCATGCTGCCCACTTTGGTGACGTAGCGGGGTTTAACGATGGGTTTCGTCGCTAACCAATAATCATCCTTTGCGCGATGCAACAGCGTCTCAAGCAATTTCCCTTGGGGAGCTTGCCAAACGTGGCTTGTGCCATACAAAATCCAACACACCATGAGCGCTTGGTAATTGTTATAATCCTTTAAAAGCTCCCTTAAATTTTTCCCATCGGGGCAAAACAAAAATTCGTCAGTGTCGATAAAAGCGCACCATTCGCAGTTATGGCCGAATTGGTTAAGGCAATGTTTATAAGATGAAAGCTGTACGCGGCCCCAAGAAGGGTCGTCATGATGTTCGAACCGCCATGGGATGATGTGAATTACGCCTCTCTGAACGTATTCTTTCAATGCTTCATGCAGATCGGCCTTTGTTAGATTGTCGTAAATGTAGATGTGCTGCACGCCCTGCTTGAGATGAAAGTCGATCCATTCTGGAAGATATTCCGCTTCATCTCGCGTAATGCAGCACATGGTGAGCTCATACTTCGGCTTTATGACGGGCTTTTTTTTGTTCTTCTTGTCTTTTTTTTTATCCTTTACCAATTGGAAATAAGGCGAAGACTCCTCTTCTTGGGCAGTCAGTGAAAATGAAGTAGAAAAAAATAAAATGGCGATAGCTAGTTTTAACATAGATGTTCCTATGTTTAAGCAGATTGTCGGAGTCGATCGATCCTCTGTTCCAGAGGAGGGTGGGTAGCAAAAAAACGGATCAGGCCGCTTTTTCTTTGCGTGGAAATTTTTAAGGCCTGAAAAGAAGGCTTCTCACTTTGTGGATCGCGGATCTGTTGCAACTTTTGCAAAGATTCCAAGGCGGCGATCATTTTGTCTTTGCCTGCGAGGTTGGCCCCGCCGCGGTCTGCGCGGAATTCGCGGAATCGCGAAAATGCGCACACAAGAAGCGACCCGAGGACCATAAAGATGATTTCAAAAACGAAGACAAAGATCATGTAGCTCATGTAGGACCCAGAAGAACCTTCGCGGCTTCTTCCCATCCCTGAAAAGACGTAGGCGAGGAGGCGGGCAAGGAACATGACAAAAGCATTGACGACGCCTTGGATTAAGGTCATCGTCACCATATCTCCGTTGGAGATGTGGGAAATTTCGTGAGCGAGCACCCCTTCCAATTCTTTTTGCGACATTTTTCTCAAAAGTCCTGAGGAGACAGCGACGAGAGACCGCTTTTTCGTTGGACCCGTCGCGAAGGCGTTGGGTTCGGGTGATTCAAAAATCCCTACTTCGGGCACATCGGGAAGATGGGCATCGTGCGAAAGCTGCCTGACAGTGGCAATGAGACGTTGCAAATCGGGATCGTTTGTGTCGGGATTGATCACCTTAACACCCATCATCCACTTGGCCATTTGCCGTGATAGCGCTAAGGAAATAAACGCGCCCCCCATGCCCCAGATGAAGCAGAAAATCAGAAGGGCCCGGATATTGAGTCCATAACCTTGTAAATAGGGTTGAACGTGGAAAAGGTTGAGAATGATCGATAGCGTAACGACAACAAGACAGTTAACTGCGAGAAATAGAAAAATTCGCTTTGCCATTGCCATAAGTGAACCCAAAAGTGAAACAAGAGTAAAGGTCGAGTTTACACCCCTAGCACCTTGCTGTCAAGCGGGGGGCGGAAGGTTTAAAAAAATGATTTCAAATCTTTCTGCCATCAACCATTTTTCTTTGCATAATAATTAGAAAATGTGTCATCAGTGGTCCTTAACAAAAATCCTTGGAGTAATTTCTGCGTCAAAGCCGCTGAAATCGACGATGGCAAGTTGATTCGTATTGTATTAATACGAATCAACTTGCCATCGTCAATTATACGGACTTTGACGCAGAAATTACTCTAAAAACTTTTGAAATGGACCACTAGGACACTCGAAATTCGTTTGCAATTGGGGTAATGATAATGATATCGGTTTCGATAGAACAATGGAAAAAATGGTTTAAGGACCATTACGACGAGACACTAAAAGATTTTTTCACTTTTTTAAGTTTTCCAAGCATTAGCACCGATCCAAATCACGAGCAGGATTCCCGCCGCGCGGCCACATGGCTTTGCGACTACATGAATAAGTTTGGCCTTGAAACCTCTCTTTGGGAAACACCGGGGCTGCCGGTCGTTTTTGGAAAGCATTTGAAAGCGGGAAAGGACCGACCTACGCTTTTGATTTACCATCATTACGATGTGCAACCTGTCGATCCGCTCGATTTATGGAAGAGCGATCCGTTTAAACCTGTGGTGAAAGAGAACAAAGTCTATGCGCGCGGGGCTGCCGATAATAAGGGGCAATGTTTTTATTCTCTGACGGCCATTAAAGCCTTTTTCCAGCTCGCCAAGGAGATTAACTTTAACCTTAAAGTGTTCATCGAAGGGGAGGAGGAGTCCGGCGGCCGCGGAACGGCGGCGATTTTGCAGAAAAAAGAAGCGGAGCTTAAGGCGGATTATCTTCTCGTCGTCGATTTCGACATCCCCAATATCAACACGCCGGGAATCACTGTAGGCATGCGCGGCCTTGTCGGTCTAAATATTGAATGCTCGAATTCCTCGATTGATCTTCATTCTGGTGTGCACGGCGGCATAGCTTTGAATCCCAATCGCGCGCTCGCTTCTTTGATCGCCGGAATGTGGGATAAAAAGGGGAAGGTGGCCATTCCCCATTTTTATGACGATGTGCGCTCTTTGTCAAAAGCAGATCTAGCCCGGGTCGATATGTCCTTTGATTTGGACCAATACAAAAAGAACTTTGGAGCCAATGCTTTTTGCGCCGAAGAAGGCTTTTCTCTCAAAGAGTCGAATTCGATCCGCCCGACATTGGAAATCAATGGCATGTGGGGAGGCTATACGGGGGCCGGGTTCAAAACAGTAATCCCTGCGAAAGCTCATGCGAAAATCTCTTGTCGCTTAGTTCCCGACCAGGACCCGGAAAAAATTGCCCAGGCCATCGACGCCTACCTTCAACAAAACGCGCCTAAAGGGATAGAAATCAAAGCTCAAGTGCATCACGGGGCGCCCGCTTATCGCAGCGATTTTGATTCTTCTATTGTCAAAGTTGCGTCTTTAGCCTATGAAGAGATATTTGGGAAGCCATGCGAATACCTCCTTTGCGGGGCCACTGTGCCGATCGTCGTCGATCTCGCCCGCGTTTGCAAATCCCAGGTTGCCATGATTGGAGTTGGGCTGCCGGACGATGATATTCATGCCCCCAATGAGCATTTTGGCCTCGACCGCTTCGAATTGGGATTCCTGACGATAGGGAGGATTTTGCAAGGCATTTAATAAAGAGGTAGTTAATGAATTGCGATAAACCCTCTTCGTGGAGCCAAACCGGCCCATTGTTATTGCTGGGGGCTTTTGCTGCTCTGATCTATAAGTCCGCTCCTTCATTTTGGCCGCTTTTAATCACGGCGTTCATCGGCTATTCCGCTTGCATCGGTTGGAAAAAAAGGGGGCTTTACTTTTCCCTAGCGCTTCTATTGGCGGCAACTTTTTTCACGATCTCGCGAGGCGCCGCTTCCTTTTGGACGTCGATGCTCTCTCTTTCGATAGGATGTTCTTGGCTTCTTATCTTGCTCGGAAAGCAGGAGATGGATGAGTTTTGCGAAGAGTCGGAAGCATTGAAAGAGCGCTGCCAAAAGTTTGCAGAACAACTGCAGCAAGCTGGGAAATTGCATGCGGAAGAAAACAAGGAAAAAGCGTATTTGAGTCGTCATTTAGCCGCAACTGCGCAGGCCTTAGAGGACTCTGAAAAAGAAAAAGGACAATTAAATCAAAGAAACCAAGAACTTGCAGGGCAGATCTCGGAGTATCAACGCCAACAGATTGCCCTTCAACATGCTCTCGAAGATGCGCAGGTTCAGCTTTCCCACTTGAAAAATCAGCAGAACCCTGCCGTTGTCGATCAAGAGGAAGATCCCGAGGAAAAATTGCAGCTCAGCCAAGTGCAGCGGCAACTGGCATTGCTCAGAGAGCAGTTTGAAGAAAAATCGGATACTTTGGACAATGCGCGAAAAGAGCTGTTTCATCTGGAGAATGCTTTCTTAGCTCAACAGAGGGCCCAAGAGGAAAAGGCGTTGGAAGCCGCGGAAGAAAATCTCATTTTAGTGAATGATTTGAACCAGCTCGAAGAGGAGTGCCGCGATCTTGAAACGCAGGTGCAGAATTTGCAAGAAATCATCACCGTTTTGCAAACCCCCAAAAAACGGGTTGTCCGAACGCGCAAATTAAAAGTGCGGGAAGATTTGCCCGATCTCATCCAAGACAAGATCGATCAAGTCAGTAATGTTAAAACTTCGTGACCGGTTTCGGTGATGAGGAGGGTGTGCTCCCACTGCGCGCTGGGTTTCCCATCAAGCGTTCTTGCCGTCCAATGATCTTTCTTGTCGACGTAACCAGCGCGCGATCCCGCATTGATCATCGGCTCAATTGTGAACGTCATCCCTGGGACGAGGGGAATCTTGATCTGATTGTAGTGATGGGGAATTTGGGGCGGTTCGTGAAACTGAACGCCAGTCCCATGGCCGACAAATTGATCGACGACCGAGCATCCATGCTCTGCCGCATACGATTCAATGGCACTCCCGATTTCAAAAAGCATCGCTCCGGGCTTTAATAGGGCAATTGCACGCATTAGACATTCGTACGAGACGTCCATCACGTTTCGTTTGCTTTCATCGACCTTGCCGATGGCGACCATGCGGCTGCAATCCCCGTAAAAACCATTTAGGATGCAAGTGACATCGATATTGAGGATATCGCCCTCTTTTAGTGGCATATTGTCGGGAATGCCGTGGCAGATCACATCGTTGAGCGAAGTACAAATGCTCTTTGGAAACGGCGGGGTCCCATAGCCAAGCGGAGCGGGGATCGCCCCGGCTTCGAGATGCAACTGATGGGCGAACGTATTTAGGGCGTTTGTCGTGATCCCGGCCTTGGCCATTTTGCATGTCTTGTCGAGGATCTCTGCAGCCAGTCGACAGGCTTGCCGAATCCCCTCGATTTGGAGGGGAGTTTTTAAAAGGATCCCATATTTTTTTAGGTACTGCTCGGCAAGATTATTTGGCGACTGCGGCCCTGGCAGAGGAAAATGACATTTTTTCCATTTTTGTCCGCTTCCGCACCAACAAGGATCATTTCGACTAGTCATAACTGCGCCCGCTTAGGTTTTTATAAATTTTGACTGGCTGCGACTTTGCCAAATCGATCCTTCTCGCTCGTCTTGCTACTCAGCAATGGTCTCGCTCGTTCGGATAGCTTCGCTTCGATTTTGCTGCGTCTCGCTAAGTCAAAATTCATAAAAACCTAAGCGGGCGCAGTATAATAAACGCGTTTCAATGTGAGGCCGTGCGCCGGGGCCGTCATCCCGGCTTGCGTGCGGTCTTTGCTCGCTAAGATGGCGGGGATTTGTTCGGGCTCGAGTTTTCCGCAACCTGCGTAGGCGAGCGTTCCGGCGATATTGCGCACCATCCTGAAGAGAAAATGGTCTCCGGTGACCACCATGCAAAGGCGCCCATCCTCAGGAGTGGCCCATTCAATTTTTTCGATGTTGCAGATAGGACTTCTGTCCCAGAGCGCCCGTTCGTTGCAAAAACTAGAAAAATCGTGAACGCCGATCAGATGCGCTGCGGCCTCTTGCATTTTGTTCCTGTCCAATGCATAGGGAAAATGCCAGGACACATGTCGAAAAAAAGGCATCTGCACTGCTGAATGGCAAATCGAATACCAATACTCTTTTTTCCGGCAAGAAAGTGTGGGGTGAAAATCGATCGGCATTTCTTCAGCGCTTAATATCGAGATTTCCTTAGGAAGAAGGCCATTTAAACCGCGAAGCAGCGTTTTCAAACAAACGCACTTGGGTGTGAAAAAATTGACAACCTGGCCCTCGGCATGCACCCCCGCGTCTGTGCGGCTGGCCGCCTGTAGCTGTACTTCATGCTGCAAGATCTGCTGCAACGCTTTTTCCAATGCCCCTTCGATGCTGGTTCCCAGTACAGGGTTCGTCTTCTGCCAGCCGTAAAAAGAGCGCCCAAAATAGGCGATGGTGAGCTTGATGTTTTTCATGGACTGGAACTGTGCAAGAACATATCCGTCCCTTCGAGAAACATTTGAACGGCGATCAAGGTCAGAATCAGGCCCATAAGCCTTTCGCAAGCAATAAGGCCGCGCCAGCCTAGAAGCTTTTTCCACAGCGATGAACTGAGCAGGATCAGCGTAGAAACAGCCCAGGCGATGACAATGGCAGTCAATGGCAACGCCATTTCATTTTTATGTTGGCCTGAATAGAGCATGACCGCGGCCAAAACAGCAGGGCCTGCGACAAGCGGCGTCGCCAGAGGGACAATGAAAGGCTCTTTATCTTTTGGAAGCTCGACATCGGTGTCTTTTCGTGCGGGAAAAATCATTTTAAGGGCGATTAAGAAAAGAATGATGCCTCCGGAAATCAAAATCGTCGGCATGGTGACATTGAGGAATCCGAGCAACGCATCGCCCAAAAAATAAAATAAAACAATGATCACCAAAGCGATGATCAGCTCGCGTGTGATGATTTTCTGGTGGCGGCGCGGTTCAATGTCCTTGAGAACGGAAACATAAATGGGGACGTTGCCAATGGGGTCCATCAGCAGAAAAAGGGCAAACGCCATTGAAAACATACGCATCCACCATGAATCCATAGACACCTGCATTCTTTTCTATTAATAATTTATAATAATGTGGCTTTATATTCAATGGACTCTGATTCGACAATTTCCCAGAGGTTTTTTAAAAACCGCTTTTGGATTTTATCTAGAGGAGCGAGGAATAAAAGAAAGTCGTCATTTTTGTCGAAGGCGGCCTTTGTCCAGTTAGCCGATCCCATGGCGAGCGTCTCTTCATCGATGAGCGCCCATTTATGGTGGAGCAGTTCTCTTCCTTGGCTCAAATAAAAACTCACCCCTTGGCGATCTAACACCTCGAGGCTCTTTTTACTCGCCCCTCGCGCTGTGTAAGCGTCGAGGGCGATGCGGATTGTGACCTTTCTTTTTCTGGCCCGAGCAAGCGCTTCAACAATCCCCGGATGGGTTAGGGTGAACATCGCAATATGAATCTGACGCTCGGCTTTATCGATAGATTCGATCAAACGGGAAAGGCCTGCTTTTTGAGGGTCAGGCAGAAGATAAACTTCCCCCTTTTGCCCCTGGAGCTCAAAAAAATAGGACTTCGCCGCAGGATTTTCTAAGAATTCCGCAAGGCCTGGATGGTAAAGGCCGACCACGAGGTTAGCGTGGTGCCGCAGAGAAGAGGGGGTGAGGTTGGCCGACCCTAAATACGCTACTCCTCGATCGATTAACACGATCTTTCGATGCATCAGCCCTTTAGATTTGACAGGCTTAAGATGAATGGATGATGGCAAGTGTTTTTTTAATGCGGAGGAGGCGGTGGGATCGTATTCGATAAAAATGGGAAGATGTTCAGCCGATTTTTTGCGGACAGCGTCAAGGATTTGAGGATCGGTGATGCCGTAGACGCTTAAAAAAATGGATTGATGAGCGTCGTTAAGCGCTTGGAGAAACACTTGCTTAATGTCTTGACGCGACTGATTTGAGTAGAATTTGAGGGGGCACCCGGGATTGGGAAGATTCGGGCGCCTCGCCTCAAAAACAATCCAACCGTAAAAAACAAAAAAAACGCCCGCCATCAAGAGCAATGGGAGCGTTTTACTCTTAGACTCTCTCACCTTTCGCACGGAGTTCGCGGACAATGGCAGGTAGGCCTACTTTGTCGATGGTGCGCAAAGCGTTGGTGGACAAGCGGAGCTTGATGAACCGGTTTTCGTCGGCAAACCAGAGGCGTTTTTTCTTCAAATTCGGTTGAAAGCGGCGCTTCGTTATTCCTGTGACCTTCAGGCCGATCCCTTTTTTCTTTTTCGCGATCCCGCGAAGGGCGTAAGAATTGCCGCGGACAGGGACTTTGCCGGTCACTTGACATCTCTTGGACATGATTCTTCTCCAATGTTTCAATGAAGGCGCCATCTTAACATCTTTTTCGATATTGAACAAGATTGGAATGTACTCTTGCAAAAACTTAGTATTAAAAATTTGAATTTGCTAGGTTGATAGCTAGAATGGAGAGGGATCGTGGAAGAGCTCTACGCGGATTACGTCGTCATCGGCTCAGGGCCGGCAGGCCAAAAGGCGGCCATTCAAGCAGCTAAACTGGGGAAAAAAGTGATCGTCCTGGACAAAAGCCCCCATCCTGGCGGGTCTTCGTTGAACTCAGGGACGATCCCTTCGAAATCCTTAAGAGAGGCGATCCTCGATTTGACCGACTTTTACGAACGCAGTTTTTATGGGCAAAATCGCCCCATGCGCGAAATTTCGATCAATGATCTGAACTTTCGGCTCAATATCGTCTTAGAAGAGCAGCGCAAAATGCTGATCCGGCAATTTGAGAAGAATAAAATCCAACTGATTCACGGCGCTGCGCGCTTCAAAGACAAAAATCGGATCGCGGTCATCGACGAGAAGAAACATCCTCTTTTTCAAATCAAATTCGATTATTGCTTGATCGCAACCGGTTCCAAACCGCGCAATCCGATCCATGTCCCTTTTGACAGCGAGAAGATTCTAGACTCAACGCGCCTTCTCTCTATTGACCATGTCCCGAAGACACTGATCGTCCTCGGAGGCGGAATCATCGGCGCTGAATACGCGAGTTTTTTCGCCGCTCTTGGGACGGAGGTGACCGTCGTGGATAAACGGGAGCATTTGCTTCCGCTCTTAGACCACGAGATCGGCATGCACTTGCAAAAGGCGCTGACGAGCATTGGTCTCAAATTCGTCGGCCTGCAAGAGATCGACGACATCAAACGGTTAAATGAGCATGTCGAGGTGTGCTTTAAAGACGGAAGCCATGTTCAAGGCGAAATGCTGCTCTATGCGCTCGGCCGCGAGGCAGATGTCGACAAGCTCGAGATTCAGCATGTCGGCATCAAACTCGACAAATCGGGATACATTCCCGTCAACGCACTGTTCCAAACTGTCGTTCCGAATATTTATGCGGCGGGGGACGTGATCGGTGCGCCCGCGCTTGCCTCCACAAGCATGGAACAGGGAAGGCTCGCCGCGCGCCACGCCTTCGGAGCGCAGACGCATCATTTCCCTTCGCACTATCCGATCGGTATTTATACGATTCCCGAAATTTCTTCGTGTGGTTATACTGAAAATGAACTTAAGGAACTCGGTTTTCGTTACGAGATCGGGCGTGCCTATTACTACGAGATCGCGCGCAATCAGATCGTCGGTAACGACCCGGGAATGTTTAAAATTCTCTTCCACGCGGAAACGCTGGAGATTTTAGGCATCCATATCATTGGCAGAGCAGCGACGGAAGTGATCCATATCGGCCAAGTGGCGATGAGTTTTAATGCGCGAATCGATTATTTTATCGACCAAGTGTTCAACTACCCCACATATGCCGAAGGGTACCGCATAGCCGCATTGAATGGATTCAACAAAGTGAAGCATCGAAAATAGGTAAATGTGAATGGCGATCTACGATTTCTCGAAGGCGGAGAAAGAGGACCCCCAAATCTCTCGCTTTGAGGAGGAAGATTTTTCATCGGAATCCGACATTTCCGAAGCCCTTCAGCCGAAAATCAAAACGCGCGATCGATTGTTCTCGGGGTTTGCCGCTCGTTTTTTCTTCTTGGTTTTACTCGTGGGGGATTTGATCTGGTGCTCGACAGCTCTTTTGCGCTTCTGTTTTTCTCTCATCGCCAGGTTAGTGACGGCGGATAAGTTCCCTTACTTTAAATCTCTCGGCGAAAAAGCATGGATCTCTTTGAGGAGATCGCTTGTTTGCGGAGTGTCATTGTTTTTGGCCATTTTCAGCCCCGCGTTTGGAATCATGATCGCTTGCACGTACTTTTTGATGTATGATAAATCGGGGATCGAGGAAGTCATTCCTTCTTCGCTGCAATCGCAGTTCAAAGAGTTCTTCCCCAAAGAGTAATTCCCCCGCAAAAAGCGGGGGCTTATTTTAGGATCACTAGCTAAAAGAAATGCCAGACAATTCGATTTTCACAATGTGTCCATACTGTTTCAGATCGTAAGTAAAGTTATTCCCGTTGGACCAGCGAGGAGTCCTCCCTGGAACTTCGGAGAGAATTTTGAATTCCAATACTTTCTCCATTTGATCTGGCTTGACGGAAAACGTAAACGTCCTTGAGAAGAAATCGACATGCTCTCCTTGAGAATCAGCGAGATGATCATTGTCCCATGCGAGAGGGCCCAAGCTTCCGCGGATAGTGACGCGATGGTCGGCTTTCTCCGCCAATTGAGCGATGATGTGCACGACTTTTCCTGCCTGGTGACAAACTGTGTGATCGAGACCAGGATTTTGCAGGACCATTCTCGCATAATCTACTGCTCCTTTGTGAGGCTGTTGAAGATTTGGATGGAGCGCTTCAATGTCTTGAAAGAGTTTTGCGGTGGCTTGTTGGGGACTCAGTGTTGATGGTTGTGCCATAAAGACCTCAGTTAGGTTTGTTAGAAAATGCCTTTGAGCCAAACGGCTTCAAAAGCATGGCAAAATTTTATATGCCATTAACAAAAACTTCACAAACGAAAAATGAGATCCGCAGTTTTTTTCGAGGAAAAAAATCCCCCGAGATTCCGGGGGATCAGAATAGTCATTAAGAAAAAGAGACGGCGCCCAGGTCCATTTTTGTAATGTGACCTTTCTCTTGAAGATTGATAGTCCAATTGTCTCCAGAAGACCAAAGTACATCGTTTGGAGTGATCCTGCACAATTTGAATTGTATTTGATCATTCATTCGATCTGTTGGAATGTGAAAAGTAAATGTCTTTGCATTTGGCTCATTATATGAAAAAGATTCATCAGCGGCCAAATCTTTATCCCAACTCAGCGGGGTTTGGCTTCCACGGAGCGTGATCGGGTCTTGAACTTCTTTTGGCACCAATGCGACGACATGCACAACTTTGCCCGCGACCCGGCAATAGTTCGCATCTAATTTTTGGTCTAAAGCAGACCTCGCGGCAAAATGGAATGCTCCTCTAAAAGGTTCGGAAACACTCGGATTTGACAATTTCGTTTCGAAGTTTGCTATTTCTTGTTGGAGAGCTCTTTGTGCTTCAGTATATGTCGGGTTCGTTGCTGGAGTAGCCATAGTGACCTCTAATTGGATTTTTTTGTGAGTTCTTGAGATATGGTCTCAAAAACGCAAAAACTTTACATCGCTTAACGAAAACTTCACAATCGAAAAATGAAGATCGGTAGTTTTCTCGAGGAGAAAAAAAATCCCACGCATCACAGGGGGATAGAGATGGTTTCTCGTTTGAACGGTGCTCTATAACAAAAGTTTTTGGAGTAATTTCTGGCGTGAATGCGCCCTCGGAGGAGTTAATTTAAATAGGAAGGGGTGCTTTGACCCCTTCCTATTTAAATTAACTCCTCCGAGGGCAAATATCCCAAGACCTTCGGGTCTAAAAAGCTACAAAGTCGAGTTAACAAAATATTTTAAATTAAAATAAATCTAATAAATTTGTTTTTGTTGTTGTTAATTCAATTTGGTTATATTCTTTTCGTTTTTAATCATGGATTGTTTGTGCGTTTAAATTGTGCTGCCGCGATTGCTCTTTTCACTTTGCTTTGCGCTGGTTGTGTTTCACAATCGGACGAGCAGCCGATGACGCAAATGCAGATCCGCGAAATTCAAACGCGCAGTTTCGAAAGCAAAGATGCAAAGGCTGTGCTCAAAGAGATGATCAATGTGCTGCAGGACGATGCCTTCATCGTCAAGCACGCCAATTTGGAGCTCGGTCTTCTCGCCGGTGAAAAAGATATCGATATCGAAGACGGATGGAACCGGTTTTTTAACGTGATGGCAAACGGCCAGCGCGCTTCGTGGAATAAAAATGTCATGGTCGAGGTCTCCGCGAACGTCACGCAATTTGGAGACAATACCAAGGTGCGCGTCAACTTCCAGCGCAAGATCTTCGACAACTTTGGACGCGTCGTAAGGGTAATTCAAATCTACGACGAAAATTACTACCAGGAGTTTTTTACGAAGGTCCACAAAGGACTCTTTTTTCAAGAGGAGAAAATATGAAAAAATTCGCCGTTGTTTTAGCTCTTTGCTCGACTGCAGCGCTTAGCTCAGGCTGCTCGCGAGCTTCCAAACATGCCGACCAGCTTCACTCCGCACATGAACGGGAGCTGACCCTTGGAATTGTGCAAAAAGAGATCCATCAAGGGATGTCGCAGGGCGATGTCGCTGAAGCTCTCGGCTCCCCCAATATCGTCACCAAGGACAAAGAGGGACATGAGACGTGGATCTACGATAAAATCGCAAGCGAAGTCTCCTATTCTCAAGACATGGGCGGGGTTTGGCTGATCTTAGGTGGCTACCACAAGGAAGCTGGCGCTCGAGGCTCTACGCAGAAGACATTGACTGTCGTCATCAAATTCGACGAGCAGTCCCACGTCGATAGGGTGTCGTACAACTCGAGCCGTTTTTAATTTCTACTCATTTTCTAGAATGTCGCAGATGCGGCGCTCGCAATGTTCAGAGAGTTCGGGAGGGTAGTGCTTTCTGAGAATGTGGGCGAATTTGTACATCTTATACATGATTTCTTTTCTGTATTGGCCAGGTTTCTTCAACTCTTCATCGATAACAAATGAGCTTAAGTCGAGTGTGACTGCCCCATCTTCGGTGTAGCCAAAATTATTCTTCAAGGAGAGGTCGCAATCGCGCAGCCCCATTTTGCCAAGGGCGAGCAGGCAGTCGAACATCTCATCGATGCAATGCTTCACCTCATCGTATTTTTTTTCTTTGGCGAGCTTTTCAAGGTGTGGAAAAACGAGCTCTGCTTTTTTCTGAACGATGAATTCTGTTTTATCGAGGTCGATTATATGGCGGACCCCAATATTGTCGTATAAGGTCACTGGTTTATGCTTCCCCTCTGTCTTGTTGATGTGGACGTAGAGGATGCCGGTTCGCTCCTTCACTAATGAATAGAGGTTGCAGCAGCTTTGGAAATTAAAATTCTGGAAATAATAAGCATTTTCCGGCAAGGGATCGCTTTGCAGCAGGAGCTTTTTAAAGGAAAAATTTTTGAAGAGTTGGTTGGGGCGGAAATGGGTATGTCGATAAAATTTGAGGACTGTTTTTTTATCTTGGCCCAGAAAGGCGAACGTCCAGCCTCCCACGCCCAAAAACGTGAAGGGTTGGTCCAGAAGGGCGTTGACCTTTTTTTGCTCCTCTTCGGCGAGAGGAGGGACTTCCCACTGAGGATCGCTCGGCAGATTGGAAAGAATCCAGTGAAGGCGAAAGCCCCGCGTTTGCTTGTGGCAGAACTTCTGAAGGCCCATGAAAATAGCCGCAACCAGGGCGAGTTTGAAGCAAAAGATAAATGATTTTTTTAAAAACATGGGATTATTATTGCTCAACTCCTTAAGAATTTTCAATTTAATTTTTCTTGGCTGAATGGTAAAATCGTAGTCCATGGAAGAAAAAATTTCCTTGGATTGGCGGAAAACGCGGTTTGCGCTTTTGTGGATGAATCTGGCCTCGGAGCCGCTGATCTCCCTTTACACTCTCATTCCTTTTCTTCTGCGCAAAGATCTGCATGCCTCGATGTTCCAAATCTCTTTATTTGCCACTTTAAGGCCGGTCCTTTCCGTCTTTTCTTTTTATTGGAGCGCATACCTCAAAGAGGGCAAGGGGCGGCTCATCGCCAATCTCGTCAGCGCGTCCGCGCTGGCTTATTTGCCTTTTCTATTTTTTCCTTGGGCGGGGAATTTTTGGGTTTTACTGCTCGCTTCAGCGATGTACCAACTCTTTAGCCGAGCGGCGATTCCTTCTCTAATCGAGGTATTAAAACGCAATATGCCCAAAAAACCGAGGGAGCATGCTTTTTCTTTCTATTTCATTTTGAGCTTTCTCGAGAGCGGAATTTTAGGGATGATGTTCGGTCGGTTGCTCGACGCGGGCTTCCTGGATTGGAAGATGCTGTTTTTCTTTGCTTCGCTCGTCGGTTTGAGCAGCGTGGCCTTTTTTTCACGCCTGCATGTCCCAGTGATGGCAGAAAAAGCCGATTTAAAAGGCCCTGCTTCGCTTGCCCATCCTTGGCATGAGAGTTTTCGGTTGATCCGCGAGAGGACGGAATTCGCCCACTTTCAGGGGGCCTTCATGATCGGCGGCTCCGCTCTGATGCTGATGGCGCCCGCGCTCTCCAGCTATTATGTGGACACTCTTAAGCTCTCTTATTCCAATATGACGACAGCGCGCTTTATTTTTATGGCGATCGGCGTTGCAGGCACATCTCTGCTTTGGAAAAAGGGGCTTGGCCGATTTTCCATTTTGAAGCTGACGGTTTGGGTATTGCTCGGGTTTGGGCTGTTTCCGATCGCGCTTTTGATGGCAAAGCTCGATCTCTGGTTCCTCTATCTCGCCTTTTTGTTCTATGGGGTTGCGCAGGCGGGAAGCCACTTGATCTGGAGCCTCTCGGGAACATTTTTTGCGGGAGAACAGGATAGCTCGCCCTACACGAGGGTCAACATTTTGATGTTGGGCCTCCGCGGCGCTGTCATGCCTTTGATCGGCGGACTCCTATGCGACCTTTTTGGAGTTGTCCCCATTTTGGTGATCGGCACCATTCTCTGCTTTTATGGAGCTTTTTATCTATCGCGCCGCGCCGAATTTCAACGCAAAGCCGCCACGACGCAAAGCCGCGGAGAAAAATAAAAATCTTTGCTTTGCGCCTTTGCGTTAAATCTTCGAAAGAACTTTTATGACTTCCCCTTCTCCCAAGGTCAACATCATCTTGGAATCGTTTTTAATCTCGCCTTTGAGAATCGCCGTGGAAAGAAGATTGACGACTTCTTGCTGGATGAGACGCTTTAAGGGGCGGGCTCCGTAGAGAGGGTCATACCCTTTTTTCGCAAGATAGGCCAATACAGACTTTTCCCACTGAAGCTTGATGCCGCGCTCGAGTAGGCGCACGGCGACGCGGTTCAGCTGAATCAACGCGATCTTTTCCATGTCCTGCTCTTGTAAAGGAAGGAATGGGAGGATTTCATCGAGACGGTTCAAGAATTCCGGACGGAAGTACATTTTTAAAACCGGATCGACGATCGCGAGCACTTCTTCTTTTGTCCATCCGGTCGGCTGCGAGCGGAGCTTTTCGAGAAGAAGGTCGGAGCCGAGGTTCGATGTCATGATGAAGAGGGCGTTTTTGCAATTGACGGTTCGTCCTTTGCTGTCGGTCAACCTTCCATCATCGAAAATTTGCAGCAGGATATTGAACACATCGTGGTGGGCTTTCTCGATTTCGTCAAAGAGCACGACGCTGTAGGGACGGCGGCGAAGCGCTTCGGTGAGCTGGCCACCTTCCTCGTAGCCGACATAGCCAGGCGGCGAGCCGATCAATTTGGCGACGCTGTGTTTTTCCATGTATTCCGACATGTCGAGGCGGATGATCGCCTCTGCCTGATTGAAGAGCTGGTCGGCAAGGGCCTTGACGAGCTCTGTTTTTCCCACCCCCGTGGGACCGATGAACAAAAAGACCCCAACTGGGCGCGATGGGTCATTGAGTCCCGCTCGGGAGCGCCTGATCGCTTCGCTAACGGCCTCGATAGCAAATGACTGGCCGACGACGCGCTCACCTAACTCTTTTTCCAAATTCAGCAAGCGCTGCGCTTCCCCTTCGAGCATCCGATTGACAGGGATGCCGGTCCATTTGGCGACGATTTGCGCGATGAGCGGCTCATCGACCTCTTCTTGCAGCATCCGGTGAGGCAGGCTGAGAAGTTTTTTTTGGGCCTCTTCGAGCTCTTTTTTGGTCTTGGGCAGGATGCTATAGCGCAACTCAGCGACTTTGTTGTAATCGGCAGCCCTTTCCGCCTCTTCTTCTTGGAAACGGAGATTCTCCAGGGCATTTTTTTTCTCTTTGACCTGCTCGATTAATTTCTTTTCTTGGTTCCACTTTTCTCGAAGAACGGCGAGCTCTTCTTTGGAGCTCGCGATCTGCGCCTGCATTTTTTCCGCTTCGTCGCGAGCGAGCGACGTGTCTTCACGCCTTAAACCTTCTTGTTTGACGATCAGGCTGGAGAGTTCTCGTTCTTTGATGTCGATGGGAAGGGGAAGGCTGCCGATCTGCAAGCGTATCACGCTTGCGGCCTCATCGATCAAGTCGATCGCTTTGTCGGGAAGCCTTCGGTCGGTGATGTAGCGCGCTGAAAGATAGACAGCGGCATGCAGGGCGCTTTCGGTGATATGGACGCCGTGGTAGATTTCGTACCGTTCTCGAAGGCCGCGCAGGATGGCGATGGAATCTTCTAAGGACGGCTCTTCGATGAGCACAGGCTGGAACCTGCGCTCTAGGGCAGGATCTTTCTCGATGTACTTTTTGTATTCATTAAGCGTCGTGGCACCGATGCAATGCAACGTTCCGCGCGCGAGGGCGGGCTTTAATAGGTTTGCCGCGTCCATCGCTCCCTCGGTAGCCCCGGCGCCGACGAGCGTATGGACCTCGTCGATGAACAGAAGGATTTGCCCTTCGCTTTTTTCGATCTCTTTGAGAATGCCCTTGAGGCGCTCTTCAAATTCTCCGCGGTATTTAGTTCCAGCGATCAAGCTTCCCATATCGAGGACGAAAAGCTGTTTGTCTTTGAGCGAATCGGGAACGTCGCCTTGCACGATGCGCAGCGCGAGTCCTTCGGCGATAGCCGTCTTGCCGACACCGGGCTCGCCGATCAAGAGTGGATTGTTCTTTGTCCGGCGGCTCAAAACCTGCATCGTCCTGCGGATTTCTTCGTCTCTGCCGATGACCGGGTCGAGTTTTCCCGCTTTGGCCAAGTGAGTGAGGTTTCTACAATATTTATCTAGCGCCTGGAGGCTGGCTTCTGCTGTGGGGGAGTCCATTTTTATCGATCCTCTCATTTGTTTAATGCGCGCTTCGACTTCCTTGAGAATCAGATTGGCGCTTTTTTTCCAGGACGCAAAAGGACCCTCCGCTGATTGCCAAAATACATAAAAGAAATGGTCGCTGCTGATGTAGGCGTCGTCCCATTTTTTGGCAATGGCCTGCGCTTCAGCGATTCTGTTTTGCAATTGAGGGGAAATGGCCGGCGCCTGAGTTGCGCCGCTGAATGTGGGCACTTTTTTCAGTGCGGCTTCCAGCTGAGGAACTAGTAGAGAAGGATTCAATCCCAACGCCGCGGAAAGCGTCCAAAAATAACCTTGGGAATCCTCAAAAAAGGCAAGCGCTAAGTGATTTTCATTCACTTCGGTGTGGTTGTTCTCCTGGGCAAGCTGAAACGCCTTTTCCAGGGCATCGCGTGCAGATTCAGTAAATTGCGGAGCCATATTTTCCTCCAGGGAGTTCCATTCTAAGCTTTTTAACCACGGAAGTAAAATAAATAACCACAGAGAGCACACAGGCCGAAAGAGGCGGCTTCGCCGCAAAATTGGTGGTGGATTTTTTTTGCGGCAAAGCCGCCTCTTTCGGCCTCTGTGCTCTCTGTGGTTAATTTTTCTTAGCTGCTAGGGGAGACGGTGCGGGGGGCGAAGATGCGGCGCGCTTTGACGCTGACGTTGGAATCTTTATTGACGATCAAGCATGGGTACTTGGGATCGCCGCTGGGGATGATTTTGACTGCAAAAGGGGTCAACCAGAACGATGAGGTATTGACATCATCTGGAGACACTTCCCATATGGTGTTGTCTGATAATTGGATTTTATGACCATTGTCGATGTTGATCGAGAGGAAAAGTTCGTTTTCAGATTCCTGGGTTTTAACTTTTGGGGTGAAATTTTGATCGAGCCAGATTTCCAGGGCTATTTTTTGATTCTTATTCAGTTTGTCCACGCCTGTCTTTTTTTGGTCCTCTTTCGACATTACCTCGTCGAGAAGAATCTGTGCCTGCAGACAAGAACAATGAAGTGCAAAGCCTGTTAAAACAAGTACGAAAATAAAGCGACCCATCTATAACCACCTTTTTCCGCAGTTTATCCAAAATTAAATTTTAAGAAATAAAAAACCGCTCTCGAGTTAACGAGAGCGGCTGTTTCCCTAAGATACTTAGAAAATTAGAAGCCGAAACCAAGTTTCAGTGTGAAGCCTTGGAAAGAAAGGTTTCCAGGGGCATTGTTGTTCATCAGATAGATGAAGTTGTTCTGATTGAACCACACTTGCGTTTCCCAACCAGCGGCCAACATGATCATATAATCATCGTTGTTCCACGAATAGTCGAAGAAAAGGCCAAGCCCGACTTCAAGAACAGCAGTCACATCATAGACTTTATCTCTGATGCTTTCACTGTTATATCCACTCGAAGACGAACCCGAAGAACTCGAAGAGCTAGACGAGCTAGATGAGCTCGAAGAGCTAGAGGAGCTAGAAGAGGACCCTCCGTTTATTGAAACGGTACGTCGTTCTTTGAAGCGGTTCCAAAGGCCTGTCAGCGCGAAATCGCCATAGGCGCCGAGCCATTTGCAGAAGTACCAAGCAGTGTTCATACCAGCGCGTAAGCCCACGCCGAACTCTCTTTGCTTGAATCTCATGTCGACATCCGACCCAAGTGGGATCACAGTTGTTGGATCATTGAGGGGATTGACAAACTCATCGCCTACGAAGAGGACATCATCATAGTCGACGCGATATTTCTGTCTCATCCAAGAAAACTTCAAGCCGCCGAATGGTCTCATGGTCAGGAATTTGCTGATGTAGAAATCTCTTCCGAGCTCCAAGTCGAGGACGTTGAAGCTGTTTAATTTCCACTTAGCGCCTTCGCAGGCCACTCTAATCGCTTCAGGACAAGCGTTTGTCGCGAGCCAGAACTCAGATTTTGCAGAATTGCAAGTTGTTTCGCAGCAGCTTGTTTCTTCTTCTTCGTCCTCTGCATCGGCATGCAACCATGTGTATTGGGCATAAACATCCCAGCCGTCATGGGCAAATTTGTTGCCGAAGCCAACTTTGAAGCCAGGTTCCCACTCAAATTGAGGGCGCATGACTTTTCCGCCTCCTGCACTCGGGGGAACGGCTGATGGAGCATCTGGTACCCCGTCATAGGCATACTGAAGGCCTTGTTCATAGGCTTTCCAATAGATGAAGTCTGCGGTAATGAGCGGATTCCAGCTTTGGCCATCTGTTTTTGGCTTCGCTTCTGGAGTGATCATGTTGTCACGCCATCTTTGCTCAAACATCCGTTGAGCTTCCATTTTTCTTTTTTGGTTATTTTGACCGGACATTTGGGATTGGCCGTTATTTCCGTTCCCGTTTTGGCTGATCATGTTCTCTACATTGTCTGCGCAAAGAGGCGCTAGCGCCGCGCAGAGCAATGTAGTTGCAAGAGAAAATTGCTTCATACGTCTCTCCGTATTTTAGGTTCTCATATTTTGCATGGTAAAGAATTGGGAATAAATTGCAAACCAATATTTAAAAAAAAATTCGGCGTAGAGGGAAATTGGATAGATTGTCTGCGGAGATCAAGGTTCAGGACAGCTTCTGCGCAGGTGTTCTTTGAGCGATAATAACGCTCTGGGGCGGTGCCCTCGAACCTGTGTGAGTGATTCCGCCTGTTTGAAATAGTTCCAGGATTGGTGATAATCTAAATGCTCCAGGCAAAGAACCGCGAGATAATACTCGACGACGCTGAAATGGGGATCGAGTTTGTGATACTCCTCGAGAATTTCTTTCGCTTCATTCGTGCGGCCGAGCTGCAGCCATGTGGTGGCGAGATGGAGCTTGCCGGCGCGGAAGTTTGGATAGCGCTTAAGAATCTTTTCGAGCTCGTTTTGTTTTTTTAATATCGACTCCCTCGTTTCATCGACGGGCAAAAAGACTGCTTTGAGTCCTTCGGCATCGATCCTGCCGGTTAAATAATCTTCGGGGATCGATTCTTGGGAAACAGCCTCGTCAAAGGTTAAACGGCGGATTTCTCTTAAGAGCTTATTCCCTTCCGTTTTCTTACCGATGAAGAGATAATTGAGACCCATGAACATTTTGAGCAAAGGGTCTTGAGGAAGAAAAGGAAGGGCTTTTTCATAGAGCATGACGGTTTTTGCATAATCTTGTTTCGACCAGAAGACCGAGGCCTGGTTGATGAATGCCATGCCGATCACTTCTTTCATGTTGCGAAGCTGCAGCCGCCGAGTATTGATCCCGAGGTAGACCTCGGAAGGAAGATCGATGCCGCGCGCGGTGGTCTCGATATTGATGATCTTGCGCCCGTTATTATAACGCACATAAATGTGGCCAGGAGGTGTGATGATCTCTAAAGGCAAATCGAGGCGCTGGGCGATCGCCAAATAGAGGATCGATACGCCAAGGCATACGCCTTGCCTACTGTCGAGGACCGCGGGCAAAAAAGTATAAAGGTCGATGTCGTTTGCATAAAGAGAGTGAGGGGGAAAGCGGAATTGCATCTCTTGAAAGATGAAGCGGTTGATCTCGCGGATTTTGTCCTCATTAGAGGCGCCAGGGGAAAGGCGCGCGGCGATTTGCAAGGCCATGAGATCGATGCTTGCCTCGTATTGCCGAACTTCATTTTTAAGGTTGTCCGAAGGATCGAATTGAAATAGCAGAAGTCCGCGGGCCAGGTCGATTTCTTCAGGAAGTAAACCCAATACCTCCTTCCTTGTCCACGCCTCATGGCCTTTGAGCTTGCGGTTGGAGAGGCGCGCCGCGATTTTCTCTACCTGGGCGAGCTGATCTTCATTCAAAGTGACAGGAGCATCTGTGGATTGACGGGTGACCAAAGAAATGATTGCCTGAATATCGACTCCCGGCAATACCGTAGACGATTCCTTCCCCGGAAGCGCTCCGCCGTTCAGAAGCTCCCAAGCTCGTTTTAGAGCGGCCTTCCCTTCCGCAGTATCCGCATAGAGCTCATAAAAGCTCAAATGTTGGGAAACTGAACACGGATCCAAGCTATTAAATAAAGACTTAATCGACGAACTCGCTCCCTGTTCTGGGAGGGCTCTTTCGGGGATTTTGACTTTCTTTTTGGCGAAAAGTTCGTGGGTAGTTACAAGGCAAATGAACAGGATTACAACTTTAAAGGGCATAGACATACTAACACAAGTCTAATGCCCCTAAGATTTGATGAGAAGCGAATAAGAAAACCCTAAGAGGCTGTCTTATACTCTTGGATCTGCTTGGCGATGGATTCCGTTGTCATTGTTTCAATGGTGCGGTGTGGGTTCGAAGGAATGGAGAGCTGCTCGTCCACCATGTGAAGTTCGGATTCAATGACTTTCCTTCTCTCTTCTAAGGCCTCATATGCTCTGAGGCTATTTTCTCCAGTGGAGCCGTGGTTGATCGCTGTCTCGTATCTTCGCCAAGCTTGGTCGAGTTTTCCATTGGAATCGCCAAAGTAATTTCCGCAGAGATCTTTATGTTCTTTGATGAGCGCTTCTTTCTTCTGTTTCAATTGTTCTTGGAAGTTAGGCAAAGAGGCTTTTTCTGTGGCGATGATTATTTCAAGTTGGGCTTTTCGAGCATTTCGTTTTGTTTCGATGGCATGGTAAAAGCTAATTTTTCTCTTCGCTTCGGTTTTTTCTTCCGTCTCGGGGGTGGTTTCGAGCTGGGAGCGAATTTCAGGGAGTTGCTCCAACCTGTCGACTTTAATGTTCAGCGCTTTCATTGAACATTCGACTACCTTGTCCCACGCTTTTTTTAGGCCAGAATTGGGATCTTGATAATAGTTGCCATTCATGCGGTTAAGCTCGTTAAGGCATTTTGTCTTTTGTTGGCCGAGAATTTGAATTGTTTCTGCGACTTTTGATTGAAATACAGTTCCCGTCTTATCGGTAAGGGATTGTTCCAATGAGCTCACTTCCTGGCTTAGGCTAGAAGCTTGTCTTGTGTGCCCGTTTTTAGGCAGCCAGTTTTTTATAGATTGATTGATGCTTGATAAACTTGGTAAAGATAGATTTCCAAAATAAGTTGACATAATTGTTCTCGCTTTTTAATTTGTATGACATAATTATATTATTATGAGTGTAAAAATAACAGCTTAATTAAATGTTATTGTTATAAACAAACTTTTGTTTGTCTCTAATTAAATTTTATCTGAAGAGGATAAGGGGTTGTAAGAAAATAACTTTTACAGTTCTCGAGGGAAAAATCGATTCATCTCTCGACGATTTTTCCCTCGAGAACTGTAAAATTTATTTCCTTACAACCCCTAAGATTCTTTCCATCGTCGAAAAAAGTTCTTGATGGGAGAGGATGGTTTCAAGGGAAGGTTTGAATCGATAATTCCAATTTTTAATCGATATTGTCCCTGGAATATTGATCCGGTCATCATCGGGATCGGGCCAAGACAGCTCGGGAAATAGTACTAAATATTCTTGTAATAGGTTGACGTGGAAAAGGCTGGAAGTGTGATGGCTGTCCCATAAGATCTCTTCCCGCTGCTTTTGGGTAAGTTCGCTCCGATAGAGCCATTTATGCATCTCGGCAAAGGGCTTGGCCTCGTCTTTGAATGTTTTCCACCACTGTGCCAAGGTCTCGGAATCGTGGGTCGAAAGACAGGTGATGCTGACGGGGGGGTAGTCCTGGAAAGCAATATAGCTTTTGTCTTCCTCGTGCTTTCTTTCCCAGCGCATGACTTTCGTGCTGCAGATCCCCATTTCCTTGAGGATAGGGCGCACAATTTTGGGCACGGTCCCTAAATCTTCTCCAATGAGAAGCATCGACGTGTTATCGACGATCATCTTCAAAAGCTCTCTTCCTTGAGGTTCCCATTGGTTTTCATCTTCTGGAATATAATAGCCGTCTTTGCTGTGATGATGGGGAGGGATCGCCCAAATGCGGAAAAATCCGATGATGTGGTCTAAGCGGACGATATCGTAAAAGGGTTCTGCGTAGCTTAAGCGTTGTTTCCACCAAGAGAAATGTTTTTTTCTCAAAGCATCCCAATTGAAGATCGGAAAGCCCCAATTTTGCCCGTAAGAGTTATAAAAATCGGGAGGAGCGCCAGCGGCGAGGTGATCGTCGAAATACTCTGGGTATTGCCAGAAGTCCGCGCTTTCGCTGCTGAGGAGGATGGGAAGGTCGCCCATGAGGAAAACGCCTTTAAGGTTGGCGTATTCTCGAACTTTTTTTAGCTGGCTATAACAAAGAAACTGCATCAAGGCGTAAAAGTAAACTTCCCTTTCGTGCTTTACATAGAGTTCTTCCCGTTTTTTTGAAGTGGGATAGCGGATATCTTCGGGCCATGTCTTCCATGAGACATTTCTAAAGTTGTCCTTCAAAGTGCGGAACAGAGAATAGGGCATAACCCATTCATGATTTGCGATGAATTGTTTTAAGTCGTCTGTCTTTAAGAGAGAC
Source organism: uncultured Verrucomicrobiae bacterium (assembly GCA_963833965.1). Classification (GTDB taxonomy): domain Bacteria; phylum Chlamydiota; class Chlamydiia; order Chlamydiales; family Rhabdochlamydiaceae; genus CAJCIW01. The sequence continues at coordinate 338,734 of CAWHZZ010000002.1, forward strand.
TGGCCCACTTGTTCATAATATTCTCGCAGCCACCCGTTCTTATGAGTGAAGACCTCGGTGTAATTGACGTAGGATGTTTCGTTGAATTTATGGAAATCTTTGAGTTTGCTTTTTAACTCAGGGAGCTTTTCAACATAGGGCAAAGAATGCAGCGACAGATAGAGAAAATTGAGAGCGCAGGAGGAAATGGGATTGTAAGGGCTGGGATCGGATTCGCTATTCGCATCGTTGAGGGGCAACAATTGGATGAAATCGATTTTTATGAGTTGGCACCAATCGATCAAGGGAATGAGGTCGAAGAAATCTCCGATCCCGCTGCTATTTTTGCTGTGAAGGGCGGAGAGGGGAAAATTGATGCCATGGTGGCTGCGGACGCCGATCCTCTCCCAAGCCTTGCCGCTAATCGAGTGGAAAAGAATGTCAGAAAGTTCGCTCATGGTTTCATCCCGAACAGTCCGCTCGAGCTTTTTGTAGGGGCGGTGACTAGATGGGCAGTGTGGCCAGTTTCCACGCCGATGCGCCAGTTATTGGCCTTGTCGATGAAGATACTGAGAAACTCTGCGAGTTTTTTCCCATTCAAATTCGCCAGCCGGAGGGAGGAAAAGAGAACAAGCTTATTGTTTCGATCGGAATAGGCAAGGGTTCCATTTTTGGCGAAAGGCCAATTCGCCTTTAAAGCATCGCGAAGGATGTTTTCCCGGTATTTGCCGGGCGGCAGATCGCAAATGAAAGCGGCGATGAGGAGATTTTCCTGGTGGGCGTCGGATTCGAGCTGGATATGGAAAATGTCATTGATTTTGAGCTTACAAGCGCCTTTTCTGTCGGGATGAAGAGTGATGCCGAGCTCTGTGCCGAGCTCGCTGAGCAATGCTTCGAATGGATCAACCATTATTTTTTTCTTCCTTTTTCTCTTCTTCTTCGCCTTCTTCGAGGCGTTCGTCGAGCTCCTCGATGGCGTCGATAAATGCGTTGAGGAGGTCCTGGCGGTGCTGGTCCGATTTGAAAAGCTTGGGCGCTGTCTGGCGGATCCCATCGCGCATCTGTGTAAAAATGATCACTTGGGCAAGAACCTCATCTGAGAGGCCGAGCTGAGCGGCGAGCTGTAGGATTTTGTCCGCAGAAGGATAGCGCTCCTGCACCGCCTTCATGAATTGCTTGGCGAGCATTTCAAAGTTGATGCGGGTTGGCAGTTGCAGCCCTTGCCGGTCGAAGGCGGAGCCGATGAGATTCATGCGAGATTTGAAGAACCGGAAAATCCCCAGGATCGCTTGCAGCTTTCGGGCTTCCGAAAGCAGGCGATGAAGCTCGCCGCGGTCGATAGAGGGCCCTTTGGATTTGAGGTCGCCACCCATCGAGTGCAAGAGAAAATCGATCACTGTCTTCATCTTATCGAAATTGAACTTGGTCGTGAGCTCATTGAATAGAGTGTTGGAGTCGCGAGGATTGCCTGTGACTTCTCGGTAAAGATTGCGCAGACCTGTCGGCGTTCCTAAGCCGGCTTGAGAAAATTCGCGCGCTTGCTGAGCGATGTTGCGGCCGGCCTTCACTTCTCTTCCATGCAGCGCATTGAGTTCTTCTTTGGCGGCGCGCACTTCTGAAGCGAGGCCGCCGTCCGTAGTCTCGAGCAAGAAATCCAACGCTTCGTCGGCAAGGGAATAATCGGGATACATTTCGAGAACTTTTCGCAAGATTTCTTCCCGCGTATCCTTTTGTCCGATGCGGGCTCGAAGCAGAAGAAGAGAGCGCGTCTGCAGTTCAGGATTTTTTCGGCTGAATTGCTCGCTGACCTCTTCTAGACGCTCGACCTGTTGCACTTGCTCTTTTCGCTCGGTCTTTTCGGCTTCTTCCTCTCTCGACGTGCGCTTGCGTTTGTTTTCCAGTGTTTCAAAACGCCTAGCCATGACAGTGATGTTGAAGGCGCCCTCGTCGATCCAAGACTGAAAGCCCATGTCGCTCTCTTCTTGTGCGACAACCATTCCTCGCGAGGCCTGCTGCGCGGCGGTGGCTTGCGCCCTCGAGGCGTCCATGTGCGTCGGCTGGATTCGAGATGGCGTGAGGTCTTCCGACATGAGAAATAGAGTGGGTTAATGAATTTTATTAATTGCTTTTTACGCCTTTACTCTCAGTACAGCTTCTTAGGCTCAAATTCGGCGCCTTGTCCTAGTTTATCTAACTATGTACCGCGGCGCCGAATTTGAGACTAAAGGAAAAATCACCACCGACACTCACCCTTATGAAAGTTGTACGCGCCCCAGAGGCTGGATTCGAATTTCGGGGACGACTTCTTGATAGGAGACCACGGCCATGTCGGGGAATTCTCCTTCAATCAATTTGCGTACGAACCGGCGCACGTCGATGGCGGTGAGAAGGACGGGAGGCTGCCCGCCGACAGGCGTCGGGACGATCGTGGTGCGCATCGAGTGTAAAATCAATTGGACAGAATCTGGGTCGAGGGCGAGATAGGAGCCTGCGGAGGTCTGTTTGATCGCCCCGCGGACCATGTCTTCGATCTCGGGATCGAGAAGATAGACAGACAGGATCGATTGTCCCTGGGAATATTTATAACTGATGTACCGCTTCAGGGAGGAGCGGACATATTCGGTGAGGAGAACCGTGTCTTTTTCCGTTTGCGCCCACTCGGCCAGCGCCTCTAAAATCGTGCGCAAATCTTTGATGGAGATTTGCTCTTGGACAAGACGCTTGAAGATCTCTGTCAATTTTTGCAAAGGGACAAGGCGCGTGACTTCTTTAATGAGGTCGGGGAATGATTTTTCGATGAACTCCAAAATGCCGCGGACCTCTTGAATCCCGATGAAATCGGCAGCATGCTGCCGGTAGAAGTAAGAGAGATGGAGGATCATCACATCGAGGGGCTTCCAAAATTTGATGCCCGCCTTTTGAAGAATTTCTTGATATTTGTTGTCGACCCAGACAGAGGGCTGGCCGATGTTGTTTTTCGTCGTTGTGAAAGGAATATTATACCGGCGCAAGTTGTCGGGTGTCTCGGTGGTCAAAAGTGCATTTTCGATGATTTTGCCGCGAACGATCGGGACTTCGTTTAAATAAATAGAATATTCGTCAGACTCCAACGTTGGAGCGTCAGTGCGCACGTGCACGCCGGGGAAGCGAACGCCGAGATCTTGATAGAGGGCGTGGCGCATTTTAGGGATCATGTCCTCAATGAAAGTCGTCCCTGCTTTTTCCTTGCGGATGGTATTGGAGAGCGTTTTGCCGACCTCGAGGATGACGGGTAGGGTCAAAGCGTAGTCGTCCATTCCCCCTCGAATGACGGTGTGTCCCTCGACATCCGTGGAGACTTTGGAGGAAACCATCCCCGCCTGTGTTTTAGCGGCTGTCTTTTTTGCATTGTACCACACCGTGAAGCCGATGCCGAACATCGCCACGGAGATAATGATAAAGGTGAGCGTGGGAAAGCCCTTGATGAAGGCCATCATGAACATGACCCCTGAGGCGATCATGATCGCTTTAGGCTGACTGAGCAGCTGTCCCGAAATTTCTTTACCGAGATGGGAGTCTTTCTTTTCCGAAGAAACGCGGGTGGTCACGATACCAGCTGTCAAAGAGATCAACAGGGAGGGGATTTGCGCGACAAGGCCGCCCCCGATAGAGAGAAGCGTGTATGTATGGGCCGCCTGAATGGCAGTCATTCCGTGCATGGCGACCCCGATGATCAAGCCCCCGACGATATTGATGACCGCGATGACGATACCCGCGATGACGTCCCCTTTGACGAATTTCATCGCGCCGTCCATCGCTCCATAGAGCTGGCTCTCTTTGGTCAAGGCCAGACGGAGGTCGCGCGCTTGGGCGGCGTCGATGATGCCGCTGCGCATATCGGCATCGATGCTCATCTGCTTCCCCGGCATCGCGTCCAAAGTGAAGCGGGCGGCGACCTCGGCGACGCGCTCGGCGCCCTTTGTAACGACGATGAACTGAACGATCGTGATGATTAAGAAGATAATACCGCCGACGACGAAGTTGCCCCCGACGACAAAGTTTCCGAAGGCAAAGATGATGTGCCCGGCATTGGCATGAAGCAAAATTTGGCGCGTGGCGGAGATTTCAATCCCAAGGCGGAAAAGTGTCGTGATCAAGAGAAGAGAGGGAAACATCGAGAGCTGGACGGCTTTAGGGATGTACAAGGCGACCATCAGAAGGGCAATAGAGATCGTCATGTTGACGGCGATCAAATTATCGATCACCCCAGGGGAGACGGGGATGATGATCATCATGATCAGTACGATGATGAAAAGCGCCAGGACGATATCGCTGGACGAATTAATGATATTAAGCGCTTTTTCCCCTCCCAGCTGACGGGCTAAGCGTTCAAAGAAATTTTTCATCCTAATTGACAGCGCGGAAACCCAGTCCTTTATGGCGGGGAGGAAGCGCTGCTCCTTTTTTTAAAATTGAAAATAAAATAAATTCTTGCGACAATTTTTGTCCATGAAACGAACCATTAGCATACGATTGGATACAACCACTGAGCAAGAGATATTGCTTTTGCAATTGCAAGAAGCGTACCATTCCGCCTGCAATCAAATTGTTCCTGATGCAATGGCTAATCGCTGTTGGAACCGCGTGACCTTGCATGGTCTTGTCTATTCCAAGATTCGTCAAACATCCTTGCTGGGTTCGCAGATGGTTTGCAACGCCATTTACTCGGTTTGTAAAGCTTACCAAGCCAAAAAAATCTTTCCAAAACAAGAGGTTCCTCAAATCCATTTCCATAAAGGAACAAGCGTCCATTTCGACAAGCGCACTTACTCGATTAAAAACGGGATTATCTCTCTGTATACTTTGGGTAAGAGAATTAAAACTTCTTTGCGGTTTGGACCTTTTCAGAAAACTTATTTTTCTCAGGGGGTCCCTAAAGAAGGCGAGCTGGTTCGCAAAAAAGGGAAATGGTACTTCAATCTTGTTTTGGATCTTCCTGATCCCCCTCTGCAAGAAAATACAAAGGTTTTGGGGGTTGATCTGGGGGAAAATAATGTTTTTACAACCAGTGAGGGAAAAATTTTTAGCGGTGGCAAGATCCGCTATGAACGAGATCAATTTCTTGCAAAGCGTCGTGCCCTTCAGTCCAACGGTTCTCAATCGGCAAAACAATTGCTGCAGAAAATCTCCGGCAGAGAGGGTCGACGTATGAGACATGTCAACCATGAACTGAGCAAACAAATCGTTCGTGATGCGATAGAACAGAAAGCTGGGGTAATCGTTTTGGAAGATTTGACGAATATTCGAGAGCGGATTAAAGCGGGAAAAAGAATGCGTACCCGCCTGCATCGCTGGGGATTTCGTCAACTTCAGACCTTTATCCAATATAAAGCCGAAGCGGAAGGCCTTTCTGTTCTGTATGTCAATCCAGCCTATAGCAGTCAAACATGCTCCGTTTGTGGTTGTTTAGGTGTCCGTGAAAGACACCTTTTCAAATGTTCGTGTGGAAACCAGCAGCACGCCGACTGCAATGCTAGTCGAAATCTCTGCAGGTTTGTTTCGGGCTCCCCCGAAGCAACGTGCGCCGTAAACCGCACGCAGGTGGCAGTGAAACACTGACCATTAAGCTTCCGCCTTTAGGCGTGAGTTGTTTACTTAAAAAGCTCTGTTGTTGTCTCCAAGGATTCGATGCCTTCCAACCAGCGCAGGATCTCCGCTACTGCCTGATAAGTCTCCTCAGGGATATATTCACTGATTTTCCCTTTTTCAAAAAGGATTTGTGCCAAACTCACATTGCGCATGATCGGAATTCCATTTTCTTGGGCGACCTTTATGATCATATCGGCAACCGGCCCTTTCCCCATCGTCACGATCTTCGGCGCCGGCTCCTTCTCGGGGTCGTATTCGACGGCCACGGCGATATGGGTAGGATTGGTGATGATTGCCTTAGCGCGCTTGACAGACAGCGGGCCTTCCTGATAAGCGATCTCTTGGGCAGTCTGGCGCCGCCGACTTTTGATGTGGGGATCGCCCTCTGTATCCTTAAATTCTTGTTTTACTTCAAACTTTTCCATCTTCATTTCTTTGGCGAAATTTCTTTTTTGGAAGACGAGGTCGAAGACGGCGATCACTAAAAAGAAAATTCCGACGCGGATGATGACCTTGATCAAAAAGTCAGCGAAGACCATCGCGCTGCCCTGCACAGGCAAGGCCGCTGTGGAAATGATTTCAGGAATGCTGTACCAGACCACCGACCAGATCAGGATCAAAGCTCCTGCGATCTTGAAGATCGACTTCAAGAGTTCGAACAAAGTTTTAAATTTAAAGAGATTTTTAATATTGGTCACGGGATTCAGCCGCTTGATGTCGGGCTTCATCGCCTCGACAGAAAACATCGGCCCGACAATGAGAAAGTTCGTCAGAATGCCGATACACCCCGTCAGCACCATGATCGGCATGCTCGTATTGAAAATCACTTGGATCGCTTGATTAAAAATGCCCCCGGCGCGGTTCTGCATGTCGATATTGGTCCCGGAAAGCTTGAACATGGCGATAATATAAGAGGCCAGAACCTGGAAAAGATACCCAGAGCTGATGATCACAGTGGCAATGGAGACAATGAATGTAAAAGCCGAGGGAAAGTCCTGCGATTTGGCGACCTGTCCCTTTTTGCGCGCATCGCGCAGCTTCTTCGGGGTCGCCTTTTCTGTTTTTTCTGCCATGCAATGTCTATGTAGGTGTAAAAACCATCTACGTCACATTGCAATCTATAGAAAAGCCGCTCTTAGATCAAGGGAAAATGGCTTAAAAAAACTCTTTGATTATACCTTAGGACCCTTCGCCACAAAGAAGTTATCATTCTTTGTTTGGTACCGTGTCCAATAGGGGTAAGGCTCACCGAGTTTGATTTCTGCGTTTTGAAAGCGCGTTTGCAGGTAGTCCACGGTCTTCTGACGCGCTAATGGGACATATTTGGAATCCGGGCTTACGATTCCTTTTTTCCTTGGAAGCCATCCACGAAACCCCTCGAACAATTGTTCCGGGGAAGGTGTTCGGCGGAATTTTGTCAAGTCAATTTCCTTAAGATATTCTTGGTATAGGGCGCTTGAAGCGAGATTATCTTTTCCGCCGATTTCTTGAAGGAAATTGTTCATACACTCATTTAGCTCTTGGTAGTACTTACTATCATCTTTAGTAGGGATAGTCAATAAGACGTGATTGAATGTCCAAGTATCAATCTCGCTGCTGTGTTCGATATATTGAAATGCGCTTTCAAAGATCAACAAACTTTCAGGATCGAGTGTAAGGATCGAGGTCAATCGATCGACAATCCCTGGATCGAAAAATTTCCACGTCGACTGATCGACGACCACTTTGGAGAAGAGGCGTTGAATGGTGGACATCTCCGCAGAATCGTTGCAGCTGAGGATCAGATGCAATCGGTCAGGAGTAAGTTCTTTCGATTTTCTCAACTTTGGGTCCAACGACACCCAGATCGTATTCGGCTCATTAGGCAAGGGCTCATCCGGTGTGCGACCAATGAAGAGACAAACCTTTTTCCCCTCGGCAATGAATTGCATAATTTTTTTAATGACCGCGGCATTATTTCTCACTTTAACCCCTTCTAGCGATCCCGTTGCTACGAAGAAGTTGTCGTAATCGCCTCGATATTTTGTCCAAAAAGGGTAGGGAGTGTTGAGTTTTAACTCGACGTTTTCATAACGAGAGTCGAGGTATTCCACTGTTTTTTGCCGCGCCAGAGGAATGTATTTAGCGAGAGGATACGAAATCCCTTTTTTCTCAGCGAGCCAAAGTCTAAAATCGGATAGCAGATCATCGATGGTGGACACTTGGACGAGTTCCTCGGGAAGAGTGATTATGAATTTCTTATAAAGAGCGTTGGAAGCGAGGTTTTCCTTGCCGCCAATTTCTTGAATAAAGTTGTCTAAACATGCTTGAGACGCTTCGTAGTACTCTGTGACTTCCTTATTAAATTTCTCTTCGTTTACTCCAATATTATTCCAATGGTGATCGAATTCCCAATCTTCTATATTGGGAGCCGGGCTGGCCATTTGGATTAAACTTTCAAAGACTAGCGAAGTACCACCATCAACCACATTCAATGTCGAGGTCAATCGATCGACAATCCCTGGATCGAAAAATTTCATCGTCGATTGGTCGACGACCACTTTGTGGAATAGATGTTGAATCATGGCCATTTCCGCGCTGTCATTGCCGCTCAATATCAAATGCAATCGATCTGCTGGAAGCTCATCTGCGGTTCTCAAAGAAGGATCTAGGGAGACCCAGATCTGTTTGGAGTGACTTGGCAGAGGTAGTGGCTCTGCTGGGCCGCGGCCAACGAATAGGCAAACTTCAAAGCCTTGAGCGATGTAGTTTTTGATTTTCTGAATTGTCGCTCGATTGTTATCAAGTTTAAGGGTCTCTAATGGGTCTTGAAAAACCGTTGATGTTGTTAAAGAACTTGAGCTAAGATGTACTGCCATTTTTATTCCTTAATTAAATAATTTATCGAATATTTTATTCACTGCAGCTTCAGGATCTGGATCAATCGTAGTTGTTAATAATGAAGATTCTAAAGGAGGATCCGCATCTAAAACGAGATTGTAAAATTCCAGGTCGTCTGTGCGTATACTTGCTTTGAGCGCATGAAGAATAGTTAGTTTGTTCATTTTTTCGTTTTGTGAAATATATTTTTTCAATGCGTCTTTGTCTAAGTTTATCAAAGCTTCATTAATTCGGCATGGATATAGTTTTTTTGGATTAAGTTTTAATCTTTTTTTTCACTAAATGTGGTCATATATATAATTAATTTTCTGTTAATAAAAAATTATTTATTATAATTCAACAAAAGCGTAAGTGATTGATTAGTCAGTGGGGACAAGGTCTTAATGTCTTAAAATCTGGCGCCGAGGCCTCCGCCAACTTTAAATCCACCGACGTTATGATCGTGGTGGAAATGGATGGGCAGATAGAGATAATCGGCAAATAAAGAAAGGTAAGCATGAGGACCAAAATAGATCTGACCGCCGGATTTGGCGACGCCCCCGAATGCCCACTTAAATTTGTGATCGTGGGAGGTTTTGCTCTGGCCGCAGCGCAAGTCGTTCTCAATGAATACACCTCCAGCGTCTATGCCTGCTCCAAGATATAGAAACAGTTTTTCGCGAAAAGCTCTTTTCACAAATTTGAGGCCCACGCTAAGATCGACAATATCAATTTTGGTGTGGCAATGCCCCGTCGTTCCATCCATGAAGATCCATTCCAGATTTTCCCAGATTTCGAGCCAATGGTGATTTTTCAATGTCCTAGCTGCTTCAAGCTGAAGGCTTAAGCCCACGTCCCCATAAATTTTTCTGAATTTTCCCCAGGAGGGGAAAAAAGCAGCAGCGCGTGGTTCTAGAGTATTGAGATGGTCGTTTGTTTTTTTGGGGGTTGAAGCGATGGGAGTTTGAGGCCATTGCTCTTGGGCCACGACTATGCCAGAACCTTCAAGCGGTTTCGTGCAGGTAAGCGACAAAACTACGCAAAACGAATAGATGAGGGCTAGTGTGATATTCTTTTTAATCATGAGTTATTGTGATTTTAGTGGGTAGGCTTTGTAAATTGTTTGGATACACAGCGACAATGGTGTACTTATTGGGGTTCTGATGAGAATCGAGACATGTGTCAAAAACAAAGGGCCCAAAGCTTGGAATTCTTTCCACGAATTTTCCTGCGTAAAAAATTTCGTAATACAGAACAGTGGGTAGTATTACAGAGGTCCATGTCGCTTTCAAGGTGCGGCCTGTTGTATCGAGGAACGGGCATTTTTTGACTTTTCCTTTAAAATTTCCGTTCGCTATTCCTGGCATCAGTTCGGAGCGAAGACGAATTGTCACGATGTTAGAATCATTTGAATTTTGAATAGGCTGTGCACTGCTGCAAGCGAAAAACTCAAAAGAAGACGAGGCAAAGTTTTGGAAAAGGTTGCCAGAGACAGGAGGCGAGGCGATGAGAGCGGTGTATTCTACAATGACTGTATCTCCAATATTGATCGTTCCCAGCGGGACGCCTGCGATCAGGTCCGGATTGGGTACCACAACGTTGTTCACTTTAAGCGTCTGAAGCAAAAGCCCCGTTTCAAGGACATCTGTAAAAAGAACATTGTCGGCAGCTGTAGCTCCCGAATTCATGATTGTGGCAGTAAAAGTAACGATATCGCCAATGGACGACACAATGTTGTCCTGTCCATTGACCTTTTTGATGGGTACGATGACCGGAGAGAAGACCATGATCTGTAAGCCCAAGGCATTAATCATGTAATCGTCGCCTACGGTGGTTCCAAGAGCGAATGCAGTCATTTGATTAGGCAGAATTGTCCAGGTGCAATCCACATTGGTGATATCGTATCCTTGTCTGCCTTGAGGAACATCCATCACCGAAGGAATCGCATTATAGGTGCAATAAGTTCCCGTTGTGTCGATTAATTGACCTGTATCGTCATTGATCTGCGAACAGAAGAAATTGTCTATGGGATTATTCGGACCAAACAAAGGCAGTAAACTCAACGGAGTCGGCCCAAATTGCATTGTGTCACCTGTTTTTAGGGCATCTCCTTCGACAGCACTCACAAGAAGCCGGGATGTCCCCATTGGACCGGGCGGCTCAGCGCAAAATCCGGTGACTTGGGCGGGTGGTTCATCGGTACGCGAGGCTTGCTGACTACCGACAAATATAGACATATTATTGACGTTGCTGGCTGGATTCCTGTACATGATCGCCAATGTCCATCCGGCGGCATTGTGCGTATCGTCCGTTGCTGAAACCGTTGCAGGTACTCCTCCTACAATATATGTCCCATTGGGATTTGCTAAAGAAGGAGCGGTAAAGAGAGCTGTCACATTTGCGCTGCGCGTATAGTTTCCAGCGCAATAAAAAGGTTGTACGTCTGGAGCAGGATTTTGCGAGATCATCGCTGTTGCGGGATCAGCGACAATGGAATGGACTTGGTTGTCGGGAGTGATAAGAGTAATAGGTCCATTGGCAAAATTGAGAACACAATTGGGATCTACGCCAAATCCAATTCCGGTCATGGTCGAATCGCTACAGTAGTAACCATAGCTGCCGCTCCATACCAATTCCGCATAAAGAATGGTGCTCCCGGTTGGAATGTTCAACACAGCTGATGAGCTATTCTGCTGCCAGCTTAGAGTCGTTCCTGCTGGACTGCCATCTCCTGTGGTGACACTCGTAAAGATGCCAGCCATTTGTGAATCGTCTACTGTCGTAAATGCGCCTATTGAGTCTGAAAGGCCCGGCTCATTCATGCATAATGCTTTACTTAAACCAAGAGTATTCCCAATGAAAGTCAGAGCCCCATGTTCTCCGGTAATCGCCATGCGGAGTATGTAGGAATTAGGCGCGTTCATCAAACATGGTCCTCTAGGCTGTTCTGGACAATCCACAGAAGGAGTACAAGGACATGGGTCTGCCCAAATCATGGAAGACAATGTCAAGAAGAAACTTAATATAATTATGCATTTTTGAAAGGAGAGAGCGAATAATTTGTTAGGAGGGGCCACAGTGTAAATCCCAATTAGTGAGTGTTGAAATTTTCTTTTATCTCAATAAAAGGTAATTTATTCTAGTGTTTTTTTTTGCAGAGGGAATATTTCAGAATCGACCGATTATTCCGAACCGCTCTGCAATTCCAGTTTGATGGAGATCAGCTTAAAGAGATCTTGGGCGGTGAGAATACCTACGAGTTGCTTGCCTTTGACGACGAGGAGGATGGGCATTTCTGACCGGTTCATGATGTCAAGGGCTTCTAGGGCGCTGGTTTCAGGGGAAACCGTTTTGCATTGGGATGAGGCGACCATCGCTTTTTTGACAGTAACCTTCGCCCAATTCTCCGAAGGGATCGATTTGATTTCCCTCAAGCTGATGTAACCGATCAGCGTTCCGTCTTCTGTGACGGGATAGAGGTGATGATAAGAATGGTAAACGTATTTTTCGACGAATTCCTCAATAGATATATCTGGAGACACACTGATGGGCTTCTTCGTCATGAACTTTTGGACTTTTTCGCCATGCAATTCGTGCGTGATGATATGCTGCGATCGCGACATGGCGGCTGCGCGCTGCAAAAATAGACCTAAGATCACGAACCACACACCGGCGATGATATTTCCCGTGATGAGGGCAAAAATTCCAAAGAAGATCAAGAGCATGCCGAAACCCGCTCCCACTCTGGAAGCGATTTTTGTTGCCCACTCGGAGTCTTTCTTGCTCCACCACAAAATGGAGCGGAAAATCCGTCCTCCATCAAGTGGAAAGGCGGGGATCAGATTGAAAATGGCGAGAACAAGATTAATGATAGCAAGGTACTTTGTCACGCCTGTCACAGTGATCGGCCAATGCGAGTGAAGGCCCGAAAGGGTCAATAGGTACAGGCCTCCTGCAAGAATCACGCTGACGATGGGGCCTGCAATCGCTATCAAAAATTCGATCTTGGGTGTTTGCGGCTCTTTTTTGATTTCAGCGACGCCGCCGAAAATGAAAAGAGTGATTTGCGCAATGGGGAGTTTAAAATGTTTGGCCACCATCGCATGGCCCAGTTCGTGCAAGATCACACACACGAACAGCCCAAGCATGCCTGCAATTCCCATTGTCCAATAGGCGCTTAACGAAAGATTCGGATAATAGAAGGGGAAATAGCCCGCCGCCAGCGACCAGGCGAGCAGGATTGCAATGACAAACCAGCTAAAGTCAATGCCGATCTTTATCCCAGCGATGGTGAGAAAGTTGAATCGTCTTCCAAACATATTTTCTCTGTAACAGATTGGTGGGAAGACTTACAGAAAAATTTTCGATAGTTCGTTGAATTTCGTCTTGATTCTGTACCATTAAAATGATACTATGCCCTTGATAGATAAAGGCGAGAATGGCATGAAGCAATACATTGCATATGTGGGAGCAGAATTCACCATTGAATGGTATTACGATGTAAAAGGGCAATCACAGGCTTTGGAATATTTTAGCAAGCAACCTAAGGATAAGCAGCGCAAAATTCTTAATCTTTTTCGATTGATGGGTGAGCAGGGAAAGATATTTGATCAAACCAAATTTCGTAATGAAGGCGAAAAAATTTACGCATTTAAACCTCAACCAGACCGGTATTTATGCTTTTTCTTCACAGGAAAGAAAATTGTTATTACGAATGCTTTCCTAAAAAAATCGCAAAAGCTTCCATTAAATGAAAAGGAACAGGCGCTTAAGGCTCATGTTAGCTTTGAAGAAAGAATAAAAAGAGGGATTTACTATGAAGAAAAAAACTAAAACTACTTATGAAAAATTCATTGAGAATAAACATCAAAAAAAAATCCTCGACCGAGAATACCGAGAGCTTTTGATCTCAGAATTGTTACTCGCTGCCATGGAAGAAGATCATATCTCTGTTAGAAAACTAGCTGCAGAAGCTGAAGTATCGCCTACAATTATTCAGAGTTTAAAATCGGGAAAAAAAACGAATATCACCATCGAAACACTCTCAAGAATTCTCGATGTAGTAGGCTATCAAATTATATTAGCACCGAAAAGTGGTGCGGGTCCACGTCTTAAAATGGCATAATCGCAACAACTACGATGTCTTTAATTGGTAAAGAGCGACGTTCAGCCCGCCATGCTTCAGCGGCCATTCGGACATCACTTTGCAGCCTGTCGCTTTGACCAAGTGAAAAGAAGAGGTCAGCAAATGGGCCCATGGGGTTGCTGGGCACTTGGCCTTTAAGAATTGGCCAAAATCTTGGTAGAGTTGCGTGAATGCCTCCATCCGTTTTCCAAAAGGAGGGTCGGTGACGACAAGCGTTGGAGAGCGGGGAGGGGACAATTTTGCAATAGGACTGTTTAAAAGAAGGACTTCTTTTTCAAAGCCGGTCTTCGCTAAATGCTCGCGGCACAGACGTACGGCAGCGAGATCGTTGTCAGCGCCGATGATGATTTGAGAATGGACGGGCCGCCTTTTTTGGTTCCAAGTGTTTTTGAAGGCTTCCCAATCGGCTGCATTAAAACCTGGCAGATGGAAAAATCCCCATTTCTTGCGGAAATATCCCGCTGGTGTTTGCGTGGCAATTGAGGCCGCTTCGATGAGAAATGTGCCCGAGCCGCAAAAAGGATCGCAGAGAATTTCTCGCTCGGAGTAGCCTGCCCGCATCAAGATGGCCGCGGCGAGGGTTTCCGGGACGCCGGCCTCGACATTGCCCTCTTTCCAGCCTCTTTTATAGAGAGGGGCTCCGGAAGTGTCTAGGCTGAGGATCGCCTTCGACTTTTGGATGAAGAGATTGAGTTGGATGTCGGGATTTTTAATGTCGACAGAGGGCCTTGTGTCTTTTTTTTCGCGGATGACATCGCAAATCGCATCTTTGACTCTCTGGGCGCCGAATAAAGAATGGCGGATCAGCGGATGATTGATGTTGGCGTCGATGGCAAAGGTCTTGGTTTCATCGAGATAATCGAGCCAAGGTATTTTTCTCGCTTCCTGATAAAGCGTTTCGGGGTTGGGGCAGTGAAATTGCGCCAGCGGAAGAAGCGCGCGCGTCGCGAGACGGCTGAGGTAGTTGATTTTATAGATGTTCTCTAATGTGTTTGGGGCATAAACGCCGCGGAAGCCAGGCTTCACATCGGCAATGCCAAGGCCTTTGAGCTCTTCGGTGAGAAGAGGTTCTAGATGCGGTGCGCAGCTGATAAATAAGTGTGGATATGTCATATTCGTATTAGCTGTGCAAGAATTCAATGACGTCGCCATCTTGGACAATGTAATCTTTGCCTTCCGCGCGCAGTTTTCCAGCGTCGCGGGCTCCTGCCTTACCATGGCAAGCCACGATGTCGCCGTAAGAAATGACCTCGGCGCGGATGAATCCCCTCTGAATGTCGGTGTGGATTTTGCCGGCGGCTTCGGGAGCTTTAGTCCCGCGGCGAATGGTCCAAGCGCGCGTTTCGATCTCTCCGGTGGTGAGGTAGGAAATGAGGCCGAGAATCTCGTAGGCCGCTTTGATCAAACGGTTCAACCCCGTCTCATCGAGACCCAGTGATTTTAAGAATTCAAGCGCTTCCGTATCGCTAAACTGCGCGACTTCTTCTTCCAATCTAGCGCATATCGGAATGACGCGATTGCCCTCTTTAGCGGCATATTCGCGCACTTTTTGTACGTATTCATTTTCCATGGAGGGAAGCGAAGCTTCAGAAACATTGCAAGCGTAGAGCACTTTTTTGTCGGTCAAGAAAGGATAATCGAGGATAAATTCCTTTTCCTCATCCGTTAAGGCTAGGGTGCGCAGAGGTTTATTTTGGTTGAGGTGGGCGACCGCTTTGCGCAGTGTTTCTACGATGGGGACGAGCTCTTTTTTTCCTTTCATTTGCTTTTCGAGGCGCCCGACGATGTTCTCTGCCATCTGCAAATCCGACAAGACAAGTTCTAAGTTGATCACTTCGATATCGGCAAGCGGGTCGACTTTTCCCGCCACGTGGATCACATCGTCGTTTTCAAAACAGCGCACGACATGCACAATCGCATCTGTCTCGCGGATGTTGGCCAAGAACTGGTTGCCGAGACCCTCGCCCTCGGAAGCGCCTTTGACAAGGCCGGCGATATCGACAAATGTGATCGTCGCAGGCACGAGCTTTTGGCTTTTGGAGAGCTTTGAAAGCACCGGCAGGCGTGAATCGGGGACGTCGACAATGCCGACGTTGGGGTCGATGGTGCAAAAAGGGTAATTGGCAGCCTGAGCTGCTTTTTTCGTCAGCGCATTGAAAAGGGTCGATTTTCCCACATTGGGAAGCCCGACAATACCGCAAGAGAGTCCCGCCATAATTTTTTTACTTTATTTTGTCAATTTGCCAAAAAGAATAGGCGACAAAGGCTCTCTTGGCAAGCGTATTCCGCCTATCAGTCAGGTTCGACCGATAATCTTCTTTCCGCTCACGTCGTGAAAATTCGATGATCGATATTTAACGATAATCCGTTTATCATTAATTCTAAACAACTTAGGTCGTTAAAACTCGTGGAAATTCTCCTATTATCGTTACCCATTGATTACCAATAACTTCTGGTTGCCAAGACGAAATTTTTTAAAAAAATGATATAATATAATTAATTGATTTAGGCTTTATTAATATAATTAATTATTTGGGTTTTATTTTATGAGTATTGGTCTTTATTCCTCGTTTGCGCATTTGCCTCTACCCACAGCTCCCTCTCCCTCGTATCCTCATGTCGAGGGCAGATCAGATTTTTTGGAGAGCATCTGAAAATTGGCGAAACAAATTACCCCATTCAGTTGTTTGGCGTTTTCGATGGTCATAGCGGTGACTACGTCTCTACCTTTGTTCGCGATAAGCTGCTTACGCAGCTCAGTAAAGCTTTATGCAAATTCAATCCAAAGCAATTGACCACCGAAGGGATTTTTTACGCCTTGAAAAGCACGTTTGCGCATTTGCACAAAGATTTGGAAAACGATCATGCAGCAAGGAAGCAAGGAACAACCGCCACAATTGCCATGATTTTAGATGACAAGCTCTGGACGGCGAATGTTGGAGATTCTCGAACCGTATTGGACAATGCCGGCACCCCCATTCAGCTTACAGAAGATGCAAGACCGAGCGACCCGCGCTATGAAAAAAACATTAAGAATCGCGGCGGAATAGTGCTAGATGAGAGGATCGGAGGAATACTTGCTCCTGGAAGAGCGATTGGTGACTATGACGTAGGCCCGGGCATTAATCCTCTGCCAAAGATCACAGTCAAATCTCTTTCCGAAATTGAGACTGGTAGCCATTTAATTTTAGGCTCCGACGGTATTTTTGATATGCTCACGACCAGGGATGTTGTTTCCTATACTCATGATAATCGTTCCTTAGATACAACAGCTTTAGCGCAAGGCATCTGCGCTTCTGCTTATAACCACGGTTCCCAAGACAATCTTTCCGTTCTTGTCGTGAAAATTAAGTGATCAGAAATTGACGGTTCACTTTTCACATCAGGCGCGGGAGTATTCACGGTCGGGGTGGTGGAACAAAATCACCGCAATCACCGCCACAATGGAGAAGCCGGCGAGCAGCAAAAATGCCCCCTGATAATTTCCCGTCAAATCGATGAGCCAGCCTGTCATCAAAGGAGCGACGATGCCAGCCAATGAGAGGCAGCTTGATGTGATCCCTTGGGAAGATCCCGCGCGCTCTTTAGCGACATCGATGTTGATGCTAAAGAAAGCAGGCTGAGGCATGAAGCCAAATCCAAGCCCTAAACTCAAGAAAAGCAAAGAAAGCCCGAGCGTATCGGTGAAGCCGAGCAGAACGAAGAAAATCGCTGCGAGAAGCTGGCTGCTCCAGATCAGATGGGAGCGGGAGAGGCGGCCGCTGCCGGTTTTCTGATAAAGGCGATCGGAAATAATTCCCCCTGCTTTTAAGAAGAGGGCAGCGCAGAGCCAGGGAATCGTCAAATACCAACCCACACTTTTAAGATTGAGGCCGTGCTGAGATAGAAAGTAGCCTGGAAGCCAGAGTGTCGCAAAGAAGAGCATGTAACCAAAAGCAAAATAGGCGATGTTGTTGGCGACAAGGGCAGGATGGGTAAGAATAAATCGCCAATCAATTGTAGATTTTCCCGTTTCCAGTTTTTCAGAGCGGGAACTCGCGATCAATTTCTGCTCCGCTTCGCTCACATAGGAGGAATCTTCGGGACGGTCTCTGAATAGCCAATACCAGACAAGTCCCCAAACAACACCCAGCGCGCAGATAGAAAAGAACATTGTTCTCCAGCCAAAGTCAGCGACGAGATAGGTTGAAATTGGCGCGCCGACGACGGCCGACAGAGGAATGGCGACAAGTCCTAAAGAGAGAGCTCGCGCTCGCTCTGCGGCGGGGAGCCAATAACTCACAGTCCGCGTCATCGCGGGAAAATGAGGACCTTCAGTCACTCCAAGCAGGAAGCGCAGGAATATGAAACCCCAGAAGCCGCCGGCAAAACCGAGAAGGCCTACGCACAGTGACCAGGCGATCGCCGCCAGGGGCCAAACGATGCGAGCGCCCCATAAGTCGACAAGCCATCCTCCGAACGCTGTCAAGAGCACATACCCTACCCCGAAAGCAGAAAGAATCATTCCGAATTGAGTGTCTGTGAAGTGAAATTCTCGCTTCAAAGGATCGATCACAAAGGAAATCGCCGAGCGGTCGATAAAATTGACTAATGTGATAAAAAAGACGAGGCTGGCGATGACCCAACGGTAGTGTGTGATGCGAGTTTTCTGCATGTTATCCCTATTAATTTTTGGAGGGAACTGGATGATTTCAGAACCTTTTGCAACCACGCGATTAATCCTCCCTTTAAAGAGTTTCATTCAGCACAATGTTGAATAAGTACATAAGCTAAAGCTTACCTAGCCCAGGTTTTTTGGGAAAGCGGAATTCAATAGGATTTTTTATATTTTTTTCTGTTCCACTGGAAAAAATTTCCCCAAAAATATCGTTGCATTATAATGAGTCAAGGCTCAATGAAATCTCGCTCAATAGGAGTGGTATAGAAATTGGGAAAGACGTTCATTTAGTGAAAAAAGGGGAGGTGATCTTTGTTGCTCCAGGGGTAGAAAGAGCAATCAGGAATAAAGGAAAAAATGACTTGGTTTATTTATCGATCACAGATCCCGATTGGGGAGGCAGAGAAGCAGATTTAACGGACTGGAAGTTGGCGTGGCATATTCTGCCAATTTTGTAGATATGCGAATCGCACTGAGTGTAGGGGATGATCCTTGTCAAAGAGAAAATCTCCTTTGTCGTTATAATCGGTTGCATTTTTCAAAATTTTTAATTTTAGAAGGACCTGATTAGCTTTGAGGAGTACACTGAAGAGATGCAAGCCACCTTCAGCAGTTCCCAAAGCTTCTGCAGCATCTAAATCGGCGTACTTTTCACAAACTTTGCTATCCTTTTTTAAATATGCACGAATTCTATCATTTTGTTCCGGATCAGATTTATCTGTTAGGATATGTCTCAATATCAAACTTGCTTGATCGGCGACAGGATAGAGAAAAGGGATTAACACTGAAATAACCTTGCACCAAATGGTTCTAATGGTTTCTACTATGGATGGGATCTTTTTCAATTCGTAATGCTTAATATGGGATAGTTCGTGCGCTAAAGTAAACTCTTTTGCTTGATCAAACTTCCTTTGATCTTCGAGAGCAAAAAGAAATGTGAGAAGATCTGCTGGATCGATTTCAACGCGGCCCAGCCGCTTTGTTCCTGCAAACATTGTCCTAAGGTGGTTATCAACTCCAACTAAAAAACCAGGCGTTTTAAGGCGAGGATCATTCTCTGAGGTTATGCCACGCCATTCGACAGGGATATCCTCATATTTAAGAATAAATAAAGGCGATATCTGAAAGTGATAATCAAAGAACAAATTCCTTACTTCGGCCTCAATATTAAACCTATAATCAAATTCAATGTCCAGGTCCTCGGGATCAATGCCCATCTTTGCTGCTAAATTTCTAATTTCTTCAATAAGCTCTATTGCTCGATCATCTGCATTAAAAGAAGAACTGGGGTTAACACCAGTTTGAACAGTTGCTGCGGAGGGGGTTATAGTTGAAGCCATGCATTAAGCCTTAATTATCTTTTAATAAAATTATACATTATTTTGTAAAAATAGAATACTTATTTTTTATTATTTGCATTTTATGCAATGCTTTAAATGGCAATTATTTGCGTTTATGTTATTAGTTGTTTGGGTCGTTTTATTAAACAACTTGAAGTTAGTGAGTTAAATAAAGAAGAGCTTAAAAGACCAGTTCAATGTCTTCATTATGCAAAGAGGCGGCCTCATGGAAAAGATCAAAGCTGATCTTTTGCTGCTGGGGCATCACATAGGCCCTCGCCAAATGGGCGCCGTAGGGTGTTTTTACACGGACAGGATAAATGCCCTCGGAGGGCAAGCAGATGCCCTCCAGGATAAGATGGTAAAATTCATTGTTTTGGCAGCGGCCCATGAGGGAGTAGCGCCTGCCGAGGCATTCTTGCACTTCGTGGAAGGCCGCCTTCCCAATCAGGGAGCGCACTTTACCGGAGGATATTGGGGCATCGCCGAGCATTGTTTTGGGCAGGTAGTCCACGTTGAATTGGAGTTTTTCGGCGAGTTTTCGAACGGCGGTTTCGTCGCCTTCTTTGTTTCTGCCAAATGTTGCCCCTACTCCTAGGGCGAGGTGGGAGAATTTGAGCTGTTTTTTTAGATATCCTAAAAAATCGGAAAAGGGGGTGCTTGCGAATTCGGCGGTGAAAGGGATGAGGATGACGACATCGGCGCCGTATTCGAAAAGGAGCTTTGCCTTTTGGAGAGGAGGGCAAATGAAGGGGGTGGGGCGATCGGGGGTGAAGAGGTGAGATGGGTGGGTGGAAAAAGTAAAGACGACTAGCGGGCTGCTTGGCAGCGCTGATTTTAAATGCTTGAGGAGGGCTTGATGGCCGAGATGCACTCCATCGAAGCTGCCGAGGGAAAGTCCGCAGGTTTCAGTGAAGGATGGGATGTCACGCAGGTCGGTGATGAGCAGCATTTTAACCTGAGTTTTGGGTTTCTTTCATATACCAGACTCGGCCATAAACTTGGATTTTCTGCTCCCGCCTTTTTCCGTCTGACTGCGCGTTCGCTCTCGCCAGCTGGCAGGAAGATGGCTTCGAGCTCCACGCTTTGTCATACGAAAAAATTCGGGGCATAAAATCCAAGTTTATGGCCGAGTCTGGTATAACATCTTGCCGTATCTTTCGGGCGCTTTTTGCAAATTTTGGCGCGTCCCATAGGTGCTTTCAGCTTTTGAACGCGCCAAAATTTGCAAAAAGCGCCTCAAAATCTGCGTTAATCTACTTCAGGCTACCTTCCTTGATGAGATAACGCTGCCAATCATAACCGGATTGCATTAATTGCGCACCATCGCAACAATCCTGAAGGGTGAATGCGCCGCTTCGCGTGCGGGTGAGAGAAGAGAGGTGGGCGCCGCATCGGAGTTCGATGCCGATATCGTAGGCGAGAGATCGGAGGTAGGTGCCTTTGGAGCAGTGCACTTTTAAGTGCAGATGGGGATAGGCGTATTCGAGCAATTCGATGCGCAATGTGATGGGAACCGGTTTGCGTTCGACGGTGATGCCTTTGCGGGCGAGTTCATAGAGTTTTTTTCCATCGATTTTTTTCGCTGAGAACATTGGGGGTATTTGCAGAATGGTGCCTTGGAATTTGGAGAGTGTCTCTTCGATTTCTGTAAGGGTGGGAATGGTGGAATTTTGCGCGGTGATTTGCCCTTCAATATCGTAGGTGTCGGTGGTGATTCCGAGATGAAGGGTGGCCAAATACTCTTTATCTTGGTGCAAAAAGCGATCGCTGAGTTTGGTGAAACGTTTTCCAATGAGGAGGACCATGACACCGTCGGCAAAAGGATCTAATGTGCCTGCATGACCGATTGTTCGGATTTGCGTCAACTTGCGGAGCATGCCGACCAAACTGAAAGAGGTCTTACTTTTGGGCTTATTGATGGGGAGGATTCCTTCGGAGGAAAACATGGATTATTCGTTTTCAGGAGGGGATTTACGGGACTTCTGTTCATCTTTGATTTGCCCCAAAAGAGAATCGATGCGCATTTGTTGGTCGACGGAGGTGTCGAGTTTGAATGTCAATGTGGGGAAATAGCGCATGACGACTTTTTTGGAAGATTGGATGGCGATAAAGCCCGCAGCGGATTGCAGAGCGAGGATCGTTTCTTCCTTTTCTTTGGGGGTGCCGATCACGCTGATGTGGACCTTTGCGTGTTGAAGGTCGCTAGTGATGTCCACGCTTGTCACGGAGACAAATTGGTTGACGTGCGGGTTGCGCACGTCGCGGTGTATCACTTCCGAAATGACTTCTTTGAGCAAAGAATTGAGGCGGGCGACGCGATTTTTAACCATGATGAATTCTTACAGCTCTTGTTCTAGGTAAGTAATTTCGAAGGCTTGCAGAATGTCACCGACTTTGATCTCATTATTATTTTGCAGGACGATCCCGCACTCATAGCCTTTTGAGACTTCGCGGACATCTTCTTTGACTCTTTTCAAGGAGTGGATAGGTCCTTTCCAGATGACTTTTTTGTCGCGGATTTGGCGGACATGGGCGGAGCGCTTGATGGTGCCGTCGTTGACCATGCATCCAGCGATCACGCCGAGCTGGGAAGCTTTGAATGTCGCTTTGACCTCCGCTTCTCCGATGTCGGTCTCCTGTGGGATTTTGTCGAGCATGCTGAGCATGACCCCGCGGACATCGTCGACAGCGTGATAAATGATGTCGTGGAGTTTCACGGTCACCTTGAGCTCTTTGATGAGCGATTCCGCATGGCTTTCAATTTGGGTGTGGAAACCGATGATCGTCGCTTTAGAGGCTTGCGCCAATTGAACATCAGACTCGGAAATCTCACCGACAGCCGACGAGATGATATTGAGTTCGATTTTCTTGGTGGCGATTTTGAGCAAAGATGTTTTTAACGCTTCGACAGAGCCTTGGACATCGGCGCGCAGAATGAGATTGAGGATTTTCTTCTGGAATCCGTTGGCTTTTTCCGCAAGGAAGCTCTCAGCGCCGCGTTTTGCTAGTTGGAGCTGCGCGTGGCGTTGCCCCTCCGTGCGTTTTTCGGCGATCTCCATCGCTTCCTTCTCGCTCTTGACAACGAAGAATTCGCTGCCGGCTTCGGGAAGTCCTGAAAGCCCGGTGATTTTAACGGGGGTCGATGGGCCGGCTTCTGCCAATTCTCGCCCATGTTCATCATGCATGGTTTTAACGCGGGCATATTGCTGAGCAAAGACGAGCGCATCGCCCAAATGCAAGGTGCCGTTTTGAACGAGAATGGTTGCCACAGAGCCAAGGCCTTTATGCATTTCAGATTCGATGACGGTGCCGCGTGCGCGATAGTTGGGATTGGCCTTAAGGTCCAAGATCTCGGCTTGCAGGGCGAGCATTTCCAATAGCTCTTTAATGCCTTGTCCTGTGACAGCGGAGCAATTGACGGTAATTGTTTGACCGCCCCATGTCTCGGGGAGAAGATTCTGCTCCGCGAGTTGGCGATAGACGTTCTCAGCGTTGAAATTGGGCTTGTCACACTTATTGAGGGCGACGAGGATTGTGACTTTGGCGGCTTGCGCTTGCTGGATCGCTTCGATTGTTTGTGTGCGGATCCCTTCGTCACCGGCGATTACCAAGACGACAATGTCGGTCACGTCGGCGCCGCGGGCGCGCATGGCGGAGAACGCTTCATGGCCAGGGGTGTCGAGAATCGCGAGATCTCCCGCATCGGTGTGGCATTTGAAAGCGCCGATGTGCTGAGTGATTTCGCCAGCTTCTCCCGCAGCAAGCTTCGATTTGCGGATAGCGTCGATCAAACTGGTCTTGCCGTGGTCGACGTGGCCCATGAAGGCGACGACGGGCGGACGCAAGATGAGGGATTCCGGCTGTGATTCTTGGATCTCTTGTTTGATCGTCTTATCAGTGATGCGGAGACGATCTTCCTCTGTACGGTCAATGCTGAGCTCGCAATCGAAATCTTGACCTAAGAGCTGGACAGTGGTCTCATCGTCGAGAAAATCGTTCAGAGTGATGACAACGCCTTTCATCAATAGTTTTGCGATCAGCTGCGAAGCTTTTAATTTCATTTCGGCGGCTAAATCTTTGACAGTGATGGGCAGACGTACTGCCAATACTTTGGGACGGATGATTTCTTCCTGCTGAATGGGCCGCATTTTTTGAGAGGGGCGTCGTTTGCGCCACATCTGGTCTTCTAAATTGTCCCGAAGCCCTTGCCTGTCGCGGGCGTCGAAAGCTCTCTCTTCGGCTTTTTTGGCAGGTTTATATTCGCGGAATTCTTTTTGAGCGGTGCCTTTTTTCGGGAGTCCTTTACCAGGCTCTTCGAAGTGGCCTTTTCCTCCCTTTTTCTCTCGAAGTTCTTCGGGACTTGGAGGAGCGTCTTTCGGAGGAAGGGGTGGCCGTGAGGCAGGGCCTGGTCTGTAAGCTTGTCCAGGGCCGCTCGGGCGATAGGCCTGTCCAGGACGATAAGGTTGTCCAGGACGGTAAGGTTGTCCAGGAGGACGCGGAGCATAAGGCTGTCGTGGGGGATAAGGAGGACGTCCGGTCGCGGGTTGCTGTGATCCATAGACCGGTTTTCGATAATGTGGCGCCGCGCCTCCGGGGCGATACGAAGGGGCCCCGGGCCTTGGTCCATCGTGTCGAGGTGGGTAGCCTCCGGAAGGGCGACCAGCCGAAGGGCGGTCAGTCTGCTCTTGTCTCGGTGATTGAGGAGTAGCGTAGGGACGCGCGGGTGCTGGCATAGGCGGCCTCTCCGCTGCCCTAGGTGAGGCAGGATGCGATGTAGGCGGCGCGACGCGCTCGACTTGTTCGATCGGTGCCCGCGGCGCTGGTGCCGTTGGCGCAGCTGGAACGGGAGCAGCTTTTTCTATAGCAGGCGGCGTCGCTGCTTCCACAGCTTCGGGTTTCGCTATAGCCTCTTCCGTTTTAACAGGCTCTTCTTGTTTCTTCTTAGCAGGAGGCTTTTTAACTTTGCCGAGCTTTAAAACTTCCGCAAGCTGAGTGTTTTTTACATTGATCTTTAAATTTTTGGCCAACCTTAACCCCCTTCGACCCTCTTTTTACGGATTTTTTCTAAAATCTTGTCAGCCATTTCCAAACTGATTTCGGGAATCTTAGCCAATTGATCTGCTGTCGCATTCAAGACTTTGCGCGGCGTATCAAACCCAGCGCTGATTAAACTGTCTATGATCATTCCGCTGATCCCTTCGATGGAAAGTTTTTCATCGAGCGTTGGATCTTCGCTTTGCGCGATCTGAGCGCGTTCGATGTTCATCGCGGCTTGATATTGGCTCATTTTTTGCACCTGCAGATCGACGCCGATGAGCTCGCCGTTCAACCTTGCGTTCATGCCCCGTTTTCCAAGCGCCGCCGGATAATCTTCATCGTTCACAACGATACTGATCATCGATCTATCGTCGCTGATGAACATTTTTTTGATTTCGATCGGATGCATCGCGTTTTGCAAAAGCAGTGCTGGATCTTCGGTATATGGGATGATGTCGATTTTTTCGTTGTTGAGTTCGCGGATGATGTTCTTTACGCGATTGCCCCGGATTCCAACACATGCGCCGACAGGATCGACTTTCGAATCTTGCGAACGCACAGCGACTTTCGTACGATAGCCCGCATCGCGGACGATCTTCTCAATGGTGATAGTCTCGTCGCCCAGTTCGGGAACTTCTTGGTTGAACAGCTGCGCGACGAATTCGGGATGGCTTCTGGATAGAATGACTTCAGCCCCGCCGCTCTCCGTGTCTCGCACTTCTAGTAAAAGCGCTTGGACGCGGTCGCCGACGTTGTACTTTTCGGTTTTAGGGTAGAATCGGTCGGGCATGATCGCCTCAACTTTGCCGAGATCGACGATGAGCGTGGCGCCGCGGATGATTCTCTTTACAGTTCCCGAGATGATCTCGTTGATCCGGTGGCGATATTCTTCATAAATCACATCGCGCTCGGCGCTTCGTAGTTTTTGCGAGATGACTTGGCGCGCTGTTTGAGCAGCGATCCTGCCAAAATCTTGCGGGGTGACGGGTATGTCGACCCAGGAACCGAGTTCGCAGTAAGGATTGATCTTGCGCGCTTCTTCCAGCGAAATCTCTTCTTCGGGAATCGTCACCTTTTCTACAACTTCTTTCTGAGCGATGACTTCGATGTTGCCAGATTTAGGATTGATGTGGACGGAGACATTGATATGCCCTTTCACACTTTTACGGGCAGCCGCGCGGAGCGATTCTTCCACGGCGGCGATAATCACTTCCCGCTTGATCCCTTTTTCTCTCTCGAGGTACTCAAAGATGGCAACTAAATCTTTATTCATTGCGTCCTTTAATTTATTTCTTCTGAAAGCAAAATCGTTGTAAGTGCGCAAGTGGATTTTACACTTGCGCTCTTCCTAATTACTATTCCTCAGTGCTTTCTTCTTCGGATTCTTTCTCTTCTTTTTCTTTTTTAGGTTTTTTCTTCTTAGGCGCAGCCGTTTTTGCTGTTCCTACGACAATGTCATCGCGGTTGACTTTGTTCTTGTCGATGAGATACTCCTTGATGGAGAGAGCAATCTTTTTGTGCTCCGGATCGAGTTTGATGACTTTTGCGGTTACTTCTTCGCCTTTGTTGATCACGTCTTCGACTTTACCAAATGGCTGATCAGAGAGCTCTGTCACGTGGACTAACGCTTCAATGCCGTTGGGCAATTCGACGAACGCGCCGAAGGCTGTGATTTTAGAGACAATCCCTTTGACGAGCGAGCCCACGGGCATTGTCTTTTCGATGCTTTCCCATGGATTGTGGCTCAATTGTTTGACGCCGAGCGTGATTTTTTTGCTTTCTTTATCAACGGAGAGGACGATGGCTTCGACTTTATCTCCTTTTTTCAACACCTCGGAAGGATGGGAGACTTTTTTGATCCAGCTGAGATCGGAAATATGGATCAGGCCGTCGATGCCGGGTTCTAATTCGACGAATGCGCCGTAGTTGGTCAAGTTGCGAATTTCAGCGGTGACGCTGCTGCCGATCGGATATTTTCTCTCGACCTCGTCCCATGGATTTTTTTCGGTTTGCTTGAGGCCGAGCGAGATCTTCCCTTCTTCTTTTTGAACAGAGAGAACGACTGCTTCAACCTCGTCGCCTTTGTTGACGACTTCATTTGGGTCGGTGACATTTTTTACCCACGACATTTCGGAAACGTGGATCAATCCTTCGATCCCCGGTTCAATTTCAATGAACGCGCCATAGGGGACGAGATTGACAATTTTGCCGCGGATGCGCGTACCTGGAGGATAGCGCATTTCGATTTCCTCCCAAGGATTGTTCTCTTTCTGCTTCATTCCTAAAGCGACGCGGCCCTTTTCTTTGTCGACATGTAGGATCATCACTTCGAGCTCTTGGCCGAGGGCGACCATTTCGGAAGGATGCTTGATCCTTTTCCATGTCATATCGGTGATGTGGAGGAGGCCGTCGATGCCGTCTAAATCGAGGAAAACGCCGAAATCGGTAATGTTCTTCACAATGCCGCTGCGCACATCGCCTTCGACGATGTTTTCGAGCAGTTCCGCTTTTCTGGAGATGCGCTCTTCTTCAAGGAGTTCGCGACGGGAGACAACGATGTTCTTGCGCTCCGTATTGATCTTGAGGATTTTGAAGTCGTATGTTTGGCCGATGAACTCGTCGAGGTTCTTGATGCGCTTGTTGTCGATTTGAGAGCCGGGAAGGAAGGCTTCCATCCCGATGTCGACCATCAGGCCGCCTTTGACTTTGCGGATGACTTTTCCTTTGACGATCGATCCTTCTTTGCAGTGATTGACGATGTATTCCCATTGTCTTTGGCGCCGCGCTTTTTCGCGGGACAGGACGATCTGGCCGTCTTCGCCTTCTGTTTGATCGAGATAAACCTCAACATCGTTGCCGAGGAACAGTTCTTCAGGTTCTGCGAACTCGTTGATCGGCACTAGACCTTCAGACTTCAAACCAACGTCGACAACGACAAAATCTTTCGTGACCTCGACTATGCGGCCTTTGAGAATTTGCCCCGAACTCATCAATGCGACAGAGCCTTCGCCCGCTGCTTCCTCTTTGCGGTTGAGCAAGTTCTTAAACTGTTTAGCATCTTCTTCTTGGAATGCGACATCGTCGATGATGTTGCTTGCACTCCAGTCGGTTTGTTGTTGTTTGGACATGGTTAAAGGTTTCTCCTAGTTTCTATTGAAAGGGAAGAGAGTATCAAAAGATTCATAATATTATCAACGGCAATCTCTTTTGGGTAAAAAGGCGCGCAAGATTAAAAGAATCTTTACGTCCGAGTTTCGAAGTTGTCGATCTAGGTTATGAGGGCTAAGAATACAGAACGTGTCTCAAAAATTGGGGGAAAATTACAGGGTAATAGGATGGACAGGATAAAGAAAAATGCAGAATAAATTCCCCATCCTGTTCATCCTAATATTCTGTTATTTTTTTTGGAAAGTCCAACTTCGAATTACAAATCCTTTTAACTTCTCGCAGCAATTCAAGAAAATTGCAAGTATCCGGAATTGTCAATGCAGAGGATGAAATTGACTGGATTGAATGAATTTTAATTCGCCTGACATTATTTTATCCTTATTTTTTAAGTTACGAATAAATATATCAATTATTATAAAATTCAACCCTGAAATAATTATTTTATGTCCATGAGTAAAGTCAAAGAATTCGCTTTACCTACTCATTGCCAGTTACTTAAAAACCTTTCCTTCCAAGGAAGGATAGAATTATATATAACTGTCCTTGTAGCAAAGGATAACTTCGCGTCAACGCGGAGGTGAAAAAATTATTATGATCCAGCCAAAAACCCTCATCTTAAAATTCGGCGGAGCCTCGGTGGCTACCGCCGAACAATTCTCCAAAATCGCCGATATTATTTTAACGCGATGCCAAAACAGCCGCGTCGTGGTCGTCGTCAGCGCCATGGGGGACACGACCAACGAGCTGCTCTCGCTTGCCAGGCAGGTGCACCCCAACCCGCCGCCCCGCGAACAGGACATGTTGGTCAGCGTCGGGGAGCGGATCAGCATTGCTCTTCTTGCGATGGCGTTGCATCTTAAGGGCAAAGAGGCGATCAGCTTTACGGGGAGTCAATCAGGGATCATCACTTCGACCAAACATTCCGATGCGGGGATCATCGATGTGAAGCCCCATCGTATTTTAAAAGCGCTCGATGAGGGAAAAGTGGCGATTGTCGCGGGTTTCCAGGGGGTCAGCAAAGAAGGGGAGATCACGACGCTCGGGCGCGGGGGATCCGACACGACGGCGGTCGCTTTAGGGGTGGCATTAGGGGCGGTAAGAGTAGAATTTTACAAGGACGTTGAAGGTGTGTATTCTGAGGATCCTAAACTGAATTCGGCTGCCACCCTCTATCCATCTCTCTCTTTCGACGAGGCCCTTCATGTCGTAGAAAAAGGGGCCAAGGTTCTTCATCCTCGCTGTATCCGTCTCGCGAAAAAAAATAATTTACCATTAAAAGTTGTTTCGTTTTACGATCCGGAGTTGCGCCGCCATATAGGGACACTGATCGGCGGTGAATCTCACGAAGGGGAAAGGCCTCATATTTTTGAAGTTTGAGGACAAATGACGACAACTCAAGGGTTCCCTAGGATCTCCAGTGTTTACGACCATGATAATGCCAGCCCTCATAGTTTATTGCACAGTGGGTCGATACGCAGCACCTTGATGAAGCTGCTCCCTTCCGATTTTTTTTTCTCGGACGAAAGCAGCGATCAGCTCATCGAAGATTTTGTTGCCCTGCTGCCTATTTTTAAGTGGGTCGAATGGGGAGAGCCAAAAAAATTTATACACAGAGGGATTCAAAACTTGGCCAATGGCAATGTCGGCGCTTCAGATTTGCAGCAGGCGCAGCCGTTGGCGCTGCGGACACTTGCAGAAGAGCGTAGAATCGCTCTTTTGCAAGAGGAGCAGGGGCTGTGCAAGCACAAGCTCGATGCAGCCAGCTGCAAAGATGAAGATGCCGACGAAGCCAGTGGCCAACTTTTGAATCACGATGTGTATATCTCTATTTTTTTGCTAAGCCGGCATCGAGCGAATGGGATTAAATTTTTTTATGAAATGATTAGCAGATGGTTGATCCCAGGAAAAAGGCCGAATATTTCCTCGTTTTTTGCTGTCGATTTTCAGTTTCCCGACCTTGCCGAAGAGTTTTTTACCCTCAGTGAGATCACTGTTTCTTTGGAGAGTTTAGCCGAGCTGGAGCTCGTCCGCCATCAGCTGCCAATTTTAGAGAGCGAAATTCGATTGGGCCAGCTTTCGGTCTACCACGCCAACCGCATTTTGGAAATCAAGGGATTGTCGGCTGATGAGAAAACTTCCATCATCCAAGAAAGGATCATCTCCCTCCTCGAAAAGCGTCCGCAGGACTTCGACCACGGTATTTTTATCCAGATGCAGCACTTTTTAGTGATGTGCAGCGAGGAGTTCAAGTCTGTCCGTGAACATGGGCACATGAGCCGCATTATCTATGTTTTTTATCTCTTCAAAAAGGCCTTAAAAAGGGGAGTGGAATCCCGCCCTGCTCACCGTTTCATTCATGTTAAGTTGAACAAAACCTACCTCCATCTGCCATTTGGATTAAAAAAAGTGGTGGGAATATTCTTAGGTCTGAATTTACAGAGCGACAATGAGCTGTTCGACGAAAGGCATTTTGTCGCTGTTCTGCAAAACGCGTTTCCCCAGATCCGCATCATCGAGGAATCCTTCTTTTCCCTTTCTTCTAAAGACGAGCGGATTCAGTTACTTTATGTAGAAATCGAAAAAGCGGAGGGTGGTGAATTTGCTCTTTCCGAGATGAAACTGATCAAGGAAAAACTTCCCGATGAAGTGCGTGGCGGCATCGAAAAGCTCACAAGACCCCTCTTCATGCCCAGAAACGAGGAGGAGGTGATGCGCAATATCGTCATTTTATCCAATCAACTCAAGTTTTCGCGGGACCTTCCTCAGGTCGTGATTGCTTTTGATGAACAGGCTGGAGAAGAGCTTAGTTTTTCTGTGATATGGATGAGAGTTTTGAAGCCTGACGATGCTCAGGTCCAAGAGGCTTTTGCAGCAAGTTCGTTCCTTAAATTTGTTCCTGACCGGGTTAAAAAGGTCGGGCTGCTGCGAAAAAAATACCCCAAAGAAGTGACGGTGTTTCGAGTAAAATTCGATGCGGAGAATTTTTTACGTCCCGACCATTCTGTCGACCTCTTCAAAGCTAGACAAGCAATTGTTCGAGAGTTGCAGCGATTGTTGGGAGATTTTCGAGACTACAATGGGGGGATGATCGCCAAACAGCATGAGCAGTTCCTCAATTTAAAAAGATTATTTCCTCTCGCAGATGATCTGCTATTGGAAAACTTCTTTCACTGCCTATTCCCGATCGAGTTGCGCAGCTTGTTCGATCTTGAATCGTTAACAATTTTATTTAAATTTTTGGAGGAAGCGGTTCAAAAAAAAGATCCTCTTTTTCTAAGGAAGGAGGAGCCCCGATACTGCATTGTATTGCTCTCTTACGAGGACCCTTCTTTCAAAGAAAAAATCATCGAGGCTGTCCGCGATCTTCAAATTCCTTCTTCGCAACTGCTCATGCTTTCACAAAGGGTGTTCGAAATTTCCTATTTGGGATATATTTATTTGGAAGAAAATCCTCAAAAACGATTAAATTTTTTAAATCTCTGGGAAATTAGATGATGCAGCAGAAACCTTCGATAAAAGTCGTGCCCTCCCTTCTCTCTGCTGATTTCGGAAGGCTCGCGGACGAGGCCAAACGGGCTGAAGACGCTGGAGCGGATGCTCTGCATGTCGACATCATGGATGGCCATTTTGTTCCTAATTTGACACTAGGGCCGCGCGCTGTCGCCGCCGTCAATCGGGCGACATCGATCTTTCTCGATGTGCACCTGATGATTTACAACCCTTACGATTACATTGAGCGCTTTGTCGAGGCCGGCGCCGACAGAATTACTTTTCATTTGGAAGCGACGGAGGACGTCGAGGACACGCTCAATTATATCCGCCGCTGTGGAATCGAGGCGGGCCTCGCCTTTTGCCCTGAAACAAGTGAATCGCTCGTCCCCAAGTACTTAGACAAATGCGATATGATTCTGCTGATGACTGTAAGCCCGGGTTTTGGCGGCCAAAGTTTTCTGCCGGACGTTCTCGAAAAGATCAAGTTCACTCGAAATCTTTGCACAAAGCTCGACATTCGCAAAGGGGGCAAAGTGCCCAATTCAGAAAAAAAATCGAATGATTCTTCTCTTCCGTCCTTTGATATTCAAGTGGATGGTGGAATTAACGGCGAGACGGCAAAACAGTGCATCGAAGCCGGCGCCAATATACTCGTTTCTGGTTCCTATCTTTATGGTGTCAAGGACATGCGTAGTGCGATCTCTCAATTGAAAGGAAACAACAAATGAACCTATCTCCCTATTTTAAAAAATTGCTTTTCGCGACTTTTTCCGCACCTTTTAAAGTCGCTTCTTGGCCTACGTATTTCAAGTATCTACTGCTTCCACTTGAAAGTTATGAAAATTTCTGCTTCAGCATCTTCACTTACGGCCATGGTTTCCCACGGCCTTTTTGTTCGTTTCCATCGACCATGTGCTTGCACATGGTCTGCTTCAACGAACAAAAAATTGAAGCGCTGAAATTGAAATTTTCTATAACTTTCAACTGTCAGCAGTATAGCCTGCGAAGCGACTCTAAAATCTGCGAAAAAATTCATCAAAAATCACTTGTTTCAAATAGTGAGATAGGTTCATGAAAAAAATCGTGGTCATCGGGGGAGGCACTGGGAATTTTTCGGTTTTAAGAGGGTTGAAGAGTTACAAAGTCGACTTAAGCGCTATTGTCTCGATGGCCGATGACGGTGGTAGCACAGGGATTTTGCGCGACGAGCTCGGCGTTTTGCCCCCTGGGGATGTCCGCCAATGCTTGGTGGCACTATCCAACTCATCGAATATGATGCGCTCTTTGATGAACTATCGCTTTGAGAATGGGGGATTGGAAGGACATAGTTTTGGAAATCTACTTCTCTCAGCGCTAGAAAAAGTGACCGGTAGTTTCGAAAAGGCTGTGGAAGAGATGGGGAAAATCCTTTTTATCCAAGGAAAAGTGATCCCTGTCACGACCCACCAGGTCCGTTTAAAAATGATCCTCAACAACCGAAGTGTGCTTGAGAGCGAGAAAGAGGTTTATCTCTCTCAAGAGATCGATCAAGGTTATAAGAGCATTTACCTCGAGCCGTTTCCAAAGGCGAACCCACATGCGATCGATGAAATCATGAATTCCGACATGATCGTGATCGGCCCGGGCGGGCTGCATACGTCTTTGATCCCCAATTTTCTTGTCGAAGGAGTCAGTGAGGCGCTTCGAAATACTCAAGCGAAAAAGACGTTTGTCGTCAACTTAATGAACAGAAAAGGGCAGACGACGGGGTTTAAAGTGAGCGATTATTTGAAAGAAATCCAACGATTTGTTGGCGAGGACATCTTTGATTTCATCCTCGTCAACAATCAGAAACCTTCTCAAGAATTGATCGAGGTTTACGCAGAAGAAGGCGAGCTTGTCGAAAATGACCTGCATGAGAACAGAGTCGTTTCTGCGCCACTTCTCGGGAATCTTAAAGAGACGCCAAAGAAGGACTTGCTCAAGCGCAGCCTGATACGGCATGACCCCAAAAAATTAGCTCAGGAGTTGATGAAGATTGTTAATCATCTTTGATTTGGACGACACTTTGATCGACACCTCGGGCTGCATCACACATTACAAGCTGGAAGACGCTTTGAATACCATGGTGAGCCAAGGGCTTCCGATCGCCGATTTCCGCGAGTCCCTTCATTTGCTCAGGCGCCTTGACAGCACATCTGAAAGCGCGCGTGCCGCGCTCTCGGAATTCGTTGAAATGATGGGAGGCAATAAAAGTTTTTACGAAGCGGCTGTAAAGGAAGTTTATGAAAATCTCTCTCCCGATCTTCCCATTTTTCCATTAGATGGGGCCGTTGAACTGTTGTCTGATTTAGGGCTTGATCATCAGCTTGCCCTGGTCACCGTCGGCAAGCAGGCTTTGCAAATGGAAAAAATGAAAAAAGCTGGTATAGATTCACGAATTTTTAGTAAAATTATTGTCACGGAAGAAAGGAACAAAAAGCCTCATTATCAAATGATTGTGGATGAACTTGGATATAGCCCATCGGAAGTGCTCGTTTGCGGAGACCGGATGGCACTCGACCTGCTTCCCGCCCGCGAGCTGGGGTTCAAAACGGTGAAAATGCAGTGGGGCCGTGGGCTGAGTCCCGCCGGTTTTAATGGCGAAGCGGACTATTGCATCTCCGAACTCAAAGAGCTTAAAAGAATTGTACACCATTTACTTACGTTTTCCACATTTTAAATTTAAGGAATCAAATAACCTATGACGACGAGCAATCAGTTAGCGCCGGGGATGACACTTTCGATCGATGGGAAGATCTATCGCGTCGAATCTTGCGTGAAGGTGACCGTGGCAAAAGGGGTGCCATTCATCAAGACCAAGCTCAAAAATTTGCTCTCCGATGAGGTGATCGAAAGAAACTTCAAACTCAATCAGCCCATTCAAGATGTCTCCCTAGCGGAAAGAAAGCTCGAATATCTCTACCTTGAAGGAAAAGATTATCTCTTTTTGGACGTTGGCAATCTCGAGCAAGTTTTAGTGCCTTCTCAAGTCATGGGGGATAAAATCAATTTTCTCAAGGAGGGGATTGAGCTCAAAGCGATGTTCTACGGCAGCTCGATCTTTTCTGTGGAACTGCCGCAGTTTTTAGAGCTGATGGTCATTAAAACTGAGGAAAGCGAATCCGCCGTCCATGTGGCCAACGCGACAAAACTTGCTTTTCTAGAGACCGGAGCTAAAGTCGAAGTGCCCATGTTCATTGAATCTGGCGACATCATTAAAGTCGATACACAGACAAACGAATACATTCAACGTGTTTAAACTCGGAACCGAGGGAGGTGTTGTGGATCTTAAGCAAATCAAGGAATTAATGACTGCCATGGAGCGTGCGGGCATTAAGAAATTGACGATTAAGCAAAAAAGTGGCGACGAATTGCATTTGGAGCGGCAGGAAGAACATCCTTCACAACCGCATGCCCCTGTGGCAGCCTTCTATCCCCCCGTCTACGCGCATCCACCTTCTCGGGAAGCGGAAGCGCGCCCCACGCCGATCCAAAAAGCCTTGCACGAAGAATCCTCGCCGATGAAAGAAAAAAAAGCGGAAGAGTCTTCTGGAAAATTTGTCGTCGCTCCGCTTGTCGGCACCTTTTATTCCGCCTCTTCCCCCGACGACCCCGCTTTTGTTAAGGTTGGCGACCGCGTTAATGAGAACAGCGTTGTCTGCATTATCGAAGCGATGAAAGTGATGAACGAAGTGAAGGCCGGTATCAGCGGCACTGTCGCTGAAATTTTAGTGGAAAATGCCCACCCGGTTGAATTTGGCACAAAACTTTTCCGGATTGTTTAACCCGATGGTAAACTTTTTTGTGCCCATAGGAGAATTTTGTGACTGCGTCATATCAATCCTCCTCGTTTCCCATAGTTATTCACTATGGGACTCCTCGTTCGGAGCGCTACGCTTTGATCTTACTTTGTCAAAAATCCTCCTATGGGCACAAAAAAGTATACCATCGAGTCTAACATGCAAAAAGTTCTAGTTGCAAACCGCGGCGAGATCGCAGTAAGGATTATTCGGGCCTGTCATGACATGGGGATTCAAACTGTTGCCGTTTATTCCCAGGCCGACGCCGAAGCTCTTCACGTGCTTCATGCCGATGAGGCGATTTGCATCGGCGAACCCCCTTCTCAAAAGTCGTATTTGAAAATTTCCAATATTCTTTCCGCCTGTGAAATCACCGGCGCCGACGCCCTGCATCCCGGCTATGGCTTTTTAAGTGAAAATGCCAACTTTGCCTCGATCTGCGCAAGCTGCGGCGTCAACTTCATCGGCCCTTCCGCTGAAACCATTGCACTCCTCGGTGACAAAGCGCGGGCCAAAGCGACGGCCAAAAGCGTCAAGTGCCCTGTCATTCCTGGATCTGATGGTGTGATTGAAAACGTTCAAGATGCGTTAAAAGAGGCCAAAAAGATCGGATTTCCCGTTTTTATCAAGGCCTCTGCGGGCGGCGGTGGAAAAGGAATCCGCGTTGCCAATGATCCCGATGAGTTTGTGCGCCAGTTCTCAGCAGCCCGCACCGAAGCGGAGGTGAGTTTCAACAACCCGGACGTCTATCTTGAGAAGATGATCGTCAACCCGCGCCACATCGAAGTGCAGATCATCGGCGACAAATACGGCAACTACGCCTATCTCGGCGAGCGCGATTGCACAATCCAGCGCCGCCGCCAAAAATTGATCGAAGAAGCCCCAAGCCCCATTTTGACCTCTTCGCTGCGCAAAAAAATCGGCGAAGCGGCTGTGGAAATCGTCCGCGCCGCCAAATACCACTCTGTCGGCACCGTTGAGTTTCTCCTCGATGAAGACCGCAACTTTTATTTTATGGAAGTCAATACGCGGATCCAAGTCGAACACACCATCACTGAGGAATTGACAGGCATCGACCTCGTTAAAGAACAGATCAAAATCGCCAGAGGGGAAAAACTCAAGTTCAAACAAAAAGACGTCACCTTTAACGGCCACATCATTCAATTTCGGATTAATGCGGAAAACCCTGCGAACAATTTCGCTCCCTCTCCCGGGCATCTCGAATATTATATTCCCCCTGGAGGTCCTCACGTCCGCGTCGACAGCGCATGTTATTCGGGCTATAAAATTCCGCCCAATTACGATTCCATGATCGCAAAGCTCATCGTCATGGGCAAAGACCGCGAGGAAGCGGTTGCCATTGCAAAACGCGCTTTGAAGGAATTTCACATCGGCGGCGTCTTCTCGACGATTCCGTTTCATCAATACATGCTCGACGATCCAAAGTTCTTGAGCAATGACTACGTCATCAATTACATCGATCAACTGATCCTCGAAGGGTGCACGTTCACACCCGGCAAGATCGGGTAATTCACCACAGAGATGGGAAACCACAGAGGAGAGATTTATTTTTTTCGCGAGGGCGAAAAAAATAGAATGATCCATTTTTGCCTCTTGCAAAAATGGATTGCTCTGCGGGCTTTGTTGTGCAGAGGAGACTTTTTAAATCTCTCTGGGTTTCCCATCTCTGTGGTGAATTTTTCTATTTGCACTTTAGCGTCTTATCTCTGTATCTTAGTTTAAAACAGGAGAAAAAATGCGATCGATACTACTTCTGTTGCCTCTCCTCACTTTTTTACCCTTTACTGTCCAATCTAACATGGAAAATATAGAACCTCTCATCTCCCAATCTGAAATCCAACAAAAAATCGTCGAGTTCGCCCGTATTATCGACGACGCGTATCAAGGCGAAAACCTGACGATCGTGATGGTGATGAAAGGCGCTTTGTGCATCACAGCGGACCTTATCCGATCACTCAAAACCCCATGCACCATCGAATACGTCACCGCCAGCAGTTACGGCCATAAAGGAACGCAGCGCGGCGAGTTGAGTGTTCAGGGTCTTGAAGATTTGGATCTCACGGAGAAAAACGTCCTTCTTGTCGATGACATTTACGATTCTGGCGAGACGCTTTCGAAAATCTACGCTGCCCTCAAAGTTAAAAAGCCCAAAACGCTGAAATCTTTGGTGCTTTTGGCCAAGAACGTGGAGCGCGATGCGGTTTATAGACCTGAATACGTTCTTTTTAATATTGAGAACCAGTTTGTTATAGGGTATGGCCTCGATTATAAAGAGTTTTACCGCGGCCTGCCTGGAGTTTACATTCTAAATAATGAGTTTTAAATGAAGGGTATTGTTCTTGCCGGTGGGCAGGGAACCAGGCTTTATCCGGTTACTTTGAGCATCTGCAAGCAGCTTCTGCCGGTTTACGACAAACCGATGATCTATTATCCCTTGTCGGTCTTGATGATGGCGGGAATTCAAGAGATTCTCATCATCTCTACCCCCGACGATCTGCCCAGGTTTCAACAACTCCTTGGTGATGGTAGTCATCTGGGGCTGAGCATCTCTTATGCAGCGCAGGAAAAACCCGAGGGAATCGCCCAAGCCTTTTTGATCGGGGAGAAATTCATCGGCGATGACACCGTCGCCCTAATTTTGGGGGACAATATTTTTTACGGGCATCACCTTGCCTCTCTTGTTTCTTCGTGCCGATTTTTAGAAAAAGGGGCAGTGATTTTCGGCTACGAAGTCAAAGACCCCGAGCGCTATGGCATAGTTGAATTTGACATGGATGGCAAAGTCATCGATATCGCCGAAAAACCGCAGTTTCCGAAGTCGAATTTTGCAGTCACCGGACTTTATTTTTATGACAACGATGTCATTGAGATCGCGCGTGTTTTAAAACCTTCGAAACGAGGGGAGTATGAAATTACCGATGTTAACCGTGTCTATCTGGAGCGAGGCGATCTTCATTTGAAAATTCTCGACAGAGGCTTTGCTTGGCTCGATACAGGAACTCATTCCTCTTTGCAGCAGGCCTCGATGTACGTCCAAACCCTTCAAGAGCGGCAGGGGATCAGCATCGCCTGTTTAGAAGAAATCGCCTATAAAATGGGCTTCATTTCCCGCGAGCAATTGGAAAAGCGGGCAGCCCTGCTCATCAAAAGCGACTACGGACAATACCTCAAGCAAATGCTTGCGCGGGACGGTTTGTTCTCTCAAAAAGCGAAGGAATTGGAAAAAATTTAACCCCTTGTAAGCCAAGGGGCATGAAATCAGATGTAATCATTGGATTAGGTGACATCTTCGATAGTAGGTCCATCGCTGTTTGAAGAAGAGGTATTCTGGACGGCTACTGATTTTTCAATCACTGACTCAAACGTCTCTTGGTCGTTAAATGCATTTGGAACCAGGACATTGATGGCATTCAATATTGCCCCTTGAAAGCTGTTTGGGTCGATGGATTCGATGGTTCCGTTATAGTTCGCGCCGCAAAGAGCCGAAAGGCCGTTCTGCAACACCGCAATTTTAGTTTTCATCTGAGCAGCGGAATAATCATTGGGAAAATTCTGGATCGCCATAGTCTTACCTGATTCGTAATCCAGACTTTCATTCTCCCAATGAAGGTGTATGTGTTGTTGGTAAAATCTAGAAGCTGCTTCTTCCCCACCAGCCTTTTGGAATTGCACTTCAAGCGTTTTCAATTCGTTGAGCAAGTTTTGGGCTCCTTCTTGATTGCGAGTGAATTTAGCCATGTAAGGCTTACATTCATTCTGGATTTTTTTAAAAATCACCTTGTACTGTTGCTCAGGAGTAAAAATGCATAGATTTGGAGCCATGTTTGTCACGTTGGGAAGAAGGTTGTATAATTGAACTCTCCAAATGCGATCGACTTTTGATGCTGAATAGAAGCTTTTGCAGACAGTTGAACAGTTGACCAAAGTTTTTAGATCTAGGTTTGATAAAATGATCACTGTGATGTCTTGGTTCCAAAATTCTGATGGTGCGGTAAAAGCAAATTTTTGGCTGTCTCCTGGAATATAAGGCGTGATTGCATAAGTTGTAGGTATTACGAAGGCGCTATCCTGCTGCAAATGGGGATTTGTCCATCTCGTGATGACTCCCGTCCCTACATCGGAAGTTGTATATTCATTCCCGATATTCAGACCGAAGAAGTTTTCCAATGTTGGCGTGACGATTTGACTTGATACTGGCATTGCCATAAAATAAATTCTCCTAATAAAGTTTTTTACTTCAATAACGGTTTAGATTTTATCTTTTTTTGATTATAAATCAACGGTTTTAATATTAAAATTTGTTTAATGAATATAGGTTGGTAAAGTAAATAGATTTGGAGTTGGTGATAAAAAACTTAATTACCGTTTTAGATCAGCTACTTAGTGACCAGCAACTTTGGCTTCTTAACTCGATTTTTTGAGGAACTTGGAGCGCGGCCTTTTTTTGAAGGGCATGACGCCTTGTTTTCCGTAGACCACTTCGTGCAAATCCTCAATGGCCATGAAGGCGGTTGGATCGACCTTGAGAACAATTTCTTTCAGTTCCGATAGATCCAAACGTTCAATGATGACAAAAATCACGTCTCTCGATTCCCCGGAAAACCCCCCTTTGCCATGCATGATCGTCAGGCCAAGGCCGAGTTCATTCATGATCACATTGGCCATTTCTTTAGGTTTGGAAGAAATGATCAGGGCGGATTTCAGCTCGTCGAGGCCGACAATGACGATATCGATCATTTTGAAGGCGACGATGTAGGTCATCAGAGAGCGGAGCGCGATATGCCAATCCTGAAATATCCATCCATACGCTGCGAAGATAAAAACGTTGATGAAGAGGACGACTTGCCCGACGGTAAATCCTTTTTTTCGATTGATCAAGATCGCCAAAATTTCCGTGCCGTCTAAACATCCACCGTGGCGGATAATGAGTCCCACGCCGATGCCTAAAATGGCCCCGCCAAAGACGATGATTTCCAGGGGATCGCCAATGAAAGCGGGAGCCGTCTTCAGGATCATCAAAAAGCCCGCAAAGAGGAAGACGGCGACAAGCATGTAAATGACAAACGAGCGGCGGATGTAGGTAAAGGCCCAATAAATGAAGGGAATGTTGAGCAGGATCGTCACATAGGAAAGGTAGTTATCCCCATATAGCCGAGAAATGATCAAAGCGATACCGACGACGCCTCCGTCAATCAATTGATTCGGCAGCAGGAAAATGCGGATAGCGACGGCGGCTAAGAACGCTCCTAAAGCAAGCCAGAAAAAGATCGAGACGTAATGCAAATAGGTTTTAGCGGCGGATTGCGATGCGGGCATAGTGGTGGAGCCTTTTTCTTAAAAGAATAACTTCTTTTCAGTGAATTGTACAGAAAGAAACGAAAAAACGCGGGAGACGGGGCTCGAACCCGCAACTTCTGCCGTGACAGGGCAGTGCTCTAACCAATTGAACTACTCCCGCGTGCGTGCGCGTGCCTTGGGCGCAACAGGACTCGAACCTATGACCACCTGTGTGTAAGACAGGCGCTCTACCAACTGAGCTATACGCCCGATGCAAAAAGAAGTTACAGCTTAATGGTGGGCGCGATTTTTCTCAAGAGCAATTGCAAATGCTTTAAGACAGCACAAACGGGCAGGGGTTTTCTAGATGGGGAAAGCGAGGAAGTAAAACATTTATTTAATTTCCGGCTCAAAATGTAAAAAATTAATTTAAATAATATTTTACTGCGCTTCTTATGTTTTGTTAACGAATATATGTAAAAATGTAATTTTAATTGCTTGTTTTTGTGCATTTGTTTAGTATAATTCGCTTGGAGAAATATTAATTATTATAATATAATAATTTGTGAAAAATTAAAAATTTGGAGAAGATATGTCTATCGGAAGTATTAATTTTGAATCCGCAAATCGCTTTCTAATCGATGTGGCATTGCCGAACCGAACGCTCATCCCCGATGAGTTAGAAAAATTGCAAGCGCGTGTCGCAGAATTGGATCCTCACGACAGAAATGCGTCTACTTTGAGCGACCATAGAAAATCAGTTTTGCAAAGAGAAATCGCTAAACTTTTCGATTCCATCGAGAAAAAATTGCATCCCGTCCATATGTCCAAGTCCCAAACGATCCTTAAGCACTATGAAGCATTGGATCATTTCGCCTCCAAGCTGCCCCTTTCCAATCATGATGAGCTTCGGAAAGAATTGAAAAAACTTCATCCCGACTTGCGCGACAAAATCTACTACGCGATTTGGCTGGTCCATGGAGCCCCACGAGAGCATGAATTCAGCACAGAAAAGCTGGACGCCGATCCGCAAGTGTTGACCAGGTCTTTTCCCCCTTTCTTGTCGCCTGCAGGGGGCACTCTCCTGAAGCAGATTGGCGACGAGCTGGCAATCGAGCAGAAGCGTGAAGCGCTCTCTGAAGAAATTAAAGCATTACAGGGAAGAGGAGATCCTCAGGTTGCCACCAAACAGGCCGAACTCGACCACTTGACTCAATTGTACAATGCACAAAAAGAAGTGATTTTCCAAACCCTCTTAGCCGACTCAAAAATCAATCATCGGCAAATGAAGCACATTTACAAATCGATGCCTAAAGAAGTGGCAAACAGACTGCCAAAGCCTCCCTATTTTGGCCGCGGCATCGACTTTGAGATCTACAAAACGCTAGGCGCGCATTATGACAGAACTTCTGGGAAAACGACTTTTCGCGTTTTTGCTCCCAATGCAAGAGAAATCACCCTGAACCTGTCGGCTTGGGGAAATGTCGAACGCTCCATCCGAATGACCAAAAAGGAAAATGGCGTTTGGGAAGCAGAGACAGAGCACGCTCAGCAAGGACGCACCTATCACTTTATGATTGTCGGCAAACACGGTGGCGCGCCATTTAAAAAGATCGATCCATTTGCCTTCGGCAACCATGTCCATTCTCGAGAGCCTGGCCGTGAAAACCATGAATCGGTCGTTCGCGATATCGACCAAAACTACCCTTGGAATGATGGATCGTGGATGGCGGCGCGCGCTCACTTCAATCCGGAGAAGCAGCCGATGTCGATCTATGAAGTGCATACTCCGACGTGGAAGAAAAAAGATAACGGCGATTCCTACAATTGGTGCGAACTTGCCCCGATGCTCACTAATTACGTCAAAGAGATGGGTTATACCCACGTGGAATTGATGGCCCTCCTCGAACACCCTCAGCCGATTTCAATGGGATATCAAATCACGAACTTTTTTGCGCTCAACAGCTCCATGGGCTCGATCGAAGATTTTCAATTTTTCGTCAATTATCTGCACGAACAAGGGATCGGCATCATCGCTGACTGGGTTCCTGCGCACTTTGCGATCGACTCCTTTGCATTAGGCAATTTCGACGGCGGCCCAGTTTTCGAAGACGATGATCCTCAGTTCGCGACGCATCCTCAATGGGGGACTTATGAGTTTGATTTCAAGAAGAAGTTCACAAACGACTTTTTAGGTTCCAATGTCGAGTTTCTTTTGAACAAGTTCCACCTCGATGGCGTGAGAGTCGATGCGGTCCAATCGATGCTGAACCTCAATTACGGCCGTGCGCCGGGAGCGAGGTCCAATATTCGAGGTCACGACGTCAATCTGGATGCCAAAGCCTTTTTGCGTAATATCAACCAATACGTTCATCAGAAATATCCCGGAGTGGAGATGATTGCTGAAGAAGCGGGAGGATGGCCAAACCTGACGCGTTCTGTGTACGAAAAAGGAGTTCATATCAAAACGCGTGGGATCGGTTTTAATCGGACATGGCATATGGGATTCATGAACAATAGCCTCGAATTCATGGGGACGTTTCCTCAAGACAGATCTTTGAAATATTCGCAGTTTACGGGGACTGTCAAAGATATCGATTACAATGAAGATTCTCGCCCTCGCGGAAAAGTTGTCCTTCCTTTCTCGCACGATGAAAACGCGAATGGAAAAGGGACCATTCTCTACAAGATGGGAGGAAATACTTCCTTCGACAAATTCGCCAATGGACGTTTCTTGCTCGCTTTTCAAATGCTCCGCGGTGGCGGACCTATTCTAGACTTTATGGGCAATGAGATTTTGCAAACGCAAGAATGGCACGGCCGATTGAAGCAGAGCTTGGATAATCCGAATGAACGCAACAAGCCATCGGTGCAATGGGAAGAATTAGATAGGAATATCGACATTCACAACCATCAATTCCATATAGGAGCGCGCGAAAGCCGCAAAGCGCTTCTGCATCTTTATAATCGAAGCCCCGGGCTTTGGGACCAAACAGATGCAGGATTTTCTTGGATTAAAGCGGAAGATTCGCAGAATAGCGTACTCAGTTTCCACCGCAGAGGGGGAGGCCAGCAGTTTGCGTGTATCTTTAATGCTTCCGGCAATGACGTTCAAGATTATTTCCTCAACCTCCCAGATGCAGGTTATGCCCCAGAATTGGACAGGCTCGTAGGGATCAGAGAGGTCTATAATACGGATAACGCAGCCTTTGGCGGTGAGGGAAGAACCAATCCTCATGTTGAGATTATTCGCGATTGGACAAATCGTCCAACCGCGCTGAAGCTGCGCTTGCCGCCCTACACGGCGATTGTCTTAGAAGAGCAGTTTTCTTAAAATAAGGGGCAATAAATGCCCCTTTTTTTTATTCTCCATACATGACTCAAGACTCTGATTTCGTCGACATTCAGTCGATCAATATGCGT
This sequence comes from uncultured Verrucomicrobiae bacterium, assembly GCA_963833965.1. GTDB lineage: Bacteria > Chlamydiota > Chlamydiia > Chlamydiales > Rhabdochlamydiaceae > CAJCIW01. The sequence continues at coordinate 382,585 of CAWHZZ010000002.1, forward strand.
TACGCGACGGCGAATGATTTCGTCGGCCGGCCTGTCTATAGTTTCCCCAAATGCTTTTTGAGATAAGGTACCCATGAAGAAAGTTAATTCCTTACTTTGTCTCCTTCTTTTTTTCTGTAGCTGCTCGCCGAACTCCGCCCAAGAGTTTCAAAAGGAAGGAGAGACGCATTGCCGGAACTTGGTGTTAGAATTGCAAAAAATCGAAGACCGCGAACAGCTGATAGCGGCCGAGCACAAATTGAAAAAACAGTTTGAGGAACTGATCGACTTAATCATCGAAGCAAGAGAATATCAGCAAAAACAGATCGATAGCGATGAAGCGGCTTTCGAAGAAAATGGCTTTGAAGCGCCGCTGGAAAAAGAGCTGCGCCGCATTTATACCATCGAAGGGGGCCGCGAGGTGATCGAAAGAACCCAGCAGGAAGCGCTTGTCCGCCTCGACGCCTATGAAAGGGCCCTCGCAAAAAAACGAGAACTCTTACATAAATGAACGATCGAAATGCTCTTTGCGCTCTTGATAAAGCTTATGGTCTGTCAGTTCGCTGACATGGATCGGAACTGCCGCGGCAAAACCGTGTTTTAACAAATGCACGTCGCTCTCTTCATGTTCCTCATGCTCATGCCATTTTCCCCCATGCCAAAAATAAGAATGTCCTTCCGGATGCAGGCGGTGGGTGGGGTCCTCGATCCAATAACCTCTGCCTTGGCGGGCCATCTTCATACCTTGGATTTTTTCGACGTCGGGGAAATTGACGTTGAGGAATGTTCCATGCGGAAGAGGATGTTCGACAACATGTTGAACAAGGGGAGCGATGAGATGTTGCACTTTTTTGTAATCGGGATTCACAAAGTCCACGCAGGAAAAAGCGATTCCAGGGACATTGCGGAGAATTCCTTCGATCACGCCTCCCACGGTTCCGCTATAGAGCACGTTGCGTCCGGAATTTGAGCCGCGGTTAATCCCAGAAACAATCAAATCGGGGGCAGTTTTTAAGATGACGCTCACACCCATGCGCACGCAGTCGGCGGGAGTGCCTGTGACCTTCCATGCTTTCGTTCCCTTCTCCCAATCCACAGGTTGAATGTGAATCGGATCGTGGATGGTAATCCCCAGCCCGACGCCGGACTTTTCCGAAGAGGGGGCGATGATGGAGAGTTCGGCGAAGTCCAGCAATGCTTCCCAGAGATGCTTGAGCCCAGGGGCATTGATCCCATCGTCATTGGTAACTAAAATTTTTAATTTCTTGCTCATCTGAATACCCTAAAAAGGGATCATGCTACCATAAGATCAAAAATTGATCGATTATTTTTCGGCAAGTACAGGAATATTCCGGGTGACTCTAGAAATGACTAAAATCAATACGAAGCTCGAAATAAACCCTGGGAGCATCGAGGGGACATTGAGGCCCAGCAGCTGGTTAAAGTAGGGCCAGATTCCCGCGATGATGCCGCCGGATAGTATTCCTGCCCAAGCGCCGTACTTATTGGTTCCCCTCCAATATAAGGAGAGAATCAGCAGCGGGCCAAAGGAAGAGCCCAGCCCCGACCAAGCGTAGAGGACAAGAGAATAGATCGTGCTGAATTTTCCAAAGGCGATTACGAAGGCCACCAAGGAGACGGCGACGACCCCCGCTCTGGCCACAATGAGAAGCTCTTTGGAAGAAGCGTCTTTGCGAAAGAACCTCTTATAAAAATCTTCCGTAATCGACGACGACAGAACCAAGACCTGAGAACTCATCGCGTTGATGGTCGCGGCGAGGACAGCGCAAAGAATAAATCCGGCGAGGAAGGGAGCAAAAGACTCCCTGACCATCTCAACGAAAACTAGCTCGGGATCGATCTGCTGCCCAGAAAAGAAGGCGATGCCGACAAGCCCCACAAAAGTCGCCGCAACGAGGGAAAGCACCATCCAGCTCATGCCAATCGCTTTCGACTTTGAAATTTCATTCACATTGCGGATTCCCATGAATTTCGTCACGATATGCGGCTGGCCGAAATACCCTAAGCCCCATCCGGCGGTCATTCCAATGATGCTGAGGATCGTCTTCGATGAAAAATCGGGTAGCAGACCGAACGCTAATTTTTTGACTTCAACGGCGTGCGATATCCCCGCCCAGCCGCCGACTTTGCCTAAGAGAAATAGCGGCACAAAGATAATCACGGCCATTAAGAAAAAGCCTTGGAAAAGATCGATCCAGGCTAGTGTGACATAGCCTCCAGTAAAAACATACGGAACGACGATCACGATGCCGATCACAACGCCCCAATAGTAGTTTAAGTGAAACAAAGTTTCGAGCAGCAGCCCCAAGCCTACAAGGCCTGCGGAAATGTAAATCGTATAAAAGAGCAGCGACATGACCGCTGTAAAGATCCGAATTTTTCCTGAGGTGTCGGCAAGCCTGCTCTCAAAAAAAGAAGAAAATGTCAGGCTGTTATATTTTTCAGTGGCGACGCGGACCTTCGGTGCGATCAGATGCCAGTTCAAAAACATGAATACGAGCAGCCCAATGGCGGACCAGGCGTTAAACAATCCTCCAGTAAGCACGACAGCGGGATACCCCATAAAAAGCCAGCTACTCATATCGCTCGCATGGGCGGCGAGCGCCGTCAGCCAATAGTTCATCGAGCGCCCTCCGATGATGAAGTCCGCGGCCGAAATGTGCTTGCGATAGGAGAAGAATCCAATGGTTAGCAAAATCGCAAAGTAGCAAAGCACAGCAAGAATTTCTTCAAGATACATCAGATTACCGAGTTGTACCGCGCTCCGTCGGGTTTAGTGAATTTGGACTGGCCGTGGCTTTGCCCACTCGATCCTCCCGGTTCACTTCGTTCACCTGCTCCGCACTACGAAGGTCCACCGGACCTTCTCGTGTCTCCGCAGCCATAGTTTTCACTACGGCTTCGTCATTCGGACCGCAAGCTTCGATTGTGCTTTGCCTCGCTGAGTCCAAATTCACAAAACCTTTCTGCACGCGGTTTAACGCTTTTTTAGAGCCATAAAGCAAGGAGGCTGAGCCGAGATTTTTCCGTGCATTGGGAAAATCCCTCTCCAAGGCTGCGATGAGCCCTTTTGTCCGCTTGCGCATCGAATTTTGTCCAACGGGACACTGGCAGACGATCCTGGCAAAGCCATGCATTTTGGCAAATTCCACAATTTCTTCCTCAGAGACGTAAATGAGCGGTCGAATGATCGTCACTCCATAGTCGTGCATCGGAACCTTAGGCAGCATCGCGGCAAATTCCCCTTTATGCAGTAAGTTCATCAGCAGGGTTTGCACGCTGTCGTCGCGGTGATGCCCAAAAGCCACAGTTTCCGCTCCTGCTTTCTTCGCCGCATCAAAGATCAGCCCGCGCCTTTCGCGAGAGCAGCTGTAACATTCCAATTTCTCTCTTTCTTGCTTGGAAACACACGTCAAAAATTCGATCCCGAGCTCTTTGCAAATCCCCCTCAAAAATCCTTCGCTCACGCCTGCGCCGCAAGAAAAAGCTCCGCCGACATGCACCGCATAAATCTCCAGCTCTGGCAGCCCCTTCCCCGAGATCGCTTTTAGCAAGTACAATAAGCTCAAACTGTCTTTCCCACCGCTCAGCGCCACCGCGACTCTCTTCACATCCTTGAGAAGCTCAAATTCATAGATCGCTTTTCGGCACATGCTTTCCAGTTTTCTGCCTAGCTTTGTCCAGGGTGGGCGGGCAATGGGATAATGCATACCCAAAGAACCTGAGGAATCGGTTTTTGACGGCGTCGCGCAGCCACTGACTTCGAGCCCGTCTCCATCTCCCAACTTATTCAAGGTGGGCAAAGCCTGGTTCAAATTCAGGGCGCGCTTCTTGTCAACTTCCCGATTCTTCAGTTTCTTTGGGTGTAAACTTAATATTTCATTCATCATTCGGACAATTGTACTTTTTAACCTATTAAGCTCTCTATCTATTTTTACTAGACCAGAATCAATTTTCTCCGCTATTCTACGCCCTTAACGAGGCCCTCATGAATAAAGTTGGCAGAAACGACCTTTGCCCTTGCGGATCAGGCAAAAAGTATAAAAAATGCTGTGAATTGAAGCAAAAACATAAAAAATTGAGCGCCGAGGTCGTCTCGACCGCCCTCCCTCAGACCCAAGCGACCCAGGAAACCTCCAAAGTCTCCTCCCTCTTTTTCAAGCGCGCCTCCGCCTCCAAAGCCCCTGTCGAAGAACCTCCTAATCCCGTCATGTAAACTTTGAGCCAGTTACAAAATTCTTCGCCGCGAAAAATCGCTCTTTTGGCGCCCCTTGGCCCGGCGGATGGCTCTTCTACTTTCTCAAGTATGCTTTCGCCCCCGCCGAGGCAAGGGATCGCCAAAATCATCAATTTTTCACTGGCGTGGAATTTTTCAACTGGCTCTTGAGTGTAAAAACGCTTTCATGGTAGATTCTTCCTTCTCTAAGCTGGTGTAGCTCAATGGTAGAGCATCCGCCTTGTAAGCGGACGGTTGAGGGTTCAAGTCCTTTCGCCAGCAATCCTATGTTCTCTCTTTTAGGGGGTGTCGCATAGTGGCAATTGCAAGGGACTGTAAATCCCTCGTCTTCGGACTACGCTGGTTCGAGTCCAGCCGCCCCCATTTCTCATAGACAAAAGTGCGTAAAAAATCAGCCTCAAAAATGGCTCCTCTAAAGAGCTTCAAATTACGCAAATTTTACGCACTCGGCCAAACTCAAGCCAGCGCAATTCGAGCGCGATCTCATTCTCGATTCATCTTTAAATTTTTTGTGAGCAGTTCCGCTCTTTCAGGCGTCAAAACTTTTCTCAAGTGCGTAAATACTGCGTAAATCACAGCTGCCGTTGAATCGCAAATGATTAAATTTCTAGAGCATCCATTGAACTATGCGAGGGATTGTACATCCCTTGCTTGTAATTTAGTGCTCCTTTTCGCTAATCTGCTAAACCTTTTGGAGAAATATTATGGGAACAATTCGAGAAGCCACAAAGAAAGATGGAACCGTGAGTTTTCATGCAGAGATTCGCATTAAAGGAAGCCAGCCGCAACGAGCTTCATTTCGCACCAGGACCTTGGCAAAAAAATGGGTCCAGGATATCGAGTCGGCTATTCGCGATGGACGGCATTTCCTTACAGTGGAATCAAAAAAACATACCGTCGCCGAACTTATCGATCGCTATATCGAGGAGTGGATTTCACGGACGGCAAAATACCAAAAAAAGAAAACAGCTCATCTTCTCTGGTGGAAGCAGCAATTAGGCCACCTGGTGCTTGCCGACCTTACGCCCTCCCAAATTGCAGCGTGTCGCGATAAGCTGCTCAATGAAACGACATGTCGCAAAAGGCTGCGGAGCGGTTCAACGGCCAATCGTTATCTTGCAGCTTTCTCTAAAGCTCTGGCCATAGCAATGCGGGAGTGGGCGTGGATCGAGCAAAACCCCATGTCCAAAATTTCAAAGCCCAAAGAAGGAAGAAGCCGAGAACGTTTCCTAAGCAAAGAAGAAATAAAAAGACTTTTGGAGGCCTGCGAGGCCTCCTCTAACCCTTACATTTTCACGCTTGTAAAGTTGGCCTTGGCCAGTGCTATGAGGCACGGAGAAATGATTTCGTTGCGATGGCGGGATGTGGATTTCTCTACAAGGTTAATCGTTCTCCAGGAAACTAAAAACGGCAGTCGCCGGGCCATTCCTCTCACTAACGAAATAGAGGAAATCTTAAAGGCGTGTCCAACATTTGGGTCCCCATTACACGAGCCCATATTCAAAGCAATCTACAACAGGCGTGGCGCTGTGACGGCTAGAATTAGGGGCGCGTTTCAAGCCGCCGTAAAACTGGCGCGCATTGAAAATTTTGTCTTCCACGATTTGAGGCGGACGGCCGCATCGCACTTGGCCATGGCGGGCGCCAGCCAAAACGAGCTTATGGCGCTCCTCGGACACAAATCACCGCGGATGACGTCGGAGGTCTACGTGAAGTTTTCTCTACAGCATCTCGCAAATATCATGGAGCGAACACAAAAGCAAATCTTCGAGGGAAAATAAAATGGAAGATCCAAATTCTTTTGAGGCATTTACCTGCCGCTGTAATTCCATGTGGCTTCTGATCAAGAATTCTAAGACCGATAGCGAATTTTTAGATATTCTTACCACCCGCCTGCTGCCTTTTTTGAGAAATGATGCCCTTGCTAAAAAAATCGTTGGAGACTGGGACAGCCAACTTTCGCATGAATATGATTTACGGCACGCTGCATGCCGAGAGCTAGCAGATTCAGTCAAAGAAATACGCGAGGCAGCAAAGAATGATTCCCGTTTTGGTCGATACATCTCCTTTGGTCCATTCAGCATTGATAAAATCCTTGAAAAGCTTCGAAGGGAAGGATGCTGCGTAGACGCTGAAGAGAAGATCTTTTGGGACTACGAAGACAGTAATGCCTATTCCCACTTGCGAGGGATATATCGTACTCATTTCCCCGACATTGAGCTCACGTTTGCCCCTACCGCATTCAGGTTTACCGTTGAAGGAAGTTTCTTTGGAGCAAATTACCCATCAAGTGAAATGCCTTGGAGTGAATGGAAAAGAATCGTGGATCTGGCTGAAGCTTGGCCTTGCGCAACAGACGTTGCGGTTGAAGACCAATGGTGGCCGAAAGTTGAAGGCGATGGTTTGGATTTTTGGTTAATGTTCACGATTCCCGGCGAATGGCTTACATAAAAATGATGGCATGGAAGTTGAGCAAAGTGGATGACCCAAATTTTGACAAGGCTTATTTCAAAAGAGAGGATTGTCAATCGCGGATTCAATATTTGCTGGCCATGATTGCTGAGAAGCTATTTCCATTGGAATACAAAAAGCTCTATGACGGCAATGGAAAATTAAAAAAAGCAAAAGTCAGTTCATTGGCGGACAAAAAAACACGAGGAAGACTGTGCAACGTTGGAACCGCTGTTCATAAAAAAATGGCACGAAACAATAAAAGAGCAGGGCCCCAGGAAAACGACTAATGCTCTGGTGATTAAGCGCGTCAAAGAGGAGCTTCAAAAAGAAGGAATCAAGCTCCGCACTCCAACAATAAATTTATTTGAACAAAGTCGCAAAGAAAACGACCCCTAAAAGATATAAAAATGGCCGTTTTGCAGGTTTGAGCCCGGACTTTCCCAAGGCCTAACCCGTTATCCAAGGCTTGGGTCTGTCACTAAACATACTTTTTTTTCTTGCAGGAGGAAGTGGTTAGATTTTGCTTATTTTTTTTGGATAGTCGGTTCCCAGTAGAAACAAACTGGATAAAATAGAAGCTGTTTAAAACCAATAAAAGTTAAGGAGAGCTCATGGAAGTTGAACAAACTCAGAAAACATATCTCACCATTAAACAGTTTGCATTACGGCATCCATGGCCAAGTGAATCTGCCATGAGAGCGATAATCCAAAAAGCGGATGAAACAGGATTCACTTCCGCGTTTATACGCTATGGGCGGCGAATTCTCATCGATGCTAATGAATTTTTTTTGTGCCTTGAGCGGAACCAAAAAAAGATAAAATGAAGAAAATGACGGCATGAAACTAGGTTAATCTAAATCAAAGCAGAATTAACCAGGGAAATGATCAAAAATAAACACTTCCAACTCGGTAGCGTTTTTATTGTAGAAAGATATATTGTGAAAATAAAAAACTAGGGCGCCCTTACGGGGGCCCTAGAACAGAAAACAAGAGCAAGTGCTCTAGATGAGGGAGAAACTGCAATTTCTTCCTCACGATTCAATTGTATCTGCAATAATACAAAAAGCAACGACTTTTTGTGAACAATTGGTTTTGTCTAGGCCTGCTCTTTTAAATTGATGGATTTTATGGCAGGTCTAGATATTCGCGCTCTTCTTGAAGGGTATCCCGAATTTCTCCGCACTAAAGATCTTATTCGTCTGGGCCTTTTCGGCTCAAAATTTTCAATCCAGAACGCTAAACGAAAGGGAAACGCGCCCCCATCTATAAAGCTAGGTTTTAACAGAGTTTTTTTTCCAAAAAAATCATTAATTGAATGGCTGGAAGAACGAAACCACAAAAATTTGGAAATCGATGATGACAACGCTAAATGAGAAAGCCGCCTTGACACAGGCGG
>CAWHZZ010000003.1:0-829232 GCA_963833965.1 uncultured Verrucomicrobiae bacterium
ACACAACATAATTTTACCTCATTCCCTATTTCTGATAATAAGAATTTAGGGGGAAGACAATGTTTGAAAAGATCATTAAGCGTTCTTATTACAGGCAAAAACATCTTGAGGCACCATTATTGGATGAAAGGATCGAGTATATCCAATTTTGGGCTAATAAAGGCAGATCTTTAAACACCCTGCATGGAATCGCGATCTATCTCCTCAGAATTGTAGAATTTCTCCGCCTGAAATCTCGCAGAAGAATAAAGCTGAAGGAAATTGAAAAGGCTGCAAATGCCTGGGGTGCCTATCAATATAACCATCCGCAAAAAAGAGGGAAATTTTCTAAATGTGGAAAAGAGCGTTTTACCTGGTACGCTATAGATTGGCTCAAGAGATTGGGGTGGTTAGAGCCTCTCCCTGAAGATCGAATCCCTCTTTTTACTCGGATCTTTGAAAGGCGTCATGCTTTGCGGCGGCATACCAATGCGCCGTTCCTGAAAGAACGGCTCATGTATCTACAGAAATGGGCTGATGATGGAGCTACTCTGAACACGCTTCGTTCCATCTCTCATTATCTCTTGGCAGTTATAGACTTCCTCAAATTAGATGAAAAAGATGGCGTAACCTCTAAAGACATCCAAAAGGCTGCGGAAAAATGGGCTAAGCGTACAACCGGCCATATTTATATGAAAAGAGACTTCTCCAAAATTTCTGAGAGACGTTTTAAAAGCATTGCCACCAATTGGCTAGATATGATGGGAAAGTTAAGACGTCCCAAAGAAAAGACAGATCCATATTCCGAGCTCATTACGCAATACATTGACTACATGCGCAAAGAAAGAGGACTTTCTGAAGAGACTATCTATTCCCGCGTCTGTGTCTTAAAAGACTTCTTTAAATCTAGTGAAAAAGGCATTTCCTTACAGCAAATGACCCCATTGAATATTGATAATGTGCTCAAGAAAAAATACCTTGAAGGTCAGAGTAGACGCTCTATTCAAACATATGCGTCAACTTTGAGAACATTTTTTACCTTTGCCGAAGGAAAAAATTGGTGCCAAGCAAGATTAGCCCAATCGATTAAAACATCTCGAGTATATAGACATGAGTCCTTGCCACAAGGCCCTTCGTGGGATGACGTTCAAAAACTCCTAGCAACTACCGAGGGAGATCACCCTACAAATATTCGCGATCGAGCGATCCTTCTGTTGCTTGCAGTTTATGGCCTCCGTTGTGGAGAGGTAACACAGCTATGTCTAGAAGATCTTGATTGGGAAAATGAACTACTTTACATCCGGAGAACTAAAACTTTAAAGTCTCAGACATTTCCCTTTTCACAAACGGTAGGCAACGCCATTTTACTTTACCTTCAAAAGGTAAGGCCAAACAAATGCTCTTGTAGAGAGGTGTTTATCGCTCGGCGAGCCCCTTATCGACCCCTCACGTCTTCTGCCATTTTTCAGATAGTTTCCAAACGTTTAAAGCCTTTGGAGCTAAATCTTAAACATCATGGTCCTCATGCGTTGCGCCATGCCTGTGCCACACGATTGATCAATGAGGGCATTTCTTTGAAAGAAATCAGTGATCACCTGGGCCATCGTTCTATGGAAAGTTCACGCATCTATGCCAAGGTTAATCTCAGCCAGCTACGTAAAGTGGCTGATTTTGAAATAGGTGACCTGCTATGAAAATTAATGATTTGATTATTAGCTACATCGAATACAGGCAATCGCTAGGAGAAAAATTTCGAACCAACAGCACTTATTTGAAGGCTTTTTCGAGAGCTGTAGGATTGCAAAAGGAGGTAAAAACCGTCTCTTCAGAAGAAATTTCATGTTTCCTTTATGGTGCAGGGCCAGTTACTTCTGCATGGTTTGCGAAATACACGGCATTGGCCGGCTTCTATCAATACGCTGTAAGCCGAGGATTGCTTGATCGTTCGCCCATGCCCATGGATATGCCTAAAAGGCCTCCCGCTTTCCTTCCTTATATCTACACACGAACCGAACTCAAACTATTGTTCGATACAGCTCTTACTTATCAGAAAAATAGAAGTCATATTCAACCCTATATGATACGCATGTTACTCCTAATCCTCTACAGCACAGGATTGCGGTTGAATGAAGCTCTTTCATTGACAATGAAAAATGTCAATCTTTCAGAATTGATGATTACGGTGGAGCAAACCAAATTTTACAAAAGTCGTCTTGTACCATTTAGCAGTCAGCTAGCCAAAGAGATTGAAGCCTATCTTAAATGGAGGAAAAAGAGGAATTCCCCCGAGATCCAGCCACCCCCTTTTTCTATGGACGAGATAACAAATCTCTCAATAGTGCTACGGTCGAAGATGTTTTTTTGAGGATTGCGTAAAAAGCAGGAGTCCAAAGAACCGATAATGCCAGATATCAACCCCGCTTACACGATCTCAGACATACTTTCGCTGTTCATCGTCTTATGAGTTGGTATCAAGAAAATGCCAATGTTCAACAACTCTTGCCGACTTTATCTGTTTACATGGGACACACCTATCTGTCGGCGACTTCAGTGTATTTAACAATGACAAAAGATCTTCTGCAAGAAGCTGGCAGGAGGTTTGAAAACTATGCTAGGAGGAACAATAATGGATAAACCTAATTTTCTGAGCCCGTGGATGAAGCGGTTTTTATTGGAGTATTTGATCAATGTCAAAAACCTTTCTTCCAATACGCAGCAAAGCTATCGGGATACATTTCGTCTCTATCTTCCTGTCATAGCCAAGAAAGCACGCAAGTCAGTTGACCAATTAGTCTTCGAAGATCTATCAGCAGAAAGCGTAAAAGACTTTTTGGAGCATGTAGAAGCAAAACGCAAGTGCAGCCTTTCTACACGCAACCAACGCTTAGCTGCTATCCACGCTTTCGCTCATTTTGTAGGCATTAATAGTCCTCAGCATATCGAATGGTGCCGACAAATCCGTTTGATCCCGTTCAAAAAATCATCTCGCGCTATGATCACCTACCTCGATAAAAATGAGATGGATGCGACTATTGAATGCTCCGGATCGGACATCGGAGCAAGGAAGACGAGACTACGCCATTCTTCTATTCTTGTATAATACCGGTTCCCGCGCAGATGAGGCTGCTCAGCTGAAGATCAGGGATCTTGACATTGCTTATAAGAAGGGTTTTTCCATAGTCTTGATTCGAGGAAAGGGTGATAAATTGCGCCGTTGTCCTTTATGGCAAGATACAGTCAATGAACTTCTCCCTCTAATAGAGGGGCGGGAACAAAATGAGCATGTATTTTTAAATCGTCGAAAAGAGCCCATTACACGTTTTGGGATTCACACACTTGTCAAAAGGCATTTGAAGAGTCTTATGAATGAATTTCCTTCTTTAGAAAAGAAGAGAGTAAGTCCTCACACAATTCGCCACACGACTGCGACCCATCTACTTCATGCAGGGGTTGATATCAACACAATCCGAGCCTGGTTGGGGCATGTTTCCATCAATACAACGAACATCTACGTCGAAGTGGACCTCGAGATGAAGGCAAAGGCTCTGGCATGTTGTGAAGTAGTTGATAAGAAGAGCAAAAAGAGATGGAAGGATGATAAAAACTTAATGAATTTTTTGGATTCTCTGTGATATATTATCGTTCTAGCAAGAAAGAAGAAAGGAAAATCAAAATCGAATGAAGGACAAGAAGATGTTTGTGATTATTGTGAAGTATATCAAGCCTCTTGAACAGGTTGATGAGTTAGTTCCAGCTCACGTCAAATTTTTAGAAGATTGTTATGAGAGATCTGAATTTATCTGCTGGGGTCGTCAAAATCCTAGAGTGGGAGGAATTATCTTAGCTGATGTTAATTCTTTGGAACACGTTTGGGCACTAATAAAAAAGGACCCATTTTTTGTTCATCAAGTTGCTGAATTTGAAGTCATTGAATTTATCCCATCGAGCCCAACACATAAGTCCCATGAAAATTTATGCTTCAAGTTACTGAACTAACTTTGTCATTTTTTGATGAGGAATATTGTTTTTATAAGTAACTTCTCCAGAAATTTGATAACCATTTTTTAGGTAAAATGGAATTGTTTCAAGTCTTGAATAACAGTAAATTATCCTAAAGAAATGATCCTTTGCGTATTCTTCGCAGTATTTTAAAAGCGAGGATCCTATGCCTTGACGTTGCACTTCAGTCTTAACAACAACTCTTTGCATTTTAACAAAGTCGTTTTCTGGGACGAGTACGGCAGACGCACATAACTCTTCCTTTAAATAGCCAGCTATATGAATAAAATTAACTTCTTCTTTCTGGCAAACGAATTCCTCTGGTTTTTGGAGAATTTCTTTGCGCAAAACAATAGCCATTTTATACTCGAAACTATCGTATGGGATAGTTTTAAATAAAAGATCCGATCTCATGTCAAACTCATTCCCATCCAGTCTTGATAAAGCGCATACAACAATTAAATAATATAGGATTCTCTTCATGCAAGCTCCCTTCAAAATCATCTTGAGATAGAAATTTTGAGATAAGCATAGTAAAAATGAAAAAAATCTGCTACCTGAAACAGCCTATCCTCTGGAAAACATTAACAGAAATAGGGAATGAGGTAAAATTATGTTGTGTAGAAACGGGATTTTTTTGAGAATTTAGTTGTATGGGAAGAAAGGAACGCCACATAAATCGCTACGCAACATATGAGCTCAAGGCTACAGACTTTAAGCCGGAATTCGCCGGCAAGATGAACTTTTATCTCACTGCCGTGGATGAAACGTTGAAGCACGAAACGGACAATCCCACAATTGGGTTACTCATTTGTAAAAGAAAGAATGATTTCATCGCTGAGTATGCACTGCGGGATATTAGAAAACCCATGGGTGTGATGGGGTACGAAATAGAGGTTTTTGAAGAGCTGCCAAAAAAACTCCGAGACAAGTTGCCTACAGTGACTGAAATCGAGCATGAACTGAACAAGCTGTCTAAGGTCAAAAAAAGAAAGACCAAAAAGAAATAGCAATTTTGTAAATTTGAATAGAAATACCCAAAAATTGTCACAAGAAAAAATCTTAAAATATGGAAAAGGTCTCAAACATCCCGCAGTACTCCGCCCTGATAAATAAAATTCGTTCTTTAATGGCTGAACGCATAAAGCCACTTCTCGTTGCTCTAGATGGGCGCAGTGGAGTTGGAAAGTCGACTATGGCTCAAGCTATTGCCCAAGAAGTGGGAGGAATCGTTGTAAATGGGGATGACTTTTTTGCTGATGGCCCAGATTGTGAATGGGATGTGCGAACTGCTGAAGCTAAAGTGGCTGATTGTATATAGTAGTTCCACTGGAAAGTTGTGAATAAAATGTTAACTTGGTGTATCTTATACCACATGTTCAAAATTTCTGCGGCCCAAAAAGTTCATCTAGAGTCTAAACTCACAAAGGCTCGCGAAGCCTCTGAGCGTAACAGGCTTTGCGTAGTTTTAGGACATGATGAGGGTCTTTCGATTGATGAGCTTGCGAAGGCACTTCGGTTAAGCCACGCCACCGTTTGCAATTACCTCAAGGACTATGAGTCAGGACAAAAGACTGACCATGATCCAAAAGGTGGTGGCCGCCTAAAGTTATCTCAAGAGCAATCGGGCTTTCTTCTCAGACATTTGTCAGAGACAACCTACCTCAAAGTGAAGCAAATTCGTGCTTATGTAGAAAAGCAGTACGGCATTACCTACTCGAGAAGTGGAATGACTGCTTGGTTGCAAGAACACGGTTTTGTTTATAAACGCCCTAAGAAAGTTCCTGGTAAATTAGATCCACAAAAGCAAGCGGCATTCATTACAGAATATGAAACTTTAAAGGCAAACCTACAGCCAAATGAAGAGATTTATTTTGTCGATGCAGTGCACCCGGAACACCAATCACAGGCTGTGTGTGGGTGGATAAAAAAGGGGGTTCAAAAGACGCTGCAATCTACTGGGAAGCAGTTGAGGTTACACCTTGCAGGTGCCGTCTGCCTGACAGGAATGAAATTCTTCACACAAGAATATGAAACAGTAGACGCTGATGCAATGCTTGATTTCTTTAAAAATTTAGAAACCTCATCAAACGCATCGACAATCTATGTGATTTTGGATAATGCGAGATCGAATAAAAATAAAAAACTCGAAGAGTTTTTGCAAACATCTAAAATAAAAGTGCGTTATTTACCGCCCTATTCGCCTAATTTAAACCCAATAGAGCGGCTGTGGAAAATAATGCGGGAAACGAAGCTATACAACCGATACTTCGAATCATCAGTAGATTTTTTTCGAGAAGTTAGGAGTTTTTTTAAAGACGATATACCGAGAATGGCCCAAATGTGGGCCTCTCGAATTAATGATAAATTTGAGACAGTAAAGCTTGATCCCATTAGGCTTCCTGTCTAACTTTCAACTGGCACTGCTATATACCAGAATCAGTTCGAGCTGGGCTTGCTACACTGAATTTCTCTCACAAAGTATGAATTGTAGTTCTTGAAAATTTAGACGCTGCAATGAATCAACTTAGCGACCGTTTTTATCGTGGGATTCTTGCATTTCAAACTTGAATAGAGCGTTGAGCGAGGCATTTTCGCTTCTTTGGCAAAGTGAACTTTATTCAGGGCGCTGAGGTGAGCGGAGATAACCTCCATTGCACCTTCTGGATCATTTTCTTTTAAACATTCCCAAAAAGCTTGAGCAATAAGTTTTTCATCTAAGAGGGTTTTAAAAGGGTCGTGCTTGGAAAGCTTAACACCCCTTTTAAGGCGAAGCTTCGGTGTATTTTCCGAGGATTTTTTTCGCCTGAGTAATGTCTTTGCTTTGGCCATTTTTGTTTCCTCCTAAGAGAAGTAAAATATTGTGTTCAGCGAGATATGCATAATACACACGTCTTCCGTTTGCCCACTTTAACTCCCAAACTAGATTTGTCAAGCGTTTGCAAGTTCCAAAGTGTCCATGACAAATGATATGCATAAGACGTTCTTCTATCTGCAATCTGGATTTTAGAGGCTGCTCAGTTAGCCACTCTTCGAATTCAGGTGTCTTATGAAGTTCGTGCATCGGCAATTTGCATTCTTTTTCTTCATTGTACAATTAAATGGACATTTTGTAAAAGGTCTATTTTGACTGCCATGTGACACTGATGGGACAGCAAGAAGTCTCTAATCCCATTTTTAAACAATGGAACTCAATAACTGTTCGCAGTTTACCCATTACTTGTTAGTTGATAGGTGCTGACATGCGTTGTTGAGGGTTGGATTCAGACCGACTGTAAATCCCTCGTCTTCGGACTACGCTGATTCGAGTCCAGCCGCAAGTGCCTTTTGGCACTTGCGCCTGGACTCGAAGTGAGGGAGCCTGCGACCGAACCGGAACGCTCTTGAAGACGAGCCAAATACCCAGAAGGGTATTTGGCTCGCGAAAGAGGAGCCAGCCGCCCCCATTCCCTCTATGGAAATTGTCTTAAAATCAGATCAAATTTGATCCCAAAATAAACCCCTAATGGGGTGCTCAAGGGACAGCAAATTCCCTTTCTGGGAAAAACTCTCAGTGGTCTAAGATCGAATGCTGTTAAAATCCTCCTTTACTTTAGGCCCCTGAATGAACAGTTATTCCACTCCATCTAACATACAGAACCGTAGTATTCTTCATACAGCGGCTGATGGAAAAGTTATTGCTGATGTCATTTTTGCTGAGGAGACATATTGGTTGACTCAACGTTCTATGGCTGAGTTATTTGGAGTGAATATACCGGCGATTTCAAAACATCTAAAAAATATTTATGAAAGTAAGGAGCTAAGCCCTGAGGCAACTATTTCCAAAATGGAAACAGTTCAAATGGAGGGGCAACGTCAAGTCGCACGGGAAGTTGAGGTTTATAACCTAGACAATGCTGACCAACTTTCTCATGCCGCCGACACCCAGCCTTTTGAGTAAGGTTTAAAAAGGCGGTAAGATATTAAATGGAAACCCACCAGAAAAAGAATCAAAAATTACCCCTATACCAAAATAAACAACATCGATTGGTTTCATTATTTTAAATACGGGACGCGGCTGGGTGCCGAGCATATAAATCAGATAGCCGATAAGGGCTGTGAGGACAGCCCCAAACACATGAGCGTAATTTCTTCCGCTTAGCCAGAATAAAAGAGAGTAAATGAATACTCCCAGTAGGAAAAAAAAACCATTTCTAAAAGTACCTTTTTCTTTGGCCATAACTGTTACTCATAAGGGTGAGGGGCTGGATTTTCGGGATGTTCAGGATCGTGAAACAGCCTTCTTAATCCTTTCACACAATTTTCCCAGAAACCTTGGCCTTTACAATATCTTAGGCATAATTGCTCCAGCCCAAATATACATCCATAGCATAGGAATTGAACACCAGCATGTGGGACTCTACTGCAAGCGTAAGCAGCTGCGACTGCCTATCCGTTGCACTGTAATTGGCAAGTTTCTTCAGGAGTCGCTTCAGGAAATCCAATTTTTTCAATACTTACTGCGTAACGCTTGGGGTTTTTTTGGAATTGCTGATAGATAGGACTTCGTTTGAACCAGTCAATATCTTCAATTCTTTCATTGAGTAAAGCTACTTCATAAACTAATTCATTGAATGCGACCTTAGCAAATAAATCCTGATTCAATAAATCGTAACAAAACATACTTCCACATATTGCCTGTAACAAGCAAGAAGGGTCTGATAGATGATTTTCTTGAATGTATTGGATTACTTTTTCATATCTTTCAAGGGCTATTGCGTATTCACCCTTGGAAAAGTGCGAGTTAGCTTCCTCACTATATGTGAATAACGCTTTTTTGACGCGAGCCATTTCTTGAGCATATTCCACTTGCTGCGCAGCAAGGCAGCAAGTCAATCCTATCAAGATGGGGAAAGCATATATTTTCATCAGGCGAACCTCGTTCCAAGAAAATTTACATTGGATTGAGAAGCTTTAATGATAGGCAAATTTTTTAATATTTCCAAATTAAAAGTTTTTGAAAGCGTCACACCGCCCGCAAATACACACGAAGAAGCGAATCAATAATTTGAGTCGCTTGTGCATTTTCAGGTGGAAGCTTGGTCTTGACTGGCTGAATTTGTAGAAACTGGAGTGGGATCGTTCATAGCTATTTACCTCGCTTGGGAGAATTGGGATGAATAGCTTGTAGGATTAGGGGCGTTTTCAATTTCAAGAGTTTGGGACTTAGAAAACCAACGGCCAAAATAATCAAAATTCGCAGACAGGCTCTTATCCTTTGACGGGTAAAGTCTGCTATACCAGACTCGGCCATAAACTTGAATTTTATGCCCCGAATTTTTTCGTATGACAAAGCGTGGAGCTCGAAAGCCGTCTTCCTGCCAGCTGGCGAGAGCGACGCGCAGTCAGACGGAAAAAGGCGGGAGCAGAAAATCCAAGTTTATGGCCGAGTCTAGTATAAGCAACATTGAGCAAGCGATAATAATCATTGGGACTGAAAAGAAGCTCGCTCCATTCAAATTTGAGATCAGGTCCTTTTTAAATACAGAAAGTTGCTGACCTCAAATTTTTTCAAGAATATTACAGATCTCTGATGTGGCGAGACAATTTTTGTAGATCTCTAGAAACTTCTTTCAGTTTTTTTTCAAGAATGGCTTTTCTACGTCTAAAGTATTTTGTGGTGATCGTTTTTTTCATATAAGTCTCCTTATTTTGGTTTTCTTATGTCCCTTAGAAAGAGTCATAAAACTTCAATCTTCGTGCTTTTGTGATCTTTTTGTCCTTTCAGGGCATTGGATTGATCGAGAGCTGAATCAACATAGCCTGCTTTTTCATAGCTTAATTTAGGAGCGGGGTATTTGAGGACAAATGCAATACATCATCAGCTATCTTTAATATACATAATTATTATTATACTTAACAACAATTAATTATTATTGATTTGATTAAATAATCAATCTAACTCGTTGAAATAGTTGCGATTGCATTCTATTTTGCCAAGCCGAGCTTGCCCATCAAAAAACCCAATCGAAAGTTCGGAATGCATCCAGCCTGGACTCGAACGCCGCCCCCGAAGGGAGGAGCGGCCGGGGGCTTTTTGAGAAGTTGGGAAGATTTTCATATGAACTCTAAATCGCTTATACTCAGCAATTTTGTGAGGACCTGGGTTCGGGCACAAAGATCTTGTGCTATTCCGTTATCGTTTTATTTGATTGTCCAAAACGGAGTCTTCTCCTTTGAGGAGTTCTTCAAAGTGCTGATTAATCGATAGGTGTACTACATCAATTTAGTCTTTCGTTCTGAAAGAATGCGTTCCACCTGTTTACGCTTGTCTCTGTGGATGGCGGCGCAGTTTCTCCGAAATTCGAAGAGCGCAACTTCGGGGAAGCGAATGTAGAGTTCAAGTCGCTTCATAACATCTCTTCCGCCAGAGCGTCCATTCTCGATGGAGATGAGTGTTTTTGCCCCGATGGCAAATCCGATGGCAAATTCTCGCGTTGTTAACCCAAGTTCCTGGCGAAAGACTTTCAATTCTTCTGTTCCCAGGGGATCTTGCTTTTTTCGTTCAAAAATGAACGAGGAGGGACCTCTTTTCCCAATGGTGGTGAGCAAAACAAAGGGATCTTGTTCGGTTACTTCAATATTTTCGGCTGCGCAATATTCTTGATATGCAGGATTTTCTCGCGAAGGGAGCCGATCGATAAATGGCTCAAAAAGAGTGGGAGAGGTGAATTTTTTCGGACTTAACGGCAACTCAGGTCCCAATGGAATGAGATTCGCACGCAAGTAAGCTTTATCATAGGCGAAAACATACATATGTTTTCTAAAATTATATGTTAATTCGCCAACGCTCCAGATAGACGAGCACGGAGGGCACTTTACCGGTTGTAATATGCATCGATCACCTCTTTAAGTTCTTGGTATCTTCTGTGTAGGAGCCTAGAAAATGCAGCTTTCCTTGTGTGAGAAATAAAGCTTATGTTCACTAAATCGATGATTTCTTGAAATGCGATAGAGAGATGGAATTGTGTAACGAGCTCTTCAAATCCCATCTCGCAAAAATCGAGAGCATATTCGCGCATTTTCGGTTCTTTAGAGCGAGAGGAATGGATTTTTCCACATGGTTCTAATATCGCCTCTAAAAAATTCTCCTCTTCGATTCCCAAGCTGGAAGGATTGTCGTAGGTAGGATTTACATCATTCCTGCATTGGTGTCAATGTGAGTCAAAAATTAATACATTTAACTTGTTGGTAATCAGTTTGATATATGTGATGTAATGTTGCCTCATTGCCTTTGTGGTGTAATCTTACATCAATTTTTCATAGTTAATGGGATACCCAGAGTCATTTGGATAGGTACCTCGATTTGCCGTAATGTCAAGGCGGTATTTTGGGACAAGAATGGGACAGTTTCGCGGGATTAGAGAGCAACATCAGTCCGAATTAAAAAATAAGCTTGAAATTTGTCTTGCAAATTTCAAACATTTTTTCAGATAATTGACGCCAATCAAGTTTTTTTCAGCTGCTCTTCAAAGCTGCTGAAGATGTGGCGGGAGACACGGAAAAAACTTGTGTAACCGGAGGCCCTTATGAAATATTTGACTTATTTATTGTTTTTTTTGGGTTCTGCAAGTTCTGTTTTCGGGACAACGCCGCATGCGTATGTATGCAATCAGCTTGGCAACTCAGTCACCGTTATTGATGTGTCATCCGATACAACTGCCTCAATTTTTGGATTTACCAATCCCCGCACAGTCCATCTGAACCCAGAGGGAACTCTTGCCTTTATAGGATCTGATGACAATACACTCCGCGTGATCCAAACAACAACCCATCTCGTGCTGCCTTATGTTGTCAGTGTCAATCATCCTGTAGCGATGGCGGTCACTCCGAACGCCGATTTCATCTATGTCGCAAGCAATGACAACACGGTCAGCGTCGTCGACACATCCACTTATACGGTTGTAGCTTTGATCTCTGGATTCGATGATCTTCAAGACATCAAAATAACGCCAAATGGCAACTTTGCCTATGTCACCAATGCCGGCAACAACACAGTAAGCGTGATCGATACGTCGAGCAACACAGTCGTGGATACGATTATAGGTTTCCATAAACCGGTTGGCCTGACACTATCAGTAGACGGAACATTCGGATATGTCACGGAGACAAGCAATAATACCGTTTCTGTCATCGATCTTTTGACGAATACAATCTCCGATGTCATTTTTGGCTTCAATTATCCTGCTTATGCTGCTGCTTCTCCAGATAAAAATTTCATCTTTGTGGCCAATACAGGGTCCGACACAGTAAGCATTGTCCGGACAAGTGATAATTTCTCAGTTTTCGAAATCCCAATCCCTACACCTAAAAGCATGGCGGTATCAGATGATGGATCTTTTCTCTATGTAGGAAGTGATGTGGGAACAGTATATAAAGTCGACCTTATCAGTTATCTCATCGTTTCAGCAATTCCAGGATTTGATAATCCTTCGAATATCGCCTTGACTGACAACAATCCTGCTGCCACAACTGTCAACGGATGTCTAAATAACACCGATCCCATGAATCTTATGACTCTAATCTCATGGGAACAGGGTGTCGGAACCCCGACACAGTTTAGAATCTACCGCGATGCGGGTCTAGCTCATTATGTGGCAACCGTTCCCGGAACAGACTTGCAATTTATAGAATCCAATCTGGTTGCAGGACAGTCTTATTCCTATTATGTCGTAGCTGACTATGCAAATGGTTTTAGCGCTACGATCGGGTATGTCCGAGTGACCCCCACTCGGATTTGCCAATAATCATTGAAGAACTCCTCCTTGTAAAGGAGGAGATTCTTCGACGGTTAAGGACGGGCGTTCTAGCGTACCGTCAAAGGCCGGTATCTACCCAAGTTGATGATAAGACTTGGGTAGATAATGCATCTGACATCTCTTTAAAAGTTCCCCAGGTCGAAAGAAAAATCCATCAAAAATCTCCCAGAGGGTTAATTGGCGATAGGCCCAATTACCTTAATCCTTTCGAGACAAGCCAACGATCCAGGAGGTCGAATCCCAATTGTACTAAGATAGCGAGCAGAGAAACGGGAATGGCGCCCGCTAGGAGAATTTTCGTGTTATTGAGAGCTAGACCTGTCACGATGAGCTCGCCAAGACCGCCAGCGCCAATCAGTGCGGCAATGGTGGCCATGCCGACGTTGAGGACGGCGGCTGTCTTCACGCCGGCTAAAATCGTTCGTGCGGCAAGAGGAAGCTCAACTAGAACCAGGCGATGGAGCAAAGGAAGGCCTAGAACAATGGCCGATTCTCTGAGTGGATTTGGAATGTCGCTCAAGCCTGTATAAGTATTGCGCACGATAGGATAGAGGGCGTAGAAAAATAGAGCGATCAGGGCAGGGATTGTCCCGATTTTTTGAAGCAAAGGAATCAAAAAAGCAAAGAGAGCTAATGAGGGAATTGTGTGAATGACGCCCACAAAATTTAAAATGACATATCGCGCGGAAAAATTAGCCAAAATTCCCAGAGGAATACCCACTAAAATAGCAGGAATGAGAGAACCAAATACGAGAAATAAATGCTGCTTTGTCATTCGCCAAAGACCTAGGTCCCATACATACTGCAAAAAAGAAGTTTCATGAGAATCTGTTGAGTTTGCCAAGAAATTGCGTGCAATCTTCTCAAAGTTTTCTCCCTCCAGTTCTGCTCTACCATTCATCATTAGCATCTCTTCATTGGAGATGCGCCCGGATAGCGTTTGCAGGGCTGTCCATATCTGCGGAAACTTTTGGGGGACATCCAAGCGATAGAGTAAAATGGCATCATAGAGGGGAAAAAAATGGAGATCATCTTCTAGAATTTGAAAATGATATTTCTCAATTTTAGGATCCGTACTATAAATATCTGTCACGTCGATCTGCCTACTCCTTAACGCTTCGTAGCTTAAACTATGGTCAATGCCAATCACGTCGTCTTGAGGAAGTTGGTAGGCTCTTTTAATTTCTTCCCAACCATCCGCTCTCTTTAAGAATTCTGGCGAGAATCCTATTTTCAAATGAGGATATCTTTTGAGATCAGACATGCTATGAATATGGAGCTCATACATTTGCTCTTGACGCATAGCGAATGCATAAGTGTTGTTAAATCCTAGTAGAATAGCAGCTCCAAGTCCCAATGGTTGAAGTTTGCTATTTAAAGTCTCTACATCCACTTTTTGGTCAATGGGCAACTTGAGAATTTCTTGAGCGATGGTTCCAGTATATTCGGCGTAAAGGTCGATGACTCCTTCATTTAAGGCGGTGAAGGCAATACCAGTATTACCGAGACCTGATGTATAAACCACTTTAGCTTCACCCGTTTCTTCGGCCACCTGCTTGACGATTTCGCCCAAAATATAAGATTCTGTAAAGCGTTTGGAGCCGATGGTGAGGGTGTCTTCGGCGTAAAGAGGCAGGCATAAGAAAGTAAGAAGGATCAAGCGCATGGCATCTCGATGGAATATTGTTGTGCTCGGATGAAATCCGTGACAAAAGGCACTGCAGGAGAATGGATCAAATCTTGAAGAGAACCTTTTTGAATGATCTTCCCAAGCCGCATCAAAATAATTTCATTTCCTAAATAGGCTGCCTCGCGCATATCGTGGGTCACTAAAATAACCGTCTTTCGGAGATAGGAAAAAATCTGTTTAAGGTGCTGCTGCAATTCAATGCGTATAATGGGATCAAGAGCTGCAAGCGGTTCATCTAAAAAAATATAGTCTGGATCGAGCATGAGGGCTCGCATTAAGCTCACTCGCTGCCGCTCCCCACCAGATATCCATAAAGGATAAGAATGCAAAATGTCGAAGGGAAGTTGAACGAGATCGCGCAATTCAGCAATGCGCTTATCAATAGCTGCAGAAGAATGTCCTAGAAAGCGAGCAAACAGAGAAACATTATCTTTAACATTTAGGTGAGGAAATAATCCTCCATCTTGGATGACATAGCCAATTTTTCGGCGCAAAAGATTGATATTTTTATCCTTAACTTCTTCGTCGTCAAAAAAGATTTGTCCATCTGAGGGAGGAATTAATCTCACAATGAGCCGAAGTATAGTAGATTTACCACAACCACTTGGACCAATTAAAACGGTTGTCTTTCCATCCTGAATGGTCAAAGTAGTCGGTTCTAATGCTTGGTGCTGATCGAAATACTTGGAAACTTTTTTGAGTAAGATAGTCATTATAATTTCTATAATCAAAATACAAGAATGTGTACATAAAGAAAAAAGGAGAAACGATGATTCAGAAATTTGATGCCATCGTTATTGGAACTGGCCAGTCAGGCCCTTTCTTAGCGCAAAGTTTATGTCAAAATGGAAACAAAGTCGCCATTATTGAACAGGCTCGCTTCGGGGGAACCTGTATAAATTATGGGTGTACTCCTACTAAAACGTTGGTTGCCAATGCTAAAATTGTCCATTCCATACGCCAAGCTAAGATTTTTGGAATAAATATTGATCAGTTTCAGATAGATTATAAGGTAATTAAAGGGCGGAAAGATGCCTTAGTTAAGGACGGCACACAATGGGTTAAAAATTCGCTACAATCGATAAAAGGATGTACAGTATTGGGAGGGCATGCATCCTTTGAAGGGCCGCATCGAATTAAGGTTGGTCAGCAGGTTCTAGAAGGCAACCAGATTTTCATCAATGTTGGGGCTCGGGCAAATATTCCTCAAATACCCGGGCTACAAAAAATTCCTTATCTCACTAATGTGTCCCTTTTAGATTTGGACGACATTCCTGAGCATCTCTTGATTATAGGGGGTGGGTATATTGGTCTGGAATTTGCGCAAATTTTTCGTCGTTTCGGCAGTAGGGTTACAGTCATCCAGAGAAATCCTTCCGTAATGCCTAAAGAAGACCAAAATGTCTCTAATGCAATTAAAGAGATTTTGGAAAAGGAAGGGATTGAATTTTATACAAATGCTACTAAATCGACGATTCTTCCAGAGTCCCGGGAAGGAAGTATTCTTATTCAACTGGTACAAAATGGAAAAGATCAGACAGTGTCGGGCACACATTTGTTAATCGCCACAGGTAGAATCCCTAACACAGATACCCTAGACTTAAATAAAGCAGGAATTGAAGTGGATGAGCGTGGATATATTAAAGTCGATGATCAGCTGCACACATCTCAACCGCATATTTGGGCTCTTGGCGACTGCAATGGAAAGGGGGCTTTTACACATACATCTTATAATGACTTTGAAATCGTAAAGGCGAATTTGCTAGAAAATGGATCGCGAAAAATCAGTGATCGCATCCCCATTTACGCACTTTTTACTGATCCACCCTTAGGAAGAGTAGGGTTAACCGAGAAGGATGCTGTGCATTTGTATGAAGATGTTTTGGTTGCTAACCTGCCCATGACCTCCGTGGCACGAGCCAGGGAAAAAGGTGAAACCGAGGGTTTCCTAAAAATTGTAGTCGACGGAAAAACTAAGCTGATTTTAGGCGCTGCTTTTTTAGGAACAACCTGCGATGAGGTTGTCCAATTGATTGCCGTGATCATGGCCGCTAAGGTTCCTTATACTGTGATCGAGAGAACAGTTCTCATTCATCCGACTGTTTCTGAAATGCTTCCAACACTATTATCAAAATTGGGACGTGAGGCAAGCAAATGATCGACGTTGGCTAGTGCAGCAGCGATTCCCAATTTGCTGGAACTTTTCCTGCCGGTCCAGGTACGGGTTGATCAATCGGATGTGAATGGGGGGGAGGCAACTCCACACCCGCAATCATCTTTTGCGTCTCGTAATCGTAGAACCAATCTTCACCTGGCTCAAAGCTGCAAATGATCTGATGCCCTGTTTCTGCCGCATGCTTGGACGCATGCCGGCCCGGAGAACTGTCACAGCAACCGATGTGCCCGCAATTCGCACACCGACGGAGATGGAACCACCACCCTTTGGGTAACGCCGAGCATTCGACGCACCCATCTCCGCTCGGCTTTGAATCGGGATTAATTCCACGACTATCTTTTTCCATGTTCGTGTTCACAAATTACAATCTTAAGGAACCAGCAAGATCTTCCCGATCCCACCCTTCTGCGCCATTGCATGAGCCTTGGCCGCCTCACTGAGTGGTAGTTTCAGGCCAATCGGGATTGCCATCTTGCCATCTCGCACCGCTTCGGCCATGAATTCAAGCGTTTTCCTGTCGAATTTCGAGAATACTTTCACCACCTTTACAGAGGGATACTCTGCGGCATTCTGTGGTGTCCCGACAACCGATGCATAGATTCCTCCCGGCTTGACCTTGGCTATGAGCTTTTCGGCTGTTTTGCCGCCGACCGCATCCGCCACTGCATCGAGTGGCGCAAGATTTGCAATCGCGGTGTCGTCGTCTGTAGCGATGACTTGATCCGCGCCGACCGTCTTCGCGACGTCGAACTGTCTCTTCAAAACTCCTGCGATCACACTCGCCCCGCGCGCCTTCGCGGTGAATACCGCCGAACGTCCGACATTTCCAGCAGCACCTAAGATAAGAACCGTCTTGCCAGCTTGGACACCCGTAGCTAAGAGAAGCTGGTTGCCAGTCGTCGTCACGAGCGGCAGCGCCGCTGCTTCGATCAAATCGAACCCTTTGGGAACTTTCGCTAGAACAGCGGCTTTCACGACACAGAGTTCGGCATAAGTATCATCTGCCATAGCGAAAACTTTGTCGCCTACATAGAAGCCTTCGACTCCCGTCCCAATCTTGACCACAGTACCTGCGATATCAACTCCGATAAGCCCTGGAAACTTGATGGGGTACCAATCTTTCGTTAATCCGGCACGACGCTTGTAGTCAATCGGATTCACACTCGCTCCAGCGACTTTGATCAGCACCTCGCCCAGACCAGGAACAGGATCTGGGTATTCTTCCCACTTGAGCACTTCAGGACCGCCATATTGGTGGACAACGATCGCTTTCATTTTTTCAGCTCCGAGTATCAACCGTATTTCATTGTGGTGCTTTGTCCAACCTCGATGATGTAACCGTCAGGATCTCGGATGTAGCAGCGTATCTCACCGTACTTGGGGATCGGTTCTGTGATGAACTCGGCTCCACGACTTTTCCATAATTTGTGGCACGCTTGAATGTCTGCAACGCGGATATTCAAAAAGCTGTTAATGTGATTTGGATCGGGGACGCTGAGGGTTACCGTCGGCTTGTCCGGGGTAGGCCCGCCTCCCACATTGACAAGCATCCAGGTATTGGCGATCTGAAGGTATCCGGGCGCTCCCTTGGCGTCTCCTCTGCTCAGAATGCGAGCGCCGAATACTTTTTCGTAGTATCGAACCGATCGTTCAATATCGGAGACGGTGAGAAAATAGGCGACGGAAATACCCTCCTGCGGAGGCATCTCATAACTCTTCTGTTCGATTTGTACGCTGTTGATCGACGACTTCAATCCTGATGCATTCAAGAGTTTTAAGAGCGTTTGAGCCGCGGACGTCGATGATGCAGGGTTCTGGCCGGTGATGAGACGGCCATCAATGACGACGAAAGACTGCCAGTTCATCTTCTTCTCAAATATGGCGCCAAGTCTCATCAATTCATTTTCGACCAGGAACGGTACAACGTGAGTGAGCTTCACCTCTTCTTCCTCGCCGTTCGTAAAGCCGGTGACATGTTTCCCTTTCACGAGAGGCTCGCCTTTGTATGTGACATGACGAAGGACACCAGGTGCGTGACAGACCATCGCTACCAACTTTCCAGAGTTATAGAATGATTCAATCAGAGCTTTCGAAACCGGGCTCTCGGCCAGGTCCCACATAGGACCGTGTCCGCCAGGATAGAAGACCGCGTCGTAATCTTCTGATTTCATATCCGCCAGGGGACGAGTGTTAGCGAGCGCCTTCTGTGCGCTCTCATCTTTTTTGAATCGCGTCATCGCGGAGGTTTGGTTTTCCGGAAGATCGCTTTTCGGATCGAGCGGTGGCTGTCCGCCTTTTGGTGAAGCAAGCGTCAGATCGATCCCGGCATCTTTGAAAACAAAATAAGGGGCCGCAAATTCTTCCAACCAGAATCCTGTTTTTCGGCCTGTGCTGCCGAGTTGATCATGCGAGGTTAAGACCATCAAGATTTTCATATTTTTCCTTATTAAAAACTCGAATTTCCTATGTGAACCTTTGGGAATTGAAATCTTATCTACCAGGAACTGTACGCTCGAGCGCCCGCCCTTAACCGTGGAAGAATCTCCTCCTTTACAAGGAGGAATTCTTCAATCAACTGATAGGTGTAAATAATTTTTATTGGTAGCGTAAGACCCTAATCCGGTCAAGTGCTTTTTCCTAAGATTGAGTGAGCCAGCCGTTCCCAAATTTATGGAGCCACTTAGAAACTGGGGAACAAGTGGATTTAGGAGCTGCGTTTTGGGAGGCTGTAGGTAAAGTGGCCGATTGAGTCATATCTTTGATCCTCGCTTTTTTTGAGCCTCGTGGGTTTTTTAAGTGAAATGTTTTTTTATCCGAAGGACGCGAGAAAGCTCGGCTCTGAAGGACCGAGTTTTCTCGCGTCCTTCGGATAAGCCGTTCCAGATTTTGACGCCGAAATTACTCTAAAAACTTTTGAGATGGAGCACTAGAAACCGGAATCAATTTTCGTTACCAAATAAACCATACTCATACTCAATACAAATCCAGGCGTGAACTGTATAAAACCTCTATAAATAGCTTCCTTGCCAATCTCTACATGGCGTGTTGATAATTGATTGTAATACGGATTATTGCTGTATTTCATGTATTGACTAAATAAGAGTTGCATTGAGCCTAATCCTAGATTTGTAATGCCTTTCAATTCAGTAACGACTGGAAAATAAGGGGAAGGCTGGCGAATTCCATTCGCAAATTCTCTAAAATTCTTAACGGCAGATGCAGCCATAATGCTCCTTTTTTATTGAGACGATGTTTAATTTAGTGGAAGGCCGGTGATTTCACCAGCATTTGTTGGGTATTTTGGTTTTTTCTTACATTTTCCTGCAAATTTTTTTTCTGAGTCGTTGGTAGTCACAAAATTTTCCAGAGATTTCGCCAGTTTATCCGGTGTTTTCGAGGGCCTTCGCAATCTCCCAACTGACTGGCAATTCGACATCGCCGTTGATGCGCACGTTGACGATCACTGGACCCTCTTCGACGGCAAGCGCTTTGTCGATCTCGTCGAAATCGTCTGGCCGGTTGACTCTATAGCCTTTGGCGCCAAAGCCGACGGCCAATTTTTCGAAATCTGGCTGCGCGATTTCCGCATATTTCGTCGGTAAGCCTTTGTGGGCAAGGTCATGACGCTCTTGTCCCACAGCGTTGTCGTTGAACACGAAAACGGTGAGCGGCAGTTTGTGGCTGACCGCGGTATGGAAATCGGCCACGTTCATCATGAACGAGGCATCCCCGGTTAGATGTGTGACTCGCTTGCCGGGCCGCGCAAAGCAGGCGCCGAGTGCAATGCCTAAGCCCTGCCCAATGGCTCCGAAGTCTAGTCCGATCGACCAGTTGTCCGCGCTGGGGCTGCTCATGGCCTGACAAGTCACCATTGCGGAGTGTCCGCCGTCGAAGACAAGAATGCGATCGCGTTTCGGCAGCTTGTTTTCCAGGTAGGCAGCAGCGCGACGCGGGTCGACCCACTTGCCGTCGTCGTAATTCACGGCCGTCGGCTTCCATTGCTTGATCTTCTGTGCTGTCTCCGCATCCGGCTTGCGATTCGGCTTGCCGCCCTCCTTCAGCCGATCGAGCAACGCCGCGACAGCCACTTTCGCGTCGACAAAAGACAATGGGTTCCCCTTTGCCCCAATCCTTGTAATGGATTTTGATCTCATGAGCATGCTCTTTTCCAACTGTCAAGTAGTTCATCGTTATTTCCTCATAAGTTTAGTGCTCTGCAACAAAAGTTTTGACATTTTCGCTGCATGAAAGCTCCGTATAATCGACGATCGCAAGTTGAGTGGAAAAAAACTTTCTGAGCATAATTCACGTTTAACCTTTTTTCAGAAAATTATTCCAATCAAAAGTTCTGAACAGCTCCGATGATTTTTTTGACTCTTTCCTCGACTGTTCCCGTCGCCTCCAACACGTTTGTCGTCATGAGATCAAGTGAATTCTCTATGATGAGCTCTCTCAATTTTTCATCGACAAGCTTGCGAAAGTACTTATCCTCTGAAGCGGGAATTGGAATGCGATCTGGACTTTCCAAGGGCAAGAATGCAATGAGGTCTAAAAAGGGGAGCGCCGCTGTTATTCGCGATTCCCATTTTTCACCATCGAACTCAATAGCATTAATTTCTGCAATTGCCTGGGCGTAACCTAAAAAGTCGATCGGGCTGCGCTCAAAGAGTGCCAAGGGCGGGCTTTGCTTGATCAAAAGAATCGAATAGTCCAACTGCTCTTCGAATTCCTGGATCGTTGGAGGATCTGAAAATTGACGGCCTAATTCCGCTAAAGCCCAATATGGCTCGTCGTAGATCTCATAACCGGGCAATGCAATTTGAAGGGCTTGGAGAAGAGTAGATTTTCCTGAATAGTGTGTTCCTGACATAGCAATTCGCATTTTAGTAGCCGGCTCGGTCATAACTGCATACTCTAGCAAATTTGGACGCCTGTTGTTGAACTAAGGCCCATCCCAGCGAAGTACCACTTAAACCGGCATCTAAAACTACAGTAGGGCCACTTGTTCCTGTAGAATGGATATGTAATCGGTATCCTCCGACGTCAACCAATATTCCTCGAGGAGGAAAACGGTAGTCGTCAATCAGAGTTGCAACCTTTTGGTATGAAAAGAGGCTGATAATGATTAAAAGAAAAAAAATTCCGATTATATACACTGTTATTGACCTGACCCCCAAAAAGCGGTAATCATCAATCATTGGAGCGACTTTTTGATAAAAGTTTATCCCAATAATTCTGCATCTCTTTAGAAAAATGCTTTTTTACGTATTTCAAATTAATGTCGGATTGAGGGCCTTCTGTATCTATAAATGCAAATTTCCCATGTTTTGTAAATGGAACATTGCGAATTAAGTGGAGCACACTTTTTCCCCCATACCCCTTTTTTATAATAGAATATAATTCATCTAGGTGTTTGCGTTTAATGCCATTTTTCCACATCAAGTAGGATTCTTTATGGCTTACAATTTCCATATCCTTGGCCACTAGAATAAGAGGCTGAGGGTTCAAGGAGCTGGAATAAGGATAAAGAGGAAGAACATACAACCATTTATCCGGGACTGAAAAATAGCGAATGTGTTTGTTCTTAATCACGTTTCTTATCTTTTTTGCTTCAGCACAACGACTTGCGAGCCATGACCAATGAGGAAGATGTTTACGGGAACGTTTTTCTGAATCAAGGGGCAGTTTAAACACATAACCTGGAATCGCTGGATGCCGAGCAACGATAATAAAACTATAAGGTTCAGGAAGAGCAATGACTTCAAATCCCGCATCGACAAGTGTTCTCTCATTTTCAAGAACCCTTGACTGTGAAAAAATGAAATCAAGAGTTGCTTTAATTGGGTGATCAAGCGGAATAAGATGGGGAGCGATTTTTAAACGCATTGGATCAGTAATTAACGGGTTGTCATGAAAATTCGGATAATTTTCTGTGACGTTGTCAATCGCGGGAAACGCATAACAATTCCAACTTAAAACTAATAAGATAAAAGCATAAAGTCTGTTACACTTCATAGAGCTAACCGAACTAAAAACTTTAGTGATTTTTCCAGAGATTCTAATTCTGCATATTCGTTTTCAGCATGAAAACCCCCTCCCTTTAGTCCGTAGCCTGCAATCGTAGGGATGCCTTTGTTAATGAGCATGTAGCTTTCATTCGCAGGTCCTGAACCTTTCACTTTTGGATCATTGCCAAAGGTTGTTTGATGGACTTCATAGGCTTGTTTAATAAAAGCAGCGTCGGGATCGGAAAGAACTGCAGGAACATGTGTCTTTACTTGTAATGTAAATCCGCATGGAGGAGATATTTCTTTGGCATAACTCTCCATGAGGGCTAATATTTCTTCCAATGTCTGGCCAGGAAGGGTGCGTATATCGTAAAGAACATGAGCTTCATCGGGAATAACCGACTCTGCGAAACCACCATGCAATAGCGTAGGGGTGGCGACAAAGCGGTGCTCAAAATAAGGATTTTCCCCTGCAAGGTTAGCATTATGCATTCTTGTGATAAAGGAGTTGACATGATCAATCGCATTGTCTGCTTTTTTATTTCCTTTTCCCAGAAAACCCGAATGAGCGCTTTTTCCTTTAAAGGTGGCTTTAACTCTTACAACGCCCCGATGGCCGATGTTTAGAGAGAGATAGAGTTCATCTCCACCCCCATAAGTATAGACAGCCCCTTTTGCTCTCAATCCTTTCTCTAAAACATATTTCAATCCGTATTCAGAATTTGCCCCACTCTCTTCGTCAACGACGCCTATGAATTTGGCAAGGTCTAGTAAGTTTAAATCTTTCAATATTTTAAGAGCGTAAACGCTCAAAGCGATTCCGCTTTTACAATCAATGACTCCTCTTCCATGTAATCGGTTATCAGCAATTTTTCCGGAAAAAGGGGGAAAGAGCCACTTAGATATATTCCCCTCGGGGACTGTGTCTGTGTGAGCGATAAAAAGAAGGCTTTTGTCACTGGAAAATTCCTTCTTTTCACCGATATATATGTTGGGTCTTCCGATCATATTTTGATAAACCCCAAAGGGGAGATCCAATTTTTTAGCCTCTTCTTCGACCAGGCTGACAACCTCCTGCTCATCATTTTGACCATTTACAGAAGGAGTTTGAACCAATCTTTGTAGAAAGGCAACACAACCCTCTTTATAGGAATGATAATCAATCACGGATACCGATACGTTGACGCTCTTTGGTCAAAGATTATCAAAAATAGGGAGCTTCATCCAGTCAAAAGTCTGTTAACTTTCGCTACACTTAATCCTTTGTGGTTAAACATAAATTTTGGCAGACTTCTTTAGGTGAAAACATGCTCGCTTCCACTCTCCGCAAGAGTGAAGAGCATAAAAGGAGGTTGCTATGGTTAAATTGGTCAATTCGTTTATTTCGCTCTTTTTGCTTATCATAATGACAGCAATCAATGCTGCTGAAGGCAATGTGCTTGCCACTATTCCTGTGGGAAATCAGCCTTCCAGTCTAGTCATTACTCCAGATGGAAGGACCGCATATGTGCTCGATAATGCTGGGATGGGT
This sequence comes from uncultured Verrucomicrobiae bacterium, assembly GCA_963833965.1. Classification (GTDB taxonomy): domain Bacteria; phylum Chlamydiota; class Chlamydiia; order Chlamydiales; family Rhabdochlamydiaceae; genus CAJCIW01. Next base: position 24,182 of record CAWHZZ010000003.1, read on the forward strand.
TTGACGCCTATCGACCTCAAGACCTATCAAAAGTTCCCCCCTATGAGTTTCAACGAGCAGGTTGTATCGATAACAATTTCTAAATGCGGAACCATGATTTATGCAGTCACTTTGGACAGCATTATTCCCGTGAATTTGGTTACCCAAACTGTCTTACCGGATGCGGCGTATGTTTCCGATTATGGACAATTAATAGGCACCGCTCCTGATGGACAAAACCTTTATGTAGTCAGGGAAAATCTTTGGGATCCTAGTGCACCTTGGACTTTTAATGGCTATGTCACAGCTTTTAATATTGATAATTTTCAACAGGGGCCAATCATTTATGTTGGTGAAAACCCTACTGGACTGGCATTTACTTCCTCAAGGCCTATTGCTTATGTTGTCAATTCGGGAGATAACACTGTAACTCCTATTAATCTTGAAGTATCAAGCGCTCATCCACCCATTCCTGTAGGCGCAAATCCTGCCGCTATCGGAATTACACCCAATGATGCATGGGCGTATGTCGTCAATCAAGGCAGCAACAGCGTGACCCCTATCAAGCTTGCCAGTCGTAAGCCTTTTCCCGAAATTCCAGTTGGCAACGGACCCGTTTCTATTTCCATTGCACCTGATGGAACGATTGCCTATGTCGCTAATTTCAATGATAAAACGATAACGCCAATCGAGATAAAAACTCGGCAGGCTCTATCGCCAATGCCCATGGCTCAAAATCCTTTCTTTGTCGCTGTAACGCCAGATAATACGATACTATGCGTTGTTTATTCAGAAAGTAGCGAGGTTGCATTGATCGCTCTTCCATAAGGAAGATTAATATCCTGAAAAAATTAAGAGAGCGACCACAAAATCAGCTTCTGTCGATTTTGTGGTTGGTCTTTATGGGTTTATGCGCCATGGATAAATTGTTTTTACTTTTGTTGTTTTTAGCAGGAGAGGCTGTGCATTTATTCGCTTCTGTAGAGGTCGTTGCTGAAAGGGACGAGGCACGCAGTTTTCATGGAGCGTCAGAATGAATTTAATCTCATTTTACGGCGATTCCTCGATGAAGTTTTTGGATAGCGCTCCTTTGACAAGAAACCCATGAGGTGACATAGAGAACTCGTAGCGATTGGAAAAATCGCGCTTAAAAACAGTGAGAAATCATGGACTTGCAAATTCAAGGCAAAAAAGCACTCGTGACAGGCAGCAGTATTGGCATCGGAGAGGCGATCGCTAAATTTTTAGCGAAAGAGGGTGTCCACGTGATGACTCATGGAAGAAACGAGAAAGAACTCAGCCGCGTGGTCGCTGAAATCCAAAAAGCAGGTGGGAGGGCTTCCAAAATTCAAGCCGATCTAACGACAGATGAAGGTGCGAAAAAAGTCGCCCAAGCGACAATGCAAGAACTTGGCGGCATCGATATAGTGGTCAATAACGCAGGGGCTTATCCCCTTCGCGGTTGGAAAAATACTTCTTCCCAAGATTGGCTAGACCTTTTTAACCAGAATGTTGTCTCTGCAGTTCGCCTAATCTTGGAATTTCTCCCTGTGATGCGAAAGCAGAAATATGGCCGTTTTATCCAGTTTGGAAGCGTTGTAGGAATGCAGCCCTTTGCCGATCAGGCCGATTATGCTGCGACAAAGAGCGCTCATAGTATCATTTCTGTCAGCTTAGCTAAAGAGCTTGCTGGCACTGGGATCACGGCCAACACCATCTCTCCCGGACCGATCCGGACCCCGGGCGTCGAGGAATTCTTTCGAAAAATTGCGGCGGAGAAAGGTTGGGGAACAAAATGGGAAGAGATCGAAGCCAATATGATGAAAGAATTACTTCCCAATCCTTCCAATCGATTGGGAACGCCAACGGAGGTCGCTGCGGCTGTCGCCTTCCTTGCCAGCCCCCTTGCTGGCTATATCAATGGAGCCAACATTCGAGTGGATGGGGGCAGTTGTTTTTGCATTAACTAAGTACTGCTCTGCAACAAAAGTTTCAGTTGAATAAAATCCCAAATGAAATCCGTCGCATTGAAAAATTGAACATTATTGCCTGCAAATGAAGTCGGCAGCACATTCCCCCCGCCTGGCCATTGATGGCCCAAGCCGTCAACAACGACGAATAGCGCCTCTAGGTCCTTTGGATTCGGCCCCCAAGTTGTGATGGTGATGCCTCGTTTTTTCTTCACCGTTTGCTGCGATTCTTCTAATCCCAGTAGCGGCAGCCAGGTCTTTATCGAATCGATCATCGGTGCTTTCCAAAATTTTTCCCCTCGTGCGTTTTTTCCCATTCCGCCTTCCAGAGGATTCAGGGGATCGGCTGATCCTGTTATCAACAATACCGACATAGGCCTTGCCGGCTTAGGATCTTTAATAAACAAAGGGCCTGATACGGGTGCTATCGCCGCTATCCAATCTGACAACTCGATTCCCGCCCGAAAGGACATCGAAGCTCCGCTGGAAAAACCGGTCACGTAAATTCGATTGGGATCCACCGAAAATCGCCGCGACACATCATTAATGACATATTTTAAATAGGCAATGTCATCGGCTTGCGTCTGCCCATTTTCCAATCCGTTGTTCCATACATTCGGGTTGGATTTTGGGTTTGAGGGCATTTTCACATCCAGCGGCATCGCTTCACCAAATACGGCAATAAACCGCTCTTTATCCGACTTGCCAACCCATTGAAGATGTTCCGCAGCATCTTCCGCATTGCCTCCCCACCAGTGAAGGACCACGACCAAAGGCATTGGCTGCGAAGACTTCGGTACGTTGACCAAATAGCGCCGCTGCATTCCCTGGATTTCAAAATCAAATTCCTGCATCGCAAAAACCTGGGTCGTCTCTTTTACAATTTTGCTATTTCTTTGGCATGAAGAGGGCTAGCGAAATTCAAACACAACATGGATATTTTTGATCCTTCGAATGAATTCAAAACAATCTTTCTGATGGCCTCGGGAACTTGTTCATCGTTATTAATGAGTTCATATTTTTTTAGAATGGGCCTTGAATCAAGAAATACATTCGGTAAAAATTTATATTGATCATCTTTGCATTTTAGAATTAAATCAATTAAAGCGATGTGGTTCTTTGTCTCTAGGAGGGCGCTGATACCCTCCGACGTTGTAACCACTAATCCATAAGGCACTTCGGAACCATCTTTCAAAGTGACCATTTTTGATGCAGACATTTGCGACCTTTTGTGTTGTTGGAGATTTTAGCGAGAAAACATCATGTTTACAATTTTGCTTGTCGGTCTATTATAGTGATTTCCTTGGCACGAAGAGGATTGACGAACTTGATGGCCAATCCCGACCCTTTGAAAGAATTCGAAACAATCTTTTTCACGGCATCGGGCACCTGTTTATCTGTATCAAGAAGCCCAAATTTCGTTAGAATTGACTGTGAGTCAAAAAACTCGTTCCTTGAAACTTGATGTCGATCATCTTTGCATTTTTCAATTAAATCACTCAAAGCGAGAATATTCTCTGTCGCTACGGCTCTGATACCGATCGACGTAGCAACAAAAATTGCATGGGGCACTTCGGAACCGTCTTTTAAAGTGACCATTAAAGCTGACATTTCCGACCTTTGTATTTGTTGGGGAATGGAAAAAATATACCGAACGATCGGATTTTTTAGAATGGAAACTTCGAGACGAATTTGTTATTCTAGATAGAAAAAGCATGGGCTATGTCTTACACTGAAAACTTATTTTCCTATGGGACATTGAGATACGAGAAAGTGCAAATCGAGACATTTGGGCGTAAATTAGAGGGTGCGGAAGACTTTCTCACAGGCTATGTTCTTAAGAAATTGAAAATCACTGATCCCGACGTGATCGCTAAGAGCGGCGAAGATGTCCATTGCATCGTCGAATTTTCAGGCAATCCTCAAGATAGAATCTCCGGCATGGTGTTCAAAATTTCTCCAGAAGAGCTCGCGCGAGCGGACGAATATGAAGTCGAAGATTACAAAAGAATTCAAGTGACGTTGCTCTCCGGCGTTTCGGCATGGGTCTATGTCTCCAGTAAATGATTCAGAACGTTAGGGCAGTTTTTATAAGGGAGGAAGATGATGCCGCATTCATTAATTCTCGCTACCGACCTGGATGGAACTTTCTTGGAGGGGGACGTTCAGGCCAAACGGTTTTTTTATAGCAAGCTCATGGAACTCTCGGAGCAAGTTCTCTTGATCTATGTGACGGGAAGGCCTGTCGACACAGTGAAGAGCTTTTGCGAGCGCGGATATTTGCCGAAACCCCATTTTGTCTTAGGAGACCATGGGACGCACATTGTCGATGGAGCGAAGTTTTCTCCAATCGACTATTTGCAAGACGCCATTGCATCCACGTGGGACAACGGGAATCAAGCCCTAAGAGATTTATTGCGCCAGGAACCCGGGATTCGGCTACAGCCTATCGACCCGCCCTACCGCGTCGCCTATTATTATGACCCGCATCAGCTGGAGGGCCGGACATTAGAAAAAATTGATCAGGCGGGTTATGACTGCATTTTGTCATGCGATGCCTATCTCGATATATTACCAAGAGGAGTCAACAAAGGTTCAAGCCTGCTTAAATTGCTCGAGCATTTGCAGATTGGCCATGAGGCGGTCATCACTAGCGGCGATTCATTGAATGATCTTCCTCTCTTTCAAACGGGTCTAAAGAGCATCGCCGTGGGAAACTCTGAGCCGAAGCTCGTCGAGATCATTAAAGAGCTAAATAATGTTTACTATAGTAGGTTCCCAGGGATTCTGGGAATGATCGACGGGCTGAAACATTACAATAAGTTTCAGCTATTCAATTGATTGTTTTCGAAGTCTAAACAGAGGGTGTTATAGAAGTAGTGGTGATAGCCTTCGCCACTCCATTCTTTCGCAGATAGAGAAGCGGAGAGCCCAAGATTAATCACCAAGCAACTGACTCGCCAAATCTTTCGCCAATTTTCCATCGACTTCACTGTTCAGTTGCATGATTCTCTTCATCACCAATCCCAAATCTTTTTTCGTTTTTGCCCCGGAATCAGCGATCGCCTGAGCGACGATCTTTTTCGTCTCTTCCGGTGAGGGGGCTTTGGGTATAAACTCGAGCAAAATCGCGATTTCGCTTTTCAACTTCTCGGCAATCTCGGGGCGGCCCACCGCTTGCGCCTGTTCCATGGCTTCTTGAAGATTTGATCTGTAAGTTTTGAAGAGCTTGATCACTTCTGTATCGGGAAGGTTTGCGCGGGCATCAACAGCTAGTATTTTTGATTTGAGCATGCGTAGGGTTTCCAACCTAAGTTGGTCTCGGCTTCGCATTGCCTCTTTGATGCCTGAATTGATCTGTTCGATTAGTGCCATATGTGAGGATTATCCCATAATGGACGTTTTCTTGCTTTTAAAAAAAACAAAATGACATCCTAATGTTCTGATTCATGGGTCGGGGTGCTAGTGCACCAATCTCCTCCAATCGCTTTATACAGAGCGATGAGGTCGCCTGTGAGGGCTTGCTCGCTTTCGACTAAAGAGCTTTCGGATTCAAGCAGGTTCTTTCGCGCTTCCAACACTTGCAACTCGTTTGCAAGGCCGATTCTAAATAGATCTTCATTGATCTCGAGCGTTCGGCGATCGGCCATGACTTTCAACGTTAATGAATCTTTTCGCTTTTGCTCTTCGAAATAGGCGACAAGGGCGCTTTCCACATCTTTGAGTGAGGAGATCACGGTCTCTTCATACTTCAAGAGAGCTTGCTTCTGCAGCGAATTTTGGACGGCGATTCTCCCTCGGATGTTTCCAAAGTCAAGCAGTTTCCAATTGAGGTTGACTCCAACGCTGAATGTGCGACTAGGCCATTTGAAAAGATGATTGGGCTTGTCGCCTTCAAAGCCGACCGATGAACCTTGGCCTTGACTCCCGCCGCCAAAGCTGATCCCCGTCAGCGAAATGTGAGGAAACAGGTCGGCGACAGCGACGCCAATCTGCTCTGTTGCCGCCGCGAGCTGCCTCTCCGCGCTTCTCACGTCAGGTCTTCTTCGAAGAAGATCAGACGGAAGTCCAACGGGCACCATGTCGCTGCTGTGAGGGATGGGCCGCGCTTCTTGAAATTCTTCTAAAAGCCCTTCTGGCTGGCGGCCGAGAAGATAAGCCATAGCGAACACGTTCTGTTTGAAAGAAGTTTCAAGCGAGGGAAGAGAAGCTCGGTCGGACTCGACGGAGGAGATCAGCGTCGTGTATTGCGTTTCATTGTCGATTCCTATCTGAAAAAGAGCTTGGGTGATCATCAGCTCTTCTTCATCGGCCTTAATCTTTTCCTTGATCAGCTGAATCTTTCTTTGCACGGCGCGAATGTTCACATAAGTGACTGCGACCTCGCTGATGAGGGAAATTAAGACATTCTGCGCATCTTCAACCATCGATTCCCATGTGTAGTAAGCGGCTTTCTTGCCGTGCCGGAATTTTCCCCATAAATCGAGTTCCCAAATGGCGTCAAAGCCCGCTTGGAAAACGTTGAAGAGCCGAGGAAAAAGAGTGCTGCTTCCACCGCTGGTCGCCGCTGCTGTTCCAGCCGCCGCTGGAGGAGTTGCGGGAGCTGGAAATAGATATTTGCTGAAGCGCGTGCGGATCGCGGTGGCATTGAGATCGATCTCGGGCCAAAGATGGGATTTTTCGATCCGATATTGCGCGCGCGCTTGTTCAATTTTTTCCACGGAGATGCGCAAGTCGTAATTCGTATGCGCTGCTTCGGCGATCAAGCTGTCCAGCAAAGGATCGTTAAATTGTTTCCACCACAGACATAGATCGACGTCGTTTTCATCTTCGTACAAGCCCTCCTCAAATTGCGTCGGCATCGCAGTTTCAGGCTCATGGTATTTCGGCCCGACCATACAACCGGCGGAGAAAAGAAGAACAAGTAAAAAAGATTTGTTCATAGTTTATATATAAAATTAATGAAATTGCGGATCAATGGAGATTTTTCTATTGCTAGTTTCATCTTAACGATTTATGTAAAATAATATGAAGCGTTTCACTGTTATTATTGCTGTTTTTTTTGTTCTGATTTTAATTTCCGTTGGCCTTTATTTTATTTTTCGGGAAAAGAAAAATCCCGACGAACTTATTCTTTATGGGAACGTCGACGTGAGGCAAGTCGACATCGGATTCCGCGTCGCTGGCCGTGTGGGCGAATTGTGTTATGAAGAAGGGGATTTCGTCCCCGAAGGGAGCATGATGGCCGTCCTCGAGAAATCTCCCTATGATAGTCAGATTTCTCAATCGCAAGCCAATCTGGAATCGATCAAGGCGAGTTTGGAAAACGCCGAGATTTTGTTGAGGCGGAGACAGGAGGCTGTGACGATAGGCGGGGTCTCGAAAGAAGATGTCGATAATGCTCTGGCCTCTCGCAATGAGCTGCTCGCAAACGCCTATGCTGCGGAGGCCGCCTTGGAGGTCTCCTTAGATAATATGAGTTACACCGAAGTCTTTGCCCCGACAGACGGCATCATTCTCTCGCGGATCCGCGAACCTGGCACCGTCGTCAATCCTTCCGATCCCGTCTATACTCTTTCGGTTTGCTCTCCCGTCTGGATCCGCGCCTATGTCTCTGAGCCGGAGCTAGGCCTGATCTACTATGGAATGTCAGCTGAGATCGACACCGACAGCGGGAAAACTTACACGGGAAAAATTGGGTTCATTTCGCCCGTCGCCGAATTTACGCCAAAAACGGTGGAGACGACCCAGCTCAGGACAGATCTCGTTTACCGCCTCAGGATATACGCGGACAATCCCGACCGTTATTTGAAGCAGGGGATGCCTGTGACCGTCAAATTGCATATTCGAAGAGACAATGGATCCGATCGTCATCATTAAAAACCTTTCTAAAACTTTTGCGCCGGACAAACCTCCTGCGATCAAAGGGATCAATGCGGTGATTGAGAAAGGCAAGATCACTGCCCTAGCGGGCCCCGATGGCTCCGGTAAAACAACGCTGCTCCGCTTGATCGGCGGTCTTTTTCTTCCGACGGAAGGCACCGTCACAGTCGCCGGTTATGATACCGTAAAAAATCCTGAACCCATCCACACCTTAGTTGGCTACATGCCCCAAAAGTTTGGCCTATACGAGGATTTGACGGTGATGCAAAACCTCGTCCTTTACGCTGACTTGCGCGGAGTTATCGGCCAAGAGAGGGAGAAGACGTTTGAAAGACTTTTGAAATTTACGGACCTTACTTCTTTCACGAAAAGACTGGCGGGCAATTTATCGGGAGGGATGAAGCAGAAGCTAGGGCTGGCATGTGCTCTCTTGAAAAAACCCTCCCTGCTGCTCCTTGACGAGCCTACTGTGGGAGTCGATCCCATTTCTCGGCGCGAGCTTTGGAAAATGGCCACTTCTTTACTCGAAGAAGGGATCTCGATCGTGTGGAGCACCGCGTATTTGAACGAAGTTGAGAGGTGTGACACTGTCATATTGCTCAATGAGGGAAAGCTCCTCTATGACGGTCCTCCGAAAAAGCTTTACGAGCGCGTGCAAGACCGCGTTTTTAAAATCACCAATATCCAGGGAAGCCGTCGCAGGCTCCTTTTTCAACTTCTCAATCAAAAAAATGTGATCGACGGCGTCATCCAAGGCAGCGAAATTCGCATTGTGACGAAAGAACCTGGAATTCCCTCGTTTTCCGTCGAGGGATTTGGATTTGAAATCCATCCGCAAGCTCCCCGATTTGAAGATGCTTTCATCGATATCTTAGGCGGCGGGCCAGGCGGCCGTTCTGAACTTGCCGACAGACGCCCTGCTGTCACAAATCAGATCGCAACTCCGGTAGAGGCGGAGAACTTGACCAAGAAATTCGGCGATTTTGTCGCCGTCGACGCGATCACTTTCACCATTAAAAAAGGGGAGATTTTCGGTCTACTGGGCCCCAACGGCGCCGGCAAATCGACAACATTTAAAATGCTTTGCGGCCTTCTACACCCAACAGCTGGCACAGCGCGAGTGACAAATGTCGATCTCGCTACAGCACCTGCCGAGGCGCGGTCCCACATCGGGTACATGGCGCAAAAATTTTCCCTCTATGGAACGCTAAGCGTGAAACAAAACCTCTCGTTCTTCGCAGGGATTTACGATCTTCAAGGCAAAGAAAAAGAAGAGGCGATCGAAAAAATGGTCGAAATCTTTTCTCTTCAGGAATACCTCTCGTCCACCTCCGAAAAGCTTCCGCTCGGCTATAAACAGCGCCTCTCGCTCGCCTGCGCAAACATGCACGATCCACAAGTGATATTTCTCGATGAGCCCACCTCCGGCGTCGATCCGATCACGCGCCGGGAATTTTGGAACCACATCAATGGCCTTGTCGAAAAAGGAGTCACAGTGATGGTCACGACCCACTTCATGGATGAAGCGGAGTATTGCGATAGGATAGCGCTGATTTACCGTAGCCGTGTCATTCACATGGGCACGCCGGATGAACTGAAAAATATCGCGAAGACTCCTGAAAACCCCAATCCGACGCTAGAGGATGCCTTCATCAAATTAATCGAAGAGTACGATGCAGCAAAATGAATTAAGAAGATTGAAAGCACTGATTGTCAAGGAAGGCTATCAAATCGTGCGCGACCCGAGCACGATCTTGATCTGTGTGCTTTTGCCGCTGCTGCTCCTTTTTCTCTATGGCTATGGGGTGTCGCTCGATTTGGATCACTTGAGGATAGGCGTTGTGATGGAGGAGACTGCACCAGAAGCGCAAACCCTGCTCGAATCGTTCACGAATTCCCGCTATTTCGATGTGAAGGTTGTCCGTGACAAGCGCGAACTCATCAAAGATATTGAGCGCGGCTCCATTCGCGGTTTTGTCGTGATTCCTTCCTATTTTAGTGATTTTCTCTATCGGAAAGGTCAGGTTGCCCCTATTCAATCGATCGCCGATGGTAGCGAAACGAACACAGCCAATTTTTTCCAAAATTATGTTCAAGGCGCTTTCGCAACTTGGCTAGAGCAAGAAGCTGTTGGAGAGAATATCAAAGGCCTGCCTCGAGTCGGTGTGGAGCAGAGAGTCTGGTTCAATGAACAGCTAGAGAGCCGCAATTTTCTCTTACCGGGGTCGCTTGCGATCATCATGACTTTGATCGGCACGATGCTGACTGCTCTTGTTGTTTCCAGAGAGTGGGAGAGGGGAACGATGGAGGCGCTCATCTCGACGCCGGTCAAGACTTGGGAACTGATCGCCGGCAAAGTCATTCCCTACTATGTTCTGGGGATGCTCTCGATGTGCATTTGCGTAGCGGTGACCACTCTTGTCTTTAATGTCCCTTTTCGAGGATCTTTTTTGTTGCTAGGCTTAGTTTCGAGTGTCTTTTTGATCAGCGCGCTCGGACTTGGGCTTATGATCTCCACACTTTGCAAAAGCCAAGCGCTAGCCTATCAGATCGCGCTCGTCGCCGGATTTTTGCCCGCATTCATTCTCTCGGGATTTCTTTTTGAAATCTACAGCATGCCTTTTTGGATTCAGCTCTTGACCTATCTCATGCCCGCCCGCTATTTCGTCCAATGTTTGCAGACCCTTTTTCTCGCAGGCGATGTCTGGCGTCTTATCCTCTGGAATCTTTTGCCCATGCTGCTCGTCGGGCTTCTCTTTTTTGGGATTGCGAGGCATAAGACAGTAAAACGGCTCGATTAATCTATACGGTATATACTGCTGACACTTGAAAGTTATAGGAAATTTCAATTTCAGCGCTTCAATTTTTTGTTTGTTGAAGCAGACCATGTGCAAGCACATGGTCGATGGAAACGAACAAAAAGGCCATGGTAAAACCACGGCCGTAAGTGAAGATGCTGAAGCAGAAATTTTCATAACTTTCAAGTGGAAGCAGTATATGTTAAAACGCATTTTGTCATTGATCTGGAAAGAATTGCTGGCCGCCATGCGCGACCCCAAAAGCCGCATCTCGATCCTGCTTCCCCCCATCATCCAATTGCTGATCTTTACGCCAGCGGCAACGCTAGATGTAAAAAATGTCCCAATTGGCATTTTGAATCGCGACAATGGAGAGCAGGCCTTTGAGCTCGTGCAGCGATTTCATGGCACGCCCTTTTTTAACCACATCGTCTACCTCAAAGGCGTTGAAGAGATCGGACCTTTTATCGACGAGCAAAAAGGGGTGATGGTGGTCTCTATCGATGAAGAATTTTCCCGCAAGCTCGATCAAAATCTGCCCGCAGATGTCCAGCTCATTTTAGACGGAAGAAAATCCAACACAGCCCAAATCTTGTCGGGCTATACTTCGAACATCATCCAACAATTCAATAAGGACTTCACAGCGGAAATGGGCATCCCCCAGCAGAATGCAGCGCTGGTTCCCAGATGGTGGTATAATCCCAATGCGCTCTACCCCTGGTATAATATTCCCTCCCTCGTCTGCACTTTGAGCATGCTCGCGTGCCTTGTCATTACTACACAATCCATTTCCCGAGAAAGGGAGTTGGGCACGTTTGATCAGCTCCTGGTATCTCCTTTAGGGACCTTCGAGATCGTCATCGGGAAAGCCATTCCTGGTATCCTCGTTGGCATGTTGGAAGGGTTGTTTCTCATGGCTGTCGGTACGGCGGCCTTCCAAGTGCCTTTCACGGGATCATTTCTTTTATTTTTGCTTTCGCAATTCACTTTCGTCTGCGCAATCAGTGGAACGGGGCTGTTCATCTCATCGCTTTGCTCGACGCAGCAGCAAGCGATGCTCGGGACCTTTATCTTCATGCTTCCCTCAACTTTGTTATCGGGTTTTGCAACTCCCATCGAAAACATGCCGACTTGGCTGCAGCCCGTGACCTACTTGATCCCTTTGCGCTACATGTTGATCAATACAAAAGGGATTTTTCTCAAGGACATGCCCTTCAATCTTGTTCTCAATAACATATGGCCTATGGCTCTCATCGCCGCCTTTACCCTCATCAACGCAGGCATCCTTTTCCGCAGGAGGTTTCAGTGAGGAGGGGACATGTTGTATTTTTGGCCTTTCTGACAAAAGTTTCTTTTGACGATCCTCTTCCGGATGCGATTGGTGAGCCCGGCATCCATGTCCTGCTTGGGCAAAATAGCCGTTGAAATTTAGTGGAAGTAGAGATACCATAACCCCTATGAACAAAGAAGAGCAACACTCAGCTCCTTTCGCCTCCTCTCTTACCCTTCTACTTCTGCGCCCAGCAGCGCAGTAAATAAATTAATTTCTCACCACTTTTATTCTTTACCACAAAGCCCTCCAAGAGGAGGGAGAAACTGAATCAATTTACAAAGGAACGATTTTATGTTTTCTAGCAACAATTCGCGCATCATCGCGTGGGTGATATGGATCATCGCATCCGTATTTTATGCCTATCAATGGGTATTAAGAGTGATGCCCAACATCATGCTGAACGATATCATGCAGCGGTTCAGCATCGACGCAGCGACCTTTGGTCAACTCTCAGGTGTTTATTACATCGGCTATGTGCTCATGCATTTACCGATTGGAATCTTATTGGACCGCGTTGGCCCGAAAAAGGTGATGGCGGCGAGCATCCTTTTGACCGTCATCGGCCTGTCTCCTTTAGTTTTCGCCGATCATTGGATTTACCCCATGGCAGGGAGGTTTTTGGTGGGGATGGGCTCTTCGGCAGCCATTTTAGGTGTCTTCAAAATTATCCGAATGACCTTCAGCGAGAAACGGTTTCCCCGGATGCTTAGCTTTTCTGTCACCATCGGTTTGATCGGGGCGATTTACGGCGGGGGTCCTGTCAGCTATCTGTGCGAAAATTTAGGCGCCCAAGCCGTCGTTCAAATCTTCGCTCTGATCGGCATCGGCCTTGCTGCGGTAACTTTTTGGATTGTGCCCACGACAAAAACTCCCGGCCGGACCAGTGTCTTGTCCGATGTTAAAGAAGTTTTGAGCAATCGACGCGTCCTTGGATCCTGCATTTGCGCTGGCCTGATGCTCGGCCCCTTGGAAGGCTTTGCCGATGTCTGGAGCGCGACATTCTTAAAACAGGCCTATGGTCTGGAAGCGACGGTTGCAGCAAGCATCTCTTCGATGATTTTCATTGGGATGTGCTTTGGATCTCCCGTGCTCAGTTTGATCGCTGATAAAGTCGGAAGCTACCTATTGACCATCATCGGAGCCGGTATTGTGATGGCCTGCAGCTTCATTCTGTTTTTGTCCTATCCGCTCTCTTCGACCTGGCTCAGCTTGAGCTTTGTTCTCGTTGGCGTCTGCTGCGCCTATCAGATCCTGGCCATTTACAAAGCCTCGACCTATGTGCGAGAAGAGGTGGCAGGGTTAACAACGGCTGTGGCCAATATGATCATCATGTCATTCGGATACGCTTTCCACACAGCTATTGGGAGTGTGATTCATGTTTTGGGAGGGCCTGAAAACTCCCGCGCCCTGTTTTATGGGGTCGGAGTCGTCCCTGTTGCCCTTTGCCTCGGCGTCGCCGGCTATTTTTATCTCTTTGTCAGAGAAAAGAAAACCGTCCAGGCATGAACGTTGAGAGCCATTCAGGTAGTGATACCTGAAAAATAACAGGATGACCAGGATGGTCAGGATAAGAAATCCTCATTTTTTTTCTATAGAGCACTGGGCCCATTTCTGGCAATTGCAGGCAATGGAGAAGCAGAGGAAATAGAGAAATGCTTAAAAGTAGAGTTTTGCGGTAAAGTATTAGAGGCTGTCTGCGTTTTCGTTATTTTGATTTTTGATGGATTTTTCTTTAGGCTTTTCTTCGATCCCGAAGGACATAGTTAATAACTAGACCAAGGGATCGAAGAAAAGCCTAGAGAAAAAGGCGCAAAAAGCAATGTAACAGAAATCGCAGACAGCCTCTTAGCATTGAAAAAACAATTTACTCTATGTTTCAGTTTTTTTCCGATCGATTCTTTTTTTTAATGCAGCTCTGCTGTCTCCTATGCTTCGGTAACGCTTTTTCTCAAGAAACGCGGATTCTCTACATTCGCCATGGAGAGGTTCCCGGCAACGACCCGAATCCCGCAACCTATATCTACACGGGAAGTAGGACCGACGACTCTTTGACAGAGAAGGGTAGAGCTCAAGCTGCCGCGTGCGCGATGAGGATTGCCGATCTGAAAATCACAGCGGTCTATGCGTCGACGCTGAAGCGAGCGATGGAAACAGCAGAGCTTATTGCACAAAAACTGGGATTAGAAGTCCAACTCCGGCAGAACTTAAGAGAGATCGATTGGGGATGCGCCGATGGGCAACTAGTCCAAAGAGTGACAGAAAAATACAAAGCAATCGAATCCCAGATCGCGCTGCAATACCCCGACAGAAAAGAGAGATGGGACCACCTTCCCGTTTTTGAAGGAGCGGAAACCTATAATGCCCTCTTAAAGCGCACGATGGAAGAACTAGCGGCAATCGCAGAATTGCACAAAGGGGAGACGATCGTGGTTGTTGGGCATGGAAGAGTACTCAAAACCCTCATTGCCGATCTTAGAGATTCCGAGGAAAAAATCCCTTATCCCGCTAACTGCGGAATCGCCGAGTTCACTTATTCGACTTCCGCTCAAAATGGTTTTCAATTTATCAAAATTCTTGAGTAAGTTTTTTTAACTGAGTTTGTTATCAGTCTCTTAGGCGCGATGAATAGGCGGCGAGGAGCTTTCGAACGTAAAGCTCAACGCCAGCGGAGGTGAAATTTTGCTCGGCAAAAGCCGAAGCCTCTTTGGCAATGTTTTTGGCCGCTTCGTCATTTTGTTTTAGCCATGCGATTTTTTCCAGTAAGTCGGAAAAATCGGCCCTGTAGGGGACGTAATGCTTATAAGGGATTAAAGCGGTGTCATACCACTCCATCCAGTCGGATTCATTTTTTAAGACGACAGAATGGGAGAACAGCTGCCATTTTAGGGAGCTGGCGCATGTGTTGCCATCAATGGCGATGAGATATTTGTAAATGACTTGGGATTGGGGGGAGACGGATAGTTTGATCAAGCCGCGATCGCGCATGGCAGCTTCCACCTCGGGGTTGATTTGAATAATCCCTGTAAAGGCGCAGTCGAGCAGAGTTGGGGCAGTCTCGGACAGTAGAACGAGCTTTGCCCTGAAGGAATTCATCCAATTTCCCAAGGTGTAATTTTTACCCGTTGTGGACCCCCTCCAGTACCCCAATTCAATTTTGCTATCCCAAGGGATTTTTTCATTGTGCTTGCCTACCCTCGCAAAAGTTTTGTAAATTTTCGGATACAAATACATCGCAGGGATGGCCACGATTTTGGTTTGGGACTTAAATTTAGAAATACAAAATATGGGAACGTTGCTGTTGTCGAATTCTTTTTCTTCGCAACCATCCTCCAAAAAGATAATGAAATCCGTTTCGCAAAGGGCAGCGTCATTGTGCAATTTTGCTAAAAAGCTTAAGTAGCCTTGCACTCTTATCGCATATTGAGACTGCAAAAGAGATGTGGTATGGCTTAATTTCCCTCGTTGAATTTTGATTCGGACATAAGGGAAATTTTTTTCTAAAAGAGAGCTTTCTAGAGTATCCAAGTCTTTAATCTTAATTTGATCAAACGCCGCTAATTCGGTTTGAATCCGCTCGTCCATCCATGCATGCGGGTCGTTGTGACTTTTCGAGAGAAAAAAAACAAAGGAAGCGCTACCGATTAGAATGAAAAAAATCGCAAATTTGAAATATCGCATATTTTAATAACTTGGTGTGTCAACGCCTTTAAATTTTTCGCATAAAGGATTCCATCGCCTGCTTAAAACTAAATTTTTAACTCAATCTGCGCCTTTCTGTCATTAATTTTTTTGACCTGGTTCGTAAAGTTCTTTTTGCGTTAACATGTTCTTGATTTTTTAAAGAAAAAGGGATTCCTATGAGCAGCAAAGTCGGTGGAAGAACAGTCGTTACAGTGGCACAGCTCGGCGGGCATTGGGGTGGAATACAAGTCAACCCAAATGATTCAAAATCTGCGGTGACCACGATGCTGACGGATAAAAAAGCTGCGGAGGCTGCTGCAAAGCTGTTTGCCAAGGAGCATGGCTTTTTGTATTTGGAAAATCATCTAACTTTTGATCAACCGATCGTCACCATTTGGAGGACTCTAGGCCATTGGGTTCC
The DNA here is from genome assembly GCA_963833965.1 of uncultured Verrucomicrobiae bacterium. Lineage (GTDB taxonomy): Bacteria > Chlamydiota > Chlamydiia > Chlamydiales > Rhabdochlamydiaceae > CAJCIW01. Next base: position 40,247 of record CAWHZZ010000003.1, read on the forward strand.
CGCTAAAATTTTTGACGATCGCATTGCCGGAGCGGGTAGGATATGGCCCACCAAAGAGGAAGCCAAAAGAGAAGCCGAGTGGGTTGCTGCTCGCGATGGTCTAATGTACGCGCCCTCGATTGGAGAAGAGGCTTTTCCTGGAGTAGTATGAACGAAACGAGTATCAAAATCATTTATGACAACTGCAAGGAAAACAAAGAGCTGCAAGAGGGCTGGGGATTTTCTGCTCTCATCGAAACGGAGCGTCGGAAGATCCTCTTTGATACGGGTAAGGATCCCAAAGCCTTTTTTTCGAATGCGGATAAAATGCAGATCGACCTTCAACAAATTACCGACGTTGTCTTTTCCCACAAGCATAACGATCATACCGCAGGATGTCTCGAGATTTTAGGAAAATTGAAGAGAGATTGCCGCGTCCATCTGCCTAAAGGTTTCCCGCGAAAATTAATCCCTCGCGACATGCAGATTCTAGATTCCGATTTTCAGCAAATCGACGAGGGAATCTTCTCGATGGTGCTCAAAGCGGGTTTTTTTCTCTATGAGCAAATCCTCATCGTCCAAACAAAAAAAGGGTTGCTCATTGTGACCGGCTGCGCGCATCCGGGCATCACGCATATTGTAGAGGCAGCTAAAGCTAAATTGAGTGCCCCCGTTTACTGCATTTTAGGTGGATTTCACCTATTTCGCAAATCGTCCTCCTTCACGAAAAAAATCGTGGATCAATTTAAGCGCCTAGAAGTCGAAAAGGTAGCCCCTTGCCACTGCTCTGGAAAACAGACGATTGAGCAATTTAAAGAGGCTTACGAGCAAAATTTCCATCGAGTGGGCACAGGTTCTGTTTTGAAAATTGGTGGGTAGATGCGCTTCAAAATTGTCATCTGTATCCCACTTCTCTCGATCATCGTAATAGGATAGCCATGAAACTTATCGATTTTTGCATTCTTATCCTCTTTTCAACAGCAAGTTTTCAAGTTCCTCTTCATGCCAATTGCATTCCACGAGAGCTCAATTTTCCGCAGAAAGTAGCTGCTCCCTATCTTATTCCCGAGGACCATCCGATCAAAGCCGCCCTCGATTATCTCTTCTCTCAAACGCGGGCGACGGAAAACCAAACAACATTACTGGAGGCAGGATTTGAAATCGTTGCCGTGACTCAGATAAGTCTTGTGATCGTCGCGAGGCACCCTGCTTTTCCTGGATATATCTTTAAAATGTACCTTGATTCTGAAACTCGCGTCGTAAGAGAGGCCCCTAATTGGACACATCTGTTCACCCGTTGCAAAGGAGCTCAAAGGATAAAAAAAGTGATCCGGGAAAAAAAACTTCACTATTTTACTGTGCCCGATAAATGGCTCTATCTCCTTCCAAAATACCCTCTGTCCAGAGAACAGAATCCCCAGCCTTTGATTTTAGTTGAAACGGATATGGAGATCGATGACGAGGAAACGACGAGAAAAAAGTGGCTAAATGTGAAATCCAAACACCTCGACGAACTCTATGAGATTTTAAAACTTGGATATGCTTCAACCAGTCTGGTTAAAAATGTTCCTTCCACAAAAAATGGAAAATTTGCCTTTATTGATACAGAATACACCAAGAGGAACCTTCCATTAGAAAAGGTAAAAAATTTTCTCTCTGCTGAGATGCGAAAATATTGGGACAGCCTGATTGAAGAATAATCCACTTGTTTCTTTCATCCAAAGGGTCGTTCCTGCGTTGTCTCAAGAGGAGATCCTCTCCTTCGTTTCAAAAGCAAAAAGAAGGGAATTTCAGAAGGGCGAGCTTTTTGTCAAAGAGGGTGCGATCTGCAACCATTTGCTCTTTATTCAGCGGGGGCTTTTCCGCTATTTTTTCTTGCACGAAGGGCGCGATGTGACCAAGGACTTCGCCGTCGATTCCCATAATCCATTTTGCACCTCTTACACCAGCTTTATGCTTCAAAAACCCTCTGAAATCTGGATTGAGGCGGTCGAGCCTTGCGAGGTTTTGGTTTGGGAGAGGTCCGATGTGGTTCCTCTCTTTGAAGAGCACCATCAATGGCTGCTTTTTGCAAAGAAGATGGCAGAGCGTTTGTTCTACCGCAAAGAGCAAAAAGAGATAGAATTGCTCAAATGCTCTGCCGAAGAGAGGTATCGCCATTTCATCACGGACTTCCCCGGACTTTCTCAACGAGTGCCGCAATACCATGTCGCCTCCTATTTAGGTATCACTCCCGAGTCTCTGTCGAGAATCCGTTCGAAGCTTGCGAGAAGCCCCAAGCCATATTCCGAGAGCGCTCACTAGTGTGATGAGCCCCGCGATGTACACGTTTGGCGGTACAGCCGCAAATGGCGCGATTCCATCTGGCCAGGGGGAAGTTCCCGGCATCAGCAAACTGGGGAAAAAATTGCCCCAGAAGAGGATGGGGGAGAGGCCCGCTATCACATAGGAGAGCCGAGAGCCTGCGCCCTCATACTTGCCCCATAGTAAATAGAGGGCAATCGCATTCCAAATCGTGATTGAATACCATTGAATTGACCAATGGAACCTCGCATGCGGCGCCCATAAGGGATTCGTCATATGGGTATCGTTCAAATCCATGATGGAAGGAATGACAATGGTGACCAGCGCACAAAAAGAAAGAATGTATTTAGCCCATTTTAATCGTCTCATGATTTACTCCTTTGAAATAATATTTTAAATTGTTCGCGGCGTCTGACTAGGAAAAAGTTGTTGAGGGCAAAGATGACCCATGCGGGGATCAGCCCTTGCCGATCGTGAAAAAGATGGAATGCAAAAATGTTGAATGAAACAGGCAGCAGCAGGAGCAGCCCAAAACCTACCGACCGGTTCAAGATCAAAAGAATGCCTGCCACCGTCATGATGGTCCCGATGACGGGGAAAATGTACTTAGTTTCGTGCAATGCATTTAAAAAGGTTAATGCAAACCCTTGCTTTTCAGGGATCGGCAAAAACGCGAATAGAGCGTTGAGGCCAAAGGTAACTAAAATCAGTCCAAATAGAATTTGTAGGTACTTCATCTTATCCTCCTAAGATTTATAAGAATAAAATAACCTACCCCTCCAATTAACCTCATTGATCTATGTTAAGAAAAGGGTCAATCCGGAATCGAAGTTCCGGATGACTGGAGAGACCATTGCTGAATAACAAGGCGAGTAAGGCCGATCGATTTGGCAAAGTCGCAGCCAGTCAAATTCGCACAACCCAAGCGGGCGCGGTATATATACTGCTTCCACTTGAAAGTTATGAAAATTTCTGCTTCAGCATCTTCACTTACGGCCGTGGTTTTACCATGGCCTTTTTGTTCGTTTCCATCGACCATGTGCTTGCACATGGTCTGCTTCAACAAACAAAAAATTGAAGCGCTGAAATTGAAATTTCCTATAACTTTCAAGTGTCAGCAGTATATCTCAACCGCCGCTTCAAAATCATTGCACATCATTTTTCACTCGAAATAATGACTAAATGACTCCAGACCTCTTCGGGTTTCACATGAAACCGATTTCTTAAGTAGAAGTCCGCGACAGGGATTTTGCGTTTTAATTTTTGTTGAAAGGAAACGCCGTTGCCCGTTCGGTTGTTGAAATTGAGAATGTCCCGAGTATTGAGAACAAAAAAAGCTTTGGGGTGTTCTTGCAGGACGGTCGCCATTAGGACCACTTCTTCATTGTTTGCAATCGGGATCTTTTCCCCATCAATTGTGAGATATCCATCGACACCAGTATCAATCCAGTTAGGGAATAAATGGGTCTTCATCCATTTGAGCGTGGCTGGAGGATAAAGCGCGGCAGTGTGGTACCAACCTTTCCCGGGCGCCGATCCATCGTTATTTAGATTAGATAGCTGCCAACCATAGGCCCAGGCCCCATTATCGAGCTGGGGCATGGCCTCTTTAATCTCCGTGGCATGGATCTCGACACCTTGAGAGAGCGAGAGGACATAACTGCCGGAAGAGGAGGATTCGATAAGGGCATTGAGTCCTTGCGAGATCGAATCGAGATTGGTTTGTAAAACTGTCACACTCGGATGAGGATCTGTAAAAGCTGTAAGAACGGGATCGTTGGGTTTTGTCGCCACTAAGATTTTGAGTTGGAACTCTTCCTCTAATTCATTCTTGATTTGCTCGACGTAAGGGAGGATGATGCGGGCGCTGTCGGCACCAAAAGAGCGAATCCAAACCGTTAAATGGGGTTTGCCGTTGGCGTTCAGCAAAGAGCCGAACAGAATAAAGCAGATGAATAGGAATAGTTTTTTCTTCATGAATGAGCTTCACCGAAAGGGACTATTTTGCCTTGCGAGAAAAAAAAAGAGAATTGTTTTTTAAGGGACTTTAAAGATATCCTTTTTGTGTAAAAAAACGCGGGGGGGTAAAAAATGGCCGCAATGACAAGAACAGATGTAAGTAACGTCAGAATTTTTGATCTGAACGCATGTATGAGCGCGTTGGATGCCGTTTCCGATACAAATGCTAAATTCAAACTCTTCGACGAACTGACGGATGAAGGATTGGACTCGGTGACTTTGGATATTCAAAAATATATCGGGAACGATCCCACAAAGTACGTTGCGCCTTTTCAAGATCATTTTGACAACGATGGGATTGAACAGACCACTGCCAAAAGAGTCTCGAAGGTGATTGAGCACAGCATGGCGCTTTCCAACCACATGATGCAATCGATCGGAGATGAGGAAAAAATAAAACTCGTCTTCGTCTGCAGTAACGTTAACACGTATATTCACACTAAGTTGTTTTTAGTCACCGAGAAAATTGTCACGACACGAACTTACGGGTCCGTTTTCATCAATCGAGCCAATCCTTTACACTTGGTATCCCAAAAAATGTGGGAATTCATGCCCTTTACTCATGAACAATCCTGCCCTTGCCATTCTCGTATTGAAGGGCATCTTGCCGCAAATGCCCAAAAAGCCCGATCTGTTGAACAAGTTTTACCCAACGAGGCCCATTACGTATGTCTTTCGTTGTTTTTTCACATATTAAAAAATAGACTTTCGTGAAAACTACAGGAGAAAAAAATGACTGCAATAAGCAATGTCAGAATTTTTGATTTGAACGCATGTAAAAGCGCGGTGGATGCCGCCCCTAATCCTAAAGCCAAGTTCAAAATCTTCAATGAACTGACGGATGAAGGGTTGGATTCAGTGACTCTAGACGTTTTAAACTATATCGGCAACCCTGCGAATAGCCATTCCCTTGGTCAAACGCATTTTCCTCCTGGAACGATCGAGAGGACTCTCTCAAATAAATATTTAGACACGATTGGGAACAGCTTGGCGCTTTCCTCACATTTGATGCAATCGATTGGGGAATCGGGACAAAGGCAACTCAATTTCGTCTGCCTCAGGGTAGATACTTTTATTTGTAACAAAATTTTCAACGCCATGGAAAAAATACACCTCTCGCCAAATAGTGTTCAAATTTGTGTCAATCGATTGCATCCTTTGCACGTCATTTGCGAGCAAATGTGGCCAATGGAGCATTTGAAGCATGGAGATGAGTGTCCTTGCAATGGACAGACCACTCACATGAAGATAACGCATGATGCAGGGCTTGGAGATATACTCACTATCGAACTGACCATCAAGGTTAAGCCAACATTTGACTAAAATAAAACATAGGAGATAAACAATGGCCGCAACGACACGAGTAGACCTTAGCAATGTGAGAATCTTAGATCTGGAAGCGAGCAAAAGAGCATTGGACTCAGTTGCAGACCCGAAAGCCAAGTTCCAAATCCTCGACGATCTGACAGACAAAGAGTTAATGCCTTCGTTTGTTTTTCAGATGATAACTACTGTGGGCAATGATCCAGCTTTTGCTGAATATGCCCGTCCAGATGACTTTACCATGGGCTTAAGTTCTTCGGTCTGTGTCAACAGGATCTTAGAAACGGTTGAGAAGAGCAAGCAGCTTTCCGAGTACGCGATGATATCGATAGGAGAGAGTGGAAAAAACCAACTCTCTTCGGTTTGCCACAACGTGAATACTTATATCCATATCAAATTGTTTCACGCTTTGCATAGAATCACTTCTGCTCCAAACTTTCTTCTATATATTTCCAAGCCAACACATCCTTTGAATCCAATACACAAGAAGATGTGGGAACTGCAGGAGTATAATCACGGAGCAACTTGCCCCTGCTTCAAGCACATTGAAACGCATCTTGCCGCAAATGTCCAAAATCCTCCTGGGAAGACGACGACTTGCATTACAGTAAGGTATGATGCTGGCCTGGGCAATAAACTCTACATCCGCGGCCAAGGAGGGGGTTTAAGCTGGGAAAAAGGCATCGAGCTGAAGAATACCGGCGGCGATACTTGGGTCTACGAAACACAGGATGATTTTGCGAATCTTGAGTATAAAATCCTTCTTAATAACAATGGATGGGAAAAGGACGCCAACCATAAGATTGAACGCGGTAAAAGAGTCGAATTTACACCCAATTTCTAATGGGAAGAATATTTGCGCTTCTTTTCCTGCTCGTTAGCCTGCATGCTATGGCCGCCCGGCCCGACCTGAGGGCGGCCGCTTGCGATTCGAGTTTTCTGGAGCATCCTTATCTCGATGGCGAGATGCGGACGCGGATCATCCCTTACCTTCTGCCGCTCGATCATCCGGCAAAGACGACCCTCGATTTCATTTTTTCTCAATCGAGGGTCCTTGAAAATGAAAAATCCCTTCTCGATGCGGGCTTCAACGTGATCGCAGGCCCGAGGCCTATTAGCTACGCGATCATCGCCAAGCATCCTTCCATCCCCGGGTTTGTGTTTAAACTCTATCTCGATTGTGAGACGCGCAGCCGCAAAAAGACTCCCCATTGGGTCTGGCTGACGCAGCGTTGCGCCGGAGCGAGAGGAATCAAAAAAGTCATCAAGCGCAACAATATTCGCCTTTTTACGGTCGCCGATAAGTGGCTCTATGTCGTCCCCCCTCATCCTGCGCCGAGCGGCCCTAACCCGCAGCATCTGATTCTCGTGGCGACCGACATGGAGCCTGAAAGTGTCGAGACGTCGATGGTGATGTGGAAAACGGCGATCACGAGCAAGTATCTGGATGAGCTTTACTTGATTTTAAAATCGGGATACGGCGGCCAAGGGGTCTTGAGCCTTCCCTGCAATGTTCCATACACAAAGCAAGGTAAATTTGCCTTCATCGATACGGAGGACCCTCGAACTAAGCTCAAGCTGACCAGCCATGTCAAAAAGTATCTCTCCAAAGAGATGCAGAATTATTGGGACAGGCTGGTCAATGAAGAATGACGCCATTGCAGGCGCTGATCTTTTCTAAACAGCCGACGATGACGTCTACTTGTGAAGGATCGAGCCCAACGGTTAGGCGGACTGTCGTGCACTCTTTTCCGAACAGGACGGCGAGGTTAGGATGTGTGAATCCGATGCCAGGGCGGAAAAGAAGGGGATATCCCGCTTCCATGCACTTGATGGTGAGGAAGATTCCGACCAGCATTTCCCCTCTAAAAGTGTGCATCGGGCCAAAAATTTTGATGTCGATAAACGATGGATCGACATCCGCGTCGACTGGAATGACGCGGTAATACCGGTTTTTGGGGCTATAGAGCGCGGCAGGGAGCTTGTCTAATACGGCGCGAGTGTTGGCAAAAATTTGCTTTCGATACATTTCCAGGTAGGGGACAGCCCGCTGATAAGCTAAAGCAAACCAATTGATGCTTAAATCGTCGGTCTGCAAAACGGGGTCGGTCAAAAGGGCGTCGAAACATGCCCACTTCGGATCTTGGTTGTGAAGCATGAAGAAAGGCGCGCCGCAGTAGTTGTCCATGCCGAACAGATCGAATTTCAGTCCGCTGCGATAGCACATGATATTGAGATCACCTCGTTCAATTTCTTGCTGGAACTCTTGCAGTAGTGCTCCCACTCGAGAAGAATCGTTATAGTCGAGGGTGCAGTCGAGGGCGACACATAGGGGCTTTCCCTCTTTGGCCTTGAGCGCGCGATGCAGCGTCTCCGCAATTTTTTCCTCATGGTATTCGGTCGCTTGGTATTCGGTGACTTTAAAATTGATTCGCTTCACCGTCGGATTGAATTGGACCAGGATGAGGTCGGCGTCTTTCCAATCCTGTTCGGTGGCCTCTTTGGTCGAAGAGGCCTGCGAAACGCGCTCCGTCGCATGGATGCACTCAAAGTAGGTGTTCTCGCCGTAAAGAATGCGGGCGGGCCTACCTATCGATTTTTCGACAGCTTTGAAAATCCCGGCCAAGCTCGTCATCGCAGAGGCGTGAATGCCATAGCCAGTTAGAGGCCGAAGGTCTTGTGGAATAAAAGTCTGATGGCTTTGGAAGGCGCTGATAAAGTCGGGCACGGTAAACGGACTTAAAATTTCAAGGATTGAGGTTAGATCGGCGTGCACCTGCTCAAGCTGGGAAAAGAATGCGTGGAAGGTCATTTTTTCCGCTTCTTGCACAAGAAGGTCGAGTGTTTGTTTGATCTTTATCAAAGAGAGCTGAACGATCGAGGATTGGGTAGGATGTTTAGCAAGTTCATCCCACTTGTCCTGGCGAGCTGAGCTGCACAGATCCTTGAGAACTTGCAGTGTCCCTTTGTACATGAAGGTTTTTTGAGGATTCTCAGATTTCCATTTCTGTTCGGCGGAATTGAATAAAGAGAGCCATTGTTCCTTGGAATCAAGAGAAAAACTTAGCGGTTGTTCGACCTCTGCAGGGGCATGAGAAAAAAACAAACGGTCGATCTCGACGCGGTTCGCTGTCAGCCCAAATCGCGAGATCCACTCCAGCAGGTAAGCATGTTGCTCCTCATATTTTTCCTTAAGGCAAGCGTTCAGTGGGAGCAGCCGTAAACCCCCAATCCCGCTTTGATTCACTCTCTGGAGGAAGATGAGTTGATTCGGATCTAATCCACATTCAGAGCAAGCTCTGCAAATTTCTCTTTCACAGCGTTGCCACTCCTCCATCACTTCTTTCTCAGGAAGAGCAGAAGTTAGATCGACAACTGCGAAAGGTGCATTGCGCTTCAATGCTCCTGCCCTTTCAATACACTGTCGAATCGTCTCAGGTTCTTTCATGACAATGGCCGCAGGGAGGTATTCGACGATGCTCGCTAAACGCGTCAGGATGAGGGGAAAGCTCTCAGGGTGCGGAAGATGTTTTTTCCACTCTGCCACTCGGTTTCGATAAGTCTCGGAGAATTTTGTCGCCGGGTCCCTCGCATAAGAATTCGTCGTTTCAGGATGCACTTGAACAGCGATTCCAAAAGTATGGCACATCCAGTCCACAAGAAACGGGTAGCAGCCTGTCATCTTAGCGAGCCACCGGTTCTTTAAAAACTGGACCAATTTTTTATCATCTGCTGACGTTGCGGAAACCTGCGACAGCAATTTTTCATTGAGGTTCCATGATTCGATCGAAGAGGGTGATTTTTCAAATGGCAAAGAGAAAAGAGGCGTTTTTTTAACAGATTGGGCAAAACAATGGATCGCTGCGGTTCCAAAGATCTGGCTTCCAATCAGGCATTCATTGCCCAAAGGTTGCGTCCATGGAGTCAATTGGCAAAGGCTCCATCCAATGCCGCCGAGCACGCTTACGGCCCCAAAAAAAGCGCCTGTTCCAAAATAAAGAGAGGGGTCGATGAAAGAATCAAAGAGCTGCTCTTTCCATTCAACGTCGGCTGGAATGGTCCATTCCAATGCCGAAGGAGCAGTAGAGGATTCTGAATTGATGATAGGCGCGGCGGAAAGTAAGAGCAAAGGAATCAGGGCCATTCTTTTTTCTATAAAGAACGAACACCTTTTTTTACTAGTGTTGTCATTATTGCAATTCTTTCTCCCTTTGGATAAGATACTTTTCTCAAACTCTGAGGGAAAATGCCTATTTCACATGTCCTACCTGCTCAAAACACCATTTTTTCTCTTCCCACTCAACTCTCTTGGATTCCCGCCGCCACAGACCGCCTTCGCGATAAAATCGCGGGAGGGGTTTTTCATATGGCGTCGTACCTGACTGACCCCGTCTGCAAAAGCTTAGAATTTCATCGAAGGGTCTGCATCGTCGACGCATTAAACCCAAACGCGGACTTCCTATCGAATTTAGCGAGAAAGATCACCCTCTACTTAGGGATGATTGGATGGCTCTCTTTGGCGGTCTTCGCCACGCTGCCGGGCATTGCCTTGCGCGCTTTGGGAGGGCAGATTCAGAAGGAGGCGTATCTTTATCAACAAGGGGAAGCGACGGGAAAGATTTTGCCCCGCCAGAGCGATTTTTCCATGCTATCGTGGAACATCTGCGGCATTCCGGCTGGATATTCGATCACCAATGGAGGCGTGTTGCCCTGGGATTTTAGAATCGACGATATCGCCGATAAGATCATTGAAAAAGACGCCGATGTGAATTGCTTGTATGAGGTTTTCGATATCCAAACAGCCTCTTATCTTTGCGAAAAGCTGAAAAAAAAGGGGTATGCCCACTTTTACTTTAACATCGCTAATAGGCCGATAGGCTCTTCTTCGGGGATTTTGGTCGCCAGCAAATACAACATCAAAAATCCTGAGTTCACAGTATTTCCTCAAGATTCTCTTGTGGGGACAACGAAGTATTGCAACAAAGGCGTTTTTGCTTTCGACTTGGAAAGCGAGGGGCGGAACTTCGCGAGAATTTTCGCCACGCATCTCCAGCATTCGGAAGTTTCTCAATTCCCCACCGCTGAGGAGGTGGAAGCGAGAAGAAAGCAGATGCAGGTCATTATCGACAAGGTCAATACTGTGCGCGATCGGACGATTGTTGTGACGGGCGATTTGAACCTAGGCGATCAGGAGTACAACGCTTCTTCTTGGCGTCGGCGGTTCGAAAAAGGAGATGCGTGGGGCCCTCATGAAAAAACATGGGGAGGGGATGATTTCTGCGCCCGCCTGCAAGGGCAAACGGTCTCGGGCCCGATGAATTTGGACCATACGATGGTTGTAAGAGGCACAGCGCGGTCGATCCACACTTCACTTCTGAGAACGGGGTTTGTCTCGACTGAGTTTAAAGAGAAGGCCCTCTCCGACCACGAAGGGTTATATAGTCGGATTGTTGTATGAGCCGTTCAGCGCGTCGAGCATCTCGAAGCATTTGGCCAAGATCTCGATTTGAGCGGGATCAAGCCCCAAAGTCAGACGTATCGTCGTGCAATTTTCTCCAAAGATCATGGAAAGGTTGGGATGGTATAGTCCTAAGCTTGGGCGGAAAAAAATCGGCAGTCCCGCCTCTAAGCATTTGTAATAGAGACAGCCGCCTGCAAGACCTCCTCGGAGGACGTGCAGAGGTCCCTCGATTTTGATGTCGATGAAGGCCATGCCCGCATCTTTTTCGGCGGGAATCACTCGATATTTGCTTTCTTGATCAAATAATCTCGGTGGAAGCCTCTCCAATAGAGCCCTTGTGTTGTCGAAGACCTGCTTTCGGTAAAGATCGAGCTGTTCTGGCGCTGCCGCGTACGCAAGGCAAAACCAATTGAGACTAAGAGAGTCTGTGACAAGAGCTCTGTCATTCAACAACGCGTCGAACTTTTCCCACCTCGCCTCTCGATTATGGATCATATAGAGTGGAGCGCCGCAGTAATTGTCCATTCCGAACAGATCGAATTTTAGGCCGCTGCGATAGCAAACGACATTCAAGATCCCTTTTTCGATAGGCTCTTGGAACTCTTCCAATAGCTGCGCGGCGCGAGGGGAATCGATGTAATCGAGCGTGCAGTCTAAAGCCAGAGTTAATGGTTTTGCTCTTTTGCCAGATAAAGCCAGATGCAATGCGTCTGACACTTTCTCCACGCGGTATTCAGTCACTTGCAAATCGATCCGCTTTAAAACAGGGTTGAATTGCGCAAGGATTAGGTCGGCCTCGGCGAAATCCTCTTCGGAGGCTTTGTCGATTGGCGTGGCCTGAGAGATCGCTTCGGCGGCAAAAATGCATTCAAAGTAGGTATTTTCTCCGTATAAGACGCGAGGCCGCGATCCCGCCAATTGTCTTGCTGCTTTAAAGATGCCTGCCAAGCTCGTCATTCCTGAGGAATGGATGCTAAAATGCGCGAAGGTTCGCAACGCTTTAGGAATTGTCAGCCGGTTTCGATAAATTTCAGCGAAGTGATTTAAAGAAAACGGGGAAAGAATTTCCACAAGCGAAGAAATGTCGGCGTGGATCTGCTCCATCATATCGAAAAAGAGAGCCTCGTCTTTCATTTTCGCCAATGCATTGAGGCGGTCTTGCAATTTAAAAAAAGAAAGCCGCGCGATGGCCGACTTGATCGGAGTTTGGACTTCCTGGAAATGCAAGCAAAGTTCCTTTAACACTTGCAAAGTCCCTTTGACCATTAACGCTTCATGCGGCTTGTCCCAAACCCAACTCTCCTCAAATTTCTTAACAGTGGAAAGCAGCTCTTCCAGCCGTAATCCTGGAGAAGGTTTAGTGCAAGCATCCATTTTTCCAAGAAAACTTCGGTCTAATTCAATCCTGTTCGCAGTGAGTCCGAAGCGCGAGATCCATTCCAAAAGATATTGGGAGTGCGCCTCGCTCTTGTCGGCGAAATGCACTTGCAAAGGCAGGATTCGAATGCCTCCTAAATGCCCCAGTTCTTGTCGCTCAATACAAATGATCTGATCGAGATCTAAATGCAGCTCTTCACACCTTTGCAAAAAAAGGGCGCGCCGCTCATTCCAAGCTTCAAGCCACTGCCCTGTCTTCGGCAACACCTCAGTAAAGTCGACAATGACGGGGTAATTGGAAGATGGCAGGTTCTCGATCTCTTCCACTCTAAAAAAAGAAGGAAGATATTCATGAAGGTCGGCAGGCCGCGTCAAAATTAAAGGGAAGTATGAGGGATGCGGAAGGATTTTTTTCCAGGCGACCACCGTTTTCTCATACGTTTCGCTGATCTTGTTGCAAGGGTTTCTAGCATACGCGCTTGTTGTTTCAGGATGCGTTTGCAGGCAGATCCCAAAACAGGGGCAGACCCAATCGACCATGTAGGGATAAAATCCTGTCGATTTGGCAAGCCATCTTCTTTGTAAAAAAAGAAGGAGCTCTTCTTCTTTAGTTGAAGAAAAGGGGATTTGGGCAAAGAGCGCACGGTTCAGTTCCCAAGAAGAGTGGGAAGGGCGGATTCCTTCGAATAGCGGCAATTGATTTGGCAATGGGGATTTTTTAAAAAATTGAGAAATTGTCCTTTGCGCCGCCGAGCCGCACAAATCGCTCAAAAGAAGCAATTCATTTCCGACGGTGTCCGCCCAAGGAGTCGCGCGGCAAATGGCCCATCCTAAACGCGAGAGATGCGAGGCGGGCCCCAAGACAGCTGCAGTAAAAACAGAAAGAACATTGTCGGAAATCCGATGAAACCCCTTATGAGAAAAAAGCCCAAAAAAACAGAAAAAAAAGACACTGGCTGAAAGTATAATCCTCGTTTTTGAAGGCCGTTTTCGTTTCATAAAACGAGGATTACCAAATTATTTCAACGCAGTCAAGCGACTTCCGTTTTCGCTCGGCGCTTTTCGTAGGAAAATAGAATGGGCGCGATGATTGCAATAGACCCGAAGATCACAGCCGCGAGGGGATACACTGTCCCATTGTAAAGTGCGCTCGAGAGTCCAACGACAAGAGCGGCGATCAATAAACGCGCGCTCGTCATGAGGCTTGCCGCAATCCCTTTGATTTTGGGAAGGATTTCCATTCCTTCGGGAAAATAGAGGCCCATGAGCCAATTTGCCCCGAAGGCATAGACGATCATCGCGCAAGTAATCAGATAGGGGTCGCGAGGCAAAAGCAGCGCCGCTACAACTGTTCCCACTCCCCCGGCCAAGCTCAAGAATGTGCCCGCCTTTTTCACTTTGGGGATTCCCCATTTGGCAATGAAGCGATCGAGAAGAAGGCTCCCTGCCACCCAACCGCCTAAAATTCCCGATTGCACAACGGGGAAAAGCGCTTTACTCATGCCGAATTCGACGACGAAGAGCACTGAGGTTCCTGAAAGAAAAGCGATGTATGCGGAAAAAGTCAGGCTGATCATGATCGTGATCTGCCAAAAGGGGAGAGAGCTAAAGGCCTGCTTAAAATCTTTGAAAACCGCCTTGGGCTGAAAAGAAGTCCTTTTCTCCTCGGGTAGCGTTTCGTCATAAAAGAGCAAACAGATCGCGAGGCTGAGTACGACAAAAACGGCAATGGCCAAGAAATTGGAGCGGAACCCAAAAGCGTGGTTGAGATATCCGCCAAGTATTGGCGCGCCAGCCATGATGAGGGGAATGATCGTATTGAGTTTATTGGTCGCCGCGATGGCCCTCTCTTTTTGAAAAGTATCGAAAATAATCGCCGTGCCCAAAGTGAAGCATCCCCCGCTGCCGATGCCTTGGAGAATCCGCCCAATGAGCATTTGATCTAAAGATTGCGCAAAGACAGTGATCAAACTTCCTGCGAGGAACATTCCCAGCGCGGCGATGAGCGGTTTTTTCCGGCCGAACGCATCTGAGATTGGACCGTAAAAAGGACCAGCGACGCAAATCCCGACAAAATTCCAAGTCAAAAGGCTCTGAATCGCTCCTTCCGATGCGGAAAACCATTGCATCATGTCGGGGAATGCAGGAAGATAGATATCCGTTTCTATGCATGCAGCAATAAAAACGACGATGATAAGAAATAAATACTTTAGTTCTGTGCGTCTATTCATAAAGTTCTTCAAGAGTACCCCTAAAGGGGCAAAATTCTAAAGGACCGCTCTGAAAACGTCAACAATAAATTTTTTGCTTAACCTTAATCTAAAAAAGTTCTAAATTATTGCCAATGGAACTCGAACAGAAAATCGAACGATATAAAGAATTGGGGCAACGGATTGCTGAACTGGAAATGCAAAAGAAGGCCCTCGTTGCTGAAATCTTGCAATCCATCCCTAAGGAATCTAAATCCATTCAAGTCTCGGGGCATACCGTTAAGCGCGTTCGCCGGCTTTCGATCAGAACATCTTTAGAGGCCGCAAAACTATTCGAGGCCGTCAAAATACAGGAAGTTGTCGACAAGGCCAAGATAAAGAGGCTCTATGAACAAGGCCAAGCGATTCCGGACGTGACAGAAGTCGAATACATTCAAGTCTCATCACTCAAAGAAGAAAGTCATATTCTTTAGATTTTCACTTTTTCCCTACTATTTCCCGTTAGAACTTCTCCAATTTGTAAAAAAAATTAAAAATTGATCTTGCTCGAATTCATAAAAACTTTTACATCAACTAGTAGAAGATTTGGAGAAGGAGTGTTCAACTCTCCCCAAAATCGTTAACGAAAGAGGGAAATATTTATGGCCAAGAAGAGAAAAGCAAGCAAAGCAAAACCTGCTAAGAAACGAAAAACTGGAGCTAAAAGAAAAGCATCAGGGTTGACTACGATGACATACAGCTTATCGCCTGAGCTTCAAGCGGTAGTCGGCTCAAAAAGCTTGACTCGTCCGCAAGTCGTCAAAAAATTATGGGCATATATTAAATCGCATAAATGCCAAGACACAAAGAATCGACGGATGATCGTTCCAGACAAAAAACTAAGCGAAGTGATCGGTAAAAAACCTGTCGACATGCTCAAGCTCGCAGGCGCGCTTAGCAAGCACATCAAGAAGTAAGCTTTTTCTTATCAACTAGCGCTCGTTCGAGCGCTAGTTTTTTTATTTTTTCACCACCAATGATCGTCCCCATCATCCCCGTCGTGATGATGATGGTGATCCCAGTCGTCATCATCGTCGTGGTCGTGATGATGGTGATCCCAGTCACCATCGTGGTCCCCATGATCATGATGATCCCAATCGTGGTCCGCTTCGGGGGTGTTTTTAGAATCGTCCCCATCGGCTTTACTCAGCAGCATAGACTCATTTATCTTGTTCTGCTCGTCATTTTTCGGCACGTTAGGAATGGGGTTAACAACCATCACTCCAAGCAGCAGAAATACGTTTAACATAGGCTTCCTCCATTAAAATTCTTAGTACATGAAACGTGAATAAAAGAAAAGTTTCGCAAAATTAAATAGCAGGCTATAAAAGACCCTTTCATCGAAGGCAAAAATGACAGCAGTATTTCCATATCTTCGTTTGCGGCGCTTAAGGCAACATCCCGTTTTAAGGGACTTGGTGCGGGAAACAGAGATCAATCTGAAGGATCTCATTTTCCCTCTCTTTATCAAGGGTCGCACCGGGGAAAAAACGCCTATCTCGACGATGCCGGGGCATTTTCAACTCCCTATTCAGCATCTAGCCAAAGAAATTGACGAAATTGTTAACCTCGGCCTCACATCTGTTCTCCTGTTTGGGGTTCCCCCACATAAAGATCCATTCGGCTCAGACTCCTACAGCGATGAAGGCATTGTCCAAGAATCTATCCAAACCATCCGCAAGACAGCACCTGGCCTATTGATCTTTTCCGATTTGTGTTTTTGCGAATACACCGATCATGGACATTGCGGCTACATAAGCCATCAATCGGGAAAAGCCGATGTCGACAATGACATGACGTTGCAGCTTCTCGTCAAACAAGCGGTGAGCCATGCCAAAGCCGGAGTGGACGTCGTCGCCCCCAGCGGCATGATCGATGGCATGGTCGCTGCAATTCGAAAGGGGTTGGATGAAGAAGGGTTCAAGCACATTCCCATTTTAAGCTATTCGGTGAAATACCAATCGTGTCTGTATGGCCCGTTTCGCGATGCCGCGGAAGGCGCGCCGAGCTTTGGCGATCGCAGCACGCATCAAATGGACACGGCCAATGCCCAAGAGGCTTTGAGAGAAGTGCATCTCGATGTCGAAGAAGGGGCCGATATGCTCATGGTCAAGCCGGCGCATGCTTATTTGGATGTGATCTACCGCGTAAAACAATCATATCCGCACATCCCTCTTGGCGCCTACCACACCAGCGGGGAATTCGCCATGCTCAAAGCGGCCTCAGAAAAGGGGTGGCTCGATGAGAAAAAGGTGGTCTTGGAGGTCTTGCGCGGGATCCGAAGAGCGGGAGCGGATTTTGTGATCACCTATTACGCTAAAGAATTTGCGAAATGGTTGATTTAAACCGCCAAATTTGTAAAATCAATTGTTATGAAAAGATTAATTTTGAGCCTTTGTTTGATTCCTTCCTTGATTTGGGGAAAGATTTTTGAAAGCGCCCGGATGGAAGACCTTTTGCCCTATGTAACCCCTGAGACATGGGTGTTTATCGATGGCGACAACACCTTGTTCGAATCGACTCTGCATCTTGGTTCTGCTCAGTGGAGGGATCACATCAGAAAAAAGGCCATTTCGGAAGGGTATACCACTCAGGAAGCCGAAGAGATCTTGGACCAATTTTGGCTGTTTGTGCAGCCTTTCATTCCCGTTCGCCCCGTCGATCCCAAGGCCCCTGCGCTGGTCGACCGCCTGCAAAAATCAAATATCTCCGTCTTCGTATTGACGGCAAGAGAGCCTATCGAGCAAAAGTACACACAAAAGCAGATCGATTCGATTCAAGTCCATCTCTTGAGCGATTTGCCTGAAAAATCCGATTTGCCCTCTCCTCAGCCGGCATTGTACGAACATGGAGTCATCTACTGCGGCGACAACTCAAAAATCGACGCCCTGACCGCTTTCTTCCAACAGGTCGGCAAAATGCCCAAAAAGATCATCTTCGTCGATGATCGCGAGGAATATGTGAAAAAAGTGGAACGGGGCGTAGAAAAATTAGGCATAGAATTTGTCGGCATCCGCTTTAGCGGAGCCGATAAGCGAGTCCGCTCTTTTGATGGCGAAGTCGCCGATATTCAATTCTGCATGCTGCCTAAAATCATGTCCGACGAGGAAGCGCACAACATTTTACATTTTGCGCACGAGACGCTTGACGATTCGGAAGACTAAGAGATCGTCTCTAAGTAATCGCTACTTTCCATGGCCTCCGCCGCCATGTCCTGCTCTCGCCGTGACCTCCGTCGCCGTGACCTCCGTCGCCGTGCTCGCCTCCGCCTTCTCCATGTTCCCCATGCCCTCCTTCATGCCACTCGTGCCCGTCATGGTCCCAATGTCCTCCATGGTCATGATGATGGTCGTAATAGTAGCCGTCATTGTAATATCCATCATTGTAATATCCATCTCGATAACCACCACCGCACGCGCTTAAAATGAGGAGTCCTAACAAAGAAAATTTCTTCATGTCATCACCTTTTTCTTTTCAGTTATCGGTTTTTTAAATTTAAAGCTAGTACTGATATTCAAAACTAATAATCGCGTTGCGGAAAACAGCGGTATTCCTGCCGATTGCCGAGAGCCAAACTCCAGCGATGATGCCCCAATGTTGATTGAAATTGTATTCGATGGCGGGAGCAAAGCTTAAAAGTTCAGAAGAGGGGTCGCCGACTTTGGCAGGCGCTGTGCCTCTAAAACGGTCTTTGTCGAAATGCGTGTAAACGTTATCGAGGGCAAGCGCCCAATTGCGAGTTAAACTATACTCGAAGCTTAAAAGGGCATTGTAGGAGTTGCCTGGGTAGACTTTTCCTGCACAGCCGGGAGCGCCTCCATAAAAATTGATCCCTCTCACGTGAACAGGGGCATGGTATGTCATGCCAAAGCTTGCCGTCATGCTCAAAAAGTGCACATTTTGCAAATGATAGGTTTTGTAAAAATTGAGATTTACTGCCGTGGCAAATGAGCCAGCACCGCCAAGGTCTGTCATCAATTTTTTCGGGTTGGATTTTTGATACTTGCCCGTGGGAAAAGTTTCTACGATTTGAAACTCGATGCCGGGAAAATATTCAAACCGGTCGACAGGCAGCAATTGAAAGTCGAGATTGAACGGAAAATCCCCAAAAGCCCATGCGGACTCATGTTTGGTGTGATTGTAGAGCACCGCCGGCTGAATCTCAAAATCCATCCATTCTGTGAGTCCAAAGATCAGCTCAACCGAGGTGCTGAAGCTAAAAAAATGGGGAGTGGAGCGATTTTTCCAATGGCTGTCATAGGTCCCCGTGTTTGTGTTGAAAGCGAAAAAAGGCTGGATAATGTAATGCCCTACGGGAATGACAGATGCCACTGGAGCGATCAGCGGTCCGGTGAACCAGGGGGTGATCTCTTCTGGAGGAATGGGCTCGTTAAATTCTGCTTTTGCATGCGCGGCCCAGGGACAGCAAAGCAAAAGGAGAAACAAAAATTTAAGAAAATATTTTAACGTGTCAGGCATCATGATCACTGTTAAATTAAATACAGTTTTCAAACAAGAGGGTTTGTGGCCAAATTTTCGGGTGAGCCAGGCCATGGGCCTTTAGCCAGGCGACAAACTGGGACATCGATCGTGTATACTGAAGAAACTTCAAAAATTGGTTTTTTAGCCGCTTCGTAACGACTATTTGAGCACAGCCGATAGGGATCAACGCGAAGACGCCAAGTCGCCAAGATAATTCTGGACCGCCCAACGTTCGGTGTACTTCGATTGCGGCATCTATTACTTGTGCTGCCAATAGGTTTTCATTTTCTCCGCTTCTCCGCGTTGACCTCCGTTGTACTCGTGCAGTCTTTAAACATATGTCATAACCCTGGAGCTCCAACGGGCCTGAACTTGTCTCTCACGCGGCATCTGAAAGATTGGCCTATATTGAACGGTACGCTCGAGCGCAATCCCGCTCCTTCAGGGGCGGGTTAGCCGAGCTATGTGGTTTTCTCGGGCGCCGAACAGCGCCCGCCCTTAACCGTCGAAGAATCTCCTCCTTTACAAGGAGGAGTTCTTCAATCCGGAACACGGCCTTAATCCGGTCGCAAATCTTTTTGTCTCGTTCTTTTTTGTGTTGAGTCTTGAGTGGAGCCCGTCCTACTTCGTCTAAAAAATTCATGCGACTATTTTAGGGTCAACGACAATTTTCAGAAAATAAAATTTTCACTCACGAGCGGTATGGATTGTATTCATTTATTTAGCGCATAACACAACTGTAATTTATTTGGCCCAGTAGTAAAATAACTTAAATATGATTCAAGTTGAAGATGTCGCTCTTTCCTATTCAGGAACTTCAGTTCTCGAGGAGGTCGCTTTCACCGTGAATGCGGGGGAGCGCTGCGGGCTCGTTGGGCGCAATGGCTCTGGGAAAACAACGCTGCTAAAGCTGCTCATCGGTCAAGAATCCGCTGACAGCGGGACAATCTCTTTTTCCAAAGGCTATCGATTGGGTTATTTGGACCAGCATATCCGGTTTTCCTGCCCCACGGTTTTAGAGGAAGCGTGCTTAGGTTTAAAGCCCGAAGAGAGAGAACAGACATATCGCGCCGAGGCCATTTTGTTCGGCCTAGGGTTCAAAGAGGAAGAGATGGATATTCCGCCAGGGCAGATGTCGGGCGGGTATCAATTGAGGCTGCATTTGACCAAAGTGTTGCTTTCCGAGCCAGACTGCCTTCTTCTGGACGAACCTACAAACTATCTGGATATCCTATCCATCCGTTTTCTCACACGCTTCTTGCAGCAATGGAAAGGGGAGCTCATCCTCATTTCGCACGACCGGGAATTCATGGATTCGGTCACGACACACACTTTAGGGCTGCACCGAAAAAAAGTGCGCAAACTTAAGGGAGGGACGACCGCATTTTTCGAACGGATCGTTGAGGAAGAAGAAGTCCATGAGCGCACACGCCAGAATTTGGAAAAGAAACGGGAGCATCTTCAATCTTATATCGACCGTTTTGGTGCCAAGGCCTCTAAGGCCGCGCAGGCGCAATCGCGCCAAAAAATGTTAAAGAGAATCCCCGCCTTAGAAGAGCTCAAAGCTTTGTACAATCTTGATTTCAATTTTCATGAACGCCCATTCATGGGCAGGAAAATGTTTGAGGCCAAACAAGTTGATTTTTCTTACACCGAGGAAAAGCCAATCGTCCGCGATTTTTCTTTACTTCTAGAAAAGAAGGAAAAGCTTGCCATTGTGGGCAAAAATGGATATGGGAAGTCCACTCTTTTGCGAATCATTGCCGGACAACTCGCTCCATTGCAAGGAGAAGTCACCTTCTCCGAGCAGGCGGCTGTTGGATATTTTGGACAGACAAATATCCAACGACTCAAAGAATCGGCGACCATTGAAGAAGAGATCGCCTCTGCGAACACCGCTTTAAACTATACCGAAGTGAAAAAGATCTGCGGTCAAATGATGTTTGGAGGCGACGCGGCGAAAAAGAAAATCGGCGTCCTTTCCGGAGGAGAAAAAAGCCGCGTGCTCTTGGGGAAGATTTTAGCGAAGCCATGCAATCTTCTTCTTCTCGACGAGCCCACGCACCATTTGGACATCGAGTCGATCGAAGCGTTGATCGATGCTCTGGAAGAGTTCGAGGGCACTCTTGTCCTAGTAACGCATAGCGAACTTATTTTGAAGCGCCTGGAATTGAACAGGCTCATCATTTGCCATCAAAACAGGCAGGAGCAATTTTTAGGCAATTACGATGAGTTCCTGGAAAAAATAGGATGGGAAGAGGAAAAGACCCCGGCCAAAAAAACATCCGGCGATGCCGATGCCCGCAAGAAGAAGCACGAAGAAAAGATGGCCATGCGCGCAAAAATTAGACCCCTAGAAAATGAGATCCGAACCGTGGAAAAAAAAATCGTCGAATTAGAAGCTCAGCTCGCCCGCGAGTGCGAGCAACTCGCCGAAGCCTCTCAAAACCAAGATCTCGAGGCAGTCCAAAAATTGTCAAAATCCTCCAGCCAACTGGAAAAAGAACTTCAACTTCTCATTGAGCGGTATATGAAGCTCGAAGAAGAGTTGTCCGCTCTAAAAAATTTCGAAAACTAATTGCAAAATCTGTATCCTTTTTTTCACACGGAGTCTGACCGATGCGTATTGTGCTTATCATTTTCTTTTTTCTCAAAGGCTTGGCCTTTGCTGTGCAAACGGATTACGATGTTGCAGTCATAGGGACAAGTCCAACTTCTATGCTTGAGGCCATTTATCACCTCAGCAAAGGGGAAAGGGTCTTGATCCTTGAAGCCGATGAAAAATGCGGTGGTGCGTGGAAGAGCATCGATATTTGCGGGATCCCCAATGCCGACCTGGGATGCCATTTGATTGGAAGCGACTGCCGCTTAAGAGATTTCTTCGAGAGATATTTTGGAATCCAGTTTGTCTGTCTGAAACATCCCACGCAGCCGGCAAGCGAGATGCACGATCGATGCACAAATGGGTATTATTTTTCTCAAGGCTGTCACGAGCTCATTTCTCGTTTAGAAGAAGCGATCCGCTCTCGTCCCAACGCTGCCCTTCTGCACCACAGGCTAGAGAGCATTTTCATCGATTCTGCGCGCGAGAGCATTGAGCTTTCGTTTGGAGGCTCGCGCAGCTCCACGGCAAAGCTTGTTCTTGCCCCCGCTAGTCAGTTTCGCGTCGAAAATCCTTCCTACACCAATCAAGAACCTCGAGGACACACGTATCCCCATCTCTATATTCTTGTCGAAGATCCCGCCACTGCTAACTTCACTTATCTCAATGGAATTACCAAGGGGATGTCGCGGGCGATGAATTTGACCCCTTTTTTAAAATTTCCTAAAGACGATTTACAGTTAATTGTGATCCAAACGCATTCGAAAAATGATATCGAAGATGCTCAGAGGTTTTTTCGCGCTCTCATCGATCAAGGTTATTTGAGCTCGAGCGCCAAAATTGTCGCCACGGACCACTATTTCTATGCGCAATCTTATATGAATGTCTCGAGTGTATCCCATCTTGGGGGCAAGCTTATCGAAATCCTGGACACTTCCAGTTTTTCAGGCATGGTCCGTTACCTGGAAAAATGGAAGTCGGCGATGGTGCCTCTGAGCGCTATGACGGATTCCAACGCAAAGTCGCAATGACGCGAAGCCGCGGAGAAAAACCGAGAAGAATTCAAAATAACAGGATGAACAGGATGGCCAGGATAGAAAAAAATGAGAATTCTTATCCTGACCATCCTGTTATTTTTTTGGAGTTTCTTTTGAGTATAATTGACAACACGGCCTAAAATCTTTGCCCCTTTGCGTTTTAAATCGTCATAATCAAGGTAGTGAAGTTGGGAATGAGGGCTTGCAATAAGTCTCTTTGATTGGCCATAAAGTGAGCAAAGAGATGAGCAAATAGACAGGAATTGTCAAGAATGCCGCTTTGTAGGCTCCGACAGAGAAAACCCGCGCGCCGTCGACCAATTTTCCATCCCATCCCAAATCGAGAAATTTTCCCGTCAAGGGATCGGAAACGGCCCCGAAAAGAGCATCGAAGGCGTTCATAAAACCGATCGCCGTGGCTGCCAAAATAGGAAGACTGATTTCGCGGATCATGGTGAAGCAGAGCAAGAAACTGCTGATCGCAAATCCGAATAAAAAGAGCAACAACATGATCGATGCTTGAGTGAGGCCTGGCGCGTAGATGACACCAGAGATTGTGATTAGGGCCAAAAGCGTGCCCCAGAACATCACGACTTTTCGACGTCCCAGCCAATCCGAGAACCACCCAAAAAAAGGCGCGCCGACCGCAAACCCGATAAAGATGAGCGAGACGGCCTGCGCGGAGATGTTTTGGGAAATCGTAAACGCCTCAGAGATATAAGAAACTCCCCAAAGCCCGCCGAAGATCATTACTGGAGCAAAGGCAAATCCGCTATAGACGGAGAGCCACCACGCCTGTCGATTTTTTAAAACTCTTTTCAAACTGTCTGTAAACGAGACGCTTTGAGAGACGATATGACGCTCTTTTTTATGTTCTGGTGAGATGTCGCGCACAACAAACCAAAAAACAGCGGCGAGGATAAGTCCGATAGCGCCGATGATCTGCATCGCATAGCGCCAATCCATGGCATCGATGAAGGCGGCAAGAGGGGCTTGACCTCCGACAGCTCCGAGCATGGCGACTGTCATCATCAAACCTGCCATGAAAGCAAACTGCTTCATCGGGAACCAATTCGCAATTAACTTTAGGCAGTTGACGGCAGCAAACGCCGCGCCGGTGCCGGTGATGAAACGGCCGATTCCGGCAATGAGCAGGGTGTCCGCCCTGGCAAAAATGATGCTGCCCAATGCGCAAAGGCCGATCGCCAGCGTCGTGACTTTTCTGGGGCCGATCTTATCGAGGAGCAAACCTGCAGGGATTTGGAGAAGTAGATAGGCATAAAAATAACAGGCGGCCAAATTGCCGAGCGCGGTCCCCGAAATGTGGAACGTACTCATCAGCGTCGAGGTCATGACGCTTGGGGAGACCTCGAGCGCGTATTTGTAAAACATAAAAAGGGCGCTCAAAAGCCAAATAATCCATGCATGGACCGAGGTGAA
This sequence comes from uncultured Verrucomicrobiae bacterium, assembly GCA_963833965.1. Taxonomy (GTDB): domain Bacteria; phylum Chlamydiota; class Chlamydiia; order Chlamydiales; family Rhabdochlamydiaceae; genus CAJCIW01. The sequence continues at coordinate 64,520 of CAWHZZ010000003.1, forward strand.
AAAGCTTTTGTGGTGTAGAGTTCTTCGATCGCTTTTTTTGGCCATAGCAAATACCGTTTTGAAAATGTTAAAGCAGACAACGATAATGCTTTTTTAAGTAATGGTCAAGATGGATGTTTCCACGAGTGCGACTAAAAGGTGCACCTGTTTTCGCTTGCAAAACGGGCGAGTTTCGTGCGAAAATGACCCAGCAAAAAAAGGTGGAAACTTTTATGAACCTCCTAAACCCATGTAAAATGAGAAGCGCTTTCCTGTCGATGATGATGGCCGCTTCACTTCTGATTTGCGCTGAAGAAATTAAAGACGAGGAAGAAAATTCCCAGCAGCTCGAAAAAATCCAAATGGTGCGCGACGACGAAATGAGTCTGGCTCGAATGCTTCCTATCGTGCATTGCTCTTTTATCCCCAGCAAATACGAGGAGATTCTTATCTCTCAGCTGCGCAATACCCAGAGCTCGACAAAGCAATTCCGCACGGTCTCTGAAAAAATTGGAGATTTGCTGGTCAATAAAGTCATCGATTGCCTGCCGATAAAGGTTGTCGAAATTGAAACGCCGATCACTAAATGCCAGGGAACGACCTTGGCGAGCAAAGTCGAATTCGTCTCGATCATGAGGTCTGGGGACGCTTTGCTGGAGACTTTCTTAAAGCATTTCCCCGAGGCAAATGTCAGCAAATTTTTGATCCAGCGCGATGAAAAAACGGCCAAGCCCCAATTCAAATACATGAAAATTTCTCCAGAGCTCGCTTCGGGAAATCATGTGGTGATCACCGAGCCGATGATCGCTACTGGAGGAACACTTGAGATGGTGATTTCGCTGCTCAAAACAAAAGGCGTGAAAGAGGAAAATATCATCATCGCCTCCATCTGCGTTGCTCCTGAAGGGCTTATTTTGCTCAACGAAAAATTTCCAAAGATCAAAGTCGTCATGACGGCCCTCGATGAAAAGCTCAACGAAAGAAAATTCATCGTTCCCGGGCTTGGAGATTTCGGCGACCGCTATTTCGGCACCGGCGAGAAGCCTTCCAGTTTTATCGTTGAACACGTCAATTAGAACGCTGGACCGCTAGGGGAGCAGATGCCTGGCAGACAGGCATGATTTCAACGGTGTTGATATTGACATGGCTGGGGAGAGAGTGGCAGAAAAAAATGACCTCAGCAATGTCATCAGGGGTGAGGGCCTGCGTGCCCTCATAAACTTTCGCCGCACGCTCTTGATCTCCTCTAAAACGGACTGTCGAAAATTCTGTCCCGCCGACAAGTCCCGGTTCAATGCAGCTGACACGGACATTTGTCCCTAGAAGGTCCGCCTTCAAGTTAAAAGAGAACTGCCTGACAAATGCTTTGGTGGCCCCGTAGACATTGCCTCCCGGATAAGGATAGCGCGCAGCTACCGAGCCCAAATTGATGATATGTCCCTTGTTCAATTTCACCATGGAAGGCAGCACGGTGCGAGTGCAGTAGAGAAGTCCGTTAATGTTGGTGTCTATGCATTGCTCCCACTCTTCAATCTTCGCTTGGTATGCTGGCTCCAGGCCAAAACCGCAGCCCGCGTTGTTCACGAGCACCTCAATGGGCCCTTGCTGCTTTTCGATCGTTTGGAATACTGTGGCGACATCGCCGCTTAAGCGCACATCGAGCTCATGAACAGTCACATCAGCGCCAAGTTCGCTTCTCAGCTTTTCTAATCGATCCGTGCGCCTAGCCGTCAGGGCGAGGCGACATCCGGCTTTGGCAAATCGGCGCGCAGCAGAAGCTCCAATGCCTGCCGAAGCGCCAGTGATGAGAACTAAGGGTTTTGTTGTCATGCCATTTTTTTATTGAAATTTACATGAGTAGTGAACTTTATGCAAGGGTATATACTGCTTCCACTTGAAAGTTATGAAAATTTCTGCTTCAGCATCTTCACTTACGGCCGTGGTTTTACCATGGCCTTTTTGTTCGTTTCCATCGACCATGTGCTTGCACATGGTCTGCTTCAACAAACAAAAAATTGAAGCGCTGAAATTGAAATTTCCTATAACTTTCAAGTGTCAGCAGTATAGACAGAGTTTCAGAGAATGAATACAATTCCTTTTTTTTGGAGGTGAAAATGTTTCGCAGGAGTTCTTTCCTTAGAGTGTGTCTCCGATTTTGGCTGTTTTGCTTTTCGCGCCTTTTGCTTTTGGCTTTGATTCGATTCCTTGGTCTAGTTAATTTAACTATGTCCTGCGGAATCAAATCTAAGCCAAAAGCAAAATCCATCAAAAATCAAAGTAACCAAAATCGGATACACACTCTAACCATTCTGCTCTTGTTTCTATGCTTTTCTTCCCAAGCTTGTGCTAATACTCACTGCGTTCAGTTTGTAGAGGCAAACGGCGTTAACCTTTGGACGGAAAATTTCGGCCGCAAAGAAAATCCCGCCCTCCTTCTGATCAGCGGGGGAGGCGCAGGCGCCATCATGTGGCCCGACCTTTTTTGTAGACGTCTTGCCAAAGAGGGTTTTTTTGTTCTTCGCTACGATCCTCGAGATATCGGGTATTCATCGAGTGTTGATACCCCTTACGATTTGCTCGATATGGCCAAGGAGGCTCTTTCAATCTGCGATGCTTACGGGATCGATAAGGTTCATATTTTGGGAGCTTCGATGGGCGCCTCACTTGCCATGCTCCTGGCGAGATTTTTTCCAGAGCGCATCTTAACGATTTCCCTAATGATGGCCACTTCCGATTTAAACGCGGTCCTCTCACCTTACAATCCAGAAACACGCTTGCCATTCCCCCAGAAAGAATATTTAGAGCTCTTGGGACAGCTTAAGGCAAGGAAGTACTCGGATGAGGAAAAATTCGACCTCTATTTAAAGATTTGGAAGGTGCTCAATGGTAAAGAGGCGCCATTTGATGAAATGCTCTATCGCGAAATTGTGGCCCTTTTTATCAAAAGAGGGCAAAATCCGAGTGGGATCAAAAACTATATGTCTGCGATGAAAACTTCTCTTCAACTTTTGAATGACACTTATGCGCAAATTAAAGTTCCCACTCTCATCATTCAAGGAACAGCCGACCCGATTTTCTCTATTGAGCATGGGCAGGATCTTGCAAACAAAATTGCAGGATCGAAATTGGTGTTAATGCGTGGCATGGGACACAATTTGAATCCCTTTTTTTATGAAGATCTTCTTCAAGTGATTAAAAAACATACCCAATGATGAAACATTCCATCGAAGAGACAATCCTCGCCGTCCGCTCTAATTTGATAAACTTGTATCGCAGCCATGCGCTTGTCCTAGGAGATTTCGAGCATTTGGTCCAAATTTGGAAGCAAGAAAATCGCAATGGCGCCGATTTTCAAAAAATCTTGGCCGCCCTCGATTTTGTCGCGATCAACCACGCTTCCCAAATGCTTCCTCAGGCTGATTGGGTGCCCTACATTGTCCACCCTCTTCGCGTTGCTCTGCTTTTATGGGAAGAGGCGGGATTCCGAAAAGCTGACGTCCTTGCAGCAGCTTTTTTGCACGACACGTTAGAAGACACGAAGGCGACAGCGGAGGAGATCGATGTTACATTTGGGTGCGAGGTTTTAGAGATTGTCGAAGAATTAACTTGCCGCCCGGAACAAAATCTTGTTGTCCAGATAGAAAAGATGTCCAGGGAAGCAAAGGCGATCAAGCTGGCCGACCGCACGCAGAATTTACGCGACCTGCTCGATCACCCTCCAAAAATTTGGGTGTGCGATGAAGTGTCCCTCTTTATTGAAAAAAGCCAGAATCTACTGCGCGCTTTGGAGGGCGTCAATGTGAAATTAGAAAGGGCCTACATCGCCGCCCTCGAGAATCTCATACGCGCAAACGAGATTTAGTGAGACTTTCACTCTTCATAAAGCCCGCACTGAAGCTCAGGGGCAGCTAAAGTCTTGGCGATGAGTTCCCGCTCTTCATTGGAAAGAGGAAGCTTTCCTCCTCCAGCGTTTTCCTTGGCCTGTTGTGCATCGCGGGCGCCGACGAGGGCCGCTGTGATGCCGGGCCGGTGAATCGTGCAATTGATGATCACTTGCGAGAGCGAGGCTTGATGTTTTTTGGCGATCGGCTCGATCTTGGCAAGCGCTTCCTGCATGAGCTTTAGATATGGGGTGCTAAATGTCTTTTTTCCCGCGCGATGATCGCCTGGGGGAAAATGGGTCCCCGGCTTGTATTTCCCTGTCAGCAGTCCTCTTTCCATCGGCGAGTAGACGATCACTGAAATTTGATTAGACTGAGTGAAAGGAATGATGTCTTTTTCGATTTCTCTGCGAATCAAGCTATAGGGAGGCTGAACGCTGTCGACAGGATGAATGGCGTGGGCTGCTTTGAGCAGGGATAAGTCGAAATTGCTCACGCCGATGGCGCGGACTTTCCCTTGCTTCTTAAGTTCAGCCATCGCGTTCCACGATTCTTCAATGGGAGTGGAGGGATCTGGCCAATGGATTTGATAAAGATCGATCGCGTCGAGCTTCATCCTTTTCAAGCTTTGTTCGCATTCGTGGAAGATGCTCTTCTTGGTTAGGTTGTTCTGAATTTTCACGGGCTCTTTTTCAAAGTTGCGATTAGGTGAGCGGATGGTGGGATCAGACTCATCCCAGCGCAGGCCGCATTTGGTTGCGATCACAACCTTGTCTCTTTTTCCTTTTATCGCATCGCCGACGATCTCCTCGCTCAAACCCATGCCGTAAGCGGGAGCCGTATCGATCGTCGTGACGCCGTTTTCAATGCTGGCTTGAATCGCTTCGATGGCTTTTTTGACATCGGTGCCGCCCCACATCCAGCCACCGATGGCCCATGTTCCTAAGATGACAGGTGTAATTTTGATGTTAGATTTTCCAAGCTGGCGCAATTGCATAATGATGATTAGGGTTGTTTTTTTCCTAATCATTATCAGCATTTCGTATTTTGCGAAACTTTTTTAAGTCCCATTGCCTTGCTTGTACCGCAGGCCGTAGCGCGCGGCATTGGCCGCAACATGGTCGAGGAATTGCCCATCGGTCATGCCAGGATGCTGCTGTTCGATCTGCGCGAGAAGCTGCATAGCGGCCTGCAATTCATTGGTGTTTCCCAATGGATACATGCGGAGCTCATCGGCTGTTCCTGCAGATCTTGTGGCGGCAAGGGTCATCAGATACACGGTCTTGGGATCATTGCCCCATGCTCCAGTTCCCCAGTTTCCTGCATGGACGATGTTTTTCACGCCTGGGCAAGTTTCTTTCATCGCGTGAAGGAAGTTTTTAAAAGTGAAGAAGAGCGCTGCGAGATCTTGTCTCTGATAAGGCTGGTCTTTTAAGGCGAGAGGCACGCGTGGAGCTTCGATGGCGTAAATGTTGCTCCCGACAGGGTTGTTATACCGAGTCAGACGGGATGAGATCTCCTGCTGGGATGCGCCGGCAAAAACATTTCCGTAGAGAGTTTGCGGGGGAACGCGTCCGGCAAGAGGTGTCGCTGTGTCTAGAACGCCAAGTCTTGGCACATTTTGGAAAAGAGCGACGTCGAATCGGTTCAAAGTGCGCTGCTGTGGGGAAAGGGCAGCCTTGATGTGGGCCAGGGCAGGGTGTTCTGCGACTTGCAGCTCATCTTGGGCAAGAAGCGGGCCTTCGCAGAATCCGAAGAGATTCGAATCGGCGAAATTTGGAGTCCAATGGACTGTGTTTGCTGTGGAAGCGTCGTAGCGGAATGTCCCTGGGAGGATGACCATAGGCGTTTTTGTCGGATTGAAAAGAGGCTGGGCTTCCAGCGGCTGTGGATTTAGCTTCCATTTGCTCGCAGTGACACAATTGCCGACGCTTCTACCTTGAGTGAGGCGGTTATAGACAAAAAGCTTGTTGGGGTTCGAAATGTGATGGGGATATTGGGAAGGATTAATGTTGAGAGAATAATCCTTGGTAAAAGGCGAGCCCGTGAGGGTCTTAATGCCAAAACAGCTGAGAATGCTGTTCCACAAATTTTTTGAACATTCTATGAATTTATTCCAGATGTCAGTGAAGAAATTATTTGATGTTTTTGCATTTGCCCGAGGAGACATTGTTGAGAGTGTGGAGATTTGAATGTTTTTAGGGACTGTGAGTGTGTAATTAATATTTGATGCAGTGGAAGCTTTATGGTTTGGATCTAAATTTAATTTAATGCTCATGGCACATCTTTTTTTAAAAGATTATAACGCAAAAACAATTTAATTCCTTTGAAATTTTTTATTTTAATTGTTATGAGGAAAATATATACCGAGTAAAAATTGGGAAAAATTAACAGGATGAACAGGATAAAGAAAGAAAGCAGAAAAAATTCCCTATCCTGGCCATCCTGTTCATCCTGTTATATTCTTTTTAAATCTAACTTTTGAACTTTCTTGGGTACAGGAGAACAAAGTCGTGGAAGAAGCGGTTTTTGCGGGCGGGTGTTTTTGGTGCATGGAGCCGATTTTTGATCAGGCTCCAGGCGTCGTCTCGGTGTCCTCGGGATATGCCGGAGGCAGCGTGCCCAATCCGAGTTATGAAGAGGTGTGCCAGGGATGGACAGGCCACGTGGAAGCGGTCAAGATCGTGTTCGATCCTTCAAAAATCACTTATGGGCATCTGCTGGAGCTGTTCTGGCACAACATCGACCCGCTCGATCCGTATGGGCAATTTTGCGATAAAGGCGAGCAATACAAATCGGCAATTTTTTATACGAGCGAAGAACAGAAAGCCGAAGCGAAAAAATCCAAAGATGCGCTGTCATCAGCCCTAAAAGGGCATGCGATTTACACGCAGATCCGGCCGCTGGAAGTTTTCTACCCCGCTGAAGACTACCATCAGAAGTTTTATCAAACGCATACCGCGCATTACAAGTCTTACCGGAGCTGCTGTCGAAGGGACGAACGTCTGAAAGAACTATGGGGTTGATCCGATGATGAACAAAGGAGAGAAGCAGGAGTTTGAAAAGGGGGCCTTATACATGCTCCTTTCGGCCTTCACCCTCTCCCTCTTTACCCTTTTTTCCAAATTCGGAACGGAGGGAATCCCCTATTTTCTTCTCGTTTTCTTGCGTTTCGGTATCCCTTTCCTGTTGCTGCTGCCCTTTTTTATGTTCTCGATTTCCTTCAAAGATGTTTTTTCGAAGATCGATCTAAAAATGCAGCTGATGCGCGGCGCATTTATTCTGCTTTATCAATACTCGATCTTTTACTATTTGATGTACTCCTCTTTGCTCGATGCCACGGTCATGCAAAATACAGCGCCCCTCATCATCCCCATTTTTGAGCGCGTTTTTTTTAAGCACCGTTTTGAAAAGAAGACGATTATGAGCATTTTGATCTCGTTTGCCGGGGTGCTTTGCGTTTTGCAGCCCACCCGCGCGCTATTTGGGCAATTGAGCATCGCCGCGCTGCTCATCCCGCTGGGTCAGGCAGGCTCGCAAGTGCTCTATAGTCACCAAGCAAAGGGGGATAACCAGAAATACAATCTTCTCTTCCTTTTTTTCATCGGGACGGTCGTGTCCGGGATTGTTTTTCTCTTCTGCAGAGCCATTTTTGATGTCCCAGGCTCTTTAAAAGGCTATACCGTTTGGATGTGGGTTAATCTCTTGCTTCTCGCTGTGGCTAGTTTGATGAATCAAACATTTCGTGGCTTGTCCTATAGGCATGGCAAAGCTTCCGCGCTATCGCCTTTTCTCTATGCGTCGATTGTGTTTTCAGCAATCATCGACTGGGTGGTCTTTCATCGCATTCCCTCATGGCTTTCGATCGTCGGCGCTCTCCTAGTGCTGGTGGGAGGAATGATTATGATTCATCACCACAAAAAAAAGAGCGCGCATGGGTAAAACAAAGGAATCGATACGCATTGAAACTGCGTTGCAAGAGAAGATTCCCCCATGGCGCAAATGGGGGGCCTATGTTTCCGAGCGCGCGTGGGGGACAGTGCGGGAAGATTACAGTGCAAATGGCGATGCTTGGAATTATGTCACGCACGACATGGCCAGGTCCAAGGCTTACCGTTGGGGAGAAGATGGCCTTGCCGGTTGGTGCGATTTCTACCAGACTCTTGTTTTCTCTATTGCTCTCTGGAATGGAAAAGATCCGATTCTCAAAGAGAGGCTCTTCGGCTTGAATCCCTATGAAGGAAACCACGGAGAAGATGTCAAAGAATATTACTATTATCTCGATGCGACGCCGACCCATTCTTACATGAAGTTTCTCTACCGCTACCCGCAAAACGCGTATCCATATCAGCAGCTCGTCGATGAAAATCAGAAACGGACCACCCGCGATCGAGAGTTTGAGTTGATCGACACCGGGATTTTTTCCAATCAGGCTTTTTTTGATGTCGTCGTCGAATATGCAAAAGCCGACATTGAGGATGTCTGCATCCGAATTGAGATTTTTAACCGCGGTGAAAAGGACGCTGCGATTTCCCTTTTACCGCAGCTTTGGTTCCGCAATCGATGGTCGTGGTCGAAAAAATGGGCGGACGAGCCGGAAATCCAGGAAGGTCCCTATTCCTCCCAATTTCATACTCTCTACGCCGATCCCAAGGAACTTCCCCCTCCCGATTGGCTCTCGGCGGACTATCTCTTTTCCCCCATGTATCTGATTGGCGCGCCTGCGGATGAGCTGCTATTTACCAATAACGAAACGCATGCCGAGAGGCTTTATGGCCACGGCGCGAGGAGCAATACGCCGTACGTCAAAGACGCTTTTCATCGCTATGTGATCGACAAAGAAAAAAGCGTTCATCCCGGCAAAAAAGGCACCAAGGCGTGTTTTTTCTACAGCGAGGTAGAGATCCCCGCTAAAAAATCGAAAGTGTTTCACTTTCGGCTTTGTCCCAAACTGATGAAAAATCCACTAGATGCCGTCGAGAAGATCGTCGCTTTGCGAAAAAAAGAGGCAGATGAGTTTTACAATTCGATCCAGCCAAAAAATGCATCCCTGGAAGTAAAGCAAATCCAACGGCAGGCCATCGCGGGAACTCTTTGGAGCACGCAATTTTACTTTTACGATGTGAAAAAATGGCAGGATGGCGACGACCCCACTTCGCCCCCGCCGCCTTCCCGTTACGATCTCCGCAATAGCCATTGGCGCCACTTGCATTCGCACAACATTCTCGTGATGCCAGATAAATGGGAATACCCATGGTTTGCCTCATGGGATTCGGCCTTTCACGCTATCGTCTTGTCGCTTGTCGATTTGCCCTTTGCCAAATACCATATGGCGGTGTTCCTAGAGCACAAATACCAACACCCCAACGGACAGATTCCCGCTTATGAGTGGGGATTTTCCGAGGCCAATCCTCCTATCCAGGCCTGGGCGGTCTGGACCATTTATCAAAAAGAAAAAAAAGAAACGAAATTCGCCGACTCCGATTTTCTTGAATTCTGCTTTTTAAAATTGATGGACAATTTCAACTGGTGGGTCAATAAAGTCGATCGATTGGGCAATAACGTTTTCGAGGGAGGATTTTTAGGTCTGGACAACATCTCCATTCTCGACCGGAGCAAACCGCTTGCAGATGGCGGGTATTTCGAAGAGTCGGACGGGACAGGCTGGATGGGATTCTATTCGCTCGTGATGATGCGAATGGCGCTGGAACTGGCCAAACAGAAGCCTCTTTTTCAAAAGCTGGCCATGGTCTATCTCGAACATTTTATCTCGATTGCGAACGCAATGCAGGGAGCCACTCGGGCAAGACCCGTCGATCTATGGAACGAAAAGGATGGGTTTTTCTACGACATGCTTTGCCATGAAGATGGGACGCACCAGTGTTTGGAGGTCCGCTCCTTTGTCGGGCTCATTCCTTTCTTTTCGATGGAATTTTTCGAAGAAGATGAACTGAAGCAATTTCCCGATTTTTACGAGCACTTCCAACTCTACATCGCGCACTTTAATAAAATGGTCGGCCGCTGCCAGACCGAGTACCACGTCGATGGGAAAAAAAGGTATCTATTTTCATTAATGACAATAGAGCAGATGCGCCGAGTTTTGGAAAAAACTTGGGACCCCGACGAATTTCTTTCGCCTCACGGATTACGCAGCCTCTCCAAGTTTCATGAAGAACACCCCTTTGTCATGGATGGAATCTCTGTCGGCTATGAGCCGGGGGAATCCTTAGAGAAAATCAAAGGAGGGAATTCCAATTGGCGCGGCCCTATTTGGATGCCTTTGAATTTTCTCTTCATTCGCGCATTGAAGAGGCTTTCCGAAACGGTCGGACCTGATTTTCTGATCAAAGTCGACTCAAATGAGATTGCGCTTAAAGATATCATCGATGGCTTGCGCCGTCGCTTGATCTCTCTTTTCCAAAAAGACTCCCTCGGGCAGCGGCCAGTTTATCGAGATATGCCAGGCTTTCAAGAGCCGATTTGGAATGATTTGATCCAATTCTTTGAGCATTACCACGGCGACACTGGAAGGGGACTCGGCGCTTCTCATCAAACGGGTTGGACCGCGCTCGTCGCTTTTTTGATCCAAGATCAAGGATAAGTAGATGAGCATTTTTCCTAAATCCCAAAAAACGGCCAACCCAGTATAATGGGGAATAAAGAGCTGCCCCTATGAAAAATGCAAAGGCGGAAAGGCCAAAAGTTGGCGTCGGTGTGGCCGTTATTTCGGACGGAAAGGTCTTGCTCGGCAAGCGGAAAGGCTCGCATGGGGCGGGCTGCTGGTCCCTTGCGGGCGGGCATCTTGAATTTGGGGAGACGGTCGAAGAATGCGCTAAAAGAGAGCTTTGGGAAGAGACTGGGCTTGTGGCCTCGTCATTCATTCTCGGCCCTTGGACAAATGACCTGATCGAAGGGACCAAGCACTATGTCACATTATTTGTTTTCGTAGACAAGTTTACCGGCCATCTCGAGCTCAAAGAGCCCCACAAATGCGAAGGGTGGGAGTGGTTTGAGTGGAAACATGTTCCGACCCCGCTATTTTCTCCCGTTATCCAATTGATCGAAAAGCTCGGGCTAGACCAACTTGGCCTTATTTCCTCAAAAACCAAAAGATCAGATTGATAATCACTGTCAACACGATGCTGACGACGATCGAGGTAACAATCGGAAAGTAGAAGGAAAACTTCTCTTTTTGCACATGGATGTCGCCGGGGAGCCTCCCAAATGAGATCCCGAGCTTACTTCCAAGCAAAATCAACAGGCCGATGAGAATCAGCCCGATCCCAACATAGATAAACCACTTTCCAAAATTTGAGCTTTGCACAGTGTTTACGCAGATTCTATTTCGCGGAAGGAATTTGTGCAACCACCTCAGAAAAGACTTTTTCTTTCTGGGTATCGCAATTGACGGTGTGCAGCAGTTTTTGCTTGGTGTAGAAAGTGATCAACGGTGCGGTCTGCTCATGGTAGACTTTGAGGCGCTTTGTGATCACGGCCTCAGTGTCATCCGAGCGATGGATCAATTTGCCGCCGCACTTATCGCATTTGTCCTTTGTTTTTGGGGGAGAATAGGTCAAATGGTAGGGCGTGCCGCATTTTTCGCAAGAGACGCGGTTTGCAAGGCGTTCGATGATCTTTGCATCGGACAGGTCCAAGTTGATGACGATAGGGGCAGGCTTGCCTTTTAAACGCGTTTGCAGAGCTTCCGCCTGCACCAGCGTACGTGGAAACCCATCTAAGATATATCCCTTTGCGCAATCTTTTTGGGAAACCCGATCAAAAAGAATATCGAAGATCAATGCGTCAGGGACGAGCTGTCCCTTGTCCATGAAAGTCTTGGCTTGTTTTCCCAGATCGGTCTCTCGGCGCACATGGTCGCGAAGCAGGTCGCCCGTGGAAATGTGGGGCAGATGCATTTTATCTTCGAGCATCGCGGCCTGAGTGCCTTTCCCAGATCCCGGGGGCCCGAGCAAAATAAGAACAAGAGGGGAAGGCGCATTTTCCGCTTTTTCGCCGGAAGAGAGGGAAGCGGAGAAAAACGATCCAAGCATAAAAATCCCAGTAAATAATTTCTTTATAAAAGACATCATCATAGAACCTCTGGATTTGGGTGGTCCTTAACATGTAATGCTGAACACTGCTTGTGGAGATAGCCAACCTGCTGCGTTGCCCTGCATCGCCGACCCGCTACGGGGTCGGCTGCTTCGGGTGCCCGCCTATGGCGGCGCCTTGCATCTCGTCTATCTGCACGGCGCATTGTTCTAGCATTACATGTTGCGCACCACCCTCAAAGCAGAGGAATATAGCATGATTGGAAAACAAACTAAAGAATTTTAAGCCCTTTAAGAAATATTCGCTAGAAAAATAATTTTTTAAGGCGTGTTGATTTTCAGATTTTCAAGGATGAAATCGGCGGTTTCCAGATGCCCGTGACTAGAAGCGATGAGGCAGCAATATTCCAGTACGTCGGAATGAAGGTACCAGAAATTGTCTGAAGAAGCCAATTTCAGCAAGAATTGCAGCGCTTCGTTTTGGCCATGCTTTGCGGCTCCAAAGAGAGCGGAGTTGAAGATCTTGTCGTCGATGAGAAATGTGATTTCCGGCAACACTTTAAAGAAGAGGAATTTCAGGACATCCACGTGGCCAAAAGACGCTGCACTAAGTGCGCAACGGCTCACGAGCCCTTCGTCGACGAACAAGAGATTTTCGGCAAAGGCTTCCTTGAGAAGAAATTTCAATGTTTTGCGATGGCCCTTTGCAGCAGCGGCAATGCAGCATTGGTTTAAGAGCTCACGGCTCACAAAAAACCTGCTCTGTGGAAAGATTTTAAATAGCAGAAACTTCAATACGTCTTTGTGTCCATGAGCGGAGGCGCAAAGGGAGCAACTATGCAATGTTTCATAGAAAAGCTGAAAGCAGCTCAAATCGGGAATGACCGTATGGAACAAGAATTCGAGAATATGCAGATGGCCAAAAGAAGAAGCTGCCAGGCAGGTCTGATTAATGATCTCCTCATCGAATTCACAGGAACTTTTCTCGACTTCTTTGAAGAGGGTTTTCACCATGTGGAGGTTTCCTTGAGCGGCAGCGGCGACAAGAGGTACATTGACATTCAATTGAATGCACTCGCACTGACTTTCAAAAGAAAACGCGCAGAAATCGATGGGGCCGCTGCGATTTTCGCGAAATACTTCCATGCTTTGCGGGCAATTTCCGTTATTTTGCAAAGTGAAAAAACAAGCTGAAAAAGAAACGGCTCCTGAAATTATTTTGTTTTTAAATGCGATCATTTTGTTTTTGTTGTTATTAATTTCTTGTTATAATTAATTCGAATTAATGTCAAATACCTCTAATCAATATTTTCTTGCTTTTGCATCATCACCGCAGCTATTCTGCTCTTTATGAACGTGCTCGGCAACTTTGAAGCGATCGATCTAACCCATGCTCTGAACAGCGATATTCCCACTTGGACGGGCGGCTGCGGGTTTCAGTACGAGGTCAAGATGGACTACGACGACGGCGTCCGCGTGCTGCTCTATAAATGCCACGCCGGTGTCGGAACGCACATGGATGCGCCGTCCCATTTTTATCGCAATGGCGCGCAAATCGCTGATATTCCCTTGGAGCAGCTGATCGTGCCGGCGAGCGTGATCGATGTCTCCGCTAAATCCCATCCCGACTTTTTTGTCGGCCCTGAAGAGATTGTCGAATACGAAAAAAAATGGGGAAGGATCGAAGAGAGAAGTCTCGTCTTTGTTTACACGGGATGGGATAAATTCTGGGGGAATGTCGGCCGCTATCGGAACGCGGATCATTCGGGAAAAATGCACTTTCCAGGGTTTCACGTGAAAGCTGCGGAACTGCTTTTGGAAAGAAAAATTGCCGGCGTCGGTATTGACACACTTTCACCCGACGGCTCAAACAATGCGCGCGGAGAAAGATTTCCTGTGCATGAATGCCTTTTAAGAGCTGGAAAATACATCATCGAAAATGTTGCCCAGCTTTCCAAAATGCCCGCAAAAGGGGCATTCGCTCTTGCTCTTCCTATCAAAGTTTCCGAGGGAGCGGAAGCCGCTATGCGGCTTGTCGGCCTCATTCCGACGGGTCAGTAAACAAACGGGATCAGTCGGAAGGGGACTCTTTCGCAATACTTGTCCCAGTCCTTGCCGTATTTCAATCGGCACCGCTTTTCCTGTCTGTAGGAGCGGTCCAAGAGCAAAATGAAAAGGAACGTGAGGTAGAAGTAGGGCATATAATGCGTGAACAATGCGGGCATGCTCCAGAAAAAAGCGCCGAGGATCTCGGGAAGGTAGTGGAAATGGCGGGAAATGCCCCAAAAACCTGAGGCAAGAAGCAAGGTTTGTTTTTCTTCACCCCATTCCGTTTTATAATTGGCGAAAATCAGATCGGGTTTTTTCTTCCAAACAGTGCATTCGCCGTTCTTATTGCGGACGTACTGTCGCTGCCGGTCGGCAAGGTAATTGATAAAAATACAGGTTACGCCCGCTAGGAAGATCGACAAAGCGGCAAACGAGCTGAGCGAATGAGGGTGATCGACTAGATACAACGTCGGCGAAGTGTAGATGGATGGGATCCAGACCATAGAACCCCAGCAGATGCAGAAGCCCGCTCTGTCATACATAATGTCCATCGATCGCAAGTAACCTTCTTCCCACCAGAAAAATTTAGAGATATAGAGCAACTGGAGGCAGACGGCGACGAGCATCGCATTGGAAAGACCATAGAGCTGTGTCTGTTTTGCAGCAAAGGAGACGATGATCAGCGCCCATCCCATCATGCCGAAACGGCAATTCGTGAACATTTTTACATCGCATCCCAAAACGCGGGGATAGAGTTCCATCCCCCAGAAATAATCAAAAATCGCATGCCCAGTAGTGCCGGAATCGGTACTCGAAGGACGGTAGCGGCCTTTGAAATATAAAAAGAGGCAAAAGAACAAACTGAAGAGGTTCAAAGCGCCGAGAAGTCCTCCAAAATTGTCGTAGATGATTCCGGGGGAGAACAGTTTGAATTGCACCGATCCCAGATAGAACAAGATCATGGTGGCTGCAAAGGCTGATGCGCCGTTGGCCTTGTAAACCGGAGTATTTCCCTTTGGAGTGACGGGCCCTTCCACTTTTTTTCCAGGCAATAATTTCATCAGACATAGCTCAAATGCCGCAAACACCCCTAAAATTTTCCAGGCTTCAGCAGTACCGAAGAACAAGGGACTCCAAATTTTGTAAATGGTCGAAAAAATCCCTTCTTTGGCGAAAAGAGCGCAGAGCTGCTCAATCGAACCGCCCAGAGAAATATTTGTATACCAGACAAGCATGACAAGGGGAGGACAGATCGCGATCAAGATCAGCGGGCCGATGATTTTTCTTAGCCACTGTAAACTCATTTTTTCTCCTCGCCCGAACAGAGTCATTTAAATACGATTTGTCAGAGACCGACCACAAACTCAGTTTCTGTCGAAAATCGGGGAAATAATCCCAAAAAACGACGAAGCGTGTGTTTGCGGTCGGTCTCTAATGACATAGAAAATTTTAACCTTTTTTACCAGCATTAAGGTAAAAATCAAGAAAAAAAATAGCTGTAAATAAATGGGCTTTTTTCATATGATGAGGGGTTTGAGTATGGAAGAAAGTAAAAAGCAGTTTGGTGTGTTTCGCAGCATCTTCTGGCCGGTTCACCGATCAGAGGTGAAAAAAGTCCTTTCTATGCTGCTCTTGTTATTTTTGCTGTGCGTTAGCTACGGCGTCCTTCGCAACCTAAAAGACGCCATCATTCTCACTGCCGAGCATTCAGGAGCGGAAGTGATCCCTTTCATCAAAGTGTGGGGAATGCTTCCGGGTGTCTTTCTAGCCACCTGGTTTTACACCCGCTTAAGGAGATATTTTAGCAAAGAAAATGTCTTTTACATCGTGATCTCTTGCTTTATCGCCTACTTTTTATTGTTCGCCTTTTATCTCTACCCACACAGTCAAGAGCTCCATCTGGAGAAATTAGGGAATTGGCTCAGCGAAGTGCTTCCTCAAGGGTTTCAAGGGTTTATCGCTCTCGTGCGCAACTGGACGTTTACGAGCTTCTACGTGATTTCTGAATTGTGGGCCGTGCTGGTCCTGACTGTGCTTTACTGGGGCTTTGCCAACGATTCCACCGAAGTCAGCGAAGCCAAACGCACCTATGGCATCCTCAACATCGGCTCCAACCTTGCCCCGATCATGGGGGGCACCCTCGCGCTCGCTTTCAGCGGCTCCCTCTCCATGCCATTTCTTTCCTTCATCACCGACCAATGGAACCACACCATCTGCCAATTGATCATTTTAATTTCAGTTTTAGGGATTGGCGCGATAGGGGTCTACTACTGGATCAACCGCCGCATCCTCCCGGTGCAAAAAGAGCTTGAGCCCACCCCCGATGCGCCCGCCCAAAAAAAGCCCTGCTTATCTCTCCGAGAAAGCATAAAATATATTTTACGCTCGCCTTATCTCGTGCCGCTTGCGATCATCGTCTTAGGCTATAACATCAGCATCAATTTCACCGACGTCCTTTGGAAGGAGCAGCTAAAGAGATTTTTTACCGACCCGAATGAAATGCTGGAGCACATGAATAAAATCACCGTCGGGATCGGCATTTTGGCCACGGTCGGCGGCGTATTCTTTTCTCTCTTGGTCACGCGCCTGGGCTGGACGTTTACCGCCATTCTCACGCCGCTGATCATGACGACGATGGCAATTGGCTTCTTCACATTCATGTTCTGCGGCGACGTTATGATGGCCCTTTCTTCCACACTTTTTGGAGTGACGCCTTTTGCGATGACCGTCTATTGCGGTTCGCTTCAGAATTGCCTCAGCAAGGCCAGTAAATATTCTGTCTTCGATGCGACAAAAGAGCTTGCTTTTCTTCCATTGAATGAAGAGTCCAAGCTTAAAGGGAAAGCGGCAATCGACGGCCTGGGGTCGGGGATAGGAAAATCGGGCTCTTCGTTGACCTACCAAGGATTTATCATTCTTCTTGGGAGCGTTGCGCTTTCGACGCCCTACATCGCCGGGATTCTTTTCATCGTCCTCTTGGCTTGGATCTTCTGTGTGGTCTCGCTTGGTAAACAGTTCAAGCGCATGACGACGGGCGAGCAGGTTTCCGCTTCGACGAGTGTGACGCAAGCCTCTCAGTAAATTATTTATTTCACCAATTATTTTTCAAATTGAACGGTACGCTGCAATCCCGGTCGTTCAGGGGCGGGCTACGGAGTGTTTTCCAAAGTTTATTTTAATGGAGTTTAGTTTTTCCAGTTGGTAAAGTGCTCACTCTTAACGTTTTTGTAAGAGGAGAAGCGATGCCCATTGATAATACTCTGACTATTTCTACGCGATTGTACATCCAACCGAATGTTTCCCCAGGACAATCTTTGCCGCAAATTCCGATGGCTTTAAGCACCATTGATTCTCTATCGAGCGGCAGCTCAGCGGATACTTCGATCCGTGGAAAGGCCTCTAACTTTCTTAGAGATTGCTGGCCATGTCAAAAAATTGCTGAGCTATGGAGACAATTCACGGATTGGATCTCGTTTCGTGTCAACAAAGTGAAAGAATGGATTTTTGGAGCTCCACCCCAACCACCTCCCTCGCAATATCCCCAGATCAACACCGATGTGTCTCTTCAAAACCTGAAAAACATCTATTGGGGGCTTGGGAGGGACAATAAGTGGATGGAGTGTATCGATGGTAGGTATCATCACTTAGGCAAATACGTCTTCGACCGCGGGACACATGCTGGCACCGTCGAGCCTGGATTTATCAGCAGCATGGAAAACTCATTCACATGGGTCCAGCATTGGCTCAATTTAAGAGTTGATGCAGACTGGTATTTGCGTTTGCATAAGCACACTTGCGCTCACTTTAACGGGGATCTCTCCGCTGTCTTGATGGGCCAAGAAAAAGTGGGAGTTTTTCGCGATATCGATGATGGGATTTGCTGCGGCCTGCATCCTCCCTATTATGAAGTTTCTGCAGAAGCGCGCGCTGAATTCCACGCCTTGGACCAAGAAATTAAGAGAGAATTTGGAAACACATACGGAATTGGAGAAATGACCTACAACTCCGCCACTCGGGGCACTTCAGTCAGCTACAAGGCCATGAGCCGGGCTCAGGTACGTCAGATTTTCGATAAATTTTTAAACGAATTCTATGAAAAAATTAACAGAGCAGCCATCCCCGACCAGAAATTATGGGCGATCGCCGAGCTTCAGCAGCGATTAGAATGGCTCCATCCCGTTCGCGATGGAACAGCCCGTACAAGTACGGCGTTCATGAATAAAAATTTGACCGATTTCGGCTTCCACCCCGGCATTCTCGAGTATCCCCACCGCTCATCCTCCCTCACAAAGGCAGGATGGAAGCTATACTTGCAAGAAGGCCTTCTGAAATGGGAGCAGATGAAGGCGAGGCTCAACCGCTAGAGAGCGTTTTCCGCACGGCTTCACGCTAATTGACAGCGCGGAAACCCAGTTTTTTAAAATTGAAAATAAAATAAATTCTCGCGACAATTTTTGTCCATGAATCGAACCATTAGCAATTAAATGGCGCAAGTGACCCTCCCCACCGTCAACACCGACTTCTCGCCAGAAGCCCTAAAGAAAATTTATTGGGGTTTAGGGGAGGAAAATAAGTGGATGGAGTGCATCGATGGCGTCTGTCACAAGCATGGCAAAAATGTCTTCGACGAAGGATTGCATGGTTTTAAGAATGAGCCTGGTTTCATTGGCAGCATGGAAAAGGCTTTCACTTTCGTTCAAGACTTTCTTTCTTCCCCGATCGACGCAGATTGGTACTTAAAGCTGCATAAAGTGACCTGTGCCCATTTTGATGGACACAAAACGAATACTTTGATGGGGCAAGAAAAAGTAGGCGTTTTCAGAAATGCCTTGGACTGTGTCCAATGGAACCCAAACCGCTCCAATTATCCCGTTTCTAACGAAGCGATTGCCGAATTCCAGGCATTGGACCAAGAAATAAAAAAAGAATTCGGTGAGTTCTATGGGCTGGGCAAGCTCGAACATCTAGCCAATCCAGAACGCCCCATCAAGTTTTGTTACGAGATCATGGGTTCCAAGAAAGTCCGTCGCATATTCGATAAATTTGTCAAAGAATTCTACCAAGAGATCGCCAAGTCGACGACGGCCGACGAGAAATTATGGGCGATTGCCGGACTCCACCAAAGGTTGGAATGGCTGCATCCGGTCAAAGACGGGACGTCGCGGACGAACATCGCGACGATGAACAAGTTGCTGACCCAATATGGATTCCATCCGGCAATCTTAGAATACCCCCATGTTTCCTCCTGCTTTTCCAAGGCAGCGTGGAAGCGATATTTGGAAGATGGCCTCTTGAAGTGGGAGCAGTGGAGAGAGGTCAAGCATTTGATCACCCTCTGGTGGGCGCGTTGACGAACATATACTGGCGACACTGGAAAGTTATAGAGAATTTCAATTTCAGCGCTTCAATTTTTCGTTCGTTGAAGCAGGCCATGTGCCAGCACATGGTCGATGGAAATGAACGAAAAGACCGTGGCTTGCCACGGCTGTAAGTGAAGATGCTGAAGCAGAAATTTTCATAACTTTCAAGTGGAAGCAGTATATTTATCCTTTGATCACCAAATGCGGTTTTAAGCGGGCGACCATGTTCGCAAGTCCGGCTTCTTGCACGGCCTTGACCACGATATCGACATCTTTATAGGCGTCGGGCATCTCTTCGGCGACCGTCCGATTCGACGAGGCTAAGACAGTGACCCCTTGGCCCGCCATGTGTTCGAAGATGTTGCGGCCGCGCCATGCGGCCATCGACTTCACTCGGCTGCGCGCACGCCCAGCGCCATGGCAGCAGCTGCACCATGTCAATGGGTTTCCGAGGCCGACGAGAAGGTGGCTCGCCCTTCCCATATCCCCGGGGACGAGCACGGGCTGGCCCGTTTTGCGGAAAAGCGGGGCGAGTTCTTCCGCTCCCGGGCCATAAGCGCGCGTCGCTCCTTTGCGGTGCACGCAAAGCCTGCAAGGCTTGCCACCCACATTGTGCGTTTCAAATTTGGCGATATTGTGGCAAACATCGTACACGAGATGAATTTTTTCAGGGGAAATGCCGAGCACTTGGTGAAAAGCGGTGCGCACCTCGTGAAGGATTTGCTGGCGGTTGTTGAATGCGAAATTGGCCGCCGCCGCCATCGCTGCGAAATAATTTTTGCCCGCTTCGCTTTGGATCGGCGCGGCAACGAGCTGCCGGTCGGGAAGGTTTTGGTCGTATCCCTGCCGAATGAACTCATTGAGCGCATCTTGGCAGACCTGATGGCCAAGTCCGCGCGATCCTGAGTGGATCAAAATGTAAGTCAGCCCTTTTTCAACGCCCCAGGCCGAAGCGATCTCTGGAAGATAGATGGTTTCGATCTCGCCGATTTCGACAAAGTGATTTCCGGAGCCGATGCTGCCGAGCTGGTCTTTGCCTCTGGCTTTCGCTGTCGCAGAAACGGCGGAAGGGTCAGCGCCTTCAATGCAGCCATGGCTTTCCATATGCTCAAGATCGGCGGGAAAACCTAACCCCTTTTCAACGGACCAGCGGGCGCCTTGCTTTAACAATTCCGAATAGTCCCTGTCACTCAAACCTCGAGAGTGGCGATGCCCTCTGCCTACCCCCGAAGGGACAAACTCGAAGATGCGATGAATCAAGTCTTTTTTGATGTTCTCTTTGATCTTGGCAAACGGTTCAGGGACCACAGCGAGCCTAACGCCACAATTGATGTCGTAGCCGACGCCGCCCGGACTGATCACGCCATTTTCCGCGTCCATCGCGGCAATCCCGCCGATGGGAAAGCCGTAACCCCAATGAATATCGGGCATGGCGATGCTGTATCCAACGATGCCGGGCAAAAAGGCGACATTGCGCACTTGATTGAGAGGCTGCTCGATATCGATATCGCTGAGCAGCTCTTCGGTGGCGATGATCAGTCCGGGGACTCTCATCCCGCCTTCTTGAGGAAGTAGATAGGCAGCCGGCCCCATTTTCATTAATTTAGACATCCACGATCATCTCCCAGTTGAGAATCTTTTGCGCATCAGGTCTGATCGTACCATGAAAACTGACGGCTTTGAATGGACATCCGAGCTCTGCGTCAGCAATCCCGATCACTTCATTTAACGAAATGATCATCTCTTCGAAGTTGCGAGCCCAGTCCGAAGTAAAAAAACGGACAAGCGGGGGAAAATGGAATGCCAAGGCCAGTTGCGCATGGCCATGAATTTCTTCGATTGTCATCCCTCGGATGTGAAAAGCGATATCCGCTGTGTGTTCGAACTCTTCGAAGGGGGCAAGAAGAGAGTGAGACCACAGAGATTCATATTGAAGATTGCCCAGGCTCTGGTAAAGATGAATCGCTTTGATAAAAAAAGGTAAGGGAGAAAATTGCTGCTTCCATTCGGCTTTGTCGAGGGGAGCCCGTGCAATTGTGATATGGGGAAAAGAAGGGCGTTTGTCCAAAGCATACCCTTGCGCAGCGAGCCAGACCGAAAGCTCTTTTTGATAATTGCTCAAGGCCTCTTGAGAGTGAATCCAATCGCAGGACAAAGCGGCGACGCGGCCTACATCGGGAGGGAGAAAAATAATCTCTTTCGCAACGCCCGCAAGGCCGATGGCGAACGAAGGGCGGGGAGTGGACGGCAGAAGGGATTTAAGTTTAGAAAAGGGGGTCTCTCCTAAAAAGGCCAACGTTAAATGGCGCGTTTCTTCAGGGATCAATCTTGCCGGAGGGTAACTTTTGGGCCACGGCGCTTCTGTTTGAGCCCCGAAAAAAAGGCGTCGAGAATCTTCTTCCATATTTAGGGCCTGTCATCAATGACGAACAGAAATCATGCCTTTTTTTCCGTTGGGGGCCATGAAATCAATCTCCCCCTCAAATTCTAAATGATTGTTCGCAATAATTTCAATCGCGCCACCATCTCCCGAATTTTCTCCGCCGCATGCGCTGATGGCGCCATAAAAACAGGCGGATTCTTCAGAGCGGATAGTCACTCTTCCGCCATCGCCAGTTTCGATCGCATCCGCGGAAATCGTTGTTTCTTCATCGATAAAAACCCATTTCGCATCGATCCCATCAGCGCTTCCTATCCGGATATTCCCGCCTCCGCTGCCCCCGGAAGCATCGACTGTGGAATTTTCGAAAAGAAACACTTGCTCGCCAAAAATGTGAATATCCCCGCCGGTTCCGTCCGAGTTTTCAGAGGCGATTGCCCCTGTAATGACCGCGCTGCCCTTTGCAACAGTGAGGAAAGTCTCGGCGCTAATCCCGTCGATACCCATGTTGTCCAGAAGGCCGCCCTGTAAGATTCCAGTCCCATAAGCATTGCCATCGGCTTTGAGTTCTATTCGATTTGCGATGATCACACCCGAATTTTCGATTCCGGTATCTTCATTTTCCGCCTTTAAAGAAGAGGGGAAAACTCCGACAGCATGGCCGTTCGAAGGGTGCAGGACAAGGTCCTGCCCTGCCGCCGCGGCGACGATCCCTTGCGATGCGTCGATCACGCCCTGATTGACGATTTGATATCCCACCAAGTAGATATTATTCTCCCAAGCTTTGATGCGTCCTTTATTGATCACAGAGGTTTTCGAATCGCCTTGCATAAATACGTCTTTCTCGCCCTCGAAAAGCGGACAGGGGCAAGCGGGCAAGGCGGAAGCTAAAAATCCATAGGAGTCAATATAGCCATTTTCTCCAATCGAAATCCCATGGGAATTGACGAGGAAAATACTGCCATTGGACTTTAAGGTTCCAAGCAATTCGCTGGGTTTGGCTCCTATCACTTCAATGATGGCAATCGAGCGCGAGGAGGGCTGGCAGAACACTACCGTTTCCTCTTCGGAGAGAGAAAACTCGTCGCCAAAAATGAAGGCGGCCTCGCTAAGTGTCACCATGCAAACGTTATCTTCGAGGGTCTCAATGCTGGCTGAGCCTTGCGCGACAGTGAGATTTGTTATTTGCGCCTCGGCTGCACTGTGAACCGCCCAAACGCATATCAGCGCTATGATTTTTTTAGTAGCCATCATCTTCGACTTCGGGAACATATTCTTTTTCCGATTTTCCGCTGGATTTAATTTTCGATTGCCTTTGACCCAATTGGTCCCACCCGTTGGAACTTGAATTTTCTGCAGGGATGTCTTCTGGCATTTGCGCTTCCTCATCTCCTCCTGAAGGAAAAGGAAAATCTTTTCCTGCAATCAACCCGTCCGATTCGCCATAGACGTCCGCGCTCAGCGTCGCGCAAAAAAGTAAGACCCCTAGGATGCCAGTGCTGATTTTTTTCACGTTCAACCCGTCCTTTGCAGTGATTCCTTTCTCTAATCTTGCAAAATTTGCCAAATGAGATAAAGTGAAAATTTCAACGAGAGGCAAAACATGGCAGAGGTCATACTAATTACGGGCGCCAGTGGAAGGATTGGATTTAACTCGGCTGCATATTTTTCAAAACAGTTTCAAATCATCGGCTTCGATATATGTTTAGCGGGCCAGCTTCCCAATGTCGAATTCGTCATCGTCGACTTGGCCACCGACGAGAGCGTGAAAGAAGGATTGGAGCATGTGCGCAAAAATTACGGAAACAAAATCGCGTCGGTGATTCATTTGGCTGCGTATTACAGTTTTAAGACTCAGCACAGCCATCTTTACGATAAAATCACTGTACAAGGCACCGAGCGCCTTTTGAAAGGACTTCAATCTTTTGAAGTGGAGCAATTCATCTTTTCTTCGACAATGCTTGTGCATAAACCAACGCGGCCAGGTATTAAAATTAATGAAGACAGTCCCGTCGAGCCTAGGTGGGATTACCCATTATCGAAAGTGAAGACAGAGGCGGTTATTCATCAACTCAGAGGGAAGATTTCGACTGTCAACCTGCGCATCGCCGGCGTTTACGACGACAGGTGCCATTCCATACCCCTTTCCAACCAAATGCAGCGCATCATTGAAAATCAATTCGAAGCGCATGTTTTTGCGGGCGATATTACTCACGGCGCTTCTTTTGTCCATATGGACGATCTCATCGACGCCATCGCTCTCTGCGTGCAAAAACGAAAGGAGCTTCCATCTGAGATTAATCTTTTGATCGGCGAAGACGTCACTTTCAGCTACGATCAGATTCAGAGGATGATGCAAAGACAAATTCACGGTAAAGAATGGAAAACTTGGAGTATCCCCAAGCCTATTGCAAAGATCGGCGCCTATATTTTGTCCCACCTCCCCTTCGTGAAATCCGGTTTCATTCAACCTTGGATGATCGACATCGCCGACGATCATTATGAGCTCGATATCACGCGCGCGAAGAGTGTTCTCGGGTGGCAGCCGAAACGGCGCGTCGACCAAACGATCACTAAATGGATAAGCGAGGTCAAGGCAGACCCTGTGGAATGGTATGATGAAAACAAACTCCAGCCCCCACCAGGCCTTGACCAAATGGTGAAGGGATGAATAAGAAGATAGCCCTTCTCACCATTGCTTTAGGGATCTGGCTAATCGCGCTCCCTTTGACTTTCCGCTATCAATACTGGCCAATTCGATCCAGCGATATAACCTCCGCCTTTCTCCTCATCGTCTTCGGTCTCCTCTCATTATCCCAAAGTCGATCATGGGCTGGATGGGCGATTGGCCTGATCGGCGTTTGGCTACAATTGGCCCCACTGATCTTTTGGGCCCCAATTTCACTCATGTACATCAATGACACCCTCATCGGAGCCATTGCGATTGTCCTTTGCTTTCAGCTGAAAAAATCGAATGCGCAAACAGTTGGCGACGCCTGTCCAACAGGGTGGTCTTACAATCCTTCCGGCTGGGAGCATCGGATCCCCACCGTCTTTCTTGCTATACTCTGTTGGTTTTTTTCGCGGTATATGGCTGCTTTTCAGTTAGGGTACATCGATCAGATTTGGGATCCCTTCTTTCCCAATGGCACCTTGAGCGTCATCACGTCAAACATCTCTAAAAGCTTTCCCGTTTCCGATGCCGGCCTCGGCGCAGTCTGCTATACACTGGAATTTCTCTTAGGCTGGCAAGGGAATTCTCAGAGATGGGCTAGAATGCCTTGGCTTGTTTTTGCGTTTGCTTTTCTTGTGATTCCGGTCGGCATTGTCAGCATCACTCTCATCATCTTGCAGCCCGTCATCGTCGGCGCATGGTGCTCATGGTGCCTCGCGACGGCGGCATCCATGCTTCTCATGATTGTCCTTACCGCCGGAGAGCTGGCGGCAGTGCTGCAGTTGCTGAATGAATCGCGGCAAAAAGGAGAGTCGATGTGGCAAGTCTTTTGGAAAGGGGCAAAGCCGATTTACAACTTCCCCGCAGCAGCTCCGCGGAAAAAATTAAAATTTTCTTTCGGGGCTACGCTCCCGTGGAACCTCGCCGTGGCGACCCTCTTGGGGATTTGGACCATGGCCAGCCCTTCCGCCTTGGATCTCGACCGACGACTTTCCACGGGCAATTTCATCATCGGCCCCATGGTTGTCGCTTTTTCCATTATCGCCTGCGCAGAGGCTTTTCGCAGCATCCGCTACCTGAATGTTCTGTTCGGCCTCACGCTTATTTTGCTTCCTTGGATCGTTACGGGTTCCCATTTCGGAGGCGCCTTGAATAATGCATCAGTGGGGATTTTGATCGTTGCGCTGAGTTTTCGCAAAGGGCCAGTGAACGAACGTTATGGCGCTTGGGGGAAGCTGATCCATTAAAAAAACCGGCCTATCGAGCCGGTTTATTGGGTTGTATCGACTCGACAAATCCAAGGGCTTGATTAGGGAGCCTTCACGCCAGAAATTACTCCAAAAACTTTTAAAAATCCTCCCTAAGGTTGTGTCGTAGTGGTCCTACTCTTTTCAGTGGTTTTTTTAGTCTGGGTTTGGGTGCCATTGTCTGTTTTGGTCTGTCCTTGAGTCTCTGTTTTAGATTTAGTCGTTGTATCGCTGTAGGTCTCTTCCCCATTATCATCGCTCCAGCCATCGTCATCCGAATAAGAATCCGCTTCGTAGGAGGAGGGCGGTTTTTTTGGACTGGACGGGGTAGTGGCGGAAACTTCAGAAAAAGTGTCTTTTTTGACGACTAAGTCGTCGGTTTTGCTGAACGACTGGCTGTCATTTTCAGCATAAACCGAAACTGCGCTGCAGGTTAAAGCTCCAAGGCAAAACAACAATAAATGCTTCATAAAAATCCTCTTTGGTTGGGGTTTTTTCAATATATTTAAGAACCGCTCTTTTTTTCAAAAGAATTTTTGGATAATAGGGCCGTTTCATGCAAAAAAAAAGAAATTTTCTGAAATTATTTGCTGAAAATTCAGCGATTTATGTATGGTGTTGGTTCCTTTTGAAAAAACCGAACGCGGTTGTCCAAAAGGAATAGAATCAACGAGATTGGTTCGTCTATCTTAACAACAGAAGAGAAGTGACGTGCAAGCAAAATAAAGCTTGTGCGGATAAGTGTGAGGAACACTTATTTGCCTGTAATTTTTTTGATATATTTATAAGGCAAATTGTCAAAGATTTTTTTTCTTTGAGAA
This sequence comes from uncultured Verrucomicrobiae bacterium, assembly GCA_963833965.1. Taxonomy (GTDB): domain Bacteria; phylum Chlamydiota; class Chlamydiia; order Chlamydiales; family Rhabdochlamydiaceae; genus CAJCIW01. The sequence goes on from CAWHZZ010000003.1 coordinate 90,962, forward strand.
TTTGATCTTGGTTCAGATTGAATGCTGGCAGCGTGGATGAGGCATGCAAGTCGAACGAAGCTCTAGGGCAACCTGGAGCTTAGTGGCGGAAGGGTTAGTAATACATGAATAACTTGCCTTTTACCTGGGGATAACGGCTGGAAACGGCCGCTAATACCGAATGAGGTGCCTGAGGGAGACCTTGGGCTATCAAAGTAGGGGACCTTGAAAGAGGCCTTGCGGTAGAAGAGAGGTTCATGGGATATCAGCTAGTTGGTGTGGTAATGGCGCACCAAGGCTAAGACGTCTAGGCGGATTGAGAGATTGACCGCCAACATTGGGACTGAGATACTGCCCAGACTCCTACGGGAGGCTGCAGTCGAGGATCTTTCGCAATGGGCGCAAGCCTGACGAAGCGACGCTGCGTGAGCGATGAAGGCCTTCGGGTCGTAAAGCTCTTTCGCGCAAGAACAAGGACGAAGTGTGAATAACATTTCAACTTGAGGGTACTGCGTAAAGAAGCACCGGCTAACTCCGTGCCAGCAGCTGCGGTAATACGGAGAGTGCAAGCATTAATCGGAATTATTGGGCGTAAAGGGCGCGTAGGCGGGATGATAAGTCAGATGTGAAATTCTGAAGCTCAACTTCAGAGCTGCATTTGAAACTATAATTCTCGAGGATTGACGGAGAAAACGGAATTCCACGTGTAGCGGTGAAATGCGTAGATATGTGGAAGAACACCTGTGGCGAAAGCGGTTTTCTAGTTTATACCTGACGCTGAGGCGCGAGAGCAAGGGGAGCAAACAGGATTAGATACCCTGGTAGTCCTTGCCGTAAACGATGTATACTTGATGTAATTAGGCTCAACCCTGATTGTGTCGAAGCTAACGCGATAAGTATACCGCCTGGGGAGTACGCTCGCAAGGGTGAAACTCAAAAGAATTGACGGGGGCCCGCACAAGCAGTGGAGCATGTGGTTTAATTCGATGCAACGCGAAGAACCTTACCCAGGCTCGAAATATAACAGACGATATCAGAGATGATATTTTCCGCAAGGACTGTTACATAGGTGCTGCATGGCTGTCGTCAGCTCGTGCCGTGAGGTGTTGGGTTAAGTCCCGCAACGAGCGCAACCCTTATCATTAGTTGCCAACATTTAAGGTGGGGACTCTAATGAGACTGCCTGGGTTAACCAGGAGGAAGGTGAGGATGACGTCAAGTCCGCATGGCCTTTATGTCTGGGGCTACACACGTGCTACAATGGTCGGTACAGAAGGCAGCAAGACCGTAAGGTGGAGCAAATCCGTAAAGCCGATCACAGTTCAGATTGTAGTCTGCAACTCGACTACATGAAGTTGGAATTGCTAGTAATGACGTGTCAGCAACAACGTCGTGAATACGTTCCCGGGCCTTGTACACACCGCCCGTCACATCATGGGAGTTGGTTTTACCCGAAGTCGCTGACTCAACCGCAAGGGGAGAGGCGCCTAAGGTAAGGCCGATGACTGGGATGAAGTCGTAACAAGGTAGCCCTATCGGAAGGTGGGGCTGGATCACCTCCTTTAAAGGACAAACTACTCACAGTAGTCCTTGAAGGTTGAGACAAGCTTTGTTTTGCCCACGTCGCTTCGCTTCTGTTGTTAAGACATTCCATACGACCACGATCAGGGGGTTTAGCTCAGCTGGTAGAGCATCTGATTTGCATTCAGAGGGTCAGGAGTTCGAGTCTCCTAACCTCCATTGAGTTCAAGCGGTTATAGCTCAGTTGGTTAGAGCGCGACACTGATAATGTCGAGGTCCCTAGTTCAAGTCTAGGTAACCGCATACCCTTTCCATTGAGGAAGGGACAAAGCTATCTTGAAAGTCGAATAGAGTCAAAAAAGAAATTAATCTCAAATAAATAAGAAGCGACCAATAGAGTAAGAAAGAAGTGTGTAACAACATGTAAGTCTTATACCACGCGCAGGAAGTTTTTATAAATTTTGGACTCAGCGAGGCAAAGCCGTAGCAAGTCCAAAAAAATAAAAACCGACTAAGCGTGGTACAATGTGGTAAATTGATCAGGTAACTGATCAACAATAATTCACTGATGAAAATTGGCGCTTGAGAACAAAAAAATGTTTTAAGAAGAACATTGGCGAAAAATTAATAGGTAATTAACAGCAAAAAAGTTTCTGTGATCAAGCTGTTAAGGGCTGTTGGTGGATGCCTTGGTATCGATAGGCGAAGAAGGACGTGAAACCTGCGAAAAGCTTCGGAGAGCCGGAAAAGGCGTTGACCCGGAGATGTCCGAATGGGGGAACCCGGTGGAAGTTATGCTCCACCATCTGTAGCTGAATACATAGGCTACGGAAGCAAGACCTGCCGAAGTGACACATCTCAGTAGGCAGAGGAAAAGAAATCTATAAGAGATTCCCATAGTAGCGGCGAGCGAAGTGGGAAGAGCCCAAACCAGGAATTTTATTCTTGGGGTTGTAGGGCCAGTCATAAAGTTAACGTAGACCTAGCTAAACGGCATGGGAAGGCCGGCGAAACAGGGTGAGAGCCCCGTAAGCGAAAGGGAAGCGTTAGCGAGATTGGTACCTGAGTAAGACCGGCCACGGGAAATCCGGTCTGAATCTGGGGGGACCACCCTCCAAGGCTAAATACTCATCGATAACCGATAGTGAACCAGTACCGCGAGGGAAAGGTGAAAAGAACCCCTGTTAGGGGAGTGAAATAGAACCTGAAACCAGCAGCTTACAAACGGTCGGAGGCCTATGCTCCTTTTAGGAGAATGGCTGACGGCGTGCCTTTTGCATGATGAGCCAGCGAGTTAAGCTATATGGCAAGGTTAAGGAACTGACGTTCCGGAGCCAAAGCGAAAGCGAGTGTGAATAGCGCGTTTAGTCATATGGCTTAGACACGAAACCAAGTGATCTATCCATGACCAGGATGAAGCACGGGTAACACCGTGTGGAGGTCCGAACTAGTGTCTGTTGAAAAAGCCTTGGATGAGTTGTGGATAGGGGTGAAAGGCCAATCAAACTTGGAGATATCTTGTTCTCTCCGAAATAACTTTAGGGTTAACCTCAGCGAAACCGACTCGGGGGTAGAGCACTGGATCCACAAGGGAGGCTACCGCCTTACCGAAGGGAACCAAACTCCGAATACCGGGAAGGTCGCTGGGAGATAGACTGTGGGGGATAAGCTTCATAGTCAAAAGGGGAACAGCCCAGATCGTCGATTAAGGCCCCAAATTCTGTGCTAAGTGAGTAAGGAAGTAAAGTTTCAAAGACAGTTGGGATGTTGGCTTAGAGGCAGCCATCATTTAAAGAGTGCGTAACAGCTCACCAATCGAGAGACTTTGCGCCGATAATAGACGGGACTAAAGCATAGAGCCGAAATCACGGGTGTGCAGCAATGCACGCGGTAGGAGAGCGTAGTATGAGCGGAGAAGATGTACCGTAAGGAGCGTTGGAGCTCATACTAGTGAGGATGCATGGCATGAGTAAACGATAAAGGAAGTTAAAATCTTCCTCGCCGAAAACCTAAGGTTTCCAGGGTAAAGCTCGTCTTCCCTGGGTTAGCCGGACCCTAAGTCGAGGCTGAAAAGCGTAGATGATGGGAAGCAGGTTAAACATTCCTGCGCCACCGTAAGACAATGACAACGGGATGACAAAGTAAGTTAAGCGTGCGGACGATTGGAAATGTCCGTGTTGCTATGAGACTGGCTTGTAGGAAAATCCGCAGGCGCAAAGTTAGGTAGCAGCCAAGGGGAACCCTCGGGGGAACCGAAGACGTAGCGCGACGCTTTCAAGAAATAATCTCTAGTCGTCGAAGGTGACCGTACCAAAACCGACACAGGTGGGTGTGAAGAATATTCTCAGGCGCGCGAGATAACTCTCGTTAAGGAACTCTGCAAATTACCCTCGTAACTTCGGAAGAAGAGGGGCCGGAAATCGTGATTGCCTTCGCGGCGAAAGCGGAATCCGGCCGAAGAGAAATGGCCCAGGCGACTGTTTAACAAAAACACAGCACTATGCAAAGTCGTCTAAGACGACGTATATGGTGTGAAGCCTGCCCAATGCCAAAAGGTCAAAAGGAGACGTTAGCCGCAAGGCGAAGCGTTGAATTTAAGCCCTGGTGAATGGCGGCCGTAACTATAACGGTCCTAAGGTAGCGAAATTCCTTGTCGGGTAAGTTCCGACCTGCACGAATGGCCTAACGATCTGGGCACTGTCTCAACGGGAGACTCGGTGAAATTGTAGTAGCGGTGAAGATGCCGTTTACCCGCAACAAGACGGAAAGACCCCGTGAACCTTTACTGTACTCTGATATTGGCTTCTGACTTTCCATGTGTAGGATAACTGGGAGACATTGAAACGGGCTCGTTAGGGTCTGTGGAGTCAACGTTGAAATACCAGTCTTGGAGAGTCGGAAATCTAACGATTGCTCATGAATCTGGGAATCGGACAATGTCAGACGGGCAGTTTGACTGGGGCGGTATCCTCCCAAAAAGTAACGGAGGAGTCCAAAGCTAGCCTCATCGTGGTTGGCAATCACGAAATGAGCGTAAAGGTATAAGGCTGGTTAACTGCGAGACCAACAAGTCAAGCAGGTACGAAAGTAGGGCTTAGTGATCCGGCGGTAGAAAGTGGAATCGCCGTCGCTTAACGGATAAAAGGTACTCCGGGGATAACAGGCTTATCGCCACCAAGAGTTCATATCGACGTGGCGGTTTGGCACCTCGATGTCGACTCATCGCATCCTGGGGCTGGAGAAGGTCCCAAGGGTTTGGCTGTTCGCCAATTAAAGCGGTACGCGAGTTGGGTTCAAAACGTCGTGAGACAGTTTGGTCCCTATCTGTTGTGGGCGCAGGATATTTGAGAAGAGCTGCTTCTAGTACGAGAGGACCGAAGTGGACGAACCAATGGTGTGCTGGTTGTACTGCCAAGTGCATAGCCAGGTAGCTATGTTCGGAAAGGATAAGCGTTGAAAGCATCTAAACGCCAAGCCTCCTTCAAGATAAGATATCCCAATGAGACCCCCGGAAGATGACCGGGTTGATAGGTTGGATGTGTAAGCACAGTGATGTGTTGAGCTAACCAATACTAATAAGTCCATTGGCTTGATCACTTTATTTTTCATCAACGGCATGGAGATCTTAAGAACATGTCATTGATGGCGCTGTAAAGCCACGGCGCAGGAAGGGATTGTGAATTTAAGGCTCAGCGAGACAAAGCCAAATAGGCAGAGTCGCAGCGAGCCCAAAAACACAAGACCTGACTAAGCGTGGCCCACGCCAATGAATCTTAAAGCATAGAACTCAAGCGTCAATTTTCATGAGTGAAAGTCTTTTAGACTCTTTCGACAATCAAGTTTTCTTGGTGGCAATAGAGAAGGGGAAATACCTGATCCCATCCCGAACTCAGAAGTCAAGCCCTTCATCGCCGATGGTACTGTACACAAGAGTATGGCAGAGTAGGTCGCCGCCAAGTTTTTTTTCCGCCTCAGTAAGCTCTAAGTTTGCTGAGGCTTTTTTAATTTCAGACGAAATGGGATTAATCAGTAGAGGACACAAAAGGCATAGAGGGAAGAATGTTTTCTTTCTTCTTTGGCCTCTGTCGGTAGATCTGCATTGAAAAGCAAATTCATTAATTGAATTTCAGATTTGCTGAAGCAAGACAGCGCTTTCGGATTTTTTTTCGTTTTTTCTTGAAGCTCCAATACTTTTTTAATGGGTGCTTCACTATTTACGCCCAGGTTTTCGGCTAATTGATTAATAGCCCCTCGTTGAAAGTGAGAAAATTTGAATTTATGAGTCTCGCCCTCGAGAATACAAGATCCAGCAAAGCTCTCAAGAAGCTCCTTAGTGAACAATGCGCCAGGTTCGGTTGTACTTGCAGCTTCAATGATCAAATTCTTTTCTTCGTCACTCAATTTTGCAAAAAGATCGTTTTTCAGTTTATTTGGCCGTTTCTCTTCAAACATTGTCATTATCTTCTTTGCAGTTTTGGCGAAGTGTTTATTAGCTGTGGGGTTAGAGGCAACACGACCATTTACGATGAGATCATTCTTTTCTAAACATTCCTTAAAAGAAGTGGAGTTTTCATCAACAATTTTCTTTTCTTCTTCACTTAGGTAATCACAAGCCAGTTCAATATTTGTAGCGTTGTTGTTGGTGAGGTGGTGAGCGATAGCGACAGTTTTATACTCACGAATGATTTGTTTTAACGTTGACTTGATCGCACTTTCTTTACAGTCTTTAAAACACCAGTTAAAATCGAGTTTTTTATAAACTTCTGCTATTTTGCTTTTGAGGTGTTTTTTCTCATCCCATTCCGACAAACAAACCTTACTCAGAGCATCCTCGCATTCTGTGCGTAAGGATTTTCCTTGATAAAACCATTTGATTAAGCCAATTTTCATAAGAACCACCAAAAATCTTTTAATTTAATTATATCATATTTCTTAATTAAATATTAATATTTGTTTAAATTTTTCCTTGTGATTTAAGTTGCTGTTATTCAGTAGGTTGTGTCTAAATTATCTAATGCATTGAAATTCAGTGTGTTGGAAACAGAGAGCTTATTGAGGCATTTGAGATGATTTAACGAGGGTTTATTGAGGAATGATCTTCGTTCTGCAAGAAATACCTCCTTAATGGTTTGCTGAAGCCACTGTTTTTGGATATCGGTGAACAGGGTTTGCGCTTGGAGAGCATCGTTGAGAAGAATCGTTTTTTCTTCCGCCTCAGCAAGCTCTAAGTTTGCTGAGGCTTTTTTTTGGATGATTATTTCTGGATTACTGTGCCGAAGATTCGGTTCAACAGCTTAATTTCATTATCGGTGAAATTGGATAATATTTTCTTGTTTTCCTTCGCAGCGGTTTCAAGGGCTGTTGCTTTTTGAGCGAAGCGTGTTTTATCCATGAGATTAGCTAATTTGATAAGGGCAGATTTCTCTGTTTCTCCTTTCGTTTGTCCTACCGAGTTTGCTGCAATTTCAATCTTACCCTTATTTGAAAATGAAAATACTGGATTGGCAGTAAAAATAGTAACAATAATTTTTTTTTCCGCGTCAGTTAATTTGGCGAGAAAATTTCTTTGCACGTCTTTCACTAATATCGGTTGAAACATTTTGTTTTCTTGATCGTTTGGCACAATAGGGGCCGCAATCGAGGTGCATCGAACACTTGGACCTGGTTTGCTTGAGTCAGCATATGAAGCATGTTTGCTTTTTGAGCTTCATGAAGCAGGACTGAAAATAGAACGGCAAAAGCCAGTGCCACTTGTTTACAAAAATGTGAAGCTGGACTGTGGCTACCGCTTAGATTTAGTAGTCGAAGAAAAGGTGATCGTAGAGGTGAAATCGATCACAAGCGCTATCGCTATCCACGAGGCACAATTACTGTCATATCTTAAATTCGCTGGTTGTCAAGTAGGGTTACTGATCAACTTTAACGTAAAGTTGTTAAAGAATGCGATCCGTAGAATAATAAATTAATCTCGGTGCTCTCGGTGCTCTCGGTGAGCTCGGTGGTTTATTACCCATTTATGCAACAAAGCCATTACCGCTATAATTTTATATTTTAATTATATCATAAATCTATTTTAAAATTAATATGAATTTATTTATAGGTCTAATTCATTGTTGTTTAGGGGTTTATTGAGGAGCCGAGTCTAAAGTATTGAGTTTCAAGACTTTAAATATATTTGAGGAGCTGGTCATTTTGAGGATTATTATCAGGGCAGGCTCTTGCCAAATTTTTCTTCAGGCGCTGATAAGCGCAAAGTTGCGCCGTAGCTGTTTTTTAGGAGTCTCGAGGAGTCAAGTCGACGACCAGAGCGGAAAGGTTGTCGCGTGCGCCAGCTTCGCAGGCAGAATACACGATTTTTTTTGCTTTAATGATAGCGGAATCGGTTGAATTGTGGACAGCTTCCACGATTGCTTTTGTTGGAGCCACATCGAAAACGCCATCGGAACATAAAATTAAATGGTTCCCGGTGAGTGGTACAGCGGTGATTTTTGGCTTGTGGTTAATATATGGATTGTAAATATTGCCAATAGCTCTTGCAACGGCAAGATCTCCGTTGACCCTATAAACTCCATTTTTTGAAGAGACCTTTCCTTTGCGTTTCTCGATGTATCTTTTATACCTGATATTCCCTGGCTTGGCATCTTCGCTCAGCTGCATGGGCTCCCCGTTATTATTAAATACAGCCCTAGAATCTCCAACGTTAGCAGTCCAAATCATGCCATCTAAAAGCAAAACGACTGTAGCGGTACTGCCACAAGAATCACCCTGACCCGTTAAGCGGAGATCTTCATGTAGTTTGGGAAATGCATCTTTTAATGCACTCCAAATGCCTTCCGCTGACAATTGCTTCCGATTATGTAGTCTTAGACATTCGATAAGAGTGGAAGATAACTGTTCGCTTAAAAAATGCGAAACTCTTTCGCCTTGGTAGCCGTGGCCGTCGAAAATGCCAAATAACTTAGCAGAATAAATCTTATTATTGATGTTTAATTCAAATTCCATTGCCAAATGGGCATCTTGCATTACCGCTTTTCCACCTTTATGAGAACAAATTCCAACCGATAAATTTCCGATTCGTCTTTCTTCGATTTCATGTGGAACCCAGTCTTTGGGAGGTTCGATATAATCGAATTTTTTTTCCTTTTCGCTGTTCATTTGTATGGTTGCATGTAGCAGGTTATTGCCTAAACGTTGGTTTATTGATTTGTTTTCAAATAAATCAACGGAAATCAATTTTTCCCATTTATTTCGATTGTCTATGGATTCGTTATTCAAATGATTTGCAATATCTGCGATTATGGCTTTTCGCATAAACGGGTAATCGATTGTATTCACATATTTCAAGAGGTGCTTCTTTAATCGATCTGGCAAGGCATGCTCACCTTCGTTAAAGCAGAATCTGAATTCATTTGTCTGAGCGACTTCTATCGTCGACTTAAGGATCTCAATTCTTCGAGTTGTCATTGCTTGTACAACATCGCAATAGGCTTGATCTCTTGCTCCCAAATAACGTGTGACTAAAAAAGTGATTATGACCGGAAGTAAAATTGGGAATGTAATTATTGCAAGTAAAGCTGTTGCGATGATTTTATAGGCAGCAGTTTGATGGATAAAATTTTCAAGATATTGAATATCCAGGTTTAAAATGGCCTGAGCTCTTTCAGATACTTCTTTATTTTTCCGACTTTTTAAATAATCAAAGTCAGCGGGAAGTTGATATTCGGGGATGCTGGGGCTTGTAGCTATAGCTGTCATAATTAAAATTTAATTAAATTATAACTTTATAATGTATGTCAATAAACTAATTTATTTTTAATTATATCACAAATCTTAATAAAATGTTAATAATATTTAACTTTTTTATTAATAATTTAAGTCTTTGTTATTTAGGTGCTTAGGAATAAATGAAATCTAACGCATTGAAGTTCAGTGCGTTGGAGGTGTGGGAGAGCTTTATTGAGACGTTTGAGAAGATTTAACGATATAGCCTTGCTTGAGCTCGGCTAGGTAGACGATCCATAACCCGAAGGAGACGACTCCTGTGGAGATCAGGATTGTCCAGGAGATCGGCTCGCCCAGAAAAATCAGGCCGTTAAGAGAGGCGAAAATCGGGCTGAGAAGGCCCACGAATGAGAGGAACGTCGCCGTAAATCTCTTCAGCATCAGGCCGTAAAGATTGTAGCAAATAATATTTGAAATAAGGGTCATGAGGAGGGTCCCTTTCATAACGGGGCTGATATTTTCCAATTGAAAAGGAAGGGGATTCCAGCCTTCGACGAGAAATGAGTGGCCGAACGCCAAAAGCCCGCCGAAGAGCATGCTGGCGCCATTGGCCATGAGAGGGGAGATCGCATGGTCTTTGACGACAACGCGCAAAATCACCCAGCCATAAACAGAGCATAGGGCTGCCCCCATAATGGCAAGGGATGGCCAAGAAAAGAAGCTAAAGGCGTTGAGCAATTCCTCTGAGCCGGTTTGCGTCAGGAGGACGGGAATGAAGCCGAGGAAGCCGATGCCCAGGCCAAGCCATTTGCGGCCATTCATTTTTTCATTGAAATGCAGGTAGGAAAATAGCGCGGCAAAGAAAGGTGAAAGGCTATAAATGAAGCATGTCTTTGCAGCGGAAAGGTACTGCAGCCCCCAAAACTCGAGGGCGTTTGTCAGATAGATGCTGAAGAATGACAGCAGCAAGATCGAAAAGAACTGAATCCGGTTTAGTTTGAAGGCGGAGCGCTTAAACAGGGCCAAAAATCCGAGAAGCAGCAACCCGGCGAGGACCATTCTCGCTCCTGTCAAAAACAGGGGAGGGCAATATTGCAAGGTCATCTTTCCCAGCGAAAAAACGCTGGACCAGAGCGCATACATGAAAATGACGATCGCTATCGACATAATATTTTAATAAAAAGGGAACATCATACCAGTAAAAACGAATAGAATCAATCGGTTAGTAAATATTTTATTTGCGCTTTGAGGCGATGATGGAGCGGTGCTTGATTTGGGGAGACTTTTCGTTGAGGACTTTTTTGGGGAAAACAGAGGGAAAATTAAAAATGAGCGTCAGGGGCAGAAAGGGAAGGGTGAAGGGCAGCGGCCCCAGCCAGTGACGGTTCTTGCCGCCCGTCAGTAAATACCCGAGGTGCCTTGCTGCAGTGATGGCCATTAGGGGAAGATAAAATAAAATAACGACGGGGATGAGAGATAGTGCATAAAATGCTCCGGCCTTCATTTTTTCTTTCATTGGAAAGTCGGTCAGGTATCGCTGGGGCAGTAATCGCGCAATGCGGGGATTTTGAATGAGACCTCGATGTAGAGTAAATCCTAGGGTTTTTGTCTTTAGTTTTTGGCCTGCCACGGTGCCCTTTCGATTGCAAGCGTATCGGGTCATCTGATGTCCTGCCATCCAATTGGCGGCGAAGAGCTCTTTAAAGCGATAATCGTCGATCAGCCCGCAAATATTCTCCGGCAGGGGCAGACCCAAATCCATCCATTGCTGCAAAGCGCTGGAAAGCGCGACTATCATGCTCGTTCGGTCTACGCTGCTCTTGCAATGGTAGACGGTAGGGATGCCGAGAAGTTTGCACAAATAGTCTCGGGCGAAAAGTTCTTCCTCGGGGGCAAGATCGCTTCGCTCCAACAATTTGAGGGTTGAGACGATTTTTGGCGTGAGTTTTTGCCGAGCCAAAGCAGTCAGAGAAAAGTATCCCTCCTCTGAAATTTCAACGGAGCGAGAATGCCCCGTGAAAAAAGGGGGTAGCCAAGATTTCAATCGGTCCAATGAATCGAAAACATTGGAAAAAAGGATCGGATTGAACTTCACCTTGTATTTGGCTCCGGGGCATTGGGGGTCTTCGATTGTGATAACGCCTTTGTTCTTCAAATGATCAAATGCTTTGAGTTCATTTTCGAGATAAGTTCTTTCAGGAAATGTGACAATCGGGGTTTCAAAATGGCCGATCCAGGAACTGGTGAGAAGAGAATTGACCGCGTAATCGAGCTGGTAGACGCTATTGCCTTGGGCGTCTTTGGTCTCTGTGATCCCTTTTCTCTTCGACTTAATCTCATTGAAAAAGATAAAACTCGCTTGCTCGAGCGCTTTCTTTTCTGTGTCGGGGCGTCCGGCATAGCAGATGCTCTCTCCTTTTTTTGTTTGGACGAGGCGCAAATTCCCCGTATTTTCTACAGTTCGATCGCTGGTTGAGGAGATGCCTTGGGAGAGATAGATGATCTTTCCATCTCTGTCGAAGGCCTTGCCATTCATTGGACTGTTTTTGGCCAAAAGATGGTGCGTTTCTAAGAGGGAATCGTCTTGTAATTTCAGGTTGTGGCGGAGCTGTTTATCTTCAATGGTCGGATGGCAGATCAAGTCGTCTCGGTCGATGGCGCTAAAAGAGATCTGTCTTTTTAATTGATCAACTTCTCGCTCTGTCAGCTCTCGGTAAAACTGCTCTTTGCCCATCCACGCTTTGGAGAGGATGGGAAATGTGTCTTTGAGGTGGGCTTTGAGACCGTGGATCACTTGAAAATCGGGGAAGCGTCGCCTTAATTCCTCTTCGCAGATCTGATCGAGGTTTTTGAAGGGGCCTCGCTCAGATTGCGCCTGCCACTTAGACTTTAACACACTGAAGGAAGAATCTGTCTGATAGGTAATGCAGCTTTTCCATAAGCCTTGGTCGATGTATTCAGCAAAATTCCGGCCCTCTTTTTTGCTGGGGTGCAGCCGGTCGAGGGCCTGGGCGGGGACCTCTTGGATTTTTTTTTGCAGCAGGAGGTCTTTGTTAAGGGGGATGGTGAGGGTATAATCGATCATGGATCAGCCCTCGTCGTCTTCTTTGTCCTCTTTGCCCCCGCGTTTTCCACCGGCGATGATCAATCGCTCTCCAACTTGGGGAGAATCTTCATTGAGAAGTTTTTTCGGGAAGATCGTTGGAAAATTAAAAAGAAGTGTGAAAGGAAGGGAGGGAAGAGCAAATTTGGTTGGCCCGATCCAGTGGCGGTTTTTGCCTCCTGTGGCGAAATAAGCGATGTGTCTCACCGACGCGATCAGGGTCATAGGAAGGTAGAAAAGGATCGCCAGGGGAAGCAAGAGGGCGATGTAAAGAGTGCTGTATTTGACTTTTTCCGCGATGGGGAAATCTTTCAGATAACGTTCGGGGAGAAGTCGAGTGATGAGGGGGTTTTGGATGATGCCGCGTGAAAGCGTGTAGCCCAAGTTTTTGTTGTTGAATGTTTGGCCCGCGACCGTTCCTTCTGCGCCGCGCGAATAGCGCGTGATCTGGTGTCCTACCATCCAGTTGGCGGCGAAAAGCTCTTTGAATCGCTCGTCTTTGAGCAGCTCGCATAGGTCTTGGGGTAGCGGCAGTTTCAAATCGATCCATTGTTTGAGAGCGGATGAAATGGCGTTGGCAATGCCTGTTCGGTCGGTGCTGCTTTTGCAGTGATAGACGCAAGGGATTTCCAAAAGTTTGCAAAGATAATCGCGGACAAGCCACTCTTCTTCGGGGAGCAAGTTGTACTCTTTTAGATTTTCTTCCAACCTTTGGAAGCAAGTGCGGATGCTCGAAATCCTCTCAGTGGGCAAATGGGGAAGTTTGGCTTCCGCGACCGCTTTCAATTCAATCAAGCCCTCCTCTGAGACCTCTCCTGAACGGGAATGCCCCGTAAAGAAGGGGGGGAGCCACTGAGAGAGTTTGGCGAAGATATCGGAAGAGCGGGAAAATAAAATGGGGTTGAATTGGACCCGGTAGTTCAATCCAGGGCAATTGGGATCTTCGATCCTGATCGGCCCTTTTTGCCTGAGATCGAGAAAAACTTGACGCTCACTCTCGACGACAGCGCGCTCAGGGAATGGTGAAATGATGGATTTTTTGCTCCAGATCCAGGGCATGGAAAGAGTCGAGTTGACGACGTAGTCCAGTTGATAGATGGTCATTCCATTCTCATCTACAGTCTTTGTGATTCCTTTTCCTTTTGTCTTCAATTCGTTCAAAAAGATAAATGAGGCCTGCTCTAATGCCTTGCGCTCTGTCTCGGGGCGGCCGGCATAGCAGATGCTCTCTTTATCTTTTGTTTGGACGACGCGCAGATTAGTTGTGTTGGGAGATTGCCTATCGCTTGGGCTGCATATCGCTTGGGAAAGGGTGACCACTTTGCCATCTTCGCGGATGAAACTTTGCCCATTCACTGGGCTATTTTTAGAAAAGATGTGCTCGGTCTGCAAGACGCTGTCATCGGACAAATGGAGTTGTTTTCGAAGTTCGGAATCTTCGATCTTCGGCGAGCAGATCAGGTTGTCGCGGTTGATGGCGCTATAGGCGATCTGTCTTTTAAATTTGATCTCTTCCTGCGGCTTCAAAGATCCAGCAGGAAAGCGACGCTTAACTTCCGCCTCGCATAGGGCCTCTAAGCTCGCATGCGGTTTTGTGCCTTGGGCCGTCAGCTTAGCGCGCAGAACACCGTAGGAAGGGTCTTTTTGAAAGGAAATGCGCGTTTTCCATACGCCCTCGTCGACATATTCTACGTAAGGGGAAACTTCCCTCTTTTCCGGATGGAGTTTATCGAGGAAAGCCGAAGGGGCTTTGCGCAATTTTGCGGGCAAAGTGGGCGCAAGCTTGGCGCTTATAAAAGCAGGAATAGAAATTGTATAATCTATTGGCATAATATTTAACTTTTGTTTCGCTTAATTATAAATTGTTAATTATTATAAAGAAATGGAATTAAATTTTTATTACTGAGAAATCGAAGTTTTTTTTGGTGTTTGTTGCTAAATATTTCCTTGGAACATTACAATTAAATTAAAATTAAACATATATAAGGGCTTTTTCCCGTATGCTTAAGCCATTAAAGCGCATTGCAGTCACTGGGGCTGGGGGCCAGATCGCCTATAACCTTATTTTTAGAATCGCCTCTGGAGAAATGCTGGGGCCGGATCAGCCCATTGCTTTGGATCTCCTAGAGCTTCCACATGCCCTCGATTCATTAAAAGGGGTGGTCATGGAGCTTGAAGATTGCGCTTACCCCTTGCTCAAAGAGATCAGGATTGGATTTGAACCTGTAAAGGTTTTTGAAGGGGCCAATTACGCTTTGCTCGTCGGCGCCAAGCCGAGAGGGCCGGGAATGGAGCGTAAAGATCTTCTTGGGGACAACGGCCAGATCTTCATCGAACAAGGAAAGGCGTTAAACACGTCCGCTGCTTCCGACCTACTCGTCTTTGTTGTGGGCAACCCTTGCAACACGAACTGTCTCATCGCCATGCACCATGCGCCTAAGATTCCGAAGGAGCGTTTTTTTTGCATGATGCGGCTCGATCAAAATCGGGCGATGAGCATGCTGGCCCAGAAAGCGGGTGTTCCGGTCACCGATGTCAATCATATGGCCGTGTGGGGAAATCACTCTGCGACCCAAGTTCCCGATTTTCTCAATGCAAAGATCCAGGGCAAACCTGCTCTCGAAGTGATCAAAGATCGAAAGTGGTGCGAAGAGCAGTTTGTCCCTCTCGTTCAAAAAAGAGGGGCTGCTGTGATTGCGGCGCGAGGAAAATCTTCTGCGGCATCGGCGTCCAACGCAATCATCGACTCTATCCGCTCTCTTGTTTTTCCCACTGCGGGCGACGATTGGTTCTCGATAGGCCTCTCATCGCAGGGAAACCCTTATGGCATCAAAGAAGATCTGGTCTTTTCTTTCCCCTGCAGATCGAAAGGGAACGGTAAGGTCGAGATCGTAAAAAGCGTTCCCTGGGACGGCTTCTTAAAAGAGAAAATTGCGCTCAGTGAAAAGGAGCTTCTCGAAGAGAGAGACCTCGTCGCCAACTTATTAAAGGGTTGAAAAAATGGCAGAAGAAGAGGTCTTATTTCAGATCACGAAGGACAAGCTCGAGACGGGCATGCGCGGATTTCCCGTCGGTTATTGCACGACCTCACACGTCGATCCCCAGAAGGGGCTCTTTTATATGAACAAGCCGGTCGCCGAATTGAGCTTCTGGGACCCTGTGCAAGTGATTTACTTGCTCTACACGGGAAAAGAGGGCACCGCGGCTGAAATCGACAAGTTCAAGAAGGACCTTCTGGAGCGAGGACTCTGCGGCCAAGAAACCGTCGAAGCAGTGAAGCGGCTTCCCCGTCACGGGCATCCTATGAAGCTTTTCTGCTCGAGTTTGTTGATTTTAGGGATGTACGAGTCTTCTGGAGATTACAAAGAGGACTGCCTCAATTTGATCGCAAAAATTCCTCATCTCACAGCGATTGTGATCAACCATCACGCCGGATGGGGAGAGACCCCAGGTCCCCGCCCTGAACTAGGCTACATGGAGAATTTCGCCCAAATGCTCAAAGTGCCCGGGGCCGATCTCAATGAGCTGACGCGAGCATTTAAACTCTTCAACATCCTCCACTTTGACCATGGCGGCGGCAACCTATCGACCTTTGTTGGCAAAGCCGTAGCTTCCGGCTTAGAAGACATGTATGGCTCGATCTGCTCCGCGATGTGCGCTCTCGCCGGCCCACGGCATGGCAGAGCGAATCAGGACTGTTTGGAGTTTGTCCGGGAAGTTTTGAAGGAGGTTGGCAAAAACGCAACTCCATCCCAAATCGAAGCGTTGATCCGCCACCGTTTGGCAAACAACCAATTGGTCTTTGGCTTCGGTCATGCGGTCCTCCGCGTCGAAGATCCGCGCGCGACTGTCCAGTATGACTTTGTCAAAAAGCACTATCCCGACCATCCTCTCGTCAAAATCGCCCTTCTGCTGCGCACCGAAGGGACCAAGGTCTTGAGCGAAAATCCCAAAATCGCGGATCCCCACCCCAATGTCGACGCGGTCTCTGGGACAATGCTCACGGCGGCGGGCTTCGGCTATCCTGAATACTACACCATCTTGTTCGGCTTAAGCCGGACAGTCGGCATCGCAATCCAAATTGTCTACGAGCGCTGCGAGGCGCGCGGAGGCAAAGGCACTCCGATCGTTCGCCCTAAATATCTATTCAAACCTCGTTGACAGCGAACTAATTTGTAATTATTATTAAGTTATATGTAATTAACTTAAATAATAATGAAATTAACTGTTATTGTTTTATTTACTCCTTTAATTGTCTCGGCAGGCGTTTTTAATCCGAGCGCCATGCCGGATAGCCATGTTTGGCTGGACGCGGAAGCTCTCTATTGGCAATCTAACATGGGTTCATTGAGTTACGGCATCGAGCACGGTCATGTCAAACAACTAGATTTTGATTGGAATTGGGGGGTGCGCGCAGGACTCGGGTATAAGATTCCGCATGACAAATGGGACCTTTATGCCGTTTACACCCACTTAATTGGAAATGCTCACGGTCATGCCGGCGAAGGGCATGCCGTCTTCCCCTCGTGGGCCTTTGCTGGGGGGGGTTCATTTTCTAAAAAAGCCAAAGCCCATTGGCATATGGACCTAAATATGGGCGATCTCGAACTCGGCAGAAATTGCCTGCCCAGCAAATGGCTTCTTTTCCGGCCTTTCATGGGAGTGCGCGGCCTTTCCATCGACAACGATTACACCGTGGATTACACGGGGGGATCTCTTGCTTCATCCGATTTCCATGCGGACAGCGATTTTTGGGGCGTCGGCCTGCGCGTCGGCGTCGACTCGTTATGGGGCTTAGGAAAGGGCTTAGGAATCTACGGCAATGGTTCTGCGTCTTTACTCTCAGGCCACTTCGATGTCCATGAGACCGAAAAATTCAAAAAAGGCCATTCATCCCATGTCAACATCGAAAACGACGTCGATAATGTCGTCGCTGCGGCAGATCTTGCATTGGGGCTGCAGTGGGACTACTTATTTTCCAACGACCGCTTTCACTTTGGGTTTAAATTCGGCTGGGAATTCAATATTTTTTTCGATCAAAACCAGCTATTCAATTTTTTGAGCTCGGATCACCCCAGCTCCATCCAATTTAAAAAAGACGATCTTACCTTCCAAGGGTTGACTTTGGGATTGCGATTTGATTTTTAATGAATTAAACTTGCACACAAAAACATAAAGAATCGGTTTTTGACGGCGTCGGACTGTCACTGACTTTGAACCCGCGTCCATCGCCCAACTTATTCAAGTTGGGCTACTTCCGCGCCTGGCTCAAATTCAGGGCGCCTCCTTGTCAAATTTCCGACACTTTATATTGTTTGTGTGTATTTCTATGACATGGAAAGAAGTAGAAACGACCTTTAATCGCGCCCTCAGCTTGACTTTTTCCAGAAGGAAATTGTTTTTCACGGTTCCCGTCCTGATCTTTTGCGGAATTATCAGCGTTATTTTCCGTGCCCTCGGGAGCAAATCAAATGATTGGCTCTCGATCAGCATGACATTCATGCCTCTTTTTTTCTGTTCAGCCGTCTTACTGGCAGCCGGTATAATTTTAACCCGGATTTACCATCATGAAGTCAAAGGGCTCTCTTTCAGCTATCGAAAGACGTTTGCCGCATCCAAAGACCTCATGGTCGAGGTGGCGTATCTGGCCGTGCCTGTTATTTTAGTTTACCTTGCGCTATGGACGCTGCTGGGAGTCTTTTATCTTTTTAAAGAGATCCCTGTGATCGGCGACACTTTAGGGGTCGTCTTATCGTTTGGCCCTTTTCTTCTACTCTTCGGAACATTCATTTTAAGTTTTTTAAGCATCGCCCTGTTATTTTTCGTCACGCCGTCCGTCTCGCTCAACTCTTCTGTCGATGTCGAAGTGCTTCGAGGAGTGTTAAAGCGCTTCCGGTTCAATCCCTTCACGAACCTCGCATTGATGTTCCTCAGTCTTTTACCTTGCCTATTTGCCGCGGGGCTGATGAGCATCGCAGCGGTCATGACGGGGAAAAATTATGTGGGCGCAGCAAATCCGATCGCGGTGAGCCTAGAGTGGTTTTTCATCATGATCCCGTTTTCGGCCCTTCTTTCTCCTGCAGTGATTTTCTTCTTTAACTTTGCCGCGGAAAGCCATGTCCTCCTAGTTAAAAAAATGAGCCAAGCGCAAAACTCCACGACAGCGGAAAATCGATGATTTTTGCGAACCCTTGCCAGAACTTGCATGCAAGTTCGACTGGCAGCGGCGAAAACATACTTGAAAAAGTAGAGAAGTCGCCGCCAGACCAAGGGACGCAAAAAGGGCGATTTAACGCGGCGAAGAGTTTTGCAATTGGCTCAAGCGAAAGACCAATGCGAATCGCAGTCATAGGCGCCGGGTTCGCGGGTTTAGCTGCCGCTTGGCATTTGATGCGGCAATGTCGCTGCGAGGTAACCGTTTTTGACCAGATTGGCATTGGAGGGGGCGCGTCCGGCATCGCCACCGGCCTGATCCATCCTTATCCCGGCGAGCAAGGTCGAAGAAGCCGGTTTGCCCTCGAAGCAATAGACGCAGCCAACGAATTAATCGCCGCCGCCCAATTCAAATCAGATCAGCCTATTATCCTCTACGAGGGAATCATCCGCTTTGTGCAAAACCAAGAGCAGCGGCAAATGTTCCTCTCCCATTGCCAGAAGTTTGGGGACGTCAGGCCGCATGGGACCAATAGCTTCTGGATCACGTCCGGAAAGACCATCGACTGCCGCCGTTATTTGGACGCGTTATGGGAAGCTCTTTCTGAAAAAGGCGCGAAGCTTGTGATTCAAGAAGTAAAGAACTTGGAAGCTTTGCAACACTTTGACCGCGTCATCGTCGCTGCCGGGGCGGGATGGAAACAATTCCCCGAACTCAGTGATCTGAAATTATCGAACCTCAAAGGACAAGTCTTGAAATGCCGGATTCCACATCACGTCCAGCTTCCTGAGGCCAGCAGCATTTGCAAAGGGTACGTGGCTTTGACACAAGATCCAGAAACATGTTTTCTCGGCTCAACTTACCAGCGAGATGACGACACCTTAACTCCCCAACCCGAACTGGCGAAGGAAGAATTATTTTCAAAAATCGGCTTTTTTTACCCCGACGTACACTGCCTAGAGGTAATCGACTGCAAAGCCGCTTTCCGCGTCACCCGCCCCGGTCACTATTTACCAATTGCTGAGAGAGTCAATGATCGCGTATGGACGTTGACGGGCCTAGGTTCACGTGGACTGCTCTACCACGCTTACTTTGGAAAAGAATTGGCCCTAAATATATTATCCCAATCGAGGTGAGTATGCAGGGGCGTTTTCTTTTTTTGGGGACAGGAGGATCGTCGGGGATTCCGATGATCGGATGCAAGTGCGATGTGTGCCAGTCGGCATCCCCCTACAACAAACGGTTACGTTCAGCAGGACTCATCCAAGTGCAGGATAAAAATTATCTAATTGATGTGGGCCCCGATTTTAGGGCCCAGGCCCTGAAATACAATATCGATCGGCTCAATGCGGTTCTGCTCACCCATGCCCATGCTGACCATATTGGAGGGATCGATGATTTGCGCGCTTATTATTTTTTAGGGAAGAAGAGGATGCCTTGTTTTCTTTCCCAAGAAACTTTTGAAGAAGTCAAGATGCGCTACCATTACATGCTCCAACCGATCGCCGAGGGGAAAAGCTTGTCGGCGCAGCTCGACTTTCAGATTTTAACCGACGATTTCGGTACTTTTGACGTCGACGGTGTGAAGATCGATTATTTTTCCTATTTTCAGACCGGAACCCAAGTGACAGGCTACCGTATTGGCAATTTCGCTTATGTCTCCGATATTCGCGAATACACAGATCAGATCTTCGAATCTCTTAAAGGCGTCGAGACCCTCGTCCTCAGCGCATTGCGCCATACGCCCTCAAAGATGCATTTCAGCATTGAAGAGGCCATCGCTTTTTCAAGACGCACCTCGGCCAAGATCACTTACCTTACCCATATCGCCCACGATTTAGAATACGCCGCGACCAATGCTCTGCTTCCTCCGGAAGTGCGCATGAGTTACGACGGCTTAGAAATCCCAATTGAATTTTAGAGTGTATAAATGATCGAAGAAAAAAAATCCCAGCAGCAAATGCTGCCATTCGAGCTCAAAGCCATGAGCCATGCTCTTCTGGTCGGCGCCTACCGCTCCGGAACAGACAAAAAGCTCTCCGACGACTGCCTCGATGAATTGGAAAGACTATGCGATACCTATGGATTAAAAGCCGTGGGAAAATTTCCCTGCCCGATTAAAAAACTCGATGCGGGAACTTACCTTGGTGAGGGCAAACTCGAAGAATTGGTGAGCTCTGCCAAAGAGCTTGACGCCGATGTCGTGATCTTCGACGATGAAATCTCTCCGCATCAGCAGCGCAACCTGGAAAAGATTTTCAAGCGCCCCGTCATCGACCGCACGGAACTTATTATTGAAGTGTTCGCCCAGCGCGCGAAAACGCGCGAGGCGCGGCTGCAAATTGAGCTGGCGAAGGTCAGATACCAATTTCCAAGGTTAAGGAGAATGTGGACCCACCTCTCTCGTCAAACGGCGACTGCAGGCGGCGGGGCCTACCTGAAGGGCGAGGGAGAAAAGCAGATCGAAATCGACCGCCGCATTCTGCGCCGCCAGATCGACCGCTTAAAAGATGAAATAGAACACGTCGCCGAGCAGCGGCAAACCCAGCGCAGCCTGAGAATGCGCACAGGGATACCCACCTTCGCAATCGTCGGCTACACCAATGCCGGCAAATCGACCCTGCTCAGAGCGCTCACTCATGCCGAAGTGCTCGTCGAAGACAAGCTGTTTGCGACCCTCGATACCACCACGCGGAAATTCTCGCTACCCAACCGCCAAGAGATCCTCCTCATCGATACCGTCGGGTTTATCCGCAAAATTCCCCACACTCTCGTTGCCGCATTTAAAAGCACCCTAGAAGAGGCCGTCCACACAGACATCCTTCTGCACCTCGTCGATATCAGCCACCCCCTAGCCGAGACGCAAGCGGAAGAATCGATGCTCGTCTTGAAAGAGCTTGGCGCAGAGAAACACCCGATGATCACCATTCTCAACAAAATCGATCAATGCCCCAATCCCGTCCTAGCCGCAAAATTCCGCGTCAAATACCCTAAAACAGTAGCCATTTCTGCCACCCAAGGCACAGGCATCGACGAACTGTTAGAGCTGATGATGAAGGAGATCTCCCTTCTCCGAAGAGTCGTCAAAGCCCGCATTCCCCAAAGCCACTACGCACTCGTCAGTGAACTGATGCGCGAGGGCCGCGTCATCGCATGCGAATACGAGGAAAACGACATCCTCATCCAAGTCGAGATCCCAGCTCGCTTGGAGCACAAGGTGGCCCCGTTTCTGATTAGTTAGAGAATACCTAACCATTTTGGTGACGTCACGGAAAAGGCACATTCTTAGTGATTTAAAAAAAAAATGGGTATTGAGTATTCCTTTCCAAGTTCGCCTGGGAGTAGAACGCGAAGTTCAGTTTGTCCCGAGTTAAGACGATTAAACATTGAATTTTTTTTGGCTATATGTAAAATCCTTTATTTTTTTTTCGGGAAGAATCAATGAAAAAAGAAGTCATTGTCAAGTTGACCAAGGATTTTGAAGAAGCTGCCCACGTAGAGCAAGATGTTGAATACTGGATGGCTAGGGATATTCAACATTTGTTTGAATACAAGGAATGGGACAATTTTCTGAACGTAATCGAGAAGGCAAAAATCGCATGTGCGAACTCTAAACTTCTCATAAACAGCCATTTCCGTGAAGTCACCAAAATGGTCCATTTGGGATCAGGTACTCAACGGGAAGTCAGGGATTTAATGCTCACACGGTATGCATGTTATCTTATAGCCCAGAACGGTGACCCACGCAAGGAGCCAATCGCTTTTGCTCAGAGTTATTTTGCTTTGCAAACGAGAAAACAGGAGCTCCTAGAAAAACACATTCAGATGTTAGAACGCATAGAGGCGAGGCAAAAATTGTCCCAAACGGAAAAGGAACTCTCATCAACCCTCTATCAACATGGAATTGATGACCAGGGTTTCGCTTTTATTAGAAGTAAAGGGGATCAGGCCCTTTTTGGCGGGCACACGACAGTTGAGATGAAGCGAAAATTAGGCGTTCCCGAATCACGCCCTCTCGCGGATTTTCTTCCAACCATTACGATCAAGGCCAAAGATTTTGCAGGAGAGATCACCCATTTTAATGTGAAAAAGAAACATCTGCGAGGGAAAAAACAGATTATCGATGAGCATGTCACCAATAACAAAGATGTTCGCCAAGTCCTCATCAAAAGGAATATTTATCCGGAACAATTACCTTCTGAAGAAGACATTAAAAAAGTCGAGAGAAAACTCAAGAAAGAAAGCGAAGACTTAATTGAAAATTCTGATGTGCTTCCTCAGATCACTGAGTCATAAATACGTCTGCAATGAACGGAATTAAATCCCTTCCCAAAGAAGAGCGCCCGCGCGAAAGACTCGAGCGCGAGGGGATCGAAGCGCTCTCAATCGCAGAGTTGCTTGCCATTGTTTTAGGCAGTGGAACGCAAGGAAAATCAGTTCTCGATTTGTCTCAAGAATTACTAGAGCATTTTGGAGGTTTTGAAAAGCTCCTAGATGCTTCCATCGTCGAGCTCATGCAGATAAAAGGGATTGGTAAAACTAAGGCCATTCTCCTCAAAGCTGTCTTCGGGTTGGCGTTAAAATGCAAAAAGCCAATTTCCATCCAAAAATATCCGATTTCCTCTGCAAAAGACGCCTATGAGCTCGCTCAAGGGGAGATCGCGCACATTCCTCAGGAGGTGCTGCTCGTGATTTTGCGCGATGTGCGCGGCTATTTGGTGCATTGCGAACAAGTTTCCATGGGCACACTTTCTCAAGTCTTAATGCATCCGCGGGAGGTGTTTTATCCTGCAGTGCGCCATAAGGCGCATAGCTTGATCATCGCGCATAATCATCCGAGCGGGGATCCGAAGCCTTCGCAGGCCGATCTGGAATTGACGCGGGCGCTTGCGCAAGCGGGAAAAGTGATGGGCATCGGCTTAGATGATCATCTGATTGTGTGCAGAGATAGATATGTTTCACTGCGCGAATTAGGGTGTGTGCCGGTGGGAAGAACTCGATACTGATTGCTGGGGAACATAGAAAGCTTCCTGCAGCAGATGGATGACCCCGGAGCAGATCATCTGGACGGCGATGAGCGAGATGAGCATGCCTCCGAGCTTTTGACACGCCATGAGCCCTTTTTTGCCAAGCATATACCGAATGTTTGAGGAGAGCAGTAAAATGATGAATGTGGGAATCCAGGCGAGAAGGATGATCGAGCTCATTGTCCAGACGTTTTGGACTTGTTCTGAATAGACCATCACGGTTGTGATCGCTCCTGGGCCCGCGACGATGGGCGTGGCGAGCGGGACGATCAGCGGCTCCGAACGCTGGGTGTCGTGATTGATGGCAGGGCGGGGGAAAATCAGGCTCAACGCAATGATGAAAAGAAGAGTCCCTCCGGCGACGCCGAGGACAGGCTGGGAAATGCCGAGGAGCCTCAATACCTCTTCGCCAAAGAAATTGAACAATAACAGGATGAAGAGCGCGATCAAGAGCTCGCGGAAGATGATCCTGCGCTGCTTTTTCACCTCGAATTTTGTCAGCAGGCCGACGAAGAGGGGGACATTGCCAAGAGAATTGAGGACGAAAAAAAGCGAGAAAGTCATGGCAAAGAACGACATCGGCCACCAAATTAAATATATTTTTAATACATAATATCTTTAGTTTTATTTTACAATAGTAAGGGCGATTTTAATCCTCTTTTTTACAACTTTCTGCTATACTTATTTAACATTTATTTGAGGAAAGGTAGATGACCGCAGCTTCATGGAACAATAGCCCTTGGGAAGTTCTTCTCAGTTCATTTGAAGAGCATCTCCCCACTCGCGCTTCTCTCCAAGGCATTGTCGACAGAGTTTTCAAAAATCCTTTTTTCTGGGCGTTGTCCGTAGCCACGGTCGGCGGGCTTGCAGTCCTCACTTCCGTAGTGATGCTTCCTCATGCCGCGTCGTCGGTCGTCCTTTATGTCTTCTCGATTTTATCCGCAGCTTTTCTCGCTCAGAGCAAAAAGACCAAAAAGTGGCTATTTTGCGAATTTTCGATGATGTGCAACCAGATCGTCTCCCGCATTCCTTGGATTTCACGCCGGCCCTGGTATTCTCCGCTCACCCACTCGTTAACCCTCTCAGCCTGTCCTTTACTGGAGCACGTCGAGAAGTTGAAGGCCCAAGGCTATGATGCTGTCCTGTCGCTTGTCGAACCGTTTGAAGTTGAGCCCCATTTATTTGGCGTTCCTGCGAAGCCAGAAGATTGGCGAAAAGCTGGCATCCAATTTTTGAATCTTCCCAATCCCGATTTGACCCCCGTGCGCGACGAAGATGTGGAAAGGGGCGTCGAATTCATCCATCGAAACATTTCTTTAGGGCGCCGCATGCTGGTCCATTGCCAAGCAGGGGTTGCGAGAAGCGCGACCATCGTCATCTGCTACTTGATCAAATATCGGGGGATGAGCCCGAGCGAAGCGGTCGCTTTCGTGAAAGCGGAGCGGAGCATCGTCGTGAACGAAAACTCGCGTGCCATCAAAAACTTTATCGAAAATAGGAACCAGCCCGCCGTTTCTTCAAGCCGAGTGGCTTAAAGGTTTATCTTTTCCCCTTTTTCTGCTATGCTTCTCTAATATTTTTTAAGAGACGACAATGGCTGTCATTTCATTAAATCATAGTTCTTCGCAAGTTCTTCCCAGTTCGTTTCACGAATATCTTCCCACGCGCGCTTCTCTACAAGGCATTGCCGACAGGGTATTCAAAAATCCTTTTTTCTGGGCGTTGGCTTTAACGGCGGCAGGAGGGGCTGCGATCCTCGCTTCTGCGGTCTTGCTTCCCCTTGCCAGCCCCGCGGTCGCTCTTTACGTCGTCTCTATTTTAGGTGCGGCTTATCTCTATCAGAGCAAAGAGACTAAAAAATGGCTATTTTGTGAATTTTCCATGATGAACAACCAGATCGTCTCCCGCATTCCCTGGCTTACGCGGCGGCCGTGGTTTTCCCCGATCACCGACTCGCTCACCTTGTCCGCCTGCCCATTATTGGAACACGTTGAGAAATTGAAAGCCCAAGGTTATGGCGCCGTTCTGTCGCTCGTCGAGCCTTCCGAAGTGGAACCCCATTTATTCGGCGTTCCCGCAAAGCCGGAAGATTGGCGAAAAGCCGGCATCGAATTTTTGAATCTGCCGAATCCCGACATGACCCCCGTCCGCGATGAAGATGTGGAAAGGGGCGTCGAGTTCCTCCATCGCAACATTTCTTTAGGGCGCCGCGTGCTGGTGCATTGCCAAGCAGGGGTTGGGAGAAGCGCGTCCATCGTCATCTGCTACCTGATCAAACATGGCCGAATGAGTCCAAGCCAAGCGGTCGCTCTCGTGAACTCGAAGCGCAGCATCGCAGTGAACGAACATTCGCTTGCCATCAAAAACTTCGTCGAAAGATTGAATCAGCCTCCCTCTTCTTTGAGTCAGGTTGCTTAAAGTTTTCCTTTCCTCTATAATGGGTCACTACAAAACAGAACTGTCTCGTGGAAAGTAAGAAAAAATTTAAAATCGTCACTCTCGGCTGCCGAACAAACCAGTATGAGTCGCAGGCCTATTCGGATCAGCTGCGCGCTTTAGGCTATGCGCCAGCGCAAGCAGAGGAAGAAGCCGAACTCTGCATCGTCAATACTTGCACGGTGACACAGTCTGCGGACAGTTCGAGTCGGCATCAGATCCGCCATCTGGCCAAACAAAATCCAGGCGCTCGCATTGTGGTCACGGGATGTCTAGCTGAGCGCAAGCCCAAAGAACTGGAGAGCATCCCGGGCGTTGAGCTCGTTATTTCCAATCGCGATAAAGAACGGCTCGTGAATTTAGTCTTCCCCGAAGAAGAGGTCCCGGAGTTTTCGATAAAACATTTCGAAGCGCATACGAGGGCGTTTGTCAAAGTGCAAGACGGCTGCGATTCCTTTTGCACCTATTGCATCCTCCCTTACGTCCGGGGGCGCTCCCGTTCGCGTAGAATAAGCGAAATCCTCGAAGAGGTCCGCGGGCTCATCCGCAACGGATACAAAGAGATCGTCATCACGGGGATCAACGTCGGCGATTTTGACGGCGCGCCAGAGCCTGGAGAGCCCCCAGTGCCCCTCGCGGAGCTCGTCCGCGCTGTCGATAATCTGGAGGGTTTAAAGCGCTTGAGGGTGTCTTCGATCGATCCCGATGAGGTCGATGAAGATCTTGCTGATGCGATCTTGAATGGAAAAACCACGTGCCCCAGCATGCACATCGTGCTCCAATCGGGCTCCAATGTGATTTTAAAGCGGATGAACCGCAAATACACGCGTGAAATTTTCATGGAAACAATCGAAAAGTTGAAAAAAGCGCGCAGCGATTTTTCATTCACGACTGACATCATCGTCGGGTTTCCCGGAGAGAGCGAGCGTGATTTTGAAGACACGCTTGAGATCATGGACAAGGTGCGCTTTGCGAAAGTGCACATGTTCCCTTTCAGCGTGCGCGAAAGGACGCGGGCGGCGCTTTATCCCAACAAAATTGCGCCAGAGGTTATTCAAGAGCGAAAACAGAGGCTTTTAAGGCTGACAGAGAAGCACGCTTTTGAGCTGAGAAATAGCTACGTCGGTAGCCAAAGGTCGGTGCTTTTTGAGAAGACGGATGGTGCTGTGAACAGCAGCGGGCACACAGACAATTTTCTGCCTGTCGTAGTTGTTGGAGCCAGCATCCAGGCCAATGAACTGTTAGATGTGGTCTTTGTTGAAAATACGGCTGAGGGCCTTGTAGGAAAAGTAACATGAAATTGACAATTGCACAGAGATTGCACCCTTTTTCTCATCAGAATGGAACAAAGTTCCTTTTGCCCCAAACCTCGTTTTGCGTCCAAGTTTATCCTACCCGTTTAGAGTTTACCGATTTGGAAGGGAGGGAAGCGCCTTTTTTCATCGCGCTAGATTTTACGGGGCCCATCGTTGATTTTACCGCGGAATTGGACCTAGAACAGGGGGTTTTACGCATCTTTGGAACGACCCAAAAAGGGTATATGCGCTATTTCCTTTTCGCAAGAAAAGATGGGATCCAGCTGAAACTCGAAAAAGCCCCTGGAGAACAGGTCATGTGCCACCTTTCGAGCTCTCCTGCGGCGTTCTGCTTGACAAAGGGCGAAAGTTTGTTGATCCCCATGCTGCTCCGCGATGCCGATGGGAAAAAAAGGGAAGAGCGTCTTTCGCTTGGCATGCATAAAGCGCAAAACTGGGAGCTTGTCCGCAGGCGCTCTGATTTTAAGGAGATTTTTCCGGTATGGCTGGCATTGGGACGGTGGGTTCCTGCAACAGAGGCCGAAGGAAATTACTTTCTGCTTGAGGAGTGCCGAAAAAACATTGAGACCAAAAACAAAGCCGAATTATTGGGATCGTTCCAAAAACTATTCCTCGCCGCCTTTGACGGCGTTTTAGTCCCTAGGCTTGTCGACAAAGAGCACCAAGGAATTGTCCAGCAAACGCAGCTCGATCTTCCTCCGCTTCCTCTTCTCACAAGAGGAGCAAGCCTCATCCGCTCCTTGTTTGTGCAAGAAATTGCTGGAAAAATCGCCATTCTCCCTTGCCTCCCGGCCGAATTTCACTGCGGCAGAATGACGGGCGTGCAGATCGGTGATTTATCGCTCGATTTTGAGTGGTCGAAGAAAAGTTTGCGCAGCTTACGGATTGTTTCACCGCTGGACGCTGAAATGTGCTTAAGCCTTAAGACTATTCGCTCTTGCCGCTTGCGCTATGGGCGTGGGATAAGTAAAAAGGCCGCCATCGCTTCCGATGGCAGCCTCATTTTATCGCTGTCGCCGAATCAGCCTGCCTTTTTAGACAGGTTCGAAAAATAACCTCACGCCTTCTTCAAGCCGTGGATGTCGAGGTGGATCTTGCCCCGTTTTTTTCGATTTTTAAACGCTTTTCCATAGGCGGCTTCGATCTGCTCTTTTGGAGAAGGGGAGCCGTCGAATGTGCTTGTCCATGTCGATTTGGCGGCGTTGGCCATGATCGTGCGCGATTGATTTGTGAAACGGGCCGACTCTTTTTGGTTTCCGCTGTAAAGAGCGTCGAGCTTGACGTGTTGTTCATTTGCCGCTTCGCGAACGGCTTCGCGGATTGCCTTGTTTTGTTCTTCCGACTCCCATTGCGGGTGCCTTTTGAAGAGATAGCCATTGCGATTGGGGCCGCTTGTGAAGATGGTGTCTTTGAAGCCCCCGATCTCTGTCGCCATTGTCGGAATTCCCATGCGGTGCATTTCGCCTTGGACGAGACCGCAAGGCTCGAAAATCGACGGAAAGACGCCGAGGTCCACCGCCGCGCGCAGCAAGCTGCCAAAGCCTTGGACGCCGCTCTTGTCGTCTGTGGAATTTCCCTGCTGCCAATGCAGCCTGCCGTCGGGGCGTTTAAAGTCGCGAATGACGCAAACGCCATTGCCGCCGCGCTGCTTTGCGATTGCCTCCATTTCTTTGAGGATGCTGTCCGCTTTAGAATCGGGCTCAAGGCCGATGCAGATGAATTGCGCGTCGTTTTTCAACGCTTCGTCCATGATGATCGGAAGTTTGTCGATCCCTTTTTGGTAAGCGTCATAGCGGCCGACGTAGAAGAAAATCGGTTTTTTAGGATCGATCTCAGCGAGCTGGTGATTGTGCAAATACTCGACGAGCTGCTGGCGGATAAGAAGTTTCTTTTGGTCGAGGTCTTTGTCATCGGGGCCGTAAGTGAGGTCGAGCGCGACACCGTCTTCGGTGACCCAATTTTTTAGCTGGGCGTCTGTTTTAGGATTCCAGCCTTCGGTGTTTCCATTGACGATTCCGGCAAGTTTACCGGAGGCGGCATGAATTTTCACGTGCTTCTGCATCCCTTTGCCATGAAGCTCTGTTTGCACCTCTTCGGCAAAAGATTTAGAAACCGTGGTGTTCATGTCGGAAGTGCCCATCCCTTCGATGAAGGCGTTGAGCGATCCCCAAGGGAGCCCAATTTCAGTTAAGTGGTGCAGCACTTCTGTATAGTCATAGGTGAGGGGGGTGTTGTTATTATGAAAAGTAAAGACTGTCGCGGGGGTTTTTCCCTCTTTCCAATCAGAGTAGTGGCGGGAGATCAGAATCTTGGGAACTAAGGCGGTTTGCGCGTCGTGGACGTGGACAAGCTCCACTGGATTTTTTTCTTTCTTGCTCATCTTATAGACAAGCTCTGCGGACAAGCTTGAAAAATGGGCCCAACGGCGCTTTGTGTCGGCATCGCTGCCTTCGTAGATATTGTTGGGTTTGCCTTCTTCGTTGAATCCGACATTGAAGAGCGGGCCTTCGATCAAATAGCACTTGACCCCACCCACGTTCGTTTTGTAAACCTTATACGTTGATCCGTGGGCTTCGATCCGGTATTTCTCTTTTTCTTTCAGGACGAGCTTCGGGTTGATGACGTCGTATTTAGGCAAGATGACGCGGGCACCGGGGCCATAGGCGCGCGTCATGCCGGCGACCGCGGGG
This sequence comes from uncultured Verrucomicrobiae bacterium, assembly GCA_963833965.1. Classification (GTDB taxonomy): domain Bacteria; phylum Chlamydiota; class Chlamydiia; order Chlamydiales; family Rhabdochlamydiaceae; genus CAJCIW01. The sequence continues at coordinate 120,910 of CAWHZZ010000003.1, forward strand.
GCAAGGCCGCCCATGCTGATCACTCCTGCGTATTCGGCCGTTACCATCGCAATTCTCGTGTTCGCCGGTATGCCCTCGGAAACCTTTTTCACGGAGCAGTCGGTGGGCTCTTTTGGCAATTCCATATCTTTATCGAATTGTTTGGCGCCTTGTCGAATGTCATAGGCGATTTTTTCATCTAACATTTTCGCATAGATCTCCAAGATGCTCATCCCATCATGGGATTTGCGGGTCAAGACTTGAGGATCTTTTTCGATTTGAATCTCGCCATAGCGCCAATAGCCGAATGTAGGGTTGTGTTTCCCGCCGTGCTCCATCCAAACGAGGTTGGCGATGTCTTCTCGGGCAAATTTAGGAAGATTCCCGAATAACGCGAGCTGTGGTTTTTTCTTGAATGATTCGGCAAACTTGGCAAATTCTTTCTTGAACCTGTGCACTTCAACCTTGGTCTTGTAATGGGCCATCAGCTGGATGATCACATCAACACCATCCCTGTCGATGCAATCGAGAAGAATGCGGGGATTTGCGGCGATAAAATGATCCGTAAAGAAAAGCTCGTCGGGGTTGTAACAGGCGGTCCAGACTGCTTCTCCCAAAGCCGTTATGATCTCGTAGTCGAGCTTCTGGAATTTTGCGTAAATGAACTCGTTGGAATGTTGCGGCGAATGGAGGAATGTATAAAAGTCTTGTAGCTGATGCAGTTTCAAAATTTCTTGGGAAGTTTCCACGGTGTCGGTCGATAAAATGGGTTCGGAGAGCACGTGTGAGAGAGTAAATTGAAACGTTTTTTGCTTCTCAATTTGAAGGGTCCCAATTTTGTGGGCATCTTGATTAGCCGATCGATAAATCGCGGCAAGTTCCCTTAGAGCTTCTAATTTTGCGGTTTGCTGTGATAGGTAGCTTTCTAAGATATTTTCCCCTTGAGCGTTTTTGATCTGCAAAAGAATCCGAGGCCGACCAGCATTGGGAAAAAGAGCGGGGCAGTGCTTGATCACATACATGAGTTCTGCGGAGAAGTTCTGTTGCATGTGTCCAGAAAGAATGCTGTCGGGAATGGTGGGGTTTTTTAAGTCGGCCAAAAAGCTTCTGACTTTCTCGATGTCGCGGGCAATTGGCTCCAATTTTTTCTCTATTTTTTCCGCTTTCTGCAAATAACGGCTCGGGTTGGAGATGATAGGACTTGCTACCATGAGCGAAATCCCTTGAGAGAACAATTTGCTCGTGCGCGGGTCTTCAACTTTTGAAGCGGGCTGGAAGGCAGCCGCTGATTTGTTAGTTGCAAGTTCCACCTTGAGTGACATAAAAATACCTATTATTAATAAAAACTGCCTATCATTGTAATAAAAATTTTGTTTTATGTCATTAAAAATTAAACGGTTATATATTTAATTTTTTAAAAAACACAAACAACTCATTATTAATAACTTGTACAGAGACATTGCCTGGATGTAGACCAAAATCTATACTTCGTTTTTTACCCTATGAGTTTCCCATGCAGATGCCAGCCAAGACAGAGCCTTCTTTGCCCAATTTCCTCAGCGACCCCCATCATTTCCTTGGGCTGCAGCCCCTCTCGACAACCGCCAAAATCGTCCGGCTTTGGAGGCCTGGGGCTCCTTATGTGCACCTGGAGGTCTTTGGCAAAAGTGTCGAGGCTAAAAAAGTGACCGAAGGGCTCTTCGAATGTGAAGTGCCGCTAAACACGACCTTTACTGACTATCGGGTTTATCTTCATCGTGGCCTTCTCGCCCACGACCCCTATGCTTTTTCGCCTACCTTTGGCGATATCGATGCCCATCTTTTCAATCGAGGCGTGCACTACAAGCTCTACGAGGCGATGGGCGGCCGCTTATGCACCCATCAGGGCGTCGAAGGAGCCAAATTTGCGGTCTGGGCGCCCGAGGCCCAAAGCGTCTCGCTTGTAGGAGATTTTAATTATTGGGATGGAAGGGCCAACCCGATGCGAGCGATGGGCTCCTCGGGGGTTTGGGAATTGTTCATCCCGGGATTGAAATCAGGAGAGAAATACAAATTCGAAATCCATACAAAAGACGACCATCTCCGCCTTAAGTCCGACCCGTATGCGCTCTATTCTGAATATAGGCCGGCCACCGCTTCCGTGCTGTTCGACGTCGACAAATACTCGTGGCATGATAACGAGTGGATGGATGCGAGGAAGCGCAGCTCTAAAGATTCATTCCCGATGGCGATCTATGAAGTGCACTTGGGATCCTGGAAGCGGCGAGGCCAGCGGCCCCTTGGGTATCGCGAGCTTGCCAAGGAACTGGCAGCATATTGCAAAGAGATGGGCTTTACCCACGTTGAGCTGCTTCCGATCGCCGAACACCCCTTAGATGAGTCTTGGGGCTACCAGGTGACGGGGTTTTATGCGGCGACCAGCCGTTACGGCACTCCGGAAGATTTCCAATTTTTTGTCGATCACTTGCATTGCGAAGGGATCGGCGTGATCCTCGACTGGGTACCGGCGCATTTTCCGATGGATGAGGCTTCTTTGGCGCAATTCGACGGCAGCTATCTTTACGAGCATGCCGACCCTCGCCAAGGATTTCACCCTCATTGGAATACTTACATCTTCAATTATGGTCGCTCAGAGGTGGTCAACTTTTTAATTGCAAATGCGTTATTTTGGCTGGATAAAATGCATATCGACGGCTTAAGGGTCGACGCCGTGGCTTCGATGCTGTACCTCGACTACGGAAGAAAGCCGGGGGAATGGATCCCCAACAAATTCGGCGGACGTGAAAATCTCGAGGCAATCGAATTCATCAAGCATCTCAATTCTGTGGTGCATGAGCGGTTTCCCCACATAGTAACGTTCGCGGAGGAATCGACATCATTCACGGGAGTGACCCATCCCCTCGAGTGGGGAGGATTGGGATTCGATCTCAAGTGGAACATGGGATGGATGAACGACACTCTGCGCTACTTTCATAAAGACCCCCTTTATCGGTCCCATCATCAAAACGATTTGACCTTCGGCCTCATCTATGCTTTTTCGGAGCGCTTCATCCTTCCTCTGTCGCACGACGAGGTCGTCCACGGCAAAGCGAGCCTGCTCTCAAAAATGCCGGGCGACGATTGGCAAAAGTTCGCCAATTTCCGCCTCTTGAGCAGCTTTCAAATTTGCCAGCCGGGAAAAAAATTGTTGTTTATGGGGGCAGAACTCGGCATGTGGAACGAATGGCATTGCAATGAGCAGCTTCCCTGGGATTTACTTCAGTTTGATCGTCATGCGATGCTCAAGCGCTTTATTAAGGACCTTTACCATTTTTATCTTTCCCATCAAGCGCTATGGGAGCTCGATTTTGACCCTCGCGGCTTTGAATGGATCGATTTCTCCGACCGGCAAAACTCTGTCATCACTTATTTGCGCAAAGGGAACAATAAATATCTTCTTGCGGTGCACAATTTTACCCCGAATTTTGTCCCTCAATATTTCGTTCGATTGCCCAATGTTGACTCGATCCAAGAAGTGTTCAATAGCGATAGAGAAGAATATTGGGGTTCTGGCAAAATCAACACGCATGTGGAGATCATCCGCGATCCAAACGAGAGGCGCATTGGGATCCAAGTGCATCTTTCGCCTTTAGCGACGATGATTTTTGAGGTGCAGTTTGTCTACTAAAAGAGAATATTATGACCTCATCGATGAGGTCCAAAAGCACGATATTTACTATTTTGTCCACGCTAAACCGGTCATTACGGACTATCAGTACGACCAACTCGTCAAAAAGATCGAAGCGATTGAAAAACAGCACCCCGATTGGATCAGTCCTTCATCGCCCACCCAGCGCGTAGGCGAGGCGCTGACGAAAGGGTTTAAACAAGTCGAACACACTGTTCCAATGCTCTCTTTAGCCAATACTTATTCTAAAGAAGAGCTCGAAGACTTCATTAAACGCGTGCAGAAATTGCTTGGCCACTCCCGCGTTCATTTTTTCGCCGAATTAAAAATGGACGGCGTTGCCGTCACGGTGCGCTACGAAAACGGAAAGTATGTCCAGGCATTGACCCGCGGGGATGGACGAAGGGGAGACGACATCACGGCCAATCTCCGGACAATCCGGTCAGTCCCCATGGAGCTTTATGGCTCCCACCTTCCTGAAGTTCTCGAGGTGAGGGGAGAGGTCTTCCTGACGCATCGCGTTTTTCAAGCCCTGAACAAAGATAAAGAAGAGGCCGGCGAGGAGCTTTACGCCAATCCGCGAAATGCGGCAGCGGGTTCGTTGAAATTGCTTTCGCCAAAAGAAGTTTACTTAAGGAAATTAAGCGCCATATTTTACGGATTTGCCGATGAGAACGATCCTCCAGAGCCCACCCAACACGAGTGCCACCAATACCTGAAAAAAATCGGCCTGCCCGTTTTTGACGAAGCGCTGCGCGAGCGCTGCCAGGGCATTGATGAAATTTTGAAATTCGCCGGCAAGATCGAAGATAAACGGCATAAACTGCCCTACGATATCGACGGAATCGTCGTCAAGGTCGATGAGCTCAAATACCACGACCAGCTCGGTGTCACTGGCAAAAGTCCGCGCTGGGCAGTCGCTTACAAATTCGCTCCCGAGCAAGCCTCGACGCGGATCAACGATATCACCGTTCAAGTCGGCAGGACAGGCGTTTTGACCCCCGTCGCCGAACTCGAGCCTGTTCATCTTGCCGGGAGCACGATCTCGCGCGCCACATTGCACAATCAAGAGGAGGTCGAGCGCAAAGACATCCGCATTGGAGACATGGCCATCATCGAAAAAGGGGGGGATGTGATCCCAAAGGTCGTTGAGGTTGATAAACGGCGCCGCCCGCACGACTCACGCCCTTGGAAAATGCCCAAAAACTGCCCTAGCTGCGGCGAGCGTGTCGTCCATATCGAAGGCGAAGTTGCCGTCCGCTGCCCGAACGCATCACACTGTCCCGAACAGCAAATGCGCCGCCTCGCCTATTTTGCTTCGAAAGACGCCATGGACATCGAACACCTCGGTGAAAAAGTTGTCGAACAACTCTTCGAAAAAAAACTTGTGCAGCGGCCGTCAGATATCTTTGCCCTGACAAAAGATGATCTTGCCAAACTCGACGGCTTCAAAGAAAAGTCGGTCCAGAATCTCTATGAGAGCATCGACCGCTCCCGGCATGTGACTTTGGCCCGCTTCATCCTCGCCCTCGGCATCAAATATGTCGGAGAGGGCGTCGCGGAGCTGCTCGCAGAACATGTCGAAGATATCGACGCTCTTGCAAAAATGAGCGCTGATGAGCTCAAAGAGATCCCCGGTATCGGCGATAAAATCGCCTACTCTGTCGTAGAATATTTCAAAGAGCCCGCCCACCTCAAAGGGATCCACTTGCTTCTGAAGCACGGCGTCAAGCCGCAAGCGATGAAGCTGAAACGGCGCAAAGACCATGCCTTTTCAGGCAAGACCTTCGTCCTCACGGGCGCGCTCCAAAAGTACACGCGCGACGAGGCCGCGCGGCTGATCAAAGAGCGCGGAGGAAAAGTCACAGGATCAGTGAGCAAAAACACAGACTATCTCGTTGTCGGCGAAGACCCAGGCTCCAAGCTCGACAAAGCGCGTGAACTCGACGTGAAGATACTCACTGAAGACGAGTTCGAGAAAAAACTTTAGGCGTAAATGTTTGAAGTTAACCACAGAGAAAAGTTCGTATTTTAAGGCGTGGTTTCAATAAAAAAAATAACAGGATCAACAGGATGGTCAGGATAAGAAATCCTCATTTTATTTTTTATCTTGGCTATCCTGGTGATCCTGTTATTTTGACTTCTTCTCGTTACTTTAAGCCGCAAAGCAGCTCACGTTCAGGCGGAAAGTTTCTTGAGGGGTGGCGGCCCCTTCCGACTTTCTGAAGGCAATTGCAATGTGAAACTCATGCCCGCGGATGCGAGAGGGAAGCAGAAGCCGCTCGCGAAATTGCTCTAACTCTGGGCTGCTAATCTCGAAGTAATAGAAATTGGCCACGTCAGGCAAGCGGCAGGGTCTTAGCGATTCTAGGCTTTTCACTTCAAAGTGAAATTCCTCTTCCAGTTCTTTAATCTCTCCCCATCCTTTTTTTTGTGCCCATTCATGAGGCAAAATGACAGGAATATGCGCCGGAGATGGGTCGATCTGGAAAATCGAAAGCGCCTCGCACCCTTTGTCCCGGATCAAAGGATAAATATCGTTGATGAAATCATCGGAAAGTTCAAGGTAAACATAACCATCTTGGCCTTGTCTAAGTACTCCTTTCCTAGGCAGTGCTTGTCGCGCGTAGGCGGAAATCATTGCAGAATTCGACACAGGGACAGGCATGGCCTCGCGCGTTTCGGCCATCAAACAGCTCGGCGCGTAACCATCGGTGGGAGGGGCGTAGGCAGGATGCCAGAAGAAACGGGGCGGTCTTGCTACTCGAAAAGGGGGATGAGGCAGTTGGGGGATCAGCAATCTGCGGGGCGGCGCGACGTCTTCTAAAACTGTCGATTTTTCCTTGTGATCGAGAATTGTTTTCAAGATTTCAAAAACGCGAAAAATCATCAGTTGCGCTTTTCGGAGCAGAGGAGGAATCCCCAATGGATTCAGCTCCACCGTTGGTTTAGGGCTATTTTGAAAAACAGAAACGATCCGCTCGTCGCCTTGATAAAGGGAAACGGGTTTGAAAAAATTCGGAACGTAAACCGCATCCTCCTTAATTACAAAGGGATGAGCTAAAACGGCTACGCGGATATCGAGCGGAGAAATTTTATTCATACATAAATTATAACATTTTCTTTCATTTTTGAAAACGCACTTCAGTCAAAAAAAAACCGTTTGATCGCAAATGAAAAAAAGATTATAAAAAAGATTTGTAAACATAACTTATGTAGAGGGATTCATATGTCCAAAACTCACTTGAAGTGCGCCTTGATAGGCGGTTTGATCGTTTTCATCTGGGGATTATTCTCTTGGATGGTCTTTCCCTGGCATCAGACTTGTATGAATAAATTCACAAATGAATCCGCTGTGGCCGATGCAATTAGAAACAATGCCCCCGTTGACGGCGTCTACATTCTGCCCAATACGTTTGCCTATAACGCGGGAACTTCTGAAAGCGAAATGAATCGGGGCATGAAAATGATGGAAAACGGTCCATTCATGTTTGCTTCCGTCCGGACGACGGGGATGGGCAAAATGTCGATGGCCCCCTTCATCATTTCCCTGATCATCCAAATCATCGGAGCCTTCATCGTCACCTGGATGTTGATGCAGACCAAAGGCCTCTCCGTTAAAAAACAAGTCGGTTTTGTCGCCCTGTTCGGCCTTGGTATTGGAATCTTGGGCAATCTCCCAAATTGGAACTGGTGGGGTTTTTCCTGCTGCTACGTTCTGACAAATATCGTCGACGTTGTCATCGGTTGGGCTTTAGCCGGTGTCGGAATTACAAAAGTTCTTAAGAAATAAGCCGTGGTTCTCATTTCTACCTGGCCTCGCAAGAGGCCAGGTGATCTTTGATCACCGTTTGAGGTGATCTCCGATCAGCGTTTGATGGCTAAATCCAGTCACTTTAATGGTCTGCAAAGTCCCGATCAGCGCGTCGTCGCCTTTGAAGAGCACATTTTTCCAGCAGCGCGTGCGTCCCTTGAGATGTTTTTCGTCTCGGTTTCTTCTCTCAACCAAGATCTCCACTTCAGAGCCGAGAAGAGCTTGTCTCTCTTCGGAGCAAATCTCACTGTGCAGATTGAGCAGGCGTTGAAGCCGGTCCTGCTTGACCTCTTCTGAGATGTCATCTTTCCAGCGGAAAGCGGGGGTTCCTTTACGGGCGCTATAAGCGAAAATGAAAGCGACAGAATAGCGGATCTGTTTAAAGATGTCATAGGTCATCTGAAACTCTTCTTCTGTTTCCGTCGGGAAGCCGACGATGATGTCTGTTCCCAGCGAAACATCGGGAACAATCGAGCGGAGCAGCTCCACCTTCTCCAGATACTTTTCCACCGTGTAGACGCGGTGCATCTTCTTCAAGATCCTGTTCGAGCCTGCTTGAATGGGAAAATGGACGAATTCGCAGGCGGAGTCAAGATCGCGGATCGCCTGCATTAGCTCTAAAGTAATATCGACCGGATGGGACGTCATGAACCGCACCCGTTCCAAGCCTGGGATCTTGTCCAGGCGGTAGAGCAGGTCGTGGAAAAGACAGCCCCATTCCGGCTTGTCTTTTCCATAGCTATTGACATTCTGACCGAGTAAAGTAATTTCTTTATATCCGTTCTGAACGAGCTGCTGGCACTCTTCTAAGATGCTATCAGGTGGGCGGGAGACCTCTTGGCCTCGCGTATAAGGCACGACGCAATAGGTGCAGAACTTATCGCAGCCGCGGATGATGGAAACATATGCCTTGACCGGGTCGTCCCGCTTGGCGATCAAGTAGTCTAAATTTTCTTCAAACTGGTCGTCCGTGCGGATCGTCTGCTTGCCGGAGAGCAGCACTTCGTCAAGAACTTCGTTTAATTCGCTGATATTGTTCGTGCCGATGACAAAATCCACGTGGGGGAGCTTGCGGAAGATCGTCTCTTTCTTGGCCATGGCCATGCATCCCGTGACCCCGATAATCTGCCGTTTGTGGGGGCTCCTGCCCAGCTGGCCGATCTTCCCCATCACTTTGCGCTCGGCAAGGTCGCGGATGGAGCAGGTGTTGAAAATGAGCAGGTCGGCGTCATTTTCATCCTCGACTCTTGTCAAACCGCGCTTGAGCAGCTGACCGACCATGATCTCGGAGTCGAGTTCGTTCATCTGGCAGCCGTAGGTGCGGATAAAAAAAGTTTTCAGTGCTCGCGTCGACATGTGTAAAAATCTGTTTACATTTGTATATGGTTAACGAGTTTATCCAAATCCTGCTCTTTTGGCAAGAATCACCGTGGGTTACTAGTTTTTCTGGAAAAAAAATGAAGGGAAAAGTACACTAACATCCATTACTTTACAAAAACATCGTTGAACTTTTTTTTAAGGCCTTAATTTCATGAATAAGAAAAATTCGACCGTCCTTCTGACGAAAGAGGAAGTCATTTCCATCCGAAAGTGGATCTTATTAGACGCGACGGGGAAAACTCTAGGGCGTTTTGCCGCAGAGATCGCTAAAATCCTTCGCGGAAAACACAAACCGAATTTCACACCGCATGTTGATACCGGCGACGGCGTGGTGATCATCAATGCTGAGAAAATCATCGTCACCGGCGCTAAAGACGCTCAAAAAATCTACCGCTACCACACGGGCGCTATGAGCGGGATGCGCGAGGTTCCTTACCGAACGATGCTCGCCAGAAAACCCGACTACATCATTTGGCATGCTGTGAAAGGCATGATGCCAAAGACGCGTCTTACCGAAGCGCAAATGAAGAAATTGCGCATTTATGCTGGCGACAAGCACGATATGCAAGCGCAAGCGCCGATCCCAGTTAATATTTAATACCGAAGAAGGAACTATGAAAGAAAACATTGGAACAGGCAGAAGAAAAACATCGGTCGCCTCAGTGCGCCTCCGCCCCGGCAAAGGAACAGTCCTCGTCAATGGAAAGAAATTTGAAGAGTACTTTCCTCTCCAACTCCAGCGCATGGCGATTTTATCTCCCATCCAAAAAGTCTCTTCCCCCGAGCGCTACGACATCCTCATTCGCGTTAAGGGAGGAGGCATCCAAGGGCAAATGATCGCAGCCCGCCTCGGCATCGCGCGCGCGCTTGTCCTCGAAGATGGTGAACGCAGACACGACCTGAAAGTTCTCGGTTATCTCACTCGCGACCCGCGTAAGAGAGAGCGAAAGAAATACGGTTTGGCCGGCGCCCGCAAACGCTTCCAATTCTCCAAACGATAATCTTACATCTACTATTTTCCTCCTTGTTGATGAGGCCTTGAAAATTGCTCTTCAAGGCCTTTTTCTTAGTTTCCCAAATGATACAGCGTCCCATACTTCTTCTTTAAGTAGTTCACATAGGGCTCTTCGCTTAATGGCTTACCGGTCACTCTTTGGCAGAGTTCGCCGGGAGTGTATTGTCGGCCATGCTTGTGGATATTCTCTTTGAGCCAGTCGCGGATGAAATCGAGCGAACCCTTGGCCACTTGCTCTTTCCAATTCGGGTGCGCTTTTTCAAAGGTGTTGAAAAATTGCACGGAATAGAGATTGCCCAGGGTGTAGGTCGGGAAGTAGCCGATGAAGCCTAAAGACCAATGGACGTCCTGCAGGCAGCCTTGGCCATCGAATTCCGGGGTGATGCCGAGGTATTCCCTCATCTTTGCATTCCAGGCGTCGGGGATCTCTTTGACTTTGAGCGCACCCTCCATCAGCGCTTTTTCAATCTCGAAGCGGACGATGATGTGCAGATTATAAGTGACTTCGTCGGCCTCGATGCGTATGAATCCCGGTTTGACGGCATTGATTGCGTGGTAAAAGTCTTCGAGGAGCACGCCTCCAAATTGCTCGGGGAATTCCTCTTGAAGCAAGGGGAAAAAGTGCTGCCAGAAAAAATAGCTTTGGCCGATGAGGGTCTCCCACCAGCGTGACTGGCTCTCATCGATGCCGAGCGAGACTTGCTGGCCGAGAGGGGAACCGAACTGGTCTGGAGGCAGGTTCATATTGTAAAGTCCGTGGCCCCCTTCGTGAAGGACGGCGCCGAGGCAGAACATGATGTTCTCGGGGTGCACTTTGGTCGTCATGCGGGTATCTTTTGGGTGCATGCCATTGCAGAAAGGGTGGGCGGAAGTGTCGAGCCTCGACGAGCCGGTATTAAATCCCATCTTGTGCAAAATTTTTTGCGAGAATTCGAGCTGTTTGTGTCTTGGGCAGTGGCGATAAAGAAAATCCTCGGGAAAGGGGGTTTTTACGCTGATATATTTGATCAGCTGCGTGAGAGGAAGCTTTAACTTACTAAATAACGGGGTAAGAAAGGAGGTTTTCATCTCAGGCTCGAATAAATCGAGCAAGGCGTCATATGGGTGCTCTTTAAATCCCAAAATGTCCGCTTTTTTTCGGCTCAGAGTGACGACTTTTTCCAAATGGGGAGCAAATGTTTTGAAGTCGTTATGCTCTTTGGCGGTCTTCCACACATGGCATGCAGTGGAAGTGGTCTTGGCAAATTGCTTGACGAAAGCGTTGGGCAGCTTGACCGCTTTGAGATAATCGCGGCGCCATTCGCGCAACGCGGCGATCTGCGGAGCAGAGAACCGATCGTCTTTGAGCTCTCCCTTTTCAATGTCGACGAGGGTAGAAAGCGCATTGGCAAACGATTTGCTCGTCCTTTGGCGGTGGACAAGGCTTGCGAGGAGTTCGATCTGCTGAGAGCGGATTTCGATCGCCTCTTTTGGCATGAAGGTCTCTTGGTCCCAGTCGAGGAGTCCTTCGACAGAGGCCATCAAGGCGATTGTTTTAGATAAAGAGTGCAATTTGTCGTAAGCGCCGGGCATAAAACGTCCTTGGAAAAAAAATTTCTCCCGAGCATATCAGCTTTTTTGAAATTCTTCTAGTGCCTGAAAAACTCCCGTTTTTGTTAATGTCCTGTTTTTTACTCCAAGGAGAATTATGCAGGTATACACAAATAGCGTGAAGAATCGGGAATTTGACAAGGCTGCGAAGACACGAGAAGGTCCAGTGGCTGCGGGAGACACGAGAAGGTCCGGTGGACCTTCGCAGTGCAAAGCAGGTGAACGAAGTGAACCGGGCAGTGCAAAGCAGGTGAGCGAAGCGAACTGGGCCCGGAGGGCTCCTCAAAATTTTTGTCCGGAGCGAGAGACCATTACCGAAAGGCAAGGCACGAGTGAGGACGAAAATTTCGAGGTAAAGCCGACGCAGTCAAAAACCGATTCTTCAGGTTATTTGTGTATAAGTCCATCTTTGCAAGAAACGTCATGCTGTGAACAAAATGGCTATTGGGGGTATCACCTGATCCTCGATTGCCAAGGCTGCAATCGCGAAAAAATTACCGATCGCGCCAATTTGACAGCCTTTATCAAGACCCTCGTCAAAGAAATTGACATGGTCGCCTACGGGGAGCCGGTCGTGGAACATTTTGCGACGCACGATCCGAGCAAAGCGGGATTTTCTTTAGTGCAATTGATTGAAACGAGCTCTATCACAGGCCATTTCGTCGACAAAAACGGCGACGCCTATCTCGACGTGTTTTCATGCAAGCCCTTCGAGATTGAGGCGGTGAAAAAAGTCGTCAGGGAGTATTTTCATCCTGAGAAAATTAAAACATTCTATCTGACTCGTCAGGCATAAAATTTCTTCCCTATAAGCCCCCAACTTGGGTTGGGGGTCAAGTTGTCATTCGGTATTTACATAACATCATTATAAGCCGCTTAAGCAGAAAACAGGCAGTTGTTTTTTTATAGCAAATAATGTAATTAACTCGTCGTTTATCAGCTTCAATGGGAATTTTATTTATCCATCTGCGGAAAAAACCAGTGAAGGATGAACTGTTGGGGCACCCAGCTTGGAAACAGAATTTGAAGATTTAGCCTTCTCCGAAGTCGATGTGAATCAACACACATTTGATGACTTTTTCGACCCCAATGAATATTATCCCGAAAACATTCGGCCTCATTTGTTGATACTTCGAATATTCACAATTACAGTTTAATTAATTTGCAAGGAGAAGGAAATTTTAGAAAAATTTCCCTCTTGATCCGCATTAAGAAAACGCCTACACTGATTGATGTTTAATTGAATAATTGTTATATTAGTATTAATATTAATTTAAGTTTTAAAAAAAGGTTATTATGGCAACAGGCTCAAATTTTAACAATGTAAGCTCAACTACTAAAACATCAACACTTTCTCCTCTTTCACCTACATTTACCCCGGGTAGCTCAGCTGCTAAAACATCAACACTTTCTCCTCTTTCACCTACATTTACCCCGGGTAGCTCAGCTGCTAAAACATCAACACTTTCTCCTCTTTCACCAGCATTTGCCCCGGGTAGCTCAACTGCTAAAACATCAACGCTTTCTCCTCTTTCTGAAGCGGAGATAATCCCTACCAATTCGCACCCAACTTCTTCTTCAGTTCAACGCACAGAAGATTTATTTAAAAACGGCAAGAATTTTTATCCTCGTAATCGAGAAAAGCGAGATCAAATAGTTAATAATCAGAATGATGGCGCTCGTGAGTCTATTCTACAAATTATAAGTAATGACCCCCCCAGTAGCGACCGAAGCAGAGAAGTTACAAATCAGATTCGCAATTCCCCTACTCTTATTAAAGCATTAGAGATATTAACTGCTGCGAAATGTGGGTTGAATAATTACATTTTGTCGGCTCTTTTATTAAAAAAAGGAAGTTTCGAATTAAAAAAGAAGTTGTTTGATTTAAACGATAAATGGCGGAACAATTTCGTCTGCAATTCTTATATCAAAGCAGCTGGGAATAGTGGCGAATTCTCCGAGGCAAAGAGAGCTTTTGACATCGCAGAGGCCAATAAATGGCTCAATGATGTCGGATGCAATTCTTATATCAAAGCAGCTGGGGACAATGGCAAGTTCTCCGAGGCAAAGAGAGCTTTTGACATCGCAGTGGATAATAAATGGCTCGATGATATCGCATGCGGCTCTTATATCAAAGCAGCTGGGGACAATGGCAAGTTCTCCGAGGCAAAGAGAGCTTTTGACATCGCAGCGGACAATAAATGGCTCGATGATATCGCATGCGGCTCTTATATCAAAGCAGCTGGGGACAATGGCAAGTTCTCCGAGGCAAAGAGAGCTTTTAACATCGCAGAGGACAATAAATGGCTCAATGATATCACATGCGGCTCTTATATCAAAGCAGGTGGGGACAATAGCGAGTTCTCCGAGGCAAAGAGAGCTTTTGACATCGCAGAGGACAATAAATGGCTCAATGATATCACATGCGGCTCTTATATCAAAGCAGGTGGGGACAATAGCGAGTTCTCCGAGGCAAAGAGAGCTTTTAACATCGCAGAGGCCAATGAATGGCTCAATGGTGTCGTATGCGGCTCTTATATCAAAGCAGCTGGGGACAATAGCGAGTTCTCCGAGGCAAAGAGAGCTTTTGACATCGCAGAGGCCAATGAATGGCTCAATGGTGTCGTATGCGCCTCTTATATCAAAGCAGCTGGGGACAACGGCGAGTTCTCTGAGGCAAAGAGAGCTTTTGACATCGCAGAGAGGGTTCTTGATTTTTCAATACTACCAGAAGAGTCAAAAATTATTCCATACGGTGCTTTTGTTGATGTTTTACTTTCTCAAAACAAAATTGATGAAGCAAACAAGTATTATGATGCCGTATCTAATCTTATGAATTTTTTGGAAAATGACAATAAGATTAATTTGCATTTTAATTCTCCTGTCGGCTTGGCATTAATAGCATCTGTTCGTTTTATTGAAAAAAACATCAATTTACAAACTGTGCAATTGATATGTGGCAACGGAAATCATAGCAAAAATTTAATAGACGGAATGCCTCCATTAAAAAAATATTTGCTTGACAATCTTCCCGAATATTTTCCAAACAAAAAAATCACTGTGTCCATAGATGGAGGATCTCTATTGCTCGAAGACGAATTATTGGTCAAATACGAATAAGCGGAAGGTGTACGTATTTTGTGCTTCTTAATTTTGGGCAAAAAACTGCTTCGCGACGATATGGAGAGGGTCGCTAACGATTTATAAAATCTTTGCGTCTTGGTGACTTGCCGTCTTTGCGTTGATTCCTAATGGTTGTGATCAAATAATCGTTGGCTAAAAATCAAATTCGGCAGCGAGCGAATTTAGATCCAACCCAAGTGAAAACCTGTTCGCATTTGTCTGTAAATCTCATAAATAGTGGGCTACAAAAGGCCCAGCTTAAGCCGACGAGGGCGATCGAGCCGCTGCCGACGATGATGTCGGAGAGCCAGTGCGCTCCTGTGATGAGGCGGGGCATGCAGAGAAATGCCGCATACAGACAAGCGAGTAGCCCTAAACGCCAGCCGGCGACGTAAGAAAAGGTGGCGGCGAAAAGAAGAGCCGTAGTCCCGTGATCGCCGGGAAAGCTTTTGGACGAATCGTCTTTGATCGAGAGCCAAGGGATCTCATCGGAGAGGCGAATACAGCCGTCGACGACACGGGTCGGGCTCAATCGAGTGATCTCGAGGTTTTGCCGGAATAGGATGCTATTGAAGAGGTAAATGATTGCGGAAACGACGATCACGCAGAAGAACAATTCGGAGATTTTGCGGACCCTCAAGCCCGGGTGGGTTTTTCGCACGGCGGCGATGAAAAAACAAAGGAAGCAAAAATCTTCCACCCAATCGGCGAGCTTGTGATTGGCAAAGGCCCAAAAATGCTGCCATAGGGGGCGTCCCTTTAGGGTTGAATTCACCATTTTGAAAAACGCGACATCAATAACTTCCCAATAAACTTTTGTCACAGTCCAAAATAAGCTGGCGAGCAGCAAAGCGGCGATGAGATGGCAGAGGAGCAACATCTTTAGTTTCCATGCTCTGGCGACAAAAGGAATATTTTCCAGGTGAGTGGTCATTTTTAAAATCCTTTAGAGACTGTGAATGGATTCTTGTTAATTGCTTTTCGCGCTTTTTATTTCAGACTCTAATTAGGCACCTTGTCCTAGTTAATTAACTATGTACTGCGGCACCGAAATTAGAGTGTGTCGTTGAAAATTTATTGTTGCTTTTTGCGCCTTTTTCGAAGTTATTCCTTGGTCTAGTTAATCAACGATGTCCTGCGGAATAATTTCAAAAACTGCGAAAAAATGCATCAAAAATCAACTAATAAATTTTCAACGACACACTCTTAGAGTCTGAAGGAAAAATCATCAAAAATCAAAATAACAAAATCCATTCACAGTCTCTTACATGTTCGTTGACATTTCCATCCAAACCCGATTCCGATCAGCGAGAGTGGGCCGAGGATGGCCAAATAGGGAGAGGCGACGAGGTTTTCCCCTAAAATCACGGCGGCGTCCATCAATGCAAAAAAGGCCACAAAGCCGAATAACGCGATGGCGTAGGTCACAAAAATGGGGAGATTTCGGCTGTAGCGGAGGCAAAAGGGGGCGCCGGCGGCAATCACAAGAACCGAAAGAAACGGCATGGCAAGCTTGAAGAGAAAATGGGTCAACACTTGTGGGTATTCATAGGCTGTCGTCTTCGCCTTTTGGACGAGCATGCCAAACAATTCGCTTAAGCGGCGATTTTCTAAAGGAGTGTATCCTTTGCCGGTCGGATCGGGCTGCCAGCGGAATTTGGCAAAGCGGAACTGCTCGAATGATTCGAGTTTTTCAAAATTGCCGTCCTTGTTGCGTTGAAGGTGGTCGACGTAGAATCCAATGGGATTTTCCGAGTCGATCGACAGCGACTTCATGCGCCATATCTCGTCAGAGGAGCGGACCCAAAACACATCGCGGAATGTTTTTTTATCGGGGTCGGCGATCTGGTAGATGATTTTAGAGCGGTCTTTGAGCCGCAGCACGTGGACGGGTTCTTTATGATGGTCGCTGTCCCGGTGCTTGAAATGTTCTCGTCGAAAGCGGTCGAGGTAATTGAGGGTGGATGGGAGAAGAAATTCGGAGCTTGCCAAATTAAAGAGGGCGCAGACCAGTGCGACGGAAAAGAAAGGCTGGAGGATTTTTTTGCGGGGAAAACCGGAAGACTGGAGGGCTATCAGCTCGCCGCGTACATTTAAGGAGAATAACACCTTCAGTGTCGAAATCAGCAAAGCGAGCGGGATGAGGAGGTCTGCGCGTTTGATCAAGTGGAAAAAATAGTAGACGGCGATGTGGGTGATTTGAATCCGCTTGTCGGCAAAGAAGTCTTGCATATGCGTCGAATAATCGATCAATGCATAGAGGAAGAAAAAGCAGCCCAAGAAGAGGAAAAAGACCTTTAAAATTTCTCGCAAAAGATACCGCTGCCAGATTTTCATTCGACCCCCCCGCGGATCGCTTTGAGTCCGCGCAAAGAGAGCAGGATGATGATCGGATGGGGCAGCAAGTAGATCGAGGTGGAGAGCAGAGGCGAATGCCGAAGCGACTTGGCGGAAATGAAACAGATGAGATAAAAGGCCGCTAGGCCGATCGCCCATAATATCCCTTTTTTAGACCGGTTGCGGCCAATCTGCATGCCGAAGGCGATCCCGATCAATGTGAAAGTGAACGTCGCTAAAGAAAGGGAGACACGGCGCGCGATCTCTTCGCGGGCGATTTTGCTCAGCGCAAGCCGCTTTTTGACGACAAAGTCGTGTGCGACGATCATCCGGAGTGGGAGGTATTCGTAATTCATCGACCAGTCGACTGTTTGCAAAAATTGGCTTAAATTCGACGCTTTTGTGTTCATCTCGGCTTGATTTTCGATGACGAGATGGTCGAATCCCTCTCCCTTTTTGGGGTCGATGCTAGAAATTAAGGTCACCTGTTCTCCTTTGAGAAGATCCCCTTTCAAAGCGAGCTCTTTTGCCGACATCAGCGTTAGCCGTCCATTGGAGGAATTTTTGACGACGAGCAGAATGTCTTCCGCGTACCGGTTCGCCTTGAGCACGCCGATGTCGTAGTAGACGTTTTTCAATCGGACCAAACTCTCCTTTTGTAGCACGAACAGTGGATTGGACATCGCCATTTCATAGATCAACGTCTTAGAATAGCCGCGGCAACGAGGAGAGAGCTCTCCAGCAATCGTAAAATTGACGAGCGTTAGAAAGACGCCAGCAAATAAAAGCGGTGTTGCAATCGACCTCAATCCAAGGCCGCACGCGCGGAAAGCCGTCAGTTCGTGCGCTAGGCTCAGTCGCTGAAAGAGTAGGATGGCGGCAATCAAGGACGAGATCGGAATCGCCATTGGCAAAATGTAGGGGATTTGAAGGAGCGTGAACAGCGCTACTTTGAGCACAGGAGCGCCGGATGTAGCAAACCGCGCAATGTCTTGAAAGCGCAAGACGATCAAGACGCTGATGAAAGAGGTCACACAGAGCAGGAAGACCTGAAAATAGTTACGCAGCAGGTAACGCCAAAGAAGCGGCATGAATCTCCAAAAGTTGAGTGTAGTATAAGAAAAAATGGTAATTCTTTGAACAATTTTGCTATCATCGCTATGCATGAAAGATTTATTGCTCCTGCACTTGAGAAAATTTTTGAAGTCTAGGCTGCTTCCGCATCGGCCTCTCTTAGTCGGATATTCGGGTGGACCGGACTCCAAAGCGCTTCTGAACCTGTTGATCGAGTGCCGCCGCTTTTTCCTCTTGGAGCTGCATGTTGCCCATATCGACCACGGTTGGCGGCCGGAAAGTAAAGCGGAAGCGGAAATGCTTAGTGAAGAGCTAAAAGTCTTAAATTTGCCATTTTACCTTAAAACCCTCTCTCTAAGCGACTTTCAGTCAGGGAACGCTGAAGAGCAGGGGAGACGGCACCGACTAGAATTTTTCGAAAAAATTTACTCCGAAATCGGCGCACAGGCCTTATTGCTGGGCCACCACGCAGGCGATCAGTCCGAGACTGTCTTGAAACGCGTTTTTGAGGGAGCCTCCCTCTTTTCCCTTTCTGGGCTCGCTGCTGAAAGTGTCCTCTGTGGAATGCAAATTTGGCGGCCGCTGCTGGGTACAGAAAAAAAACAGCTAATCGAATGGCTTTCCAAAAGAAATTTAAATTATATCGAAGACTCGACGAACAAAAGCTTAAAATTTTTGCGGGGGAAGATGCGCCAGCAGCTGCTGCCGATGATTACTGATGCGTTTGGAAAGGAGATCGGCGGCAATCTTTGCCGGCTCGGCGACGAATCAAAAGAAATAAAAGAGTATTTTAATGACCTTAACAAGCCCATCTTAAAGTCGATCAGAAAAGGGAGCCTCGACCTCAACCCGTTCCTCCCGATGCCCCTTATCCAGATAAAATTTTTGATCAGGGGATGGTTAGAGCAAGAGCGAATTTCTGTATCGCGGCAGATCGTCGACGGAATCGCCGAGGCGCTGAAGGAGGGCGCACACAAGAAAATTTTTAATTGCAAAGAGGGGGAGCTTAATATTAATAAAGGGGTAATTGGCTTTAACAAATTGTAATTAAATTATATTTTTTATCAAATCAAGACAAATTATTCAGTTTTTGTTATGATGAGGAAACCGGGTGCCTGCCTGTAGAAATTGGGCATCGATGATGTCCTTTACTTTAATCACCGGGCAGTGGTTTAATTCGTCATCTGGGGTATTGAGAATCTGACATCCCAAAGAGTTAAAAATCTATGAGCAATGATATGAAACCTGAATCTAAACGCGGTTTTCCAGGGGGCTTTTTCATCTTCCTTCTAGCCGCGGTCTTGATTATCCTCACTGTTCAAAATTTTAATGGCGATAAAACAGCGAAAGTCGCGTTCAGCCATCAGATTGAACACCTCGTCAATCTCGACCTGATCCAGAAGGAAGACAGTCGCAAAATTGCTCTCAACGATAACCTCGTCACTTTCAGCGGTAAATTTAAAGATAAATTGTCCGACGACGCGAAAGCGCGATTCCGCTACCTCGACTTGCTCAACCGCAATCATGAACTCTCGTCGCAAAAAACCACCCTCGAGCAGGAATTGGCCGTCTCGAACCAGAGTGTCAAAGAAGCCTCGGACCTCTTTTTACATTTGAGTGGACAACCTATCCCCAAGGGCGGATATCTTGTCGTCGATCCGATCTATAATACCTCTGACAAAGACAACGCCATTTACATCAAGGGCGTTTCCGACAAGGAGATTGCGAGCCTTGCCGACCTGGAGAAACAATTTCCTGGCATTTCCCACGATTCAAATCCGGCTGCGGTCGATGCTTTTGGAAAAGATCTGCTTACCTTGATCGAGCGGTTCCGCTCTCCGGCGCTCGGCATCGGCAATGAAGCGATGAAGCAGCAGCTTAAAACATTAGAGCAACAGGTCGCCCAGGTCTCCAACGCGGGCTCCGAACGGGGCAATCAAGAGCAGATTTCCGCTTATCGCGCAGCCCTGCTCGCTTTAGATGAGATCGTCGCCGACCTGAACAAAGAACAGCAAAATGTCCGTCTCATCCAGCTCAGAAGCGTCCGCAATTACAAGGCTCAGCTGGAACAATACGCCTATGTCAATGACGAATTGGACAAAAACGGCGCCCAGCTCGATAAAGCTCGCCAGGCTGTCGCCAACACCACCTGGTATTTTAACAACCAGGAGCTCTCGACAAGAGCCTTGGAAAAACAGGATTCCGAACTGTTCGGCCATTGGTTCAACCAGGCCAAACAGGAATGGGAAAATTTTAATGCCAATAAAGCCGCCGCTTTCAAAGCTCCCGATCAGCCTCGCAACGCCGTCTTGGAAAAGACATTTAAAAGCGAAGAGCCGTCGCCGAATTACTTCAGTTATTTATTGACGATCCTCCCCGTCGTCCTCGTCGTTCTTCTCCTCTACTTTGTTTTCTCACGCCAAATGAAAGGCGTCGGCAACAGCGCTATGAATTTCGGCAAATCCCCAGCGAAAATGCTGACAAAGGAGCGCAATAAAGTGACCTTCAAAGATGTCGCCGGCTGCGAGGAGGCCAAAGAAGAGCTCCAAGAGATCGTTGACTTCTTGAAAGACCCTTCGAAATTTACCGCCTTAGGCGCCCGTATTCCCAAAGGCGTCCTCATGGTGGGCGCCCCAGGAACCGGCAAAACGCTTGTCGCCAAGGCCATTGCAGGGGAGGCCGATCGTCCCTTTTTCTTCATTTCCGGCTCCGACTTTGTCGAGATGTTCGTGGGTGTTGGCGCTAGCCGTATCCGCGACCTGTTCGACCAAGCCAAAAAGCATGCGCCCTGCATTATTTTCATCGATGAAATCGACGCTGTGGGACGCCATCGCGGTTCAGGAATCGGCGGAGGCCACGATGAGCGCGAACAGACGCTCAACCAACTTCTTGTGGAAATGGATGGATTTGACACGAATGAGGGTGTTATCTTGATCGCAGCGACGAACCGCCCTGACGTGCTCGATAAAGCTTTACTGCGACCCGGCCGCTTTGACCGCCGCATCATCATCGACCTTCCCGATATTAAAGGCCGCTACGAGATCCTCAAAGTGCACGCCCGCAAGATCAAGCTCGACCCTTCTGTCGACCTGATGCATATTGCGCGCAATACCCCTGGCGGATCCGGCGCCGATCTCGCCAACATTCTCAATGAGGCTGCCCTTCTCGCCGCCAGAAAGGGACGCTCTGCCGTTACCGAAACTGATGCTGCAGAAGCTTGCGACAAAGTGCGCTACGGAAAAGAAAGGCGCAGTTTGGAGATCGACCAGAATGAAAAGCGAACCACTGCTTATCATGAGTCTGGACACGCCGTTGTCGCCCTGACTGTGAAACACTCAGACCCCGTCGATAAAGTGACGATCATTCCTAGAGGGCTATCGCTTGGTGCGACTCACTTTATGCCGAAAAAAAACCGCTTGAGCTATTGGAGGCGCGAGGTCCTCGATCAGCTCGCCGTCTTGATGGGGGGGCGCGTTGCCGAGGAGATCTTCGTCGGCGACATCTCCAGCGGCGCTCAAATGGACATCACCCAAGCGACGCGACTCGTGCGCAGTATGGTCTGCGAATGGGGAATGACGGATAAATTGGGTGCTGTCGCATACGACGAGCGTAGCGAAAATGGTCAATATCTCGGCATGCCGAATTATCATGAAAAATCGTACTCCGAGGCGACTGCGGAAGAGATCGACAAGGAAGTGCGTCTCATCCTCGATGCGGCCCATGTCCGCGCCAAGGAGCTCATTGAAGCCAATCGCCAGCAAGTCCAGCTCATGACTGAAATGCTCATCGAGTTTGAGACCCTCGATCGCGACGATGTCCTTGAGATCATGAATGGCAAATTTGACTTAGAAAAGAAAAAGCAGCGCTTAAAGAACAATCAAGACCTGCAGCGCAAAACTCCGCCGCCACCGCCCGAAAAAGCGCCAGACCGCGATTTACCTCCCGTTTCGGAAGGACCCGCCCCTCAGCAAATATAATTAAGTAATTGAAAGTCAAGGACTTGTGTAATTACAAGTCCTTCTCTATTTATATTTATTAAAAATTAAATGGATGGTCAGTTTTTCAAAACGCCTAATTATCTGTTCGTCTTGTTTATTTAACTTAATTAGACTATAATGCCTATAATTTTTATTTAATTTTAGGGCGTTATGTCTGTTAATTCTGTTGTTCCAGGATTTACATCACAAACTTATATCCCACAAACATCTCCATCTCCCGGTTTTTGGGGAGCCAGAACGACCCAGCACGGCTTCTGCGGCATGACCTCGGCAGAAACTACGCGCGTAAGCATGCGTTTATTGAGCATAGGATCCGGGATAGGGGCCATTGGAGCGGCTGCCGCAGCTCTTCTAGGCATTGTCACTTGGCCGATCGGCCTGCTTGCGATTCCGTGCGCCTTATGTTCCGCAGGAGCCATTTGGTATAGTTTTCAATTTAATGACTATGAAAATCCGGAAGAATTGATCAAATTCCGTCATGAAGCGGGCCCTTTGAGCTTTGAGCAAGTGATGCAAACGCATGGGTGGAACAGTGTTCTCCGTTGGGGGATTCTCACCGCTGAGCAGTTTTCGGACAAATACCGACAGCACATGCGCGGAAAAAATTTAGTTGAGATCATCAATGCCCATGAAAATGCCCAAAGACACCTTTCCCAATGTCCTTATCAGCGTTATGAATACCAGCTGCCATCTCCCGCCGAATGGCGAGCAAAATGGCGTCCCGAGACGGCTGTGAAGAGTTTTGAGGAAATCTTACAAACCTATCCGCTAGAAAAGTTGGAAAGATTCAATCTGGTCGAAACCGGCGAAATGCACAAAATTAAAGATTTGAAACGGGTTTACGATGAAGTGAAAGAAAAGTTTGATTCCGCTTCCGTCCGCTTCGATAAGGAATTTCAAGCCAATACGGAAGTTTTCCAGCGCGAGCAGCAATTCGACAGCGCTTCCACAGAACGGGAATATGGCAACAATTGGGCCGTGAAAAGATTGCAGGCCTTCGAGCTCGATTACATTCGCGAAAGGCAAACAGTGCAAGAAACGGCTAACAGACGAAAAAATGAAGCGAAAGAGCGTTTTGAAAAGGCCATTGCGCCTATCACCAAAAATGGGCAGATCGCTTACAACAAGCTTCCGCCAAACGATAAGGTTCTCTATGACCAGCGAAATAACGAATTGCAGGTCTCAATTTCTCAAGCGGAGAATGATGCCCGCTTGCAAATCGCCGCCATCGACTCGCGCCGCATTAGCGAAAAAACGCGCCTGAATGTCGAAGAAGTTCGCGCCAAGGCCCTACGCGACCAAAAGCTGGACGCCGCCAAAAATCGGTACGACACTTCGGTCGTCTACCACCGGCAATACAAAGAGCGCCAAATGGCGCCGGTCAGCGCGACCTTCCGCTCTGCCGTCAGCGACCTCAACGGACGCTACCGCGCGTACCTACGCACCATCGGCGTTTCTCATTAAAGAAAAAGCCTCTCCCGAATGTCTGGAGAGGCTATGTTTATTGCCGTTGCGGCGCGGGAAGAAGCGCTTTATGGCTCAGTTTGATCTGTCCGCGATCGTTTATGTCGAGAACCTTCACTTCGAGCATTTGGCCTTCTTTGACGACGTCGGAGACATTTTGGACGCGTGTATGGGACAGTTCTGAAATGTGGCACAGTCCTTCCTTGCCATAGATTTCGACGAAGCATCCGAAGGCGACAATGGAAACGACGCGCCCTTTGTAGACCTTGCCGATTTCGATATCAGCTGTGAGATTGTGGATGATCTCTTTGGCCCGTTCCATGCCTGCGCTATCGGTGGAGGCGATGCTGATCCGGCCGCTGTCGTCGATATCGATTTGAACGCCCGTCTCTTCAGTGATTGCGCGGATCTGTTTGCCGCCCGGACCGATGACGGTGCCGATCTTGCTCGGCTTGATCATGATCGTCTCGATGCGGGGAGCGTAGGTCGACAGATGCTCTTTGGGTTTCGGGCAGACCTCGAGCATTTTGCTCAAGATATGCAGGCGTCCTTGTTTCGCTTGCGCGAGCGCTGCTTGCATGATCTGCTTGTTGATTCCTTCGACTTTAATATCGAGCTGGAAAGCGGTGATCCCGTGGGAGTCGCCGGCGATTTTGAAGTCCATGTCGCCAAGCGCGTCTTCGACGCCGAGGATATCGGAGAGGATCGCGTATTTATGGTCTTCGAGGATCAGGCCCATCGCAATGCCTGCAATGGGGCGCTTGATTGGCACACCGGCGTCCATTAGTGCAAGGCATCCGCCACAGACGGAGGCCATTGATGAGGAGCCATTAGATTCCGTGATGTTGGACTCTAAGCGGACAACGTAAGGGAAATGCTCCGCCATCGGGATGATCATCGACAACGAGCGTTCGGCGAGCTTGCCGTGGCCAACTTCGCGACGCCCCGGAGAGCCGATCCTGCCGACCTCGCCCACTGAAAAAGGAGGGAAGGAATACTGCAAGTAAAAACGGTTGTTGAGTTCGCCCTCGAGGTTTTCTCCTCGTTGCGCCATGGTCTCGCCGCCAAGGGTGCAAACCGCAATGGATTGCGTTTCACCGCGGGTGAATAAGGCGCTACCATGCGTTCGCGGTAGGAAGGACATTTCGATGTCTATGGCGCGGATCTGGTCGGATGTGCGGCCGTCGCTGCGCTTGTTTTCATCGAGGATCATTTTGCGCATGATGTCGGATTGCACATTTTTAAATGCTGCCTTGACATCGTTAGGTTTGTATTTCGGCTCCTTTTCGCCGTCAGAGGCGTACTTGGCGGCAAGCTCGTTGGAGATCGCTTTGATCGTCTCTTCGCGGACTTGTTTTTCCTTGATGCGAAGAGCTTGATCGATGCGTTCAGCGGAAAACTGCTTGACCTCTTCCGTAAGAGTCGGATCGATAAGTCGAAGATGTTCGGCAACTTTTTCTTTGCCGATCTCTTTTTGCCAGTCGCTCAAAGTTTGACAGATTTTGCGAATCGCCTGGTGGCCCTCTTCGACAGCTTCAAGGATCTGCTCTTCCGTGAGGAAATCGGCATATCCTTCGATCATTAAAATGGCGTCTTCTGTCCCTGCCAACATCAGGTCTAAACGGGAACGTTTTTGCTCCTCGATGGTGGGATTGACGACATAGTTGCCGTCGATGAGGCCAACGCGCACGCCGCCGATCGGTTTGACAAGGGGAATGTCGGAGATCACCAAGGCCGCAGATGCCGCGCAGATCGCGAGAGGATCGGGGGAATGCGTTCCATCATAAGAAAAGACGTAAACGAGGAGCTGCACTTCATTGTAGTAGCCTTCCGGGAACATCGGCCGGATCGGGCGATCGATAAGTCGGCTTGTGAGAACCTCTTTTTCCGATGGCCTTCCTTCGCGCTTGATAAAGCCGCCGAGTGTTTTGCCCGTCGATGAAAATTTCTCTTGATAGTCCACTCTGAGCGGAAGAAAATCGGTAGTTTCCGAAGGAGGCGGGGCGGAACAGGCCGTGCCTAGTAAAATTGTCTCTCCAGACCGGACGATGACAGAACCTCCCGCTTGCCGGGCGACTTTTCCGGTTTCAAAGGTGATATCGCGGCCGCCAACAGAAACGGTGATGCTTTTTCGCTTGAATTCCATTCACTGACTCCAAATTAAATTATAGGTTTGTGGAGGATGAATTGGCCACTGACAGAGAGAAATAAAATTTCTCTATGCAAATGGACATTTCATCCTAGAGCCTATCCGCGAAGTGCTGGGGTTTTATTTGTCTTATACCGCGCCCGCTTAGGTTGTGTGAATTTTGACTGGCTGCGACTTTGCCAAATCGATCCTTCTTGCTCGCCTTGCTATTCAAGCAATGGTCTCGCTCGTTCGGACCGCTTCGCTTCAATTTGGCTGTGTCTCGCTGAGTCAAAATTCGCATAACCTAAGCGGGCGCGGTATAAATTTTTGAGGCCATTTCCAACCCGCAATTGCGGGTTTGCCCTTTTTGAGGCCATGTGAATACATGGACGAAAAAAGAGATTGGAAATGGGCCAAAAAGAAATACAAATAAAGCCCCATGACTTTGCGGATAGGCTCTTGGTGGTAGGACTATATCAGGGAAAAGAAAAACCGCCAAAAGAATAATTCTCTTGGCGGTTTTTTTCCCTTTGCCTCTGAATGTAAGTTTTTACTTACGGAGGTTTAGGCGTGTAATTAAATTTTGATATCGCTTTGTATCTGTTGAATTGAGATAGTCGAGCAATTTGCGTCGCTGCCCGACAAGCTTGAGAAGTGCCAATCTTGAGCTATGATCCTTTGGGGCGAGCTTAAGATGCTCTGTGAGCTCTGCGATCCGTTCTGTGAGGATTGCAATCTGGACATCGGCCGACCCGGTATCTTTCTCATGAAGTTGGAACTTCTTGGTAATTTCTTCCTTAGTACCTTTATCTAAAGACATTTATACAATCTCCCGTGAGTAGTGAGAGTTAAAAACAGGTAGACAAACTTAAAGTGTAAAACATTGACTTTATTGTACCTTAACGTCGCAATAGGATCAATCAGAAAAAAGCTGATTTTCCGTTTTGCAGGGAAGCGGGGGTAAATTAAAAGAAAAAATGCAGCTTTTTGGAATTGACTTTTAGAGCAGTTAAGCATAAATTTTTTCAGAAAAAAAAGAGAAATTATGATCAAAGAAGACCCATACAAAATTAAATTCGGAAAACTCGAGCCTTGGATCCCCGAAATCTTTCAGGCGATCCGCAAAGATTTACGCAATGAGCATTTGCACAAAAGCCCGGCATTTGTGCAGAAGCATTTTCCAAAACGGCCTCTCGATAAATTGACGATTGCTGAATTGTCTGCCGCTTATCTGAAAGAGATTGCAGACGGAGATGAAGATCTTGGAGAGAAAATCACCGCGCACTGGGTGTTGAAGAACGGCGAGCTTTATCAATTTTTCGTCGATGCGCTTTCGAAAGTGAATCCAAAATACGATGAGATTGAAACACTTCCTGCGGATACCAGCGCTTTTTTACTCACTACAGCAGTCAGCCAATTTGGCGCGCGGACAGTCTATATTTTTTCGATATTGAACGCGGTCGTTTTTACAGAAGAGCAGCTTTCCCGCATAAGAGAAATCGCCCTTTCAGAGGTTGTTCCGCAGGAAGAAAAGCAACACTTTGCCTCTGCTGAATCTGTGAAGGAGCATTATGAAAAGGAGATGCGCAAACTCGTTGAAAAATATGAGAAGAGAATGCAAGGGATCGAGCGCAAATACTTTCAAGATGTAGAGGGATTGAAGAAACAGATCGCCGGCCTGCATAAAAAACTTGGGTGATCATGGCAACTGATGAA
Organism: uncultured Verrucomicrobiae bacterium; assembly: GCA_963833965.1. Taxonomy (GTDB): domain Bacteria; phylum Chlamydiota; class Chlamydiia; order Chlamydiales; family Rhabdochlamydiaceae; genus CAJCIW01. Next base: position 148,198 of record CAWHZZ010000003.1, read on the forward strand.
TATTTTATGAAAGAGGCTTTGGCGGAAGCAAAAAACGCTTTTGCAAAAGGGGAGGTCCCGGTCGGCGCAGTGCTCGTTTGTGAGGGCAAGATCATCAGCCGCGCCCACAACCTCGTGGAATCGCTGTCCGATGCGACTGCCCATGCGGAGCTGTTGTGTTTAAGGCAAGGCGCGAAGGCGGTTGAAAATTGGCGTCTGCTTAAGGCCGTCCTTTATTGCACGCTGGAGCCATGTCCCATGTGTGCTGGGGCGATGATCCATTCGCGGCTCGAGAGACTTGTTTGGGGAGCGCCTGATTTAAGATGCGGGGCGCATGGGAGCTGGGTCAACCTTTTAGATCTCGAGCATCCGATCCATCGCCTCCAGACGACAACGGGCGTGTTGAAAGAGGAGTGCGCTCAGTTAATGAAAGATTTTTTTAAAATGAGAAGGCTAGAGAATGATCATGGAAACAGTATTTGACCAGCTTGTCGAATTGCAGAGGAAAAAACTGTTGCAGTTCTCCCAGCAGATTGTTCCCAACATCACCGCGGACGATCTTTTGCAGCCCAACGATTTCCCCGAGCTCGAACACCATCCCCTATTCCGTTATGAAGAAGGGGTCTTAGAGGGCCTGCTCACAGCGAGGATGGCTTACCTCGCCTGGCAAAAGAGCGTTTGAACCAGGTCCCCACTATCTGACAGGCCCCAAACCTATTAATTTTTCCAATGCAGCTTTGTTTTTTACCTTTGAGCGGAGATGATCTACAAATCGAATACTGCGAAATATTTCAGGGACCAGTTTTTCTAATCTATCCAGAGTTTCAAAATTTCCATCATTGAGTTTGTTGCATAAATCGTTGATGGAGATGGATTCGATTCTTAATTTATCCTCATAGATTGTGATGCTGCGTAAGGCATTCAGATCGATTTTATATGCTCCATGGATATTAATTTCACTGCTACAGGACATCTTTTTACCAAGATTTAACAAGAAGCTTTCCATTTCCTGGTCGGTTTTAAGGCTTGATATTGCAGTATAGATCTGTTGTGTAATACCTGGCGCAGAAACGCTATTTTCATTTTTCAGATTGTCTATAAATCTAAAAAAATTCAAAGTCAATATTTGGTGCATTTGCTTGATATTAGAGGATATGAGAAGATCCTTTCGTGCTTCCCCAAAATGGCTCAGAGGGGATCCCATATCATCGTATAGTTGCAGACTAACACAGTTATTAGAGGGATTTCTGAGCAATCCAGTATGAGAAAAAATGAGTGCGGTTTTTCCTATTTGTACTGACTGCCGAGTGTTGATGTCGAAACCTAAATCCCTTTGTTTGAAGAAAAGAGTGGGATTTTTCTTAAATTTATCTTGAGAGGTCAGTACGTCCAAATCCAGTTCCAAACCTATCGTGCGATCTCTTAGACATCTTGGATCAATTCGATCTGGACCGAAGCAAATGACGTTCCCGTCGCCATTTTTTATGTCCTCAGGATCCAATGCCGCAGGACGAAAAGGCATATACGAATCGACTAAATATTGCCTGCCATATAAACAATTATCTAAGATCAGAGCGATGTTATGAGCATCCAACAGATGTGTTGCAGAGTCGAACAACCGGATTCGAGAGGCAGCTTTCAGGATGCGCTGGGCTAAATCTGGACTGCATCCCCGGGGTTTGTAGGGAGTATTGGCGTCCTTGATGATTTCTCTTGCTTTAGCTTCCTTTGTTTCAGTTGGAGCGTCTTTGAAGTAACGTTCTCCAATGCGTTTGACCTCGGATTTGGTTCTTATTTTTGCTCGAATAAGTCTTTGACAATTTTGGATTTTCTCCTCCACGCTCCTATCCCCAGCATTGCGTGCGTCAAATTTTGCCAGAACTGAAGCCCTTTCAGCTGCCCGCTTCACTACTGCCATAGGCTGATGTTCCGAATCAAAAAAAGACAGAGGAGGGAGAGGAAAGATCTCTTCAAACATTTGAATCAATTCAGGACAATGGCTTCCATAGATACTTCTAACGAATGTTTTGTCTAAGAACCCGGGAGACATTAGAATTCTGCTTCTTCTTTTTAACAAGTCGATTTTCAATTGTTCCAATAATTTAGGTTTTTCTACATCACTAGCTTGAATGTAATGGTTCAACTGTTTGTATTCATTCCAAAAACAAATTTCGTGATAAAAAGAAAATCCTCCGTTTTCAAAATAGTATTCGTCCAACAATTGCTCAGAATTAGTGCTTAATTGACCCAAAGGAATGCTTTTTATTAGATCAATTATTTTTGCATCTATCTCTCTTGCAAGCGCGCCTTCGGCTTCTGAATATTTTTCCACTGGATGATTTTTTAAATAATCAAGAATTTCTTGAGATAGTTTTTCACCTGCACTGACTTTCGATGCCATAATGGACTCTCAGTAATATTAAATTAATCAAAACATAGATTTTAAATAAATTTATAATTAAAGTCTATTAAAATTATTTTTTACATCAAGTATCCGAAAAAGAGCTTGTTTTTTTTAGAGAGATTAGGGTTGAATGGATAGTTTCAAACGATTTAAGGAGAATACTATGAAAAAGCAAGGACACCCTCCCTATCAGGAAGTCTTATTTATCGACTCTTCGACAGGGTTTCGCTTTGTCTGCGGTAGCACGTTGCAGCCCAAAGAAAAAGAGATGTACGAAGGGAAAGAATATCCCGTTTATAAAGTGGCCGTCTCTTCGGCTTCTCATCCTTTCTTCACAGGCAGCAATCAGTTCATCGACTCTGAAGGACGTGTGGACAAGTTTGTAAAACGCTACGCAAAGAAAGCCGAGAAAAAAGAAGAGAGTGCTAAGGAAGATAAAGGCGCGAAAAAAGACGCCGAAAAGAAAGCGAAGAAAAAATCTTCCTAAGATTGGGTTTAGTAATTGCTTTCCTTTGAAAAAAGAGAGATTTTCGAGCAGATTTGGAAAGTCCGGCCGAGCCCAATATCGTGACGGACATATAGGCGAGGCCGGCACTTTTCGAAGTTGCCGAAAAGGTCCTTCTTTTCAAGGGCAATGAATTATTAAACACACTCTAAAGACTCAAAGAATTCATGGACGAGCAGATCCGCAAACTTTTGAAGCGATTCGCAAAAGTCGAAGAGCTCCTTGGACAAGCGGATGTGCTCGCCGATCAAAAGCAATATCGGGAACTTGCGCAGGAGCACTCTTATTTGACCGAGGTCAAAGAGTGCTGGCAGCGGTGTGAATCGTTAAAGAAGCGGCTGGAAGAAAACCAGCAGCTCCTCAAAACGGAAAAAGATCCCGAATTCCTCGAAATCGTCCGGCAAGAAATTCCCTCCCTTGAAGCAGAAATTGCGAGCTTGCGCCACAAGCTGGAAACGCTTCTCATCCCCCCAGATCCTCGCGACAGTCGCAATATCATCTTGGAAATTCGCGCCGGTACCGGCGGCGACGAGGCTGCTCTCTTCGTCGGCGATTGCGTGCGCATGTACAAGCAATATGCCGACAACAAGGGATGGAAATATGAGCTGCTCTCTTGCGCGGAATCGGAGAAAGGCGGCTTTAAAGAATATGTGATGGTCCTTTCCGGCCACAATGTCTACCGCTTGATGCAGTACGAGGCGGGAACCCATCGCGTCCAGCGCGTTCCGAAAACAGAGGCGCAAGGTCGCGTCCATACTTCCGCGGTGACTGTAGCCGTCCTGCTAGAGCCCGATGAGCTGGAAAAGATCGTGCTCGATGAACGAGACCTGAAGATCGATACCTATAGAGCATCTGGAGCGGGCGGTCAGCACGTCAACGTCACTGATTCCGCAATCCGGATCACGCATATTCCCACCGGCACTGTCGTCACATGCCAAGAAGAGCGCAGCCAGCATAAGAATAAAGAAAAAGCGATGCGACTTCTCAGCGCAAAACTCGCCGAAGAAAAGCGGATGAAGGCGGAAAAAGAGATGGCCTCCTTGCGCTCGACTCAAGTGGGATCCGGCGATCGCTCAGAGAGGATCCGCACCTACAATTTTCCGCAGAATCGCATCACCGACCACCGGATCGACCTGACCCTTTACAAGCTCAACCTTGTCATAGACGGCGATCTCGACGAGATCACCGAAGCCCTTGTCGCCCATTTCCATCAAGAAAAACTTGCCGCCCTCGGCGAACAAAACCTATGAAGACCATCGGCGAAATTTTGGCGATGTCCGCCCAATTTTTAAAAGAAAAGCAGTGCCCGCGCTATCGACGCGATGCGGAAGATCTCATTGCCCATGCGTTGAAGCTTGAGCGCATGGAGCTTTACATGGAGTTTGATCGCCCCGTTCAGGAGTTCGAGCTGGAACTATTGCGAGGCTTGCTAAAACGGGCGGGAAAAGGGGAGCCGATCGAATACATGATCGAGCAAGTTATATTTTATCATTGCAACATTGCCGTTGGCCCCGGCGTTTTGATTCCTCGCCCGGAAACAGAAATTTTAGTCGATCGAGTCTGCAAACTCCTCCACGGTTCAGAAATGGCGGTCTGGGACCTTTGCACAGGGTCGGGCTGCATCGGCATTGCCCTAAAGAAAGCTTGCCCAACATTATATGTCACCTTGTCCGATATTTCCGAAAAAGCGCTGGAATTTGCCGCTCTTAATGCAAAAAACAACGCTGTCGATGTCGAAATTCTAAAAGGGGACCTGCTCGCACCCTTTGCAGGAAAAAAGGCGAACGCCGTCATCTGCAACCCGCCTTACGTCTCTTCTAAAGAATTTTTAACATTAGACCCTTCTGTCAAAGATTTTGAACCGAAGGAAGCACTTATTGGGGGAGAAGATGGGTTGTTTTTTTATCGACGCTTAGCCGAGGATTTGCCAAAGTATCTGCATCCAAATGCGAAGGTTTTTTTTGAAATCGGCGAAAACCAGGGAGAATCGATTGTAAAGCTATTTGCCGCCCCGGTTTGGAAAAACGCACGTGTGGAAAAGGATTGGGCAGGCAAAGACCGCTTCTTTTTCCTTGAATTTGAATAAGTTTCCCCCTATGCTATAAAGTCACTATTTTTTAGAAGAAGCATCGATTGATTGATGCTTTTTCAGTACAATTAAATTATTGATTATGTTCGGCTCACTCACAGAAAAATTTCAGCAGATGTTTTCCGGTTTGATGGGGAAAAAGACCCTCACGGAAGACAATATTTCCGACGCCGTCAGAGAGGTGCGCCTTGCTCTGCTAGACGCCGATGTGAACTATTCTGTCGCCAGCAATTTTGTCAAACGCGTCAAAGAAAAAGCTGTCGGTGATGCTGTCATCAAATCTGTCTCTCCAGGACAGCAATTCATTAAACTTGTCCACGAAGAGCTGGTCGCGCTGATGGGAACGAATGAATCGCTCCTGGAATTGCAAGGCAGGCCACATGTGATTTTGCTTTGCGGGTTGCAAGGCTCTGGAAAAACGACCCACTGTGCGAAACTCGCCGCTTATCTGCAAAAGAAATACCCCAATAAACGCCCTCTCCTCGCCGCCTGCGACCTGCAGCGCCCGGCAGCTGTTGAGCAGATTAAAAAATTAGCTTCGCAAATCGACGTCCCCGTCTTTTCCATCGAAGGGGAGAAGAATCCCGTCCGCGTCGCCAAAGAAGCCCTGCAAAAGGCTAAGACAGAAGGGTTCGACGTCCTGATTGTCGATACTGCTGGGCGCCTCTCCATTGATGAAGAGCTGATGCAACAGCTGATCGAAATTAAGGCCGCAGTCGAGCCTCATGAAATCCTCTTTGTCGCTAGTGCTGCAACGGGCCAGGACGCTGTGAAGACAGCTGTCGAATTCGACAAGCACGTTCAAGTGACCGGGACGATTTTGACGATGCTCGACGGAAGTGCTAGGGCCGGCGCTGCGATCTCGATCCGCGAAGTGACCAATAAACCTCTAAAATTTGAAGGGATCGGCGAAAAGATCGGCGATATTCAACCCTTCAATCCCCATTCCATGGCCGACCGGATTCTCGGCATGGGCGATGTGATCAATTTAGTCCGCAAAGCGGAAGAAAACATGGACGAGGAAGAGAGCAAGGCTCTCGAGAAAAAAATCCTCAAGGCCGCCTTCACCTACGACGATTATCTGAAGCAGATGGCGATGATCAAGCGGATGGGCTCGTTCAAAAGCTTGCTCAAGATGCTGCCTGGCATGTCCAATTTGGGCGATCTGGACTTCGACGAGAAAGAGTTCAATAAGATTGAGGCGATGATCACCTCGATGACCATGGATGAGAGAGTGGAAAAAGTGGAGCTCGTCCCCAGCCGCAGAAGAAGAATCGCTTCAGGCAGCGGGACGACAATCGACGATGTCAACCGGATGGTCAAAGGCTTCAAAAAGCTTAAGCAATTTTGCAAAGAGATGCCCGGCATCAAAAATCAAATGAAAAAAGGCAACAATCCCTTTAACGGCAAAATGCCGTGGGATAATTAATTTATTACTAGGAGAAAAATGCACATATGGCGTTAAAAATTCGCTTGCGACAACAAGGACGCACAAATCGGCAGACATACCGTCTTGTCGTCACCGATATCCGCAATCCGCGCGACGGCAAATACCTCGAAATGGTCGGTTGGTACAACCCCTTCAGCAATACGACAGAATCACAGATCGATCTCGAGCGGATTCAGTACTGGGTGGGCCAGGGTGCGCAAATCACGCCAAACGCGCAGAGCTTGATCGCGCGCTTTGCCCCGGATGCGATGAAGGAGCTCCGCGCCAAGGAGCACGCACGCCGAATTAAAAAGACCGCCAAACGAAGAAAGGCTAAGAAGAAAGCGGTAGCCCCACAAGCAGCTGCCAAGAAATAGAGTGAATGGGTCTAGTGGACATCGATATCCTATCGCTATTTCCTGAGTACTTTGAATCTCCATTCAAAGTCAGCATGATCAAAAGGGCAATAGAGAATGGGCTTGTCGATATCCGATTGAGAGATATCCGGGAATTTGGAGAAGGCAAACACCGCAAAGTCGATGACCGGCCCTACGGCGGAGGCCCAGGAATGGTCTTGATGCCGGGTCCCGCCACAGAGGCCATTCACAATGTGAAAAGAGAAAACTCGCATGTGGTGTACCTTTCTCCGCAGGGAAAGTTGTTCGATGCAAAAGCCGCAGAGCGGTTAGCGAAGTTCCCTCATCTGATCCTCGTCTGCGGGCATTATGAAGGCCTCGACGAGCGCGTGATCGAAGAAGAGATCGACGAAGAGATCAGCATTGGGGATTACGTCCTGACCAATGGATGTTTGGCCGCAATCGTCGTCGTCGATGCGGCTCTCCGCTTCCTCCCTGGTGTGCTGGGGCATGAAGAGGCGGCGCATTTGGAAACGTTCCAAGAGGGAATTTTTGAAGGGCCTTCCTATACCCGTCCGGAACAGTTTGAAGGAAAGGAAGTGCCCGAAGTTTTAAAAAGCGGCCATCACGCTGAAATTGAAAAATGGCGCAAGCAGAAAGGCTTCGAAAAGACGCAGCGGGTGCGGCCAGAGTTAATTACAAAATTATACACAAACAAGATGAAAAATCGAGAATTTGACAAGGAGGCGCCCTGAATTTGAGCCAGGCTCGGCCGGCGCGGAAGCAGCCCAACTTGAATAAGTTGGGCGATGGACGCGGGCTCAAAGTCAGTGGCTGCCCCGACGCAGTCAAAAGCCGATTTTTCGTCTTGTTTGTGTATTATCAAAATGAAGGATAGAACCATGAAACAGTGTCAAGTGATTCAGGAAATCGAAGCGCAGCAGCTTAAAAGTAACCTGCCCGAGTTCCATGTTGGCGATACAATTAGCATCCATCAACGGATTATTGAAGGGGACAAGGAGCGCGTCCAGATCTTCACCGGTACAGTAATCGCTCGTCGCGGCGGCGGCCTTTCCGAGACGGTAGCCCTCTATCGATTCTCTTACGGCGCAGGCATCGAAAGAGTCTATTTGGTCCACAGCCCCAAAATCGCCAAAATCGAAGTCATCAGAACCGGTAAAGTCCGTAAATCCAAGCTCTATTACCTCCGAGGAACCTCTGGCAGAGCATCCAAAATCCAAGAGCAGATCGGCCAAATGAAACAAACTCAAAGCTCCCCAGGCAACGCCGAAGCTGCAGAAAATCAACCCGCCACATAAGATATACCTAAATTACTCTTAGGATTATATGGTCGCGCTTTCTCAGCGAGAACGCAAGCGCTTAGAAGCGATGATGATCTGGGAGCGAACAGCCCGGGAGCGAGGCTTCCGGTTCATCGCAGGCCTGGACGAGGTTGGAAGGGGCCCTCTAGCGGGGCCCGTCGTCGCCGCGGCATGCATACTTCCCGATGGGGCGCTTTTCGAGGGGATTGACGACAGCAAAAAATTGCCCCCTACCGATCGCTCTCTCCTTTATCAAAAAATTCTCTCTCTACCCAACATCGATTACGGCATTGGAATCCTCGATGCCAAAGAGATCGACCGGCTCAATATCCTTCAGGCGAGCCTCCAGGCGATGATGATCGCCGTTTCCCGCCTTAAACAAATTCCAGATTTTCTCCTCGTCGACGGAAATAAGCTGCCCACCGGGAATATCCCCAGTGAGGCGATCGTTCAAGGTGACAGCCTGTCGCAATCGATTGCAGCGGCTTCGATCATCGCTAAAGAGATGAGGGACCAGCTGATGCAGGCGTATCATGAACAATGGCCACAGTACCAATTTGCGTCACACAAAGGGTATGCCACGGAAGAGCATCTGCTCGCCATTCAGGAGTACGGCCCTTGTCCCATCCATCGGATGAGCTTCGAGCCGCTGAAATCGCTATTTAACCCGTGATGCGCCAAGTGGCTTTAAAGTCTTTAAGAACTTCTTTCACGGCTGCGTATCTTAAATCATCGACCGTTTTGTCCATCTCTTTGAAGCCGTAGAAAGCGTGCCTACCAAAGGCGCCCCCAAATCGCTGATCGTCGGGATTTTCCAAAGAGGGATTTTTTTCTCGGGCCTGCAGGTGAATTTGAGTGTATTTTGCATAAAGAGCATCTGCGGCGCTGCGTTGTCCTTTTGGCAAATCGCTTGGATCTAGCTTCAATTCCTCTAAAGCCTCAACCAGCCTCTCGCTTTCGCCATGCTCTCCAACGCTATCGAGTACAGTCATAAGGAGTCTTAAAAGCTCTTCGACTTGGGTCCGCTCTACGGCGCGCACTTTTTGGGCGAGCGTTGAAAGTCCATTCGTTTGAAATGCCGTCCTCCCCCAATTTTGATCGTTTCGATCGATCATGTTGGGTGTTTCCTTGTCTTGGATGTGGTAAAGGTGGAAATAGATCCTATCGAGGATGGTGGATTCCAAATCAGGGGGGACTTTTATTTGTGATAATTTGGCAAGGTGCGACAGAGCTTGAGAAATTCCTTTCGCTTTTAGAAGCGCCTCGCCGGTCTTTGGGTTGCATACATCATGGTCAAATCGGGCCAACTTTGTTCGCCAACTCATTAGCTTTACAAAGACCGCGTCAGATGCTTTGGGATTTTCGGTCATTTGAGTGAGCTTTTGGATGATTTTTTCGACTCTGGGGTGGATGGCGTTGTTATTTGGCGCCTCGATGAGAAATTGCCTCACTTTTTCGGCAAAGGCGAGTTTGTTCCGCGCTTTTTTAAGGAGACCCTCGATCTCAGGCCGCACCTTTTCATCCAGTTGTGCGCAATATTCGGTAAGTACGTCAGCTCTTGTTTTTGTGAGTTCAATCAAGACGATCGATTGATCGGGATGAATGTAGGAATGATATATGTTTTTCACACCATCTATAAGATACTGTGAATGAAGTCGGACAGTTTCTAAAATTGTTGAAGTAGACATTTGAACCTCTTCTTAAATGCGCCAAACGGTTTTGAAATCTTCCTGCACTTCTTTGATGGCTTGGAGTCTCATTTCGCCGGGAATGTCATTGACCCCTTTCTTGTCAGAGCCGAAAAGGGTGCTCCCAAATGTTCCATCGAACTTCTCGTCATCGGGATCGTCTAGAGAGGGATCTTTCTCTCGCGCTTTTACGTAAAGGGCATAAAATTTCTCAAAGAGGGCTTCGGCCGGATCTTCTCGATCCTTAGGCAAATCATCGGAATCCATCGCCATTTCTTCCAAAGCAATCGTCAATTGATCGATGTTGTCGACGCCGAGTTCGTTATCAATCTCGTCGTAGAGGAGTTGCAAAATCTCTTCGACGAGAACCCGTTGAACGGCTCGCAATTTTTGTTCGGAGGTTGACAATGCTTCCGTTTGAAAAGCGTTCATTCCCCACTCGTGATCGTTTCGATCGACTTTGTCAGGAGTTTCCTTATCTTGGATATGATAGAGGTGGAAATAGATTCTGTTGAGCGAGTTGACATTCTCCTCTTTTAATTTCTCAAGATGGATTAGAGATTGAAGATAACCTTCATGCGTGCTTTGCGTAAGGCTTTCGATGGCCTTTTGCAGGAAAAACACAGATGGACACACTTCTTCAAAAAGGTTCTCAGGTTCCTCTTTGGCCACTAACCAGCGAACACCTCCGGGGCCAGGATAGGTTTCCGAGGGAAACAATCCTAATGACGAGAGATAATTTCTTCTTGCCTCAGGGCTTTTCCCTCCGGATTGTGATGTAGCGCGCTCAAATGCCAGCTTGTCGCAATACGGTTTGATCGTAATGCGCCGATCTGGGTCCATTGCATCGGAGGCTTCCGGCTTGAAAAATTGAATGGCATCCAGCAAATTTCCATAATTCATTTCAAAGCTGGGATAGTGCTTGGAAACAGTGGCGCCCCTTTCTATGTGAAAGCCGCAGGGGTCGTAAATTGAGATGCGGCCTGAACTATGGAAAACAATGGCGCCGGTTTTCCGTCCCAATGAAATAAAGGCCCCCATCGATGGAAGATGGTAACTTTCTTTTAATTCGATCAAACCCTCGAATATTTTTCTTATCTCTTCTTCATTGGCATCAGTTGGGTAAGAAAGAGGGGTATTGGAAGGGGGAATCGCAACAAATTTGTCGGTGTAAAGGGTTTGAATCAAATCCTCGAGTGAAAATTGAGTCGATTTATCTTTGAGATAATTGGCCATGAATCCGTGAAACCACATATCCGTTTTACCGAGGCCAAAAGTTTTGATTCTCAGGTCTGCATGGGCTATGCACAGAGCGACATATTGGATAGCGTAAATGGCCGAAGACAGGTTTTGGGCTTCTAAGGGATTCGCCAGATTTTGGTAAAAACCTCGGTACTTTTCGCTCATCGCCGATTCCTTAAATTCGATGAGTTCATGGCAATTCTGAAGCAATTGCATGTCGAGCTTTCCGATCATCCAACGGGCTTTTTCGAGTGCATGTTCGGTCGCCAAATTTTTCGGCGGTTTGTTGTAATGGTCGAATTTAAACCGGCATTGAAACAGCTTTTCGAAAGCCGCTTCCTCGACCTTTGGAGGATTTTCGATCCTGGAGGTGAGTTTGGCGATGAGTTTTTCGACTCTTGGATCGATGGCGTTTCCCTCTGCTTTCACTCGAAACTCCAAGACCTTTTCCGCTAATGCGAGCTTCTTTAGCGTTTTATTAAGTAATGACGCGATAGATTTCCGCGAAGCATCGTCGGGCGTCTTCACGCTTAAAGTTTCAAGAGTGCGCACCTCCGCTTTTTTCACTGCGATCAGGACAGTGGATTCGGAGTGGGAGAAATAAGAGTCGCATAGCGATTTTGCTTGTTCCAGTAGTTGTTCCGCCTGATAGCGTACAGTTTGTGTAAAAATGGATTGGGTTGCCATAGGATAAATCCTCCGGATTGGGTTGGATTTCGGTGAAAGATTATAAAGACATCATGGATGTATTCAAGGATAATATATACTGCTTCCACTTGAACGTTATGAAAATTTCTGCTTCAGCATCTTCACTTACGGCCGTGGTTTTACCATGGCCTTTTTGTTCGTTTCCATCGACCATGTGCTTGCACATGGTCTGCTTCAACAAACAAAAAATTGAAGCGCTGAAATTGAAATTTCCTATAACTTTCAAGTGTCAGCAGTATATACTGCGGTCGGCTTGTAGAGTCGATTTTCTGCGCCTGCCTTTTTCCGTTTGACTTTGCGTTCGCTCTCGCAAGCTGGGAGGAAGATTGCTTCGAGCTCCACGCTTCGTCACACGAAAAAAATCAGGGCATAAAATCGACGCTACAAGCCGACCGCAGTATAATCCTCACACACTTGCCAAAAAGGAAGGCGGAAAAGACCCACTTAAGAAAACTTTGCTGATTCTTTCTTTGCCTCGACCTTCTGATTCACGTTCCCATTTTGCATACTCGTAAGCAAACATGTCGCAATACGGTCTAAGAGTCACGACCGGAGGGGTCGATTCTATCCCCACCGTCAATGTCTTCAGGAATTCAGCGGCTTGCTTCAAATTCCCGAAATTGGCCTCATAACCTTTTTCTTTTTCGCAAGGATGGTACAAAGAGACGCGGCCTGTCCTGTGAAAAACAATAGCGAGCGTGATAACTCCGAGTCCAATGAACGCTCCCATCTCTTTAAGATGGTTGGCATTCTTTAATTCGATCAGATTTTCGAGCTGTTTTTGAATCTCTTTGACACTAGCGTCAAAAGAATAGGTAAGCTTAGTTTCAGCGGAGGAAAGAACGTCCTTCAGCGCTGGAAGTTGAGAATCGGGGATTCGAATAATCTCCTCGATTGAAATTAGACCGCGTGGTTTTTTTTCTCTGATAAAGTTTGCCAGTGCTAGGTGTTTAATCCCGTCGACTGGAGAGGGGAATGTGGTCATGTTTGCCTTGCTTGTGGCCATGCTTAGGTACTGGATGGCAAACAGAGCAGACGACATTTTTTTGCACTCTTCGGGATTCGGCAGACCTTGGTAGTAGACATTGTTTTTCTCGCAGAGAATGGAAGTAAAATACGTAAACTCGGGGCGTATCTGTAGCAATTCCATCTCGAGTTCGCTGACCATCACGCGCGCGTATAGAAGTGCCTCGACGGTCTTTGGGTTGCTCGCCTGCTGATCCAATCGGTCCAACTTCATTTGCCATTCCTGCCATTTATAAACTTTGGAGAAGCTGTGATTCACTTGAGAGAGTTTGGCCCTCAATCTCTCAACTCTTGGATCGACCTTTCCCTCTAGTTGAAATTTGATGACCTCTTCGGCAAGGATAAGCTTTTTTTGCGCCTTTTGAATCAAAGACTCGATGGGGGCGCGAACCGTTTCATCCACCTGCGCGCATTGACGGGCAAGAGCGCCCGCTTTTGCTTTTTCCAACTCGATATCGACAATCGATTGGCTGGGATTTAAATTTGAATCGCAAAGCTGTTTTGCTGCTTCTAAAAGCTTTTCGGAGTGAAATCTGACGGTACGATGATCATACGTCAATTTTGCCGTCATTTAAGTGTTCTTGGTTGCAGGTTTTTAGTACTCCAATTGGCCAAAATAAACGCTTCCTTTAAATGCGCCAAGCGGCCTTGAACGCTTGTTCTACTTCTTGCAGTGCGTTTGTCATCACAAAGGGGGGTAATAATATGCCATCGATGTCGCCGCGAAAAACAACTCGACCAAATTCTCCTCGGAATTTCTCATGTTGAGGATCTTCCATGTAGCGATGTTGTTTACGGGTCTCAACGTAATTCTCATAGAGCTTTCCGAATAGGGCGTGCGCGGGGTTATTTTGACCCTTTGGCAAGTCATTGGCATGTAACTTCAGGGGTTCCAAAGCGTCGAACAGCAGACGGATCGATTCGTAGTCGTTTGTCTGATTGATAAGGTTGAAGAGCAATTCGACTTGGGTCCGCTGCATGGCGCGCAGTTTTTGCTCAGGCGTGGATAACCCTTCCGTTTGGAAGGCGGTCAGGCCCCAATTGTGGTCGTTTCTATCGACTTTATCGGGCGTTTCTTTATCTTGGATGTGATAAAGGTGGAAGCAGCATCGATCGAAAACGCCCTGCTCTGATTGATCGCTCATCGAAAATATCGCAGTGTGATTTTTGACATCTTCGATGTACGTGAGGGCATGGAGAAATCCCTCTTCGGAATTCTTTGAAAGCAGCTCGATGATCCTATTGAGGCGATCGGCTGCAGGAGATACGTCGATTAAGATTCTTGGCTCAACGAAGGGGCTATGGTAAATAGGGATCGGAGGCTCATGTTCTTCGCTCTGCAATTTCTCCTCGTCAATTGCCCATTTGTGGCAGTACGGCTTGAGAGCGATGGGCTGAGTTGTCTTCATTTCAGAGATCAATTGACTCAAGAAATTGGCAGCCTGCCTCGCATTGGCAAAGTTAGCCTCATAGCTCTCTTGCGTGTCCGGCCACCCACAAGGGTTGACCAGAGAGATGCGCCCAGAAGCGTGGAAAACAAGGGCGAGCATTTGAGGAGGGACCTCAATAAAGGCGCCCATCGATTTAAAGTGGCGCACATTTTTCCAATCGATCAAATTTTCAAGCTTCTTTTGGATCTCTTCTTTTTTCGTATCGGAAGGAAAGGTGAGCTCCTTCAAAAGAAATTCTGGGGGTGTCACCGCTTGCAAAAATAGATTTATTTTTTCTTCAAAAAGGGCTTCTGCGGAAATTCCCTGACGAGGGGGATGTTTTTGGATAAATTCCGCAGTGTGTTGGTGCACCGCTGATTCTTGCATCCAGCCGATTCCACGCTGGTCAAATCTTTGATCCTCGGTTTCTAATGCGATTTCGAGATATTTCATCGCATAGAAAGCGCTGGCCATTTTTTTGCATTCTTCAGGATTCGGCAGGTCCGGGTAATATTTATCATTGTCTTTGCTCACCAAGGAATATTCGAAGGTGATGAATTGAGGTGCAATGTTCAGCACTTGCATGTCGATTTCCCGAATTAGAGCGCGCCCTTTTACAATTTGTTGATTGGTCAATGCGTTGAAAGAGCGGCAGGCGCATTGAATTAAACGCTCGTTCCACTTCAACAATTTGGTGTGAAGTTTTGAGAGCTCATCCGGCAACTTGGGAAGGATCTCTTCTTCCTTTTGGACAACCTTACCGAGGATTCGGTCCACCCTTGGGTCAATGGCGCTCTCGCTTGGATCCCTCAAGAAACAGTTGAACTGTTCTGCGCGGGTGAGTTTTCTTTGGGCTTTTTCGAGCAAGGTCCCGATCTCACCGCGCGCCTCCGCATCGACTTTTTTGCAAAGGGTGGTGAGGGTGCTCGCCTTAGCTTTGTTGAGTTCAATGGAGACGTATGTGCCATTCGGATCGTGGGTCTCGTTGGACAAATGCTCCGCTTCGGCGAGAAGTTGTTTCACAGAGTATTGGACGGCAATTGTGTATCCACCTTCAATTGACATATTTACCACCAGTTTTTCGCTGAAAAATATTTAGAAAGTTCAATATTAGAACGGAAAGATCAGATTAATTGCAACCTCCTTGACAGCGACGGATCGATCCATTATATTCCATTGTTTTCAAGGATACGCATGATCAAAAGCATGACCGCGTACAGCCGCGCCAGCGGGAACTCTCCGCTGGGAAGGGTTGTTGTCGAAATCCACTCGGTCAATCGCAGAATGCTCGACATGTCGTTAAATTTGCCCAAAGATCTGCTCCGATTCGATGTGGAAATTCGCAAATGGCTAAGCGGATGGCTAGAACGCGGGCAAATCACATTGCGCTTAAACCTGCAAAGCGAAGGAATGTCCGGTGAACTCTTCTCGAGTTATTCCTCCCAGCTCAAAGAGTTGAAAAAAGGTTGGGACAAATTGGCTGAGGAACTCGGCTACGCGTCCGATAAAGTGGTCGACCTTCCTTTTTTAGTTTCGCAAATGCAAGTGTTGCCTTCCTCTGAGGCTGCTGAAGACGAAGAAGCGCTCAAATCCTCATTGAAGAGTATCGTGGAAGAGGCTCTGCAAGAATTGATGAAGATGAAGGAGGCGGAGGGCAAGACGCTTGCGCTCGACATCCAAAAACGGCTGAAGGTCATCGAAGAAAATATCGCCGCTGTCGAATTGATCAAAGAGCAGCCTTTGGTCCATTATCGAAAAAAACTGATCGACCGCTTGAAAGAGGTCGGGCATATGCACGGCGAAGCGGAGGAGAGGATTTTGCGGGAGGTCGCCCTGCTTGCAGAAAAATTAGACGTCACTGAAGAGCTCGTCCGCCTACGAACCCATATCGAGCAGTTCCGCCGCCATCTCGCCTCCCAAGAGAAGGCGATCGGAAGGACCTTGGATTTTTTAACGCAAGAGATGCATCGAGAAATCAATACATTAGGGTCCAAATCGGCCGACAGTGAAATATCTTCTTACGTGATCAAAATCAAAAGTGAGCTGGACAAGATTCGCGAACAGGTGCAAAATATCGAATAACCATTTATGAACCTATCTCGAAATTGGAATAGATTGCTTTTTGAGTCTTTTTCCACGTCTTCTAATGCCGCTTCTTGGCCTAATTTATCAATTATGTCCGGCGAAGCGACATTAAAATCTGTGAAAAAATCCTTCAAAAATCAAATTTTTCGAATTTGGGGATAGATTCATGACCCAAAAGCTGCTAGGAAATGTATCTGAGGGCTTTGTGTTCGTCTTGAGCGCTCCGGCGGGCACCGGGAAGACCACGCTCGTGAGGATGCTTTCTCAAGAATTTCCTTGTATCTATGAAAGCATTTCCTGTACGACTCGGCCGCTGCGTCCTGGAGAGATCGACGGAAAGGACTACTATTTTCTTTCAAAAAAAGAATTTACAGACAGGGTAGCGCACGGGGATTTTCTTGAATATGCGGAGGTTTTCGGTTATCATTACGGCACTTCGCGAGAGCACGTCCTAAAGCAGCAGGAAATGGGTAAGCATGTCTTCCTGATTATCGATACGCAGGGGGCCATGCAGCTGAAAAAAGAAAATTATCCTGCGATATTTATCTTTATCAGCCCGCCTTCATTAGAAGAGTTGAGAGAGAGGCTGGTCAAACGCAAAACCGAAAGCAAAGAGGCGATTGAAAAGCGGCTTTCCTGGGCAAAAGCGGAAATCGAGAAAATGGCTGAGTATGACTACCACATTGTCAATGACAATTTGAATCAGGCCTACATCGTGCTCCGCAGCATAGTCATCGCGGAAGAACATAGAGTGGGGCGCAACATGACACATGTTAAGGAACACCCAACAAACTAGGAGTATTTAAGAGATGAGAGAATACAGAACGTCGAGAGATTCGTTGACCAATGAAAGTCTTCGCGGATTATTTAAGAACAATTTCGAGCTGGCCAACCAAGCGATCCGTTTGGCGCGTTTCTATATCAAGTCCGGCCATGAGGTCTCCATGACCAAGCTGCTGAACGAAATCAAGCGCAACCCCAGCGAACAATACCTGGCCGACCTCCAAAAAATGGAAGAAGAGGAAGAAGAGCCCGTCGCTATTGAAAAGGAATCTTAAACTCGGCATGCGCCCAAAAGTCCTGATCACCTCAGCTCTTCCTTATGCCAATGGGCCTTTGCATTTCGGACACATCGCAGGCGCTTACCTGCCTGGCGATTGTTATGCGCGCTATGAGCGGCTCAAAGGCAGCGACGTCCTTTACATTTGCGGCTCTGACGAGTACGGCATCGCCATCACTTTGAGCGCTGAGCTCGCTCGCAGAACTCCAAAAGAGCACGTCGATCTCTACCACAATATTATTAAAACCTTCTTCTCCCAGCTCGATTTCTCCTTCGATCATTACTCGCGCACTACCTGGCCCGGGCACACCAAAACCACTCAGCAATTTTTCAAAGACCTGCTCGATAACGGCTATATCGAGGAGAAGACTACAGATCAGCTCTATTCCGAAAAGGACAAAAAATTCCTAGCCGACCGCTATGTCGTCGGAACTTGTCCCAAATGCGGTTTTCCCGATGCGCGGGGAGACGAGTGCCAAAAGTGTGGCGCGAGCTATGAGGCGACCGACCTGATCAACCCCCGCTCCAAGCTCACCGGCGCCCCGCTCATCCGCAAACCGACGAAGCACTGGTTCATGCGCTACGATCTTTTCAAAGACAAACTCAACGAGTGGATCTCCAAAAAAGATTGGAAGAGCAACGTCGTCAATTTCGCTAAGACGTACATCAATGAACTCAAGCCCCGCGCAATCACCCGCGACATGGAGTGGGGAATCCCTCTTCCTCTTCCGGGAACGGAAGGCAAAGTCCTCTACGTCTGGTTCGATGCTCCGATCGGCTATATTTCCGCCACTCAAGAGTGGGCCGAGCTGCACCATAAACCCGAAGCTTGGAAAGATTATTGGCTCGATCCCAAGACAAAACTCGTTCAATTCATCGGAAAAGACAACATCCCGTTCCATGCTGTCTTTTTCCCAGCCCAGATCATGGGACAAAACACCCCCTACAAGCTCGTCGACGAGCTTCCCGCTAATGAGTTTTACAATCTCGAAGGAAGGCAATTTAGTAAGTCGGAAGGGTGGTATATCGATTTAGAGGATTTCTTTAAGCAGTTTACCGCCGATCAGATCCGCTATGCGATCGCATCCAACGCGCCCGAAACGCAAGATTCCGAGTTTACCTGGAAAGATTTCCAAGCGAGGTGCAACAACGAACTGCTCGGAAAATATGGAAACCTCGTCAACCGCGTACTTGTTTTCGCCCAAAACAATTGCGAAAGAAAAATTCCCGAGTTAAAACAACTTCACGACCAAGATCAGCAATTCTTGAACAAAATCCACGAACTTGCCAAAGAGGCCGACGATGCCTATGCCCATTTCCGGCTACGTCGCGCATCGCAGGTCCTCATGGAGCTCGCCCAGATCGGCAACGTCTATTTCGACGCCAAAAAACCCTGGATCTCCGCCCGAAGCGCCATCACGCATCAAGACATGGCCAATACAATTGCCTGCTGCCTCGAATGCATTAAGCTACTCGCTTTGATTTCTTTCCCGATCATCCCCCAGGCCGCCGAAAAGGTTTGGAAAATGCTTGGATTTACCACTCCGCTTTCTCAAGCGAGATGGGAAGAGACCGCCACATCGGTGCTGCTCGCGGGGCATGCTCTGCCCGAGCCCAAAATCCTCTTCACTAAAATCGAAGATGATGTCATTCAAAAAGAAATAGAAAAGTTGCATAAAATGACAGCGAAAACAACCACCTCCACCTCACAAAAAGAACAAATCACCATTGACGATGTGCGCAAAATCGATTTGCGCGTCGTCAAAATCCTCCATGCCGAACGGGTTCCCAAATCGAAAAAAATGCTCAAGCTCACAGTCGATCTCGGCTTTGAGCAGCGCACCATCGCCTCCGGCATCGGCGAAAAAGTCGATCCCGCCTCGCTCATCGGCAAACACGTAGCCATCGTCGCCAATCTCAAGCCCGCTGTCCTGATGGGCATTGAAAGCAACGGCATGGTCCTCACTGCTGAAACCGCAGACGGCTTCGAATTGCCCCAGTTTAACCAAGCGCAACCCGGCTCAGAAATCGTATAAATGAAAAAACTAATCCAGGGGATTGTCGAGTTTAGAAAGGGGCTGACAAAAGACAAAAGAGAGCTTTTTGCCAAACTCGCCCTCGGACAAACGCCAGACGTCCTCTTTATCGCTTGCTCAGATAGTCGCGTCGTCCCCAACCTTTTCGCTTCGACAGACCCTGGCGACCTTTTCGTCATCCGCAATATCGGTAATTTGATTCCTCCCATGAATTCCGAGATGGAAGAAAACAGCGTCCCTTCCGCGATCGAATTCTCCGTCCTGACCTTAAACGTCTCGGACATCATCGTCTGCGGCCATTCCGAATGCGGCGCGATGCAAGCCCTCGCTCACGGCGTAGAAAACCAATCCTGTCCCCATTTGCGCTCTTGGCTCAAATATGCCGAAGCATCGCTTAAAAAAGTTCGCAGCGGATTCGTCATCGACCCCTCCCTTTCCGAGCACAATCAAATCTCTCAAGTCAACGTCCTAGAGCAAGTCGAGCACATCTTGAGCTACCCCTCCGTCCGCGAGCGGCTTGAAAAAAAACAGATCCGCGTCCACGGATGGTGGTTTGACATCGCCCAGGCCGATGTTTACTGCTACGAACAGAGTCTTCAACGCTTCGTCCTGATCGACGAAAAAGAAGCCGATCTCATTCTAAATCGTCTTGATTAACGTATCTTTCAGCCCGGTATGCCGCTTCAACACCTCTTCATTTCTAATCGCGATCGCGATCGCTTTTTTTGTCCCGACGAAGACGACCCTTCTCTTCCCGCGCGTCAGCCCCGTGTAGAGCAAATTGCGGAAAAGCAGTTTAAAGTGCGAGGTGTGGACAGGGATGATGGCGCAAGGGCATTCGCTGCCTTGGAATTTATGAATGGAGACAGCATACGCTAAGATCAACTCGTCGATCTCGATGAAATCGTAACCGACGACTTTTCCCTCGAAGCCCACTTTCATCGTTTGGTCGGTCAAGTCGATCTCGATGATTTTTCCAACATCGCCGTTGTAGACCTCTTTTTCATAGTTATTGCGGATCTGCATCACTTTGTCTCCGACGTGGAAACAACGTCCAAAACGAAAGAGGGGAGTCGGCGATGGATTCAGTTGCTGTTGCAGCACCGTGTTGAGATTTTCACTGCCCATCAGCCCTCGCTTCATCGGCGAGAGCACCTGAATGTCGTCGAACCGATGGAAGCGGTGCGATTTGGGCAGGCGGTTGACCACCAAGTCCACCACGATCTTCACCACATCTTCTGGATTTTCCGCTTCGATGAATTGAAAATCTCCACCGGGATGATAAGAAATGTCGGGAAATTCCCCCTGGTTGATCCGGTGAGCATTCGTGATGATCAGCGAGCCCGCCGCCTGCCGAAAGATCTTTTTCAACTGCGTCACTGCGATCCGCTCAGATTGAATCAAGTCTTTGAGCACGTTTCCCGGCCCAACACTGGGCAGCTGATCAACATCTCCGATGAAGATCACCCGTGTATCTGAAGGCACCGCTTTGAGCAGATGGTTCATCAGCTGCGTGTCGATCATGCTCGCTTCGTCGACAATAAAAAGCTCGCATAGGAGGGGATTGTCCTTGTTGCGCTTGAATTTTCCCGTTTTAAAATCAAACTCCAGCAAGCTATGGATCGTCGATGCCTTTCTTCCCGTGATTTCCGTCATCCGCTTGGCAGCTCTTCCTGTAGGCGCTGCCAATAGAATCCGCTGCGTGACTTTTTCAGAAATAGCCAAAATGGCTTTAGTGATCGTGCTCTTGCCCGTTCCCGGCCCTCCTGTCACGATCAACACTTTTTCCTTCACCCCTTGCCCGACGGCGATTTTCTGTTCCGGGGCGAGCTCGATCTTCAGCTGCTTTTGAGACCATTCGATGGCTTTTTCAACATCCACACTCCGAATGCGGCAGACCGATTGCTGCAGCCGCGCAAGCTCCCGCGCAATCCCCACCTCAGTCAAATAGAGCGGCCTGACCCACACCTTCCCCCCATCTTTGACAAGATCCTGCTTGTCGATGAGCGCCTGAATCCTCTTCTCAATCGCCCCCCTAGACACTTGCAAAATCGCTTCCACCTCAGGAATCAGCTCCTCCAGCGGATAACAGACATGCCCCTCATTAGAAAGCTCCCAAAGCGTGTGCTCAATCCCCGCGTCGATCCGCGACGCTGACTCCAGAGGAATGCCTAACCCTTGCGCAATCGAGTCAGCCGTCTTAAATCCTATCCCGTGGATTTCCTTGGCCAGCTGGAACGGATTATCGCGCACTTTCTCAATGCTCTTGTCGCCATAGTTCTTAAAAATCTTCTGCGCATACGCTGGGCTCACTCCATGTCCCCGCAAAAAGACCATCACGTCCCTGATCGATTGCTGGTCCTTCCAACACCCTTTGATTTTCTCCACGCGCTTAGCCCCGATCCCAGGCACCTCAAGCAGCCTGTCCGGCTCCTTATCGATCATCTCGAGTGTCTCCAACCCAAAACACTTCACAATTCTCTCGGCATAGACCGGCCCAATGCCCTTGATCAACCCCGATTCAAGATACTTTTGAATCCCGACCAAATCCGCCGGCGCTTGGACAGTAAAAGACTTCACCTCAAACTGCTGGCCATACTCCGGATGGATCCTCCACCCGCCCTTGCAATGGATCGTTTCCCCCGGCTGTACCGAGGGCATTACCCCCACGATGCAGGTGGGTTCCCGCTTCTTCGGCTCCTTGAGCCTAGCCACGGTAAACCCCTTCTCGCTTTCAGTAAAAACAATGCTGTCGATAAACCCGAAGATCTCTTCCATACTGGGAAGAATAACTTTCCCAAGGTAAAATTAAACACTTAAAAATTTGTTTTACATAGAAAAGATAAAGGAATTGATGAAAAATCGACCTATGCACTAAGATTATCCGTTCTATTCCGGATTAGCTCAGCGGTAGAGCAGTGGACTGTTAATCCATTGGTCGCAAGTTCGAATCTTGCATCCGGAGATCTTGTCTTACAAGCAGTTAGGTTTAAAACTTAACTGCTTTTTTTTTATGCATTCAGACTTGAATGCTGCGCTTACAAAAAGGAGCGTCAGATTGTATAAGGCGCGTCAAATTGTTTCATTGCCTTTGCTCTTCCATTTTTAAGAAATGTTTTTTAAAGTCAAAATTGTGAGACGAAGCTTTCGACTTTGGTCTGCTCCCCAAAAAATGGTCCAAAAATAATGCGAAAAATCCCATTCTAGAAGTTTTTAGAAACAAAGGGATTTTCGATGAAGAAAAGCAAATTTACGGAAGAGCAAATAGTTTTCGCTTTGAAACAGGCAGAAAACGGAACCATTATCGACGAAATTTGTCGCAAGCTTGGCATTTCGCAGGCAACATTTTACCAATGGAAGAAGAAATATGGTGGGCTGATGCCTTCCGAACTTCGACGGTTAAAACAATTGGAAGAGGAAAATCGTCGATTAAAGCAGCTTGTAGCTGATTTGAATCTAGACAAACACATGCTGCAAGAGGTGCTTTCAAAAAAGCTTTAAAGCCTGCTCTCCAACGAGAACTAGTCAAAGAGCTAGTTCTCGTTCATCGAGTGAGCGAAAGAAGAGCTTGTGCAGTGCTGCATATTCGCCGATCTGTGCACCGTTACAAGTCAATTCGAGGAGATCAGGCATTTTTAGTTAAACGGGTCAAAGAAATCGCATCAATCCGTGTACGCTATGGTTATCGTCGGATTCACACTTTGTTGCAGCGGGAAGGGTGGTCCGTGAACCACAAAAGAATCTACCGTCTGTATTGTAAGGAAAACCTGCAAATGCGATTGAAAGTTCCAAGGAGAACAGTTAGTATTAAAACGAGAAGAGACCCAGTAATAGCCGGGAAAAAGAACGAATGTTGGAGTATGGATTTTGTTTCAGATGAGCTGTATAACGGACACCGAATTCGGTTTTTGACGATCGTGGACAATTTTACAAGGGAAAGCCCTGGGATCGGAGTGGGAGTTTCATGCAAAGGAACGGATGTAGTGCGTTTTTTAGAAGAAGCGATTAAAGAGCATGGCCGACCGGAAGCTATTAAAGTGGATAATGGGCCAGAATTTATTTCAAAGGAGCTTGATTTATGGGCTTACGGACAAGGGATTAAGCTAGATTTTCCAGGCCGGGAAAGCCTACAGATAATGCTTTCATTGAGAGTTTTAATAGCAGGTTTCGCCAAGAATGCCTGAATCAGCACTGGTTCCTGTCTCTAGAAGACGCACAGATGAAGGCAAAAGCATGGCGAATAGATTACAATGAGCAAAGGCCTCACAGTTCGTTAAAAAATGCAACACCCCGAGAGTTCGCTGAGGCGAGCAAGTGGCTCGCTTCCCCGCCCCTCGCCGAGCTATTTGGCGGCTATGCTCGGGGCTTCGGGGAGCTCGAAAACTTTAGTCCAAAACTGGAGTGTGTATAGGCTAAACTTTATCTCGAGAAATGGGCAATCTCAAGAAAAAATAACCCGATTTTTCGCATTTAGCCCGGACCAAAAAAGGGGGCAAGACCAGGGGCAAGACCAATAACCCGATTTTTCGCATTTAGCCCGGACCAAAAAAGGGGGCAAGACCAAATCCTAGTTAGATAGGCTTTCTTCCTTCAATAACACTTCGCATAAAAGTTAGGTTTTCAAGAATAGGTAAGAAAGGACTGTGGTAAATTTGAGCATTTTGATCTGCCTTAAACACTAACTCTTCTTGTTCTTCAGGAGAAAACCAATCTAGGCGTGGGATACAAGAAGTATAAAAATTCATTCTTCGTTGAAATTCTTCTTTTGATATTTGCATAATTTAATCCGTTTAAGTTAATCGTAAATTCAATCCTAAAGCAATCACTAATGAAACAAGTGTATGCCATTTAGGATTGCCCTTTTCTGAAAGAGTTTTATAGAGACTTTCTCTGCCAATACCAGCCTTTTTGGCAAGATTTCCAACTCCACCTTGTGCTTCAGCAACATTTCGAATAGCGACGAGGAAAAGATGTTGAGATTCTTCATCACCTTTAAGACTTTCTTCTAAGGCAGCATTGAGATAGGCAACGGCTTCATCATGATCCTTTAGCTTTTCTAAAAGCCACTCTTGATAATTTTTATTTTTTGCCATGTTTTTTATCCCTCAATTGATATTCTTTTAAAAACTCCTTAGCTTTATTAATGTCCTTGGTTTGCGAGCTTTTATCTCCTCCACAAAGCAAAAGGATGATCTTACTGCCTATTTTCGAGTAATAGACTCTAATTCCTGGTCCGTAGTGAATCCTCAGCTCTGCAATTCCATCACCAAGAGCCTTGCAATCGCCAAAATTTCCTGCTTTTAGGCGGTCAAGCCTTGTGAGGATTTTAGCGCGAGTGTGCAGTTCTCTTAAGGATTCAAACCAATCGTCAAAGGGACAGTGACCAGAAGCTGTTTCGTAGAGTTCAATCTCGATTTCCATAATTTCATTGTATCTTGCGGGATACATTATTTGCAAGCCGTTTGTAAGCGGCTAAATGTGAAGTAGATAAAAATTTATCTTTAAAGCCTAGCCAGTCAAAAGTTCGAAGTATACCCAGTAGCTGGAGATCTTGTCTTACAAGCAGTTAGGTGTAAAACTTAACTGCTTTTTTATGCATTCAGACCTGAATGCTACACTAATCCTGCACTCCACAAAAAAGTATCAGCGACAGATCAAGCTTTCAGCTGATCGGCTGATTAAATTGTCCGATAGCGATTTGGAATTCATGGCCAAGATCCAATGGGCCATAATACAGTTGCCTTCTTGAAAATCCTCATCGATGAGATGAATTTCATCGGTGCCCGCACCGGAAAGGCCAGCCATCTTGCAATTGGCCCGCGATTGTTCCCGAGTAAAACGTTTACCGAGAAAAAATATATTCCATGCATTTCTCAAAAGATAGAAGTTGCTATCGGTATTTGCTCGCAGGATATCGCATGTCATAGTGTGGGCAACTTGACACATGAAAACATTTGGCCTTCGGTGCATTCTGACCTAGTACATAGTTAATAAAAATTTTCCTTAAATGGAAGAGTTTGTTATCCTTGCGTCTTTTTTCTAATAAGGGAAGGAACGATGGGAAACAAGCAAACGCATGAAGTAGCTCTGTCGACAGAAGAGAGAGGATTTTTAATTAAAAATACAAAAAGTGGCGATTGGTCCCCTAGAGAGGTAAAGAGGGCGCAGATTCTTCTGAAAGCTGATAAGAACCACGAGGCTAAGAAAGATCATGAGATTGCTGATGAATTACATTGTTCCCAATACACTGTGACAAAGTTACGAGAGCGTTTTCACAAAGGAAGGCTTGAGGTAGTTCATGATAAACCTCGGACTGGCAGGCCAAGAATAATCGATGGTGATGTGGAGGCACATATCATTGCTGTAGCCTGTAGTGAAGCACCTGTGGGAAGAGAGCGATGGACGCTGCGACTAATCGCTGGAAGAGTGGTTACTCTCACTGATGTTGAATCTTGTTCCTATGGGTCTGTAAGGAACGTTTTAAAAAAAACGAGCTTAAACCGTGGCAGAAAAAAGAATGGAAAATCCCTCCAAAAGCCAACGACGAATTTGTCTGGAGGATGGAAGAAGTCCTAGAGATTTATAAAAGAGAATATGATCCAGAACATCCCCTGCTCTGCTTTGATGAAAGCAGCAAACAGCAGATACAAGAAGTGATAGAGAGCATCCCGATGGAATCAGGAAAGCCGGAGAGATACGACAGCGAATACAAGAGAAACGGGGTGAGCAATTTGTTCATGATTTTTGAGCCTTTTGAAGGGAAACGACATGTGCGAGTCACTGAACAACGAACTAAAAAAGATTGGGCCGATTGTATGAAGATGATTGTAGATGAGCTTTATCCAAATGCGAAGAAAATCACGATTGTCATGGACAACCTGAACACACATACGCCGGCCTCGCTATATGGGAAATTTACCCCTGAAGAGGCTCGAAGAATTACGGAAAAATTAGACATTCAGTATACGCCAAAGCACGGAAGCTGGCTGAATATGGCAGAGATCGAATTTAGTGCTTTATCCAGGCAGTGTCTGAATAGGAGAATCGGGACAACGGAAGAATTGGTGCGGGAAATCCAAGCTTGGGAAGGGGAGAGAAATAGAGCAGCCGTAAAGTGCAACTGGCGATTTAGAGCTGAAGATGCACGAATCAAACTGAAAAAACTCTACCCTGAAATATAAGTAAGAATTTTATTAACTAAGTACTAGCCACATTTCGGGAGCAAGGTAATCGGGGCTAATAGTATTGGGAAGGGTGGCAATGTATGCTGCACGCGCCCACCAAAAGTTGCCGCTGAAATGCAACGCAGGAACTGGATATAAATTCACTCCGCACACATCATAATTTTCTAAAGCGGCCACGCAATTTGGCCACAGATCAATGGTAAAATACTCCATATAATTTACCCAATCCCGAACGTTCGCCGAAACAATAGGAGAAGTCTTGGTGACTCCTTTCGTATGCAAATATAAAACTAACGAATCTGGGTCGGCATGCGATGAGCAAAATTCATGACATGCCAGAAGTGTGGGTCGCTCGTACAAGCCCACGTTAGGACTTTGAAATAGAATCGTCAGCTTGGGATACTTTTTTGCGAAATTACTCATATTTCCATCGCCCAATACTCCCAAGGAAATGGATTTGCAGGCGTCATATAAGCCCGAGGCATGGATGCGGTTGAGTTGCTCTAGTAGTATCGGTTTCCAGTTATTGATTGTACATACGTGAATAAATATATGTATTTCTGGTTTTTTATTATTAAGATTTTCACCCGACAAGCATTGTTGTGTGCCGCATATAAAAATAAACAACAAGGCTATTTTTCTGAAAAAAAGGATCATAGTGAACCTTATCATGAAAACCCCCAATTTCTGTTTGGGCCAGAATATCACTGTTTGAAAAATATTAACAAATAAAAATTGATAGATGACAACGTCGGAACCGTGTTCTTGATCCTGATATTCGATTTCCCTCCAACCAAAAGAGCTGAAGGCAAACCTACCCACAGCGGAAGAAATTGAGGCTGAGCTCAGCTCCATTAAGCCTCCCAAAATCTAAGGCAGAAAAAACAAGAAATGGCAAACGGAATTTTCCCAAATTTTCCCCACTTGCTCACAAAAATTAGAAAGTACTTAAACTTTTCATCCTTGTGAGCTTTAATATTCTTGAGAGGAAAGTGTGATTCAGCTTTACTTGAACGTGCTGTCTTTAGTCTGGGGGGAGTTTCTAATGTCAGAAGAAAGTCAGTCAACTCAAAGTCAAATCTTACTTTATAATTTGAAGCAAAAAAATCATCGCTGTCATTTACGTCGCAGTTTTATCAAAAATTGTTCGATGTAAATCCTTTCCATCGAAACGCGCTTTTGGCATTTCTAAAGCGGATCTTAGCAGTCCTTCGTTTAGAATCCCTTTTCGTCCACCATATTCATCAATTAAACTATCATGAACTTCAACAACATATTGATAAGCAATGTAATGAATCACAAATCCGCCAAATTCTGCATAAGTTTTTTATAGCCGTAGACCGATGCTCCCTTTTGAGCATGTGGGTTTGGTTGACAGGTTCTTAATCCCATAATACAATCTCCATTGTTGAAAAACAGGATCAGGGTGGCTGGGGAACTGGTGTCTTAGCTAGAGACATTCAAAATAATTTCTCAGGAATTGAAGGATTTTCTAGCTCTAACCTATTCAGAATGAAGGCATTTTACCTGGCTTATGAAAAAGTCGCACAAGCTGTGCGACAATTGGAAGAGCTTCCTATTTTTTCTATTCCGCAGGACAGCTCCCCGCGATTGAAGAGATAGAGGCAGAACTTAGTTCCATCAAAACTCTCAAAGGGAAAGAAGCAAAAGAGTTGAAACGATGTGCATATAAGTCACTCGCTATGGAATTGGAGATGGATGGCTAATGACAGCGCAAGGGAATCAAAAACGCCAATTATGGATCATTTACACCATTGTCTTTTTAGGCTTCATAGGAATTTCAATGCCTTATCTGATCTTCCCTGGGCTGTTTCTAAATCCGGAATTCTCCATCCTTTCTGCAGACTCAAGCGAATCAAGTCGAGCTCTTTTTCTTGGAATCACACTGGCAGTTTATCCTCTGGGTCAATTTATCGGCTCGCCAATTCTAGGTGCTTTATCAGATGACTATGGCCGCAAACAACTGCTGTCAGGAAGCTTGGTCGTCACAGCTATCGGAAATCTTGTTACAGGGCTTGCCATTGCAGGACAGCATTTAGGACTGCTCATCATAAGTCGATTGATAGCAGGTCTCATGGAAGGAAACGTCGCTATTGCACGTGCTATGGCTGCTGATATCAAAACAGTCTCCAAACATGACACTTTTGGTAAAATTAATGCTGCTACATCCATTGCTTACCTTATTGGACCATTGATAGGCGGGCTAATGACTGACAAGAAGTTATGGGAAGGGTTAACGACCTCTACACCGTTCTTTTTCATTTGCGTCCTGTTTTTTTGCCTTGCTGTGCTGTCAGCGCTTGTACTTAAGAAATCAGTTATCAGAACCTCTGTCAAAGCACAGACTTTATGGCAGCGAATCAATATAATCAAAAGAATTTTGGTTTTGTTCTCCAATAAACAGTTAAAACTTTTAATGGTCGCTTCCACAATTTTTACTTTAGCGGTTGACATTTTTTATGAGTTTGGCCCTGTCTATCTCACACTTAAGTGGACACTTGGTCCGGCTCAGCTGATATTCTACAACGGTGTGTTATGTCTCGGCCTTACAGTAGGAAATGTCTGGTTGCCAGCGTTCTTTTCCTCTCGTGTATCCAATCGGTTATCAATCATTGGGGCTATTGGAGGATTTGCTCTTTTTTTAATCGGGATCGTGGGTGTAAATTCTAGTCTCCTGATGATGTTGTTGTTCGCTCTCAGCGGGTTAGTCATTGGACTTGCCGTAACCTTGATTACAGTAAAAATTTCTGATTCTGTTTCAGATGCTGTTCAAGGAGAGGTAATGGGAACGCAATTATCACTACGTGTCTTAGGGGATGGAATTATTTGTTTGTTTGGCGGTGCATTATTGATATTGTCTCCTAAGCTCATTCTGATCGTAGCAGCTGTAATGACTGTGGGTGCGGCGGCTTATTATAGCGTTAAGCATAAATGGTAATTCTGTCATGGAATTAAAGGCCAAGGAGCAGAGCTATACTGAGCCCGCCCTAAAAGTGTGAATTTAGAGGGTCTTAGGACGGCATAGATTTGAATGAAGCAAAGCGGTCGCGACGAAGGAGGCATTAGAATTAATACCTTCTAGGAGCAATCATTCAAAGATAGGCTGTTATAATGCCCCTATAAATTCACACTTTTAGGTTGGGCGCAGTATATATTCTAGGCATGGGCTGATTAATTTATGGAACAACTCTCGGGAAGCCACGATTTAAATTCTTCTCGCACAATTGTAACCACTTCTTTTAAAGACCCTTTTTCGTTATATGTCCTACGCTGTCTTTGCGCCCCATTTCCATTTTCAATAATATTAATCAAGTAAAGCAACTCTTCTTGGCAATTGAGATTTTTTGCAATTGGTAAAAGAAGATTCATGAGTTCCAAAATAGCATCGGAAATTTTTTGTCTTTTCCCTTGAAGATTAGTAATGATCATTCCTTCCAGCCCGTCTCGTGCGGCAATCCAATGATTTTCAGGAGCAATCCAGTGATGCTCTTCAGTCCATTTTGGTTGGCAATTCTCATCTAATTCTTCGTTTATCTTGAATATCAAACACTGAATCAGAGCCACTAAGGCCATGGTTTCATCCAATGTGGACATAGCATCTATGAAAAGACAAATGCGGACAATGCCGTCGCTCTCAAAATGATTCTCTCCGATGCAGATATCGTTTTCATCCATGATCCCCAACCACTAGGTCTTCTTTCGCATTTCCCAAACAGAAAAGGGAAGTGGATCTGGCGTTGCCATGTCGATCTCTCATCTCCTTCGGAGGCTGCTTGGAAATATCTTAAAAAACATGTCGATCTCTATGATGCAAGTATATTTTCTGTCAAAGAATATGTCCAAAAATTGCCTTGTCCAGTATATGTAGTGCCTCCAAGCATCGATCCATTTAGCGAAAAGAACATCGAGCTCGATCAAGAGGAAATTCAGCATGTCTATCATCACTTCAAAATCGATATGAGTCGACCTGTGATTTTACAGGTTTCCCGTTTTGATCGATTTAAAGACCCGTTAGGAGTCATTGAAGCATATCAGATTGCAAAGAAATCTCATCCAGATCTTCAATTGGTTTTAGCAGGAAGCGAAGCTATAGACGATCCAGAAAGCGAGGTAGTGCTCAAAGACGTCCAAATGAAAGCGGTTGGGGATCAGAATATCCATGTCCTTCTTTTACCGCCATCATCTCATCGGATCATCAATGCTTTACAACGGGGGGCAGACATCGTCCTTCAAAAATCATTAAAAGAAGGATTTGGGCTAACTGTTTCCGAAGCCTTATGGAAGTCAAAGCCTGTGATTGGAGGAAACGTAGGGGGAATTCCATTACAGATCATCGATCGACAAACTGGATTTCTTGTCCATACCCCTAAAGAAACCGCAAAATGTATCACAAAACTTCTTAGAAACCAGAAGCTTGCAAAACAGTTTGGGGATGCAGGCAAAAAACTTGTCAAAGACAAATTTTTGATCACAAGACAGTTAATGGATTATTTAACGATTATGTCCGCTTAAAAAGAGTGAGCGATAGATTCACATAATGCAAGATAAACTTATCGAGCATTAAGGGGTTGTAAGGAAATAAATTTTACAGTTTCCGAGGAGAAAAAGATCTTCCGCAGCAGGTGTTCCTGTCACCCCTGCAAGGAAAAATTGTCGAGAGATGAATCGATTTTTCCCTCGAAAACTGTAAAAGCTATTTTCTTACAACCCCTAACTGCATAGGCATGGTCAGAATACACAAGAAGTCCGAAATTGGGAGAAGTCATGAATCCAAATGAAGTCCCGACGAGAAGTAGATTTTTCAATTATTATGAAAAATATATGTTAAGCATGGGTGTTTTGGGTCAGTTTTTATTTTATGTGCAGGGAATTAAGAT
The DNA here is from genome assembly GCA_963833965.1 of uncultured Verrucomicrobiae bacterium. Taxonomy (GTDB): domain Bacteria; phylum Chlamydiota; class Chlamydiia; order Chlamydiales; family Rhabdochlamydiaceae; genus CAJCIW01. The sequence continues at coordinate 179,639 of CAWHZZ010000003.1, forward strand.
ATTTGTAACTAAATCAGCTAGTGATGTTTCCCTAATCGGATTTTCATTGGGACTAATTTCGGTATCTAGTTGGTTGCTTTATGGAGTATTGATTAAGAACAAAGTGCTGATTCTAGCCAATGTATTTGCAGTCGTTGGGGCATTATTTGTCATTATAGGCATATTAATACATGGTTAATAAAGAGGACGATCTATACCCAAACAACATGAAAAATTGGTTTTTGACTGCGTCGGCAGCCGCTGCATTTTTCTTCCTGGGAGAAAAGAAACCTGTGGGGTAACGGCAAAGGATAACAGACTTTTTGTGAATGCGGCTATATCACTTTATCGAAATTACCCATTTGTAGACGGGAATAAACGGACAGCCTCAATGACAGCGATGATTTTTTTTGCTTCGAATTATAAACCGGTTTACAATTTTGATGCCGAGTATCAAGAAATCATTCTCGGGGTAACTCAAGGACTTGCAACGAAAAAGGGGATAGCTAAGTTTTTTCATAATTCGCAAGACGAAGAATAAAACCGATATTCATATATGAGATTACTACTACTAGGATTGGCTTGCTTCGTAACAACTGGGGTTCGCGCTTTTGAATACCAGATTCAATTCGAAAATGACGACGTTTGCGTAGCCAAGGCGAAAATTTTACCACACGAAGAGATTGGTCTTCATAGAGATGTCTACCCGCAAGTAGTGGTCGCTCTGCAAGGTGGGACTATAACGCGTCTTGAGGCAGATGGAAGAACGGTAGATGTCGAGTTTCCAACAGGAGTTCCTGTATCTAGGCCTACGGACCCTGAGAATCAATTCCATTGCAGCGTAAATAATTCCGATGCTCCTGTTGAACTGATTATCATTCATTTAAAATGCAATAATTGAAAAGATCCCCATAGAGGGCTTTGACCTCATTGATCACGCTCGGGACATCGACAATTGTGACACGTTTTCCCTGTTCTGCGATTAATCTTGCAACTGCAAGCTTTTGTGAAGCGTAGATGATTTTCACGGGACAGTCGGGCTTGAAAGAGACATCTTGAAAGACATATTCTATGAGGTCCTGCTCAATCCATTTCTGTGCCATAAAAGCAGCATGTTGATCGTTTGCGGCATCAGTGGCTGTAAATATCACCGGATCAATTCTTAGGTGCGAGGCGTATTCCGCTAGTGCGCGATTATCGCGGATGAAACAGGGGCCACCAAAACCATACCCTGGGGTCATATATTTCGATCCGACGCGGCCATCACAGCCAATCGCCTTGAGGATCTCGTACTTATCAGCTCCTGGTGTTTCATCGGCGATATCTGCAACGAGATTGGCAAATGCGATCTTGCTGGTCAGAAAGCAATTGAGAGCCAATTTTGCGATTTCGGCGCTTTCAACGGACACTCGGGCGAAGGGGGGATTATTTTTCACCATTGAGCGGTGCAAGCCTTCTATTAATTCGCCCGCTTCCTTTGTCGCCTGGCCAACGAGGACCATATCAGGAGTCACGAGGCCTTTAACAATCTCTCCTTGTGCAATGAAAGGAGGGTTATAGCTTATCGTGATGTTTTTGCAATCGGCGACCAAAGGGCGAGCGGTGTGATGAATATATCCCGGGGATACAGTGGAATGGATCACAAGATGTTTATTTTCCACTTTTTGAGCGTTGATCTCTTTCAGAAGATCTGTCAAAGCCTGAAAATTATATCCTTCAGTTCCATTTGTTGTGGAAACGATAACGAGGATGATATCGGAAAAATCCAGTGCTTCGTTAAGAGATGTCGTCGCGTGAAAATGCTGACTGCGAATAAGCATTTCATTGATCCCGGGTTCTGCTACCCTCAAGGTCTTTTGGTTGAGCATATCAACGAGGATGCGGCTCACATCGACGGCGAGAACATTGTGTCCTGCATTTTCCAAGCATAAAGCGTAGGCCAGCCCTATGCGCCCTGCTCCAATGATGGAAACATTATCGGAAAACAGAGGAGCCAGTGCGATAAAAAAACAGATCAAAAGATATCGTATTTCCATAAGAACGGGCCCTCACCCTTTTTTGAAAAAAAAAATAGCAAAAAAAACATTTTTCCCATAACGTCTTTTGCAACGAAAACATCAGGGTTTTCCATGGATGGAATGAAAAAATATGGAATTTTATTATTCTTCTACTTTGGAGCTCTATACGCCAACTCGATTGTCACCAACCCCATAAGAGGTGATGGTTTCGGGGCCCAATATCAGACCCTCATCTATTCCATCATTTACGCCGAGCTCACGGGAAATACCTTTGCTTATAGCCCATTCCGCAGCATGGAGCACAATTACGATAATGATCCTGATTTCATCAAAAAGAAAGAATGGCTCGTCAATCTCATTGGCTATTTCCCTATCAATCAAAACATCCACCTTCAAGAAAAATTCCCCTATTGGAATTATATCTCTTTCTTTGAAAGCCATTTGCATGAAGCCGCCAACAGTAATTCTTTAAAGAAAATCAAAGAACTGTTCCGCAAGAATAAAAAGAGAGAAGAGTATTTTGATCCTGAACAATTCCATATCGCTCTTCATATCCGAAGGCCCAATCCTCATGACTGTCGTATCGACGGCTCAGATACTCCCGATCAGGTCTACCTTCGCATCATTGAAGAATTAAGAATGACATACCCCCCCCAGAAATCAGTATTTCATATCTATTCGCAAGGCAATAAAGAAGATTTTAGGAGAATCTATTCAGGCAGTGATATTGTATTTCACATCAATGAAACAATTGAAGACACATTCTCTTCCCTCGTTCTTGCCGATGTCCTCGTCACTTCACGGAGTTCTTTTAGTTATACTGCTGCTATACTTTCAGAAGGGATCGTCTATTATTTGCCATTTTGGCATCCACCCTTGTCTCATTGGAAAATCATTCGGCCAAAGGGATAAAATGTCCATAAATCACTGTACTGCTCTCATTTTCAGTTCCTGTTTACTCTTGGCACATTCAGGAATCCAGGGAGCCACCGATTTTCGCCATTTTGTGGCGCAAAATGGCATTCCTTTGCGATCTGACGGGAAGCTAGACATTCCGGCACACTTCAAACATGTCAAACTGGATATTGGGCTATCTTATAATGCTCCTATTTCACAATGTTGGCTGTCCTGTGACAATGATTTGATTGTATTTGGGTTTGAACCTAATCCAGACTCCGTCAAGGAGATAAAAAAAGGGGCGATCAAGCGTGAACCCTATCATGGAAAGCCACTGGACACCAAATACCTCAACTCCTCCTTTTTTCTAATTCCATGTGCTTTAGGTTTATCGCCAAAACAAATGATCACTTTCTACGTCACTAAAAAGGATGTTGGTTGTAGCAGCATTTATGAGCCTAACAGTTTCGAAGTGGAAAATGTGATCTCCGTTCCGATTTACCCACTAACCGATTTTTTTGAGATTTTTCCTTTCGATATCCACCCTGTCATCGAATATATCAAAATTGACGCTCAAGGTTCTGATTTAGATATTGTTAAGAGTGCTGGCGGCTATTTGAAAGACCATGTTGTCTACATTACAATCGAGCCCGAGAACAATCAGTACAAAAACACGAATAACTCCGAGATAGAAATTGACAGGTACATGCACAGCATCGGATTTACACGGCATCAGACAAGGGACACTGCCGATCCGACTTACATCAATGCACAATTTTTAGATTATGCAAGGAATCACAATATCAAAATCTTTCAATGGTAAAAATTTGCCAAAGAGTTCTCACTCTCTTGTTTAAGAGAAGGAGATGGATTCAGGCCGCTACATTCTTTGAAGCTTAGAGTACGTGGAAAGCAGATGATAGAGATACACGAAAAGGTCCTCGTCACGAAGGTGCTCTTCAGCAAATAGACGCGCTCTTTTTGCCATGGCGAATGCTTCTTCATCGTGCGTGATTGCCCATGAGATTTTCTCGATAAGGTCGTTGCCTCCCGGATGAAAGGAAAGGAAGTGCTGGTCTTGAAGAAGAGCGTCGTAAAACCATTCTACCCTGTTCGATTCTGCTTTAAATAACAAACTGTGGGAGAAGAGCTGCCATTCAAAGGTGGAAGGGGAGGCGCTTCCATCGATGGAGATAAGATATTTGTAAGCGCATTGTTGTTCAGGAGGGGTAAAGGGGGCAAGATAGGATAAGCTGTCGAGCCATTTCAGCAGATAGGCATCAAGATGGGGTGAGGCGACGATCGCGGCGTCGAGAAGATCGGGATGGTGAAGCGACTCGAGGACAAGACGCGATCTTGGTTTGCAATCCCAATCATAAAAACCATAAGGGGTATCGGTAGCGAAGCCTCTCCAAAAGGCTTTTGCTGTTTTTGTTTCCCAATCCGGCAAATGGTGAAAAAGTGCTTCTCGTTCCGAATTCCACAATCGGGGAATCAGCACAACTTTGTGATTGTGGCACTCCTTGCTCACTGCGAAAATAGGAACAGTCGTGTGCAAAAGCAGAAAGGGACGATCAAATGAAGGGGATACCGAAAGGATCAAGTCGAAATCAGGCAGAGGGAGATGATTCAGAGCGGATAAAAAATGGTTTAGCGCTGAGGTTTGTTCAGTGGAGAGAGGAAAAAGAGGGGCATAGGTCGCTTCCGCACGGACAAATTGAATATGGACAAGTCCGGCCTTTTCTATTCCTTGGATCCCTTTAAGTCTTTGCAAACATAGAGCGATTTCATGGGTATGGACCCCTTGTTGAAAAAAAGAAAGATCGCGCTCGATTGTCTGTTGCATCCAAGCAGGCGGTTTCCCATCAAAACATTCAGGGGAGACATTCCATGAAAATGCCTGGAAGCAAAAAAGACATAAGAATGAAAAAAGATATCCTATAAAATGAATAAGTTTCATAACCTGATAGGAAGTTTATGGGATCGATTGCCTTTTTTGCAATTTTCTCTCTCTTTTTGATCTGTTTTTCGAACTTAGACGCTTCAGACCTCTCTTGGCAGAAGATTCGCGCAAATTTGGCGCAGCCTTTGCCCGATTGGATGCAGAGGCAAATCGAAGAAGATTTAGAGCCTTTTCGAGAAAAAGGGGTAACGGTTCAAGCCATCGATGCCACAATCAAAGACGTTCAGAAGGTCCCATCAGGCGTCCTCGCCTCGTTTGTCCGTTATGAGATTAAAGATAATAAGATCTCTTGGAAGGGTTCTGCCGACCCATCGGATGCTCGCATTACTTATGTCGTTGACGTACTTAAAGAAATGGCCGAGCAGCTGGGCTTGCCCGATCTTGTTTTTCTCGCTTCCCTCTGGGACTCTTATGACAATCCCGTTTTCCTTGAAAAAACTTACTGTCCTGTCTTTGCCATCTGCAAGCTCAAAGGGAATCGATGCGGAGTGCTTTATCCCGAATTTCGTTTTTTTTCTTATCGGCGCCGTTTGTTCGACGATATCAATTGGACGAGCGCACATTCGCCCTGGGAGCAAAAGACAAGAAAAGCGTTTTGGCGCGGGATGACATCCGGAGGAAATTATTCTGAGTATGGATGGGATCTCATGCCACGTTCCCGATTAGTTTTGCTCTCGAAAGAGCGGCCAGAACTCATCGATGCCGCCTTTACCTCGCCTTATAGCCTTCAAGATAAAATCAAGAATTGGATGGAAAGTTACGGCCTTTTTCAACCTTGGCAATACCCCGTCGATTTTGTGAAATACAAATATCTCGTCTCCATCGATGGCAACACGTTCGCGTCTAATTTTTGGTGGCAATTGCTTTCCAATTGCATTGTTTTCAAGTCTGATTCCGATTATATCGAATGGTTTTATCAAGGTGTACAGGACGGGGTCCATTATGTTCCTTACGCTCTTGATTTATCGAATTTCGAAGAAAAAGTCGGTTGGGCGAGAACTCATGATGAAGAAGCAAAAAAAATTGCTGGCAGGGCTACAGCCTTTGCCCAAGAATATCTTTGCAATGAAATGCTCGTCGTCTACTTTTACAAACTACTCCTAACTTATGCTGAACTTCAGAAATAAATTATACGCAGAGGGATTCAAAATTTGGCCAATGGCAATGTCGGCGCTTCAGATTTGCAGCAGGCGCAGCCGTTGGCTAAGCAGGCCTTGTGTAAGCACAAGCTCGAGGCAGCCAGCTGCAAAGATGAGGATGCCGACGAAGCCAGTGGCGAACTTTTCAATCAGGATGTGTATATTGATATTTTTCACCTCTATCTTTTCTATGGTGTCTTCAGAGGAAAAGCCTTTTATCATTGGAGAGTTGCGTTACGAACTCGGCAACCAAATGTTCCAGGTAGCTGCAACGGTCTCTCTTGCTCTCGATGAGGGGTATGAGGCTTACTTCCCTGACTTAAACTCTCGATCTTGGGGAATACCAGATAACTATCGGTATGTGTTCTGGCGTTTGAATGCTTCACACCCTATGGGACAAGTGAAATACACCTTCAACGAGTGGGCCAGCGACGGGCAATTTCCCATTCCGGCAAAGCCCAATATGTTGCTTCAGGGGTATTTCCAATCGGAAAAATATTTCGCAAACCACAAAGAGGAAATCTTGAGTCTCTTTGCACCTTCCGATGAAGTCATGTATTATTTAGAGATGAAATATTCCGAGATTTTAGCCCATCCGAATACTGTTGCGATCCATGTCAGGACGTACATCAAAGATTATGGACATCCGCCGAGACAAGATGAATTTCATGCATTTCCGGGGAAGGGCTATTATGAAAGAGCTGTCCGTCTCTTTCCAGAGGATTCTCTTTTTATTCTTTGTTCGGATAATATCCAATGGTGCAAGAACAATCTTTCCCATCTTGCGAAAAATCTCATTTTTATTGAAGGGAATATGCATGTCTACGATCTCTATTTAATGAGCCTTTGCAAGCATAATATCACCGGCAACTCCACTTTTTCTTGGTGGGCTGCCTATTTAAATCGCAATCCCAATAAAATCATCACGACGCCGAATTATTGGTTCGGGAAATGGTGGAGGGGAGGCACAGACAATTTGGTCTTAAAAGATTGGATCAGAGTCCCTGCCGATGAATAATTACCTCAAGAGCCCAAATTTATAGACGAGGCCAAGTCCGACGGCTTGATTATAGAAATGGCCTCCCTGATGGAATTTGTATTCCAAAGTAATCTCTGCATTGCGGAAGATTGGATAGGAAAACCCAGCCATCGCTTGCCAAGAAAAGCGGTGCCACTTTTGGTGGAAAACAATGCGGGAATTTGAGGCATGCATATATTGGAAATCATAGCCTGCGCCAGCCCCAATAAAAGGTTGGATATGCCAAAATGAGCACCCGAGCAAATCCCACAATAGGTTGGCCATATACGAGGAAGTCTGGAAATGTCCATGCTTGGAGGAACCTTCAGTAGTGAAATGGATTTTTTTTATCGAGTTTCTTCTGAAAGCGTATTCACCTTCCAAATGCAACCCATAAGGCCGCCAGCAGTAGCCCAACGAACCGGCAAAAATATACCCTGGCTCATAGGATGCTTTGTTTCCTTGGATTTTAGTGTCTTGCAAGAAATTGGCCCCGCCAAAAATCTTAGCGTAGAAATTTCCTTGATACACTGGACGGCCACTGGTTTCGTGGACATGTTCATCTTTGGAGCTGGATGCATCGGACTTTGAGCTGCCAAACGTCCACGCTTGTTGTAAATCTGAAGTGGCGCCATTGCCGGTTGCCATGAAGAATAAGAATGACATTAAAAGTGGCGGAATATTTTTTTTCATGCTGTTTATCTCATGGTTATTTTTCATCGCGCAAAGCATGTTTAATAAGTTTGCTGCTCCGTAGTCCGATCATCATCGCTGAAGCTGCCGTATTGATATCGGGAATCACCGGACAGATGGAGTCATCCGCTACATAAACGTTCTTTGTGCCATAAACGCGTGTATTGCCATTTACCACGCCTCCGGCTTTCCGAGGAGCCATTTTACAGTGCCCTGTAAAGTGGTGGACATCCAGTGAAAGATTGCTATTATTTTTCACATACTGCTCAAGAAGTGGGTCCGTATAACCCGTAAGAATGACCGGGATGATCGGGTCTGTGATAATGGGTTGATAGTAACCCCCGCCAATGGCGTTTAGTTTTGTTAGCAGACTGCTAATATAGTATTTGACGGCATTCTTCATATTCTGCAGGTCTACCGGATTTTGATAAAAGCCGTCGTCCGCCGCGGCTATCTGAAATGGGTTGTCGCTTTGGATTGTGACACTGCCCTCACTCACTGGGTTCAAAAGCTCAAATCCCATGGCGATTACGGGCGGTAACGGTGGGACAGCCGGTATGTATTCGAACAAAATCTGAAGCATTCGCGGGGCGGTAGGGTCGATTGGACCACCGGTCACTGTAGGCAAGTAGATACTATTAATGGTAAATGCATAGGGCGCTCCAGGAGGTATACCATTCTGCATGGGATTTGCTGAAAGCGCAATGAAGATGAGCGGATGGTTTTGCAGATGTTTTCCTACATTCTCATTGATGTAAACGGGCTTGATTCCCGCTTTCTTCAGCGCTTGCGATGGACCTATGCCGGAAAGCTGTAGCAACTTGCTACTGTTGATGCCACCTGCCAACACAACGGCTTTTTTAGCTCGAGCTTCCAGAAGTTGACCGTCCTGCATATATTGTACTTTTTTGGCACGCCCATCGTCATCAAATATGATTTTAACAGCGACCGCATCGAAGAGCACAAACAGTGTGTGCCCATTAACTCCTTGACCTTCTGGCGTCATCACCGTGCCATTTAAATAGGCTGTTGCGCTACTGACTCGTTTGGTGCCTGCAGCATTAACAAACCACTGAGCGCGAGGGTCGATGCAATTTTCCACACTCGGATCATTGTAGTCTGCGACGATTGGAATTCCAGGAAACGCTGCCTGTGACGCTGGCAATAGCACGTTTGTTGTTATCTCCGACACTGTAGGTGTCTGTAGCACATTGAGAGGGCCTCTGGTTCCCCGCGCCCCTGGAGTGATTGTCAAGCCCTGGTAGTTCTCAAGAGCCTTGAAGGTCGACAGAATATTGTCTAAACTCCAATTGCTACTGCCAGAAACTTCTTCCCAACGTGAGTACACAGCATTCGAACCACGACCATAATATAATCCATTAATCGACGCGCCACCACCCAACACCATTCCTGTAGTCCAATCACTGGATCGTCCGTTGAGCCCTGGCATGGGTACGGTTTGATTCCATCCTGGCCAAAAATACTTGGCCCTTCCCGTTCCAGCCAATAGCAATGCTGGGAGACCCACAGCCTCTATTGCTGGATCTTTTGTTAAATTTTGCCCCGCCTCTATTCCTAATACTGAAAAGTGACCATTCTTCGATAGCTCGCTCATCAATATGCAACCTGCTGCTCCACCACCTATGACTATGATATCTGCTTCTAGTTTGTCTCCCGACACCTTGCATCGATAAGGTTGATCGCCAAAAAGGTTAACTGTAGTAGTGACTAAAGCGAGAATAAGAAATTTGATTTTCATAGGTCATTCCTCCGAGAGGCATTATCAATGCTTCATAGCAAAAAAAACTTGTCAACAGGTTATAGCTTATCACTGTTTTTTTGGCAAAATTTGTTGTTAACGAAATTGACGTTTTGCTAAATTGAGCGTGACGATTCAGCCGTGCCCATGAGCCTGAACCCAGGCGAGATGGCCTGGGGTTGTATTTGTGCAATTAGTTGCGTATAGTCTGTAAGATTGGTTGCATCAGTGCGGCTACTAGAGTGGGAAATTGCGCTAAGTCATCTTCGATGTCGTTGCTTTCGGTTGTAAGGTCCTGATGTTTTTTTGCTTCATTTGTATAACCTAATTGCAGTTCCACAAGTGTATTGTTGTATTCTTCAAAGAGTTCATAAGACGGATTTTTTTCGATTTTGCCTACGGTTCTTTCGTAAGCGGCTGATGCTTGCATCATTTCTTGGTAAGCTCGGTCAATAGCTCCACCTTCTTCACGGAGCTCGGCTAAACGCGTCTGTGCGACTTGTCGAAATGTATAAAGGGGTTTAATGATTGAAATCATGGGAATTGTTGATGTTAAGACTTGGATTGTCGCGTTGAAAAATTTATTGGCAATGGCAAGAGCCCATGTAGACGTTTTTCCAAAATTGGCAAGAACGACTGGATTAATGGCTAAAAGATCATAAGCCAATTTGTTCCAGACATCCGATGGGATTTCCGATGGGATTATTAAAGAACTCATAATACCTCATTTTTAAAATAATTATTATATTTTTATTCATTTATAATTAATTATAAATTATATACAATAAATTATATCAAAAGTTGTCATTAATTTAAAATTGAAATTTGTGTTGATGTTTGGACAAGGAATTGGCCGTTTTCTAAAAAGCTGATTTAGAGCCGGTTAAAAAAATTGCCAGGTGAATGTAAAAAATAATTTTAATTTTTGAAGAAACTTAAGAAGCTTAATGCAGCTTCTAGGCGCCCCCCATCCTGAGGATCATGTTGTTTGTTTCAATGAGACCCGCTTTGGTCGAAGCGTTCATGTTTTTGCTTCCAACTCATCCGGATCTTATTTGAGCTATCTAAACTGCGCGTAAGAGCCTCTTCTCTTATGCGGGCCAGCTCAAGGTTAGGGCGGGAGCAGAAGATGAAATTGGCATAATTACCTGTAATTTGATTGGGTATACACCAAACGTCTCCATAAAAAAAGCAGTTAAATTAGAATTTAACTGCTTTTGGGTTATTGATTGGCCTGATTCTTCACTAGATCGCAATAGCTGTGATCGAGGAAAAAAACCTTTTTGTTTTTTTGATGGCATCCGATTTTTTCAGCAAAAAGCTGTGCCATGGCCAATTCGGCCTTTGCTGTTTTTTTATAATCATTCGGTGTCTTCCAGACTAAAGAACTGTCCTTGTTTTTACCAAAGTACATCGGGTGTTGCGCATTGTTCATTACAAAAATACCCAAAGGGGTAAGCGTCTGAAATAGAGAGGGCAATTCCTCTTTTGGGCTTTCGGATTTTCCTTCCCAAACAGCGGCCGCCTTATCCCAGTGGTCATTCAGACTAGCTTGCTCGTAGTCGCCGATGAGACTCCGCCGGCGCAAATAACAGCAAGAGAGGCTTCGCTGAGTCATTGAGATGGATTTTGTATAATATGAGTTGTTTTTTTTCCCACATTCTCAAGAAGATGGTCTTCAGGGCAAAATAACAGGGGAGCGCGACTTTGCCTTCATTTTTCATGACCATTTCATCTGTAGTAAATGCGGTGAGCATTTTTTTATGCTCGTTCTCAGAGATCTTTTTCGCCTCGCTTTGGATGTAGGCGACAGAACCTTTAGAAACGACTTTCTGTGTTTCGCTAACGAGGTTTTTACTGAACTTGCTGCCCACCTCTACCATCGAACAGAGCAACGAAGGATCCGATTTGTCCCTGTCCTTGTCGGAGACCTTGGTCTTTGTCAGGAGGTAAGATTGAATCAGAAACTCTTGATCCCTTGTGAGTTCAAAGTCGAGTCCATTTTTTTGATAAAATTTTCCAATTTCGACAAAATTGGCGGGATTTTGGAGATTAACGGTTTTGTCTTTAACCTCCTGAACTTTCAATAACGTTGCCTTCAAAGATTCTTGGAAGGGTTGACCTTGATCGACAAGATCCATAAGATAAGCCGCTCTTAGCTCGCAGGCATTCTCTCCGACCAGGGCGTCAAAGTTGCTCAGCTTTCCCTCTAAAAAATGGGCAAAAGCTTCCTCTGTCAATGCGATGAGAAGCTTGAATTTCTTATACGCTTCGGTCGCATCTTTATGATTTTCTACTTTATTTTTTAAAAATAATAAATTGCTTATTGTTGACATAATACACCTATAATTAATAATATTTTTTAATATAAAAGATTGAAAAATGGAATTAGCTGCCGGCTTTCCGCCGTCGGCCTGAGAAAGGAAACAAGCAGATCTGAGATATAGATGTAAACTGTTTCATGGGCAATATTATTATATAAAAATAATAATAATGTCAATTGTTTATTTAAATTAAAATAAACAATTGACATATAGGAGCTTAGGCGTTGTAAGGAAATAAATTTTACAGTTCCCGAGGAGAAAAACGGTTCAGCTCTTGAGGATTTTTCCGCAGCAGGTGTTCCTGTCACCCCTGCAAAGAAAAATCGTCGAGAGATGAATCGATTTTTCCCTCGAGAACTGTAAAAGTTATTTTTTTACGATCCCTTACTTCGAGAGTTCGTCGAGATCGATGGAAAAAAGATACCTTAAGGCCCCGAATTTTTCTTCTTCGCTGACTTTATGCATGCCGATGTTTTCTAAGATCTTTAGCGAAGCGACGTTATCCGGCCGGGTGGTCGCCGTGATCCGTTCAAGGACCTTTCCTTCCAGCGTGTACCCTTCGAGCACAGTGGCGGGTGCATATTCTCGCACAAGAGCAGTCACAGCCTCAGTGCCGTATCCATTACCCCAATATTGCTTGATAAAGAGATAGGCGAGCTCCGATTGCCCGGGTTCATCCCCATGCCCAGCCACGACATGTCCGATGAATTCGCCCGTATCGTTTTTATGAACCGCAAAGGCGCTATAGGGATCTTGCTCATTCCATCGCGTCGCCCATCTTTGGAGTCGAATGCCGGTCTGTTCTTTTGTTTTTGTCGTGCCATCGGCATAGTTTGCCATCACCTCTGGATCGCTAAACAGAAAGAAATAGCAGAGAAACTCTTCGACGGTGCCTTTGACCGATTGGAGCTGAAGCCTTTCAGTATCTATTGTCACTGTCAGAGCGCCAAGATCATCGCCATAGAAGCAGATGAGAGAATTCCCTCGATAAACATGAGCGTAAGGTTCATAGGCGATGAGGGGGGAAATGGTTGAAAAGAACAGGAAAAGAGGTATCAGTTTTTTGAATGTGGATGTCGTTTTCATTTTCAATTCCTCTGTGGAAGTTGTTCTCGAGTAGACAGTTTACACCATGCGCTGCTTTTTTTCACAATTGATTGGGGTTGACTGGATTGACGGATTTCAAAGCTGCCCCTGTTGCTTCAAGAAAGTTAAGAATGATCCGTCTCACCTCCTCACTGATGATTTGATCCTTGTTATTGATCAGACAACGCTCTCTTAAAATGATACTGGAATCGCTTTCGGAATTACGTGTAAAGGTATGGTTTGGATTTTTGCATTTTTCCACAAGATCGTGGAAAGCGGTGGGATGAGATTCTTTCAAGACCAGGATATTCATGCGCGTGATCTGCTCGGTGCTTTGCAAGGGGGTCATCGCTGACCCGTCGTCAGAACAGCGCGAAAGCGCGCTTTTCCCTTCATCATCAGATCATACGCTTCCGCGGCGCGTTCCAGGGGAAAAATCTCGTTCATCGATCGAACGCCAGTGAGAGCGCAAAAAGACATCGTTTCCTCGGTATCGATGGAAGCTCCCGATGCCCAGCCTGCAATGCCGCGCCTTCCGCGAATGAGCATAAAAGGCGATACTTTGATAGGGTCTGGCGATGCGCCCACGATAATGAGCTTCCCATTCACACCGAGCCCGGGAAGAACATCTTCCACCGCTTGCGTGTTGGTGATGGTCGAAAGGATGACCTTTGCTCCGCCTCTTTGGAGCAACTCATCGGCGACTTTCTGAGACTCGCTGTTCAAATACTCATGGGCGCCGAGCTTTTTTGCGAGTGGCTCTTTTTCTTTGCCCCTCGCGATCGCAATCGTTCTGAACCCCATTTTGACGGCGAATTGCACGGCGAGATGTCCAAGGCCTCCGATCCCAAGAATCGCGACGGTATCGCCAGCCCGAGCCCCGCTATTTCTCAAGGCATTGAATGTGGTTATCCCTGCGCACATCAAGGGGGCGGCATCCGTCGGGGAAATTTCATCGGGGATGAGCGCCAAGGCCGTTACCGGAGCAACCATATACTCCGCATAGCCGCCGTCGTAAGAAATTCCGCAGATTTTCATATTGCTGCAATTGGTGAAATCCCCATGGCGGCATGCATTGCAATAAAAGCAGTAGCCCCCATGCCAGCCGATTCCCACTCTTTGTCCGGCCTTCCAAGTGTCGACGCCTTGACCGACGCGATCGATGACGCCAGCCACTTCATGGCCAGGAACGCGAGGGTATTGAATATTCGGATAAGTTCCCTCTTTCACGAACGCATCGCTATGGCAAACCCCGCAGGCCTGAACCTTTACCCTGACTTCTCCAGTTCCAGGTTCGGGGATCTCTTTTTCGACGAGTTGAAATTCTCCATTGGGGCCGGGGACTTGAACAGCGCGCATCTTTGCCATAGGTACCTGGGTGGTTAGGGTGACTTAGAGGATGTCTACAAAGTGAGGGTTCGTCGAGTTTTTGGATTATTTTGGCCGCTTTTCGATTCTTTTTGCGGGGGTAGTATACGCAAGTTGATACAACCCCCGCAAAAAGAATTCGAAAATCGGCTCAAAAGAACCGAAAAATCGACAGAACCTCACTTTGTAGACATCCTCTTATAGCTATCATGACTTTTTTTGCCTTTTTTTCCAACCCAGCTCAGAATTATTCCCACCGCTTTTCGACAATCTCAGCGAGATGCGGAGTGAAATCGCGCTTCGTAAAAACCTCATCGATGAATTTGTTCCAATTCTCTTTTAAGGTAAGATCTTCATCCAGGGCTTTGATCCATTGGGCCATTCCATTTTCTAGAGCAATGACATTGACGACAGAGCCTGGTTCGGCTGCGCCAAAAAATGCCATCGAAAGAAGCTCTTGGAAACGAGGATCGAATTGAGAGGCGAGATGGATCATCGCTTGTGCAGACTCATGTTTATGCAATCTTGTGTCATAAACAATTGTCTTGCGATAGGCCATGAACTGGAAAGGGGAGAGGTCCCCCGTTGCTAAGGCTTCATCTTCGGAAGCCCGCAGCAAGACATCCATTTTCGTTTGCGAGAGCGGTGGGTAGAAGACGAGAGTGCAGGTTCTTAACCCGTCGGAATTCACATTAATAGTGTTCGTCTTACATTGTGTAGAGTCGGAAAACTCAACGATTTTTAATTTCCCAAAACCATTCTCCAGTAACGCTTGCTCGATGTTGTCCATGAGCTCTGAAGGTCTTTTTTGGGTGCTGCAAATCACCAAGTTTCCTTTTTTGGCGATGAGTAGCGCGTTGATAAAGCAAAAGAACACATCCGGCTGATTATAATATCCCATATACAATTTGCTGGATTGGATGAAGGTTTCAATGGCATTGGGAGAAAAGTCATTGCCTAAGATCGCCTTGCTTAAAGCTGAGTCGACATTCTCCAAATGCAAAAGGCGTATTTTTGCCGGGTCCTGGTTGCGGGGAGGCGCCATCCCAGCCCACTGATCGGGGAGAATAACCCCATTTTCTCCCTGAGCGAGATCTAGACCAAGGGTGTATGTCGGGCCACTGACAGTTCCTAACTTCGGCGCACCCACGCTGTTTTCGCGCAGCTTGATTACGTCGTCGTTTCGCTTTAAGATCTCCTCTGGCAATAATGAATCGTTATAGGTGGGGAAAACAATGATTTTCTTAAATGTTGAGATCGCTTCCAAAACAGTGGATTCTTCTGTGATTTGCCATTGCTCTTGTTGTTGAATTTCTGAGACATCGACGTACTCTACCTCTGCAAATACATCGGAAAACGACGAATCGGGTCTCAAGACTGAAAAGACCACCTTTGCATGAGGCATCAGTTTTTGTACGCGAAGTGCGATTTCATGGCCGCCATAAATATCTCCTCTTCCATCAATTTGCAATGCGCACACTAAAATAGAACCTTGAAAATCATTTGATCTGGGAATGACTTTGTGCATAAATAAATCCGGGTTGTTGTTTTGGCAGAAATATTAAATCTTTTCCGGATTTAATCAATTAAAAATCTCCTAGAGGATTTGTTGTCACTATGCTAACTTCTAGATTTGTAACTTTTTGATCGGCTTTCGACGCTTGAGCAAGAAAATTCTTATGATAGCCGGCCCCAATGGAGCTGGCAAAACAACGATGACAATGGAACTGATTACTGATGGAACCATGCTCTATGAGTTCCTCAACGCTGACGAAATTGCAAAAGGCCTTGCACCATTGCACCCCGAAAGCATGGCATTAACCGCGAGCAAGTTGATGATTAGACGGCTAAAAGAACTCCTAGACTCAGATAAAAGTTTTGCATTTGAGACAACAGCTTCTGGCACGAATTATTTAAAACATTTAAAATTGGCGAAATCGAAAGGTTTGTGATTAGCCTGACCTACTTATGGCTTCAAAGTCCTGAAGAGGCTACAAGAAGAGTGGCTCAAAGAGTCATTCAGGGTGGTCACAACATTTCTAAAGAGACCATTATAAGACGTTATTATGCTGGTATTAAAAATCTTTTAAATCATTATTTACCTATTGCAGACAAAGCTTTTATCTTAGACAATTCTTCTGAAAAATCCAATAAACGGATAATCGCAAAAAAAACCTTAAATGGAATGTTGGATATCCTGGATAAATCTATTTGGAATAAAATTGAAAAAGTTGCTTATGAAAGATGATTTTAGTGAAAAGATCTTAGAAGCTCATGCGAGAAGTTTTCAAAGGGCATTCGAAGTTGCTGTCCGCACAGGTACTGCACTTGTTTATTCTAGAAATGGAAAAATCGTAGAGATCAAGCCTCCTTATCGCTATGAACTCGTGCCTATAAAACCGTCGAAGAAAAAAAAGCCAATCACAAGGCGGCGGAAAAAATCGACAGAAAGAAAATAAGGAAGGAAATTGCTACGGGATCGGGCTTGCTAGTGCTCCATGTCGATCCAAAGCCAATCAAATCCGCACGAGGAGAGCATTTCGGAAACGCTTGATAGGCCCAGCGTGACAATCAGGCCGTGCAGAGGGATCCCTGCATTCATTTTTTCTTTGAAGTTCATGCTGGCTCCTTGTATTATTTCTAGGCTAAATTAACGGAAATTAAAAATCTTTATTTTTATGAAGCTGTTAGGAGTTCGACTTCAGTCAAAAGGGGCTCGTATCTAATGGCGGGCGATAAAGGCTATCCGAGAGAAGTCGATTACCGCCCTTCCGGCTATTTTGCGTATTTTTCTGGGCTTTTCTTAAATGTGTCCATGCACTGCTGGCAGCAAAAACTGTACTGCTTATTGTGATGGGTCATTTTATGTTTGGAGTGGCCTGGGTCCATAGACATGCCGCAAACGGGGTCTTTGTGTTTTTTTTCCATATTTAACCTCATTGAGCCAGCTCAAAAGAGAGCTGTTTTTTTTAGAGTGTGTCGTTGAAAATTTATTGTTGCTTTTTGCGCTTTTTTCCGCATTTTGTTAATCAACTATGTCCTGCGGAATAATTTCAAAAACTGCGAAAATTGCATCAAAAATCAACTAATAAATTTTCAACGACACACTCTTAGAAATCGCAAATGGGAAAAATTTTGTAAATGGTTTTTTCTTTAGTACCAGAGCGAATAATTTTGTTGTTTATAATTTTGAATTAATTTATTCATCAGTCTTATGTAGAACTTCAAAACTGGTGGAGTATGTTAGGAACAATTCTGATTATTATTTTGATTCTGTTGCTGATCGGTGCAATTCCAGCCTGGCCATACAGCAGAGGATGGGGATACGGTCCCACTGGTGGGCTCGGTCTTATATTAATCATCATTATCATTTTGATTTTGTTAGGAAAAATATAAGGAAAGAGATGAATCTATTTCGTTTGATAGGGATAGCTGCATTTGTTGTGGGCGCCATTTTATTTGTCGTTGGGATTAGGGCAACGCAGAAGACCGGTGAAGAAATTGTCGAGAAGGTCAGCGGGCGCTATACCGAAACGACGACTTGGTACATCATTGGCGGAGTCGTCCTGATCATTTTAGGCGGCGGCCTCACGATGATGCGGCGTCGTTAACCTGTTTGATGAGCCCGAGCGCCAGCTTGGGTTTGCTCCAAAGTCCCGAGAGCCGATAGGAGGCGACGGTAAATGGGCCGTCGAGAAGCTGCTTGTGCAGAATGGGATCATTTTGCTTCAGGGCTGCTAGATCGGGAGCGACATTAATTTGCCGGGCGATGTCTTCGCAGAGTCCAACATAATCGCCGTGAGGAAATTGGGGCCTTGGGAACATGTCGCGGATTTTTTGCTCCTCGGCGATTCCCGCCTGGATCTCTTCCTCCGTCGGGCGAGGTGTTTTTCCGCTAAAGGTCATGCAGGCGTATCTGGCCTGCAATTCCATCACTCCAAGAAAAGGCCCACGGTACATCCCGACAAAAGCAAGGCCGTAATGATCTTTAGGGAAAACGGTCTTATGCAGAAGCAGGGGGAGGAATTTATCATCAGGGAGATAGCCGATGGAATTTAAAACTTCATGGTCAAGAAAAGGGAGATCGGGTTTATAGCCTGTGCAAAGAATCACCTCGTCGGCTTTGATGCTATTTAGATTTCGAAGAACCGGTCCATCCGCTGTGAACATTTCGATTCCACCAGTGATGAATTCGATCCGTTTGTTTTTCACATTTTCGACGTAGGTGTCGGAAATGGCAACGTAGGGAGGGTCTTTAGGGTCTGACGTGACTTTCAGTTCTGGGATTTGTTGTTGTTCTTTGCAGATGTCCGCGAACCAGCCGTTCTTTCTTTGATTCAGCTGCTCTAGCGGTACCCCGAGGTTCTGCAAATGGCCCGCGCGGCTGTAGTACATGAGATCGCCCGGTAGCTTCTTATCTGAATTTTTCGCCTTCAAATACTTCGGCAGCACCCACATCGAGTTCGAGGCAATATGGACGGTTCTTTTTGCTGCCGCCGAGACTTCTGCGGCGATTTCGCAGCCGCTGAATGCATTGCCGATGACGACCACTTCTTTTCCTCGGAAGCCTTCTGGGTTTTTATACTCTTTTGCGTGGGTGATGCGCCCTTTGAAATTCTCCATTCCTGCGAATTGCGGAAGAACGGGCTTTGAAAAAAATCCGCTGGCGACGACGACGAAATCAAAGAGGCGCTCTTCTTTCTTCTCACCCTCCTGCCACTGCACTTTCCACTGATTGCCGAACTTGAAGACTTTTTCGACGTTTGCGTTCAAGTGCATGTATTTCTGAAGATCAAACTCCTTCATGTAATCGTTGAGGTAGGCAAACATCTCTTGCTGTTTGGGAAAATCGTCGACCGGCTGCTTCCACGCAAAATCGGAGAACATGCATGTGTAATGGGAGATGTTCGTGCGCATGCTGTCCCACGTCAATCCCTGGGCAGGCGCCCAAACTCCTCCGATGGAAGAGCGCTTCTCAAAAATGACCGGCTCGATGCCGCATCCCTTAGCTATTTTCGCTGTCACGCAGCCTGAAAAGCCGGCCCCAATGATCGCCATCGTTCCCATATGCCATACCTCGAGTATAAGAGGGAAAGAGCATACTCGGCATCGAGAATTTCATCAAGTTTCTCTGTAAAAAATATCGAGTCTCGTTTACTCAAGGGGTTATGAGGCGCCTTTTTCTTCAATTCAAGAACCGCACGAATTCCTTCAAAGTCACAGTCCTGACGCTGTTTCTTTCCCTATTTGGCGTTTCCTACATTTGCCTCATTTCTTTCGTCTATTCCCGCGATTATAAAATGGTGATGCAGTATTCGAAAAATGCCGCGGAGCAGCTCGTTGCCGTTATCCTCGAGAAATTCACTGAGATCGCCCTGAATTCAGAGCGCGTCGCGACGGTCACATCGGGATTTGCCCCAGAGCTCGGGGAAATTTCGATCAACAACAAAGCCTTGACCGCCTTCATGCTCAACGTGCTCAAATACAATCATAACTTCTCCAACTTTTATATCGGTTTGCCAAACGGCAGCTATTTTGGAGCGCTCAATCCGTTGTTTAGCCCGCAGAAAAGCTATTTAACGGATCCCGCGAAACCCCTGCCCGCAGGAATCAAGTACGCGATGAGAATGTTTGACAATGAGCAAACCCCTGCGATGGACCATTGGTATTATTTGAATGAGAAATTCGAAGTGATCGGACAAGAGGTCAGGCCGCTGACCGGGCACGATTCACGCTCGCGGCCTTGGTATCAGGGAGCGGTCAAAACAAAGGGTCTTTATTGGACGGGCTTTTACACATTCGAGTCAACCCCTGAGCGGGGAATTTCCGTCTCTAATCCTATGTATGATTCTCAAGGAAATCTTCTAGGAGTCGTCGCTGCGGATTTAACATTCACGTTTTTTTCTAAATTTTTAGTCGCCCAAAAGATTGGACAAACCGGAAAGGCATTCGTTTTAGAAGGGGATGGTAAAATCATCGCTCCCGAGACCTCGGAATCCAATGATGGGTCTGGTATCACAAATGCGCTTGTGAACTCGATTTACCAACTTTCAAAATCCAATCCAGATCGACCCGATTATATCGTTAAGAACAATGGAGTCGAGTATCTCGCTTATATCACAAAATTGCCGGTCATTTTTAACAGCGACTGGTTGATCGTCACTGTTGCTCCTCTCAAAGAGTTTTTGGGTTCAATGATTTTGCTGCAGCAGCAGATCCTGTTGCTGATCGTGGCCATTCTCATTCTCTCGACATTTGTGATCATCTATTTTGCCAAACGGATCTCCAGCCCCATTGTGACTCTAGCTCAAGAGGTCAATAAAATCAGCCAGCTGAAACTCGACAGCGATGTTCGAGTGAAGTCCAACATTAAAGAAATTTTCCTCATCGATGCTTCCATCGCTTCGATGCGCCGCGTCGTCCGCTCTTTTTCTCGCTATGTGCCCAAGGAGATTGTGAAGGATCTTTTTCAGCGCAATGAAGAAATTGCCCTTGGCGGAAAAAAGAAAAAAATCACGATTTTTTTCTCCGATGTCGGGGATTTTACCAGCATCGCCGAAACGCATCCGATCGAAGTCCTGATTCCTCTGCTCACCGAGTATTTCGATAAAATGACCGGGGTGATTTTGAGTTCTCACGGCACGATCGATAAGTTTTTAGGAGATGGGATCATGGCATTCTGGGGAGCGCCGATCGAATTTGCAGATCACGCTGAAAGGGCGTGCACAGCAGCGCTGCAATGTAAGGGCATGGTGAAAACAATGAATCAAAAGCGAACCCTCGAGGGCAAGCCTGAATTTCTTACGCGTTTCGGGATCAACACGGGCATCGTGATCGTTGGCAATATTGGAACCGAAGATCGGATGAACTACACGGTGATCGGCGATGCGGTCAATATCACTTCGCGCCTTCAGGAGGTCGACAAAGTCTATCAAACTTCAATCATCATCAGCCAAGATACTTATTCAGAATTGGGAGATAAGTTTCTTGTTCGGCCTTTGGACTTTGTCGCCGTTAAAGGAAAAAAAGAGAAGATCAGGATTTATGAGCTTTTGGGCAAGAAGGGGAGCGAAGAGGAAATCCGTCCAATGCCCGAAGCGGAAGAGTTGTGCAAAAGCTTTTCAGAAGCTTATCAGGTCTTTGAACAAAAGGATTATAAAAAAGCTCAAGCGATGTTCGAGGCTATCCGCCAAAAATTCCCCGAGGATTATCCCACACAGCTCTATTTGCAGCGGATTTTAAATATTTTGCAATCAATGGATCTAAATATATGACACAAGAAAAACAGCCACGCGGTCTTTACTTGCTCTTCTTCACTGAATTATGGGAGCGTTTTGGCTTCTATACTCTGCAGACCATCATCATTCTCTACATGACAAAATCGCTGATGTTGGTTGATAAACAAGCTTATCTTCTCTACGGCACCTTCAGCTCGATGCTTTACCTAACTCCAGTCATTGGCGGTTTCCTAGCCGACCGCTATTTGGGCTCACAGCGATCGATCATCATTGGAGGAGCGCTATTTGTCCTGGGTTATTTGTTAACGGCGCTGCCATCGGGCGACTGGCTTTTTGTGGGCTTGAGCGTCATTATCATCGCCAATGGCCTGTTTAAGCCCAATGTCTCAAGCATAGTTGGCGATCTTTACCGACCCGGCGATCCTCGCCGTGACGGGGGGTTCACGTTATTCTATATGGGGATCAATATCGGTTCGCTGATCCCGCCGCTTATCACAGGAACGCTTGTCAAAAAGTACGGATGGCATAGCGGATTCTTGCTAGCGGCCCTCGGCATGGCCCTCGGGATAGTCACCTTTATATGTGGAAGATCGCGCTTGCGCTCTCTGGGCGGTCTGCCTTCGATGAGCCCTTTGCATAATCGCGGTCCTGCCCTGACCTTTTACACCCTTTTTTCCCTTGCGACGATCGGCTGTGTCGGCGCGCTTCTGTTTCTCTTTCGATTCCCTGCAGAGACCGACATCATCTTGGCCGTCGCATCGCTCTGCATCCTGATCGTCGTGATTTGTTTTTTGCTGAAAGAAAAGCAGGCGCAGCGCAACAAAATGATCGCCTGCTTAGTGCTGATTTTGATTTCCGTGGGATTCTGGGCGATCTATAATCAGACTTTCACTTCCCTAATGCTCTATGCTGACCGCAATATGAATAAAGAGTTCCTAGGAATTACCATCGACGCAGAGTTCACGCAGTTCTTCAATCCCTTCTTTATCGTGCTCTTCAGCCCCATTTTAAGCCGGCTATGGATCCAGCTGCATAAGAAGAAGAGCAACCCCTCCACCCCTGCCAAATTTTCCTTCGGCGTGCTGTTCATGGCGCTCGGGTTCTTTTTCTTAGGCCTTGGAGGCGTTTATTTCAGCGAAAACGGCGAGACATCATCTTACTGGCTAATGGGAAGTTATTTGCTGCAGACAATCGGAGAACTGCTCCTCTCGCCGATCGGCCTTTCGATGATCACGACATTGAGCCCAAGGCACCTTGTCGGCATGATGATGGGGGTTTGGTTCTTGACGCAGGCGGCGGCCTTTGCGATTGGTGGAGGGCTTGCGACCATTGCCTCCGTTCCTGCGAATACAATCGCACCGCTGGCCCTAAAAATCTACGACAAGGCGTTTTTCATTTATGGAGGGCTGTCGCTCGTGCTCGCCATTTTAAGCTTTTTCTTAATTCCTTACTTGAAAAGGCTCATTCATGGACCTGATCTGGTCAGAACGCCTAAAATGTAATGAGGTTATCCAAAATATTAAAAATTTTCAGGATGGCCTCTTATGGTCCGTGACAAAAATTCTTGGAGCAATTTCGACGTCAAAGCCGCTGAAATCGACGATCGCAAGTTGATTCGTATTGCATTAATACGGATCAACTTGCGAAGCCTGCGGTCGTCGATTTGAGCGAGCTTTCACGCTCGAAATTGTATCAAGAATTTTTGTTACGGACCCCAACGAAAAAGCTGACAATGATAAGGCCTGCCCCAACGATGATTCCTACGATTCCGCCGATTTTAAGCGTCCCGGCGAGCTCTTCATAGTGGGCGACCTGCTGCTTGCCCTCGTCGACCTTCTTCTGGCCAGAGGAGGTGATCCCCTTGCCAAAGGGCTTGGTGTAGGGGTTTGAAGAAAAAAGGCCGCTACTCTGGTCTATTTTCTTTTGCCCTTTTTCAATTTTGATCTTCCCTTCATTCACTTGAGTGGTGATGTAATTGGAAAAGAAAATGCAGCCAATCCCCGCAATCACGACGAGAATGCCCACTATCCGTAAAACTTTTTTCATGTCATCCTCCTTTGTGCTTTATTGTCCCATAGCCTTTTCTTCCTCATCCACATCTCCAAAAAGCCCTTTGAAGGGTGCGAGATATTTTTGGACAGGGGAGGAGGGGTTTTGGAGCAGGTCTTGCATCATGTTCTTGAGGTTTTCCTTGAGGAACACTTGCTTCAGCATTTCTCCGAGGACCGAATTGGTGATCTGGTCCATGGGGATGCCCCCTTCGCTGCTGATCTCTGTCAGTTCTATTCTGTCAATTGTCGGCAGCTTCTTGATTTTTCCCCCGTCGTTTTTATAGACCACATCGACATTGATGTTCGTCAAAACGATGCGATGGATGAGGACGGTGCGCTCAGTTTTTTTCTCTTTTTTGCCGACGCTAGAAGTAGATTGCATATTGCCCATGATACGCGTCCAATTCCCTTTGGTGCCGCTGGGGGAATCAAATTCGAGTCCGAGGTAGACATCTTTTAAATCGATCTCATCGATGACGATGTTTTTGCTCAAGTAGCGCGTCAGAGGGGCCTTCACGTCGATTTCATTGCAGGAGAACGCCTTGGACAAAATCGATTTGGGAGGATTGCCAATGTCAATTTTATGCAGATCGATGGAACCCAGGCCCAGCCCAATGCTGTCAATTGTGACGGAGACCTTCATTTTTTTAGAGAGGTTGTTCGCGAGCATGTCGGGGACCCGCGACCAGAAAATGAATCCGACGATCGCCGCAGCGAGGATGATGAGGACAATTAAGCCTGCGAGCGTGGAAAAGAAGATCTTCATAAATCCCTAATGGTGCTTATTAATCTCAAGGTATTAAAAAAATTATTTTACATCAAGAAAGTAAAAAAAGGCGCTTCGGAATGAAGCGCCTTCGAAATAAGAGGAAGTTCTTAGTAATCCGCTCCGGACATTGCAGGGGCGGCGGGTTTGTCTTCGACCTCTTCAGTGATGATCGCTTCTGTTGTGAGCAGGAGCGCAGCGATAGAGGCGGCAAGCTCGATGCAAAGCCGAGCGACCTTGGTCGGATCGACGATACCCATGATGAGCATGTTCCCAAATTGGTCATTGAGAGCGTCCCATCCTTCATAAGTGCTCATTTGGGCCACTTTTTGAACGATGATGGAGCCTTCCTTGCCTGCGTTTTCGGAAATCTGGCGGATCGGCCAGCTGATCGCCTTGATGATGATCTCGACGCCGACTTTTTCGTCTCCGGTAAGAGAGGCAGCGAGTTTTTCCAAGGCAGGGATACAGCGGATGAAAGCAACGCCGCCGCCGGGGACGATTCCCTCTTCAACGGCCGCTTTTGTCGCGTGAACGGCATCGTCGACGCGGTCTTTTTTCTCTTTCATTTCCAATTCTGTCGCAGCTCCGACGCGGATGATACCGACGCCGCCCGCGAGCTTCGCGAGGCGCTCTTGGAGCTTTTCTCTGTCGTAGTCAGAGGTGGACTCTTCGATTTGCCGGCGGATCAAGGCAATTCTCTCTTCGATTTCTTTCTTGTCTCCAGCGCCTTCGACGAGCGTGGTCTCCTCTTTGCCGATGACGACCTTTTTAACGCGGCCGAGCATTTCGATGGTGACATTTTCAAGCTTGATTCCAAGCTCTTCGCTGATCAGTTCTCCGCCTGTGAGAATCGCAATATCTTGCATGATCGCTTTGCGGCGGTCGCCGAAACCTGGTGCCTTGACGGCGCAGATTTTCAGGCCGGCGCGGAGGCGGTTGACGACGAGCGTTGCGAGGGCTTCCCCTTCCACATCTTCGGCGATGACGAGAAGCGGTTTTCCCGTCTCGGCCGCAGCTTGAAGGATAGGGAGGAATTCTTTCACGGCTCCGATCTTTTTCTCGTAGAGCAGAACAAACACATCCTCAAGGACGCATTCTTGGGTTTCCGTGTTGGTCATGAAGTAAGCCGAAACATAGCCGCGGTCGAAATTCATTCCCTCGACGACATCGAGCGTCGTCTCGAAACCTTTCGCTTCTTCGACGGTGATCGTCCCGTCTTTGCCCTACTTTTTCCATCGCTTTGGCGATGATCTCGCCGATTTCCATGTCGCCGTTGGCAGAGATAGTCGCGACTTGAGCGATTTCTTTGCGGTCTTGGATAGGTTTGCTGAGCTTTTTCAGTTCGGAGGTCACTTCTTTAACAGCTTTTTCTATGCCGCGCTTGATTTCCATCGGGTTGGCCCCGGCAGTGACGTTGCGCAGACCTTCGCTGTAGATCGCTTCGGCAAGAACGGTCGCCGTCGTGGTGCCGTCGCCGGCCTTGTCAGCGGTCTTGTTCGCGACTTCTTTGACCATTTGAGCGCCCATGTTCTCGTGCTTGTCTTCGAGCTCAATCTCCTTAGCGACGGTGACGCCGTCTTTGGTGATCGCGGGAGCGCCGTACGATTTGTCGATCACGACGTTGCGCCCTTTAGGGCCCAGCGTGACCTTTACAGCGGAAGCCAGGGTCCGCACGCCTTTTAAAATTTTTTGGCGTGCTTCCTCTCTAAATTTAATGTTCTTAGCTGCCATAGATTCAAAATCTCCTAATTGATGATTGCAATGATGTCGTCGGCCCGCAAGATGACGAAGTCTTCATCATCAATGGTCACTTCTTGGCCGGAATATTTGTCCATTAAGATTGTGTCGCCCACTTTGACGGGGATGGGGATTTCTTTGCCGTCGGCAGTTGTCGTCCCGGTCCCAATAGCGATTACTTTTGCAGTCTCTTGTTTTTTCTTCGCAGTTTCAGGAAGGATAATCCCGCCCTTCAACGTCTCTTCCTGCTCCGTGCGTTGAACAAGAACACGGTTTCCAAGAGGCTTAAGTGTCAGTTTCTTGGTAGTTTGCTGTGCCATCTTTTCATCTCCTTTTTTTAGGGAAATGTGAATTGTAAGCAATTGCGCATTTTTAGACAACTGAAATTAGCAGCCTTTAGCAGCAACTGCTAAGGTTTTTTTATAATAAAAATTTACCGAAAAAAGCACAATTTCAACGCAAAGGGGCCACGACGCGAAGACGCGGAGAATGATTTATAAAAATCTTTGCGTCTTCGCGTCGTGGCCCCTTTGCGTTGAATCGTCGTAATTGCTGAGTTTCAAAGAGCTCCAATAAAGATTTACACCGCCGCATTCTTTATTTTAATGGTTCAAACCCGCATACTGCCTTTTTAACAAAGGAGAAACAGATGGCCGCGCAATCGACAATGCTCGCTGAAAAGACTCAAGAGAGGACAGCGATTGACAAACGGTTTCACTGGAATGTGGAGAGTTTGTACTCTTCCTGGGAAGCTTGGGAAGAGGAGTTGAAGCAATGGGGGAGGGAGGAGAAAGAACCCCACTGGCCTGAACTTAGTGCCTATCGAGAGCGATGGAAACAAAGTCCTGAGGATCTTAAAGAACTGGTCGAGCTTTGCTGTGAAATCGACAGGCATCTTTCCAAGCTCTACACCTATGCCCATTTGCGCCATGACGAAGATGTCGCCGGAGAGACCGCTAAAAAAGCGTATTCCCGTATCATGTCTTTGATCTACGCCTTCCGCCAAGAGACCGCCTGGATCGAGCCCGAAATGCTCCAGCTCCCCGAAGAAGTACTCAAACGCCTTATCGATTCGCCCGCGCTCAAAGACTACGTTTTCCATCTTGAAAAGATCGTCCGCCTGAAAAAACACACGCTTCCCGCCGCAGAAGAAGAGCTCCTCGCCATGTCGGGAAAAGCTTTAGAGACGGCATCTCAAGCATTTGGGGCCTTCAACAATGCCGATTTAAAATTTGCTCCCGTCGAGGACAGCCAAGGAAAACTGCGCGAACTGACGCACGGAAAATACCTTCTTTATCTCCGAGAAAAAGACCGAAAATTGCGCGAGGGCGCTTTTAAATCGCTCCACAAAAGTTTTGCGGGCTTTGAGAATACCCTCTGCGAACTTCTCTCCGGCCAAATTCAGCGCCACGTTCTTGAGATGCGCGCGCGCAAATACGATTCCTGTCTCGAGTCTGCCCTTTTCCCGAATCAAATCGACGTCAAGGTCTATTCCTCGCTCATACAAGCCGTCCGCACGCACCTTCCCGCGCTGCACCGCTATATGTACTTACGCAAAGAGGCAATGGGATTGGACAAGCTGCATCTTTTCGATCTGCATGTTCCGCTTGTCAAGGATGTTGAGATGGGCATGTCGTACGAAGATGCGACCAAACTGATCATCGAGTCTGTCGCCGTTTTAGGCGAAGATTATCAGCGCGCTTTGAACCAAGGGTTGACGCAAGACAGATGGGTGGACCGCTATGAAAATGCCCGCAAGCGGTCGGGAGCTTATTCCAGCGGCTGTTTTGACAGCATGCCTTACATTTTGATGAATTATCACGGCACTTTCAACGATGCGATGACCCTTTCCCATGAGGCCGGGCATAGCATGCATTCTCTTTTGAGCCGTCAGAGCCAGCCCTACCATTATTCTCAATATTCCATCTTTGTCGCGGAGGTCGCTTCCACTTTCCACGAGGAGCTGATGCTCCGCCATCTGCTCGCCCAAGTGAAAAACAAAGAGCAAAAGGCGTTTTTAATCACGCAGAAGCTCGATGACATGCGCGCAACATTGCTGCGCCAGACGATGTTCGCCGAATTCGAGCTAAAGGTCCATACGTTTGCCGAACAGGGAATTCCTTTGACCCCAGCATTGCTCAAATCGGAATACCGCAAGCTCAATGAAGAGTATTTCGGTCCTGACGTCCATATCGATGAAGAAGCGGACATCGAATGGGCGCGCATCCCCCATTTTTACTACAACTTTTATGTCTACCAGTACGCCACAGGGATCAGCGCGGCGCATGCATTGGTCGACAAGGTGCTCAAAGGGGGAGAAAAGGCGCGCGACGACTACTTGAAGTTTTTATCCTCGGGCAGCAGCCGCTATCCGATTGATGTGTTGCAATTAGCTGGCGTCGACATGCGCACGCCTCAGCCTGTGGAAGCCGCCATGCGCCATTTCGACGAGCTCGTGACGGAGCTAGCCGCTCTATTGCGTTGAGCGAGAGAACTGGGGATTGATCAACAACTGGCGCATTTTTTCGGCCAGTTCGCGCGTTGTTAGCTGGGAGCAATCTTCGATGGCGCGCTGCTTCAAGCTTGCCCACATATAGGCGAGGAGGGCTGTTGTTTCATCCGGCTTTCTTTCCGCATTGGGGTATTTCGATTGGAAAACGGAATAAGGAACTGTGACGATAGGAACTCCGTCAAAGGCCAATCCTACAACGGGCTCTACTTGATTAGAGAGCGCGGATGTTAATTTGGGGTGGGTGAAGAAATGGACCCGTGCCAAGTCGTGGACATACAGGACGGCGTTCCCCAATAAAGGGAACAATTGGATGATCCCTCTCGACAAGTTTTTCAGGGCGTTCCAGGACTCGCTATTTTCTTTGAAGAACGTTCCTGCCTTCAATTCTTTAAAAAGGATCTTTGCCGCTTTTTCAATTCGAAGCGGCGCGGAGCCAAGATTCCACGGGGAATGTTCCAATTCATTGATGATCTGTTCGTCCTTGGTATGGACTTCCTTAGTATCCGATTTAAAGAAAACAGTAGCAACATCGGGTTGATCTTTTGTCCCTGTATAAGTTTTAACCAGGGGAAACCAGTAATTATTTGTAGTTGATGTAGTTGTTGTTGCCATAATTTACCTCTTTTTAAAAATTTATGAAATTAAACGTAATTAACTGGTTTTCATTCAACTTAAAAAAGTTTTTTGACTAGCCATCTCTGTGGTAAAATTCAAACATTTATCTAAAATGGGTTGCAAAAAATTAAATCGATCAGTATCTCATTCTGAGACTAATTTAAGCCCCATAGCGCCTAGTACCATGAGTAAAAAATTTAAAGATTCTTTCATCGTAATGAATGAGAAGGGGCTGCACACGCGGCCTTCGACGGAACTTGTCAAATGCGCGGCGACGTTTAAGTCGCAAGTCATGCTGACCTACCAAAGCTGCACCGTCAACGCCAAGTCTTTGCTGGGGATTTTAATGCTTGCGGCATCGCGCGGATCAAAGATTTATGTTTCAGCGGAAGGGGAAGATGCCGAGGAGGCCGTCAAATCGATCCTCTTTCTCGCCAAAAACAAGTTCAATATTAATTATTGAACTCTCTCATTCCTCCACGGCAACGGCTTTGTCCAAGATCTCTTTTCGGCAGAATACCGGGATATTATTGAGAAGCGCCAAGGTAATGCAATCGCTTGGTCTGGCATCGATTTCTAGGATTGTCTTTTGTTCGCCTACCGTTTGCTCTAAATAGATCCGCGCAAAATAGATCGTGTCTTCGATGTCGTTGATGACGATCTGCAGCGGCTTGATATCGAAGCCCCGGAAGACCGCATTGATCAGGTCATGCGTAAAGGGGCGCGGTTTATTCTCTTCCGTCAAATACGTCTGAATGTTTTTTCCCACTGACGGATCGGTATAAATGGCGAACCGTTTTTGATCGGTCCCCAAAATGATGACGGTGTAGGAACGCGATTGCATGATCTTATTGAATGTGATCGGAACGAGTTCTGAGGCCATATTTTTTCCCTCAAGGTTTAATCACCACTTGTCCATCGGCAAAACCGACGATCACGCGCCCTGCTAAATGAAAGAAAAATCCCGTGTCGACGACCCCTGGAATGTGGATTAGCGTATCGTGGTCGATTTCCGGGTTATCGCGAGGAGTGTCAAAGTGGATGTCGACGATCAAGTTACCGTTATCGGTGACGTAAGGCGTCCCATCGGCTTTTTTTCTAAAACTGCCGCGGTAGCCCGCCTTTTCGATGTGATGGAGGATCGAATTTTTGGCAAAAGGGATGATCTCGACTGGCAATTTGGCTTTGCCGAGCGTCGGCACCAGCTTTCTTTCCTCGACGATCACGACCATTTCTTTGCTCATCGCCGCAACGATTTTCTCGCGCACTAGCGCCCCGCCGCCGCCTTTGATCATTCTTTTTAGCGGATCGATCTCATCGGCGCCATCCACTGTGATGTCCAAAGCGGTGACTTTGTCGATATCGAGCAGGGGAATGTGCCCCTCTTTGGCTTGTTTTAAAGATTGGTTCGAGCTCGCGACAGCCTGAATCTTCAGCCCGCTTTTGCATTTTTCGATCAGCTTTTCGATAAAATAAAAAACAGTCGTGCCCGTGCCCAGGCCGACAAGCATTTCATTTTCAATCAGCTCAGCAGCGCGATATCCCACAGCTTTTTTTATTGAATCGGTGGACATAAGAATCGAAAAGCAATATAATTTGCCCCCATATGGTTACCTTACAGGATCTTTCTCAATATCTCCAGCAGCTTCTTTCTCCGGCAGATTTTGCCGACTATTGCCCAAACGGGCTGCAAGTTGAGGGGAAGGGCGAGATAAAAAAAATTGCCTTTGCCGTGTCTGCGAGTTTAGCTGTCATCGAAGAGGCCGTAAAAAGACAAGCGGATGCCTTGATCGTCCACCACGGCATTTTCTGGAACAAAGATCCTCACGTTGTGATCGGGACGAGGAAAGAGAAACTAGCGCGGCTCCTCCAGAATGGGATCTCTTTACTTGCCTATCATCTTCCTCTCGACGCCCATCAAAAGCTTGGCAATAATTGGAAGGCTGCCTTCGATCTTGGCCTAGAAGATCTCAATCCTTTTGCGCTCTCGGGCAAAATCGCGATCGGTGTGAAAGGAAAAACGGGCCCCATTTCTACAGAGGCCTTTCAAAAAAAGCTCGAATCCTATTACGGCCACCCCGCCCACGTTGCGCTGGGGGGGAAAAAAGAAATTCGCAGCGCGGCGATCATTTCAGGCGGAGCCCACCGCTACATCGACGAGGCGGCTGATGAGAATCTCGACTGCTTCATCACTGGGAGTTTCGATGAGCCGATTTGGGATATCGCTCACGAGCGCAAGATCAATTTCTTTGCGCTCGGCCATTATTCCACCGAGAGGGTGGGCGTCATCGCATTAATGACACATCTGCACAAGCAATTCAACATTCCAGGAGAATTTATCGACCTCTTCAACCCTTTCTAATTGAACTTTATTCTTTACAGAAATAAGATCTGCCACTGGGATTGGAATACCCCTATTAGGAGCGTATCATGGCGTCATCCAGTGAGAAAGATAGAAAAAAAATGATCGCGGAAGAAAGCCCGAAAACGCGCAAGGCAAGAGAGAAGTTGAAAAGACAGCTCGACGCCTTCGAAAAGAAAATCACTCCGCAAGCTTTAGAAAAAAAAGCGATCGAAATCCAGCGTTGGATCGCACGCCACGCCTCAAACAGAATCCCTCTGAAGACGAAGAGCATTTCCCTCTTCGATGAAAATCAAAACGCCGCCGACCTCAGCCAGCGGGTCAGTCTGCTCGCCGACCAAATTAAAAAGGAATTCCATCCGAGTGAAGAGAAAATGAGCAAGCTGAAGAAGATGGTCACCAAAACTTAAAATTTTTTTAATTGCACTCGTTCTTGCCTAATTTCCATAGACGTCTTAGAATTTGATCCTAAAATATAAGGATCATATGTCTAACGTCATCGAATGTCTAAAAGAGCGCGGCCTAATAGACGCCGTGACGAGCGAGGAACTCCTCAAACGGATCGAGTCCCCCATTAAGCTCTATGCGGGATTCGATCCGACTGCCGACAGCCTCCATATTGGGAGCTTGGTCGGCATTGTCGTCTTAAGGTGGTTCCAGAAATTTGGGCATATCCCTGTCGTTCTTCTTGGCGGAGCGACTGGGCGCATTGGAGACCCCTCCGGAAAAAGCACGGAACGGCCCTTATTGGATACCTCGACGATCGCTTCCAATGTGATGCGTATACGCCGCCACTTTGAGGTGGTCCTCGACTTTTTTCATTCGAAAGCAAGGCCGATCGTCGTCAACAATGACGAATGGTTCTCCGCTTATCCGCTCATCGATTTTTTAAGGGACGTCGGCAAGCAGTTTCGCCTAGGGGTGATGCTCTCTAAAGAAAGCGTCAGGTCCCGTCTCAACTCTGAAGAGGGGATGAGCTTTACCGAGTTCAGCTATCAGCTTTTGCAAGCCTACGATTTCTTCCATCTTTATTCCCATCATGGCGTCGTGCTGCAGATCGGCGGCAGCGATCAATGGGGCAATATCACCGAGGGTATCGAGCTCATCCGCAAACTCAGCGGGCAGCAGGCCTTCGGGATGACCTGGCCCTTGCTGACGCGCAGTGATGGCAAAAAATTCGGCAAAACCGAGTCGGGGGCCGTTTGGCTCGCCGCGGACCGATGTTCGCCCTATGAATTCTATCAGTACTTTGTCCGCGTCCCCGATGCCGATGTGATCAAGCTAATGCGGATGCTGACGTTCATGGACCTTAAAGAGGTCCGTGAGTATGAGGCCAATATGCAGGCCAAAGATTATGTGCCGAACACCGCGCAAAAACGGCTTGCCGAAGAACTGACGCGCCTGATCCACGGCGAAGAGGGGTTGTCGAAGGCCATGAAAGCGACGGTGGGTGCGGCGCCAGGGTCCGACGCGGCTTTGGACGCCGATGCCTTGAGAGAGATTGCGCGGGACATGCCGAGCACGGATCTTTCGATTGCCGACATCATCGATCAAAAATTTGTCGAGGTCGCCGTCAAGATTGGACTGCTTCCTAGCAAGTCCGAGGCCGTCCGCCTGATCCAAAATGGGGGCGCGTACCTCAACAATCAGCGAATCGACGACGTGCAATATCGCTTGACCGAAGCCTCTCTGATCGGAGGGGAGTTCCTTTTGTTCGGCTCCGGCAAAAAGAAAAAGCTCTTAGTAAAGGTCAGAAAGGGTGGTCCTTAACATGTAATGCTGAACCCTGCTTGTGGAGATAGCCAATCTGCTGCGTTGCCCTGCATCGCCGACCCGCTGCGGGGTCGGCTGCTTCGGGTGCCCGCCATTCGGCGGCGCCTTGCATCTCGTCTATCTGCACGGCGCATTGTTCGAGCATTACATGTTGCGCACCACCCGAAAGTAAAAATTTGACTCCTTAGGTAATTTTTTTGTAAAAACCACTTGCCTGAAAATCAACATGATACAACAATGTGCATAAAAGGATATAGGTGCCTGTCCCTGCCCATGCGGGGGCTGACAAACTAAGGAGTCAAAGAAAATTATGGCGACAATCACTAAAAAGAAGCTCATTCAAGTGATTTCCCAAAATCGAGGTGTCCACCCCAATGATGTTCGCAATGTCATTCAGTCTTTTTTAGACGCGATGACCGACTATCTCTCAAAAGGCGACCGCTTGGAGTTCCGGGATTTTGGCGTCTTTGAGATTGTGGAACGAAAGCAGAAAATCGGACGCAACCCTAAAAATGCCGCTGTCCCTATCATCATTCCAGCGCGTTTAGCTGTGAAATTCACACCAGGCAAAAAAATGCGCAAGCTGATTGAAAGAGAGCGAAAAAATGCGTCTGGCGTGACTCCTAAATAATTAATTCATTTTTTTATTAATAAAAAGAAGGTTGTCAACCTTCTTTTTATTTTTTTAATTGAATTTGTTTTTAAGTCTTGATTTTAACTCTATTTTTTAAGATAATAGTTCAAATTTTACATGGAGCGAATTTGTATGCTCCCCCTTCCCTAAAAGGGGAGAGATACTTATAATTTTGAACGTTCATGAATGAACCATAGGGGTAGGTTTTGTCGATTCCTAAGTGGGTTTTGGTAGGCACAGTTCTCCTCTTTTCCTCGATCGGCATCGCAGCCCTTGTCAAAAAGGGCGGCAAGAAGCCCTCGGTGGCAGCGACACCCTCTAAAGCGGTATCTGCCAAGGAAACGCCCATTTTGTCTATTCCAAAAAATTCTTCCAAAGTTGAGAAAAAAAATGAATCGCCTAAAGACGATTTCCCCAATATCGACCGAGTTTTTCAGCTTTTCTCCACAGGCCCGACTAGGCTACCCATCGTTGAAACAGTCACCTATGCAAGCACTGTTCCCTGGCTAAAGGGCCGCCCAGCATGGGTTGCGGACTATGCCGCCCATTACAACACCTCCCGGCACTTCATCGCCCGTAGCCTCAATGGAAAGCCCGATTATTTTTCTCAAAAAGTGGTGGAAGGGAGCAAATTTAACGTCTTTCGCACAGACAAGAAAATCCAATTTTGTCTTCTCGTCGATGTCTCAAGATGCAAAATGGGCTTTTACTACATCGATTTAGACACAAATGAACGGATTTTATTGAAAACGTATCGCGTCGGCCTTGGCCGCATCGACGCTTCGAAGCCATCGGGGACGCTGACCCCGCTTGGCCGCTATTCCCTTGGTCAGCGAGTCGCCATCTATAAGCCCGGAGTCACGGGATTTTATCAGGATCAAAAAGTGGAAATGATGCGCGTTTTTGGCACGCGCTGGATACCCTTTGATCATGAGCTCGAGCGCACCACTCATCCAGCAAAGGGATACGGTCTTCAAGGGGCGCCATGGGCTGTCGATCAGATAACGGGGCAATTATCTGAAAACAGAGAAGCGATCGGTGTATACGACAGCGACGGCTGCATCCGCTTGAGTTCTGAAGATATTGAAGAGCTATTTTCTATTGTGCTGACGAAGCCCACGTTCATCGAGATCGTTAAAGATTTTCATGAGGCCAAACTGCCCGGAAACGAAGTCGCGGTGCCATCGCGTTAAAGAAGGATAAAGAAGATGAGTACACTTGCTCATGAGAAGCAAATAGTAGAATACGAAAAGATGATTGCGCAGCTCAAAGAGAAAAATAAAGACAATGTGCTTTGGAGCGATGAGGAAATCCTTAAGCTCGAAGCCAAACTCGAGCAGCTTAAAGGCAACGTCTATTCGAAGCTTACTCCTTGGGAGAGAGTGACAATCTGCCGCCATCCCGGCCGGCCTAGGTCGATCGATTATATCCGCAATTTGTGCGAAGAGTTCACCGAGCTGTACGGCGATCGCCTTTACCGCGACGACCGCGCCGTCGTTTGCGGGCTCGCCAAGATCGGCGGAGTCAAATTCATGGTCATCGCCCAGGAGAAAGGGTGCGATACGCAAAGCCGTCTAGAGCGCAATTTCGGTATGATGCACCCCGAAGGCTATCGCAAGGCAATGCGCTGCATGCGCCTTGCGGCCAAATTTAAACTCCCAGTCCTTTCCTTGATCGATACCCCGGGTGCGCATCCCGGGCTTTCTGCGGAAGAGCGTGGGCAAGGCTGGGCGATCGCTCAAAACCTTTGGGAGATGGCCCGGCTGCCGACCCCGATCATCATCGTTCTCATTGGGGAAGGGTGTTCCGGCGGGGCTTTAGGGATTGGCGTCGGAGATGTTGTTGCGATGCTTGAGCACTCCTATTATTCTGTGATTTCCCCAGAAAGCTGCGCCTCGATCATTTGGCGCGACAACAACAAAAAGGAGCTTGCCGCCGATGCTCTTAAAATGCATGTCGAAGACCTCTTGAAGCTCGATATCGTCGACGCGATGATCGACGAGCCGATGGGTGGCGCCCATCGCGATCCCGCCCAGGTTTACACCAATGTAAAAAAATATATCATTGATCAATGGAATATTTTAAAAACCGTCCCTCCTGAAGCATTGATCGAACAACGCTACCAAAAATTTCGTCGAATCGGTAAGTTTACGATAGAAGAGAAGCCGCCAATCGAATAAAATCGGCTAAATTTTCTTAAGGGACCTCGATGAAATTACTCCTCAACGCAGCTGTGCGCAGCCGCAAGCACCTTTCCTTGCTCATCGTCACTTTTGCGACCCTTCTCTGTCTGACTGTTGCGAGCCAAATGGAGATGTTCGCCCTCGGCGTCTTGTCTAACAACGGCGCTGATTTTTTTGCCCTCTTTTCCTCGGAAAAGACAGTCGATGCTCCAAGAGACGCCGTCTCTTTGCAGACGGTCCAAGCAAAATGGCCAGAAATCGATCAGGGAGGAACCGGCGTCATCACCAAGCAGGAGGCCGCCGCCTATATGGCTGCAAAAGAAACGAATCCTTTGAATTGGCTGGTCAGAGAGTTTAGGCAGCATTTTCAATTCGCCAGCAGCATCAATGCTTTGGTCATCATCCTCGTCTGCGTCGCTGTGTTTAAGGCCATTTGGCTGTTTGCAAGCCGCTATACGACCCAGCTCCTCTCTATTCGCGTCAGCCGCGATTTGAGGCAGCAATATTTTGAACATATCCAATCGCTTCCGATGAGCTTTTATCAAAAGCATAATATTGGTAGCTTATCGTCGCGCGTGGTCGGCGACGCGGGACAGATTGCGACCTCCATCAACTCCTGGCTCACCAACTACCTGCAAACGCCATTTACGATTGTCACCTGTCTTTCGATGTGCTTTTATCTTTCCTGGCAGCTCTCGCTCGTGATTTTTTTCGGCGTCCCGCTGATCGTTATCCCCATCGTTTTTTTGGCAAGACGGGTCAAACGCGTCTCGCGCCAGCTCCAAACGAACCAAGAGCGATTTGCCAATGTCCTGATCGATTTTCTTGCAGGCATTCAAACTGTAAAAATCTTTTCCATGGAAGCCTTCTCTCTGAAGAAATACAAGGAACAAAACGACAGGATGGCCGTTTTAGAGGGAAAAACCGCGAAATACGGTCTTTTGACGCGGCCGATCCTTCACGCGGTCACGACGCTTTGTTTGGCATCCGTCGTCCTCTTCGGCCTGTATACATTGGGAATGAGCCTTTCCCAGCTAATTGTCTTTTGCGGTCTTCTGCAACTCGTTTACGAGCCCGTGAAGAAGTTTGCCGATGAGAATGCCAATATCCAGCGGGGCGTTGTCGCTGCCGAAAGAATGTTCGAAGTTCTGCATCTAAAACCCGATATCGAGGACCACAAAGGCGCTGTCGAACTTCCTGGATTCCATTCCAAAATTGAATTCGACCATGTCTGGTTCCGTTATCAGGGGGAATGGGTTCTCAAGGACGTCAGCTTTACGGTAAATAAAGGCGAGACCGTCGCCATCGTTGGACCGACTGGCGCCGGCAAGTCGACCATCGTCCAATTGATCCCTCGGCTCTTTGAAGTGCAGAAAGGGGAGATCCGCATCGACGGCAAACCGCTGACCGCTTATACGCAAAAATCGCTCCGCGAACAGATCGCTTTCGTCTCTCAGAAGCCCTTTCTTTTCTTTGATACCGTCGCTGCCAATATCGCTTTCGGCCGGAATTTCTCGCGGGAAAGGATTCAAAATGCCGCGAAGCGCGCCCATGCGGAGGAGTTCATCGACCGCCTGCCGCAAAAATATGATTCAATGCTCGCCGAAGCCGGGCAAAACCTTTCCGGCGGCCAGCAGCAGCGCCTGGCGATTGCAAGGGCCCTCGTCAAAGAAGCGTCGGTCCTCATTCTCGATGAGGCGACGTCTGCCCTCGACTCGATCAGCGAACTGCACATCAAAAATGCAATCGCAAACCTGCACGGCGAAGTGACGCAAATCTTGATCGCCCACAGACTTTCCACCATTGAACACGCTGATAAGATCATCTATCTGGAGCACGGTGTCAAAATCGCCGAAGGAAATCGCGACGAACTGCTCAAATCATGCGAACCTTTCCGTCGCATGTGGGAAGCCCTATATCATCATGACAGATCTTCGCTGGAATTTGAGAAACTCAACGCTCAACCTGTTGTGGCAACCTTATGAACCTATCCCACTATTCTGAAGATTGCTTTTTCCGCCTTTTTCCGCATCTTTTTGAGACGCTTCTTGGTCTATTTATTCAAGTATGTCCTTCGAAGCGACTCAAAAATCTGCGAAAAAATTCATCAAAAATCAATTTTTCAGAATATTGAGATAGGTTCATGGTCCCTCTCTACATTTTAACCTCGGCCTGCTTCGCCTCCATCTCCAATCTGTTCTTTCGCAAAAATTTGGAAAAAAGTGCAACCTCGAGAGGCTTTCTCGCCCTCTATTTCTTAGCCTCGCTGCTCCTTTGTATATTCTTCAACCGCGCCATCCTCACCGCGCCCTTCAGCCCCGTCATCGCTATCGTAGGCGCCTCTACCGCCCTATTGTTTTTTTCCATGCTGTCCCTCACGGCTAAAGCGTTTCAAATCGGTCCGCCTGGACTCACATTGACTTTCCAGAATGCGAGCTGTATTTTCCCCGGCCTTCTGCTTTGCACACTGTTTGGCCGCGATTATGGATTTTCGATGACCCCGGGATTAATCGCAGGTCTCGTCATGATCCTCACAGGCCTGTATTTATCGAGTCGCTCTCACGGAAAATCTGACGATAAAGCCGTCCAAAATCCGACCTTTAAAAAGTGGCTCCTTTGCGTGATCGGTGTCTTGGTCTTACAAGGCCTGGTTTTGACCATCTTTCAATGGAGAGTCTTGCTCTTCAACTGCAGCCCCGAGCACTCTCACTGGCTGCTTCCCTGGTCATGCCGCGAACAAGATGACATTTGGTTCATTCCCGCATTCTTCTTAGTTCCCACTCTGTTGCAGCTTTTCCTTTTTTGGAAAACGGAGAAGCGAAAGTTCAGCAAGGCAGAAACGGCCTACGGGATCTCTTCCGGAATTTTCAACTGCTTCTGCACAGTTCTGCTCCTGTTTTCCACAAAAGTCGAAGGTTCCCTGAAGAAAGAAATGCTCTTTCCTCTATTCACCGTCACGGTGATCTTGATATGCAACCTCTGGGGCTGGAAACTCTACCACGAAAAAGTCAATTGGCTAGGCGTCTCTCTTTGCGTCCTCGGCGTGCTTGTTGGATTAATTTGAAAGTTTTCCAATCTATTCTTCCAACGAAACTGTCTTGACACTTTCGTAAATGCTGATGTCTTCCGTGCGTTTTAAGAGGGGAATCCAAGACAGCCCATTGGCTTGTTTTAAATTTGCATCCCATAAAATTGCCGGAAGATTATTCGGACAGCTATAGAAAAACGCTGTGTGCCCATAGCTGTCCATAGATAAACTGTTGAAAAAATTCGTATACATGGAATACTTGCCATACTTCTCGATAAGTGCAGAAATGCTCTCGATGGATGCTGTGGATTTGAGGACAGAAGATAGAGGTTTTTCTTCATGCAGATAGATCAATTCGATCTTGTCCGAGGGAATTCTCGTAAGCTTTCGAAGCATGTCATCTTTGGGTCGATTTAAATATGAAATGAATACATCGGCAAGCCGATCATGTTTGTCTGACTTAATGAGGGAAAAGTTATCGATAGCTATTTTATTCGCGACAAGTGCAACCAGATAGACTTTTTTATATTGATTAAAGTTCTCATAATGCTCATTGGCATAAGTCCGGTATAGAAACTGTATCCCTGTCCCAACATAATCTTCCAGAAGCACAAGAATCTTTTCATCCATATTCGCGACTGGATCTGAAAGATTCTTAAAGAGAACACTGGGGATTTTGTTTGCGGTCCTATAAAAATAGGAGATCAAATCTCCGCTCTTGGCGACGTAAGTTTTTGAGTAGACGACGAGTTCATTTTCTATGTGAGGTTTGAGTTTGACGTGGAGCTTTTTTAGGTCGTCGTCAATGCGTTCATAAGAGAAATAATCAATGTATTCGATCAATTCTGAGGCTGTTTGTCGATCCTCTTGCTCAAATTGCGAGAGCCATAAATCTGCAGCGAATGGCAAAGTGAGCAAAATCCAAAAACACATATATACCTCGTGTATAGTGGCCTCAAAAAAAGAAAAACAAATGAGGTCACTTTTTCAGAGAAATGAGGCTTTTAGCTCCACCAATTATATCTATTTGCTGCTGGACGAAAATTGGAACCAAACGACGTTCGCTCGGGTTCCCGCACCATGGGGACTTTGTCTTCCAAGATCTGCTGGATAAATTCTTGAGTTTCTCTCTCGGCTTCGATAGTATTATTTTGCTGAATAATTGAGTATAGCAGTTTAAGTTCGTCTAAATTTCGAGACTCACAGGTACATTCTCTCGTATAATAGCCCCAATCCTTTCCTCTTCTCCCAATCGGATCCTCATCGCAAAAAAGGCCCCGAGACTGCAAGTAGCGATGAAAAAGTTCGCCGTGGGAATGATATTTATAGACGACTGTCAAGTTGACATTACCATTGGGTATTGCGAAAAAGACAAGCTCGGTAATATCTCGATCATACCCCGCCTTATTCCGAAATGTGATTTGTCTAAAACCGCAATTGTCGGGTTTTTCCCACCAAGTATCGAATTTTGCGGGGACGAACGTGGCGGGCTCCAGCGGGTAGCGGTTGGGTGGAGACATTATTTGCCGACTTTCAGAAGAAACTGGGCTGAATGTAATACTCACACAAGCAATCCTAATTTTTCAAAGTTCTCTTTCAGCTCTCGATTTTCCGATTTGTCGAAGGCGCCGCTTAAGGCCAGCCATGTGACGTATTCCTTGGGCACATCGGCAAGGAGTTTGCCTTGATGTTTTCCAAAGGGCATACGGCTTAAAATTTGCGGACGAGAAAGCAACTCGACGATCGTCTCCATCGAAAGATCGTCGATCATCGCGGAGAAGACCTGGTGCAAGACGATCACATCGTCGAGGGCTCGGTGAGCTTGGTTGGCGGGGAAGCCGTACAGTTCACGTAAAGATTGTAGCGTGTGTCGGGGCAAATCTGCGCGGTATTTGCGCGCCCATTTCAGTGTGTCGATGAAGTGATACTTCGGAAACTCTAGGCCCGATCTTTTAAATTCTTGTTCCAAGAACAGCTTGTCGAACGCATCGTTGTTGTGGGCGATGAGAACAGTATGCTCAGGGCAAAAGGCGATGAACTCTTCAGCGATGGCTTTAAAAGAGGGAGCGTTTGCGACCATCTCGTCAGTGATGTGGTGAATCGATGTGGCCTCTGGAGGAATGGGAGAACCGGGATTGATGAATCGGCAAAAGGTGCGGTTTTCAACAGGATCGAACGCTGCAAGTTCAATGACTCTGTCCTTGTCGTTGCGAACTCCTGTAGTTTCTGTGTCGTAGTAGATAGGACGAAGACGTTTAAATGATTGCATAGATTCCTTGAACTTGGTATCAACTTTCAGTTTACATGTTTTGCAGGATGTTATGAAACAGAAAATTCTCACCGCTCTTCTCTGCCTGTTCTTTTCTTTCGCCTCGGCGCAAGAAAAACAGCCCATCACAAACTATCAAGTGCTTTTCTCTCCAGAAGATCGTGTGGCCGATGCGCTCATTACGATGATCGACAAAGAAAAAAACAGTGTCAAGGCCGCCGTCTATTGCTTGATGCACCGAGGGATTGCCAAAGCGTTGATCGATGCGCACAATCGGGGAGTGAAAGTCGAGGTCATTGTCGACCCTTACTCGATCAAGTCTCGCTCTCCGGTGAAAAAGATGAGTGAGGCGGAGGTGCCTCTTTTTGTTTGGAACCCGTACTCTGTCGCATTGGAGGCTCAAAATGGTAAAAAAGCCAAAAAGCGCCGCTCTTTGATGCATGATAAGTTTTGTGTTCTAGGTAACAATCGCGTCTGGACCGGCTCCTTTAATTTTACTGCTGAGGCCACCAATGCCAATCAAGAGAATGTCATCGTTCTCGATAACGAGGAGATCGCCTCGCGCTATTTAAAGGAATTTGAGCGATTGAAAAGAGAGGGGTGCCAATCCTTTAACGACTATCTCGTGGAGATGGCCAAACCCATTAAATCGTAGAAAATATTTTAACTTCTCATTTTTCTCTATTATAGCTATCCTTTTTGAAAGGGAGTTTTTTTCCATGCAGAAAATCGCACTTTTCTCGCTTCTGCTCATCGTGGCTGCAAGTTTGACAGGATGCTATCAGATCCACTCGGATGATGATTTGCGGACAGTGCCGGTGACAAATAATCCGAATATCGTTCCCGGTAAAGGCGGTATGCCTTCAGCTCCTATATGAGAATTGATTTAATCGAAAAACTGGTTTACACTGGTAGGAATGACAAAGCACACTCCTGTTAAGTATCATTTTTTTGAAAGCGACCCTTCAAAGGTGATTGCCGAACTCGGCAAAGAGTCACTTATCCAGCAGCTAAAAAGGATGCTGCTGATCCGAAACTTTGAAATCCGGGCGGAAGCCGCATATCTTCAGGGGAAAATCGGCGGTTTTTTTCATTCTTACATGGGCCAAGAGGCGGTCCAGACCGCTGCAGTCCACGCCATTGGGGCGCAGCAATGGTGGATCACCTCCTATCGCTGCCATGCTTTGGCCCTTCTACTCGGGGCGACCCCGAATGAGCTCCTCGCTGAGCTTTTCGGACGCGCGGCTGGCAATGCAAAGGGGCGCGGTGGATCGATGCACTTCTTTACCGACTGTCTTCTTGGAGGCTTTGGCATCGTCGGCGGGCAAATTCCAATCGCCACCGGGGCTGCTTTTACAGTTAAATATTTAAAGAGTGTGCCGGAGCTCAAAGATCGAAAGAATTGCGACGTGGCCGTCTGTTTTTTTGGGGACGGCGCAGTAGCCCAAGGCTCTTTCCATGAATCCCTCAATCTGGCCGCCCTTTGGAATCTTCCCTGTCTCTATGTGATTGAGAACAACCAATGGGGAATGGGCACGCATGTGGAGCGCGCGATCTCCGTCGAGCCGATGGCTGAGAAGAAAGGTCCCAGCTTTGGGATCGACGCTTACACTTTCGACGGGATGGACTTCTTCAACTGCTACGCCGGATTTAAACATGTCTTTGAAGAAGTGAAGAGAACCCCGCGACCTGTGCTTATCGAAGTCGTTACCGAGCGGTTCCGTGGCCATTCGATCTCCGATCCCGCGCTTTACCGCTCCAAAGAAGAGCTTGAAACGTCCATGGCTCGCGATCCGCTCGTGATCATGTTCAAAAATCTTGAGAGGGCCGGCATGATCAGCGAAGAAGAATACCACGCGATGGATAAGCAGCAAAAAGAAATTGTCATGGCTGCTCTGAAGTTCGCCGATGAAAGCCCATGGCCCGACCCGATTACTTTAGAAGAAGACGTTTTTGCCCCTTAAAAGAGAAATCTGATGCCAATGCAACTTGTAGAAATGCGCGACGCGATCCGCCAAGCTCTCGAAGAAGAGATGCAGCGCGACGCGACTGTTTTCATCATGGGGGAAGAAGTTGCCGAATACAACGGCGCCTACAAAGTCACCAAAGGGATGCTTGCCAAATGGGGGCCGAATCGCGTCATCGACACGCCGATTTCTGAGCTTGGATTCGCGGGATTGGCCATCGGGGCCGCGATGACCGGGCTCCGCCCAGTTGTTGAGTTCATGAGCTTCAATTTTTCTTTCGTTTGCTTCGATCAAATTGTCTCCAATGCGATTAAAATGTACTACATGTCGGGCAATCGCTTTAAAGTTCCCATCGTGTTTCGCGGCCCAAACGGAGCTGCCGCTCAAGTTTCCTCTCAGCACTCCCATTGCGTCGAAGCGATCTATGGAAATCTTCCCGGCCTGATCATCGTCGCCCCGAGCAACCCCTACGATGCA
This sequence comes from uncultured Verrucomicrobiae bacterium, assembly GCA_963833965.1. GTDB lineage: Bacteria > Chlamydiota > Chlamydiia > Chlamydiales > Rhabdochlamydiaceae > CAJCIW01. The sequence goes on from CAWHZZ010000003.1 coordinate 223,498, forward strand.
AAAGGGCTGCTCAAATCTGCGATCCGCAATAACAACCCCGTCCTATATCTCGAAAATGAGCTCTCCTACGGGGACAAAATGGAGATTCCGACCGAAGAGTATCTCGTCCCGATCGGGAAGGCCAAGATCGTTCGCGAAGGCGCCCACGTCACTTTGGTCTCCCATAGCCGAATGGTGCAACTGTGCAGCCAGGCTGCGGCGGAGCTTGCGAAAAAAGGGATCAGCGTCGAGCTGATCGATCTGAGAACCATCAAACCGTTAGACATTCCAACGATCGCCCAATCTGTCCGAAAAACACACCGCTGCGTCCTCGTTGAAGAAGGGCATATTTTTTCCGGAATATGCGCTGAGGTCGGCTTTCAAATTTTGGAGCATTGCTTTGACGATCTCGACGCTCCAATTATTCGCGTCTCTCAGAGAGAAACGCCGATGCCTTATTCGAAGGCTTTAGAGAAAGAGACCATGCCGACCAAAGAACGAATTATCGCCGCCATTGAACAAGTATTAGAGTAACAATATGCCATTTACGTTGACGATGCCAAAACTTTCCCCCACCATGGAAGAAGGGGCCATTGTCAAATGGCGAAAAAAAGAAGGCGAATTCGTCAAATCGGGAGAGACGCTTTTAGAAATTGCTACCGATAAAGCCACTGTCGAACATAACGCTATCGATGAAGGTTGGCTTCGAAAAATCCTCATCAACGAAGGGCAGTCCGCCATCGTGAATCAGGCCATTGCCATTTTTACCGAGAAAAAAGAAGAGAGCATCGAAGGCTACCAGCCCGAAGGCGAGACGCCGGCTAAGCCTGAGCCGGCGAAAAAAGAGGAAGCTGCTCCTACAAAAGAAGCAGAGCCCAGTCCTGTAAAAGTCGCTGGCGCGATGCAACAGCCCGCCTTTGTCCCCGAGCCTCCATTGACAAAGTATGTTTATACAGGTTCTGAAGCTGAAACCACGGGGCGTCTGCGCGCCTCTCCACTCGCCAAAAAACTTTCGAAAGATAAAGGGATCGATTTGACTACCGTGCGAGGCACCGGCCCTATGGGCCGCATCTTAAGCCGCGACCTCGACCTCGGTCAGCCGGCGGGTACCGTCACGTTTGGCCGTCGCGAAACCCCCTCCATCGCACCAGGCACTTACGAAGAGGTTCCACTCTCTCCTATCCGCAAAATCATCGCCCAAAGGCTCCAAGAATCCAAGACGTTTATCCCTCACTTCTATTGCACGCAAGAAGTTCTTGTCGACAAAATGGTTATCCTCCGCGCAGAACTCTCGTCTGCCGGATTGAAAGTATCCTACAATGATTTTGTGATGCGCGCCGCAGCTTTGAGTTTGCGCGAACACCCAAATGTCAATTCAGGGTTTAATTCAGTGAACAACTCGCTGATCCGCTTCAAGACGATCGACATCTCCGTTGCCGTCAGCGTCGACGCCGGCCTCATCACGCCGATCGTCAGACACGCCGATTACAAGAATTTGGGGCAGATTTCTCAAGAGGTGAGACAGCTCGCACTGCGCGCTCGCGACGGCAAGCTTTCCCGCGAAGAATACACGGGCGGCTCTTTTACAGTGTCGAATATGGGGATGTACGGCATTTCTGAGTTTGCTGCGATTATTAATCCCCCGCAAGCCGCTATCCTCGCAGTTGGGGGCATCGAAGACAGGGCAATTGTCAAAGAAGGCCATATCGTGGCTGGAAAAACGATGAGGCTCACACTTTCTGTCGACCATCGCGCCCTTGACGGCGCCGACGCCGCGAAATACCTCAAAACCCTGCAGAAGTATTTAGAGAGCCCTTCGCTGCTGCTTCTTTAGAACTGTGACAGATTTCAACGCAAAGCCGCGGAGAAAAAATCTTTGCGTCTTCGCGACTGTAGCGCCTTTGCGTTGTTTCTCTAGTTTTAACAATCTGTCTATCATATACTGCTTCCACTTGAAAGTTATGAAAATTTCTGCTTCAGCATCTTCACTTACGGCCGTGGTTTTACCATGGCCTTTTTGTTCGTTTCCATCGACCATGTGCTTGCACATGGTCTGCTTCAACAAACAAAAAATTGAAGCGCTGAAATTGAAATTTCCTATAACTTTCAAGTGTCAGCAGTATATACTCTGGTCCTTCTTTTCCATGCTGCAAATAATAGGAAAATCGTTGGCATTCAAACTCTTGAGATTCGTTGGCATATTGCCCGTGAAAATCGACTGCGTCGGCATTGATCTCTTTGCGGAAATCTTTAAAATTCGTCGAAAAATAATGGATCAGCCTCCCAACCCCGGTCGACTCTTCTGCTTTTAATACCGTTTTATTGGTTCCATCGTCGATCACGATCTCGGTGATGTTGGCATATTTTTTAGCATTGTCGATGGGAATTTTCTCATTTTTTTCGTTCACCAGGAAAAGGGCGTGATGTTCCCACTTTCCCGTGCCGTCCCCGGACTGCACAATTTTTGTTGTCTCGACGAGAAGATAGGGTTTTACAACCTCATCGACTTTGACAGCTTGTTTCACGACGGTGGGGGCGGCAACTACTTTTGCTTCCGAAGTTTTTAGCTGGGAAAGCTGCGCTTTGATTTGAGCTTCCTGCTCCTCGACACCCCTTAACAATGAAAGCAGCTCTTGTTTTTTCTGATTTAACTGGTTCAGTGTGGATAAAAGAAAGCTCTCGTCTGCATTTTGTGGGATTACAACTGGAGAATGAATAGTTTGTGGATAATTAGTTTTGTTTTCAAAATTAAATTTACTGACATAAATCCTCAATTTTTAATTTTAAAAAATTATATACTAAATGCCATTTAATGTAATTATTATTTTTTACAACCAACGTTTGCGCCTAAAGATGACGAGGGCTACCGCGGAGAGAATGAGAATGAAGGACATGATGAAGACAAAAGCATAGGTCGTGTGAGAAAGGGGAAGGGCGATATTCATCCCATAGATGCTGGCGATCATGGTCGGAATATTGAAGATGATTGTCAGCGAGGTGAGCAATTTGATCGTTTTATGCAAGTTGTTCGTGAAGAGAATATTGTAAGAATCGCGTAAACTGCGAATCGTTTTGACAGCGTTAGAGCAGAGCGTTTCCGATTGTTTGATGGCGTTTAGCAAGTCCTGGAGTTGCTCTTGGTCTTTCTCATAAAGGTTCGTATAGCGGCCTGTTGTAATCGCCTCCAGGACCTCGTGCGTGGGTTCCAAGGCAGAGAGATACTGGTTCAAAATCTCTTCGTTTCGCGTCAGGATGGCGATATCGTCGCTCTCGACGTTGTTCAACTCTTTTTCTTGGTTCAAGACGTTGTGCCGCACTCGACGGATACTCGATGTGAATTCTTGCGTAATCCGAAAAAAAAGGGAGATCATCAATTTAGAGCGCTGAAGTGTGGAAAATTTCCCTTTTCTGCTCACAAAACTGTGGATGAGGGGATTTTTTTGCGGGGAGATCGTGATGAAATAGTGCGTGGTCAGAATCATTGTCAATGTAGAGGTATAGAGACCGACCGCAATGTCGTGCTCGATGGGGTGGCGGGAGAAAATCAAGACGTGATTGTGGATTTTTTCGACGCGGGGGATTTCGTACCTATCGAGGCTATCCTGGAGGTCTGCAAACTCTAAGCCTGTAAGCTGGCAGATCTCATTGAGATCACCCGCGCTGGCCTCATCGACATGGATCCAGCACCCCTCCTTTACGCTCGGAAAAGAAAGAAAATTTTCATCTTTTGCTGTTTTGAAATAATACTCGATCATCCGCCACCCGCCAATCCATGGCTATGACAGATCAAGAATTTTCTGTAAAAAGAATATTATAAATTAATGGGCAGGCCGATCGACCCAGGGGTATTGCCTGCATTCGAGGTGCCAGAGGGGCACTTCGAGTTTGCCCGCGTACAATGTGCCCCATTTCCAGTTGATGAGAGAGCAGCCGATGATAGGGCGCCCTGAGTTGTCGGCCATCGATTTGGCTGCGTTGGGGGAAAGGACGGCGAGGAGGCTTAAGGTCAACCCTTGCCACTGCGCTTTGAGTACATCGAGATGGCGGTGTGTTTCCTGTGGTTCGAAAATGTGGGAAAAGACATACGAGACTGCTTCAGCAGAAGTGCGCATGGCGCCCTCGAAAGCAGCCAGTAGGGCCCAGGCATGCGCTTTCATCAAATCTATGGGATCGGTGATAGGCTTTTGGAAGCCGTGATCGAAAAACCAGCGTTCGAAGGGAACCTCTTGGCGGAGACCGTAGCTCGCTGCGCGAAAGGCATTGCCCACGGAATTGAGGGCATGGCGGATGCGATCAAAAGCGTTTTGGAGTCGAGTCGCGGCATGGTGAATGAGATGGTCTGCCTGGCTCCCATAATAGGCGAGCGTTCGAGAAATTGGCTGAGTCATTTTTCCTCCAACTTTTGTTCCAGTTCTTTAACTTTTTTCTCCAAAGCCTCGATGTGCTTCACGTAGTCGGTAATTCTACGCAGTTGAACCTGCTGTCGATTGTGATCCGAGAGGTTCATCACTGGGCTGCCGGCATATTTTCCAGGCTGTGTGATCGATTTGCTCACGCCGCCTCGCGTCGCGACCATGACGTAATCTGCGATCTCAAGATGGCCGACGACGCCGGCCTGTCCGCCGAACACGACATTCTTTCCTGTTTTGACTGAGCCGGCAATCCCTGTTTGAGAGACAATGATGTTGTGATGGCCGACATCGACGTTGTGGCCGATTTGGACGAGATTGTCGATTTTAGTGCCGCGGCCGATGCGGGTCGTCTTGAAACGCGCCCGGTCGATTGTCGTATTGGCGCCCACTTCGACATCATCTTCGATGATGACAGCGCCGAGCTGTTCGAGCTTGGTGTGCTTGCCTTTGGTATCTGTTGTGTAGCCGAAGCCGCAAGAGCCAATGACGGCGCCAGGCTGTAGAATGACGCGGTCTCCGATGTGGCACTTTTCGCGGACAGTCACATGTGGGTGAAATTGGCAATGGCTGCCGATGGTGACACCGGGGCCTATACAGACGTGCGCGGCGATTTTTGTTTCATCGCCGATAGTGACGCCGTGGTCGATGACGGCGTAGGGACCGACCTGTACATTTTTGCCAAGCGCTGCAGTCGGATGGACGACAGCTGTCGGATGAATGCCGGTAAATCCACTAGAGTTATGGGCGGAGACCAGTACGGCCTCCACGATCGCCTGGAAAGCGCGGGAAGGGTCATCTGAAACGAGGAAATTTTTTCCCTCTTCGGGTTGCGTTTGCCTGTCGATGCAAATGACCCCGGCTTTCGTCTCCTTTAAAAGAGAACGGTATTTGGGGTTGGCTAAAAAAGAAGCGTCTTCTGAGCAAGCGGAATCCAGCGCATCGACACCCCGTATAATGTATTCAGGATCGCCGATCAGTGTGGATTGCGTTAGCTCCGCGAGCTCAGAAAGAGTGTACTGCATAATTACTTTTTAGCTTCCGTTTTTTGTTCAGCACTCTTTTCTTCAGCAGAAGCGACCGCAGATTGTTTTTTCAATTCTTCGGCAAAAGTTTTGTCCAACTCAGCGATGACGAGTGTGGTGACGTCGAGCCCTGGAGTGAAATAGAAGCAGGCGTCTTTATTGACGACCATCGTGAGCTTTTTGTCCTTCGCCACTTTTTCAGCAGCCGTATTGATGTTCACCTGCATTGTCTGCATGATGCGCATGTTGGCCTGATTCATCACTTGGTAGTATTGATTTTGATAGCGGCCGAGCTCTTCATTAAGAGTGCGGAATTTAGTTTTCAGCTCTTCTTCGGCTTCGGGAGAGAGCCCATCGAGAAACTCGGGATCATTGAATTTTGCCGATAGTTCATTGAGCTGTTTTTCTGTGTCTTCGAGAAGAGTGGTCATCTGCTTCTTAAGAGTTTCGAAAGAGGCTTGCTCCTGCTTACCGAGTTTGGAATCGCTGACGCACGTGCCGAAGTTGACAACGCCGTAGTTTGGAGCTGGCTCCGCGGCAACCGCCGCTGTCATCAGTCCGGAAGCGAGGAACAATGCAGAAAAAAACCGTTTCATGTAATGATCTCCTTATTGGATTTAGGGTTCATGTTAAAACTGTCCTCCCATCGAGAAGAAGAACTTGCGCGTGTCGGCGCTATGCTGTTTATTGACGGGAAAGCCTAAGCCTAGGATCACAGGCACGCGGTTGATCAATTCTAGTCGCGTGCCGACCCCGTACGTCATTCGAAAAGTCGCAAATTCAAACCGTTCCATCGAAATGCTTCCCGCATCGACAAAGGCAAAGAGGTCGATGATCGGCAGAACCTCATGTAAATATTCGAGGGACAGAACTGTTGAGGAAATGCCGCCTTTGGGATCGCCGGATTTTGCAAAGTGCGCGCCGAGGTCGAAATCTTTGTATCCGCGGACCGAGGTGAGCCCGCCGATGAAGAAGCGTTCGCTCAAAGGGACTTTATCGGGTGTTGTATTGAAAATGGGGTCGATAAAGCGGAGGTCCCATCGGTATTTCATGATCCCATGACGCCAGAGCTGCGTGTAATAGCTATTGACGTAGGCGAAATGAAGAAAGGTGTACTTTCCCCAAATGCCGACGAATTCCGCTTCCAAGACCGAGCGGAAGCCGTTGTGGGGCTTGATCGCGCTGTCGGTCGAATCGAAAGTGATGGAGCTGCCGATCCCCGAAATGACCCCGTGTTGGCGGGCCTGCTCCCTTTCGTCTTTGCCGGGATCTCCGTGAAGTTTGTTCAGAGACTGGCGGAAGCGGTATTTGGTCCCGAAGGTCCACCAGTTATTTAAGGGATAATTGGCGTATAAAGAAAATCCAACCGTCTTAATATCGTAATCTTCCGAGATCAACGTGTTTTGCGTGGCGGAAATATCAAAACCGACCCGCCAAAGCGTGTCGCGGAAGTAAGGTGTTAGCCAGGTAATAATGTAGGAGTTCTGTTTAGCTCCCAAACTCGCTCTCGCGTGGGCATATTCGCCGCCGCCGCGAAGTGTGGAGAGGCCGTCTTTAAAGACGCGCGGTATCCCCTTATATCGGAAATTGCTCTCCGATAGGTCAAGACCACCGAAAAGGTTGTCGGCGCTGCTAAAGCCAAAGAAGAGGCTGATGTTGCCAGTCGTGGTCTCTTCGACTTCGATATAGACATCGCGGTAGTTTTCTCCTAAGGCTTGATCGTCTTGCGTGCGCACTGCATAGACGTTGACGCTTTTGAAATAGCCGATATTTTCCAAACGGCGCTGCGTCGCTTTCAATTTGGCGCTGTCGAATGTTTCTCCGGGCACCAGGAGAGACTCGCGCAAAATGACGTGGGCTTCCGTCTGCACATTGCCAAACACGCGGACCATTCCGATCTTATATTGTTCTCCCTCGTCGATTTGGTAATAAACGTTGTAAATCGGTTCATTGCCGACGAGTCTTGTCTCATACTGGACGTTGGCTTCGATATGCCCTTTGCGCCCGTAAAGCTCTTTGATCGCTTGGGCCGATTCGCGCAACTCATCAGGGGAATAAACGGCTCCCGGCCGAGCTCGGAACACGGCGTCGATCTGCTCATCAGTAAATAGAGAATTGCCTTTGAAGGTGATTTTTCCAAAATGAAACACCGGTCCGCGGTCGGCGACGATCTCGAGAACAATTTTGCCGTCGGTTTTAGACTCTTTAACAAGGATGTCGACCTTCGCATCCGCATAGCCGCGGTTTTGCAGAAGGTTGACAATCGTCAGCTTATCTTGCTCCACGGCCTCTTCGTTGAAAATGCCCGCTCCAGTTAGCCAGCTCGTAAAGAAGTTGTATTTTTTGGTGTAGATCATCCCAAGGATTTCGCTGCGCTCTTTGCTCGTAAATCCTTTGAACACGATGTTGTCGATTCTCCCAGATCTTCCCTCGCGGACATCGATGGCGATGTCGACCTCATTTGTCTTTGTGTCGGGAATGACGATGTATTGCAGCTGCGACTCGAAATAGCCCTTTTTAATGTAGTATTCTTTGACTTTGTTGAACGCTTTATTGAACGCTTGGCGGTTGAATACGGCGCTCGGTTTGATGCCGAGCTCTTTTTGCAGTGTTCTTGTTTTCATGTGGGCGTTGCCGGTCCACTTAATTGTCCGTATGGTCGGCCGAGGCCACACCTTAATCGTGATATAGACCTCGTTATTTTGAACGCGGATGCTCGGCTCAACTCGGTCGTATTCATCAGACAGGGCCTTGAGATCGCTATCGAATACCATTTGAGAAAAAGGATCGCCGACCTTTGTTTTCAAGCGGGAGATCACCGTCTTTGGATCAAAAGAAGCATTGGGAGGTAGGTTTTCCGCCTGGATATCGATATTGGCGATTTTGCGATCTTCGAAAGCCTCGACGGCTGTCATCGGATAGGCCGCAAAGAGGGAATGCATGGGCGCGCAGGTGAAGGCGATGAGGGACAGATAAACGAGAAGTTTTTTGCTCATGACAAAATATTCCACACAATCGAGTTGCGATCGGATCGGCCGATTATAAAGAAACCAAAGGAATATTTGCAATTCCGCCTTTAAAAGGAATCGCCAGAAATCGAAAAAAATTAAACGACAGGGCGGCATTGTTGCGAAAAATTGTAATTTCACCACAGAGAAGGGAAACCACAGAGAAAAAATCAGGCTTTAAGTGGAAAACTTTAAGAGGGAACTTGAAAATTCCTCTCTGTAGTTTCCCTTCTCTGTGGTGAAATTTCTAGAAAGTTTGACGGCCGGTGAGCGCGCGAGCAAGCGTGCCGCCGTCGACGAAGTCGAGAGAGCTTCCGATCGGCAGGCCGAAGGCGAGCCTTGAAACGGGGAGTCCCCATCCTTGAATCTGCTCTTTGAGAAAAAGCGATGTCGTATCGCCTTCCAAAGTCGAGTCCAACGCGATAATGATTTCTTTAATTTGAAGTTCTGTAATTCTTTTCTTTAATTGTTCCAGGTTCAGCTGTTCCGGCGTCCTGCCGTCTAAAGGCGATAGGAGCCCGCCTAAAACGTGATAAAGGCCGCGGTAGGCGCCTGTCTCCTCAATGGAGTAGGCGTCGCGAGGGGAGGCGATGATGCAAAGCTGGGCCCTATCGCGGGCGTGGCTCTGGCAAAAAGGGCAGACGCCTTGATCGGTCAAGCAGCTGCACTCAGGGCATTTAGTGATTTTAATTTTAAATTGCGAGAGGAGGTGGGAAAAGGCGTGCAGTTCGCCATCTTGCCAATTAAAAAGTTGAAAAGCGAAACGTTCCGCCGTTTTTGTTCCTACGCCTGGGAGTTTTTTAAAAAAAGTGATTAACTGTATGAGGTCGGATGGGTATTTGGCCATGTGAGTTAAATGGTTTAAATTGAGTTTAAGATACCCAAAAGACGATTATTCTTGTAGATGGTAAATTTTACCTTTAATTCTCTAGAGGACCAAGAAATAAAGCTTTGCATTTTTATATGGCTGGGGTAAAATTGATGCTAGTTTGTATATTAAATTTTTATTTTCATGACCAAGGGTATAAAAGCACGTATTATTGGCACCGGCTGCTACCTTCCTGAGCGCGTCCTGTCCAATCACGACCTTGAAAAAATGGTCGAGACCTCCGATGAGTGGATCGTCACCCGGACGGGGATGAAAGAGCGGCGTCTTGCGCGCAGCGATGAATACACTTCCGATATGGGGTATGAAGCGGCTCTGAAGGCGATCGAAGCGGCGAAGATCTCTGCTGAGGAGATCGATTTGATCCTCGTCGCCACGCTGACGCCTGACTATGTTTTTCCCAGCACGGCTTGCCTTTTACAAGCGAAATTGAAAGCGGTTAACGCCGCCGCCGTCGACATTCAAGCGGCGTGCACAGGTTATATTTATGCACTTTCTCAGGCGAAGGCCTACATCGATTCTGGCCTGTATAAGAATGTTTTAATCGTCGCAGCGGAAAAACTCTCGACGATTGTCGATTATAAAGACCGCAACACTTGTGTGCTTTTTGGCGACGGAGCCTCAGCCTGTGTTGTCAGCGGCCGCGGCGATGGGCTTCTCATTCGAGACGTCTGCTTAGGCGCCGACGGCGAGCTCGCTAAATTGCTGATCTTGCCTGCCGGAGGGTCGCGAAAGCCCGCATCAGCCCAAACTGTTTGTGACGGCCTGCATTACTTGCAGATGGATGGCAAGGAAACTTACAAGCACGCTGTGCGGCGTATGGAATCCGCCTCCAAGAATTGTTTAGACCGCGCTGGACTCGCCGAATCGGAAATCAGTTGGATCATCCCTCATCAGGCCAATATTCGCATCATCGAAGGCATTGCTAAAAGATTCGGCGTCCCGATGGAGCGCGTTTATTTAACGATTCACAAATACGGCAACACCTCCGCTTCTTCTATCGGCATCGCCCTCGACGAACTCTTGCGCGAAAAGAAAGTGGGACATGGGGAAAATCTTCTCCTCGTGGCCTTCGGCGCCGGGTTGACTTGGGGAGCTTCCATCCTCACCATTGAAAAGGGTGGGTCACATGGCTAAGCGATATGCGTTTTTGTTCCCAGGACAAGGGGCCCAATATCCGGGAATGGGCAAAGATTTTTGCGAGCAGTTTCCGCTCGCCAAGGAGACGTTCGATGAAGCCGATCATCTTTTGAATCGCCCCTTTTCCAAACTGATTTTCGAAGGCCCTTCCGAAGAATTAACGCTGACAAAGAACAGCCAAATCGCCATCTACATCTGCAGCATGGCGATCTTACGCGTCGTTCAACTCCAATTTCCTGAAATCAAACACTCCGTTTGTGCGGGCTTAAGTTTAGGGGAGTACACAGCGCTCACAGCCGCGGGAAAAATCGGATTCGCCGATTGCTTAGATCTCGTTCGAACGCGCGCGGAGGCGATGCACGAGGCGTGCGAAGAGACAAAAGGGACGATGCAAGTCGTCCTCGGCATGACGGAAGAGGCTGTGGAAACGGTCATTCGCGAATTGAACCCTCCTCATCCTGTCTGGGTTGCCAATATCAATTGTCCAGGTCAAGTCGTTATCGCCGGCTCCCTTGAAGCGATCGCGCTTGCCGCCGATGCATTGAAGCAAAAGGGAGCAAAGCGCGTTCTTCCTTTGGAAGTGTCCGGAGCGTTTCATAGCGGGCTGATGCAATCTGCTCAAGTGAAACTCGCTGCGAAAATTGCCTCTGTGCCCTTTAATGATAGTGCCGTTGAAATTGTGATGAACGTCCCCGGAGATTTTGTCTCCTCCACCGAACAGGTGCGAAAGGCGCTGATCGACCAGGTTGTCAGCCCTGTGCGTTGGGAAAAGGGAATCCGCAAAATCATGGAGAGAAAAGTAGATATTTATCTGGAAATGGGCCCGGGCAAAACGTTGAATGGGATGAACAAGCGCATCGGCGCCCTCGAGCCGACAGTTAGCATTGAAAAGATCTCTGATTTAGAAGAGATCCATAAACTCATGGAGTCGTATGCAATTGTTGAAGAGTAAAAAAGCAATGATCACCGGGGGAACCGCTGGGATCGGCAAAGAGATCGCTCTTGCCTTTGCCAAGCAGGGAGCGGACGTCGCTATCTTCGGGACAAATACGGAACGTTCCGCCCAGGTGCTAAGCGAGCTCGAACAGGCGAGAATCTCTCCTGAGCAAAAATTTGAATCTTTCCTCGTCAATGTCTCTGAGAAATCCTCAGTCGAAACGGCAATCCAGCAGCTTTTGGCGAAATGGGGACAGATCGATATTCTCGTCAATAACGCCGGCATTACCCGCGACGGGCTTTTGATGCGGATGTCGGAAGAGGATTGGGATCAAGTCATCGATGTGAACCTCAAGTCCGTCTACAACACTTGCCAGGCCCTCGTCCGGCCGATGATCAAGGCGAAGGGCGGCAAAATCATCAACATTTCTTCCGTTGTCGGCTTGACAGGAAATGCGGGACAGGCCAATTATGCTGCATCTAAATCGGGGATGATCGGATTCACAAAAGCCCTGGCCCTTGAGCTTGCGACGCGCAACATCTGCGTCAATTGCATCGCTCCCGGATTTATCGAGACGCGGATGACAGATGTGCTCAACGAAGGACAAAAAGAGGGGATTTTGAAGAAAATCCCTATGGGGCGTATGGGAGGCCCTCATGACATTGCGAATGCGGCCATTTTTCTCGCGAGCCATCTCTCCGACTATGTCACTGGTCAAGTGCTCACAGTCGATGGCGGAATGGTGATGTAAAATTACAAGTGTGTTAACAAACCGAAAGGAAATGCCTATGTCAATTGAAAAAGAAGTCATCGATATCGTCGTCGAGCAACTCGGAGTCGATGCGAATGATGTCACTTTAGAAAAATCGTTCGTCGAAGATCTAAACGCGGATTCTCTGGACCTTACAGAGCTCATCATGACATTTGAAGAGCGATTTGGCTTCGAGATTTCTGAAGAAGAAGCGGAAAAGCTCAAAACGGTAGGTGACGTCGTCAACTACATCAATAAGAAAAAAGGCTGACCTTCTTCCCCTCTGATCTGTTAAGATTTTCTTAACTCTCAGAGGGGCTCTTTATTTTTTCTCCATTCGTAATCCTCGCTATCCATACGATCTGCATTTAAAGAAAACTGGGTGCTGCTCGACCGCTTAGGATGAATACCTTATCGAGGCTGTCGAATTTTACCACAGAGAGGGAAAACCACAGAGGTTGCTCTTTCGCTACCACGAAAGAGCAACACGTAATCACGGTGATACCCGTCCGTGAACAAAGCCAATTCGCGGACTGTATCGCCGCGACAAAACGTTATTCTATCGCTAATGCGATAGAATAACCTCTGTGGTTTCCCCTCTCTGTGGTGATTTATTTATCCCAAGCACACCCCGATCTGATTATCCAAAGCCACCTGCAAACTATTTCAGAATCGGTGCAAGTGTCTTTAAGGGGTTGTGTGCGGAGAAGTCATAAGCTCAAAGCTCAGGCAGTGAGGGCCGAGCTGTTGTCGTTCGCCGTTCATTGTCTCAACGGCCTCGGAAAAATCCCTCTCATCGTTGGGGTTTCTGCCCACAAAATAAACTTGGACGTTGTCGCAATGCGACCTTACGGATTCCACAAAGCAGTCCATGAGGATCTCCGCGAGTTTTCCTTTCGTTTTTGTGCCGGGCGCAATCACATAATAATGTCCTGTCTTTTCAGAATAGCCCGTCACAATGTTTAAAAAATTAATGTTAAAGGGCTTCCCATCGAGATAACTGTAGAAACCGGCGGGTACGGGAATCACGCGAAACCCGCGCTCCTCCCATCGCTCTTTTGTTTCGCCGAACAGCGGCTTCAAATCCTGCCCAAGCCTACCTGTCGTTTGGATAAAAGAAACGAGATGTTCTTTGTCTTTTTGAGAAAGGCCAAGTTTTTCGGCTTCCTCGAGGACGGTCTGGAGCAGACGAACGGACTCTTGGTAGTCCACTAAAAAAATCGATCCTTTTGGCCCCGGCGCCATTGCCAAATCGAGATGGTAGGCAATTTGAGGCGAGAAAAAGAGTTGATCTGGCTCGCACCTCAGTTCAGCAGGGAAGAGCTCTTGCAGCACAAATTTCATTTCAGCCATATATTCTGAAGCGAGTGCGCGGCCTTTTATTTCGTTCTTATTGGGATCAAAATCTAAGCTCTCAAAAAGCTGCATCTGTTTCATTTCTTCAAGAATGCCTAGGGCTTGCTCTTCAGACAACGAGTTGGAATATTCTGTTGCAATTCTCGTGACTGTATTCACAACCCCGCCCCTGAGGTACCGCTGAGTGATCTGGTCGTTGTATTTTGCAAAGACACAGGCCTCGGTCCAGGAATTTTCCGAATTCTCTTCTTGTTTGCAAAACCATCTGTTCTTGCGGAGTAGCTGATGGGTGACAATGCCCAATTCCTCGCCAATCACAAATCGCTGGACGCCGTTTTTATTCGTAAGGCGGAAACAATTTCCCGCCTCAAAATAGAGCCTTGAGGCCCTGAGTTTTTGGCCAGTGGCGCATTCAGACGTAAAGTCGTTCATTTTTTGTAAAGCGACAGCGCCCGCATGGATCCCTTCGAAAGAGGGGTGGTCTGTAAGAACACAGCAGTGATCTTGCATAAACTTAGAGCGTTTTTCCGAATGGCCAATCGCCTTGAAAACGTTTTCATGCCATGCGGGCGATAAAATGGCTCCATCTGACGCGCGCAATCTGGCATCGCGGCAGCAATGCACAGTTTCTGAAGGTATAACATTAAATCCCTCGATGAGCCCGATCTCTTTTACATTGGCAAAGAAATGGCTGCTAAAGCCTTCTTTGGGTTTGCAAAATAGGAGTTTTTGAATTTTTTTCCCGAAGTCGTCCCCTGTCGAGTAAGTGAATTTGGATTGGTCTGATTTTAGTGCAGAGCTGGGGAAAATTTGTGAGCAAAGTTGATGGGCTGCCGATGATGGCTCCCTCGGACGCATGGCGACAGTGGCTGCCATAAGATATCTCCTAATAAAAGGAGAAAGACCTTAGCAAAACGAGTGTTAAAACTCACCCGTTTTTACGGCAACCCAGATATCGCGGGTTTCTTTTTGGGGGAGCAGAGTTGTGATGAAGTGGTATTTATTGAAGTCTTTTTGGATAGAGTTGATGAGATTTTGCGTCGACTCATCGATATCAAGAGCGTCCGGCGTTTGAAGCGCAGCGGGAAAAAAGGAATAAGTCTCAAAGTGCGCGGCCACAGATTTAGGCGTATAGAGATAATTCATAAAACGGTAGACGAGGTCTTCCTTTTGGCTAGGCTTCGGGATACAGAGGTTTTCAATCGCGATGAAACTTCCTTCTTCCGGGACGACAAAATCAACGAAACTGAACTTCTTCTTCGTGCGCAGAATATAAGAACTCGAGGCGACGGCGATCACAACGTTCCTCGTGGCGAGGAAGTAGTCTCCGCGGAAATTGGCGTACGCGGCGACCCAGGCCTTTTGCTGAATGAGAAGCTTGCGGATCTCTTCTGTCTGCTGGGGACTTAAGGGCGAAACCGTGCCATAAAGGTACAAAGAGGCAAAATCAATGGCGTCATCAGGATCATTTTCCATGGTGATCTTATAGTGGATCATCTTCGGATCGAAGATCATTCCCCAAGAAGGGGTAAATGGATGATTTTGGAAATACTCCTTATCGATGCCAAAGCCGAAGATTTCCCATTCAAAAGGAACGGAAAAACTATTTTGCGGGTCATAAAAATGGCCGAGCAGATTGGGGTTGAGCGATGGCCAAAAGTCGAGTTTTGCTTTATCGATCGGCTTGAGAAGTTCTTCTTTAATCAGAGAGTGGACAACGTAGTCGGTGGGAATGATCAGATCGTACCCTTCCCCCTTCGTCGCTTTGAGTTTGACGAGGAGCTCCTCATTCGAGGAGTAATAGCTCAAGTTGATCTTGATCCCCGTTTCTTTTTCAAATTCGGCGACGATCGACGGTTCAAGAACATCGCCCCAGGCAAAGACATTGATCGTATTTTCTTCGCAGGGGATTATTTCGCATTTTGGCAAGTACAATGCGAAGAAAATCAAAACAACCCAGAGAAAAACGATGCTGCCGCGGAGAAGGACCTTTTTCATGAACCTATTCCAGAATTCGAAAAATTTGATTTTTGAAGGATTTTTTCACAGATTTTAATGCCGCTTCGCAGGACATAATTGACGAACTAGGCCAAGAAGCGGCATTCAAAGGTGTGGAAAAAGACTCGAAAAGCATGTTTTTCCAATTCTGTGATAGGTTCATTAGAAGATCCTCGTGCGGGTTTTTTGAGAAAATGAGAAGAACAGGAGTACGAGGATGCAGCTAAAAAGCAGCAAGACGGCAGAGAGCGCGTTGACCATCGGCGAAATCCCTGAGCGCAGCATCGAGAGAATAAAAAGCGAGAGGGTTTGCGAAGTGCTGCCGGCGCAAAAGTAGGAGAGAATGAAGTCGTCGAAAGAGATCATGAAGATGAGCAGGCCCGTCACAATCAAGGAGGGGCGCAGCAGAGGCAATGTCACCTTGAAAAAAGTTTGCACAGGTGTGGCTCCGAGCACAAGCGAGGCTTCCGTCATCCGGTAATCGAGCTCGAGAAAGCGCGCGTAAACGATCGGAATGACAAAGCCGAGGCCCAGCACAGTGTGCGCGAGTATAAGTGTGATGAGGCCAAGCGGGATGGAGATCAAAGTGAAAAACCCGAGAAGGCTAACGGCGAGCACTGTTTCGGGGATGATCAGATTTCCATAATAGAGGGCGAGAAATTTGCCGATCCTTCCCCCTTGGGCCGTGTAAAAAATCAGACAGATGCCCATTGTCAAACTGATCGCCGTCGAACACACCGCGACGATGAGCGAGTTGAGAAAAGAGGCCCAAAGATGAGTCGCATGGAAGAGTTCATGATACCATTTCAAGGTGAATCCTGTCCAAGGCGAGGGAAACCCTTCCGTATTGAACGAGAAGATGAGAAGAACGATCAGCGGCACATAGAGAAAAAGATAAGTCGCAATCACAATGGCTGTCGTGGTAATCGAGCTAAGCTTCCCGGCGTTAACCGTTTTCTTTGACATGCGTCCTCCCCGGGATCAGCCGGTCGATGGCCCAATACAGCGCAACGGCGCTCAAAAGCAATACCACGCAGGCGACAACCGTGAAGGCGGCGCCAAGGGAGCCCGTTTCATCGCCGAGAATGTAATTGGCCATCACAGTGCCCACGAACATCCACTTATCGCCTCCCATCAGCTCGGGGATCGCAAACTCGCCAAAAGAGGGGATGTAGACCAAGAAAAATCCCGCCTTTAACCCACGTTTCGTCAGCGGCAAAATCACGCGGCGCAGCGTCTGGCCCCAGCTCGCGCCAAGGTCTAGCGAGGCTTCGACGAGGCGGAAGTCCATCCTCTCTAGCGAAGAGTAGAGAGGCATGACCATGAAAGGAAGGTAGTAATAGACCATCATGATCATGATCGCAAGTGGGGTATTGAGAATGTTCATCGGTTCAGAAATCACCCCAAGAGAGCGCAGCAGATTGTTCAAGAAACCTTCTTTTTCTAAGACAAAGAACCACGCATAGACGTGGAGCAAAAAGTTGGTCCAGAAGGGGACAATCAGCAAAAACAGAAAAAAATTTTTAAACCGCTTGCCCGCGAAGGCGAGAAAATAGGCGACGGGATAGGCGATGATTAGGCAAAGAATGGCGTTTCCGAGCGCTAAAACTAACGACGAGATAATCACCTTCAAATAGAGGGGCCTTAAGAAAAAGGCGATTTTTTCAAAGGTAAACCCCTCGAAAACATCCCATTCGTTGAATTTGAGCACGCTGGTGACGGCGAGAATCGTCAAGGGCAGGTAGAAAAAGAGGACCTGCCAGATCATCGCCGGCGCGCCGATTGAGAATGGATATTCGGAAGCGGGTGGTCTAGGAAAAAATTTGATTCTCATTTTTCGAGGATGACCACATTTTCTTTTTGCCAGTACAAATTCACCTCATTGTCGTAATCGATCACTTCTTGTTGAAAGTGCTCTTCGTTCTGCTCAAACACTTGGAGGCGCATCTGATTCTTCAGTAGAATATTGTATTGTGTGGATCGGCCGTGATAGACGATCGACTGCACAGTGCCTTTGAGTGTGTTGGAAAAATTTTTTACCGTTTTTTTCGAGATGAAAATTTTTTCCGGCCTCAGGCTGATCATCATATCGCAGCCCTCTTTCATCCACTCTTTTTTCTGCGGAATATAAATTTTCAAAGCCCCAAGATCAGGGATTTCAATCTCCGGCTCCCCATCGAGGTGGCGGAGTTTTCCACTCAAAATATTTGTTGTTCCGACAAACTTGGCGACAAAAGAGCTGTGGGGGAATTCGTAGATCTCTTTGGGAGTTCCGATCTGCTCGATTTCTCCTCTATGGTTCATGATCGCGAGCTGGTCGGCAACCGTCAGCGCCTCGAATTGATCGTGGGTGACGTAGACGAAGGTCGTTTTCAACTTGTCCTGCAGCTCGATCAGTTCGATCAGCATCCGCTCCCGAAGCTTGAAGTCTAAGGCAGCGAGAGGCTCGTCGAGAAGAAGCACATCCGGCTCGTTGACGATGGAACGGGCTAGCGCGACCCGCTGCTGCTGGCCCCCGGAAAGCTGGCTTGTCAGCTTGTAGATGTGATTTTCCAGGTGGAATGCCTCGAGGATTTTGAGGACTTTTTGCTCGATGACCTGTTTGGGCAGTTTTTTGAGCTTCAAACTGTAGGCGACGTTATCAAATACGTCCAGGTGGGGAAAAAGCGCATAGTTCTGGAAGACGATGTTGATTGGCCTTTTATGGATCGGCCAATCGGAAATGTCTTGATTGCCGAGGTAGATCTTGCCCGAATCGGCTTTGTCCAAACCGGCGATCAGCCGCAAAAGGGTCGTTTTGCCGCAACCGCTAGGCCCAAGAAGGGCAAAAAATTTGCCCGAAGGAATGAGGAGGCTAACTTCCGGAATGATTGTCCCTTCCTTGACGGTCTTCTTTAACTTCTCGAGCTTGATACTGCGCATCTCTTTTTGTGGATCCCTCCTCGAATTCAAAGCGTCTATTGCATGTGTATAAATGTGCTGCAATTTTATGGCCAACTGAGTTTTATTGCCTAGAAATTTTCTTGGAAAAACGAGAAAAAGTTTGCAAGCCTGCCGCTTCGAAAAAACGGCGTTGGATTTTCTGACAAGTGGCAGGCAATGCCCAGTCTTATCCCCATGTCGACTTTCTACCCACACTTAACGTTGATAAGTCTTTTAAATTAAGTGACTTATTATCTGTCTTTTAGCATTTACTTTAAATTATAAAATCTGTATAATTTTCTTTAAAATAACATTAAAAGGGAAAAAATTATGTCCTTCGATACAAGCTTCATTCAATCCATGCCATTTCCTAACATCGATGTCATGCATTACAGCCTCCAATTCATGCCGCTCTCCGCCCTCGGACGTTGTTCTGCAGTGTGTCGGGCATGGTCCAAGCAGATGAATTCTCCGAATCTTTGGCTGACAATGTTCGACATTGAAAAGTACCCGCGGGTTGAAGATGGCTTTCCCACGGCCAAGGAAGATTTCAGATTTATGCATCAATGCATCTATAGCGCTGGGAAAATGGCTCCCTTGGGCCAATTTGTGGGCGTGGGCGGTGTGCCGATGATCAGCCGAGAGACTTTTGAAAGAATGAAAAACGAAATGGACCCAGTTGAGAAGAATATAAAGATGCATGTAAAGCATCGTTTTCTTGTCGAGCCTACCCACATTTTTAGGGACGGTTTTAACAAAGCCCTTTACGACGATTTGATCGCAAACGGGGATTTTAACGATCGCGACTTAAAGGATGGGGGAATGATGATTCCCTACTCGGCTAAGAACGTCAAGGTGCTCGCTAGACATCCTGCTCAAGGATACGAGTATCCGAATCCTGTTTTCGCTTTCACCGATGCTCATATGGCTTCGACATTCAATCAATGCAGCAAAGTGGCAACTAAGGTCAATGTTTCTATTCATCGTATGGATGCTCCAGTAGAAACCGTGCAAAAGGTTTTTGATGCACAAAATGCCTGGTTGCAAAGCAATAAATATATAATGGCTTCTTTTACGCAGAGACTCTATTTTCTTGTGATAGAAATTTTGACGACCGGGACTTGCCCCGATAAGGATGAGGTGACCACACGCACCTCTGATCTTGTAAAAGTTCGAGATAACAGCGCAAATCCTCCCGTTGAAGAGGAAATTCCGGTGAGTATTGGAAATTTCGAGCCTGGGATAGGACTATTCATCGATCCCTACGGAAAACAAGCCGCCAATGCACGCGCCGCCGCGAGCCTGCCAGTGGAATTTCCAGCATTGAAAGGCCCTTCCTCCAATGGCAAGAGATCTTATGATGCTGCCCTTGGCAATGGAAATTAAGCCGAAAAAAACGTTCTCTGCTCTATCCCTTTAGGTGTTTTTCTCGGGCGCCGAGGAGCGCCCGCCCTTCACCGTCGAAGAATCTCCTCCTTTACAAGGAGTAGTTCTATAACCTTGTAAGAATTTCACAAAAATTCTATACTACAGACTAGTCTGACTACGGGGGCTTTATGTCCAAGATTCGAAGAAGACGGCGAAGCGTGAACAGAAGAAAAGTCGTCCATAAAACTTGGCAGTTGCAAGAGGCCAAAGCGCGATTTTCTGAATTAGTCAACGAAGTCATAGAGGACGGTTACCATACGATCACTAAAAATGGGCAGCCAGTTGTAGTCATTATTTCTCATGAAGAGTTTGAAAAATTCAAGAAGCCAACAAAAACTTTGGGCCAGTTTTTGGCAGAATCTCCATTTTCTAAATATGACATTGATATTAAACGTGATAAAAGCTCTGGGAGAGACATCGATTTATGAGCTATTTACTCGACACATGCATCTTGTCGAAAGCAAGAAAAATCAATCAGCCTGACTCCGATAAATTAAAAAGATGGTTGGATAAACACTCTGAGGCGAGCTTTTTTATAAGCGTAATTAGCATAGATGAAATTCAAACCGGTATTTCAAAATTAAAAAAAGAAGAAGGCGTAAAAAAAAATATATTTGAGAATTGGTTATTGGGCGATTTGGTTCCAAGATTTGGCGATCGAATTTTACCCGTTGATGTCACTACATGCTTTATTTGGGGGAAACTTCGCGGAGAAGCACAAAGACAGGGAGTTATCCTTCCAGCCATCGACGCGCTGATTGCCGCAACTGCCATCCAACACCAGATGATCCTCGTTTCAGAGAACGTCAGAGATTTTACACCTACAGGTGTTCCGATTTTTAATCCTCTCGCGAATTGATAGCCTTTTTCCCCGTTTAAATAATTTCCCGATGCTGGCATCCTAGTTCTTATCACAAGAACTTGCACACCCCTAGAATTATGGAACGCCGAAAACTTGTCATCATTGGATCGGGCCCTGCCGCCTATACGGCAGCGATTTATGCGGCCCGCGCCAATCTTTCCCCAATCATATATGAAGGTTTTTTCTCAGGCCCCGCTGGAGGGCAATTGATGACAACTACGGAAGTGGAAAATTATCCCGGTTTCCCTGAAGGGATTACAGGCCCCCGCTTGATGGAGGAGTTTCGCAAGCAGGCGGAAAGGTTTGGGACATTGATCCTGCCCGAGGATGTCGTCTCTGTCGATCTGAAGGTCCACCCTTTTGTCATCAACGGAAGCCCCACCACGGTCGAAGCAGACGCCTTGATCGTCGCGACGGGGGCCACGGCGAAAAGACTCCATGTGCCCGGCGCCAAGGACGGGGAATTCTGGCAAAAAGGTGTGACGGCCTGCGCGGTCTGCGATGGCGCTGCGCCCATTTTCCGCAATAAAGATCTCTATGTCGTTGGGGGCGGGGATACAGCCGTCGAAGAGGCGGTCTTTTTGACGAAATTCGGCCAAAAGGTCTACCTTGTCCATCGTCGCGACGAACTCCGCGCCTCAAAGATCATGGCAGAGCGCGCCTTAAAGCACCCAAAAATCGAAATCATCTGGAACCACGTCCTCGAGAAGGTGGAAGGGGACCATGTTGTGTCTCACGTGATTTTAAAAGATGTGAATTCGGGCAAAGAGATGAAACGCGAGGCGGGCGGGGTCTTTTTTGCCATCGGACACTCTCCCAATACTGGTTTTTTAGGAGGTCAGGTGGAGCTAGAACCGACAGGCTACCTGAAAGTCAAGCCGGGAAGAACTTACACAAACGTGGAGGGAGTCTTTGCTGCAGGCGATGTACAAGACCACATTTATCGGCAGGCTGTCACGGCGGCAGGCTCCGGCTGCATGGCTGCTCTCGACGCTGAAAGGTGGCTCTCGGAAAAAGGGCATATTGGATGACTCCGCGCAATTTGTTTTATGGATTGTTAGCTCTTACAGCTCCGGCCTTCTCCCTCGAAACAATGCCCTGGCTCGGCGATCAATATGAATTTGATCTGGAGTCCTCGTTTACCTATTCGCGTTATCGCAAAGTCCAAGGCGCTTCGAAGCAGATCAAAGGGCCATCCAACGATTATGACTTGCTCTTCGATCTAGGATATACTGTTTACCCTGATTTAGACGCCCGCATCGAGCTCGAGCTCGCCGAAACACCGCGCCAACCGTTCAATTGGCGAAGCGCAGCGTTCCAAATCCGGTATCAATGGCTGGATGACATTGCGGGGGATCCTCTCAGCGTGACGACCGGCTTTAATTTTCGGGGTGTGCCGCATCACGCCCTCAGAGATGTCAGCTGTCCCTATGCTTCTTATGCCAATTTCGAGCTAACAGTAGCCCTGGGAAAAGAGTGGTCCAAGGGACAGATGTGGACGATGCGAACCTACGGCTGGGCGTCGATGGGTATCGCGAGCCGCGGGCTGCCTTGGTCGCAGCAACTCGCCATGTATCAAATTAATGTCGACGATGTTCATGAGTTTTCGTTTTTCGCTTTCGGAGATCTAGGCTTTGGCGGGAAGCAACACGTGGATGTGCATCGCTTCAATGGGTGGGGGGAATTCCAGCACCAATCGATCGACCTAGGAGCTGCTTATGGTTACGAATTTACCATTTGGGGAAAATTGACGGCCACTTACGCCTATAGAGTTTTTGCCCACAATTTTCCCGAGCGCGTGAATTTCTTCACGCTGAACTATACTCTGCCTTTTTCACTATTCTAATCTTTTGTCCAAACAGCAACTGCAGTGACATAGTGATGGCAATGGCTGATCGAGATTAGCATCGAGGTGCCTTTGAGTTTTTTCTCGAGGGTGGGAGAGAAGTGCACGCAGGGGCGTCCGCTGCTTTCATTGAGGATCTCGATGTCTAGCCATGAGGCGTGCTCGCCAAATCCAGTTCCTAAGGCTTTGACAATCGCCTCCTTGGCTGAGAAGCGGCCTGCAAAATGCGGAACAGGATCTTTATATTTCAAACAGTAATCTTGTTCCTTGGTGGAAAAAAGCCGCGCGATTAAACGGAGTCCATGCGTATCAATGCTCTTGCGGATCCGCTCAATCTCAACGATGTCATTGCCGATCCCTAAGATCGTTCCTTTTTCAGCGTTCGTCGTCATCTAAATCTTCATCTTCCTCATATTCGCCAGACAGGTTCTCCTCATCCATGGCGTTACAAAAGATCATCCTACCTGAAGTGGTGTGTTTGACGGAAAGAACTTTTGCATCAATCGTCTCTCCAATGTAGTTGCCACCGCCGTTGACGACGACCATCGTTCCATCGTCGAGATAGCCGACCCCTTGTCGCGGCTCCTTTCCGTACCGCTGGATTTTAATTTTGATGAATTCTCCCGCCTGCATCAGAGGTTTGAGTGCATTGGAGAGCGTATGAATATTGATGACGCGAATTCCTTCAATGGAAGCGATTTGGATCCGGCTGATATCTGCGGTGATCAGGTTGGCGTCGAGTAGCCGCGCGAGGCGTAGCAACTTCCCTTGAGTGTCCTTGACATCGGGAAAATCGGTATCATTGAAACGCAGCTCGAGTTCCGGCACTCCCTCCAGCTTTTTGATCACCTCGAGGCAGCGGCGCGCTTTGGACTTTGAGAATTCATCGCCGATCTCGGAGAGGGCATAGAGTTCTTTGATCACAAAACGGGGAACCACGAGTTGATGGTCCAAAAGCCCCGTTGACGCGACATCGATGATGCGCGCGTCCGCCAGCACCGAGCTGTCGATGATGAGATCCTTCTTTTTTTCTGTCGTCGGAGAAAATTTGACAAAGGGGATGCTGACATAAAGCTCATCGGAAGCGCGCAGTGTCATGATCGTGCCCAGATAAGTCCCAAAAAGGAAGAGCGCGATTTTGATGATTTCGAGAATCTGCGGCTGCAAGACGATCGAGATGCGGCTAATATCTAACACCGCGTCAAAGACCAAGACAAGAGCTTGGCCCATCAAATAGCCGATGAAGATCCCGATGATGGCGATGTTGAAAGAGCGCAAATTGAAGCGCTTAAAGGCGATGTCAAACCCAATCAGCAACATACCAAAGATCAAACCGATTAAAATGCCGATCATGGCATTGATATGCATGCTTCCCGTCGGGCTGGAGATCATAAACGTTGTCATGAAAAAGATGCTGAGCACGACAAAGAGCGTTCGCATGAAAGCGATGGAAATATTCATCAGTTCCCCTAGTTTTATTTTTTAAGCGTCTGAACTCTTAGAGTGTGTTTAACAATTCATTTCTCTCTATAAAAGGATCTTTTCGGCATCTTCGAAAAGCGTGGCCTCGCCTATATCACCGTCCCGATATTTAGCTCGGCCAGACTTTTCAAATCTGCTCGAAAATCTCTCTTTTCTAGAAGGAAAGCAATTATTAAACACACTCTTAGAGGCTGTCTGCGATTTCTGTTACATTGCTTTTTGCGCCTTTTTCTTTAGGCTTTTCTTCGATCCCTTGGTCTAGTTAATTAACTATGTCCTTCGGGATCGAAGAAAAGCCTGAAGAAAAATCCATCAAAAATCAAAATAACGAAAATCGCAGACAGCCTCTTAACATGAGAACGCATTGTAGGAATCCCTCCGATTTTTGTCGACAAACTAAAATTTAATTGGGCAGAACGTGGTAAAGTGTGCTATCCTGAACAAAAAAGGAAAAACTTATGCACCTCAGTAAGACAGCATGGATCGCGATTTCAGGAATAGTATGGTTCGTAGTGGGAATTGGACTTTTAACAATGGGTCTCAATTTTATTGTCTTTAAAGCGCAAATGGAGCCGTTTGAGACGACATCGTTAATTGCAAAAGCGGCAGCGATGGCAGGAGGCCGAGAGCAAGCGGCGATGGGACTGATCGTCGTGGGATTGATTTTAGGCTTTATCAAAGGGCGCTTTGTTCTCATCA
This sequence comes from uncultured Verrucomicrobiae bacterium, assembly GCA_963833965.1. Taxonomy (GTDB): domain Bacteria; phylum Chlamydiota; class Chlamydiia; order Chlamydiales; family Rhabdochlamydiaceae; genus CAJCIW01. The sequence goes on from CAWHZZ010000003.1 coordinate 248,226, forward strand.
AGACCGTCCACCGCGTCGTGGAGCGCATTACAGCTCTTCCGCTTCCGATCAAAATCTCGCAAGTTTACAGCAGAAAGTATCTGATGCTGATGGGAGGGATGGTCTTGCTCGGCATGAGCATGAAGTGGTTAGGCTTGCCCACTGAAGTGCGTGGACTTGTCGATGTCGCAATTGGTTCAGCATTGATGAATGGGGCCATCGCGTATTTCCGACTTGCATTCACTTTGAGTAAGTCCACATAACTCCAAGAAACTTCAAAAGTTGGACTTTTCAAAAAATAACAGGATGAACAGGATGGTCAGGATATAAAATCCTCATTTTTTCGATCCTGTCCATCCTGTTATTTTCCATTTGTGGTAGGACGACCCCTTTTGAATCTCGAAGGCGCGGTAGATCTGCTCCACGAGGACGAGGCGGGCAATTTGGTGGGTGAAGGTGAGCCGCGAGAGCGATAATAGGGCTCTGGCTTTCGATTTGACCGAAGCGGGAAGACCCTCTGGCCCCCCGATCACAAAGCTCAATCTGGAGTTGGCCTCTTGAATGGTTTTTTGGAGGAAGGAAGAAAATTCTTCGCTCGAAAACTGCTTGCCCTGAGGATCTAGGCAAATAAAATTTGCGTCTTTCTCTAAGTATTGCTTCAATTGCTCGTCGTTTTTCGCTAAAATCCATTCAAAAGAAAGGGAAGATTTCAGACGCTCCTCGTAAAGGGTAAGGGCGGACTGAAGCCATTCCTCTTTCGTCTTTCCAACGGAATAAATTTTAATTTTGATCATGATTTTATCTTAGAGGCTATCTGCGATTTCTGTTACATTGCTTTTTGATGATTTTTCCTTATCATAGCCTATAGGAAAAGGCGCAAAAAGCAATGAACAAAAATTTTTTAACGCACTCTTATATCACTTGGGACCCCAGCCGGGGAATGTTCAACTTCAATCTTCCGATTTTAAACCGCCCTATTTTATGGTATGGGTTCTTTTTTGCTCTGGGCTTTTTCGTCGGCTATCTTCTGCTGACCTATCTTTTGCGCCGCTACTTTCATCATTTGGGCAAAGACCATATCAAGCAGCGGACGGCAAAAATGGCAGAGCAGCTGACGCTTTATGTCGTGGTCGGTGCGCTTGTCGGGGCTCGATTGGGAGACATTCTCTTTTACCAAAATTGGTCGGAAATCGCCCGCGATCCCCTTTTGATCATCGCTTTCTGGGAGGGAGGACTGGCCTCGCATGGGGGGGCTGTCGGCATCCTGATCGCTCTATGGCTCTTTTCCAAAAAAACAAAAACCCCTTTTTGGACCGCCGTCGATTTCACGGTCATTCCTACAGCGGCAGCCGCTATTTTTATCCGCATCGGAAATTTTTTTAACCAGGAAATTTTAGGCATTCCCACATCCCTTCCCTGGGGTGTCCTTTTTCTGCATCCCGCCGACGGGGGTCCTATCGTCCCGCGCCATCCTGCGCAACTCTATGAGGCGATTGCCTATGCTGTGGTGGTGGCCGTGCTCCTGCTTTATTGGCGCCGCCATCCTCCCTTCGCCAAAAGAGGCAGGTTGACAGGCTTGTTCTTATGTCTGGTCTTTTCGCTGCGCTTTCTGATTGAATTTCTCAAGATGGAGCAAAGCGCGCATCTCTCGTGTGGCGGCTGCTTGACCATGGGGCAATACTTGAGCATCCCCTTTATCTTGCTTGGACTTTGGCTTTTGGTCAGAAAAACCTAAAACCGATAGATCTTCTTGGCATTTCCGTAGAAGATTTTCTGCTGGTCGAGATCGGAATAGCCGGCCAAGGCTTTCTTTAATCGATAAAAGATTTCATCGAAGGTCAAATAAACTCCATCGGAGGGAAAATTGCTCCCCACCATGCATCGATCGACCCCAAAGAGTTCTACAGCTTCTTTGATGTAGGGGGAGGAATCGTTCTTCTTTTGAAAAATCCAGCCGAGACAGGATAATTTAATAAAAATATGGCGATATTGCGCAAGCTCCGCGAGCCGCTCTTTCCATGCATGAAAATAGTTTAGATCGGACTTCAGCGGCCAACCCAGGTGCTGCAAAATGATTGGAATATCGGGGAAATCTTTAGCGACCTGACAAGCGTCCGGAAGTTGCGTATCGAAAATTTGCATCTCAAAATGCAGATTGTGTTTTGCCAGCAGCGCAAAGCCTTTGCGCCATGCTTTGTCTCTCATGTAATCGTCTCGATCGGCCCCAAAGCGCCCCTCCACAGAATTCAGCGGCATTCTAATGCCTCGCAAGTGAGGGTATTGGCAGTGACCTTTCAGCACACTCTCAACATCGGGAGAATCGAGTTTGGCAAACGCGACGATGCCTTGCGGGCCTCCGAATCGATCGGCCTGGTTCTGCACCCACTCCGTCTCTAAAACAGGATTTTGAGGAAATCCTCCACATTCGATGTAGACCATTTGGGAAATGGGCTGGTTTTTACAGATGTTTAGATAATCGCTGACAAAAAAATTGTGATTGAGCACACCTCCGGCTAAATGAGGCAGCCATTCATACCCGTTCGCGGTGTCCCAAATGTGCATGTGCGTGTCAATGATCTGTCCGGAATACATGAACTAGACCTCTTGCATTTTACCTGAAAAATCGCCCTTTTCTCGGAACTTTTGTCCTCTACTGCGAGACATACTTGAGAAAAATGAGGTTATACTCAAGAAACTTCAAAAATTGGTTTTTTAGCCGCCCCGTAACAGCTATTTGAGCACAGCCGATAGGGATCAACGCAAAGACGCCAAGTCGCAAAGATTTTATAAATCGTTAACGACCCTTTCTATACCGTCGCGAAGCAATTTTTGTCCGAAATTAAGAAGCAATCCCAACTTGAGTCTCGTTAAACGCAAATATATCAAAACTTGTGCTTTGTGAACAGCCTGTTCTTGCTCTGTGGCCTTCACTTCAATAATCACTTTGCCATCGACGAGTAGATCAACACGCATGGAGTTTCTAAGAGTATACCCTTTGTAGATCGCTGGGATTGGTACTTGCGCCTGTACTGAGATGTCCCGTAATCTTAATTCCTGATATAAAGCCTCTTCATACAAGCTCTCTAACAATCCTGGACCGGCCAACGTTCGGTGTACTTCGATTGCGGCATCTATTACTTGTGCTGCCATAGGTTTTCAATTTTCTCTGCGTCTCCGCGTTGACCTCATCCGCTGTACTCGTGGAGTCTTTAAACATGTGTTATAACCCTGGAGCTCCAACGGGCCTGAACTTGTCTCTCACGCGTCATCTGAAAGATTGGCCTAATATTGAATCCGGAGCAAGTGTGGCCAAAGCAGCGAAAAAACCCAGCACAGCTCCCTTAAAATCTTGAAACTCCTGGTAATAGACGTTGTAGATCACCCGTTCCTTCATCCATTTCCACAACCGTTCTATCGGATTTAGATTTGGACTGTAAGGAGGCAAAAAATGCAGGACAATTTTCGAGGTGGCTAGGTATTGTCCCACGGCCTTATTCCGGTCGCAAATCTTTTTATCTCGTTCTTTTTTGTGTTGATTCTTGAGTTGAGCCGGTTCTACGTCGTCTAAAAAATTCATGCGACTATTTGACGGTCAACTACAATTTTCAGAAAATAAAATTTTCACTCACGAGCGGTATAAGCAAAAGGTCCATTATAGGGAAATCAAACTAAAACTGCATCCGCTTGCTTGCGTTCGAACGGAATCAAGGGGAGAGTTTTGCTGACGATCTCTTCTAGTTGATGGGCGAGATGGCCGTGATCGAGGGTGGCGCCCGTGAAAAGCAAAATGGAGGAGTGCCACTGAAGAAAGCGGTCGAACGAAGACTCCTCTTCGGTGCCAAACAGGGCGTACCACGAGTATTTGTACAGCACCCAAACCCTCAATGACAACTGGCTTGTATAAGCGGCAAGCTCTGGGTAGCTTTTCAGATAGGCTTGGCAAATCTCGCTGACGAACACGTGATGGGGTAGGGTAGAGGGATGTTCTTTCCATTTTTGGCAGATCATGCGCAGCAACGTGCTCTCCGGATCGAGCCGGATCCACCTGCACAACATATCTCCCTGAATAGCCCAAAGATGGATTTTTCTTTCGATATCGCTCCATTTTTTCACGTCGATGAGCTCTTTTGTGCGATGAAAGAATTGCACAGTGGCCTGCACGAGCGCCGAAAAATGATGATGAGGATTTTCGATGAGGATGTTTGCGATTTCCTCCTCAATTTTCCGACCGATTTTGTAGGGGAGTTTTTCAAGCAGCCCCTCGGTCTGGCTTAAAGTCTTCCAGATGGCGACCTCTAAAATGTCCCTGTCCTTTCCCTGAAGGGGCGGCAGCAATGCAGCCTCTTTGTAGGCCGACCAGATGGTCTCGGCGACAAAGTCCGGGCTGCGGCACAGCTCATCGCTTTTCATGTGCACAAGCTCAGCTGAAATAAAGGCGTAAAGGGCTTGCGGAAGGTCAGGACGCGTCGGCATTGGGCGCGGATAGAGCGACGCAATCGCCTCCTTCAATGTCTCTTCCGATAGAGTTTTAGGCAGATTGCAGGCGAGTGCGTAAAGAGCGGTCATTCGGCGGACGAGCTCAGACAATTGAGGATGTGGTACTGCGATCTTGAAAAGCGATGTATGGCGGCGGATGAAGTTGTCGATCGCTTGTCTTTGCTCGGCAAAAAAGAGGGTGTGGATTGGTGAGGAAGGGTAGAATTTCTCTGCGAGCAATGCAGAGATATTGCAGACCATCTGGTCGACAGAAGAAAAGCTCGGCAATTCGTGAAGGGATAGAAGCGCCTCTTTGATTTTATGCTCGAGTTCTGTAAACCCGATTTGGGGGTCCTTAGCGCTGATCTCCAACGCTGTTTTAACAATCAAGGAATCGATTTTATCGTATTCATCGTAGGGGCTTTTGAAATGCTCGATTTCGCCCACGAGCAGATGCCTTTGCACAGACCACACCATTTTCGTCAGCTGCTCAAGATCGGGACGAGTCCCATCGATTGCGGCAATGCACTCGCTCAATCTCATCGCCAATTGATGGGCAAAATGGGAAGGATGAAAATGGATCGGGTTTTTAATGGCTGTATAATTTTTGAGATTTTCTTTGATAAAGAAATGGACATTGAGTTTGCCGGCTTGTGTAATTGCCTCTTTTTGATGTTGAATCTGTTGAGAGTAATAAGCGATTTTTTCCCACGTCTTCTTTAAAGCGGAGGTGCCGAGGCGATAGCGGGGAAATTTCTCCTGAAACTCGGGAGCGATTTTAAAAATCAACTCCTCTTGAAGCTTCAACGTCCATTTTTTGGAAGAGCCGCAGTGCTGCATCTCTTGTTTGATTTTTTGCGAGAGAAAAAGATTCAAGTCTGAAAAAGGATCGTAGAATTCAGGGGATTCGTCGATTGTGGAAAGAAATTCTGATAATGGATCTTCTTTTTCTATTTTCTTTTTATTAGGAACAGATGTTGCAACGAACTTTGAGGAATTCGGCCACATGATAATTACTGGTATTTTTTAATGTCGTAATTTTCTGTCTAACGGAAGCCGATTTTATTTGTCTAATAAATTTTTCTTAAAAGCTATACAAGAAATTTCAACGCAAAGACGCCACGACATCTTTGCGTTAACGATTGTAAGTATTATGAATGCATGTCGATGTCGTGCTTTCTAAGGAATTTTAACAGAGAAAGCGGCATCCGCTCATTTTCTAATGTTTCTATTTCCTTGTCATTCAAGGAAAAAATAACAGCCTGATCCATTGGATGGCGTCCATTACTGCAGATGCGGTGTCCTGAATATCTATCCCAATGATTTTTCACTACATTCTCAGCGCAGTTGTCAGCGACAACCACGAGAGTCGCGGGAGTATTAAATTCATGGGCGCGTCCTCTGAGGTCGCAGTAGTGTCCTTCTTTATCAAACAATGTCCCTTCCCCATTTCGTTTTCTATCAATGACGAGAACGTGGTCAAATGAAGGATTTATCCCTGTTTTGGAAGCAGCTCGTAGAAAGGCGTCTGCCAGGACCTGTTCTCTAGAAGGATCGGTTTCTTTTTCCACAATCTTGTCCCATTCGGATAAAAGAGCCGGATCGCTTGAAGGAGATATTTGAGAAATCCAAAAGATGAGGGGAGAAAAGAAATTTTTTACCTTTTCGATTAAACCGTCGAGACATCCCGTATTCACAGCGGGGATTGCTGGTCTCTCTTCTGCAGCGTTTCGATTGAACAGATCAACAATGTTTTGAGGAATAGTCAGAGTATAATTAAAGGCTGCTCGAGAAGATTCAAAAAGATTTACTGGCATAAACAAACTCCATTTTTATTAGGGGTCGCCTAATATTATACAGTGAATTCGCTGTCGAGTCAATAGCCTTAAATTATTTAATAAACGCGATAAATGATTTTAATTAAGTTCCAAGAAGCGCAATACAAGAAATTTCTATGCGTGCGTCCATAGGTAGCTTTGCGGCTTGGATAGTGACCCGAGCCGGTTTGATAGGATGATTGAAGCGCTCCGCATAGACGGCATTCATTTCTGGAAAGTCCTGCATATCCTTTAAGAAGACCTCAGTCTTGACGACATCCTTAAATGACAAGCCTTCTACAGCTAAAATCGCTTCCAGATTGTTGATGACCTGTTTTGTTTGGCTTTGAATGGACCCTTCAACAATTTTGCCCGTTTCGGGATCGACGGGCAGCTGCCCGGAAATGAAAAGAAAGGGGCCGGCGGCGACCGCTTGGGAATAAGGGCCGATCGCCTTGGGAGCATGTTCGGTTTCTACGCGTTTCATGTGAAAGTTCTTGAGAATTTTGTATACGAAGACAATAATACAGAAAAATCCAATTTATGTTGAGGAAAAGACGATGAATCAAATGACGATTGCAGGGCATTTAGGCGCAGATCCTGAGGTGCGCTTCACTTCTTCGGGCAAGAAAGTGACAACTCTCCGCGTGGCAGCCCGTGCGCGGCGCGGCGGAAAAGATGAGACGATCTGGTGGAAAGTGACGATCTGGGGAGAAGAATTCGACAAGATCATCCCTTATTTTAAGAAAGGCAGCCCGATCATTGTCGTCGGCGAAATGAACAAACCAGAAATTTTCACCGACCGCGAAGGTCGTCCTCAAGTTTCGATGAGCATCACGGCCAACAATATTCTATTTAGTCCGTTCGGCCGTCCCGACAGCGCCGGCGCTTCAAGCGAAGGGGAAGGCGCGCACGGACACGCTCAAGAGCCAGCGCACGCCGCCCAAGAAGTTGCCCATGGACAGGGCAAGCCCGACCCCGCATTTGCCGAGGATGAAATACCCTTTTAGGACACCTAAATAATATGCAGATCAGTTCAGCACCCAGTGACAAGGAGCGAAAAGCGGCCGATGTCGTCGTTGTGCCCTATTGGCAGGACAAGAAAATACCGGAGGTCGCCTGTTCCTCGAAAGAGTTTGGGCCTCTGACGAAATTTCCATTGGACTCCGGAGATTTCCACGGAAAAGAAGGGGAATGCCTGCTGCTGTATCGGCCTCAAGGAAAGGAGAAGCGGGTGCTTTTGGTGGGCCTTGGCGATAAAAAAAGCTGTCTTCCCGACACTTTGCGCCGTGCTTATGCTTCCGCAGTGAAGGCGATGCGCGCAAAAAAAATGAAAAGCGCGAATATCCTTTTCCCCGATTGCGATCTGATCGACCATGAGATCGCTTGCCGTGCTGTTGAGGAAGGGATTTTACTCGCAAGCTACAGCTTTGATCAGCTCAAAGGAGAATCTGACAAGGATGAGGGTGCGCAGCATTCAGGACTGCATAAAGTCTGTTTTTGCGGGCTGAATAAGGAGGGCAGCGCCTCGCTCAAGAAAACGGAAACGGTGATCTCTTCCGTGAATTTTGTCCGCGATCTCGTCAATGGCAATGCCGACGATGTCAACATCGACGCCTTCAAGAAGCTCGCCAAAGAATTTGAAAAAAAATACTCCAAAGTCAAAACGACGATCCTCGATAAGAAAGCCCTAGAAAAAGAAAAAATGGGGCTGATTCTAGCTGTTGGTAGGGCCGCAACCCGCGATCCCGCGCTCATCATTCTCGAATACCGTGGCGATCCGCACTCCAAAGAGAAAACCGCGGTGATCGGCAAAGGAATTACGTTCGACACAGGCGGACTCAACCTGAAAGTCGGTGTCGGCATCGAGACGATGAAGTGTGACATGGCGGGCGCCGCAGTGGCTTTGGGAATCATTCAAGCGGCCGCTGAACTCGAGCTTAAAGTTAATTTGATCAGCGTCCTCGCTCTCGCTGAAAATGCGATTGGCCCGGCCAGCTACAAACCCGGCGATGTCTACAAAGGCCACAGCGGCAAAACTGTGGAGATCAGCAATACTGACGCCGAAGGGCGGCTCGTCTTGGCCGATGCGATCTCTTATCTCCAAGAGAACTACGAGTTCAGCCACATGATTGATTTTGCGACGCTGACGGGCGGCGTCGTCATCGCCTTGGGAGAAGAGGCGACAGGGCTATTTTCCAATAACGATGTTTTGGCAAAGCGATTGGAAAAATCGGGCGAGCGCACGCATGAGCGTCTCTGGCGGCTGCCACTCTATCCGGAATACAAAGACTACCTGAAGTCCACGATCGCCGATATCAAGAATTCGGGACCGCGCAAAGCGAGCGCGGGTTCTGGGGCAATGTTCATCCAATACTTCGTGAAAAAATCGATTCCTTGGGCGCATTTGGACATCGCGGGGACAGCTTTTCTTTCCGAGCTCAAACCCTACCATCCTACAGCGGCGACAGGCGTCGGAATCCGGCTCCTCATCGATTTTTTAGAAAATCATGGTTAAATGGCGCGTTGGGAAAAAAGAGGCAGGGACGCGCCTTTTGCAATTCTTAAGAGAAAAATGCCCTGAAGCGCCGTCCGTCAAAACGCTCAAGCGCGCCATCGACGGCAAACTCTGCACCGTCAATGGCCGCATCGAAACGTTCTCATCGCGCGTCCTCGAAGAAAACGATGCTGTCGTTTTGAGTCCTGCAAAGTTAGAAAAGACAGAAAAAATCTCCGTCCTCTACGAAGACAGCGAACTGCTCATCGTGAATAAACCGGCAGGGGTTATCTCAGAGATTCGAAGTATAAAGAAGTACTTTCAGCACATTAAAGATTTGGCTCTAGCCCATCGCCTCGACAAAGAGACCTCAGGCGTCCTCATCCTCACAAAAACTGCGTCCGCAAAAGAGAAAATGCTCTTGGTTTTCAAAGAGCGCGGCATCCGAAAGCTCTATTTGGCAATCGTCGATGGCGAGATAGAGAAGAAAAACGAGGGAAAAATCGATAATTTCTTAGGCAAAAAATACAGTTATCAAGGACAGGCCGTCTATGGAGCGACCGATGAAAAGCATGGGGAAAGGGCAATCACTTATTGGAAATGCTTGGCCAAATCTAAAACCGCATCCATTGTGAGCTGCGAGCCCTATACCGGCCGCACGCACCAGCTGCGGGCCCATTTGAGCGGTATGCACCATCCGATTCTCGGCGATGTCCAATACGGCAAGAAATTTGTCTGTCCCTATAAGCCCCAGCGCAATCTGCTTCACGCTTACCGGCTTGTCTTTAAGCATCCATCGACAGGGAAAGAGGTCAACATCATTGCCCCGATCCCCGCCGACTTCAAACAGGCTCTAAACGCCCTTAAAGTTTCTCTAGATGGCGCATCTGGTTGAGTTTTTTCACGAGCAGTAAAAGCGCCATGCCAAAGATAAACGAGATGGCGACAAACAATCCAAAGAAAGTATTCATGTTTGTCAGCTTTGACATGAGTGGCGCCATTATTCCGCCTAAATAGAAGGCGATCCCGACGCACAAGTACCAAACGCCCACCAGCATTGCTGTAAACCTTCTAGGAGATAAGTGCGTGAGGAGTGAAAGCCCAATCGGGGCGATCAACATCTCGCCAACGGCCATGGCAAAGTAGGCCACGAAAAGGTATGAAGGGCTAAGGACCGCGCTAAGAGAGCCCGAAGGGATTTTCGAGGCCCCGATCGTCATGATCAAAAAGCAGATCCCCATGGCAAAAAGGGCCAAAGCCGATTTCATTGGCGGCGTCGGATCGAGTTTGCGCTTGGCGAGCGAGGTGTACAACTTGGCCAAAGGAAAGGCTAGCAGAACTAAATACAAACTTTCTGAGGACAATAACCAGGAAGCCGGCATTTGGAATCCCCCCAAATGGCGATCTGTAAACTTTAAGGCAAACAAGTTCATCGAAGAGCCGCCCTGGTTATAGGCCATCCAAAATAAAATCGAGAAGAAGGAAAGAATGCAGATGACCCAGATCCGGTCTTTCTCATGCGAATGCAACTTCGCTGTTCTCTCCGATTTGGTCTGATAGTGCACCGGGGAGATCTTGCTAGGGTCGATCTCTTTGAGCGCTGCCCGGAAAGGCCAAAAGCCGATCAATTGGATGATTCCCGCAGCTATAAAGGCCACGTTCCAGTTTTTGGTCCCGATGAGCCCCAAGAAGATCATTGCGAGAAAGACGCCCAGGTTGACCGAGGCATAATAAAGAGTGAAGCCCGAGTCCCTCAAACTGTGATTATTGTGGTAGAGGCTACCGAGGAGTGCATAAATGCTTGGCGTGAAGATCGCACCTCCAATGGCCACCAATAATAAAGCGATGTAGAGCATCGAGACGCTTCCCGTCGCGATTAAAAAGCTACCAATCGAGGTAAAAAGCATTCCCCAAATCACCGGAAATCGATAATTCATTCGGTCTGCGACGTAGCCGCCAATCACGGGCAAGACAAAGGCGATCCCTGTAAAAATGCCGAACAGATGGTCTGCTGTGGTTTCTGAGAAGTTATGATATTGCACTAGATAAAGAACTAAAAGATTTCCAATCCCCCAAAAAGCGAACCTCTGGCACATTTCAGTAAGCGCCAAGAAGTACATCGCCCTGGGTTGAGACATGGACTTTGCCATAGGGGACTCCTGCTAATTATAAAGTAATAATTTGAAACTTAGCAGATTTAGTCAGTTTTGGCTATTATTTTTTCATATGATTTCTTCTATCCTGATCATAAAAACCTCCGCAATTGGGGATGTGATCCAGACTTTTCCCGTCTTGGAATACTTAAGGAACAAATTCCAAAGCGCCCAAATCGACTGGGTGGTCGAACAGGGGATTGCTCCCTTATTAAAGGCCCATCCCTTGCTCAATAATGTTCTGCAGGTTCGCACCAAGGCCTGGCGCAAAGACCCCTTCTCGGCCGCGACAAGGGCTGAATTCACCGCTTTTGTCAGACAAATGCGCTCAACGGCCTACGACCTGGCCATCGACCTACAAGGCAATACGAAATCAGCCGTTGTGACAGGCAGCGCCAAGGCAGCAGTTAAATTGGGATATAGTTGGAAATCTGTGCGTGAGAAGAGCAACCTTTTAGTGACCAATAAATGGATCAACGTCGACTCCGACCTCAATATACGGCTCAAGTATCTTCGTCTCGTCCAAGACTACTTCGGCGACGCTGAACTTTTTGAGGCGCGGGGAGTGCGTCTGAATCTTTCAGCGCAAGAGCGCGACCGCCTTGAACAGATACCCAAAAAGCAACCCCGGCTGATGGTCTGTTTCGGTTCCAAATGGGCCAACAAGCGGCTCGGTGAAGCGACGTTGAAAGGGTTTTTGGGAAAAGTCGCTTCAGAATACGACTTTTCCTTTATGTTCATTTATGGAGATGAAGAGGAAAAAAAAGTCGCCGATGCGATGGCGGCTACATTTGGAGAGCGGGGGACAAGCGTGGGGAACTTAAGCTTGCCCCTTTGGCAAGCCCTGATGTGGGAATGCGACGGCGTGATCGCCGTCGATTCCGCCGCCCTGCACCTCTGCGGGACCACCCAAACACCCTCTTTTAGCGTCTTCGGACCATCCCTGGCCTCATCCTATAAGCCTACGGAAAACAGGCACCTTGCCGTTCAGGGCACATGCCCTTACGGCCGCACCTTTGTGTCGCGCTGCCCCATTCTACGCACCTGTGAAACGGGCGCCTGCATGCGCAACATCAAGGCGGATGAGCTTTTTGAATCGTTCAAAAAGTGGATTTTAAGTTCTTGTGTGACAGGTGCTTAAGTTATGTGATTTATTAAATATGATTTATTGTTTATGTAATAAGTAAAGATTGTGATAAAATGAAGGGCATGAAAGAACAACGCAAGAAGATCAATCAGACATTCTCTATCCCTCTTGACATTTCTCAAGAGCTCCATACTTACGTCAAAAGGCGTGAAATGAGCAGTTTCGTTGCCGAAGCCATCCGCAAGGAACTCGAGGTAAAAAAAGAGGAACTCCGAGAAGCTTATCGTGCTTCCAGTGAAGAAGATCGACTTGAGGTCAAGGAATGGGACAGCACATTAAATGATGGATTGGACGAGTGGTGAAAAATTTTCCTAGAAGAGGGGAGGTTTATTGGGTAAGTCTTGATCCCTCTGTAGGATCGGAAACAAAGAAAACACGGCCAGCTCTAATCGTCTCCAACGACATTGGAAATGAGCAGTCTCCAGTTGTTATCATAGCACCCATCACAAGTAAAATTAAATATTTTTCCCCTTTTAATGTCAAAACTGTGCTGAAGGGCCGTCCTGGAAAAATCATGTTAAATCAATGTCGAGCCGTTGATAAATCGCGCCTTAAAGAAAAATTAGGCGAAATCGCTCCTGAACAGATGAGCGAGGTTGATGAAGCAATCAAAGTAGTGTTTGCGATTAATTAACTTCCCCCGCAATTCGGCGAGGGAAGTGAAAAAGCAGGTTTTAGATTTGGATTACGTTCCAGCCTTTTTGTCGAAGAAGAGTAGGCAGTCCATCGCCTGTGACGTCGAGGTCCAATACATGGGAATACCCGACCTTGAAGAACGGGAGAAGCGTCGGATCCTTTAACATCGCATCCGCTTTATCGGCCATTGCCGGATTTCTTTGTTGGGAGGCCTTCCAGAATTTTAAACCTTCGGGAGTTTGAATGTCGCTTGCAATCAACTCTGTACAAAGTTGCCTCGCTTGCCGCTTCATTGCCATTTGCCCATACTTGGCAAATCAACTGATGAACATACCTTTGAAGTTTTTTCCGCTTCGCTCAATTTGTTTGCATCGCGCTCTAAGAGGTAGGAGCCGTTTCGAATTTTTCCTCTAGAGTTTCATTGACCAGCTTTTTCTGGTCTTCAAGTTTTTCCAAGGGCTCAACTTTGATATTTCTGGAATGGGCATGATAGAGCAAGTCCGCTTCAAGAAAGCCCACTTTGGTTGTTTCCTTCAGCTTTTTATACTCTTTTTCATCGAATTCAGTGGTGATATCCACCTCTGGGGAAACAACATTGCACTTCGTAAACCTGATCCCATACTAAATGCCGAATTTTATTGAATTCGACACGGGCGAGGTGAATTGTTCCCAAAAGGTAGCCGCGAACCTTTCCTTCGGCGTCTTTGATCTCGTAGAAGAGACCTTTGATGTTTTCATTGTAATAACGATCGAGATTCGGTTCGGGATTCAGGCCAGCGTCTTTGAAAAAAAGTTCAAACGCCTTATTGACGATCGGATCATCCTTCTTTTCTTCGAAGTATTTTTCCAAATAGTGTTTGCCAAACTCTTTATCGGTCGTTGGTTCTTTTGTCTGGCTTGACCAAACTTCCCAGACTTTCTCGTCGATGAGCGACGTGATGGGGTGCATTTCTTCATCGAGCCCCATGATTGTGGCGCCAGGGTGTTGTTTTAAAGTATCGTAGACCAGCTTTGCTTTTTCAAAATCCCCTTTGGATATAAACTCGGGAATTAACTTGGTGAGATTCCACATTAATTCTTCCAATACAGCAATTTGTGCTATTTTGCATTCTGGTAATGTATAAAATATTTTCTCCCCGCACTTGGGGTCTTTTAAGAGATCTTGAAATGCTTCCATTCCAACGCCGCATTCTGTTCCGACTTTCCAGACTCTTTGGAAAAAGCTCGGAGTCAATTTTAAGCAAACTCGAGCGTCTTCTTCGCGGGGATCATAATTAAGCAGCTCTTCGGCAGGAATTGATTGCGGCTTAATGCGGGTCTCTGTAATGACTTTCGCTAAATCCGAACTATAAAAAGATCTCGTCTTAAAACAACGTTTCAATGTAGTGCTTCCCGAATTCTGGATCTTTCAAATCAGGCCCATCTAGCTCCAATTTTTTTTCTTATAGATATTCGTTTCCATTCGGTTTTTGATCTTTTGAGGTAAAATGGAGTAAATGAACTGAGCGCGTTCATTATCTCCCAAATAGTAAGCATGTGACAAAGAAGAGACCAGATGTTCAATCAAAACATCTGCAATCGCATTCAAAACGACAGGACTTTCGGGGTGCTGTGCGATATAATGCTTGCCGAATTCGGCGTCGTCATGTTCGATGGAGTTCGTAAAGACCCACCGGTTATAAACATTGCCTTCAAGGGACGGAAAAATTCTGGGTTCACATCGATTGATAAATAGTTGAGTGATTTCTTTAGCGTCTGTTTCAGGGAGGGCGTCCGGGGGAGGCTAAAGTCTCTAGCCAAGTGGCGATTTGTCTGCCGTTTTCCTGGTATTTGCTTTTGATCTCAGAGGAATCGCTTTTTGCGAGGGCATCGCATAATAATATAACATCATTAACATTAACTTTTGAATTTTCTTGAATTGACATGTTTATTAACCAAATTAAAATTAAGTTCAGTTATTAATTATAACTTAATTTTAATTAGAAATAAACAATAAAATTAACGTTAAATTAAAATTTTAATTCAAACAACCGCGCTAAAGACCTTCTGAAGGGTCTGCTGGGTCTCTACGAAGATCTCCTGATCGGGCTCCAGGGCCAAGACCTCTTCGAGGGTAAACCAGCGGAGGGCGTTCTGGGCCCGGTGCTCCTCTGTAATGGCCCCTCCCACTGGCCGGCCGAGGTAAATGAAGTCCATGTGTTGATGGACGGGATGGGAGCCATGGGCGGGGATGTTTTCCAGGAGGCAAAGCCATGGCCTTTCGAAGCTGGAGGCATTCCACCGCTCGACCCAGATGTTCTCGTCTTTGATGAGCTCGATGAGGAGTCCTGTTTCCTCTAAAGCTTCCCGTTTGGCGCATTCGGAGGGGAGCTCACTCTCCTCGATGTGGCCGCCGGGAGGGAGCCATTTTTTGAGCTTGGGGTGCATCAATAAGAGAACTTTATCCTCTTGGAGAATGTAAACTGTTGCGGTGAATTGTCTTAGCATTATGGCCTCAGGTGGTGTTTTCCGTAGGTTTCTAAAAAGGGGAGTAGGACGCCTTGGTGGATCAGACCGATGTAATTGTGCCTTTGGTAGAGCGTTTCGAAGAGTTTTTTGATTTTTGCTTGCGCTCTTTCGAAGGCGAGGTTTTTCACAGTTTCCGTCACCCACTGCATATCGAAAATGAAAAGGTTCCAAATCGGCAATTCATGCTGGGATTGGGCCCACACATTCAGTAGGCGGGCTTGATTGGCCGCCTCTCGAGTGTGTTGAACGAGCGCTGCTTTGTCCACGGCGAATTGATGGGTGAATTCTTGAGAGGCCAGGTTTACGCGGTCCTCTAGCTGGTCTTTGCTTTGCCTCAAGCTGGCGAGGTAGGCGCGTTCTTCGACCAGAATCCTCGCGTTGAATTGGACGTTTAAGGAGGTAAAGAGGCGCGCGGATGCTTCTATTTCTTCCGCACTCGCTGCGTTCATGATTTGCAGAATGGGCCGGTTTAGCTCCTCTCTTTGTTCGGAGGGCAGACGTTGGATGGCGCTGACCAATTGCCTCTCTAAATTTCTGGCATGGGAAGAGGGCGGAGCGATGGCGGAAAGTCTGGCATCTTTTAACTCTGAACAAATTTGGTAAGCAGAAAGAAGAGCAGCATTGGTTTTTTGCGATTCTTCCATTTTTTGGATGGCGATGGAAAATTCTTGCAGGCATCGCTGCATTTCATCTGTGATGGGCATAGGGCAGCGATTGCGTAGGAGCGTGTTCAAATGGCCCCGAAGAAGGGTGAGCTGTGTTTTGCACAGAGCGACGTCCGATGAGGACATTCTCTGATTTTGAACAACGCCACCGATCGTCCGGAGAAGGCCAGATTGAACAAGAAGCGGGCCCACCAAGCGATCGTGAAATGCGATTTGATCGGCGAGCGTCTTCATAGTATTTAGCCTCTGCGCCATGGGATTGCAATGCGTTAAAAGCTGTCTCGACATTTCATTTAAATGGTGTTTGGTCTCGGTATGGAAATTTCGATTGCCGTCGGCCTTGCCGAGTGCATCGACGCGCATCCGATTGAATCGAGAGGAGGAGTCGATCATTTCTGTGACTTTTGCGAGATATTCGCTTGAGCTGTGAGCATCCGTTATTTCCGTCGATAATCGATACATTTGTAGAGTAAACGCATTGCTCTCGTCTTTCAAGTTTCTGACAAATTGTCCGATGCCCCTTTTTTGTTTTTCATTGGTAAAATCGAATTTTTCATCGATAGCGTGAAAGATGGCCGTCTCCAAGATCTGGTCGCTCAGCTCTCTTATTCCCCGCTCCAAAGTAGCAAAATCGGCGTCGGTGACTGCCGCCTGATCATCGAACATCTCATTGGCGATGCAGAGGCCGTCGTAGAGCATACGCTGCATTTCCTCTTCTTGGGTGACCGCAGATAAAGAGACGGAAATGGTCATGACGACGGTTTCCATAACCTCCGGAATAAAAGTATCGTCAAGCTCTCGTTCCGCGCGGTCTCTTACGGGAGCGCGATGGCGAAGAAAATTGCTGAGGCGGTCTTGGGTGCGGTACTGGCTTTTGTTTAGAACCTCCATGAGATATTCCACAAGGCCTGCGATCTCATAGCGTTTGATATTGGTGTCTCTGCTCCGCAGACCGCCGGCGTTGCTTCCCTCATCGTTTAAGCCTTGTTGAAGGGATAGCAACACCTTTTGCAGCTGTCGATAGAGCATGCGCTGAGCCGAATAAGAAGCCGGGGTATTGCGCCTTAACGATTCGATCGCGCTATCCGTGTAATTTTGCAGCATCGGGGTGGCGCTGATCGCGATCTTTGTCCCCATTTGCAAAGTGAGATTGGCTATCCATTGCGGGATAAAGAGAATGGCTTTTAAACAAAAGCTGCAAAATATGTTCAGCCCCGTCATCAAAAAATTGAGAAAATGAAGAGAAGAGGAAGCGGGAATCTCCGCTTGAAAGTATTGATCGACAGATTCACTCCATTTGATGCGGGGCCCGAATGTTTCGAAAAGAGTTTTACCGGCAGCAGCGAAAAGTTCCTGTTGTTTGAGGCCGCCGTTGCGCTCCGGCATTTTGATCGCATCTTCCATCATCACACTGAAATCCCTGACCTGCGATGCAGGAGTATTCGCCACTTGATTGTAAGCGCCGCTTGTTACCGCTAGCCAGTTGCGCGCAAGCCGGATCATTCCTTCTTCCTTGGATTCTTTGCTGGTGGCCGAGGTGGAGATCTCTTTTTTTGCGAGATCCAGGAGGTTCCCGAAGATAGAATTTGTGAAAAAAGAAGCAATCGGTAGCAAAAAGTCATAGACTATTTTTGCCGTCCATTTGGTGAACGGTCCGAAGAAGCCGGTATTCGCCTCATTGATTTTTTCGAATAGGCGAGAGCGGAACGTGGGGGAGAGCTCATTCATGGGAAGCTCGCCCGGTCTATGGATTTCCGCGTTGATCCTATCGTCATTTTGATAGCCGCAAAATTTCGCCAAGATCAGCTTGGCGAGCCCATAAGAAGAGGCGCGTTTTTGAAAGAGTTCTGCTTTCTGCGAAATCTCTCTGGCCGTGATCCTCGGCGGCGCTCTTTCAGCAGCGTCGCGAATGGCATTTTGATGGGAGTTGATATTCTGCAGAAAATCAGGAATGGCGGACACATGCGTTCTGACGGGATTGAGCGGTAGCCGCAAGCCTTGCAAATAGACTTGGCTATTCTGCATGAATTGCAGCGCGTCGCCAAGCACTGCGATCAGATCAGCCCATGAACCATTCTCCAGGGCTCCGCGAAGGCGCACAATCATTGGATTGATCGTGCTCCCCAGCAAATGCTGCTGTTCGGCCGGCCCTCGTTGAATGTGTTCGCGGATCTTTTCAAAAACGTACCTCAAAAGGGAGGCCAAAGATCTCGCCCCTTGCTGAGAAAGAGCATTTCCCGTCGATGAGAGGATCGAGTCAAGGAATCTCCTCCCTTGGGCAGCGATGCCCCCGACGTTCAATCCCGCATCCCCGGGCACTGGCGGATTGGGCAGAGGCTGAATAGCGGCAGGGGCTACCGGCTGCTGCGGCGAAAGTAGATTTTGGACCCCATTTCCCAGTTGTGTGATGCTACGCCCAATTCCCTCGATCATGAGATCGGTGGCCTCTTCGATCATTCCTCGCTGGGCGTTGAAGCTGGCGCCTAGAATTTGAAAGGCGGCGTCCGATTGTCCTATCAGTTGCCCATGGGCAGGCAGGGGTTGATTATTATTCTGAATACCTGCGTCAAACTGCTCCAGCGCGGTCCAATGCTCGGCCGTGATTTGCGGGACAGACCCGCGCTGGCCAAGCAGCAGAGCAAGCTTCCCATGCAGAACTTGCCTCAGGTGGATTAACTCGGGGGCGGGAGCATTCCGCGAAAGAGCGCTGCGATAATTTTCGCAGGTCTCCTTGCTCTCTCGTAAAGGCAAAAAGACGCGGCCATTCAGATGCTGCCGAAGCGTTGCCAGCCCTTCGGCGACGACCCCGTGCTGAGGATGATTGAACTGATGGCGGAGCGATTGGAAAAATCCATTGGGCTCGCTCAAACTTTGCGTGAGGTAACTGACAGTTTGCAAGAGCGCCCCTTCGTGGTTTTCGATGATTGTCGAAAGAATCCCTTCCGCAATCTGTAGCCGCAATGTCGCATTCGCGCTCACAACAAGTGCGTTCGATGGCCCCGTCACGTCTGTATCGAGGAGCGCCCTCAGAGTTGTCAGCTGCTGGATCCCCGTATCATTGACACTCGACGCTATGGAGCGCAGGCCATTGGCATCAAGGCCATTGAGTAACTGTTTGATCTGGTCTAAGTCCTCTTGAGAAGGAGCGCGCAAAAAAGCTTGGATCGCGCTTAGCAGCCGGTGGAGATTCTCAGGGCAGCGCCGAAGAAGCGCTTCGTTAAAGACATAGCGAACGCGGTTGATGATCTCCTCTTGGTTGCCATTAAAAAGTTCCGTCACCCTGTTGGCAAACCCTTGGGCAGCCTCCTCGGTGGCATGCCTTGCTGGCGCATAAACTAAGTTCTGCGCTCCTCGCCACGCTCGCGAAAGAAAACCAGGCCGCGCCTGTTGCTGTTGAGGAGGCGTCGCGGGTTGTGCCGGGGCATGAAAATATTGTCCCCAATTAATGGGAGCTTGAGTAGCGTTCGATGTAGATGTTGCCATTGTAAATCTCTCTTTTGTGAAAAAAAGTTTTCCTCTTTTGTTTATTGCCGTCAATCATTTAATATTTTCCAGAATATGGACCCATTCGACTCTCTACTACACGTCGCTGATCGATTGCTCGGCCCCAACGGATGCGCCTGGGATAAGAAACAAACATTTTTGACCTTGCAGCCCTATGTTTTGGAAGAGGCGCATGAAGTGCTCGAGGCCATCGACGCCGATGACGACCGCAAAATGGTCGAAGAACTCGGCGATCTGCTCTACACCATTGTCTTTTATGGAAAATTAGCCGAAAAAAATGGGCGGTTTTCGATGAATGAGATCGTCGATGCCGTGAGAGAAAAACTCATCCGCCGCCATCCCCATGTCTTCGGCGAGATCAAGGTGGATGGCGTCGACGACATCGTCAAGAATTGGGAAAAAATCAAAGCGGAAGAGAAAAAAGAAGAAAAGAGAGAGAGCGCGTTTGACGGAATTCCTCCCTCTATGCCAGCAATGCTCAGAGCGCAAAAAATCTTGAAGCGCATCGAACGCTCAGGTTCGCCTCTTGTCACAGAAACAAATGATTCCGCCGCCACCGAAGAGGAGATCGGCGATCAGCTATTGCAGCTCATCCTCCGCGCCGAACACAACAAGATTGACGCAGAGAGCGCCCTCCGCCGCGCCCTTACCCGCCTCGAAGACTCCTTTCGCCAATCCGAAAAAAAGAAATAAAGAGGTCAAAATAACAGGATGACCAGGATGAATAGGATGGGGAATTTTTTCTGGAATTTTCTTTATCCTGTCCATCCTGGTCATCCTGTTATTTTTTTACTTACTGCACTTCAGATAAGGAACCAAGAAGAGGTGGTTGAGGAGGCCGTAACGGTAGGTCTCTTCCTGTTTGAGGAAGTGCATGAAGCCGTTCAGGCGCTCGCGGACGCGATCGTAAACGAGCCCCGAGGCCCAATCTTGCATTCCCTTCATGTCGACTGGGTTGAAGTTAATGTAGGGGATGCCTCGGATGTGGTCCGCTTCCCATTGGCGCAGAGTTTGCAGATGCTGCTGTGAAGTGGCAATCGCATTGCGGATGCCGGTCTTTGCCGCTTCTGCATGGTTAGGATCGAGCAGGTGCGAGCCCTCAATGGCATTGGACATTCTTTGGTAAGAGAGGTAATAGTTGCCGCGCTGGGCGTCGAGCGAAGTCGTCGCCTGGGCGAGGGCTTGCCTGCAGATCGACAGGAACTCTTGGCGGGCGAAGTCGACCTGCTGTGGGACGGTCGCGTCTTCGATATTTTTGAGCGTCATCAAGAGCCGTGGGCGGTATGTATCGTCAAAGTGGCTGTTAATTTCTTGTTTGAATGCCGCCAATTGATCGCGCAAGGGCGAATTTGCTGGAATCGGGTTTAGAGCCTGCTTTCTTTGATGGGCGATTTGTTCGATTCGCGAGCCATTTTGCGCTGCTGCGATTGAGAAGCTGCGCATTTTGGCGCTCTTTTTGGCCTCGAGTAAGATCGAGGCGAAAATTCTCGCTTCTGCCGCGATCTGTTCGGCGAGCTGGGCGTAGTGGCGCATTTTTTTCAGTTCTTTGAGATGAGTGTCGAGGATCGCCAGCTGGTTTTCAGCGAAAGTGAGCTCCTCATTCGTCGGCCCGACGGCTGCAGGGAATAACTTAAGAGGAATTGTTGTCGCGGCTGATTTGATCTGTGTCAGATGGGGAGCGACAAGCCCTACATTTTCCAAGGCCGTCAAATGCTGCTTCATCTGAGAGATAGCCTGCACAACCGGTTTCGACTGCTCTGCGATTCCTAAATAACTTTTTTCGATTTCGTCTTTATTGTCGGAAGCGAGTTTAGAGCTCTTGGCTTGGAAGCTTGAATCGTAATTTTGCGCTTCGTAGGCCAGTGTTTGCTCGATGATTTTGTTAATCTTATTTTTCCCTTCGGCAGAGGCAAAGTCCATCGATGTCAAAGCTTGCAAGTCTTGCTCTGTCGCCGTCAAGAATTCTTGCGACCGCTGGTGCAGATCTTCCACATAGCTTTTGCTCGCGTCTTGCTCTTTTTTTCCGCTGAAATCGAATTTTTCTTCCACGGCAGAGCCTACCGCCAGACGAAGAATTTGCCCGCCGAGTTTCACGATTTGATGTTCTTCATCCTGCATTTCTTGCAGTGTCACTGTCTCGCCAAGTTCAAATGAGCGATTCACGAGATTTGCGAACTTATAAGTGAGTTTTTCGAGTTGGTGTCTTTTGGCGAGCGACTCAATAGCGGCGACGAGGATATTGGTGACTCTTTCAATGACATCTTCGATGAATAGATCATCGACGGCCTTATTGACCTTTGCGCTGAGCAAGCTGCCTTTGATCAACTCCCTCAATTCATCTTTCGTTTGACATTTTGATTTACGCAAAATTTCGAACAGGTTTTTCACCAGGGCGTTGAGCTCTTTTTTCTCCAGATGGGAAGGCTCTTTCAATTCAGAGTCGGGTTCTCCATCTTCATTAGGCTGCTGGGGTCCAGGATTTGTTTGGACGCCTCTGAGCTCTTTTCTCAGCAGTTTTAAAATCTCATCCAATTGTTCATGGATGACGCTATTCATCGCATGAGTATATCCGCGGACGTCTTGCATCGATCCTAAGGATTTATCGATGACTGTTTGCACCATCAATTCCGGATCGCCGATCAAATGTTTAGCAGCCCATCCAAAGAATCCAGAACCCACAGTTTTCTTAATCACATTTTGGGCAAATTCCAGATAGAGTTCTTTCGTCTCAAATCCCAGGTTGGATTCTTTTGTGTCTAATTCTTTCTTCAGCATTTCTTGGAGAGTTCCCGTCGGCTTGGGATCGTTTGCGACATTTTCGTAGGCCCCGCCTAAAATGGTGAGGTAGCGGGTGAAATTCTTGGTGACCTGATTGCGCAGGCCGCTGAACTGTTCTTTTTTATGTTTATCGATGTAATCGAAGACTTCGTTGAAATAAATCGTCGTTGCTTTTTTGGTGTAGTGTCTAACAATCTTGTTGTAAATGTAGTATTGGATTTTAGCATAAACTCGAGTGACGAAATTGACTTTACTCTTTTCTAATTCTTCGAAAAGAAGATCTCTGAGCACTTCATCTGTCTTTCCGTTTTTCTCTTTCGCTTTCTTCATTAAAGTCAGGTAAAAGACTTCATCCGATGGTCTGAGTTTGCAGATGTCTTGATAAATGTGTTTAATCGTCAAATAACGAGAAGCGTTGCCGATCAGTTTATTTTTTTCATCGCCTGCCAGCTTCCTCCAATCTTGATTGACGGGCTGCTCAGGAGCAAGGTCCATCGCGTCTTGCAAGGCATTGATATTGTCTGAGTATGCTGCTTCGGACGTGGCCGCGGGATTGCCGACCGGGCTCGTATTGGGAATGCGAAACCCATTGACGTAGATTTTGACAGCTCTCATCGCTTGGGCGGCATTCCCGAGAATTTGATATAGATCTCCCCATCTTCCTGTTTGTTGCACAGAGTTAAGAGTGAAAATAATTTCTTCCAAAGCCGTTTTTGGCTGCCGGAAGGTTTCTGTATTGTCCATTTTTGCGAGGACCTGATTGATGCCAAGGATGAGAACACTGGCAAAAGAAGAAATCGCCTGGCCAGAGATTGCTTGGGCGCCTTTGTCTAAGATTGTTTTAAGAATGGAGCTGCCATTCGCAAGAAATTGGGAGACTGTTCCTTCTTCAGCGGGGGCAGCATCTCCGGGCTCTGTCGGCGTCCTGCCGCGGAAATTATCGTACATTGTCTTTGGGAGGTTTTCCAATCTTGACATAACAGGGTCCAGCGCCTCTTGCAAAATCGTCCCAGTTCGAGCGGCGTACCCTTCTTGGCTTATATAATAGCGATTGACGGCGGCAAGCCCTGCCTCCACGATGACGAGCATATCTCCTTGAGAGGGCGGATTTTCAGCATAAAAAGCAGGGAGCCTGTCGGTGAGTTGATTGAGCAGCAGCCGGTCATCTTCGGTGAGGGGCTGCTTGGCGAAAACGATCGCTTTTTGCGCGGCCATCAGTTGGAGCTGCTCCTGTAATGCTCGGCTAGTTTTTTTAATGGCTGCTTTGTTATTTTCTGAGATTGCCTTGCGCAATTCGATCAATTTTTTTCTGGCATTGGAGAGGAGGGGATGCGCTTGGGCGGTCAGCTTATCGCCGATTTGATCGACCATGGCCATCATTTTCTTCTCAAGAAGGCCTGCAGCCTTGATCAAAATTCCCGTTTCTTCATGAGTCAATCTGCTTTCGATCAAATCTAGAACGCCATCTTTTTCCGTTAATTTCTTTTTGATGAGCGCATTGGCCTGAGCGAAGAGCCCCGTTTTTTCGTCTAACAAATACTGCTTTGCTTGGACAAGGATCCCTTTTTCAGGGTGGGTCAATCGTTCTTGAAATTGATTGATCACTTGATCGATGAGACCGTCTTTGTCGATCACGCGCTTTTGCAAGGTTTCGATCGCCTTGACGAGAATTCCCTCTTTTTCATCGAGCAGTTTTTTCTGCAGAATGTCTAGCGTTCCATTTTCTTCCGTCAATTTGGTATTCAGCGACGCAACCGCTTTAACGATGATTCCATCTTTGGGGTCGTTGAGGCGTTGATTCAGCGTATCGAGCACGCCGTTTTCCGCTTTCAACTGCTTAGTTAAACTCTCGAGCGTTTGCGCGATGAGGCCGTCTTTTTCATCGAGGCATTTCTTTTTGAGGATTTCGAGAGAATCCGCGAGCATTTGTTGAACGCGCGCGTTCAAAAAGTCCATAGGGCCGTCTTTTTTCTCTAAAGCTTTTTTCAACGATTCGACGGCTTTTGCTAAGATGCCTGTTTCGTCCGCGGTCAGTCTCTTTTCCAACTGATCGAGCGTTCCCTTCTCTGCGAACAGCCGCTGCTCCATTTGTGTGATCGCTTTGGCTAGAATGCCCTCTTTCTCATCGTTGAGTCTCTTCTGGACGTGGTTTAAGGCCTGGATGAGGGCGCCGTCGTGCTCATTGAGCAACCGATGCTGTAGCTTGTCGATGACGCCGTCTTTGCCATTCAACTTCGCTTCAAGCAGGCGGACTGCCTCTGCCAGGGCTCCGTCATCGGCATTTAATTTTTTCTTCAGAAGGTCCATTGTTTGGACGAGGACCCCTTCCTTTTCGTCGTTGAGTTTATGGGCGAAAATCTTCAGCGCTTCTTGAAGGATTCCTTTATCTTCGGAAGTGAGCTCGCGGCGAAGCTTGGCCATGGTGCCATCATCAGGCTTGAAAAGGCTCTCGTTGAGAAGAGCTATCGCTTGCTTTAAGACGCTATTTTCTCCTTCGGACAATTGCTGGCGAAGTGTAGCCATGACCCCGTCTTTCGAATTCAGTTCCTCTTTGAATTGGACAAGAGAGCTTTTGAGCAATTCTTCCATTTTCGTCTTCGTAATCGCAAGCGCTTTGACGACGATCCCTTCTTCTTCGTGGTTGAACCGATTGCCGATCTGATCGACGATCCCGTCTTTGTCGAGCATTTTGGCTTGGATGAGGGCGATGGCTTTAGCGATTGTGCTCTCTTCGCCAACTGTTAGCTTGTTGGTCAAAAGATCAATCGGGCCGTCCTTCTTCCCCAAGAGCAAAGTGAGCTGGTCGACGACTTGCTTCATTAAGCCTGTTTGCTCGTCAGTGCATTTCTTTTTCAATACATCGACCGCTTGCGCAAGCATCCCATTTTCTTCTTCGAGGAGCGCTTCTTGAAGGTAGGCCATCGCTTCGACGAGCGTGCCATGGCTGCGGTCCAAAATCGTTGTGAACACCTCATCGAATTTTTTCAGATTCTCGACGTCTGTCTCGAATAAACTCAAGTCAAAGTTTGCGTTGGGATCTGTCACTTTGAACAGGTTGCCGATCTTATTAATGATTGTGCGGTCTTCAGGCCTTAAGTCGGGAGCGAGGTCATTTAAAAGTTTCCCGTTGTCCTTAAGAAGCAGGATCAAATAGGAGCGCGTGAGCTTAATCTCTTCGGCAGTCAAACTTTCAGGTCTTTCGGTGACGGCTTCAATAAGGTTTTGCAATTGAAGAAGTTCTTCCGGGGGCTGTCTGAGCAAAGCTTTGCGCAAAGAATCTTGCAGCTGAGCTACCAAGGGAGAACCGGGCTGCACCATCTGTTCAAATTCGTGTTGCGCTCCGCTGACAATACCCGAGCCAATCGGGACAAACGGAGCCTTGGCCATGCTTTTGATTCCATGAGCAGCTCCGCCAAGGGCCCACATCGTGCCATCCAATGCCCTCCGCGCATAGTTGCGCCTAGGAGGCGAGGCTGATGGCGTCGCAGTCGTCGTTGTCGTTGGCGGCGGGGGCGTCGCAGTCGACGTGGTCGTGGTGGGAGTAAAATTTTGAGTATTGTTGGTTGTCGACATTTTATTTAGCTTTAATTATGTGATTAGTTTGCGATTATTTTACTTTTAAATGAATATTAATTCAATTGCTCAAGTCAATTAGACTCATTGTTTACTAATTATTACGCAGTTTTGTGATAATGATATTTATAATGCCGACGATCAAAAAAACTTTACGCAAGAGTTAAATTTTCAACTTTCTATATACTCATTTTTCTGACTTTTCTACACTGGGCCTACCTATGAGACGTATTGCTTGGAGTTTGATCGTTCTACCGTGGTGTTCTGCGCTCCTCTCCCACGACAACTACAGGTGGAACAACCACTGGGAATTGCTCGGGGATTTCGTCTTCATGCGGCGCAGCGAGGTCAATAATAAAACCCTTGTCAAGGACAAGAAAAAGCATCAATCGACCTGCCCAGGGGCATGTCCTGATTTCACTGTCATCGACTCGACCAACCTGGTGAATGATTTCGACTTTGAGCCGGGATACCGCGTGGGATTGAACTACATTGTCGATCCAAAGATGGGTTTTGAGTGGAATTTCCTCTACCTACAGCCTTGGCATGGAAGCAAAAAAGTACACGGCCACCACAGTTTGAGTTTTCCCTTCAGCCGTGCGGGTTTTACCCATGATTTTCACCATGCCGATGAAGCGGATGCCCATTATGAAAGCCACTTTTGGGACTTGGAATTTAATTATTGGTGCTATTTTACGCCGCGTCGCGTCGATTACTTTTCTCTTTCCGGACTGATCGGGCTGCGGTATTTCCATTGGGACGAGTCCTTCAGACTCTCCATGTTCAGGCCTCCCGATCGAAGCGACTACGATGTCCATACGGAAAACAGGATCTTCGGCGTGCAGGCGGGCATCGACTTTGAAATGAATCCCACTCATTGGTTAAGCTGGGAATTTTTGGCAAAAGTGGGCGGCATGGCTGACCACAGCGAACAAAAGACATTTCTCGGCGACCGCGATAATCACAAAACACTGCACCATTTCCAAAAACAGCACCGGCAGATCGGGGTCTACGCCGACGTCGCCGCGGAGTTTGCCATCCACTGCAACCCGCATCTGGACTTTCATGCGGGCTATCAGGTGATGTTTTTCTCAGGATTGACCCTGGCCCCCGAGCAAATCAGCTACCGCGCCCACAGGAAGGCCGGAGACCGTGTCTACGACGACGGCACTGCAATCATCCATGGCCTGTTTGTGGGAATGGTCATTGGGTTTTAAGTTGCTAATTATTAGTTGCTTGTAAATATCTCTGTTTTTTATCCATTAAATTGGCTAAAATAAGGGGTGTAATACCACCATTGGAATGGCGATTATGGATAGGTCTTTAGAGAAACGGCTTAAAGAATGGAAAACTGATGAAAGACGCTTTCCCTTGCTTCTGCGAGGGGCAAGGCAAGTAGGGAAGACCTACATCATTGAGAAATTAGGGAAAACCTTTGAGTCCTTTGTTTCAGTGAACTTTGAGGCCCAACCTCAAGCGATTGCCTGTTTTGACTCCCTTGACCCCGAGGAGATTCTGCTTCGTTTGCAAGTGATTTTAAAACAATCGGTCTATCCTGGAAAAACGCTTCTTTTCCTCGATGAAATTCAGGCTTGTCCAAAGGCGATCATCGCATTGCGCTATTTCAAAGAGAAGCTTCCCGCGCTGCATGTCATAGGAGCGGGATCTTTACTGGAATTCGCTCTGGCCGAAGAAAAATTCTCTTTTCCTGTGGGGAGGATTCAGTTTATGTATCTCAAGCCTCTCTCTTTTCAAGAGTTTGCCCTAGCTCGAGGAAAATCAAAGGTTTTAGACAAATTGCAAAAGATGACTCTTGAAACGCTCCCTGATGCAAATACCCATCAGGAAATGATGAGGCTTGTTAAAGAGTATTTTCTTGTGGGCGGCATGCCAGCCGCAGTGGATTTTTTCTGCAAAAATCTCTCCCTGCACGATGCAAACACCATTCAAGACATTCTCCTCTCCACATATCGAGCGGATTTTTCTAAATATGCAACTTCTGCGGAGCAAAAATATCTAAAAATTGTTTTCGATGGTCTTTTTCAAACGATTGGCCAACAATTCAAATATTCCAAAATCGATCCACACGTTCGTTCCAGAGAGCTGAAAAATGCGTTGGAACACCTTGAATGGGCCGGTTTAATCGAATATATCTATGCTTCTTCGGCATCGGGCATCCCTCTTTCAGCGCAGGTCAAGCATTCTCAATTTAAAATCTGTTGTCTCGACATTGGATTGTTTCAACGCGCTTTGCAAATTGATCCTGACGTGGTGATGAAAGAAGATCTTGTTTTGATCAGTCGAGGAGCGATTGCCGAACAATTTGTAGGCCAAGAATTATTGGCCTATACTGACTCGAGCAAAAAGGGTCAGCTGTTTTATTGGCAGCGGGAAAAAAAGACGAGCGATGCCGAAGTCGATTACCTCATAACTATGGATAGACATATTATCCCTATCGAGGTGAAGGCGGGCCCCCATGGGAGGTTGAGATCTCTGCAGCAATTTATGATGGAAAAAAAATCTTCCCTTGGAGTTCACATTTCTCAGAACCCTGTGAGTTTTGAAAATGGGATTTTATCTATCCCGTTTTATATGATTGCTTACTTGCCTGAATTAGCAAGGAGTATCATTAAATAAAAAAGCCGGAGATGGCTCACAGCACAACACTGCATCCTTAAGGCTGCTACATTCCTGTCCTGACCTGGTTCGGATCGTGCCGTTCTATAAGGTCCCCGGCAAAGGAGGCATCATATCAAATTTTAGGATTCCAGGCAAATGGTTATAATTTATTTAAATCTCGATTTTAGCCATTCGAGAATTTAGTTAACAAAGCCTTTTTCGGAGGCTCCGCCTCCATTCCGCATTGTCGGCGCATTGGTTGCCAGCGCCCTGCGCGTCTGGGCTAAAACATGCGCCGACAATGCGGCTACTATTTCGAGCCACATCAGCCCGTACAACTTTCACCGTTACAAAGCGCTCTGAAATCGGATTGACATATACCGGTTCCACTGGAAAGTTATGAAAATTTCTGCTTCAGCATCTTCACTTACAGCCGTGGCAAGCCACGGTCTTTTCGTTCATTTCCATCGACCATGTGCTGGCACATGGCCTGCTTCAACGAACGAAAAATTGAAGCGCTGAAATTGAAATTCTCTATAACTTTCCAGTGTCGCCAGTATATACCGGTTCCACTGGAAAGTTATGAAAATTTCTGCTTCAGCATCTTCACTTACAGCCGTGGCAAGCCACGGTCTTTTCGTTCATTTCCATCGACCATGTGCTGGCACATGGCCTGCTTCAACGAACGAAAAATTGAAGCGCTGAAATTGAAATTCTCTATAACTTTCCAGTGTCGCCAGTATATTCCTGCAATGAGCTTATCTTCTCTGACTTAAAATTTTTACCGAATAAAATAAGCTCAAAATTTATCAGACGCATCACCTTAATGTTTGAAGAGAGGAAACACACATGGCAGCTCGTGCAGTATCTACACAGCAAATGACAAGCCAGCAGATGGTTGCTCGTCTAAGACAGGAAAATCCTGTCGATACTCAGGAAATCGTCCCGGCGAGCCCAGCGCAAGAAGATGGCACTTTTCTCTCTATCGCAAAAAAGCTGATGTTTATCGTCTTAAAACATCAAGATGAAAGAGATCCTTTATCCAATAGACTCTTCATGAAAGGTAGTGACTTTAGACTTCCCCTGGTGATTTCACTGCGTTCGCTTCATGTCTATTTAAATTGCTCGGAAGCCTCCGCAATATTGCCCTCGATGTAGAGCCTGAACCAAACTTCTAGGACTAAAAGGCCCCAGAGCTCTTGAAAGAAAAGGTGAGGGTGCCGAGTAAAGTTTTTCATTTGCTCCGATAGCCAGCGAGGGGAGAATAGCCCTGCTTCGACGAGAACGCTTTTAGAGAGTTTTTCCATTAATTTCTTGGTTGTAATGCCGAGTGTCCAAGGCGGCAGCGGCGCGACGCGGGAATTTGTTCGCGTGAAGACCCGATCATAGCTGAAGCGCGTCGAATGATCTGGGATCGAGGCGAATACTTCGACCACTTCCTTGTCGAGATAAGGAGTTTTTTTGACGATGCCGAAATGGCTGCAGAAGCGTTCCTGGGGGAGTAGGATGGACGGTGGCAGTTTGATCTTATGGTAGAGGTACAAAAGAGAACTCATCGTCGGACCAAGCCGCTCTAATGCGGGAAAGCGATGTAGAAAAATCTCATCATCGACTGGATTTAAGAGTTGGGAGTGCAAGTCATAGAATTCCTTTTTGTCGAATAGCGCCGTTTGCTGCAAAAAGGCCAAATGCCATGGATGGGTGTGGATGGAGCGCAGCATCTCATAGGCAAAGCGGGGATGAAAACGGTAGAAGAAGGGGATGAGCAGCTTTTCTTTAAGCCATTTTTCTAAGGCAGAGAGCGGCTTGAAGAGAAAAATGCGGGGAGGATAAATCTCCTGGGCCAAATGAGGGAGCGACCCTGTCGAAAAAAATAGCTCCGTCTGACCTTGCCCTTGGAGTTGTTTGCAGATTTGCCAAAAGTTGGGAAGTGAAATATCGGCGACAGGCTCATCCAGATGCCAAATCATCGAAAAGAGATCGTCCAAAACGTTCTGGGCGGAAAGCGGCACGTCGTCAGAGAGGAAGCGAAGGGGGATTCCCGCCTCCCTTTGCAAAGTGGCTTTTTCCTCTTTCGATTGTACAAAACAAAGCGGTTCGGTTGTCGAGGAGTTTCTTCTCCGAAAGGCTTTTTCCGCCGCTTTGGAAAGATCGTCCGGGCCAATTTCTGGCCTTTTGTGCATGAGGACGGAATTGTAAGACCAATAGGGGCGGATGAGGAGGTCCTTTTCTTTCGTCACTTTTAAAAAATGGCCCGGCTGCAACTTAAAGACGTTCTGAATTGGACTTTTTTCCTGAGGAATATAGCCAAAGGAAATATAAAAAGAGAGCGCCTCGAGGTCGGGCGTCTGGGAAATCAAACCGGATAAAAGAAGGTTTTTTAAGGAGTTGGCAAAGAGGAACAAGTTGTTCTTCAAACTCCAGTAAAGCCCTTTTTCTCCGAGCCGGTCTCGAATCAATAATAATTCCTGTTTTTTTTCATCGTAAATGGCCAGGGCGAAATTCCCGTTCAGAAGGGCAAAGGACTCTTCTTGATGGATCTTGTAAAGAGATGCGATCGATTCTTCGACGCTTCCGTGGGGCAAAGCGGGATCGTGTTGAAGGATCTCGCGGTTGATCTCCTCGGTATTTACGATGAGGCCGTCGAGCAGAACGACAAATCCTGAGGTCGACTTTAGGGCGGCCCCTCTGCCCATCTCGAAGCGCCCATCTTGCCGGACCTGGGAAACAAAAGGAGAATGCATCAGCATTCTCCTTGTGGCGGACACTTCCGGGATTTCGTCAGGGTACACAGCCCCAGCAATCATAATTTATTCATTCGAGGTTTTTAACTATGTTCGCTCCCGCATCAAAAGAAGAGACATTTTCCAGTTTTGTCTGTGGGAAAAAGGTCGCGAGGATCTTGGGAGCTTTTTCCCCAATGTCTGCCATCGCCGTTGCGCTGAACAAGCAAAGGCCGACGCCATTTCCCTCGCCAAAGCCTTTGAAAATGATCTGCTCGCCATTCGAAACGACGGTGAAATCATTGCTTTTGAGGCGCACGGCGCCTAGGGCAGACTGAAGCTTAGCGAAATCAAACTGCTGCTGTCCGGCATTGATGCGTGCCCCGTACACTTTTTTCGATTTTTCATCTTGATAAACTTCAAACTCGCTCACTCGGGCGGCCCCCAGAGCTTTGGCGAGGTCTTTTTTGGAAATCGTAAAGGTCCAGCCATGTTTATCGCGGTCGTGGGCAGCAAATGGAGCTTCGACGCCATGCGGCACTGTCACTTCTTTCCGAAAAATTGTCGTGTAGTCTGCTGTTCTTCCCGCGCTGTCTTTTGTCCATGTTGTCGGGAAATAAGCTCCTTTGTAGCGAAGCACCATGTGGCGTGTGCTGCTGATGGCTCTTTCGACTGCTAAATTTTGCATAGAGGCCGCGTACCCTTGATAACCGACTTCGCTCGCATCGACATGCCAGTAGAGATCAGATTTGCGGGTGGCGAGATAATACGCGTTTGTCCTCGCTGCGATCGCGACAGCGTCCATCACCTCTTCCTCTAACGCAAAAGCGCATTGGGAGGGCATGACAGCTTTCAGATAGCGTTCGATATCGACCTCGTTGACGACGAATAATTTCCCCTTGATGTCATAGATTTCGACGCATCCCCTGAATTCGATCCCGTTGACGAGAATCGTGGTCTGCGAATCGGCGGGAACAATCCGGATTTGAAATGTGCCGGGAAATAGCTGGCCCCATTTCAGGCCATTGTGAGCGGTCGTCACCCAATTCTTGGTCGAAGTGGATTCCTGGGAGATGAGGTGTTCATTCGAGGGATGGTAAATGAAATGGCGCCCCTTCGCTTCGAGGAGGATCTTGTCTTTTTGTTTTTCGATCAACACCTTGATCGTTGCCGGTTTGTTTGTTTGAGAGAAATCGGTGGGAATTTCCAGGCCGGCGGACAGAAGCGGCGCGGACAGGATACTGCATCCAATTAAAAAGGCTCTGAATCTCATAGTTCATCTCCAGAAAACAGTGTTTTAAATTTTGAAGGGGTTGGAAGCCCCAAATGTTTATAAGTTTGTATGGTGGCTTCGCGGCCGCGCGGAGTGCGCTTCAAGAAGCCCTGCATGATCAAATAGGGCTCATACACTTCTTCCAGTGTGTGCGCTTCTTCCGACAAAGCGGCGGACAAAGTATTGATCCCGACCGGGCCTCCGCCATAATGATCGATGATGAGTTTGAGGATTTTTTTGTCCATTTCGTCTAGGCCGCGATGATCGATTTCGAGCATATCGAGGGCCATCTGGGCGGTTTGGCGGTCGATTTTCGGGTGTTTTTTGATTTGGATAAAATCGCGGGACCAACGGAGAAGATTGTTAGCGATCCGCGGGGTGCCCCGAGCGCGCTCGGCGATGGCCAAGGCGCCTTCTTTATCGAGGGTGACTCCAAGGAGCTTTCCGGAGCGAAGCAGAATTTTTTCCAAAAAATCGGGAGAATAATAATCGAGCCTTAAGCTTAAGGCAAAGCGAGAGCGCATCGGCCCGCTCAAGAGGCCGGCCCGCGTCGTCGCCCCGACGAGAGTGAATGGATTCAGCTTGACTTGAACATTGCGGGCAGCAGGACCGGAATCGATCAATAAGTCTAAAGAGAAATCCTCCATTGCCGGGTAGAGATATTCTTCGACCGCCCTGTTCAAGCGGTGGATCTCGTCGATGAAAAGGACATCGCCCTCTTTTAAATTCGTCAGAATACCGGCGAGATCGCCCGGTTTTTCGATGACAGGACCCGAAGTGACGGCGAGGTGGGTCCCCATCGTCTTGGCGATGATATTGGCCAGCGTCGTTTTGCCAAGGCCTGGCGGCCCATGGAAAAGGCAGTGGCCAAGCGCCTCTTTGCGCTGCTTGGCTGCCTGCATGAACACCTCGAGCCTTTCACGAATGTTATCCTGGCCGATGAAATCCGTGAGCGTTTGCGGCCGAAGAGGAACCTCGAACGGCGCGTCCTCTTTTGTCCACGAAGACTGGATGAAAGGTTCAGGCATACTCATTTTCTCTGCTATGAGACTGACCAAAAATTCAGGCTTCGTCGCTTTTTGGGATTATTTTGGCCAATTTTCGATCCAAATTTGGGGGTCCATATGCGCGAGGCTGATATGGACCCCCAAATTTGGATCGAAAATCGGCTCAAAAGAACCCGAAAACCGACAGAAGCTGAGTTTTTGGCCAGTCTCTTATTAAAAACTCTAGCAAGAAATGGATTTCACGCGCTATATGTATATGCTTCAAACACGTTTTTTACACTTCAAGGATAACTATGAGTTTGCAGTCCGACCGATGGATCCGCGAAATGGCTCAAAATCATGGAATGATCGAGCCGTTTGTCGATACACAAGTCCGCTTTGTCAATGAGAAAAAAGTCATCAGTTACGGTCTGTCCAGTTATGGATATGATCTGCGCGTGGCAAGAGAATTTAAAGTCTTCACCAATTTGTACAATTCCCTTGTCGACCCCAAGAATTTTAGTGAAAAGGCATTCGTTCACCTGGAAGCGGACGAATGCGTCATTCCCCCTAATTCCTTTGCTCTTGCCAGGAGCGTCGAGTACTTCCGCATTCCGCGGGATGTTCTGACCATCTGTCTTGGCAAATCCACCTATGCCCGCTGCGGCATTATCGTCAATGTGACCCCTTTTGAGCCTGAGTGGGAAGGGTACGTCACGTTGGAGATTTCCAATACCACGCCCTTGCCCGCGAAAGTGTATGCCGATGAGGGGCTTGCCCAGGTACTTTTCTATAAAGGCGCCGAGGCTTGCGAGACATCGTACGCTGACCGAAAGGGAAAATACATGAAGCAAACGCGGATCACCCTGCCGGTCCCATAATCGTTTAGAGGCTGTCTGCGATTTTCGTTATTTTGATTTTTGATGGATTTTGCTTTAGGCTTTTCTTCGATCCCGAAGGACATAGTTAATTAACTAGACCAAGGGATCGAAGAAAAGCCTAAAGAAAGAGGCGCAAAAAGCAATGTAACAGAAATCGCAGACAGACTCTTAGCGCCATTTACAAAAAAGCGAAAAACCCTTAAGTATCGGAAAAGAGGGTGCGTATAAGCTGATGCGAGAAAACTATTGCTCAGAAAAGAGAGTGAAGACCATTATTGCCAAAAACTGGTGGGTAGTCATCTTCGTTTCCGTCTGCGGTCTGGTGTATTTTAATTGCGTCAGCAAAAAAAACGAAGTTCTCGCCACATTGGACGCGCGGCTGGAGACGTTGAATGCCGAAAAATCGACACTCCTGCAGGAAAAAGAAGACCTTCTCCTGCAAGTGAACAGCCAAAGCGACCCCGCCTGGATTCAACTGACATTGATGAAAGGGCTCGGGCTTGTCCCTGAAGGACAGAAAAAAGTCTATTTCCATAATGAAGGTTAATGATCTCTCTTCAAATCCTGCTCCTTCTCATCCTTCTTTTCTTTTCCGGCTTTCTCTCTTCTTCGGAGGTCGCCCTGTTCTCTCTTTCCTCGATGAAGGTCAAATCGTTTAAGTCTGATAAGGACAAACGCAAGCAGCTCGCCGCCCAATTGCTCGCGTCGCCAAGGGACCTTTTGGTGACGATCATCATGTTCAACATCGTGATCAACATTTTGGTTCAGAACGTCACCTCGAGCATTTTCGGCGATTTTTCAGGATGGGCCTTAAGCGTCGGAATCCCTCTGGGATTGACCGTCGTCTTTGGCGAGGTGATCCCCAAGTCGATCGGCATGGCCCATAATGTCCAGATTTCTTATCGCGTCGCCCCCATTTTGAACGTCGTCCAACGCATCTTCCTGCCGATCAGGAAGCTGCTTAGCAGCGTGACGAGCTTCGTTTCCCGCATCTTATTTTTCTTTCTGAAACCTGAAGAAGAGATTTCTTATGAGGAATTGCAGCATGCCTTAAAAACGTCACGGCGCTTCGGGATACTGAACGAGGACGAGGCGGAGCTCGTTCGCGGCTTCTTATACCTACAAGACTCCCAGGTCAAAGAAGTGATGCGTCCGCGCGAAGAGGTGCTCTATTACGATCTCGACGAGCCGCTTTCGAAGCTTATCCATCTCTTCGTTGATCAAGAGTGCTCGAGAATTCCCGTTTGCCGCAAGAATATGGACAACGTGATCGGGATCATCACCAGCCAGATCTATTTCTTGAATAAAGAGAGTTTACAGGCCCCTATGGACCTGCTCCCTTTTTTGGCCAAGCCGTTTTTTATCCCTGAGGGGATCCTGGCCGAAAATCTTTTGCGTCAAATGTACGATAAGGAGCAATCGATTGCCCTCGTCGTCGACGAATACGGATCGATCTCAGGATTGATCTCATTGGAGGACCTTGTCGAAACCGTCGTCGGCGAGATCGCCGATGCGAGGGACGAAAAGAGCCGCTACACGATGTCGGGGGAAGACGTGCTGATCGCCAGCGGCAAAATGGAGCTATCGGAATTTGAAAAAATTTTCGGCGCCGTCTTGCCCAGCGAAAATAACATGGTGACGATCGGCGGCTGGCTCACGGAACTGATGGGGGATATCCCGAAGCCTGGAGCAAAGTACACTTCCCATGGGTTCCTCTTCCACGTTCTTGCCGCCGATCAAAAGCGGATTCGCCGTATTTATATCCGCAGGCTTAAAGCCAGGGAGGAGTGATGGACAGCTCCTGGAAATTTTATCTGTTTATGATCCTCGTCTGTCTAGCAGTACAAGGCTTTTTCGCTATGGTGGAGATGGCCTGCGTTTCTTTCAACAAAGTGCGCCTCCAGTATTACGTCAGCAGACAAAACAAAAGAGCCCTTTGGCTGAGCTACCTGCTCCATCACCCGGCCCTCTTATTTGGAACGACGCTGATCGGCGTCAACACAGCGCTTATCGTTGGATCGGAATGCGCGCGCCGCTTCTATGTGGCCCTTGGCTTTAGCCCAGACTGGGCGCCTCTCTCACAAATCTTTATCGTGTTGATCTTTGCCGAACTTGCGCCAATGTTTGCTGGAAGGCGCTACGCAGAGCACGTCGCCCTGCTGGGGATTCCCATCCTCTTCTTCTTTTCTGTGATTTTACGCCCCGTCATTTGGCTGCTCGATGTGATCTGCCGAGCGGTCAACCGCATGATCGGAAAGCCCGTAGCCGCCGGCATCTACCTCTCCCGCGAAGAGCTTCAGAATGTCATTGAGGAGAGAGAAGAGACCATCAGCACAGAGCCCGTCAAGCAGGAATTCAA
This sequence comes from uncultured Verrucomicrobiae bacterium, assembly GCA_963833965.1. GTDB lineage: Bacteria > Chlamydiota > Chlamydiia > Chlamydiales > Rhabdochlamydiaceae > CAJCIW01. Next base: position 284,800 of record CAWHZZ010000003.1, read on the forward strand.
TACCGTCGTCGCTAATATATTTGCTTTAAAGAATAAGACCGCCAAAGATTTGATGCAGCCGATCACGCTCGTGCCCCTTGTTCCTTCCTTCTGTTCCGTCGGCGAGATGCGCGAGATCGTCAGGAACAAACACGTCTCTTTTTTGCCGATCTTCCACCGCACGCCGCAGAATATCGTCGCGATCGCCTATCCACGCGACCTTTTGCGTCTTTCTGCCAACAAGAGAATTAAAGACTCTTCTCGCCCCCCTTGGTTCATCACCGAAACGAGCTCGATTCTGCATATTCTCAAGCAATTCCGCCGCAACAACCAGAGCCTGGCCATCGTACTCAACGATAAAGGACTGGCGACAGGGGTTTTGACACTTGATGAGGTTGTCGATGAGATCTTCGGCCTGACAGATGAGTGGATGTCCTATGAAGAGATTATCCCGCGCGCCTATCACGTCATCGTCGACCGCACCTTTCCCAGCGACATGCGGCTAAATGAGTTCAATAAGCAATTCAACGTCTATTTATCGTATCAAGAAGCGGAAACTTTGAAAGAACTGATGGAGCTCGCGCTCGGCCACCCCCCCGCCAAGGGGGAGTCAGTCCGCATTGACCAGTTCGAGCTGACCGTCGAAGAGGCGACCCTTCTCGGCCCCACGACGATTTTAGTGCGGACCGTATTCTAAGATTTAACGCATAGATTTTTATAACTCATTTTTCTTCGGGTCGTGGCGTCCTTGCGTTAAAATCCGCCACTTCGCAAGAAGTCTAATTAGTACTATTCGTAGTTGTAGTAGTTGTAGTAGTTGTAGTAGTAGTATTCGATGTCACAGTCGGGGGATTCAAAGAGGCCTCATGGGCATTTTGTAAAACGGGCAAGGCTGTGTCCTTCAAGAACTTTTGAGCTTCACCGAGCAATAGCTTTATATTTGCGACAACTCCCTTCAAAGAAATGTCGGGGCTCGGATGCGCCCAAAGCATCTTGGGCGTATTTTTTATTTTAAAGCCTTCCTCGAGATCGGGGCACTGTTTAAGGGCTTCCAGGTCGTCGATGATCTGCGCGGACAAACTGTTATTTTTGTTCTCAGCCGGATAGCGCACCTTGTAGGAGAGTTCCTGAGTGTAATCCGCGAGCGCTCCCATCTTCAAACCGAGGACGTCTGAGAGGGTTTTGAGGTCATGCTGGACGCTCGTATGCCCCGTCTTATAATGCTCGATGCAGTGAAAAATCGTTTCGATCGACTCTTGCAATTGGAGCAAGCTCGAAACTATCCATGTCGACAGCTCTTGCACGTCGGTGGCTTTATTCATTTGTCGAATGCTCACCTCTAGCATTTTCAGGGCCGCAACCGCCTGCTTGACCTTTAAGAGCAGCGGATGGTTTGCAGAGAGTTTACCTTGAAAAGTCTGAAGATTCTGTTGAATTCCCGCGAACATTTGTTCAGGGAAAGCATTGAGTGTGTTTTTTACATGCGGATGAGAAGATGCCGATTGCAGTGCAGATGTATCCTGGTCCAATAAATTTTCGACGAGCTCACAGCTGTTTTCCACGATTTCTTCTACAGTCCCCTTCAACTCTTGCGGAGAGTATGGACGCCCATCGGCGATCTTGAATAATTTGTCCAAAACAGCGGGGATTTCAACATGTAATGTTGTGAAATACCAATTTCTTTGGCTTGTGAAAAAATAGCGGACCCAGTTGTTGGCTAAAAAGAGCTGGTGGACAGCAGGAGGATAGGCTTTGAAATCGGGTTCATACTGACGATGATACTCTTTTAAATTGTGGGTCACCGTAAAAGAAGCCTGTTCCTGCTTTAAACGAAAGCGGTAAGCCTGTTCCATGATTTTTTGAGCAGAGGCGGCGCAAGTGGTGAGCAAGGATAAGTGTTGGGGCGAGTTAGAAGCCGTTTTTGCTAGCGTCTTTTGAATCACCGCGAGGTGATCCAAATGCCAAATCACCTGTCTCAGCGACGCGGAAGGGTTTTGCTCGTAAAGCTCTACCAATTTCTCTCGTAAACGCTCGACCCGCGTCAGAGAAGGAGCGGCCAAGCGGATTGCCGCCATGGTCGTTGATGTTGTTGCAGTAGTGGTTGTTGAGGTGGTCGTCGTCGTGGTTGTTGTCGTGGTTGTTGAGGAGTTACTCTTTGAGGAGGGTGACGTTGAAGGAGTGGCCGTTGTTGTGGTTGTCGTTGCGTTGGGTGATGTTGACGAGATTGTTGTATTGGGCGGCATTCCTGAGGTTTTCTTAGAGCCGTTTTCGGTAGAGTCTTTTTTCTTATTCGAAGTATTAGAGGCTTTTGCTTTTTTGTTTTTGTTCTTGTTTTTGTGGGCATTGGAAGAATTTTGCTTCGGCTTTTCTTTCGCAAGTAGCAACTCTTTTTCTGCATTCTCATCAAAATGTTGGATTTCGGCCTTCGATGTCTTTGGGAGAATCCCCTGCTTTTCATACTGTTCCCATAGCTCATTAGAACCTCTTATTGCCTCCAGAACCGATACAAGGGCGTCTAAAGGGTTGTCTAAATAATTATATTTTAGTTTTACGCACTCAGAATAATCCATCAAAGTTGAGAACAAAGGATGATTTAAATGTATCTTTGATCCCTTAACGGTGACTTTTAAATTCGGTTCCTCTTTTATATTTGACAAAATCGGTTCTAAATCGGTCGCTGCGTCGCAAACGAACTGGCTGGTTTGAACAATTCTATCTTCGATTGCCTTGATTGCTGCATTATCGCGCAAATTCAACGAGGAAAGATCCTTCATGATCTCCTTCATTGTAAAGGCATAGTGTATAATCATTTCAGAAACAGACAAATCGCTATCTGCTAACTTGGGGTCGAGGTGCGTTGACAAAGTCAATCGAAAAAATTCATCCTCTAATTCCTTAGTGGGCAGCCTGGGAATTTTTGTCAGCATTGCGCTGCCAACCCAATGGATGTCTTTCAATACCTGATGCAAAATCAAAGAAAAGGCCTCAAGAAGCTGTCCATGGCTGATGGGCATCGGAAAATAGGTAGAGGGTTTTTCTGCATTGTTTGGCAATCGATGAGATGACGTGTAGTTGCTCGGCAAATTTACTCCGCCCAATGTCATATTCGCGATGTATTGGATAGTAAGAATTTCGGACCAAAGATTCACCATCTGATCGAATTTTTCCAGCTTGGCGTCCACCTGACTTAATTTAGTTTTTAATTGACTCATAAAGGCCTGGATTTCTTTGTTGTCCTTTGGCCAGATTTGAGTGTGATTTTTAGCAAGAAGCCGCTTGAGTTGATTGAACTCTCGGTCGAGATTATCATCTCTTAGATCGAGTTGATTTTGATAATGTTCAACGAGCTCGTCGACAAATGTAAAAAATATTGTCCTGATAGGGAAGGGGATATGAAACTCTTTGATGCTGTGATCAATGTTCCCAAGCTCCTTTAGTAATTGGACGGCTCTTGGGATCTTCTCGGTAATCAGCTTCTTAAAAATAGCAATTGCGGTATTCAGGGGTAAATTGGCATTGTACATCTGAAAAAGAAGTCTACTTCCTGGCAGTGTTTCCCATGTTTCCACAGGAATAGCAGCTACAATATCGTTCCTTTGGACTTGATGATTAGTATTTTGTGTATTGTTATTTACTGACATAAATATTAAATTGTTAATTATTATAATTAAATATTATACATACAATTTAATTAAAAGTCAACTATTGTGATTTTTTTATTAAAGCATTAAGTCGCTGATAATTAGCGGCTTGTGATTTATACGTTCTTGGTTTCGCTTTTCGGGAGGAAAGAGTCCTCATGGGCCTTTTGCAAAGCGGGAAGCGCTGTCTCTTTCAAGAACTTTTGAGCTTCACTGAGCAATAACTGCATCTTTGCGACCACTCCCTTTAGAGAGATATCGGGGCTCGGATGCGCCCAAAGCCTTTTAGGGGTATTTTGCAACTTAAAGCCCTGTTCGAGATCGGGGAATTCTTTGAGAGCCTCCAGATCGTCGATGATCTGAGCGGACAAGCTGCTATTCTTGTTCTCAGCGGGATAGCGGACTTTATAGGAGAGCTCGTGGGTGTATTGGGCGAGGTGCCCCATCTCCAAATCGATGGCGGTTGCGAGGCTTTTCAGCTCATGCTGGCTGCTCATTTCCCCCTTCTTATATTGCTCGATGCAGTGAAAAATCGTTTCGATCGACTCTTGCAATTGGAGCAAGCTGGAAACTGTCCATGTCGAAAGCTCTTGCACGTCGGTGGCTTTATTCATTTGCCGGATGCTCACCTCGAGCATTTTCAGAGCGGCCACGCCCTGTTTAACTTGTAAAAGTAACGGGTGGTTTGTAGGAAGTTTGCCTTGAAAATTTTCAAGCTTCTGCTGAATTCCTGCAAACATTTGATCAGGGAAAGCGTGGACGGAAATTGTTTCATGCGGAGGGTAGGAAGGCGAGAGGGCAGCCGAATTCTGGTTCAATAAGTCTTCCACTAGCTCACAGCTGTTGTCGACGAGTTCTTCCACAGTGATCCTCAGCTCTTGCGGAGAATATGGCTGCCCGTCGGCGATCTTGAACAATTGATCCAAAATGGTGGGGATTTGGACGTGTAATGTTGTGAAATACCAATTTCTATGGTTTGTGAAAAAATAGCGGACCCAGTTGTTGGCTAAAAAGAGCTGGTGGACAGCAGGGGGATAGGCTTTGAAATGAGGGTCGTACTGCCGGTGGTACTCCTTTAAATTGTGGGTCATTGTAAAAGAGGCCTGTTCCTGTTTTAAACAAAAGCGATAGGCCTGTTCATTGATTTTTTGAGCGGAGACGGCGCAGGTGGTGAGCAAGCACAAGTGCCCCGAGGAAGAAGAAGCCGTTTTTGCTAGTGTCTTTTGAATGACCGCCAGATGGTCTAGATGCCAGATCACTTGCCTCAACGACGAGGAAGGATTTTGCTCGAAAAGCTCGGCCAATTTTGCTCTTAAACGCTCAACTCGCGTTAGGGAAGGAGCGACCAAACTGGTTGTAGTCGTCGTCGTCGCTGTGGTTGTAGTCGTCGTTGTAGTGGTTGTAGTCGTCGTGGTTGGTTCTGCCGAAGTTTTCTTTGAGCCGTTTTCCGGAGAGTTTTTTTTCTTGTTCGAAGGATGCGAAGTTTTCGCTTTTTTGTTTTTCTTGTTCTTTTGCGCATTGGAAGAATTTTGATGTTTCTTTTTTCCCTCCTCCCTAGCTAGCAATTCTTGCTCTGCTTTGTCATGATCATAATGTTTGACGACTGAGGAACGCGGTTTGGGCGGGGGGACTCCATCCTTTTCATACTGATCCCAAATTTTATTAGAATTTTGAATTCCTTTTATAATTGATAAAAGCGCAGATATTGGTTTGTCGAGATAATTATTTTTCAATATCAGAAGCGCCGGAATGATAAATAATATATCTCCCTGGGTACGTTTCCCACGCCTCCACAGGAAACTCAGCGACGATATCATCTCTTTTGACTTGATGGTTAGTACTTTGTGTATTGTTATTGATTGACATATTTATTAAATTGTTTGCTACTATTATTAAATAGTTTGCTTACATTTCAAAAAAAAGTCAATCATTTTAATTTTCTTTTCAAAATTTTAAGTCATTGAAAGTCAGTATATTAAGTTTCTAATTATGTGCGCGACAATCTCAATCGTCTGATCGATTTCTGTACGCGTAGTATTCCTGCTTAAAGAAAAGCGGATGGCCGATCTAGCCATTTGAGGGGGAATCCCCATATTGACGAGGATGCGTGAGGGTTCTAGAGCTCCCGAGGAGCAGGCGGAGCCGTGGCTGGCCGCGATGCCTGCCAAATCGAGAGCGATCATAAGATCTTCTCCGTTGATGTCGGGGAAGGAAAGGTTGGACACGTTGCAGATTCTCTTGCCCGCACCATTGACGATCACCGGGAAGCCCTTTTCCATCAAGCCTGCCTCGAGCAGATCGCGAAGCATGGCCATGTGTTCTGTTGCTTGGGGCAGCTGTTCCTTAAGCAGCTCAATGGCCTTGGCGAGGCCGATGATGCCAGCGAGGTTTTCTGTCCCGGGGCGCAAGTTGTATTCCTGCTGTCCGCCGGTGATGAGTGCATGGAGTTTGATAGGGAAGCGGACAATGGCTAAGCCGACGCCTTTTGGCGCGTGAAGCTTGTGCCCTGAAAAACCAATCCCGGAAATACCGGGATGAAGGTGGAAGAGCTCTTTGCCTAGCCAAGCGACGCCGTCGACGATCAAGGGAATGCCGGCCTTCAAAGCGATTTGTCCGATGGCATCGAGATTGTGCTTGACCCCAGTTTCATTATTGACGGCGATCAGAGCGATGAAACGGGTATCGGAGCGGATCGCCTTTTGAATTTCTTCTGGACGTACCGCGCCGAGAAGCCCCGCTTGCAAATAGGAAACCTCGAGGCCCTTTTTTTCTAGGTCGGTTAGTGTGCTGTGGACGCAGGAGTGCTCGATGTTGGAGGCAATCGCATGTCCGCTCACAGGGCCGGGAAAGAAACCGCGGAGCATGAGGTTCATCGCTTCCGTTCCGCCGGAAGTGAAAATCACTTCGTGGGGCTTGACCTGGAAAAAGGCGGCGATCGATTCCCGCGCGCTTTGCAAATGCCGCTTCGCTTCCTGGCCAAAATAATGGTAGGACGAGGGATTGCCAGGCGTCGCGGAAAGATGCGGCAGCATCGCCTCTAAAACGCGTGGGTCGACGCCCGTTGTCGCATTGTTATCTAAATAAATCCTTTTCATCGTTGATCTTCACTAAAAGAAGGGTAATATTATCATTTCCGCCTTTTTCTAGCGCAGATTCAACGAGGTTTTTTCCCATTTCTTCCAAAGACAATGGGGAGGAGAGGATGCTGGTAATCGTCTGCTCTTCGACATAGTCTGATAGGCCATCGCTGCAAAGCATATAAATATCTTTTGAGTGCAAAGGGATAACGCCGATATCGGGCAGCACTTCCGCATGCGTCCCAATCGCGCGGGTGATCACATTCCGCGTGAGAAGCGCAGACTCTTTGTTGGTAATGGCTTGGCGCAGGGAATGGTCTTCGGTGAGCCGTTGTAATTTGTTGCGATAGCGGTAAAGCCGGCTGTCGCCGATATGGCCATAAATTAAAAAATTATCTACCAGCAAAAAGCAGGAAAGAGTCGTCCCCATCCCCGCGTAATCGGGATGATCGTGGGATTCTTTGAAGACTTTGCTGTTTGCGATGGCAATTGCGTCGCGTAACAATCTGCAGGCCTCCTCCACGGTAGGACGCTCTGAAAGAGACCGAATCGACTTGCGCATGCTTTCGACAGCGAACGATGCGGCCACCTCTCCTGCTTGGTGTCCCCCCATCCCGTCGGCCAAAACGTAGAATTGTTTGGAGGGTTCTGCCCACCAAACGTCTTCATTATTGTTTCGAACGAAGCCCGTTTCCGAGATGCCGAAAAATTTCATGGGCGTTCGTTTTCATCAGGTTGGAGGAGTTTCCCCATAAATAGGACTTCTTTGGATTTTAAATCGATGATGAAAAACAGAAAAGGGTGGTCTGCATCGAAGAGGATCGGCGCTTTTTCTTGAGGGATTGCCGTAACATTCATGCCCGCACTGGTCGCAGCGGCGGCCGTGACCCCTTTTTCATCGAGATCAAAATAGGCCAAAGTGACCACTTTATTTAAGAATAGGTCGCGCATCCCATCGACGCCGGTGAAATTCGCATTCGAATCAAAGGCGTCGTCCATCCCTAAATCCTGCAGCGGTTTGTTCAATTCATAACGGCTGGAAAAAGTGAATTTGGGAAGCGAAAGTTCAACACGCTCAATTTTTAAAGCAGCGACCCAATCGTTGAACGAGGTGTCTAGCTCATGGACCATGGCAGAGAAATTATCTGCAGATTTCGGAAGCAGCGCGAGAAAAGCGAGCTGGCCTCCCTGGTTTGTCGTTCCAGAAAAGGGCAACGCGACCCCCTGAAGAAGCTCATTTTCAAAATAGGGGACAGATAGCGTTCCATGCATCATTGAGGCCGTGATCGTGTCGTTAGCAGCGGTATAAAAAGTCGCATCGTGAGTGTCCTCCGGTTCGAAGGCATGAACCCAGCTCCCTTGAAAATACACTGCATTGGTCAGAACGAGGCGAGTCATTTTGTTGATGTCGTCGCTACTCAAAAGTTTAGGAATTTTGCCTTGAGTCTGTTGAGAGGTCCATCCATTGATCGCCTCCAGCGCTTTCTGCGGATCGGCAAAATTGAGGATCCCTAATTTGGCTTTGAACTGCTGCTCGATTGCATATCGAAAATCGGTGAGAAGGAACGTTCCTTGGTCGACCCAAAGCGCGTTTGCGACATTCAGTTTGAATGTTGTCTCACTGTTTTTTTGAGGCATCAACGATTGATTGAGTGTAAAAGCGGCTTTCGGAAGATTTTTTCTGTCAACTTTCAAATGAAGCGCTGATTGCATCTGCGATTGTGTCTCTCCTCTTGCCCCTAAATAGACCATGGAGAGGCATGTCGAGATCGAATAGGGGGAGAAGACGAGATTTTGGTTCTCAGACTCTAAAAGGGGATAGAACGAAAAAGCGAATTCCGTCTGTCCTTCAGTGAGAGCGGAAACATCGCTGTTTACGTCGGCATAAAGATAAGAAGAAGCAAGTGCCAAGATCGAACAAAGAAATTTATTAAAGTTCATGTTATTTATCCGTCGTTAAAAAAAATTATCCTCATCGTGCTTACAAAATTGAATGTCATGTGTAAAGCGATCGAAGCAAACAATGAGGCCTGTCTTTCGTAGATGAATCCGAGAAAAAACGCAAACGTGAATAACGTCGCAACAAGGGAAATGTTGCCGACCCCCTGACTCGTGGAAAAATGAAAAAGGGCAAAACAGAACGCTGTGAGGAGGATGGCCTTAACCGGGCTCATGTAGCGTTTAAAAAAGGTTTGCAGGCATCCGCGAAAGATAAACTCCTCGATGACCGGAGCTGCCAGCAAGATCGTGAACAAAGCGACAAAGAGCAGGGGCGGAGAATCCAGAGCTTTTTTCAGGTAGTGAACGGCGACCTGCTCATAGTTTTGAAAACCGAAAAAATAATAGAGCAACATATCCGTGAGCTGGCCAACTGCGATCACAAGGGGAAAGGCGATGAACCATGAGAGGATGCCCATTAATATATCTGTCAGGATCGGTTTGGGATGGGGAATGCTCCAATCTTTCCATATTTTTTTGAATTTGCCTGTACCTTGCGTCAGAGAAAAGAGATAAAAGAGCAAAAAAATACCGCCAAGGACAAAAAGTTGTACCCAGCCCATCGCAACGAGCGGAGGGCTTTTTTTAAGAATCGTGGTGTAGGTGGCGTTGACGAGATAGGCGGCTATCGGCGCAACAAGCATCGTCATGCCGAGATAAATCGCAAAAACAGCCAAAACAGTTTTAAAATTCACGTCCGAAGGCTTTTCTTTTCCGGCTGAATAGGGAAGAACAAAATATCTCCGCGATTTCGCGATCCAGAGAAGAATGGCCGCGATGATTCCGAATAAAATGATGCCATGAAGATAGTCGGCGTACTCTTGAGGGCCGCTAGTACTCACTATGGTCATCGCCTTATAAAATCGCTCTTCTATTCCCTCATGCATGGTTTTACTGCGTCGAAGCCGTCACAATGTAGTCTTCGATGCGAGTGGCTATCTGTTTGGTAAAACCCGCATGGGCAAGACCAATTGGCGAAACGCCAAAACCATCGTCGCCCCATTCGACTTGCAGGAAATTGGCCTGAGTGAGCGGCCTTGGAATATAGTGCGAATCGTGGACGAGCTCTTGCAAAATGATCTTTGGCTCATCTTTTCGCAAATCGATGACCCGGACGCGCATGCTCATGTTCAATTCTACGGAATTGTTTTTGAGGTCGATCTGTTTTTTTCGGTTGATTTTAGGCACTTCCTCATGGTCGACAAGTTCGAGGAAGACGACGAATTCATCGCCTTGGAACGCCTTTTTTGTCCAAGCGATGTCGTGCCCAAAGGGATATCGGCTCTCTTTCATCTGCCGCAGTTTTTTTCGCACTTGCGACGCCTTATTGACTACCACGGTATCTTTCAAGGCGATCCTATTGTAGATCGCGCAGGAAAGCTCATCGGACAAATTCCAATTGTAGTCATTTTTCGTATTGTCGATGACCGGAACGATCGAAACGATTGGCTTCTTTTCCTCTTGATAGGAGGTAATGCTAGTATCATCATCGTCATCATTGCAGCCTCCCAGAAGAAGCGCCAAGAGAGAAATACCCAGTACAAAACGCGACATGAAATTCGCCTCCAGTCAAGTAAGTTAACCCTCACCATAGCAGAACTCGCCGTTTTTCGGTAGATCTTAAAGAGCTTGGGCGACCATGGCCGAGTAATCTGGCATGTCGTATGTGTAGCTTAAAGGGTGCGAACGGGGATTTTCGTGGAAGTCATTTGGCGCCGCGAGTGAGGTGTCGAGGACGCGGCACCATTTTTTTCCTTGTGGGGGTGAGGGGAGCTGAACATGGACGGGCTTAAAGTGGGCGTTGAAGGCGATGTAAAGAGATTCTCCGCCGCCTTGCAAAGTGTAAGCGATAAAGCGATTTTCGTGGCCCCAGTTGGGCTTATTGGGGACGGAGCCATGCCACTGCACGTCGCTGTCTTTCAGAAACTCTTTACGGCGAAGGATCGGATTTTTCTTTCGGAATTGGATCATGAGGCGATGAAAACGGACAAAATCAGCATGCATCTTGAGCTCATCCCATAAAAACCAGTTGAGCTCATCGTCATGGCCATACGTATTATTGTTGCCGCGGCGCGTGTGTCCATATTCGTCTCCCATCAAAATCATTGGGGTCCCGATGGCGAGCATCAGCGCCGCATGCAGATTGCGCATCTGTCTTTCTCGAAGCTGAATGATTTTTCGAGTGTGGGTCGGCCCTTCGCATCCGCAGTTCCAACTGTCGTTTTGATTGCCGCCATCGCGGTTATCCTCGCCGTTTTCCTCATTGTGTTTGTCTTGATAAGTGACGAGATCGCGCAGTGTGAAGCCGTCATGGGCGGTGACAAAGTTGATGCTATGAAAGGGTTTCCTGCCTTGGCCATAGAGGTCTTGAGAGCCGGCCATGGCTTTGGCGAAACCGCCGGATTGGCCATCAGTACCTTTGATGAAACGCCGCACAACATCGCGGTAGACGCCATTCCATTCGCCCCACCTTGCGTCGGCACAGGGAAAATGTCCGACTTGATAAAGGCCGCCGGCATCCCAGGCTTCTGCGATCATATTGACGTTTGCCAAGACAGGGTCTGAGTTGATCATTTGAATGACGGGAGGGTTGGGCAGCGGCATTCCATTTTCATCTCTTGTCAAACAAGAAGCCAGGTCGAAGCGAAAACCGTCCACATGCATCTCTCCCACCCAATAGCGCAGAGAATCGAGGATGAGATTGGCAACGACAGGATGGTTGGCGTTAAATGTGTTGCCTGTGCCGGAAAAGTCGAGATAGTGGCCGTCGGGATGGACCATGTAATAGACTTGGTTGTCGATGCCGCGGAAAGAAAACCAGGGGCCCTTTTTACTCCCTTCCGCAGTATGATTGTAGACCACGTCCAAATAGACTTCGATGTTGTTTTTATGCATTTCGCGGATAAGGGTGCGGAATTCATCCATCGCCCCTGTCCATTCTGAATAGGAGGAATAGCGGTTCATCGGAGCGAAAAAATTGATTGTGGAATAGCCCCAAACATTTTGCAGCCTTTGGCCAGTCTTGGGATTGATGTGGGTATTATCGCCCTCGTCGAACTCAAAAATAGGCATCAATTCAATTGCATTGACGCCCAAATCCTTCAAATAGGGAATCTTTTCAATGATGCCTGAGAATGTTCCAGGAGATTTTGTTTTGCTGGAAGGGTGGATGGTAAAGGAGCGGACGTGCATCTCATAAATGATCAAATCCTCCATGGGCAGCTTAGGTTGTGGCGCCTTCTGCCAATCGAAAGGGGAATCGAGAATGATTTTTCCGCGTGGAATATAATCAGGCCCCGCATAATCCTTATGGCCCCAATGCATGCTGCATGTCATTCCTTTTGCATACGGATCCGACAGGACTTTTTTTGGGTCAAAGCTGTCGCGGGGATCTTTTGACTCACTTGAAAGTTGATACCCATACTCCAGTTGATGTGATGGCAGATCTTTGAGCAAAATGTGCCAAACATATCCTGTCCGGTTAAAATTGGGATCTAAATTTAATTCAGCAAATGGGTGTTTCTCGTGAGGAGCGAACAGACAGAGCTTAACCGCTGAAGCATGCTGAGAAAAAAGAGCGAAATTGATCCCTTTTCCTTGGTGGCTGACGCCAAGAGGGGTCGAAGATCCCCTTTCCCATTGGATGTGTGTCTTCATAAGCAGGTAAATATCAAGGGGTTTGGCGACCCAGTCTATCCGGAAGTTATCTGAAAGTGATTTTGCAGACAAATTAAAATTATGATTTTCATTGTGGAAAGAGGGGGTTCCTGTTAAAATTAAATTGAAAAAAACACTGGTTTCATCTGTTTTTCAGATTTCCGACAGAACCTATCTGCAAAGGAGAAGAAGTTCGGTTTTTTTAAAGATTTTTTGTCAGACTTAGAGGCGGCTTCGCAGGGCATACTTGAAAAGTAGTCCAAGAAGAAGCCTCTAAATCTGACAAAAAAGATTCGAAAAGGGAATTTTTATACCAGACTCGGCCATAAACTTGGATTTTATGCCCCGAATTTTTTCGTATGACAAAGCGTGGAGCTCGAAGCCATCTTCCTGCCAGCTGGCGAGAGCGAACGCGCAGTCAGACGGAAAAAGGCGGGAGCAGAAAATCCAAGTTTATGGCCGAGTCTGGTATACTTTGCCGGATGGGTTTTAGGGAGGCAAAAACATTTATGTTGCTATTTTTGAATGCAAATCGGAAACTCTCCCCATTATGCAACATTTTTCAAAGAGCAGCAGCGTCGGTATTCGCTCGTTGGAAAATCGGAAGAAAGATATAGTGAGTAAACACAATTTAGAGTTTTAAGAAGGAGGACTAAATCCATGTCATTGGAAAATGCCAAGCAAAATCTCAAAGAATTCGGGAAAGAACTCAACCTCGAATTGGCATTTGACGAAAACCACACGTGTATATTGGGAATTGATAACACCTTTTCCCTGCATTTGACCTACGAGCCAAATTCAGATCGCCTTTACCTGTATTCCCCCATTTTGGACGGTCTTCCAAAAGATTCTCAAATCCGCCTTCGTCTCTATGAAGCCCTTCTTGAGGGAGCGATGCTCGGCGGACAAATGGCAGGCGGTGGCATTGGTGTAGCAGTTCCTGAAGAACTGATTTTAATGCACGCTGTCATTGAGATGGGCGTCGGGGCCGATCCTTCGGCACTGAGACGCTTTGCTCCGCTTTTCGTCGAAGCTGTAGAACGTTGGAGAGCTCGCGCCAAAGATATCTGCGAAGGTCGCGATACTCCTCCGAAAGAAACAGGCGCTTCCCCTGGCCTTCCCACACCCGGAGGCAAACCCGGCGAGCGCTTCATCAAGATCTAATGATGAAAAAAAACTCCTCGATGAGAGGAGTTTTTTTTATCCATCAAGCTTGGCTAAGGTGATCGCCTTGACCCGCATCTCGTCGGTCAACGACAGTCCGTTGCGGTTGTAAAAGGCATCTTCGCCCGAACCCCAATAACGGCCGCCGTTCTGGTAGGCATTGGAAATCACAGTAAAGACTTTGTTTTTGAAGTCAGGGCTTGCGGAAGCAAATCTGCTGAGCATCCTTTCGTTGTAAGAGGTGTTGGAAGAGAAAAGAAATTTCGCGATCTCATGCTCGGGATTGAAATTTTGATGATTGAACATCTCTAAAGGCGCCACGTGGAAAGAATGAATTTGGTCTGGGCACCGATTGAGGTTGAGCTCTTGGATGTTGGCGGACGGCGCTAGGCCACGTTGAAAAAGTGACTGATAAAGGCTTGCTTCGTTCCGCATTAAATGATCGTCGGGATGATGAACGACCATCGTTTTGCCCTTTAGTTTTTCGATGGCATCCACCGCATCGATGTCCCAATTTAACGCAGAGAGTGCGATTCCAGCAATGAAAGCTATAGTAGATGGCATTAAATTTTTGAGCACATTGCGAATCGAATTAAAGGACCTCTCGTTGACGTAATTTCCTTTGCGCTCTTCATCGATTTTTTTAACGTTAGCGCTGATTCCGCCGCCTAAAGACCATCCATAGAAGTGGATATCTTTCGAGGGTACCCCCAATTTGTCTTGCACAAATTGAGTGATGCACTCTCCGTCGAGAAATAGGTCTTTTTTTGAGTTGGGCGCTACTTGATCGGACCCTCCGCAACCTCGATAATCGAAATAGACGAAGTTATAGGGAAATTCTTGCAGAGCAGCTTGGGCCATCACCCAGTCATATCTACCTTGTTTGCTGATCGTCGCATTGGGCTGATAAAAAACAACAGTCGGGGACGACTCTCTGGTTGCAACATTTTTAAAGAAAGTTCCACGCAGTTTAACACCATCCGGAGTTGTGACTTCGATGGGAGTCGGCTTGAATTGGCTCTTTAGGAAATGATTGTCGAGCGTTCTGGGACTCCAACGCTGTTCAAACTCTCTCTCCACTTCGCGGACCGCTTCTCTATCGTGCCTAAGAGCGGGAAGGAGCAATCCGACAGCGAATTGATTAAAAAAAGAAAAAACAGTGCGGGTGATTTTCTCAAAAAAAGTCTCAGCGAATTGTCGATTTTTTTCATTCCATACCGCTTGAAAAGTCAACGGGGCATTAGAATTTGAAACAATTGGCGACATTTTTTAACTCTTAATTAATCAAAATTAACAATTATTGTATCAATAATAAGCGATTAAATCAATTATCAATAAAAAAAATTAAACATATAATATCTGTTTTATCTCATTTAGAGAACTTTGAAGTTCAGCATCGGAGGATTCAAGTTTTTTTTCCACATGCTTGATGCTTGTCATCACCGTGGAGTGATCTCTGTGAAAGATCTGCCCGATTCCCTGAAAGGGGAGTTTGAGTTCGCGGCGGCAAAGATACATGGCGACCTGGCGGGGTATGGAACAATCTTGTGACTGAGACTTTCCGAGAAGATCTTCGCTGCGCACGCCGTAAATCGAAGAGACTGCGGCGATGATGCGCTCGGGGGAAAGAGCGTTTTTCTGTTCTTGGGCGATGAGATCGGCAAGCATCTTCTCGGCCATCTTACGATCGATGGATTGCGTATTTCTTTTATGGCGAGCGTCTTCTTGAAGATGGCTGCGGAGCACTAATGCTTCCAAGCCGCGGTTGATCGATTTGCTGCTTGCGAAGACTTCAGCCAAAAAGGCGATAACCTCATCTGAGAGGGGAAAATTCAAAGCATCGCATCTCTTCAAGATCATCTGTTTGAGTTCGCCAGCCTTTAGTTTTTTAAAATGGATATTAATGCCCCATTCAAAGCGGGAGACAAGGCGCGGTTCGATCTGTTGCAGCTGGGCAGATGCGCATTTTGAGGAAAAGATCATCTGCCTGCCGGAAGTGTGTAGCGTATTGAACGTATGGAAAAATTCTTCCTGGGTGGCGTCTTTTCGAGCAAGGACGTGGACATCGTCAATCAAGAGGACATCGACATTCCGATAGGCTCTTCGGAAGGCCTGCATTTCGGAAGAGCGGATGGCGGAAACGACGTGCTCGGTAAACGTTTCAGTCCGCGCATAGAGAGCTTTGAGCCCCTGGCTCTGAAAAATTTTTGTCAAAGCGATGAGCAGATGGGTTTTGCCGCATCCTTCGCTTCCCCATAAGTAGATCGGGTTGAAGACGCCTAATTTGCTTTTCTCTTCGCCGAGTTCCTTGAGCAGGTGGGCCACGATAGCATTGTCTTCCCCGACGATAAAATTTTCGAGGGTCATGGAAGCGTCAAGCGGGTCGAATGTGAATTGATGGGGAGGGAGGGACTTGTTTTTTTCTTTTTTTGGCTTTTGCGAAGAAGTGTCACCGACAGTCAGATGAACTTTGATCGGCCGGAAGTTGTTGTTCAGAAGATGGCGCTTGAGAAGAGGGCGGATATGCTCTTCAAACCAGAGAACTTGGAAAGAGTCTTTGGCTTCCAGGTAAAGATTTCCCGAATCAAAATGGACGACGTTAAGCGGACGCAGCCACCGAGTGACGGCGTCCGCGCCAAGAAGCTCTTCCTGTTTCTTGAGAAATTGTTCCCATGCTTGCATGATTACTTAGGTATAATCACTTCCACTTTTTTCTTCTGCCTTTGTTTTGTCATGTACCATTGCTGCAAAATCCCGAGCGCCATCGAGGAGAGCCAATAGATGTTCAAGCCCGATGGAAAATGATAGAACATGACCGTAAAGACAATCGTCATGATGTTGCCCATCATCTTTTGCTGTTTCTGCTGATCGGTCATTTGGCTCTTATCTTTGGGCTGCGCCGAGCTAAATCTCTGCTGCGCCCACATGACGGCGCCAAGCAAAAATGGCAAGAGGTGAAAATCGGTGCCGATGAAGAAGATCGGGAAGTTCCAGCTGAACAGGACGTCTGGGGCCGTCAAGTTGTCGATCCAGCCGGGGATAAAGCTTGCCCCGCGCAGCTCGAAGGTGGATTTTAGCAAATCGAACATTCCAATCAAGAAAGGGAGTTGGATCAGCAGAGGGAAGCAGCCGGATAGCGGGTTGACTCCTTTTTCGCGGTAAAGGTTCATGACCTCTTGCTGAGCGCGTTTCGGATCTTTTTTATGCTTTTCTTGAATCAAGGTGACCTTAGGGGCGATCTCCTGCATCTTCATCGTCGACTTGATCGACCAGGCATTGAGGGGATAGAGCATGACGCGAAGTGCGATGGTGAGCAGGATGATCGAGACTCCCCATGACGAGGTCACGAGATAAAAGAAATTCAACAAGATGAAGAGGAATTTTGCAAAAGGCTCTGAGATGAAAGTGAACCAGCCGTGGAAGCTCAAAGCCCCGATGTAGGCGGGATTATACCCCGTTTCAGAATCGGAATAGGCTTGATCGACGCGCTTGAGGATGTCCCCTTCCAAAGGGCCAGCATAGTATCTCAAAAGGGTTGTCTGCGCCCGGAGCGGCAAGCGAAACTCGTAGCCTGGGTATTTCTCTGCAGGATAGAGGTTGTACTCGGTATCGACAAGCGTCAATCGGGTCGGATCTTCCGTTCCAGGGACTTTGCAGGCGCGGTAACCAGCGGGTATCTCCGAGACGGGATCGAGGATCAGCCCAAAAAATCCATTCGACGAGCAGACCCAGTCGGGATAGATCGTCGTCGAAACCGCGCAATCTTTTGGCAAAGAGATCTTCTCGATGCTTGGCTTTTGATTGCTCTTCATGAGGCGGTAGGTCATTGCAGGGGCAGGGCTATCGGAGATCAATTCCACTTCAGGGACGCCTCCTGTGAGCCAAAGGTCACGGCCATCGCCTTCCACTTTCACACTTGCCTCAAGGCAATAGGGCGCATCGCTCGCGTCTATAGGAAAGCGGAAAATTTTGTTGATTTTGCGCTCATTGTCCACCAGCTCGAATTCGATGAGGTCTTTTTCAAGACGCTTAAGCGTGTAGATTTTGTGTGCCATTTCCGGATTTCCCGAAACGACATTCAACGCATAGTGCCTAGTTGGAGAACGGGATGAAACGGTTTCTTTTGGCGCGAAAAGTGTCCTTCTTAAAAGCGGATAGAATCCTCCGAGCTCGCAGGCATCGATCTTTTGGACGCCAGAGCCGTCATTGATGTAGTAAGAGTAAGAGGGAAAATGGTCGTTGATAGCGTGCTTTTCTGAAAAAATCCGATCGAGACGTATCGGCCGCACCACGCTTTTTTCATTTTCTTTGCTCTGGAAGGGAAGGTTGATCTCTGCTATCGCTCCGCCCAAGTTGGAGAAAACGACCTGTTGATAATCGTTTTGAATCACGAAGAATTGCTCATTTTCTAGACCCTTGAGTGGGGCAGGAATGTCAATGGCCCTCGTTGAACTGTTTAATTCCTCTTCTAGAACTGTCACTTTTTTATGCGGCTGAGAAGATGCAGCGGGCTTATTTTTGGGGCCGAAGAATTGATTGACGAAGAAGAATACGATAACGAGAGCGATGACAAAAATGATCGAGCGTCTGTCCATTGGAGAAACCTTACCTACAGCTTGAAAAAGAAATTCACTATAGCAGAAGCGAGCAATTAATGCCAAAAACCGGCGCATCAAAATTAATTTTTTCAAACTTTGGTTGTTGTGGGAAAAGCAAAAGGCGGCTTAAACTTAGCCACCGTAAAAATCGAATTTAACTCAAATCATAGGTTTTCTATGGCAGCGAAAGTAGGCCCAAAAATTGCCCTCATTTACGATCATGACCATAACGATCCCGATGAACTTCGGATCACTGGAAAACTGATGGATGTAGACCAAAAAAATATCGTTGTATTCATAGAAAACCGCTTTCTTGAAGATCCATCGAAGAGACAGTATTCCCTCGAACTTCGGAGCGAGGATTCGATGCGCTCCACAGCGACCTCATGCGCCCTGCTCATCGCGAATTTCCTCTTGAATGTGGAAATACAAACAGGGCATGTTCCCGCCGCATTGAGCGATCTTATTAAAACGATCTACAGGGATTCGTATTTCAAAAAACTCTTCACAGAGAAACATTATGGAAAATACGATCCTAAAAATTATGGTCTTGAAAGGGAATTGGTATGGAAACCATTAATCGCAGAAAATTTAACTGAGCCTCAAAATAAAGCTATTCAATATGTAAATGATTTATTTCATCGGCTTGACGTGCAACTTCCCCAAAAGAAATCTTTTGAAGAAAGGGAAATTACCTTTCGCGATCAAATCGATGAAGCCCGAGCCGCTCTGAGTGATCCAACGGGGCCTTATGACTCCAGAATATTCATCCCTATTTCTCATGCTCTTGCTTACATAAAAATCAAGCAGGTCCATTCAAAGCTCGATGCGAATGCCGACAAATCGAAGGAACTTCCTTTGTCGATGATCAATCAAAAAATGAACCTGAATGAATTGAATGTTCAATACCGCACGCAATTTCAGGTGCAAAAGGTGATCAAAATTGTCGAAAAAATTCTCAAAGGGACCCCCGATACGATTTTTGTCGTGCGCAACGGTGAAGGTCATCGAGAAATGATGACGCGCCAGCTGAAAGAACACTTTCCAAATGGCGTCATTAAAGAGATTCAATTGAAACGAGAAGAAGTTTTCCAAGCGGAAAAAAAGATTCAAGCATACTTTTCTTAGAAGCTCTTTTTGGAAGTTGGGGGTACGGCTTGGGTCGACAGAAGGGATGGCATCATTGTCTATTTCGATTAAAAGCCCAAAAATCGCATTGGTTTTTGATTACAATCATTTAGATCCAGATGAACACGTGATCGATAATAGACTCTCTACCATAGATCCTCAGAAAAAAATCGTTTTTTTTAAAGAAAGCCGATGCCTAGAAAGTGAATCGCTAAATCAATATTCGCTGGAACTTCTTAACAGCGACAATCCCCTCTCCACTGCAACCTCTTGTATGTTGCTCGTTGGGAATATGATGATGAGAAAACTCCCACGCTATTTGAAATCCGTTCTATCTACGATTTACGCGGATCCCAGTTTGAAAAAATTGTTCACTGAAAAGCATTATTCTAAATACGATCCGAATCACTATGGCTTGGAAAAGACTAGGGAATGGAAGCCGTTGAATGAAGGAAACATGTCAGATCGAGAGAAAACTGCAATTGAAAATGTGGAAAGCTTAATTCAGTTACTTGATAAAGAGCTCCCCAACATATCTTCTTTTCCGGAAAGGGAAAGTTTTTTTGCAGACCATATGCTTGCTGTGACAAAGGTCATGACTGTTCCCGATGGCTCATTTGATCATAATATCTTTGACCCTATCTCGGAAGCACTCGCTTTTATTAAAATCAAACAGGTCCACTCAGAGTTGGATTCTAACGCTGACAAGTCAAGGGAAGTGTCTTTATCTATGATAAATCAGCTTTACGGAGGGACAGAATCTTCGATAGATCTCCTTGTTGATTTGAATCTGGACCTGCGCACACAATTTCAAGCAAATAAGGTGATCAAAATTGTTGAAAAAATTCTCAATGGAGAAAATTCAGACCCCGATACGATTTTCGTTGTCCGTGTAGGAGCCTTTCATCGAGATGTCCTAACAAGTGAATTGAATCAACATTATACCTATGGCGATATCAGAGAGATTAATTTGACCAAAGAGGATCTCCCAGAAGTGGAACAAAAGATCCAAGATCTATTTTCCTCGTCTATGCAATCGGAAGTCTTCGAGTGTGACTGCATCATTCTTTAGAGTGTCTTAACGCTCTTCCTGGAAGTTGCGGCGGTGCTCAAGCTGGGAGAGGAACTCTTGGAATTCGCCTGTCGAGCGGAGGTTGTCGAGCCAATCGTCCTGTTGCAGCTCGTCGATGGGGGGAAGCGCGCCCATTTCACGGGCTTTATGCAAGCAATGCATCCCTTTACCGCATTGGCCGATTAAAGAATTGAGACAGGCAAGCCCATAGTAGGCATGTAGATTGCCGAGGCGCAGCGCCGACTGAAGCTTGTGCTCAGCGTCGCGATAGATCTGATCCGCCTCGGAGGAGTCGTGGGTGCGCGCGGCGATATTGATCAGCGTCGTCGCCCAATCGAGGAGGATCGCGTCGTTCTCCTCATCATTTTTCAAACTGAGACGGAAATGGTGGGCGGCGCGGTGGAAATTGTCGGCATCGCCACTCAGTTCTCCCAGGTGCGACAGCGCGAGTCCTAGTTCGTGATGAACGGAATAAAAATCGGGATCGACCATCAGCACGTGCGAGAAAGTCTCGATGGCTCGGAGGTAATAAAACTCCTCTTCGTAAAAATCTCCAAGGGCATCGAGCGTGCAAGCGTATTGGAAGAGCCAATCGGGATGGATGTATGGTGCATTTTTCTGCAGGCTGAGCAGCCGTTCAAATTGGCTCATCGCCGTTTCTAGCCATTCTAGCGCGCGGGTCGATTCCCCGAGTTTTGAGAGCGCTGTTGCGTAGTCGAAAAGATAATAGGTCGATGTGTGCAAATCGAGCGCTTTTTGGAAAAAGCGCAAGGAGAGTTCGAGCGATTTGGGATCGTTCTCAGCATCGCCAAGAAGAGAATAGGTCCAGCCAATCGCATGCCAATGGCGATGGCAAGTCCTGTCGATGGAGAGGCCGGATTGGAACTTCTCAATGGCTTGGTAGTAATAATCTAACTCATCGAAATAATGGCCGAATGCCTGCATGCAAATCCCATAGCTGTACCAGATTTCGGGATCTTCGCTTTGCATTTCAATCGCCTGACAAATCTTGTTTTGCCCATCGTAGATTAGATCCAAGCGGTCGGTGTAATTGCCGAGAAGGGCAAGGGACTCTCCCCAAATGGCGAGGACGAGCGGGTCGTCAGAATCTAACGCAAAGGCGCGGTGGCACTTTTCAATTGAGTGGCGAAGGCGTCTCACGTCCGCCACTCTTTTCGCAGAATCGCAAAGGAAGCGGGCCCATTCCAGCCAGGTCGATGCCTCTCTGGGCTGGAGCTGCGCCGCCATGCTATACGCTTCGGAACATTGAGAAAAATGGTCTTCGTCATGGGTGTGTAAATATTGCTTCTGCAGGGCATCGGCGATCAGGCGCCAGCTCTCATGGTCATTGGAATCGGAGGCGATGGCCGTCTTCAGGCAATGGATTGCTTTGTTTAAGAAGCGGTTATCGTTGACCTGCGAGGCGAATTTCAAACAGGCTTCTCCAAAGTCCCTCCAAAAATCCGCCGGGATCTTTTCATCGAGGGAATGCGCCAATTGAAAAGCTTCGATCGTCTGGTGCCAGTCCAAAACCTCTTCCGAGTGTTCAGCCAAATGGGCCAACACAACACCGATATCCCAATGCAGCTCAGAGAGTGCGGAGCGGGGTTGATTGTCGCTGTGAGAGATTGCATTGCGTAACTTTTCTTTGGCTTCTTGGAAATAGTGGTGCTCACCGGAATTTAAGCCCAGCGTGCAAAGAAGGCTTCCCCAGGCTTGCCACACTGTAAAGTCTTTCGGGTTTAGAAGTGATGCGGCTTTAAACTTTTTGCTTGCGAGAAGAAGCACCTTTTCGCGTCCTTCTTTCCTGTTCCCAAATTCAAACAGCGACAAGCCTTGCGCATAGTACAGGCGGGGATTTTCCGGATCGAGTTTCAATGCTGAATCAAAGCACTCGATCCCAAAAGAATAATCGCCGTTCAAAAGAGCGGTTTCTCCTTGGACAAGCCAGGAGTCTGCAATGTCTTTGTGCGCGAGGGGAGCAGGACTGCTTTCCTCATGCACGCAGACGGCGGTCGTCTGGTGAGGATTCAAGATATTTTGATCCATGGGTATCTCAATGTGAAAGAGGCGGATTATAGGAAAGGCCATTTTTTTGGACAATCCAGCATCCTTTTTTGAAGCCAAGTTATGGCAAAAATAGCACTTTTAAAAATAATGTTGCTCTTTGAAAATGAGTGAGTTAATAAATTTTTTCTTTAACAAAAATTTTTTTCCCGAAAATTCTGAAGTGCGTTACATTTTAATGCATGTACATTTACAAAACGCAAGTCAGGTTGAGAGATACGGATGCGACAGGCGTGCTCTATTTTGCTGAGCAATTTCGGATGGCCTTGGAGGCCTTTGAAGAATTTCTGAAGGATAGAGGCTTTTCTTTAAATCAGCTTCTCGGTTCCGAATACTTGATGCCCATCGTCCATGCGGACGCCGATTATTTTTCTCCACTCGTCGTCGGCGATGAGGTAGAAATTTCTTTAAGAGTGGTCAAGCTGGGCACCTCTTCGATCACACTGGAATCGCATTTTCATGATCCCCAGCGGAAAATCAACGTGGGCAAGGTGCAAATCGTCCACGTCGTCGTCGATCGAGAGAGCCGTACATCGGTCCCTATTCCCGATTTTCTGCGCGCCCTGTTAGAACCTCAGCGAGATATTGTTTCAGAGCTGAGAGGTTAGGCTTGAGGCTCAATTCCGCAGGATAAGGAAAAACATGCACAGGGTGCATAAAGCGCGGTAGGCTGCTATTCAGCGCTTCCCGTAGAGTCTCTACCGTCCCCTCACCATCGATAAAGGCGACGGGGCGTTGTCCAAACTCGGCATCCTCGATGGGAAGAACGGTCGCCTGCCGAATGCCGGGAAGCAAGCAGAGCGCCCGTTCGATCTCTTCAGGCTGGATGTTTTCGCCTCCCGAAATGAACTGGCGGTCTTTACGCCCGATCACTTCCAACTGACCGTTCTCTGTCCACCGGCCAAGATCTTTGGTAGGGAACCACCCATCGACATCAGCTTTAACGACTGTCGAACCCACATAATATCCTTTGAATAATGTTTCTCCTCCCACCCAGATCTCTTGGTCTTTTTCAATTTTGAGCGTCCGGTAGACGAGCGGCTTACCATCAGAGAGTGTAATGATCGAGCTCATCTCAGTCATTCCGTAGGTCGCAACGACTGGAAGGCCGGCTGCTTTGGCCTCCTGAAGCAATGTAGGGAGAATTGGAGCCCCGCCGAGAAGGACGCATCGCAGAGGGTGATTTTGCAATGGTTTTTTAAGCATCCGGTAGAGCTGTGTGGGGACCAAAGAAATGTGAGTTGCTTGATCATCTTTGTCCAAAACAACGGCCGCGCCACGTAAGAAACAGCGGAACAGAATGGCGATCCCGCTCACATGAAATAGAGGCAGCGACAGATGCCACCGCGAGGTGGGTCCCAATTGCAGCGGTGGTATTGCTCCCATCGCGTTGTAATAGTGATTGCCAAACGAGTGACAAGCGATCTTAGGCGTGCCGCTAGAGCCGGAGGTGAAAAGAAACGTGGCGAGCTGGTCGAGATCGATGGAGCTCGAGCCTGACTCAAATCTAGGAACAAGCGGCAGCGATTCAGGGTCCAAAAAATGCTCAGCTCCAAGCTGCTCGATGTGGGGCTGCACATTGGGAATTCGGAAACTTAAAGGACAAGCAATGGCCCTTAACCGAAAAAGGGCGAAAAAGAGGCAAATCGACTTTATGGAGGGCTTGGCGATGAAGGTAACGCGCTGGTTTTCTCGGACACCTAAATTTTCTAAAAAAATACAGAGATTGTGGACAATCGCATCGCATTCGCGATATGTCCAAGAGCTCTCGTGGCTGATCAAAGCGAAATGATCAGGTAAAAGCTTCGAGTTTTCTGAGATCGGACATTCCATGGGCCACTTCTTTCAACATCTTCGGATTCACCTGAGGGGTCTGCTCAAACGAAAAATCGGGAGAATTAAAATCAACCGAGGGCAGCAAAATGTCATCGGCAAGAGAGCGGTGAGTATCCAGTCCCATAGGGTTCTCGAGGAATTGAAAATGGTGGGCTGTAGAAAAAATTTGAAGCAGGCCGAGTCCGCTTTCAAAGAGAGGGCTGAAGACCACTTGAAGCTGATTCTTTTTGGCAAATTCCACATACGGGGCACAACCTTTTCTTCCCCCGAGGCTGGTCGGTTTGAGGATGAACCCATAAAGATGCGGGTAGTTTTTTAAGAGAATCGTTTCGTCGAAGGCAAATGGGTAGGTAAAATCGGAGAGTTTGTCCATTTCAAAAATGGGGTCTTCGATGTAGTCAAATATTGCGGGATCAAAGGGGGAAAAAATCGACATGGCCTCGGCAAAGGAAAATTTGCTATTGCAGTCAATCCTGAGCCTGAAGCGGTCTTTGAGTGAGGAAATTAGATTTTTCGCCGAAGGCGCCGAAGAGATTTTAAATTTTACCGTGTTGTACCCTTTTTCCGCGGCTCTGTCCGCTTGCCGTAAAATTTCTTCAGGACTTCCCTGTAAAAAGGCATAAAGCTTTGCTTTCTGCTTAGGGGGTGGAAAGTTTAACGCGCTCTCCAGACCGAACTGAACTGAGGGGAATAGCTCGCCATGGGCTTTTCCATTAAGCACAGCAATGAGTTGATCCAACGCTTGCTCCAGCGTCTCTTTGCTTCTGCCGGGGTAGGGGGCAATTTCTCCCCACCGATCTTTTCCATCCCCCATTAAACGCAGCGCTAACCCTTGCCTTCGGCTTCCGGAAATTAATGGGAGGTCAAAAGAGTATAGAATCCATTCCATCTATAACATCCATCCGATGCAAAAAAGAAGGGTGAAGAGCCATTGCAGCTGCCCCGTCTTTGCGAAGAGTTGGTTGAGCAAGCGAGGGTCTTGATGGCTGGCCATCAGACGCATCAACGGTGTCGCAGGAAGCAGAATCAGGACTGAGAGCAGAATAAAGGGGTGCGCCGAATAAAAAAACAGAATCGGCACAAGCGCAAGAAATATCGAAAAAACAAAAGAGACTTTTCCAAAAGTTTTTCCCAGCCGCACGGCGAGAGTTTTTTTACCTGCCAATCGATCTTCTTCCACATCTCTGACATTATTGATGATCAAAAAGGCCATGGAAAACGCTCCTGGGGAAAGACCAGCAATCAAAGCTTCCATGGAAAGAGATCCTGTCTGTAGATATTCTGTTCCAAGCACAGCAATCGGGCCGAAAAAAAGAAAGGCGAATATCTCGCCGAGCCCCAAATAGGCGAGAGGAAATGGGCCGCCTGTATAGAGTACGCCTAGCGCAATCGATACAGCGAGCAAAAGTGCGATCGGCATTCCGCCTTCCCAGATCAACACGCAGCCGCTTAATAGCGCCATGCAAAAGACGCTAATCACGGCAATCTTCATTTTCGTCGGGGAAACAAGCCCGGATTGAGTGACGCGCATGAACCCTTTTCTCTCTTGCGTGTCGGCGCCTTTGACGAAATCGAAATAGTCATTGGCGAGATTCGTGCCGATTTGAATAGCGAGGGCTGTGATCAGTGTGAAAAGAAACAAAAGCGGGTCAAATCGCCCTCGGCTGATCGCGAGCGTGGCGCCGATGAGAATTGGGCAGATCCCGATCACCAGCGTCTTAGGGCGGGTTGCGTGGACCCAAACTTGCACACGGTTCATTCTATGGCCTCTTTGGAAATTTCGAAAAATCGGGTTTGCGTTTTTCCAGGAAAGCTTTATGTCCTTCTTGCGCCTCTTCCGACATGTAGTAAAGAAGCGTGGCGTTTCCTGCGAGCTCTTGCAGTCCCGCTTGTCCATCGCAGTCGGCGTTCATCGCTGATTTTAGACAGCGCAGGGCAAGAGGGGAGTGCTGTAAAATTTCCATGCACCACTCGATGGTCGTCTCTTCGAGCTTTTCATAAGGGACGACGCAATTGACAAGGCCCATTTCCAAAGCTTGCCTAGCATCGTATCTGCGGCAGAGAAACCAGATCTCGCGCGCTTTTTTCTGTCCGACGATGCGTGCTAGATAGCTCGAACCAAAGCCGGCGTCAAATGAGCCGACTTTCGGGCCGGTCTGTCCGAAGATAGCATTATCGGCGGCAATGGTCAGATCGCAGACGACGTGAAGAACATGCCCTCCTCCGATTGCGTATCCTGCGACCATGGCGATCACAGGCTTGGGGCAGCTGCGGATCTGTTTTTGAAAGTCGAGCACGTTCAAGCGGTGCACACCTGCTTTGTCGACATAGCCTGCATCGCCTCGGATCCGCTGGTCGCCGCCGGAACAGAAAGCCTCTTTTCCTTCTCCAGTCAAAATAATGACGCCGATGGCAGGATCATTGCGCGCCTCGTCGAGTGCGTGCATCATCTCTTCGACCGTCAACGGGCTAAACGCATTGCGCACCTGTGGTCGATTGATCGTGATTTTGGCAATCCCGCTGTATTTTTGGTATTTGACATCGGTGTAAGCACCTGCCTCTTGCCAGTCGACGATTCTTTTTTCTTCAAGCGTTTGCATGTGAATTAACCCAATTTAATATAAGTTCAGCGCATTCTTTAGGCTTTTCTAAGTGGAGTATATGCCCAGAGTTGCGAATGCCTTTGACTGACACAGTCTTGGGTAGTTTAGCGTAAAGCTCCCGATATTTCAAATCTTCTTCGCCATATACAAATAAAGTAGGCAGGGAAAACTCTGTGGCAGGCATTTTTGCGATGGATAATTGCCGTATCACCTGGGAAAGTGCGGGAGGGTCTTGTTCCTTCCGCCTTTTCATCACACTCTCTAAAAACTGTGGCTTATTTTTCAGGTCTGCAAATACAGATTGCCCATACCACTCATCGAGGAACTTCTCAAACGGAAGACGGAGGAGCTTTTCACTCCACTCCTCATCGATCTTCCACCTCGTCTCCCTTTCATTTGTTGTAGCAAGGCCGGGATGCGCCGAAAGCGCGACGATCGCCGAGGCGTATTCTTGGAGTTGCAACGCAATGCGCCCGCCCATGGAATAGCCGACAAACGTTGCAGGAGCGTAAATTTGCACAGCCTCTTTTAAGACCGGTAATATCTCCTTGCAATAAGGAGTCTTGCCATGCCCTGGCAAATCAATCGCAATGCAGTAATATTCCCCTTCAAAAAAGGGGAGCATTTCCGCCCAATCTTCTTTGGCCCCTAAAAAGCCATGCAAGAAAATCAATGGAGGGCGGCCGGGATTTCCACGAGTGATTGAGTTGTATTTAAGCATTGGCTAAGCGTAGTGATGATTTTTTCATGAAATTGCACATTTTCCGTGCGGTCCGTCGTGATTTCGATGATGCAGGAACACGGACTCTTGAAAATCTCTCTCAATTCCTCATGCGTTTTCGGGTGATGGTAAGGGATGCCGAAAAGGGAAGCCGCGGCGCCAAAAGTGATCCCATGAGGCGCGACGATAAATTCTTCAAAAGCCTCCTTTCGCTTGGAGACCGGCAGAAAGGAGAAAATCCCCCCGCCATCGTTGTTCACGACGCAGAGAATGACCGGCACGTCCATCTTGGCAAGAAGCGCAAGAGAGTTCAAGTCGTGTAAACATGTCAAATCGCCGATCAATGCCAATATCGGCAGGTTTTTGCCCTTCGCGATGCCGCAGGCAGTCGCGATGATCCCATCGATGCCCGACACCCCGCGGTTGCCAAATATTCCTGCGCAACCAGCTCTAGGCAGCAAGAATTGATTGGCGTCGCGCACGGGCATGCTCGTCCCGACAAACAGGCACCATTGCTTCGTTAAAAAAGAGGCGATCTCCCAAACAATGCCCGGCTCCGTGAGAGTTGTTTGGTCAGAAAAAAACTGCGACAGCCTCTCATTGCAACGCTGATCCCACTGATGCCACTCGGTCAGCCAGCTATCGTCTTCCTGCTTGGCCAAACAAAGTCGATCGACAAAAATCTTTGGGCACGACTGCACGCGGTGAGTGACAAGATGGGAAGGGTCTTGGCGCATGCAGTGGTCAGAGACATGAAGAAAAAACTCCAGCTTCTGCTTTTCCAGCCATTGAGCCAGCGTTTTAGAGACAAACCGGTCGCCAAACTGGATCACAGCATCGACCGCCACCGAATTTTTTAACTTCAATAGGGGATCGCAGTAGGTGATGAGCGATGGCGGCCCTTCCTTAGTTCGTAGCGACGAAATAATGTCCGCGAAAACCGGCCACTTCAACCTTTCCGCCAAAGAAAAAACGGCATCTGAGCTGCTCGAGCCCGCAAGAATGACCCCTCTGCGCACTCCCGATAATTTCTTTTCCCAAAAGGCAATCGCTTCTTCGCTCGGATGAAGAACAGGCTGTTCAAAATGCACCCGCGTTTCCAATCCTCGATGCTCGATCCCGTGAGAAAAGAGCGGCTCGCGGAACATGCAATTGATCTGCACCGGCCCTGGCGTCGGATACAGGGAAATTGCAACAGCATGGCCTATCGTCGAACTCAAATACCGCTCCGAAATCCGCTCATCGGCGCAAGGCAAATCCACCTGCCAGCGGGCAAAATTTTGGAACAGCTTCACCTGGTCGCACGTTTGATTAGCGCCGCAGTCGCGTAGCTCCGGCGGTCGGTCCGCCGTCAGCAATATCAACGGCACTCGATCATTACTGGCCTCCATCACCCCCGGCATCAGATTCCCGATCGCCGTGCCCGATGTGGCCACCACAACGGGGGGCCTTCCCGTCGCCTTGCCATAGCCCACCGCATGAAAACAGAGTCCCCGCTCGTCGAAATGCACAATGCGCCGCGCACCTCCGTGGTTGGCGATGGCAAGGGCGAGCGGCGTGGAGCGCGAGCCCGGGGCGCAGCAAAAATAATCGACCCCTTGCGCAACGAGCGCGTCGATCAGCTTAAAGGCCCAACTTTCAGTCTGACTGCCGTTGTCTATTGTCATTTGTTTCTGCTGTCCTGATTAGTTTTTTCATAATAAAAGCTTAAGACGTCTTTAGCGAGGACCATGATGTTGGTCATTCGAGAGTGTCGATTCTCTTTGCTTTCTCCATTAAAAAATCCTACACAAAGTTTATCTATAAGGGCCTCAAGAATTTTCACTATTCAATTCTTGCTTTTAGTCCTAAGCAATTCAATTTCCGGATCTATGTCAGTCAGCCCAAAATTTTTTTCATTCACTCATCATTTAGAATAAGCTTTCTTGAACGTTCATCAAAACTTGATAAATTATCTTCTTTGTAGATACAGACTGTAATTTCTCTCTTATACTCATTATCAGGAATGTGTTCGTGACGGTGCTTTTTACTATCACTTAGGATATCTTCAAGGGAGCCCTTCAATTCCTTTGCTTCATCAGGAGTTAAATAAAGAATAACTTTATTTATTTTTGCATCTGAATCTAAACTATAAATTCTCATATATATCCTAATTGTGTGGGACGTGGGTCTCGCCGGGGACCATACCAGTTCTAGCGAGATAAGCCATGAAGCGGCTGATTTTATCCAGCTCTCCCTCTGACAGATTGTCGATCCTTCCCTCCTCGACATCGCGGAGAAGGCGAAGAGCGTCGTCATAGGTGAGGTTGAAATTGGCGAAGGGCGATTCTTGAAAACTGATTTGCTGCGAAGTGTGTCCGCATTGCGGGTAAGCCAAGAACGATGGAGAGGTGACGAGGAGGAGGGAATGGATGTAGCTGCGGAATTTCATAAATTCACCAAAAAAAAATTGGTTTTTTAACTTTTGCCTAAAAATTTGAATTTGTCAATTTTTTAGAGAAAGAGTTCCGCGAAGGGACGAATTTTATGTTCAAGCTCTTCCCATTCCTGCAGGGGAACACTACCGTGCACGAGGCCAGTGCCTGCAAACAGATGCAGTGAGCGTTGTTGGATGAGTGCAGAGCGGATGGCTACATAGAGGCTTGCGCGCTGGGAGCTGATCATTCCGATGGGGGCGCCGTACCACCCGCGGTCGAAGGGCTCGATTTGTCTGAGGAGGGCGAGCGCTTTTTTGCTGGGGAAGCCGCCAAGGGATGGAGTTGGATGAAGAGCATTGATGAGCTGTTCATCGGAAATTTCATTGCCGATCTGAGCATTTAACCGATTGTAGATGTGCTGCACGTGGGAGGTCTTTAACACGCGGTCAAGCCCGCTCCAATGCACTTCGCTGGAAAGGGGAGCGATTGTATTTTCCAAGAACTCTTTCACAATATGGAATTCCCGTTGTTCTTTGGCGCTGCATAGCAAATCTTGTTCGAATTGGAGGTCTTCCTCTAGGGTTTTTCCCCTCGGGCGTGTCGATGCGATCACGTCGGTGTTTAGGGCTGTTCCCTTTCTTTCAAACAGCTTCTCGGGTGTGGCCCCCAGAAAACAGAGGGAGGGGCTCAGTTGAAAGGCGAACACAGTGGCGTGCTTTGCCTTAGGAATGAGGTGATTTAAACAGACCCATGGCGATACGGCCTCGGCAAATTGCAGAGTTGTCTTCCGGGCCAAGACGAGCTTGTTGAGTTCGCCTGCTGAAAAGGCTTGGAGGGCTGTTTGCACATTTTTTTCCCAGTGGGAGAAGCCAGGGGTGTCTTGACGTTCTAACAAGGAAAAGGTTGGGCTGGGCAAGGATTCACGACTCTCGAAGGTTGGCGCTTCGGCTTTTTCATTCAAAGCGTAATGCACGGCCTCCGTGCGTCCCTCTGTCTGAGAAAGTTCGATTTGTGGCAGCCAAAAGCAGAGTGGGGGAAAGCCCTGCCAGGTCGAGTCTTGGGCGCCCTCTCGTTTCGCAAAGCGCATGCCGCCATAGAAGCGTATTTCATCAGATACAGGCGTCGAGACGCGCGGCACCTCGGAAAAGGAAAGGAGGTTGCCGACAGCCGCATAGGTTGTCTGGCCGTCTCTTTCCTTCCAATACACTTTGGGGAAGAGGGGGTGGTTTTCCAGCCAATGCACTAGGTCGATGTTCGAAAGTTCTTGCTTCGATCGGTCAAGGAGATATGTCCGCCCATTGATGTTAAATGGGTCCATTCTTATCACCTTGGTAGACCGTGACAATCCCGCCGAAAATTGGGTTGTCTTTGACGTTGAAAAAGCCCGCAGCGCGCATCAGCCCGCAGAATCGATCGCCCTGAGGAAAAGTTTCAATCGTCTTATTGAGGTAACGGTACGCGTCGATATTTTTGGAGATCACGCCGCCAATGCGCGGAAGAAAATGTCTCAAATAAAAAAGGTGGATCGATTTGAGCCATTTCTTCTCGGGGATTGTTCCTTCGAGGATGAGCACCCTTCCGCTCGGCTTTAAAACGCGGCGGACTTCTTGAAAGGCGGCCATGATGTCGGTCATGTTGCGGATGCCAAAAGAGATCGTCACGCATTCAAAAGAATTGTCGGGGAAAGGGAGTTCGAGGGCGCTCGCGACCTGAAAGCCGACTTTACTGGCGTAGAGTTTCGATTCTATCTTCTTTTTGGCGATCTCGATCATCGCCGCGGCAAGGTCGATCCCGATGACCGAAGAGATTTCCTGCTTTTTTTCCATCATCGCGATGATTTGGTCGCCGGTCCCTGTCGCGCAATCAAGGACGTTCATCTGTTTGAGATGGGGGAAGAAGGCGCACATTTTTTTTCGCCACAGCTGATCCATTCCTAACGTCATGACCCGATTGACGCAATCGTAGGTCGGTGAGATCAGGTCGAACATCTTCCAGACTTCATGCCGAGATGGGACTTGGATTTTTTTTCTCATTCTGTTCATTTTCAAAAACGAAAATCATGACCATAACAACTCATCGCAGAAGTTGTAAAGGGATTCTTTTTCCAGGAGGAAGTACTGAACATGACTAAAAAATTGGGGAAAATAACAGGATGACCAGGATGGTCAGGATAAGAGACGCTCTCTGAATTGACCTTCTGTCGATTTTTAGCGACGCAGCCATAATTCAGAGATCGTCTTTAAGAAATCCTCATTTTACTTTCTATCCTAGCCATCCTGGTCATCCTGTTATATTTTTTGGAAAGTCCTGGTAGGTTTGGGTTGATAAATAAATCAAAAAAAATGAATATGCGAAAAAGTGTAGATGTATTTAAAGATGAATAAATGCGTGCCGATTGTTTTATTATCTGTTTTAGCGGGATGCGGATCGCTTGATCAGGTGAATAACAATATGCAACAGACCAACGAGCTGTTGCAACAAAATACCCGCATTATGACGACTAGTCTGGAAACAGTCGCCGCGAACACGCAGGAAGTCAAGCGATCGACAGACACAATGATGCAGTTTGAGTCGACCATCAAAGAAAACTCCTCTTTGATTCAACGCATCCTTGGGCAGCTCAGCGAACACCCTTTATTCTTTCCGATTGTTTTTCTGATGATTCTATTGTTGCTGCTCGTCCCTTCCCTAATCCTCTATTTCGCATTTAGGTCTCTGAACAAAGCTTTGTTGGCCAACCGAAAAAAATAGCGCTTTTTTCTTTTAGTTTGGCCCATTTTCATAGAAGATATTGCACTGCTTCAGATTGTTGTTCGTGAGCGGCGCATCGGGCCTATGAGCCAAAAAAACATAGATGGATTGAACAACGCTGAGCCGCATTTGCATAGGGCCAATGCAGGTTCTATGGTTGAGTTCCGATAAATCTGCATGAGAATTAATGATATTCAAGAGAAGGGGCATTCCAAAACCAGTGGCTTCCATTAAGGGCACTAACGCACAAATGAAATCTATCTTATTATAGGGAACTTTGTGGTTTTGAATTAATGACACTACGATCGGAGTGAACCGATCATCTTTGAATTGGACGATATTTGGATCGTTAACCGGATCAATGAATGGATTTTCCCAGGGGTCGCCAGCGAGTCTCACATTCTCAGAAAAGGAGTCTTCTAGGAATTTGACAATAACGGGAGTCGCATCTTGATGCAGAGCTCTCCACATTAGCCGAGAGCGTTCAAAAGCAGGTTTTGCTTTAAATTCCTCTAAATTCGAAGCTTTGGTATGCAAGCATTTGGCCAATTGTTTATCGTCTTTAATTTCATTAACAATAGAATCAATCATCTTTCGGTTTTCTAGGAAAAATGCTTTGACGGCAACCTGAATTGGTAAAGGAGCGTCCTTGCTGGAGATGGGTTCAACGGTGTTGGGAAGCATCTCTTTGAAAACAGGCTTCCAGAGCGAAGTCTCAGCCTTGTCCTTAAGAATAGAATTCAAATCGATGCAGACCTGTCCTAAAGCGGAAACTTCTCCAAATGGCAAATAGGAAAAAACAATCATCAAAGGATCAGCAGGGAGCGTGGCGAAAGAAGGCGCTTGAGTCATTTTTTCTCTCAGCTTAAGACGATCGTCTTTTTCGTTCGTTTTCGTTTAAGTAGCGTTTGCGCAGGCGGATGAAGTTTGGGGTGACCTCGACGAGTTCGTCGTCTTGGATGAAGTCGATCGCCTGCTCTAATGTAAATGTCCGCGGAGGAATCAAGATAATGTTCTCATCGCTGCCGGACGCCCGGACGTTGGTGAGCTGCTTGCCGCGGGTGGGGTTGACGACAAGATCGTTGTCGCGTGAATTTTCGCCGACGATCATCCCTTCGTACACTTCGTCGCCCGGATTAATGAATAGAGCGCCGCGGTCCTGAACGCTGAAGCAGGCGTAGGCGGTGACTTTGCCGGGGCCGTTGGCAACGAGGACGCCGTTTTGACGGCCAGGGATATCGCCTTTATGTGGGGCATAGCTGTCAAAGACGGAGGTCAAGATGCCAAGGCCGCGTGTGACGGTGAGGAAACTGTTCCGGTAGCCCATCAGACCGCGCGTCGGGATGAGAAATTCGATTGTCGTGATGTTGTGCTCGTTGGTGTTGAGTGCGCGCATCTCGCCTTTTCGCCGAGAGAGCTCTTCGATGACGGTCCCGGAGTATTCTTGAGGGACTTCAATGTGCACGGCTTCATAAGGCTCTTGCAGCACGCCATCGACTTCTTTGTTGATGACCTGCGGCTTGGAGATCGTGAATTCGTAATTTTCGCGGCGCATCGCCTCGATGAGGACGGCGAGGTGTAGCTCGCCGCGGCCGCAGATGCGGGCGGCGTCATCGCGAAAGTTTTCCTCAATTTTTAGTGAGATATTCGCTTTTTTCTCTTGGGAGAGCCTGTCGCGGAGTTTGTTCATCGTAACGTGTTTGCCATCTTTGCCGACAAATGGGCCGTTGTTGACCATCATTTCGACAGACAAAGTGGGCTCGGCTAACGAAATTGGTGGGAGTTGGACGACGTGTTGGGGATCGCAAAGAGTATCGCCAATGGTGACCTCTGGAATGCCGGAGATGCTGATGATGTCGCCGACGCCGGCCTCTTCCATTTCCACTTTTCGCAGCCCATGGTAGCCCTCAATTCTCGATACTTTGTGTTGGGTGGGGTGGCCGTTCTTGTCGACTTTTGTGATCGGATCGCCTTTGCGGATTTTTCCTTCCAAAATGCGCCCACAAGCTTGCCGGCCGACAAAGTCGTCGTAGCTGAGTGTGGCGGCCTGCATTAAGAAGGGGAGTTCGAGATTGCCGGGAGGATGAGGGACAGCCTTGATGATCAGCTCAAAGAGTGGCCGCATGTCTGTGCGGGGATCTTTGAGGTCCATTGCGGCAAACCCGCCTAGGCCTGACGCATAGCAAATGGGGAAATCGAGCTGCTCGTCATTGGCCCCGAGTTCGACGAAAAGGTCAAAAGTTAAATTCAACGCGCGGTCGGGATCGGCGTGCGGGCGGTCGATTTTGTTGAGGACGACGATCGGCCGGAGGCCGATTTTGAGCGCTTGGGAGAGGACAAAGCGGGTCTGTGGCATGGGACCCTCTTGAGCGTCGACGAGGAGCAAGACTGAATTGACCAGCCCTAAGACGCGCTCGACCTCGCCGGAAAAGTCCGCATGGCCCGGGGTGTCGATAATATTGATTTTAAAATCTTCAAAAAAAACGCTTGTATGCTTGGCAAAAATGGTGATCCCGCGTTCTTTTTCCTGGTCATAGCTGTCCATGACCCGTTCCGGGATTTTTTCATTGTCGCGGAAGACGTTCGATTGCTTAAGCAGGCTGTCGAGCATGGTCGTTTTTCCATGGTCGATGTGGGCGATGATGGCAATATTCCGGATCTTTTCAGGCTTAAACATGTTTTGACAATTCCAATTTTTGTTTTAGGAGCCTGTCCGCAAAAGTGCTAAGGTTTTGTTTGTCTTAAATTTTCGAGCCCATTTTTAACCCGCACTGCGGGTTGCTCTTTTTGAGGCCATGTGCAGTCACATGGACGAAAAAAGAGATTAAAAATGGGCCGAAAAGAAAGGCAAAGAAAGCCTTATGACTTTGCGGATAGGTTCCGGGCAGGATTCTAGGAGAAGTCCCAATTAAATTCCAGCTATTTTTGCTTGAAAAATAACGAGTTAAGGAGTTATTCTTCTCCTGGATTTTTGGCATTTCTATGTAGTAAACTGCTGTGAGGGCGCCATGCAAATTGCCTCTGAAGAAGAGATTAAAAAAAAGGGCGATGAAGAAGCCACAGCGGGCAATTTATTGGACTCTAAAACCTCTCATTTACAAGACCTTCTCCAGGAAAAACTGGAGCAGGCCTTCCACAAAGAGACCTGGACGATCGTCCACCAAGATATCGTAAAAATCGCTTCGGAACATTCCCCCATCGATCTCGCTTATGCCGCCTGCCGGCTACCCCCCAATGCCCGTCCCATGATCTATGAAAATCTTTCCGGGATCGAGGCGAAAATTGAGTTCATGGTCAATACCGACAGCAGCACCCGCGTCGCCATCCTTCGCCACATTAGCGACGAGGATATGAAAAAATTATTAGAGCATATGCCCCCCGATGACGCCGTGGAGGTCCTTGAGGACATTTCGGAGAGAAGATTCCGCCGCGTCGTGGAGATGCTGGAAGCGAGCAAGGCATTAAAAATCCGCGAGATCAAAAAACACCGCCGCAACACGGCGGGGCGTTTGATGACCAATGAATTTTTTTCTTTCCCCATGGATATGACGATCGGGGAGGCTTCGCAGCGTATTCGCGACAACCCGGGCATCGATTTGACTCGCCAGATTTTCGTGATCAATCAAGAAGGGGAGCTGCAAGGTTATGTTCCGGCGCGCAATCTCATCGTCAACCCTCCGCATCTTCCGCTAAAACAAGCGATGAAGCCGATTCTG
Organism: uncultured Verrucomicrobiae bacterium; assembly: GCA_963833965.1. Taxonomy (GTDB): domain Bacteria; phylum Chlamydiota; class Chlamydiia; order Chlamydiales; family Rhabdochlamydiaceae; genus CAJCIW01. Next base: position 321,225 of record CAWHZZ010000003.1, read on the forward strand.
CACACTGTGACGCCTGATACATCGCGCGAAGAGGTCGTCGATATTGTCGAAAGGTACAAGGTCTCCGCCCTCGCGGTTGTGAGCGCAAGCAAACGGATGCTCGGCGTGATCACGTATGAAGATGTATTGGACGCGATGGAAGATATCGCTGACGAAACGATTGCGAACATGGCAGGTACTGCGGAAAAGGTCAGCGAGCATGAACCCCTTTTAAAACGTTTTTTTTCTCGCGCGCCATGGCTTGTCGTTACTTTATGCGCTGGCTTGATCAACGTGGGCGTGATGTCGTCATTTCAAAGTTATGCGGGCGGTATTTTGACATTTGTGATGTTCTTCGTCCCGCTGATCACGGGAATGTCGGGCAATATCGGCATTCAATGCAGTACAATTCTCGTGCGCAGCATGGCCCTCGGATTCATTTCCCTCGGCAATCGAGGTGAAACTGTTTTGAAAGAGCTCTTCATGGGCATGATGACGGGAACTGTTTTCGGCATTTTGTGCGGATTCCTCGTTTACATTCTCGATTTTGCGGGGATATCTCGAGTCGATGTCAGCGCAGGAGTTGTCGGCCTGATCGTCGGCATCGGACTGACGGGCGCCTGTTTGGCGGGAACCGTTCTCGGTGTTTTGTCGCCGCTGTTTTTTGCGCGCATTGGCGTCGATCCCGCTGTGGCGTCCGGGCCCATCGTCACAGCGTTTAATGATTTTTTGTCGATGTCGATTTATTTCCTGATCGCCATCGGGCTCAGCACGCTTTTGTTTTAACTGTTTTACCCTTGCTATTTTGGTCAGCGATTAATATATTCAGGCAATGGACTATACTGGCAAGGATAGCAGAAGCCTCACTAACAAACAGATGAAAGACCTCCTCCCGAAGGTGCTCGGCAAGATCGGCGCCCTTCACCGCGAGCGTCCCGATCTGGTTTTGGCCGCCTGGCCGCTCATCATCGGCGAGAAGCTGGCGCCGATGGCGAAAGCTGTTTCTTTTGAGCAGGGGATTTTGGTTGTGAAAGTCGGCAATTCGACTCTGTACAGCCTGCTCTCTCAGCATGAGAGAGTCCGATTATTAAAATGTTTGAGGGAAAAATTTCCCTCCGTTGGGATTAAGAATATTCATTTTCGCATCGGATAGCGGAAAGTAATTTATGAGTTTAAAGGTATGACGACGATGACCAAAGAAAAAGAATACGATGCCGCATCGATTACCGTATTGGAAGGCCTGCAGGCGGTCCGGGAACGCCCAGGGATGTACATCGGCGATACTGCAGTGAATGGTCTGCATCAGCTCGTCTATGAAGTCATCGATAATAGCGTGGACGAAGCGCTTGCCGGATTTTGCAATGAGATTTGGATCACCTTATATAAGGACAATTCCGTTTCCATCGAGGACAACGGGCGGGGTATTCCAACAGGACGGCATGAGAAGGAATCGCAAAAACAGGGCAGAGATGTCTCTGCGCTTGAAGTTGTCATGACAATTCTCCACGCCGGTGGCAAGTTCGATAAGAACACTTATAAGGTCTCCGGCGGTCTGCACGGCGTCGGCGTCTCATGCGTCAACGCGCTGTCGAAAAAGCTACTGGTCGAAGTGTATCAGAATGGAACGATCTTCGGGATGGAGTTCTCTAAAGGAAAGCCCACGCATCCTCTGCGAGTGCTCGGAGAAACTACAAAACACGGCACGAAAGTCACCTTCATCGCCGACGATTCGATCTTCACAGTCACCACTTATGAATATGACATTCTCCTCAAGCGCTTCCGCGAACTTGCCTTTTTGAACAAGAATTTAAAAATCAACTTCCGCGACGAGCGAGAGGCGACGCCGACCGAGATCTCTTTCTGCTATGAAGGCGGCGTGCGCTCGTTTGTCGAGTATTTGAACGAAAATAAAACGCCTCTTTTCCCCAGACCGATCTACATTTTTGGGTCGAAAGAGATTTCCGACGGCACCCTCGAATTCGAAGTGGCGATGCAGTGGAACGACACCTACACCGAGAACCTCCACTCGTACGTCAACAACATCACGACACGCCAGGGAGGGACGCACGTCACCGGCTTTAGCACGGCGCTGACCCGCGTGCTCAACCAATACATCAAAAATCACAATTTGATGAAAAGCGATAAAATCTCCGTCTCCGGCGACGATATGCGAGAGGGCCTCACGGCGGTGATCTCCGCCAAGGTACCCAATCCGCAGTTCGAGGGGCAAACCAAACAACGCCTTGGCAACAGCGAAGTGACCTCCGTCGTCCAACAGATCGTCGGCGAAGAGCTCACGACTTATTTGGAGGAAAATCCCGTCGTCTCGCGCATGATTGTCGAGAAGGCGATCCTTGCCGCGCAGGCCCGCGAAGCTGCTCGCAAAGCCCGCGAGCTAACGCTGCGCAAGACCGCCCTCGACAGCGCTCGGTTGCCGGGCAAGCTCACCGACTGCCAAGAAAAAGATCCCGCTCTTTGCGAGATCTACATCGTCGAAGGGGATTCTGCGGGAGGTTCCGCAAAAACAGGACGCGATCGCCGCTTTCAAGCCGTGCTGCCGATCCGCGGTAAAATTCTCAATGTCGAAAAAGCGCGCCTCGAAAAGATCTTGCAAAACACCGAGGTCGGAGCGATGATCGCGGCGTTTGGCTGCGGGATTGGGCAAGATAGCTTCAATTTAGAGAAATTGCGCTATCACAAAATCATCATCATGACCGACGCCGACGTCGACGGCTCTCATATTCGCACCTTGCTTCTGACATTTTTCTATCGCCACATGCCCGCGTTGATCGAAAATAACTTCATCTACATCGCTCGTCCGCCGCTCTATCGCGTGACCCGCAAAAAAGTCAGCCGCTACATCCACAGCGAAAAGGAGATGGACGAGTATCTGCTACGATTGGGAATGAGCGATGTGCAGGTCAAGCTGGTCGGACACAACGATTTTTTAAGCAAAGAGCAATTTGAAGAAATGCTCAAATTGGTCCGCGAAGTCGAAAACCTCATTCTCTCCATCGAAAGAAAAGGGGTCCCTTTCCGCGAATTCGTCAGCGCGAAAAATGGGGAAGGAAAGCTCCCGCGATTCCAAGTCAAATCAGGCGATGACACGCGGTTCGTTTATTCGGAAGAAGATTTTGCCGAGGTCAAAAAAACCGATGAAGAGCTGCAGCGGCAAAAACATGCCGAAACCCTTGCCGCCATCCCTCTCGAAGAGCAGACAGAAGAAATGAAAACATTCCGAGGAAGGGGCCTGCCCTTCGTCGAACTTTACGAGCAGAGCGCCCTCGAGGATCTGAAGACGCGGCTTGCCGCCTATAATTTTACGCTTGATCAATACCTGATCGCCGACGGAAAACTCTTCGATATCGTCGACGAGGAAGGGCGCGAGCAGCCCGTCCACCACTTAAAAGAAGGGATCGAGCTCTTGCGCGTCAACGGCCGCAAAGGCATCGAGATCCAACGCTATAAAGGTCTTGGAGAAATGAACGCCGACCAGCTTTGGGATACGACGATGGACCCCTCCAAGCGCACTTTGCTCAGAGTCACCCTGCCCGACGCAATTGCGGCCGATCATATGTTCACCATGTTGATGGGCGAAGATGTCCCCCCTCGCCGCGCTTTTATTGAACAACACGCCCTTTCGGTCAAGAATCTGGATATTTAAAGAGAACCTTATGTCCTATACCAAAGATGAAATCATACTCCCGCGCAATGTCGAAGAAGAGGTGAAGGAAAGCTATCTTCGCTACTCGATGTCCGTGATCATTTCACGCGCTCTTCCCGATGTCCGCGACGGCCTGAAGCCCTCTCAGCGCCGCATCCTCTACGCGATGCGCCAACTCAATTTAGGCCCCGCTTCCAAACACCGCAAATGCGCCAAAATCTCCGGCGACACTTCGGGCGACTACCACCCGCACGGGGAAACGGTGATCTATCCGACGCTTGTGCGCATGGCGCAGCCTTGGGCAATGCGCTACCGCCTCGTCGACGGACAAGGAAATTTCGGTTCAGTCGACGGCGACCCTCCTGCGGCGATGCGCTACACCGAAGCGCGATTGACGCATTCCTCCATCGCCCTGATGGAAGACCTCGAAAAAGACACCGTTGAACTCGTCCCCAACTACGACGAGACCAAGACGGAGCCGACTGTTTTCCCGGCGAAATTCCCCAACCTGCTCGCGAACGGCTCTTCCGGGATCGCTGTCGGCATGGCGACGAACATTCCGCCCCACAATTTGGGCGAACTGATCTCCGCGACCCTTTTGCTCATCGACAACCCGCAAACTTCCATCGACCAGATCATGGAAGTGATGCCCGCACCCGATTTTCCGACCGGCGGTGTCATTTGCGGATACCGCGGCGTCAAAGAGGCCTTTCACACGGGCCGAGGAAAACTCATCCTTCGCGGAGTGATCCGCGTCGAAGATCAAGAAGCGGGAGGCGAGCGGCAACGCCTTGTCGTCGATGAAATTCCTTACAACATCAGTAAGGCCGACCTGATCAAAAAAATCGCTGATCTCGTCAACGAAAAATCGATCCCCGGCATTTCCGATATCCGCGACGAGTCCGACAAGGACGGGATGCGCATCGTCATCGAGCTCAAGCGCGGTGAAATTCCCGATGTGACCGTCAATCAGCTGTTCAAATACACCGACATGCAGGTCACTTTCGGCTGCAATATGCTGGCCCTCGACAAGGGCCTGCCGCGCACGATGAACGTCAAGCAGATGATCTCCGCTTGGATCGATCACCGCATCGATGTCATCCGGCGCAGGACGCGCTTCGAGCTCGCCAAAGCGGAAGCCCGCGCCCACATCCTCGAAGGTTATTTAAAAGCTCTCGATCACCTCGATGCCGTCGTCAAACTGATCCGCGCCGCAGAAAACCGCGACGCCGCAAAAATGCAGCTGATCGCTACCTATTCGCTGACCGATCGACAAGCCAATGCCGTCCTCGATTTGCGCCTCTATCAATTGACCGGCCTCGAGCGCGAAAAAATCGAGAACGAGTACAACGAACTCCTCGCGAAAATCGCTCACTTCCGCGCCGTGCTCGCCTCCGAAGGCCTCGTCCGAGGCATCATTAAGGATGAGCTTTCAGAACTCAAAAAGCACCACACTTCCGACCGCAGAACAAAGATCATCGCCGCAGAAGGGGAATTCAATATCGAAGATCTGATCCCCGAACAAACCGTGATCATCACGATTTCCGAAGACGATTACATCAAGAGAATGCCCGTCGACACTTTCCGCGAGCAGCGCCGCGGCGGACAAGGCGTGATCGGCCTGGAGACTAAGAAAGAGACAGATGTTCTGAAAGACATCTATGTCACTTCCACGCATGATTATCTGATCATCTTTACCACTTTGGGCCGCTGCTACTGGCTTAAGGCCTGGGAAATCCCGGAAGCCGGACGGCGCTCGAAAGGAAAAGCGCTGATCAATCTTCTCGAAGATATTCGGCCCACGGAAAAAATCGCCACTGTGCTGCGCGTGAAAAATTTTGAAGAGGTCGCCTCCTATATCCTTCTCGCAACCCGCCAAGGCGTCGTCAAGAAGACCGAGCTGTCTGCATTCAGCTCGCCGCGCAAAAAAGGCGTCTACGCGATCAACATCGACGAAGGCGACGAAGTGATCGCCGCCCGCCTCACCAAAGAAGGGCAAGAGATCATGCTCTTCACCAAAAACGGCATGGCTGTGCGCTTTGACCAAGGACAAGTGAGAGGCATGGGACGCGTCGCAAGAGGCGTTCGCGGGGTCCTTTTGCGCGAAGAGGGCGATGCTGTCGTCTCTTGCGAGGTCGTCAGCGGCACAGAAAGCCTGCTCGTCGTCTGCGAGAATGGCTTCGGGAAACGCTCGCTCGTCGAAGACTTCCGCAAGACCAACCGCGGAGGTGTCGGCGTGCGATCGATCATCACCAGCGATCGCAATGGCCTTGTCGTCGGCGCTCTTTCCGTAACAGACAAAGACAGCGTCGTCATGATGTCCAACACCGGCCAAACACTGAGGATCAGCATGAACGATGTTCGCGTGATGGGCCGTTCGACGCAAGGTGTCAAGCTCGTCAACCTGCATGGAGGAGATTCTCTTGTCGGCGTTCAGAAGATCGAACACATTGAAACGATAGAAACAGAAGAAAAACCTATTCCTTCTCCATGAACAATGGGATCTTCATTACCTTCGAAGGCGGGGATGGCGCCGGCAAAACGACGCTCATTCAGCGAGTCTTTACCTACCTTGAAAAGCTCGAACACAATGTAGTGCAAACCCGCGCTCCTGGCGGTACCGAGATCGGCCAAGACATCCGCAATCTGCTTTTGCATAAGCACGACGCGCCTCTTTCCAAGCGCAGCGAGCTTATGCTCTTTCTTGCCGACCGCGCTCAGCATGTGGACGAGTTTATTTTGCCCCATTTAAAAAACAAAAAAATCATCCTCTGCGACCGTTTCAACGACTCGACGATCGCCTATCAAAGCGGCGCCCGCGGCTTCAAAGAATCCCTGGTCCGGGAGTTTTGCGATTTTGCCTGCAACGGGCTAAAGCCACACCTCACCCTTTATCTCGATCTCGATCCCAAAATCGGGCTCGCGCGGGCAAAGAAAGCCGGCCTTGCCAAAGACCGCATCGAATCGGAGACGCTGAAGTTCCATCAAAAGATCCGCAGCGCCTTCAAAAAAATCTCGAAAAAAGAACCCAAACGCTTTATCCTCATCGACGCCTCGAAGACGCCCGACGAGGTCTACAATGAAGCCAAAGCGAGGATCGATGCCCTTCTCAAAGCTCGCAGGAAATGAGCTCGCCAAAGCCGCCCTCACGCGCATGGCCGAGCAGCGCTGTGTCCCCAATACCCTTTTATTTTACGGCCCCGACGGCGTCGGCAAAAGCCTGTTCGCTATCGCGCTTGCCGAGTTGCTCATGGGCCCGCAGCATGCCCACAAGCTCTCCTCCCGCAACCATCCCGACCTGCATATTTTTCTCCCCGAGGGCAAAAGCGCCACCCATCCCATCGAAAACATCCGCAAGCTGATCGAGGAGGTCGCTCTGCCGCCCTACGAGGCCCCTGTGAAGGTCTTCATCATCCACGACGCCCATCAGATGCTTCCCACCAGCAGCAACGCCTTGCTCAAAACCTTCGAAGAGCCCTCGCTTCATAGCTATTTCATTCTCTTAACGAGCAATCTCGACGCCATTCTCCCTACCATCGTCTCCCGCTGCCGCAAAGTGCCCTTCTTTCCCATTCGACAATCACAAATCGAGACCTTGATCAAAGAAAAGTGGCAAAAAAATCCCGAGGAAGCTCGCCGCATCGCCTTTTTGTCACACGGGTCCTTATCCAAAGCCCAATCGCTTGCCGAGCACCATCAGCTCCCATGGCGAAAAACCCTCCTCGAAATCCTCGCGATGAGAATGCCCTCCGATTACCCGCAGTTTTTAAAGCTAGCCGCGGAATTAGAAGAGAGCTGCGCAGCAGAAAAAGAAGAAGAAGAAGAGGCCTCAACACATACCCACACGGAATCCCTTTTTGAAGAGATCGCCGCTTGGTACCGCGACTTGCAGCTGCTCAAAGACGGCGTCGCCCCTGAATTTCTCTATCACCTCGATTCCATGGACCGCCTGAAACTCGCCGTCCAGCAGCCCGTCCCTCCGCTGGAGAAAGTCCTCGAGCAAATCGCCAAGGCAAGGCTTGCCCTCCAGCGCAATGTCAAACTGCGCACCGTCCTCGAACATTTTTTCTCGCATGTAGGTTAATCCCATGGAAGACTGTTTTCATTTAGGCGTAAAAGCGCTGATCCCCAATCACGAAGGCAAACTCCTTCTATTGCAACGAGAAGGAAAGAGCTGGGATATTCCTGGAGGACGAATCCATAAAAATGAACCCCTAGAAGCTGCCCTTAGACGTGAAGTCTTCGAGGAAACGGGATTGAACAACATTTTGCGCATTGAATTTTTTAAATTGACCTTGTCCTCCACACGCATCCTCATCCCATCCGGCAACGTCGGACTGGTCTTAGCCGTGTACCTCTGTCATTGCGAAGATGTCAGCCGCATACAAATCAGCGACGAGCATGTGGGTTTTGATTGGTTTGAGCCGAGCGAGGCAGCCGAACAGCTCAGCGCTCATTTTCCCAGTGACCTCACTATTCTAATTAAAAATTTAACTTCTAGCAGTTTGGTTTGAATCAATACACAATGACGTGTTATAATGGTTCAGATTAATTACGGATGTTGAATGAGCATACAATTTTCTGAGCCATTTAAAACCTGTGAATCTTGGGCGTTAGATATGCTTCCCTTAAAAACGACACCAAAAGAGGCCCAAGACGCTTGGAATCAATGGAACGTCATCCAAATTATCTCTTACATTTTCTGTCCTCTACTCGTAACAATTCCTTTAATTTTTCATGCCAGCCGGAAAATGGCCGAAGCGAAGGCCCAAGAGAACGCCGCGCTCGGCCTCGACGCCTATCGCCGCAAAGACTGGAAAAGCGCCATTGACCATATGGAGCATTTGAATGAATCTCCCATCAAGGAGATTTTTAAACAAAAGGTCGAGGAAAAATTGAAAAGCAACCCCTCTCTTTTGACTAATGAAAATGAAGTGGTGCTAGGCACTCAAATTAGAGTCGAATCGGAAGTGGGAGTCTCCAACAGCCCCGGCGTGGTGATTTATCCATCCGACGTGGCGGTTTCCGCCATCCCCATGGCATGCGAGAATGCCCATGATAACAAGATGATCGTCCTCGGCACTTTAATCGGCTTTGCCTACTTGCATCAAGCCGTCGATGAGTTGAACAGGCAGCGGTCAGCAGATAAACTCAAAGCAAAGACCTTCACCGTGATCTCTACCCAATACCTCGGACGCACACGAGGCAAATTGAATTTAGTCAATCAAGATTTCGCCAACATAAGACAACGACTTAGGATGATTTAAATGGTCTTTAGCATCAGAAATGCGGTTGCAGTCGCCGCCTTAGCCATTACTGCAGAACTCTATTTTAATCGTGGGCAGACGATTAGATCTGTTGTGTCTGCCATTTTCGGGAATGGCGCAAATGCCCAGGCCAATTCCTTGAAATATCGTGTCATCGCCCATCCATTTCATGATTACAAAAATGAAGATGCATCTCTAAACAAAGCGCTCAAAAAGGTTCAGGAAAATTTCCCCGAAGAATACCGGAAATTGGTTGAGAAAGAAAAGCTCTCCTCCGAAGAGAACATTTTGATTTATTTTAAGGATAAATGTTCTCTAGGTGTTTGCAGCGGGGTCACTAACGCCCTTTTCGATAAAATTCACCGAAAAGAAAGCCGTTCGCTAAAGGAGAGTGTCCCTCTTCTGAATTTCGAGGAGATTTTTTACCATCATATTCTGCAGTATCTCTGCACCCAGAGAAAAAGCCTAGACTCCATCTCTCAATTCGAACTTTTTCGAAAAAAAATCGAACTAAACGACAAAAACATCCTTTTGGTCACAGAGAACTTATCCTCAAAGACGCTTCCCAGTATAGAAAGAAAGTCAGATGAAGAGTGGGCTGAAGTAAAAAAACAGATCAGGGCTCAGCTTGAAAACGATCTGATTCATGTGGGGAAAGATTATCACACAAGCATGTTTACCGAATCGGACGAATTCTTAGTCGAATCGGACCTCTCTACATATCAAAAGTTCTTCAAAACAATCATCCGCCCATTTCCCGATCAGGCCGACTTCGCAGGATGTCTGCATATTCAAAATCACCTCCTCGCTTTTCAATATGGGAAGAGTGGCTATTATTTGTACGATTCCTTCAATGCCGATAAAGGCCTCTTCGAATACCCCGATTCCGGTACTTTTTTCTGGGAATTGAAAAAGCATGCCGTTGAAGATGTTATCTATGTAAAAGGCCAGATCATTTCAAAAGAAAACCCAAATCTAGCCTCTAAGCAGTTTAAGGCGGATGTCCAAGAAAAGCTCAAAAAAGCAAAAGTCTACTTCGGCGCCCGTCCATTAAGTCAGATCAATTCTTGAGTCGCTAATTATTAGCCCCCCCGTTTGAGCAAATCATTGGAAAAACTTTTCCAAATTGGGGAGTTAAGGCTCATTCCCCAGCGACAACAGGGGATGGTTTAAGATCGTGAGAAGATGCGCCTGTTTTTTCCAGCTCGTGGCCGATGAAGCGTCCAGCGGGGATCATGACTAAAGCGAAAGTGATCGCGAGGATCCCCGCAAAGATGGCGCTTTCGCCAGGCCCTCCCATCACGAGAAACAGTACGATGCTCAGCAGCGAGGACGTTCCTCGGCCTAGCCTTGAGCCAATCCCATCGATGATCAATTTCCCTTTCACTTGCCCTTCTTGATCGAGGGGGATGAACGCAAGCTCCTTGATCGCGTCAAACATTGTGTATTTGGCCGCGCGGCCGATGCAAAAGTGGATGCTTCCCAGGACAACCGCGATCATTACCGGCGACGAGCCGGGAAACCACCCCAGTCTTCCTAAATAAATCGCAAAGAAAAAACCAAAGGTGATCGCAACCATCAGAACCGGCGTGACCAGAACATTGCGGCTCCAACGGTATGTCTGTAATAAGTGGGGGGTCAGAAATAAAGCGCTAACGGCTGTGATGATTCCCATCCAAAAAGAGAGATTTCCCATGTATTGGCAATAGTCGGTAGGGGAAGGGTATTTGCTTTTCAATGTTTCGAGGAAAATGAGTTCACCAAGGGCATAACATACATATTCGGCGATGACGAGCAGGAAAAGCGAGCTTAAGAAAGGAGACTTCATGAGGTAGCGCAGGCTCGAAGAGAGCGAGAGAAGGCGGCTAGAAAAGGGTTCTTTTTTATTGGGAGCGGCAGGGGCAATAGCAACCTTCCTCGTCTGCAGTTTTTTGAAGAGAAAGCGGAACACGACCAAAGTCAATAGCCCGCACAGGAGCAAACACAAGGTGAGAAGGTACAAAGAGTGTTGCCACCGTTGCGCGGAAAGGGTCAGATGGTTCCACGAGAAAAGGGAGGTGCAAAAAACGGTGATCGGCCCGGCGAGGATCGTCCCGACGCTGGTGCCGAGCAAGAGGGGAGGATAGAACCTTTTCGCCTCTTCTAAAGAAAGGTTTTGATTGAGAAATCCCCAAAAGATCACCGATAGAAGGGCGACTTTCCAGAGTTCCGACATGATGTAGAACACCATGTCTGGCCAATGGGTAAATACGACCTTGAACCTCGAAAAATCCATCAAAAACCCAAGTTTGCTCTCCAATAGGGTGTGGATTTCTGTGCGATGAGGATAGATCCAAAAGGCGAAGACGACAAAGAAGGTCAAAAAGAAGAGCAAGGTCATCGAAAAAATGAAACGGGGGGAGAAAAACCGCATTAAGCGCGAAAGGGCCCAAGTCAGCAAAATGGAAGCGGGGAAGGTTCCAAACAACTCAAAATAAGGGATGAAGGCAGCGCTTCCCCCTGTATCAGCGACGACAAGGGCGTTGCGCATGCTGCGAAGGACGCTAAAATTGATATTGATCAGGCAAACGATGAGGAACATGGCCCCGAAGAATAGCCATTCATTGCGCTTAATCGGGAACATGAGCTTTTTGAACATAGCCTACTGGGTTGGAATTGTGAGAGCATTCTAGGGGAGTAAGAGGAAATTATTCAAGCGGCTTTTTCCAAGAATCAAATTTTTTTTTAACATATTCTAGCGCAGTGCTTCGATGACTTCCTTGGCGTCGACAACTTTTGCGTCTTGCGGAAGAGTGAGGCGCTTGGGTTTTTCGGGGACAAAAAGAACGTAGAGGACTTGCGGCGGCCTTTCGACAGGAGGGGTCCCCTTTTTCTTTAGTTCTTCAAGAATTTTGTGAATTAAATGGGAGGAAGGGACTTTTGTTGTCCATTTGGACTCTCCGATTAGCAAATGGGTCTTTTCATCTGATTCTGCGAGGATGTCCCACTCGGAATTTTGACCTTGCCAAAATCGGCTAGCGATTCCAAAAGAGCGATTCCATTTTTTTGTTAAGGCCGGAATGGCAATGCGGCATAATTCTTCCCAAACCTGGGAGATGACAGAGGGAAGCGCTTGTTTGAGCCATTGGATCCGTTTAGAAGGGCTAGCTTGCGAAAATAAACTCCTTTTAGGGGCGAGGACTTCAAACCAGAATCGCACAAAAGGATCTTTGATTTTATACAGAGTGCGCTTCGAATTGGCAGCATCAGACCCAAAAGGGATTTCGCGTTGGATTAAATCCAGTTCGATGAGTCGTTGAATCGGTCGCATCAGCGAAGTCGCAGGCTGTCCAATCCGTGCAGCGACTTCAGAGAGACGATGCGCCCCAAGCCCAATGGCATCTAAAATCGGCCTTAGGTGAACCGCCGGAGGAATCTCTTCGAGAAGAAGGCGGTTAGGTTCTTCATTAAAAGGGCCCATAGGATCTAGAACGAGTTTATCAATTTTCTCTAGGTAAGAGCCTGTATTTTTTTCGACCAATTCCCAATAACGGGGAATCCCTCCCCATACTGCGTAATTCTCGACGATTTCTCGGGGTTTTTTGAGCTTTAACGCCTCTTTCAAATAAAATGGGGCAATCGGTCCCAATTTAAGGATCTCATCGGCGCGGCCATACAATGGAGCCGAAGATTCTAAGACAGCCCCTTGCATCATATGCTGGGAAGAACCGCACAAGACAAGGATTAATTTTGCTTGTTTTGCCTCTTTATCGACAAAGGCCTGCAGCAGGCTTGGGAATTCGGGAGAAATAGAGATTAGATATGGAAGTTCATCGATGACAATCGGCCCTCGCCATTTTGCCTGTATTGCTTCGCGGGCAAGCTTTGAAAGTAAGGTCGACCAATCGGGATATTCCACAGAGGAAAAGCCGGGAAGAGCTTGTTCGATGGCTGCTGCGAAGTATTTTCTCTGAATCGCTGCAGCGGACTCGTCAGCCGTGTAGTAAATCCCTTTATGCTTCTGGACCCATTCGAGCAGAAGGCGTGTTTTGCCGACTCGCCGCCGTCCCCAGACGACCGCGATGCCGCCTTCGCGTTGGCGCGCCAACCTGTTGAGTCTTGCCATTTCTAGGTGGCGGTTGACAAATTTCATTGCAGCCCCTCCTATTTAGGAGATTATGCAGGAAAACATTATGTTTTCTAGCATAATCTTTTTCTTTGGCTCTATTGAGCCCAAAGCCTATACTTCCAATTCATGGAACGCGTCGTCTTAGTGGATGATCAGGATAGGGAAATCGGCACCGAGGAGAAGTTAAAGGCTCACCTTTCGGGCAAGCTCCATCGCGCCATTTCCATTTTTATTTTTAATGATAATCAAGAAATGCTGCTCCAGCAGAGAGCCCTTTCAAAATACCACTCCGGTGGGCTGTGGTCGAATAGCTGTTGCAGCCATCCCAGGCCTGGGGAAACACCACTCGCCGCGGCAACGAGGCGCTTGAAGGAAGAAATGGGGATCGAGTGCGAACTGCAAAAAGCGTTTCATTTTATCTATAAAGCTCCGCTCGACAACAATCTCAAGGAGTTTGAGTTCGATCATGTGTTCGTTGGACATTTTAATGGCGAGCCAGTGTTAAATCCTCAGGAAGCTTGCGCATGGAAATGGGTTGGGTTTTCCGACCTGGAGAAGGAGATGCAGCTGCATCCCGAACAGTTTACTGTTTGGTTTAAGGCGATATGGCGGAAAGTGTGGACCGTTTATCTCAGTTTCTCTGAGTAATTTTTCAAATCATTGATAATCAATTCTTAAGGAAGAACACCTTGTAATTGTAAATGGATTTAAAAAATGCAAGGTCGGCGTGTAACCGTCTAAAAAACAAGAGTTTGCAACTTATCTCAACTTCCCTGACCAGCCGAGCTTTGTACGGAGCGTGGAGAAATAATCACGTCTTAATAGGCTGATGAGCTTGAAGTTTTTAGGATGGCGGGTGATGCGGAATACATCGCCAGTATGCAAGTCATGGTGGGTGAGCCCGTCGGCGCGGATTTCGACAGGGTCGTAATCGCTCAAATACTGAATCTGGATCTCTTGGTTTGCCGTGAGGACGATGGGTCGGTTGGAAATTGTATGCGGAGAGATCGGCGTGATGACGATCGCCTCGATTTCGGGGCTGATGATCGGGCCTCCGGCGGCAAGGGAGTAAGCTGTTGAGCCGTTGGGAGTGGCGACGATGATCCCGTCGGCCTCAAAAGTGTTGAGATACATGCCGTCGACATGAATGGCGATCTCGACAAGACTGGGGTTTCTGCCGCGGTGGACGACGATATCATTGATCGCAAAACAGCGGTCTCCATGCAGGGACTCTCCTTGGATCATCACTCTCTCATGGATTTTATAGGCGCCGTTGATCAGATCTTGAAGGCTTGGGTAGATGTCGGCGATGGGGACGTCAGCCATGAAGCCGAGATGGCCGAGGTTAATTCCAAGCATCGGTGCATCGAAAAATTCATATTTGTGCATGAGGCGCAGCATGGTGCCATCGCCGCCCATCGAGATGAGAAAGCTTATCTCTTTGGGATCGATGCTCGAAATCGGCTTGGCGTGAATGATTTTGGCGTCTTCTTCCTCGGCGACAACAGTGATGCCGTGAGTCGTTAAAAACTCTTGAACGCCGATCGCAAGGTTCTTCGATTGTTTTTTGCTGGTATTGGGGAAAAGTGCGACTATCATGTATTGGCAAATGTTCGGTTGATCGGTGCTTGTGCAAACGGTTGCGTTAAGGGGCGGCCTTGCTCTCCGAGCATCACTTCGCCTTCCCGATTTTTGACAAGGACCTCAATTTTCTTTTCCGCATCGGTCAGCTGCTTACTGCACCAGTTGATCAGCCGGTCGGCCTCTTCATAAAGTTTCAAGGAGTCTTCTAAAGAGACTTTTCCCGCGTTCATTTTTTCGAGGATCTCCTCGAGACGGGAATAAGCGGACTCAAAGGAAAGGGTTTGTTCAGTGGTCATCTATTGTATTCCGTTTACGGTTAAATGGACTTTGCCGTCGTGAAGCTGCAGACGGACTTTATCCTGGGATTTAAGTTCTTGAGTCGAGAGGATAACGGAATCTTTTTTTTCCTGGAAGAGAATGCAGTAGCCCTTTGTTAAAAGATTTTTTGGGTCGATGCTCTGCAAATGGGACATGAGTTGGGCGAGGCGCTCAGATTTGATGGCGAGTTGCTGCATCATAGCGGCCTGCATTGATTTGGCCATGACAGTAAGCTTTTGTTTGCAAGTGTGGATTTGGCTGTCGGGCTTGAGGGCGTGCGCCTGTTTTTTGAGGGCCAAAAGGCGGAGCTGCTTATCCTGAAGACACCGTTTCAAACAAAGATCGAGATCGGAGCGCAAGTCGTCCAAGCGCTGCAGATGGGGTTCGAGAATGGATAGCGGAGACGCCAGGCATGAATGGCGCTTGAGGTTTTCCAGCTGCTTGCGGTGGTGTTTTAACGAGGTAATCACGAAGGCCGCAAGACGCGCTTTTGTTTGGGAGAGCCCATGCAGTTGTTGGGCGGTTTCTTGAGTGGCCATCTCTGCGGCGGCAGAAGGTGTGGGTGCGCGCACATCGGCGACAAAATCGGCAATGGAAAAGTCTGTCTCATGCCCGACAGCGGAAATGACGGGGATTTTGGACAAAAAAATGGCGGTAGCGACCTTTTCTTCGTTGAAGGCCCATAAATCTTCTAAACTGCCTCCGCCGCGTCCAACGATCAAGACATCGACAAGGCCAAAGCGATTGAATTGCTCAATCGCTTGGGCTATTTCGTCAGCGGCGCCCTCGCCCTGGACCTTCACCGGATTTAAGATGAGATGAAAACCGGAGAAGCGTCGGCTTAAAATTTGTAAAATATCTTGAATAACCGATCCTGTCGGAGAGGTGACGACGCCGATCGTCTTGGGAAATTTTGGCAGGGGTTTTTTCTTGGCGGCATCGAACCACCCTAATTTTTCAAGTTTTTCCTTTAACTGCTGCAGCTGGAGGAGTAGTTCCCCCACGCCGGCATATTCGAGCTTTCGAACGACGATTTGATAATAGCCGCGAGGGGGGTAGACATTGATTTCCCCATGAACAATGATTTGATCGCCATTTTTGGGCAAGCGTTTCAAATCGCGGGCATTGCCTCGAAATAGAACGGTAGAGACCTGGGCCTCATGGTCTTTCAGCGTAAAGTAAAGATGGCCCGAGGACTGTTCTTTCAAATTGCTCACCTCTCCTTTGACCGAGAGGGAAGGAAAACGAGACTCCAAATTCTTTTTGATCGCCGAAGTGAGTTCTGAAACTGAAAAAATTTCTTGCGCCATGGACTTTTTAATCCTTGCCTTCCCGTCGAGCCTTAAGGTATGATAATACCTCTTTGAGAATTAAATCCTATCAAGAACATGCATCGCATCCCGCTCATTGCAGGAAATTGGAAAATGTATAAAACGACAGCGGAGGCGCAAGCCTTTATCGCTGCACTTTCCGAGCCGACGGGTCCGGCCCAGCGGCGGATCCTCCTCGCCGTGCCGTTTCCTGGCCTTGAAGGGGCGGTAGCTGCCGCCGCAAAGACAAAAATTGCGATCGGGGCCCAAAACATGCACGATATGCCGGAAGGCGCCTATACGGGAGAAGTTTCGGGGCGCATGCTCAAAGCGAGTGGGGCGTCCTTTGTGATTTTAGGCCATTCGGAACGGCGCCAGTATTTTCACGAGAGCAATGCATTTGTGAATCGCAAACTTAAGCGCGCGCTGGCGGATGGGCTCATGCCTATTTTATGTATCGGCGAGCTTGCCGAGCATCGGGAAAACGGTAGCCAGTTCGATGTTTTGAAGACTCAACTTGAAGGGTGTCTGCACGAGGTGAATGCGGAACAGGCGATGCAAATTGCCATCGCGTACGAGCCGGTCTGGGCGATCGGCACCGGCAAGACAGCGACACCTGAAATTGCTCAGGAGGTCCATCGCTTTATCCGCGATTGGCTGGAGATGCGATTTGGAATTAATTCCTCCGAGAGTATTTGCTTAATTTACGGCGGTTCGGTCAAGCCGGACAACATCGCTTCGCTGATGCAGCAGACCGACATCGACGGTGTCCTTGTGGGAGGCGCCTCTTTAGACGCGAAGTCGTTTGCACAAATTGTTAACTATTAGGATATGTCATGACATTTATCTTTTATTTAGCTTTGTTCTTGTTTCTCGGGCTTTGTGCGCTTTTGTGTTTTGTCATCCTCATCCAAGAGAGCAAAAGTCTCGGGCTGGGCGCATCGTTTGGAGGGGATCCCGGTGATTCCGTCTTTGGGACATCGACGGCCGAAGTGTTGAAAAAATTTACAGCTTATCTCGCCGTCATCTTCATGGCCTCCTGTTTGCTGCTTTCGCTTTGGACAGGCACCGTTGGACGAAGCAAAGATCGCTTTATGCCCGCTTCCATTGAAGAGGTACAGTAGGGTAGGTTCATGCTCCTCAAGATCCATTATTACGGCGATCCCATCTTGCGAAAAAGATGTGAGCCTGTCAAAGAAATCACGGAAGAAATCCGCACATTGGTGCGCGACATGATCGAAACGATGGACAAGAGCGACGGCATTGGACTTGCCGCTCCGCAGGTCGGACATCCGATCCGCCTCTTTGTCCTTAGGAATTACATTTTCGCCGAAGAGGGACATTGGACGCTCTCGGAGCCCAAAGTCTTCATCAACCCAAAACTGAAAAATCCCGGCGAGCATTTGATCTCTGACACCGAAGGCTGTTTGTCACTGCCCGGCCTTCGCCTTCCCATCACTCGCCCTGATAAGATCACCATCGAAGCGACAGACCTCGACGGCAATACCTTCGTCGAAGAGCTCGAAGGGTATAATGCACGCGTCCGTATGCACGAGAACGATCATATCAACGGCGTTCTCTTCATCGACCGCATCGACGAAAATCAACGCAATCAGATCGATCCGATCTTAAGAGAAATGAAAAAGAAGTACCAATAATTTATGAGAGAGCTAGCGTCGCGCTTTTCAATGCTGCGGAAATGGCTGGACTATGCGGATTAGAGAAAACAAAAGAACACACTCGGTGATCGACTGCCTTTTTTGAAATCGGCAAGCCTGCCTCTTTGGCGGGCATCACACTACTGTACCAAATCGACATAATGATGAGCGTTTTGATCGCCGAATTGAGAGATCCCAATTTCTCCACGATAAGATCGCTGGGAGAAGCATCATTCTCCACTTGATTCGAAAGTTCGTTTAAATCGATGCGGTCTGATTCCGTTGTGACAAATTTTTCAAGGCAATAATCAGAGGCCTTGCTGGGATCGATCATACAGAGAGGAAGGTCACTCTGCGGCAATTCGCAATTGGATGTCTTAAGATTGCACAAATAAAGATAGGGAGGTCGCTGGCAATTAGAGGAAAAGGCGTGAAAATCCGATAGCGCCTTCATTGCTTCGGGACTCATTTCGCAGTTCAATAAAAAAACAGTGGTCAGTTTTTTGTTTTCCTTGAGTTGCTTGAAGAGTTCGATCAGTTCGTTAGGCTCGCCGTCTTTAACGATAAGATGGCTGATCCATGGAAGGGTATGATGCAGCTTAGGGAGGGCTCCATTTTTTTGTGTCAATTTCCACAAGCAGAGATTATTGCCCACCTCCACGGAAAATTTCTTATTCGTGTAATCAACTCTCAAATCTCCCATCGGGATATTGCATTCGGTCTGCAAAGCCTTCAGTTTTTCACAAGCGATATACGATTGCAGCTCATCGTTGGTATTGATTAATTGTTGAAGTTGATGGCAGCACTGGGCCATTTTTTCAATCTCTTTAATAGGCAGCTGACCAAGAATCCGGACGAGGAGATCATCGGGAAGTTGAATGAATTGCAACTGATACAGCATTTTGATGGACTGAAGATCGCCAATTTTGTTTGTTTGTCTCAAAATGTCTTGAATCTTTGGCCGCATCCGGATTTGGAGTGCATTCAAAGAATCGCGGTCTGCGCAAAAAGGGGAAATGCTATGCTGGACCTGTGCATCGAGAATGTCAGTTGAGCAAGATGTTTTTTGAAAAAACGACTCTACTGCTTCAAATTTTTTTTCACAGATAGGTAACGCCACGGCCATATTTCCCTCCAAAAGTGGAATCATATATACTGCGGTCGGCTTGTAGAGTCGATTTTCTGCGCCTGCCTTTTTCCGTTTGACTTTGCGTTCGCTCTCGCAAGCTGGCAGGAAGATTGCTTCGAGCTCCACGCTTCGTCACACGAAAAAATTCAGGGCATAAAATCGACGCTACAAGCCGACCACAGTATACTCTCATTTCATTAAAACTGATTTAAAAAAAATCTAGTGCTCTGTAACAAAAGTTTTTAGAGTAATTTCGGCGTCAAAGCCCGTATAATCGACGATCGCAAGTTCCTTCGTGATTAATACGGAGGAACTTGCGAAGCCTGCGGTCGATCGATTCTACGGAGCTTTCACGCTCGAAATTCCATCAAAAACTTTTGTTACAGAGCACTCGTTATTTCAATAAAGAAAAGGATCCTGAAAATCGATTGTCATTGGGCAGTCTCTCATAAGACAGCCTTAAGCGCCAGCTGCATGTAAGCATGGTAATGAGATCGATTTTTCCAGCGTTATAGCGCGGCTCGTCTCTTCTTCCCCAGCCGTGCCTCGATTGAATTTGACAGCTCCATTTTGGGGCCAAACGAATGAATAGGCGGGCGAGGAATGTATCCCTGCCATCGGAAAGAGGGGATTCGAGCAATTCTTGGATCGGCCGCGCGACATCGACGATAAAACTATCGTGATCGGCCTTACGCCAATCGTATTTGCTGCGATGGCGGAATTCGAGCCCGAATGCGATGTCTTCGTTAATTGTCCAATCGGTGGCAATGTTGGCGAAATCCCAAACTTTGTCTTCGTTATTCCAAGCGATTCCTCCCCGGATGGCATAAGAGGGTCGATTCCAGGCCGCTTTGAGATAGTATTTCGGGAAGACAAGGGCAAAATCGCGGTTTCCAAAAAAACCATTCGTGTAAAGATCCGTTGTCACGGCGGGAAGGAAAGCATGTCCGCTGAAGCGATAAAACGCATTGCGCCAGCCGATGCGCAGCTGATTGAGCTGATGATAGCCGTCATTAATATCGAAATAATAGTGATGGCTCAAAGCGGCGGTGGGGGATGTGAGTCCCTGAAACTCGAGATAAGGCTCGGACATGTGGCGGAATTTGCTATAACTTCGAAAGAGCCGCGTCTGTCCCGCGAAACCATAATTCAATATCCCTTGGCCAATCGGATGGTGGGCCGGATTGCTGCTGTAAAAAATCCCATTGACCCCAAGATAGGGCGTCAATGTGAAATGCCCGAGCGAAAAAGGACGATAGAGCGTGTTGCGGGTCTCCAGGCGAGCTGCGTGCGTCGAAGCGCTCAGACCTAAGCGATGAAATTCGTTGCGCAAGTCATTAGCGTAAACGTAATCGAGATATCCTGCATAAGCATAGTTGGTGGAAATGATGCCTGAATGGCCCAGCTGAAAGGGGCGCACGCCGATGGTGAGTAAGGGGAGTTCTTGGTCAATGCTGTCGAAACGGTTGACGCGCGGCTGCACAGCGAGGCGAAAGAAGGCTTGGTCAATCTGACGGAACATCACAAGGTGCGTGCGCTTTTGCGTATTGATTTCAAAATCATCGCTGCGAAAATCGCCGACCATTCGAGTGTCGCTCAATTTGTCCCATGTCAGGTGGATCTGAGACCTTTCATCTTTGCTTTGAATGTGATAGAGGCCTTGGAGGCGGTAGCGGTGCGGCCCCTTCTCATTGGGGAATGATTTGTCGCGCGCGCCGTAGCTTCGGGTGACGAAAGTTGTGTTGTGGTCTGGCGAAGTGTACTCCGATTCCAGCGCCCCGCCCAAGCCCCGTTTCAAGCGATAGTCCAGCCGGAAGAAAAGGTTGAGGTCTCTCCAAGAATAGATGCGGTAGCGCATCGTCAAGCGGGGCCCGAGCCCCTTGTCCCAAACCACTTTATAGCGGATGGGAGGATCGGAAAAGGCCTTCAAATTGCTTTTGAATGAAGGAAGCCAGAACAGGGGAACTTTGAAAAAGCGAAAACGGATATTTTTCGCAGATAGCAACTTGTCTTCAGTAATTTTTACGGTCTTGGCATTGATTTCCCAAGTATTGTCTTGATCTTCGCAAGTCGTCACGAACGCATTGCTGATGTAGAATGTCCCATCGGCTTGCAACTCGATCTTGTCGCCGCCGAGAAACCAAATGTCGACGAATGTCTTTCCATTGTACAACACGCCAGTCTTGCTAATAAAATCATATTCCAGTCTCGAGCCGACGAAAGCCCTATCCGAGTATTCCATCATCAAATCATCTTCAGCGACGATCTTTTGAATCCGAATCCCATTTTCGATTTTGTTCGTGTATTCGATCTTTCGCGCTTGGATCCGCATCCCCTGGCCGCTGATCACTCCTCCTTCAGTTGTCGTGATCACTCCATGGGCGAACATTGGGTTTTTCAAATCGATGACGAGTTCCTGTGGAAGTGTTTCAAATGGCGTTTTACGAGGGGCCGGCGCCAACTCTGCCGAGGGTTCAGGCTCGTCTAAGTCGACATCGTCGGTCAGCGAAGGGATTTGCGTTTCGATGTCTGGCGAAAATTCCGATTCATCGTATTGAAGGTCCTGAGACTCCATGTCTTCTTCCGTTTCGATCGCCCACGGACTCACAGGAGGGGGTTCAGCTTCAAAGACAACCTCTTCTAGCCATGGGCTTTCTTCCTGCGGCACTTCAGGGACAATTCTCGCTGGAGGTCCTGCCACTGAATCCAATGAATCGGCGAAAATTTCATTGAAATTTTCGTCGATCACCATTTGTTCCGAGTGAATCGTGGAGACTGCAGTGATGCAGACAAGCGAAAGGATTAACGGATGCATGAATAAATATTAAAAATTGCAATGCCCTAGGATAAGAGAGCTCGCAATATTCTCCAATGGGAAAGAGACGATGTCAACTGGATTGATTCACGCCAAACGCTGTTTCATATGTTCTTTTCCCATTGGAAGAGAGTCCCCCATTGGATGCGGGGGCTTCAATCAGCGGATTGCCAGCAATTTCAAATATATCTAAAGATTTTATATAGGGGAAATCCGGGATTTTCGTAAGCAGGTTGTTGGCAAGCCCTAGCCGCTTTAAATTTGTAAGGGCACTAAGACAAGAGATATTTGATAGCTTGTTGTTGGCAAGCGCTAGGCTCTGTAAATTTATAAGGGCACGAAGACTAGAGATATCTGATAGCTGGTTGTGGTTTAGCGATAGCTTCGTTAATTTTGTAAGGGCGCTAAGACAAGAGATATCTGTTAGCTGGTTGTTCTCAAGCCCTAGCTGCGTTAAATTTATAAGGGCACTAAGACAAGAGATATCTGATAGCTGGTTGTTGTCAACCCCTAGCTGCGTTAAATTTATAAGGGCACTTAGACATGAGATATCCGATAGCTGGTTGTTGACAAGCCAAAGCTGCGTTAAATTTGTAAGGGCACTAAGACCAGAGATATCTGATAGCTGGTTATTGTCAACCCGTAGCTGCGTTAAATTTGTAAGGGCACTAAGACCAGAGATATCTGATAGCTGGTTGTCGGCAAGCCCTAGCTGCGTCAATTTTGTAAGGACACTAAGACAAGAGATATCTGATAGCTTGTTGTTGTTAAGCCCTAGCTGCGTCAATTTTGTGAGGGCACTAAGACAAGAGATATCTGATAGCCGGTTGTTGTTAAGCCCTAGCTGCGTTAAATTTGTAAGGGCACTTAGACATGAGATATCCGATAGCTGGTTGTTGACAAGCCATAGCTTCGTTAAATTTGTAAGGGCACTAAGACAAGAGATATCTGATAGCTGGTTGTCGGCAAGCCCGAGCTGCGTCAATTTTGTAAGGGCACTAAGACAAGAGATATCTGATAGCTGGTTGTTGTTAAGCCCTAGCGTCGTTAAATTTGTAAGGGTACTAAGACAAGAGATATCTGATAGCTGGTTGTTGTTAAGCCCTAGCGTCGTTAAATTTGTAAGAGCACTAAGACAAGAGATATCTGATAGCTTGTTGTTGCCAAGCCCTAGCTGCGTCAATTTTGTGAGGGCACTAAGACAAGAGATATCTGATAGCTGGTTGTTGTTAAGCCCTAGCTGCGTTAAATTTGTAAGGGCTCTAAGACAAGAGATATCCGATAGCTGGTTGTTCTCAAGCCCTAGATGCGTTAAATTTGTAAGGGCACTAAGACATGAGATATTTGATAGCTGGTTATTGTTAAGTCCTAGCAGCGTTAAATTTGTAAGGGCGCTAAGACAAGAGATATCTGATAGCTTGTTGTTGACAAGCCAAAGCTGCGTTAAATTTGTAAAGGCACTAAGACAAGAGATATCTGATATCTGGTTGTTGTTAAGATTAAGCGATTGTAGACCCTTAAATAATTTTAATTCAGGAGGAAGGAGTTTTAGATTGAGATCATTGAGTTTAAGTGATTGGATTGTTTCTAAGATATTTTTATTATTGTGTAAAAAAGATCGGATTTCTGCAGCCTCTGCAACTGGACCTGGTAAGCCTGCGAGTGCTGCAAGTTGAGGGAGTTGTCTTAACCGCGGCCATATTTCCGTGAGCGCAAGTTCTTGTTTGAGCGCTAGTTCGTGTTGCAAGTTTTGAAAATCGTTAATCATAACATGGACGGGAGAGGAATTAGTAAGCGAGCATCCATGTTTCTTAAAAACATCCATGAGCTTTGCGAATTTAAGTATTGCAGGGGTATTAGCGGCGGCTTGCTCATCGATTCCTTCCATGGCCAGACCAATATTTACAGGCCCTTTCGGGTCTACGTCGTGCAAATCCCTCCAGAAAATTCCAATAACATAGTCGGAA
Organism: uncultured Verrucomicrobiae bacterium; assembly: GCA_963833965.1. Classification (GTDB taxonomy): domain Bacteria; phylum Chlamydiota; class Chlamydiia; order Chlamydiales; family Rhabdochlamydiaceae; genus CAJCIW01. The sequence goes on from CAWHZZ010000003.1 coordinate 345,024, forward strand.
TGATACTTCCAATCTGTGTTAACGAGTCGGTTTTTTAAAAGCGCAGAAGAGCCTTCACTGGCAGTCTTTTGCAAAATGATTGAAGCACAGTCTTGATTAAGGGGATCAACGAACGGAATTGCCATATTTTTAAGTTTCCTAAATTAAGTTAATGTTTGTAACAAATTATATCATATTTAATATTTAAATTAACTTATTTATATGGCGTTGTGTGTTATTTTCGTAAATCGTTTATTTTCAAGCGGTTAGAGTATGATTTTCTCCATGGGAAGGAGACGATGTCAACTGGATTGATTCACGCCAAACGCTGTTTCATATGTTCTTTTCCCATTGGAAGAGAGTCCCCCATTGGATGCGGGGGCTTCAATCAGCGGATTGCCAGCAATTTCAAATGTGAATAAAGATTTTAGATTGGGTAAGTCCGGGATTTTGGTAAGAAGGTTGTTGTTAAGTTTAAGGACTTCTAAATTTGATAGGGCTTTAAGATAAGAGATATCTGAAAGCTGGTTGTTGTTAAGCGATAGATGCTCTAAATTTATAAGGGCACTAAGACACGAGATGTCTGATATCTGGTTATTGTCAAGGGCTAGCAGTGTTAAATTTGTAAGGGCTCTAAGAGAAGAGATATCTGATAACTGGTTGTTTCTAAGCCATAGTACCGTTAAATTTGTAAGGGTTCTAAGACAAGAGATATCTGATAGCTGGTTGTTTCTAAGCCATAGTACCGTTAATTTTGTAAGGGCTCTAAGACATGAGACGTCTGATAGCTGGTTGTTGTCAAGGAATAGCGCCGTTAATTTTGTAAGGGCGCTAAGACATGAGATATCTGATAGCTGGTTGTTCCTAAGATTCAGAGTTTGTAGGCCCTTAAATAATTTTAATTCAGGAGGAAGGAGTTTTAATTCGAGATCATTGAGGTTAAGCTGTGGGATTGTTTCCAAGACGTTTTTATTATTATGTAAAAAAGACCGGATTTCTGCAGGCCCTGCATCTAAACCTGGTAAGCCTTCAAGTCTTGAAAGTTGAGGAAGTTGTATTAACCGCGGCCAGATTTGTTTGAGCGCTAGTTCGTGTTCGTGTTGCAACTTTCGAAAATCTTTAATCATAACAAGACGGGGAGAGGCATTAGCAAGCGTGCATCCCTGATTTTTAAAAACATCCATGAGCTTTGCGAATTTAAGTATCGCGGGGGTATGAGTGGCGGCTTGCTTATCGATTCCATCCATGGCCAGATAAATGTTTACAGGCCCTTTCGGGTCTACTCGGCGCAAATCATCCCAGAAAATTTCAATAAGATTGTCGGAATAATCCTTCCAAGTTGTGTTTACGAGTCGGTTTTTTAAAAGCTCAAAAGAGTCTTCATGGGCAGTCTTATGCAAAATGATTGAAGCACAGTCTTGATTATCAATGGGACCAATGAATGGATTCACTGGTCGTCAAACGCTGCATCATGTGTTCTTTTCCCGTTGAAAGAGAATCCTTTGGAAGCGGGGGCTTTAATCAGCGGATTGTCAGCAACGTCAAATGTAAATAAATATTCCAGATAGTGAAAATCCGGGATTTTGGTCAGCTGGTTGTTGTTAAGCTTAAGTACCTTTAATTTTGTATGTGCAAAAAGACAAGAAATATCTGATAGCTTGTTGTTGTTAAGCCCTAGCGTTGTTAATTTTCTATGGTCTTTAAGATAAGAGATGTCCGACAACTGGTTGTTGCTAAGCCATAGCTGCGTTAATTTTGTAAGGGTTCTAAGACAGGAGATATCTGATAGCTTGTTGTTGCTAAGCCCTAGCGTCGTTAAATTTGTAAGGGCACTAAGACAAGAGATATCTGATAGCTGGTTGTTGCTAAGCCCTAGAGTCGTTAAATTTGTAAGGGCCCTAAGACATGAGATATCTAATAGCTGGTTGTTGTCAAGCCCTAGCGTCGTTAAATTTCTAAGGGCACTTAAACTTGAGACATCTAATAGCTGGTTGTTCTCAAGCCATAGCAGTCTTAAATTTGTAAGGGCACTAAGACAAGAGATATCTGATAGCTGGTTGTCGCTAAGCCCTAGGTGTATTAAATTTGTAAGGGCTCTAAGAGATGAGATGTCTGATAGCTGGTTATTGCGAAGCCCCAGGTGCGTTAAATTTGTAAGGGCGCTAAAACAAGAGATATTTGATAGCTTGTTGTTGTTAAGCTCTAGGTACGTTAAATTTGTAAGGGTACTAAGAGAAGAGATATCTGATAGCTTGTTGTCGCTAAGCCCTAGCAGCGTTAAATTTGTAAGGGCTCTAAGAGATGAGATGTCTGATAGCTGGTTATTGCGAAGCCCCAGGTGCGTTAAATTTGTAAGGGCGCTAAAACAAGAGATATCTGATAGCTGGTTGTTATTAAGCTCTAGCTGCGTCAAATTTGTAAGGGTACTAAGACAAGAGATATCTGATAGCTGGTTGTTGTTAAGCTCTAGCTGCGTCAAATTTGTAAGGGTACTAAGACAAGAGATATCTGATAGCTGGTTGTTGTCAAGCCCTAGGGTTGTTAATTTTGTAAGGGCCCTAAGACAAGAGATATCTGATAGCTGGGTATTGCTCAGCCCTAGCAGCGTTAAATTTGTAAGGGCACTAAGACAAGAGATATTTGATAGCTTGTTGTCGCTAAGCCCTAGATGCGTTAAATTTGTAAGGGTACTAAGCCAGGAGATATCTGATAGCTTGTTGTTGCGAAGCCCTAGCCGCGTTAAATTTGTAAGGGTACTAAGACAAGAGATATCTGATAGCTGGTTGTCTTCAAGATTAAGCGCTTGTAGACCCTTCAATAATTTTAATTCAGGAGGGAGGAGTTTTAGGCCGAGACCATTGAGTTTTAGGCATTGGATTGTTTCCAAGAGGTTTTGATTATTGTGTAAGAAAGACCGGATCTCTGCAGCCTCTGCACCTGGACCTGGTAAGCCTGCGAGTGCTGAAAGTTCAGGGAGCTCTCTTAACCGCGGCCATATTTCCTTGAGCGCTAGTTCGTGTTGCAAGTTTCGAAAATCGTTGACCGTAACACTAACAGGAGAGAAATTAGCAAGCGAGCATCCGCGTTTCTTGAAAACATCCATGAGCTCTGCAAATTTAAGTATCGCGGGGGTATTAGCGGCGACTTTCGTATCGATTCCATCCATGGCCAGACGAATGTGTACAGGCCCTTTCGGGTCTACTTTGCGCAAATCCCTCCAGAAAATTTCAATAAGATTGTCGGAATGATACTTCCAATCTGAGTTAACGAGTCGGTTTTTTAAAAGCGCAGAAGAGCCTTCACTGGCAGTCTTTTGCAAAATGATTGAAGCACAGTCTTGATTAAGGGGATCAACGAACGGAATTGCCATATTTTTAAGTTTCCTAAATTAAGTTAATGTTTGTAACAAATTATATCATATTTAATATTTAAATTAACTTATTTATATGGCGTTGTGTGTTATTTTCGTAAATCGTTTATTTTCAAGCGGTTAGAGTAGAATTTTCCCCAATGGGAAGAAGCGAGGAACAAAACCTGAAAATTGATTCACTGGTGTTCGTTCGCCAAACGCTGCATCCAATGTTCGCTCCTGCCTATATTGCGCTCTGGATTGAGTCTATTCGCGATAGCTTAAGCAATTCATGTTTAACGTTTTGCGTGTCATGCCAGAGTTTTTATCGAGGACTTCACTTAAAAAAAATTTAGCTAAGAAGGTTTTAATTAGGTTCTTTATTGAATAGCCTGGACCAGAAGGCCGGCTAGGATGGGGCGGTTTTTGTGGTGACCGTTTTTGAGCCCTTCGAGGATGATCTCGATGCTCTCTTTGTCGTGTTCGACGGCGATAGTTTGATAACAATCGATCAGCAGCCTAGAGTTCTCTTCGGGAGTGAGCTCAAAGGTGTTAGATTTTTCGGAAATTTTCGCGTTCCACGGAAGCATCGGCCGGAAATGGAACATGGGGGTATTTTTATTCACAGCGATCCAGTTCAAGACGACAGATTTGTAGGGTTCTCCTTGTTTCAAACGCAGCAGGGCGAGGTTGCAATAGGCGCGAGTCAGAGGAGCTCCCGCTGTCTGCGCTTTATTTTTTAAAAGCTCGATTGCTTGAGGGGTTTGAAGGTTCTCCATCAGGTCGATCAGCATCGGGACAAGATCGGATTGCTTAGAGTCGAAGAGCTGATTGGCGAGATTGAGGAATTGTTCTGGAGCTAGATCCAGACTCAATCTTAGCATATGTTCTCTGACGCTGAGCGATAAGGCGATTAAATCATTTTGGGTTGTCTTCTGATGCTGGGTAGCGGAAGGGATGACTTTCCACGCCATGATCGAATTGCCAATGCTAAATTGCGGCTGGAATCCTAAATCGCGGGAGTCGCGCACTAAAAATTCTAGAAAAACATCCAAGGGACGGCTGTCGCCGAGCTTCAGCGCCGAAAAAGCGGCGTTGAATCGGACTTGCAAATGAGGATCTTTCGTCAAAGGAAAAAGAACATCCTGCATCCCAGGAATTTCACCCAGTAAAGAAATTGCAAAAAGATCCCCTTCTTTGGCCAAAACCGCGATTTCATTCTTGGCGGAGTCTTCGCCCAGCAGAAATAAAGAATAATTTGCCGCAAGTTTGACATTGGGGGAAGGGGACTTAGCGAGTTTTCTTAGCAGGGGTATCGATTTGGAGTCTTTGAGGTGGCCGATAGCAAATGCGGATGCCTCCTGTTCGGCGACATTCAAGTGTGTGGCTCGCGAGCGGATCATTGGCAAAAGATCGTCTCTGCCAAATCGCGCTGCGCTTAAAATCGCCTCGATCCGCGTCATATGAAATTTATCGTCCATCATCTGGCGGAGGATCGCGATCGCATCCGAGGTGCCTATCAAGGCGAAAAATTGTGGGAAGAAGAAGCGCATTTCAGGATGGACTCGGTGCATCAAAGATTCGATGTGGCCGACCGCTGTGCGCGATTTGCGGATCGCGAGCTGATGGGCGGCTTCTAGGCGGGTAAAGAAATAATCGGAGGACATCGCTTTGGTAAGAAGCTCTTCGCATCGGTCGTCTTGCATGCGCCCCAAGTATTGGATGGCCGCCACTTGAGTTTGGGGCTGAGGGCAGGCGATGCCGGCATCGAGAACATCGATAGACGCGGAAATGCCTGCGATGCTGGAACCAAAAATGCTGATGAGCTGCGTTTCTGGATCTGGACTTCGGGCTCCTTGCTCTAAGATGATGAGCGCCATTTGTTGCAGCACCTCGAAATCATGCCTGCCCAAAGACGCTTTGTAATCTAGATAAAGATCGACTGCGCGGTCGAATTCTCTGGACTGCAGCAAATACAAAATATGCAGCTTATTGATCCCACAGCGCTCTTTGATGTCCGCGATCTCGCCTTCGGCAGAGGAAATAGGAGGATTTTCGTGCGGAGAGACTTGCCCGTCTGCCTTCAAGGAACAAGTGGCAAAGACAATAGGAAGCAAAAATTTTTTCATCTGTCCTCCGGCAGAAACCCGGCCCTGAAGGGCCGGGTATTTTCAAAATAATGTTGGGCCGAGTACGAAGCTCGGCCCCAACTTTAATCCCAGGCCTTAAGACCTGGGTTCAATTAATTTAAAATGGCTTCAGATATTTCCAAAGATCGATCCCCGCTTTGAACAGCAGCTCTTTGGCGGTGTTGATCGGCAGTCCCATCACATTGTAGTAACATCCGTCTATACGCGCAATCGGAATGCTTCCCGCTTGCTGAATCGCATAACCGCCGGCCTTATCGAGAAATTCACAGCTCTGGTGATAGAGACGAATCTGTTCATCTGTCAGTGGATGAAAGAGAATTTTTGTCTCTTCGCATCCGGAATGTGCCGTTCCAGATTGAAACACTGTGACGGCAGTGAAGACCTGATGCCACTGGCCGGATAATGTTTTTAACATGTCGAAAGCTTCCGCTCGGTCCTTGGGCTTGTTGTAAATGTTTTTCTCGAAATAAACAACCGTGTCGGCCGTGAGAATCACATCATTGGGAAATGTCTGGGCAAGCGCCTCTGCCTTCTTCAAAGAAAGCTCTCCGGCGTATTTTGCCGGGTCTCCGCGGAAGGGGACGCCATTTTCATCGAAAGCTGAGGGAATTTGGACAAATGGGATGGCAAAGAAACTTAAAATTTCTTTCCGTCGAGGGGATTGTGAGCCGAGGATGAGACGCATTTTAAATTTATTTTGGTCTCAGTATGCTTCTCGATGGCATTTCTCGTCTACGAATGAAAGTGCAGAGAGTCTGTCAACAAGCCTGGCACTTTGATTTTTGGTGCTTTTCGATTCCTAGTGCTCCATCTCAAAAGAAAAGAAGCGAAGAGCAACGCGCTTAAGTTTGTGGAGAGACTCGGAAAAGGGGGTCTTAAAAATAATTTAATCTTAATGGGTTTTTTTACGTCTCAAAGCTTTTACAGTAAAAGACTTGCATAATGTGATGATTTTTTCTTTTCTTAATATCGCCTTAACATTTATGATCTATGATGTTTTTCAAAAAAACGCCCAAAAATTGGCGTAAGAGTTTTCAACAACCTTTATAGGAGGTTTATAAATGGCACACCCAGTAACTACACCATCAACAGTATTGCCAGCGACACAACCAACGGCGACAGCAGCGACCGCAGCAACGAGTGCAGGTCTTTCAGCTGTTACCAGCTCAATGTCTTCCGCAGCAGAAAATACAGGATTCAGCGCGCAGATCACCGGCTGTTTTTCCTCCGTGTGGGAATCATTAAAGAGCTGTATCAACTGGCTCTCTTTCGGCTACCTTTTCCCGAGAGATACAGTCGCACCACCGGTAGCACCACCACTAGCGCCACCAGCAACGATGTCAGACGCAGAATTGCTCGGCATGATCAGAGGGCAGTTCGTCGCCGCTCCTGCAACAACTCCTGTTCCAGCAGCTGATATGGTCGCCTATGCTTTGGCAAGATTCCAAGAGATCCAATCTCCAGTTGTCAAGATGGAAGCTTTTGAAACTGTTCTCAGTGCTGTCAACTCAACAGATGACATCGCAAGACAGTTTTATCAAGCACTTCCAGACGGAACGCCTGGTGCTGTCGAAGCCTCCAAATCTGCATTAAGGTATCATATTTGGCTCGCTAATGGACGCAATGATGAGGGCCAAGGTGCTAACTTCGGCCATCATATCATTACAACTGCTATTCGCACTCGTCCGTTGACTATGCAAGCATCGCAAAACCTGCGTGCTGCTTTGGGCGCAGCTGCGACGACAACCTCTGGGACGACATCATCATCGACAACAACAGCAGCAACGACAACAGCAACAGTTGCTGCCGCTGACGCTGGACGTATCAACACCATCCGCGGAGCATTCGCTGCTGCTGATATGGCTGGTACGGCTGTTTCTGCCGCTGATATTACAAACGTTGTCGCGTTGTTCACTGCGATTGTACAGCCTACAGTCAAGTTGAATGCATTGACTTACATCCTCGGTGCTCCAAGAACAACAGATGCGATCGTCCAACAATGCATCGCCGCTCTTCCAGCAGGAACTCCAGGAACAGTGGAAGTTTCTCAAGAAGCGCTCAAACAACAGATCTGGCAAGCGAACGGCAGAAGTTCTATTCTCGCCGGCATTGACCATGGTCTCAACTTCGGACCTCATGTTATCGGCGCTGCACCACGTAGTATATTGGTTCAGACAGCAGTTGCAAACCTGCGCACTCTGATCTAATCGTCATTGTCGCCAAACGGCAACCAACTGCATGGACCTCGCGGTCCATGCGGTTTTTTTTTGTCTTCAGAGAGCTTTATTATTAGTAAGATTCTGTTTTTCAACGCAGAGGCGCCACGACGCAAAGCCGCGGAGAAAGCTATAAAAATCTTTGCGTCTTTGCGTTAAGAACTATTAAGCCTTGCCGGTCGTCTTCTTGGCTTTATTAATGACCTTGCCATTTGCCACTTCGGTCTGATCGATCCAGATGGGAGAGCCCCATGCGATATGGCCATCTTCTTGGATGGCGCGGATGTAATAATAGACGAAAGCGGGCTTTTCCCCTTGCGCGGGGAAGACGATTTTTGAGAGCGGTTCCGAATCGTCGATAGCAAACTCGTAATGGGCTTGCTTCGGATGGATGGTATGAAAAGGTTTGCCGTTGCGGATGAATTGAATTTCTTTAATGGGGGAGGTTCCCGCCACAAAGCCTGAGATATGCCTGTTGTAGCTTAAACCGGGCTTTGCCTTGGTGTTCAGCTCGCTGCCCATCGAAGCGCCGGCAATCATGAAGCCGATGACGATTCTCTCTCCGGTGGTCGCGTAGCAGGAGCGGTTGATCAAGGCTTGGTAGAGGGCCTCTCGCGTCTGCTCCAGGGCGATGATGGCTGTCTTTCCGGGGGAATATTGCACTTGGTCGCTTTCGTAAAATCCGCTGTAAATGCCGCGGTCGTCGAGGCCGCCGGCGACAAAGCCAAAGCGGCAATTGTTGTTCAGGGCTTTGCGGATGGAGCCTTTTTCTGCTTCCCCAATGCCCTTTTTACCATTAAAGGTGATAGGACGGGGATTTCCCTCTTTTGCTGTACACTCAGATGAGCCCCAAGCGTTGTAGATTTCGACGACGCGCTCGTAATCGGGATCAAAGTCGATAAAAGTGGTCTCAAAGCCTTTACCCATCGTGAAGCTAGGAATAGAAATGAGATCTTTTTGGGTGTGGCCTTTATAAATTTTTTTAAGGGCATTTGTCTTCATGTCCTTTTTGCGAAGGATCGGCTTGCTGTCTTTGGAGTAGATCAACTGCCTCAGGCCCTCTTCTGGCGCTTCGTTGAACCACTGCAGGCCCAAGAAGGTGATGAAACGGAAATCTTCATTGAATTCAGCGACCTGGGCGCAGATCGTCTTCCAAATGTCATTGGGGGTCTCTTCGCTGCTCTCAAAGGGAGAAACGGCATAAAATTGACTGTTGCGCTCATCTCGAAAGTGGCGCAGGCACGATTCAATGTTTTCTAGAGAATCGATCTTTTCTGATTCTCCGTGTAAAAGTCCCCAATAGATGCTCTTATCCGCTTCCACGGAGCATTTGATCGGGGCGGAAAAATAGGCGTCGTTGGTCTTCAGATTGCGGAGCTGGATCTTGTAAATCCCTGGCTCATTAAAATAAAGATTGGGAACGTTGATAAAGCCAGTTTCCGGGACGAAGAGCTTCCAGTTCAAATTTTCGCGTAGGTGCTCATAAGAGACTTCGACAAGGGTCCCTTCCGGGGCGTTATTCGTCAGATTGCCGAAAACATCTTCGAAACGGATGATCACATCGAAGCGCTTATTTTTCCCTACGAGCGAGGGAGCGATGATGCGGATATTTTTTAAGACATTGCCTCGGACGTCGATGCTGAAAATTTCCGGGTCGCGGTAGTCCCCTTTTCCCTTGGGGTCGATGTAGAGATAGAAGGGGCGACGGCGTTGGATCGAGGTCTGGGCGCGGTTGCCTTTTTTGCGAAAATCTTCCTTATTTTTTTCAGTAGAGCCCATGAAGATGGAAATGGTCTCCCCAGATTTGACCTCAGCGGGCAGGGCGAACTCAAAAGAGGTGGAAAAGTCGTCCGATTTGTCCAATTCCTTAGCCGGTAAGATTTTACCGCCGGGCGTCTCTGCCCAGATCACATTTTTCTTCTCCTTGAGATTGACGCTGGGGATTTCCCAATCGATTTCCCGGCCGCGGGAAAGAAGGTCGAACTTGAGCTTGGTGCCTTTGGGGAGCGAGACGGCCGTCGTATAGGAAAATTTCCAAGTTGCAAGCTCTCCGGCTAGAGCGAGGTTTGGTTCGCAATAACAAATGGAACGGCGCATTCATTTCTCCCTGGTAGACCGACAATAGGAACAATTCTGCCTAAAATAGGATTGTTTTTCAATGTGGAACCTTTCCCAGTAAAAAGTTTCAGCCGATTTTCGACCCCAAATTCGGAGGGTAATATACGAACATCGACGAAAAAATTTTTCTGGGATTTGTTTATTGAACGTGGGGAATAATTTTAATCTTCTCCACAGCTCTTTCGCTGGAGCTTAAAATCTCGAGGTCGAACTCGTCATGGTGGATCCTCCATCCTTTCGAAGGGATGGCGCCGGCCCGATGGAAGACGTAGCCGCCGATAGTGTCATATTCCGGGCTGTCTGGGATTTTTACCCCTAGCTCTTCTTGGATATCGATGATCGACATCTTGGCGTCGACGATCCAGCCTCCTCCGGGCAAGACGGAAAATTGGGTCTGCTGGCCGATGTCGTATTCATCGGCGATTTCCCCCACGAGCTCCTCGAGAATGTCCTCAATCGTGACGATCCCCTCGGTCCCTCCCCATTCATCGACGACGATGGCCAAGTGGATCTGCTTGCTGCGGAATTCTTGCAGAAGTTGGGAAATTTTTTTCGTCTCAGGCGTGTATAAAATGGGTTTGACCAACTTGCCGATCGGGGTATTCAAAACATGCGGTGCGTTGGATTGCTCGATATAAATTTTCAAAATATCTTTGTAGAGGAGCACTCCAGTGATATTGTCGACGCTGTCTTTGTAAACGGGAATGCGGCTGTAGCCTTCGGCGAGAAAACTGCGCGCCGCCTCATGGACGGGCGTATCTTCCGCCATGCTGAAGATATTGATTCTGGGGACCATGACTTCGCGGGCGATCCGCTCTTTAAAAGAGACCACCGTTAAGATGAATTTGTGCTCAGTGGGATCCAGATAAGCGCCGAGCTCCGTTTCCTGAAGCAATTCATACACCTTGTCGCGGATTTTAAACGTCGGGGATATTTTTTCCTTCGCTCTTTCAGGGAGAACGATTTTCATGATGCGAAAAAAAGGCGCGGTAAGGGGAATGCATAGCAGCAAATAACAGGAGCACATGGGGGAAAGATAGCGCAATGTCGAATCGGGCTTCACCTGGCCGTAAAGGCTAAATAAAAAGTCGATAAGTAGCGAGGATAAGATGATTAAAAAGGCAACAAGCGGCGCGAGCAGTCCATCAAAACTATAGCCTGTGGGCAAAAGGATGAGGGCCTGTCGGAACAGGTCTTGCTCGATGAGAAAGCAAAACGCCGTGAGGACAAAGGCGATTCGAAGTAGATGTTTGGTGAAGCTTAAGGAGAAAAGGAGCCCGTCCCATCGCTGATTGCCGAAGAAAAAATTGAGAAAATGGCGAAAGAAAAAGGGGGATTCCTCCTGCTTTAACGATTCTTCAGCTTGCAACCTCCCCTTGCGCTGCAAAGATGTCGAGACGGCGGAGAGGGTGCTTGCCCCAATGAGAAAAAAAATAGCGAGAACTAAAGTGGCAGTGACCAAAATACCCTAAGATTTTAGTTTTATTTTAGTGACCCAGCTCTTTGTCTCAAAGGGGAAATTATACCGAAGACGATGCAAAAATTGGAAAATATCAGACATACAACCCCGTCTTCAAGAACTCAATCGCGGGAGCTTTCGCTGCGTCCTTTTGGCTGATTTTTGAATCATCTTCTGTATGTAACCATTTTGAAGCAGCTTTTTTAAACAGGCGCTCTCTTTTCTCTTCATTTTGGCTCTCTCATCCGCTTGTAGATCGTCGTAACCGATCAGGTGTAAAATGCAGTGGACGACATAGCGGTAAAGCTCTGTATTCGGGTCCAGGCGATGCTGTTTGGCATAGTCGAGGGCCGTCTTCGGGCAAATGAACGCTTCACCGAGCACATGGTGGGGGATAATCTCTTCATTGGCGGCATCGATGGGAAAAGTGATGCAGTCTGTCGGGGAGGGGTCATTAAAAAAATCTTCATGAATACGGGAAATCTCTTTTTCCGTCACGAGATGAAAGATGACTTCCTGCGTGGAGATTCTAAGTTCTTTGAGTAAATAGGAGACCGCCTTTCTCATCTGAGGAAGAGAAATAGGGAGGTCTCGCTGAGAATTATGGAAGGTAATCTTAGCCAATGTTAAGGCGTGACGGGAGTTTTGGGAAGGCCTGTGACCTTTGTATTTTCTCCATCTTTCCACTTGCCGAGACGGCGAAGGACGTCAACGCGCTCGAAGCGCTTGAGAACATTGCGCTTTTTGGCGGATTTGCTCGATTTTCCATAGCTGCTGTGTCTAGTCATTGGAAATCCTTATGAATTTTTTATTTAATTTTAGGGATAAAGGAAGTTTGCGCGAGATCGCCTTCGATGGCATTGGGATGCATCTTGTAGCCTTGCGGAAGAGCATCTTTAACAGGCCCCGTTTTCTTTGCCGGCGGAGCAGGGCGTCGACGAGAAACTGCTCGTATCTTGGATTGCTTGCTCATGCGTACCATGGAAAACTCCTCAAAAAAATTGAATTTAGCACGGATTATAATGCCTAAAGATTAAAAAAACAACGCTGAACTCGACTTTGTCACTTTTTAGGCCCGGAGGTCTTCGGGCCTAAAAAGTGACAAAGTCGAGTTTAAATTTTTTCTTTATTTTCCGGAGAAATATGCTCTCCTGGATGGATGACCCCGCAGGAGATTAAAAATTTAAAGGCATCTTCAACACTCACATCGACGGGGACCGCCATTTTTTTTGGTGTGAGCATAATAAAGCCGGACATGGGATGAGGGGCCGTCGGCACGAAGACACAAAGGTCTGTTTTCGGAATGCCCTCTCGGTTGAAAGCAGGGGGAGTTTCTCCGGTCACGAACCCGACCGCCAGCACGTCTTGATGCGGAAATGGGACGAGGACCGTTTCCTTGAACGTCTTTTTGTTCTCGGAAAAGACGGCCTTGGTGACATCAAGGCTGACCCGATAGATCGTTCTCACGAGGGGAATGTGTGAAAAAAAGCGGTCTGCCATTTTCAAGAAGAAGTTTAGCAAATAACGCCGTCCGAAAAATCCCAAGAACAGAATCAAGATGAGAAGAAGTATTAAGGCGAAAACTCTGCTCAGAAACAAAACCAGCTGATCGTGCCTTTCCAAACTCAACCCTAGTTTCTTTTCATACGTGAGCAGGATCCATTCTGTAATGCCGGCCAGAGGAGCGGTAAAAAGATGGAACAGCCAGGAGACAATGATGAGCGTCAGGGCAATGGGAAGCAGGGTGATGAACCCCGTGAAGAAGTATTTTTTCATCTGTCCTCCGGCGGAAACCCGGCCCTCAAGGGCCGGGTATTTTCAAAATAATGTTGAGCCGAGTACGAAGCTCGGCCCCAACTTTAATCCCAGGCCTTAAGGTTTTGAGCCGATTTTCGCCCCTTTTTCATGGGGTTATATCAACATTTCGTATATAACCCCATGAAAAAGGGGCGAAAATCGGCCAAAATAATCCAAAAACTTGTTACAGAGCACCAGGGCGAAACCCAAATTCGCCGACACCTCTTAGAGTGTGTTTAACAATTCATTTCTCTCTATAAAAGGATCTTTTCGGCATCTTCGAAAAGCCTGGCCTCGCCTATATCACCGTCCCGATATTTAGCTCGGCCAGACTTTTCAAATCTGCTCGAAAATCTCTCTTTTCTAGAAGGAAAGCAATTATTAAACACACTCTTATCTAGAAAATCGCGCTCCTGGGGGTTCGGGAATAATGACACCGCACGAGATGATGTACTTGATCGCCTCTTCAGGCTTCATGTCGATGATGATGAGATCTTCCCGTTTGTACATCATCAGAAAGCCCGTCGTCGGGTTCGGGGTTGTGGGGACTAAAACCGAGACGAGATCCTGACCGACGGCCTTTGAGCAAACGGGCGGGGATTCGCGGGAGATGAGGCCTAAAACAAAAATATCGGACCGCGGAAAAGGGACCATCACGACTTGCTTAAAGGAGTTTTTGTCGGAAACAAATAAAGTTCTAATGATGTCCTGCGTGGTCTTATAGACCGTGTTGACGATGGGAATTCGATTGAGGAGCCGGTCGCCCAAACGAAAAAGTGTGTTGATCAAGAACCATCTCGTGATCATTCCTAATCCCACCGTGAATAAGAACAAAAGGATCAGGATGATGATCTTGGCGGTGTAACGCACGAGCTGCTCTGGCGTCAGGAAGAGAAAGCCTTTGTTAATGATGTGCAGTTTCGATAAGACCGTCGTAACGATGCCGATGAAAGGCTGTGTGAGGAAATTGACTAAAAAAATCACCACAGCGATGGTGACGACCAAAGGCAGGAGAATGACGAGCCCAGTGATGAAATATTTCTTCATGTTGCTTGTGTATACTCTTTTTAGGGGCGCATTTCAACAACAAAACGCCAAGGGAGAAGAGCATCTACTCCGGCGTAATCGACGCCGATGCGCGGAGTGGCCTTGATTTCTCCAAAATCGAAAGGATAATCCGGCTCATCAATCCATATCGATGGCCCTTCCAGAGAAAGCCCATTGTGTTCGCGAGTGATCCCTAAAGCCTGGCAAAGAGAGCCAGGGCCGTTTGTCAACTTGAGGTTGCCTCTTCTTTTCAGCATGGCTTCCATTCCATGGGTGGGATAGAGGGCTCGGATCAAAACGGCATGGGGTGTCCCGGAGGCTGCGGTCACCACATTGAGCATGTTGTGCATGCCATAGCAAAGATAAACATAGGCGATCCCTCCATCTTGGAACATCACCTCGGTGCGAGGGGTGCGGCGATGGTTGAAGGCGTGGCAGGCGCGGTCGTCGGGACCGCGGTAGGCCTCCGTCTCGATGATGATACCGCCTGTTAGCTGATTGCCAATTCGTGAGAAAAGCTGTTTTCCGACGAGCTGTTTGGCAATCAGGACGACATCGTCCCTCTGGTAAAAACTCGACGGGAGGGTCATCGAAACCGTTTGGTTCGCCGCGGACGGTCCGAGATGAGCGTCCAATTGCTTTCCAATTGAATGAGGTCGATACGGGCGAGGCGGACGGCAATCGGTTCGCCGAGCTTGTGGACTTTTCCGGAGCTTCTTCCAACGAGAGCTGTGCGCTTTTCGTCGAAAATGAAATAATCGTCTTCCAGCTCGGAGATGTGCAAGAAACCTTCGAGCATCAGCTCTTGTAGCTCGAAGAAGATGCCGAAAGGTTTGACTTTGGTGACGAGCGCTTTGTACTCGCGGTAGGGATCGTCTGCAAAATAGCGATGCAGCAGCCGCAATTTTTTGAGGGTCTTCACGCTCATTTCCGCGCGAAAACTCACCCTTTCTTGCTCCGAGCAGTGCTGGGCAATTTTTTCGAGATGCAAATCTTCGGGCTCTTCATCGAACAAAAGCCTTTCGATGACGAGGTCAGTATAGCGGCGAATGGGGCTAGTGAAATGGGTGTAGTGTTCCAGCGCGAGGCCAAAGTGGCCGACGTTGTCAGGTGAATATTGGGCTAGGCGCATGCTACGGATGAAAGCTACCGAAAGCTGCTGAAAGAAAGCGCTTTTTTTTGCCTCTTCAAACAACGCTTGTAAATCATTCGGGGTCGGTTTTGCGGGGACTTTGAACCCGAGCGTGCGGGCAAATTGAAGAAAGTCCTCAAAATTTTCTGCTTGGGGAACTTCGTGCACGCGGTAGATCAGCTGTTTGCCTCGGCGGTTTAATTCCAAAGCGACAGTTTCGTTTGCCTTTAGCATGAACTCTTCGACGAGCTGATGGGAGATGTCGTATTCGATCTTTTTCAACCCTTGAGGCTGGCCTTTTTCATCGATGACAATGACCATTTCTGGCAGGGCGAAGTCGATGCTGCCCCTCTCATACCTCTTTTTCTTGAGAAGAAGACATAGCTCAACCATCAACTTTAGGGTTTTGGCATGCGGGCTTTTCTTTTTGCCGTCGATCACGTCTTTGGCTTCAAAATAGGTGAATCTCATTTTGCTCTTGATGTATGAGCGGACGACCTCTTGTTTTAAAAGCGTCCCATTCTTGTCAAAGTCCATCAACACCGAGACGGTCAGGCGATTCTCATCGGGCTTCAAGCTGCACAGCTCATTGGAAAGCTCCTCGGGGAGCATCGGAATGCATGAACCGGGAAAATAAGTGGAATTCGCGCGCTGCAAAGCCTCTTTGTCCAGTGGACTATGGGGCTGTACATAATGGGCGACGTCAGCAATATGCACTCCTAGATGGTAATGCCCTTTTCTGTCTTTTTTCAGCGAGATCGCGTCGTCGAAATCTCGTGCTGTGTCGGGGTCGATCGTGAAACACTCATCCTTAGAGAAATTGAACCGTTTTTTAAGATCTTTGGCCGGCACTTTTTTTCCATAAGCTTTGGCTTGGGCAATCGCGGTCTTGGGGAATGCGGAGCGCAGATCAAACTCCTCGACGGCGGCCGTGATGTCGCAGGAGGGATCCGAAATGTTTCCAAGAATGTAAGATAGTTCGCTCGTCGTCGGCTCTTTTTCCGTGCCCCATTCGACCACATTGAGGATGACCCGGTCGCCGACTTTAAGAGTGTGCCCGGGTGTCGCGGAAACGATGACCGGCCGGGATGTGCCGAGAATCGGCGCGTAGGCCAAAATATCCCCATTGGCATTGATTTGACGGATAGTCCCGGCGAGATGCTTTCTTGCCCGCTTGAGCACGGAGACGATGCGCCCTTCGGGGCCTTTATCGGAGATCGCTTCCAAATTTAGGAGCACCTCGACGTGATCGCCGTCGATCGCATTGTCGGCGAGATGTTTGGGGATAAAGATATCTTGAGGGTATTCTCGCGGATTGTCGGGGATGACGAAACCAAATCCTTTGGGGTGCATGCGCAGAATGCCGCTGACCACTTCGTCTTTCTCTCGAGCGAGGCCAAGAAGATTCTTGCTCACTTGAATTTCGCCGCTCTTAATGAGCTCGCCGATGATTTTTATGCATGTGTCCCATAGCTGTGGGGGCAGATGCAACCTCTCCAATAATTCGGACTGCTTCATCGGTTTGTAGCGCTTGCCGGACATGAATTGCAAAATCGACTTAGACAGATTGTCGACAAGGCGTGACTGTTTGGGGGATTCCTTGGGAGGCGCTTTTGCTTTTGGGGCTTTGAGTGTGACCTTTTTAGGTTTTGGCTTGACTGTCTTGGATGGTTTTTTTGAGGTCTCTTTTTTGGTTTTCTTTTTCTGCATTATAATAATTTTCTAACATTTAGATGCTGGATGAGTTCTTCCGGCGTTTTGTATTGTTCGGCGTCGATTTCGAGTGACCGGGCGCCTTCGATGTACGCAAATATGTCATCGGTGTAGAAGCACTCCTTATTTTGACATCCTGCAATCTCTAATGCTTTTTCGTAAATTTGTTTCTCCGGCTTGCGTGCGCCGACCTCATAGGAGAGGACATAGCCGTCGAATTCTTTTAAAAAGGGAAATTGAGAATAGGCGAAGGAAAAATGCGCATCGCACGTATTGGACAAGAGGAAGAGGCGATGCCCCCGTTTTTTCAGCTCTTGCGCAATCGCAATGACCGGAAGGTTGGGCTCGAAAATATCTCCAACCGCTCTCATCAACGTATCGAAATCCAATTTTTTATTCGATAAAGCGCTCACTTGCCGGTAGAGTGTTTGGCTGTCGAGATGGCCCCGCTCGTAGGGATCGAGATAGCCAAGCAATAGGTCATCCACTTGTTTCAAGTCGAGTCCGCAGTATTCGGCGACCTGTCTACACATTTTTTGATGGCTAAAGAAGATCAGGACGTTGCCGAGATCAAAAAAAATCGTACGTTTCATGCCGATATTATACCTTCTCTCGCCTTAAAGCGATACCATTGTAAATTATTTAGTTTTCAACCGGCTCGCTCCCTTCTTTGGTAGCTCAAAAGGGTATTCGCCAGCAAGATGGCAATCGTCATGGGGCCAACGCCCCCCGGAACGGGAGTAATATGGGAACAAAGAGGGGCGACCGCATCAAAATCGACGTCGCCGACAATGCAATCTTTTCCCCCTTCTTTGATGCGGTTGATGCCGACATCCACGACGACGGCGCCTTTTTTCACCATGTCAGCCTTGACAAAGCGTGGATGGCCCATGGCGGCGACCAAAATGTCCGCCGAGCGGCAAACCTCGTTTAAATTTTCCGTCATGCTATGCGCGACAGTCACGGTCGCATTGGCATGTGGGGCCTTTTGCATCAAAATCGCCGCCAGAGGCTTTCCGACGATGTTGCTTCTGCCGACGATGACGACATGTTTGCCCAAAATGGGGATCTGGGCATGGGTGAGAAGCACTTGCACCCCATGGGGCGTACAGGGGAGAAAGCCGCTGTTTTCGCCGAGCAGCATTTTGCCGACATTGACCGGATGGAAGCCATCGACGTCCTTGTCGGGGTCGACCGCCATCATCACCTTCATAGCATTGATATGAAACGGTAGCGGAAGCTGGACGAGGATCCCATCGACAGCGGGGTCTTGGTTGTATTTCTCAATCTCGTGCAAAAGTTGATTTTCCGTAATTGTGGAGGGAAGTACGCAATCAAAAGAGACGATGCCGACCTCTTCGCATCGCTTTTTTTTCATGCGGATATATGTCTGCGAGGCAAGGTCATCGCCCACAAGGATGAAGGCGAGACCGGGCTTTCGAGACAATTGAGAAATCGCCTGTGCGATCTGCTGTTGGATTTTTTTTGCCGTTATAGTTCCGTCGATAAGATTCATGGTTTACTTCAAATGTTCGATCATTTTTTCATGGAGCAGACCATTGGTCGCAAGGAGTGTATGATAGCCGAAAATTATATGGGGCGATCCTGTCCAGTGGGTCACTTTTCCTCCCGCCTCTTCGACGAGCAACTTGCCGGCGGCCATATCCCAGGAATTCAATCCCACCTCCCAAAATGCGTCGAATCGGCCCGCGGCCACGTACGAAAGGTCGAGCGCCGCAGAGCCAAGCCTGCGCATCGGCACCCCTTTGGCCTGCATTGCCGTGAACCTGTCTATGCATTTGAGCGGGTTTTTATCGACGTCGTAGGGAAATCCCGTCGCCATCATCGATTTTTCAACTTGCTGGATCTTGGAAACGAAAATTCTCTTTCCATTGAGGTAGGCGCCTTTTCCCTTTTCAGCCAAGAACAGCTCCTGCGTCATCGGCTGGTAAACAACACCGCTGACGATCTCGCCATCGATAGCTACTCCGATGCTAATGCTGAAGATCGGAACATTGTGTGCAAAGTTCACAGTGCCGTCTAAGGGGTCGATGATCCAGGTCACAGTACTTTTGCCCTCTTGGATTGCGCCGCTCTCTTCGGCGAGAATCGCATGGTCGGGAAAATGGTGAAAAATGCTCTGAATGATGTTCTTTTCCGACGCATTGTCGTATTCGGTGACAAGATTCTGTATCCCTTCCTTGGCCCCGATTTCAAATTCCGTGTCAAACCCACGCCGCAGCAAAGTCCCTGCCAAGAGGGCAGCTTGAATCGCGACAAAAGAGAGCTCGGAGGCCGCAGGAGTCTTCATATTCTGGATTATAGGATAAATTTTTTAACCTTTCAAGAAAGTTGAACGGTACGCTCGAGCGCAATCCCGCTCCTTCAGGGGCGGGTTAGGGAGCGTTTTCAAAAACTTTTGAGATGGACCACTAGTACTTAGTTAATAAAATTCTTACTTATATTTCAGGGTAGAGTTTTTTCAGTTTGATTCGTGCATCTTCAGCTCTAAATCGCCAGTTGCACTTTACGGCTGCTCTATTTCTCTCCCCTTCCCAAGCTTGGATTTCCCGCACCAATTCTTCCGTTGTCCCGATTCTCCTATTCAGACACTGCCTGGATAAAGCACTAAATTCGATCTCTGCCATATTCAGCCAGCTTCCGTGCTTTGGCGTATACTGAATGTCTAATTTTTCCGTAATTCTTCGAGCCTCTTCAGGGGTAAATTTCCCGTATAGCGAGGCCGGCGTATGTGTGTTCAGGTTGTCCATGACAATCGTGATTTTCTTCGCACTTGGATAAAGCTCATCTACAATCATCTTCATACAATCGGCCCAATCTTTTTTAGTTCGTTGTTCAGTGACTCGCACATGTCGTTTCCCTTCAAAAGGCTCAAAAATCATGAACAAATTGCTCACCCCGTTTCTCTTGTATTCGCTGTCGTATCTCTCCGGCTTTCCTGATTCCATCGGGATGCTCTCTATCACTTCTTGTATCTGCTGTTTGCTGCTTTCATCAAAGCAGAGCAGGGGATGTTCTGGATCATATTCTCTTTTATAAATCTCTAGGACTTCTTCCATCCTCCAGACAAATTCGTCGTTGGCTTTTGGAGGGATTTTCCATTCTTTTTTCTGCCACGGTTTAAGCTCGTTTTTTTTAAAACGTTCCTTACAGACCCATAGGAACAAGATTCAACATCAGTGAGAGTAACCACTCTTCCAGCGATTAGTCGCAGCGTCCATCGCTCTCTTCCCACAGGTGCTTCACTACAGGCTACAGCGATGATATGTGCCTCCACATCACCATCGATTATTCTTGGCCTGCCAGTCCGAGGTTTATCATGAACTACCTCAAGCCTTCCTTTGTGAAAACGCTCTCGTAACTTTGTCACAGTGTATTGGGAACAATGTAATTCATCAGCAATCTCATGATCTTTCTTAGCCTCGTGGTTCTTATCAGCTTTCAGAAGAATCTGCGCCCTCTTTACCTCTCTAGGGGACCAATCGCCACTTTTTGTATTTTTAATTAAAAATCCTCTCTCTTCTGTCGACAGAGCTACTTCATGCGTTTGCTTGTTTCCCATCGTTCCTTCCCTTATTAGAAAAAAGACGCAAGGATAACAAACTCTTCCATTTAAGGAAAATTTTTATTAACTATGTACTAGTTACGGATTACGACTGGTCGAAAGATTTTTATTGATCCTCGAGATTGATGATGTTTGATGTTAGATGCTCTGACATTTTTGTTTTCGCAAGATCATATAACTGTGAAATGGGCCTAATCACTTCAGAATCTGGATCCTCGTCGCGGAGACTTTCACAATGCTTGATGACCATCGAATAATTTTTTTGATAGTAATAGCAGCTCCCAATGCTAAACTGTGCGAGAGCGTAAGCGGAATCTGTCGGGGGCACACAATGAAAATTTTTTATCCCTTCTGGAAATTCACCGAGTTTAACATGGCAAGCCCCGATGTTGAATATCGCTAGCCAATACATAGAATCCGTCTTGTGGACTTTTTTAAAAGATTGCATTGCTTCGTGAAATTTATTTAGTTTGCCATAACAAAACCCAATGTCGAATAGCGTTAGATTAAACAGTTGAGGATCGGACTCAGACACAAGAAGATAATGTTGGATTGCTTCAGAGTAGTTGTTGTGTTTCGTATAGTAGTTCCCAAGGATGGCTTGCGCTTCGTTAAATCGGCGATGAGATCGAGGTACTTTGTCATAATGATTCAAAGCCTTCGCGGTTTGCTCCCGTTTCTCATAACAAACCGCCATGTTAAATTGAGCTTTTCCAAAGGCTTCAGCATCCAATTCAAGGACCTTTTCATAGTGTTTTATTGCCTCGGCAAAAAGGCTTTGGCTCTGATAGAAAACCCCGATGTCAAACTGCGAACCCTCCTGCGGCATTTCAGTTGCGTGCGACAGCATGGGCAATTGAAAAGGGAACATGGATGGCGGTGGTGGCGATGGTGTCGAGGGTACATTTTCGAGAGTAAGGTTTTGATTCGGAGAAAAAACCTCGTTGTCGAGTTGGGGATACTCCATCTGAGTTGCATCCGATAGCATGGCTCCTTCATAAGGGACCATAGGTGGTGTTGGTAGCGGGGGTAGAGGGAGTGGTGTTGGTGGAGGGAGTGGTGGTGGGGGTGGTGGGATTGGTGTTGGTGGTGGTGGGGGTGGGAGTGTATTTTTGAGGGTAAGGTTTTGATATTGCATTGCTTGGTGAAGTTGACTTATTTTGACATAACAAAAACTGATGTTTAATTGCGTTTGATTAAACAATTGAGGATCAGAATCAGACACAAGAATATAATGTTGGATCGCTTTAAAGTAGTTGTTGTGTTTCGTATAGTAGTTCCCTTGGATGGATTGCGCTTCGTTAAATAGGCGATGTGATCGAGGTACTTTGTCATAATGATTCAAAGCCTTCGCGGTTTCCTCCCGTTTCTCGTAACAAACCGCCATGTTAAATTGAGCTTCTCCAAAGGCTTCAGCATCCCCTTCAAGGACCTTTTCATAGTGTTTTATTGCCTTGGCAAAAAGGTTGTGGCTCTGATAAAAAACCCCGATGTCGAACTGCGAACACTCCTGTGGGATCTCAGTCGCGTGCGATAGTATGGGCCCTTCAGAAGGGCCCATGGGTGCCGGGGGTGGTGTATTTTCGAAGGTAACGTTTTGATTCTGATAAAAACCCGCGGTGTTGGTTGAGCTGGTAACACTATTGCTCATTTTCTCTCGGCGGTTTTTTTTGTCTTTCAGTCTAGATGCCGAGAATATTTTCTTTGAACTGAAAAAATTTATTCTCCTGTTTCCTTTTTAGAAAAAAAGAAACGGATTTTGGAATACACTGTTCTCCAGCCGACTTTTTTGACGTAGGCGTAAAGCCGCATCGGGCAGGTGAACCAAAGAAAGGCATAAGTCGCATCGGCAAGAGGCATGATCAAAAAATCGGCGATCAACAACTTGCCTGAAAATGGCAAGCCTTGGCCGAAGATGCAGAGAAGAAAAAATTGCAAAGCTGTGGAAATGATGCTGATGATTATCGTGAAGAGGGAAAGAGCGAGGGCTTTGTCCTCGAAGAAGTGCCTTTTTTGCTTGTAGATCAACAGTGTTGTGCCGCAGTAATTGAGGGCGTGGACGCCAAGGCGCAGCTCCGAGCACAGCAGGTCGACGATAAGTCCGCAAAGCATAGCGATCCAAAGGGATTTGACAAAGCTCGTTTTGTTATAGAGCAGAGCGAGAAAAGGGACAAAGGCGAGAAGGCGGACAACGGGGATTAAGGCCGTTCCCCAGAGAGCGAAAAACAGCGCTAGCGAAAAGGAGAACAGTAACGGGACGTGGTTCAAAAACCTATCTCACTATTTAAAAAAAATGATTTTTGATGAATTTTTTCGCAGATTTTAGAGTCGCTTCGAAGGACATATTTAGGTAAATAGGCCAAGAAGCGACTCTGAAAGATGCGGAAAAAGGCGCAAAAAAGCAATTTTTCGAAATAGAGAGATAGGTTCAAAAGGCTCCTTTGGAAAAAAATAGAATGGGGATTGTTTTGAGGATCAAGCGCAGATCAAAAAGAAAAGATCTCAAATTCACATAGTTCACCTCGAGCTTGACCCTTTCTTCAAAAGTGAGATGGCTGCGCCCTGCAGTTTGCCAAATGCCCGTCAGGCCTGGTCGAACGGAAAATATTTTTTCCATCTCATCGCCTAAAATTTTGCGGATTTCACTCGCCTCGCGAGGAAGATAAGGACGTGGTCCGACGATGCTCAAATCGCCGATAAACACGTTCCAAAATTGGGGAAATTCGTCGAGCGAGGTCTTGCGCAAAAAAGCGCCGATGCGTGTCAAGCGGGGATCATTTTTCAGTTTGAAATACTTTTGCCACTCGCGGCGAAGTTTGGGATCGCTGCTCAGCATCACTTCGAGCCTCTGGTCGGCATCGCGGTGCATCGATCGGAATTTCCAAAATTTGAACAACCTCCCTTTTCTTCCGATGCGCAAGCTGCAGTAAAAAATGGGGCCGGGCGAGCTCAGTTTGACGAGCAGCGCAATGATGATAAAAAAGGGAAGCCCTCCAATCAGGGCCACTAAACTGAACAGGATATCGAAACTGCGCTTTAGCCAATTATGGACAATGATCGCTTCGTCGATTTCGAGCTGCCAAACGGGGGAAAGAGAAGATTCCGTAGAATATTCGCGAAGGGGCATGTTGGCAAACTCTTTTTATTTCTAAAAAGTTTAAACAGGATTAATTTTTTCTGTCGACCATTTGTTGAAAAAGAGCGATCAAAAGTGGCGCAGGGCGGGAAAGAGAAGAGGCGTGCTCGTTTGCAATTTGCAGTAATTCAAGCGCTTTGGTCTTTACTTTTGCGGCGCCCAGAATGGAGACAGCAGTCGCTTTGCCGCAATAACAATCGGAAATTGCCTCATCGGCCTCATCGAGCAGATCGTCGACAAGCTGAAAGGCGAGACCGATGGCGGGCCCCGCTTGGCGAAGTTTTTCCATGTCGGCATCAGAGACCTGCGAAACGATCCCGCCGAATTCGAGAGCGGCTGTGATGAGCCCGGCGGTTTTGCCAAGATGCATCTGCTGCAACAGCTCCCAGTTAATCTCTTTTCCTTCCGAAAGAAGATCGATCATCTGCCCCCCAATCATGCCGTGCGCGCCTGCATTGAGGGCAAGAGTGTGGACGAGTGCGAGATTCTGATTGGCGGTAAGATGAGGTGCAGAGCTCAAAACTTCAAAGGCGTATGTCAACAAAAAGTCTCCCGTGAGAAGGGCATGCCACTCGGGATAAACTTTGTGCAGTGTGGGTTGTCCCCGCCGAACCTCATCATCGTCCATGCAAGGCAGATCGTCATGAATGAGAGAATAGGTGTGCACCATCTCTAAAGCGCAGGCGGGCGTCAACCCTAGACTGAGGTCAACCTCGAAGGTCTTGCAAACAGCCAGCACCATCATCGGCCGCAGGCGCTTTCCGGGAGAGAGCGTCGAATAGCGGGCAGATGAAAAAAGAGAAGAATAGGGAAGCCGTCCATCGACTTTCGCGAGAAGCTGCGCTAGCTGATCGTCAATTTGCTTGCGCGCGTCAGATGTGAACTGGTGAAAGTGCATTAGTTTTTTCTTGTAGGGAGCAGAGAATTGAGTTTAGATTTTTTAAGGGGGACGGCACGCCTGTGCCGAAATACTCAAAACCGAGCTCTTGCATTTCGGAGAGATGGTACTGGTTCCTGCCGTCGAAGAATACCTTTTGCTTGAGATGGGTGAGAATTTTACGAAAATCGACGAAGCGGAATTGCTTCCATTCTGTGATGAGAGCGATCGCGTCGGCTTGATAGGCCGCTTCATACTCATCTTTGCAAAATTGCAGATGAGGATGATGCCCTAGAAATTTGCGGACATTGGGAATCGCTTCGGGGTCGTAAGCGCGGACAAAGCAGCCGCTATCCAAGAGATCTTGAATCAGGTTAAGGGATGGCGCTTCCCGAATATCGTCGGTATCGGGTTTGAACGAAAGGCCCCAAACGGCAATCGTCTTGCCTTTGGCGCCGCCCTGATGGGAAAAATGAGCGTGGATTTTTTTCGGCAGCATTCTCTTTTGCTGTTCGTTAACTGAATCGACGGCTTCTAAGATCGAAAGAGAAAGGCCGTGCTGTTTGGCAATCGCGCAAAGCGCCCGGATGTCTTTGGGGAAGCACGAGCCGCCGTAGCCTGCTCCCGCGTAGAGAAAATGATAGCCGATCCGCTGATCGGAGCCGATGCCTACGCGTACTTGTTTGATGTCGGCGCCTGTGATTTCGCAAAGGCGGGCCAACTCGTTCATGAATGAAATGCGCAGCGCCAGCATTGCATTGGCAGCGTACTTTGTCATTTCAGCGGACACGAGGTCCATGAGAAAAATGCGATCGTGATTGACCGTGAAGCTGGAATAGATCTCGCGCATCGTTTTGGCCGCCTGCGGGCCCTCGACGCCTAAAATGATGCGGTCGGGCTTCATGCAATCGTTGATCGCACAACCCTCTTTCAGAAATTCCGGATTCGAAACGACATCAAAGGGGATGTCGAGATTGCGCTCCCTTAAAATTTTGGTGAGATTCTCTTTGAGCTGACGGCCGGTTCCGATCGGGACGGTGGATTTGTTGACGATGATTTTGTAGCCGTTCATATGACTGGCAATCGCAGTGGCGGCGGCATAGACGTAGGAGAGGTTGCAGGAGCCGTCTTCGTTGGATGGTGTCGGCAGCGCGAGGAAGCACACATCTGAGTGTTCGACGCCAAAACGATAATCTGTCGTGAAAAGAAGCCTTTCTGCAACTGTGTTGCGCTCGACAAGTTCTTTTAGCCCAGGTTCAAAAAACGGCATCAAGCCTTGATTCAAGCGGGCAATTTTATCTTGGTCGATGTCCAAACACATCACATGATGGCCCATCTCTGCAAAACAGGCGGCAGTGACAAGGCCGACATACCCTGTTCCGACCATGAGGATTTTCATGAGATCGCTTCTCCTCTATTGGAACGGATCATAACCGCTCAATGGGATAAATTGCCATCTTTTAGCAGCAGCGTGCGACTGCAGAGAGAGGAAAGCTCTTTGTCGTGCGTGACCACAATTAAAGTTTTATGAAAATCTTTCGAGAGATTGATGAGAAGAGAGTGAATTTCTTGAGAATGGAAATGATCGAGATTGCCCGTCGGCTCATCGGCCAAAATCAGATCGGGGTCATTGCAAAGCGCGCGCGCGATCGCCGCCCGCTGTTTTTCTCCTCCCGATAGGAGCTTGGCCAGAAAGTGAGCGCGATCTTTCAATCCGACAATTTCTAGCAGCTCCAATGCTCTCGAATGGGCTGCCGTGCCAGGTTGCACGGGTTTTCTCCCGATGCGAGCGGGCAAAAGCACATTGTCGAGCAACGTGTAATCGTCGAGTAGATTGTAACTTTGGAAGATGAAACCGATATGGGCATTGCGCAGCTCTGCCAGCGAAACATGCAAGATATCCTGGCCGCAGATCTCTAATTGGCCGCTGCATGGTTTTTCCAGCGAGCCCAAGATGTGCAGCAGCGTACTTTTACCCTCTCCCGATTTTCCGACGATGGCCACCGATTCACCGCGTTCCACATCGAGATCGATCCCTTTGAGGACCTCGATGCGCGAAGGGGTATATACAGATCGAGATTTCAAAGTGGGTTTTGGCTGCGCTGGCATCCCTGCTTTCTGTCCCGGCTCCATCGCGCCTGTGTTTTCACAGGCTCTGCTTCGCCGTCGGCTAAAGCCTGGCCCAAAATCAGAGCGCCAGCTTTGCCAAATTCCAACTTTTGAATCACTCTGTGTATAGAAACATTTGATGATGCCTCTCGCTTTTATCATTCAGACCTCAAAATCTGAGAAGGGCGAAGGCGGCAAGCTTTGATCGCAGGCACAAGTCCTGCCAAAAGAGAGAGCAGGGGAGTCGTGAACAGAATGAAGGTCACTGCATTGCTGCTGAGCTGGCCTGGAAGATTTTTACCGAAGAACGTCGAGTTGAACGCATCATGGCCTTGGATAAAACTGAGAAACTGAACGACCATGTCGATGTGCTGAAGCGTAAGTAGGGCCGCCGCAGTCCCGAGAATGCTGCTTAAAATGCCCATCGCCATGCCGCAAGAACCGAAAATGGCGGCGATGCTGAAATGGCTCGCGCCCATCGCCCGCAGAATGCCGATCTCCCGTTTCTTGTCATTGACGAGGAGAACGAGAAGCGAAATGATGTTGCAGCAGGCGACGATGAGGATGATCATTCCGATGATGGCGAAAAGCGACTTGTCGCTTTGGAACTGCTCGAGCAAGTCTTTAGCGAATTCATATTCTCTAAACGTCGTCACTTTCCAATAGGCATCGATGCCTAGCTCTTGGAGGGCGGAGAGAATTTCCCGTTTGACCTCGCTCGCTTCGGCAAGGTCATTGAACCAGACGAGAACACCATTGGATTGCATTTTGTCGAGATTGAATGAGGTGCTCGTCGCATTGATCGCACGCGTAATAGAAGGGGGAACCAAGACGCATTTATTTCCGACCGAGAGAATGCCCGGGTCGTAAAATCCCGACACAAAGATCGGCAGGCGGTGCTCCTGGACAGCGCTGGATGTCGTGCTGGCATAGGAAAGATACCCCTTGTCGCCGATCATGACACCATTATCTAAAAAATTTTTGGCCAAAAGAACGCCGGTCTCTTTTTCCACGTTGCTAAAGAGCAGTTGAGGCGGAAAATCGGCTTTGGCGATCTCCATTTCTTCGATCCCGATTTTTCCCTTTAAAGATACCCCTTGAAGGAATGCGTGCACATCAAAGCGCAAAGGGGCAGTGGATGGCATCGACTCGACATCGAAAAACAACGGACCGTCGACTAAAATGGGGGTGTTGAGCGGAACTGTTTGGCGCTGGCCCTTCGCGTCCTCCAACACAAACCCACTCTTCTCTTTGTGAATTTTTACATTTGAACGCGCCTTTCCTTTTTCAATGGGCAGATCGATTCGAGTGATATTTCCATCTCTGGTGTGAACAATTCCCTCAAACACAGCGCCCGAAGGGAACAATTCCGAAGGAAGTTGCCAGAAGGCATTCTTGGTCTTGAGCCGCTCAATTTTCACATTGTGCAAAAGCCCAGTAATCCGCTGACGCGAGGTTTCATGGGGAATCTTGCCGGCCAAAACAGGCGCGTCCTGACGGGATAAATCGGTGGCGTGGGAAGAGAGATAAAGCAGATGGTTAAGATCTTTTTCTGTCGGCGGGAGCAGCAGCGATGAAAGGGCTGGGCATTTGTCCGGGAAAGAGGCCAGGTAGGATGCCTGGGTCAAATAGCCTTGCGTTTCTTCTCCGGGCAGTCCATTGCCTGGACGGAGCAACTGCAATCGCATCAAGGCCCCGCTGAGTTCAAAATCTTGGAAGACAAGGTCTGAGCGCTTCTGCTGAAGCTGCGACAAGGCGGCAAACAGTTCTTTTACAGGATCGTTATGCTCAGGTTTTGGGAAGCGGGTGGGGAGTTCACCGTCTTCGGAAGGCTGATAAGGGTCTGTTTTGGTCGCGATCGCCTTCTCGGCGATGTTCTTATGCGCGTAATGGGAGTCGGCGCTGACGCTATCGATCTGATAATAATAGGAAGAATAGTAGCGCTGGGTTGGAGTGATTCTTAAGGGAGCATTGAGAGTAGTCAGTTTTTGCAGCCACCCTCGCTCGATCCCCTCCGTGACGGAGAGAAAGACCAAAACCAGCCAAACGACAAGCGAGATCACGAGGACGGACAGCAAAGCGATCAGCGAGACAGAAAGCTGCTTTTTCCGCGGAATAAGATATTTTAACGCGACGGAAAGCTCGAACATAACTCACTGAGTTACTTAGCTTCTTTGAAAATCACGTGTTTTTTGAGCTTTTTGTCGTATTTTTTCAATTCGATCCTGCCAGTCACGGTGCGTTTATTTTTAGTTGTCCAGTAGCACTCTGAACTTTCGGTGCTTTTCAGTTTAATTTTTTCGCGGGCGCTGGCCATGATGGTACCTCGTTATTAATTGATGCCATTCATACTAAAGGGTATCCCATTAACGGACAAGGGGAAAGATAAATTTAAAAATTATTTTACAAATTAATCGGAATGTAATTAGATGTAATTATAGTTACTTGCAGTTAATTGCATCACATTGTGCGCGTGGACATGAAAAAGGCATTAATCACTTCTTTCCTAATTCCAGTTTTAGCCCATGCCTACCCCATTTACGAGGACGATGCGCCTTTGCAAAATTTCCCTGCTGAGGAGCGGATTAAGGAAGAGAAGCGGGAAAGCCCGTTGAAAAAACAGAGGGAAAGCAGAGAAGCTAAGCTGGCTTTAGATTCTTTCAAGGCAAAACATGAACCCCATAAGCGTACCATTGCCAAGGAATCCTCTTCCCCTTCTAAGCTTCGCCACCGCCAAAACCCCAACCGCCCACGGGTGACTCATCGCGACGAAAAAAAACAGGATGAGAAGCAAGCCGACGACGAGAGTTTATCTGTCTTTCAGGAGAATGAAGGGAAAGAAGTATCCGAAATCACTGAGCAAGAATCAGTTAAGTCCACAGAGTAATCAGCATTTTTCTTTCGTTTCTTAATAACATAAATCATTGAATATCAAAGAAATAAGATCAATTTTAAAATTATAAAAATTTGTTTACATTTTGGCGATTTAGTAATAAAATATATAATATAAGTAATAATATGTATAATCAAGGTGTAAATCATGTCTTTGAACGTTAGTTCTACGGCTTCCAATTCCTCCACTTCTTTGACTACCTCTACTTCAGGGGCCAGTCCTGTAACGGCCGATAACACGGAGTCCCGTTTCTCCTGCCTTCACGATGTCATCGGCAAATGCCTATCTTCATTGGACACAATTAACCCGAATGAATTTGAAAATCCGAACGAATTGGAAATGACAAAAAAATCAGTTTGTGAAAATTTTACGCTTTTATATCTCAATACAATCGAATCTATTTGCAATGATTTTAAACGCGAAGTCAATTCAGGTGAAGAACTGAATAGTTTAGCGCGCGATGGGTATTCAAATTCGATCAATAAAGTTACAGAGAAGCGAGTGGCTCTGGAACAAGATTTTGAAGAACTGGAAGAAGTTTTTAACGAAGACTTAGAAAAAATTCAAACTGTTTTCACCAAAGAAGCTGCAGAAAGTTTTAAAAACCGAATTTCTACTGAAATTCGTTCCGCTCTACAAGAATTGGAAACAGGTTACCGTGAAAAAATCGATAATTTAGTCGAAAAAGCATTGAGGGTTTTTTATATCAGCACATTGGATTCCTATCCAAAGCTTCACTCTGATTTCAAGGGGTTTTCAAACACGGCAATTGCCCAGCATTATAGTCAAGACATTGTCTTCTTTTTAGATGAGAATAATAAACTTAATAACGATTATAAAGAAGTGCTTCTCGACTGCTCTTCAAAGCTCCAAGAGGCCTATTCTTTCGAAACAATGAGAAAACGCTGTTATAAGAAGCAGGATAAAGATTCCCTAGCTGACCATGCAAAAACCATGGAATTTAAAATCAAGAGTCTGCAGGTTGGCGAATCCTGTTTATTTCTAGGAGGGACAGGATCGCATGCCGTGATTTATGAGGTGATACGAAAATCCGCAAATTGCTGTGAATTTACGATCATCAATACTGGTGATGATGAAGATGGAGCTAAAAATCGAAAACCAAATCATTACTCTCGTATTTTCATGGATGCTGATCAATACTGCCATAAGAGCTATCTTGTGTCTCCCGCTGTTTTGAACTCCGAATTTTTACTGAAGTTGATCGATCCAATGGATCAATTTGTCGCCATGGGAGACGTGGTCGGAGAAATCGATAAACATCTGAAGGCAAACCGGGCGCAATTTCAATTGGGCAGGCTTCACCGATTCCAGGAAAGAGGGAGCTGTGCAGCAAAATCCCCGGCGTCTTGGTTCAAAGGCGAGTTGATCAGAAAATTTGGCGTCGAAAAAGGAAAGGCGCTTTACTTACAATTCAAACATTTCAGAGCGGAAAAGAATTACAAGGCCATTTTAAAGTTGGAAAATGAAGTGCCTAGAGACCATTTTCGAAATGCTTACAGTGAACGCGTTTACAAAGAGGGAAAAAATCGCTACGAGCCAAGAGAAGTGATTAAAAAAATGCCTGCAACAGAGTCAAAACTGAAAAAGTGTTTGACAGAGTTGCACACCACTGCGGCTCAAGTGATCCATACTTGGGGTGAAAAAGCCCAAAAGGCAAAAGCGAATTTATAATGGAATTCTAGTCAGGGGCGCGAGGTCCATCGCGTCCCCTTCTCGCTTCCTTTCAAATTGATGAAAACCTAGCCCGGCGATCATTGCCGCATTGTCCAGGGTCAGTTGCCCTGCAGGGTAGTAGACCGGCACGGGGCAGCCAAGTTCTTTAAAAAGAGTCCTTAGCCGTTGATTATTGCTCACCCCGCCGCCGCAATAAATCGCTTGGCAATCATAAACTTTTGAAGCCTCAATCGCTTTTATAACCACGTCTCTCAATGCCGTTTCTTGAAATGAGGCAGCGACATCTGCCTTGTCCTGTTCAGAAATGACCATCCCTTTAAGGGTATACATGACGTTTGTCTTTAGGCCAGAGAATGAAAAGTCCCAAGGGTTGGTCTTGATCTTTCCTGGGCGGAATGGAAAACGGGCGCGATCACCCATTTTCGCCAACGCCTCGATCTTCGGCCCTCCCGGATAGGCCAGGCCGAGCAATGTCCCCACTTTATCAAACGCCTCTCCGACGGCGTCGTCCCGCGTCGTGCCTATCATTTGGTAGGCACCAATCCCTTCGATTTTAACGAGGAATGTGTGCCCGCCTGAGACAACGACGCCCAAAGCCGGAAAGATCGGATGCTCAAGCGGCATCATGGCCGCGTACAGATGCGCTTCGACGTGGTTGACACCCACGAAGGGGATGTTCCAAGCGTAGGACAGCGCTTTGGCGGCATTCAATCCAATCAAGAGGGCACCGATCAAACCGGGTCCTTTTGCGGCGGCGATGAGCTCAATTTGAGAGGGGGTGATACTTGCAGTTCTCAACGCTTCTTGGATCACGGGGATGAGCACGTCCAGGTGCCTTCTGCAGGCTAGCTCCGGGAACACGCCGCCGTAAAGCTGGTGGAGGTCCGTCTGCGAACTGATCACATTGGAAAGGACTTCCCGGCCATCGCGGACAATGGCGCACGCCGTTTCGTCACATGTGCTTTCGATCCCTAAAACATACATGGCGGCAATTATCCCATCTCTGCACTTTTTTAGAAACTTTGAATCATGGTATATAAAATTTTTAATATGAGTCTTTACTTTTGGATCGGCTTTAACGTCCTCATCGCCCTATTGCTTACGCTGGATTTAGGCCTATTTATTAAAAAAAGGGGCGTTTCCTCTCTCAGGCATGCCTGGGGCCACACGGCTTTCTGGGTGGCCCTTGCACTTATATTCAATTTATTTGTTTACATTTTCTTAGGGCCTGAAAAAGCGTTACAGTTTTTTACGGGATATCTCATCGAAAAATCGCTGAGCGTGGACAATCTTTTCATCTTTTTAACGATCTTCGTTCACTTTCGTGTCACAGAGGAGCTGCAACACAAGGTGCTATTTTGGGGCATTCTCGGCGCGCTGGTTTTCCGGCTCTGCCTAATTTTGACGGGCATTGCCTTGATCGATCGTTTCCATTGGATCTTTCACCTGCTCGGCGCATTTTTGATGTTCACCGGTATTCAGTTCGCCCTGCAAAAGCAGAAAGGAATGGACCCTGCTGATTCGTGGAGTTATCGATTCTT
This sequence comes from uncultured Verrucomicrobiae bacterium, assembly GCA_963833965.1. GTDB lineage: Bacteria > Chlamydiota > Chlamydiia > Chlamydiales > Rhabdochlamydiaceae > CAJCIW01. The sequence continues at coordinate 377,821 of CAWHZZ010000003.1, forward strand.
TAAATGGGCGCTGCCCTTTGAGCCCAGAAAAGGAAAAGGCGATTTTTTTGTAAAATCGAATGGGAAATGGAAGGTTACTTCTTTGTTCATCGTTCTTCTTCTCATTGAAACGTCGGACATCATCTTTTCTCTGGACTCGATTCCCGCGATCTTTGCCATCACGACGGACCCCTTCATCGTTTACACCTCGAATGCGTTTGCGGTTTTGGGATTAAGGTCACTTTATTTCATTTTAGCGGCGAGCTTGAACAAACTGAAGCATTACAAATTGGGGCTAGGGGCGATTTTAGTCTTTGTGGGCTTCAAGATGTTTTTGACCGATATCTATGCGATCTCTTTGCCCGTCTCACTTGCCATCATTGTGGTGATTTTAGTCGCGACCACGGCTTTTTCTTTAAAAGCGCGGTCGAAAAGCTAAAGAATTTCTTGGCAACAAAAACTTTAATTGGATTACTCTCCAAGAAAAAAATTTTCTCGGACGGTCATCTATGTCTCGCTTCCTCAACCGCATTACAACTCTGCTGCTGCTTCCTCTATTCTTGCTCTATCAATTTCAACTGCCGGCGACCACAGCTCCGCCGCAATCACAAACGCACGTTCGCTCCATCAAAAACTTCACCTATGACGATGTCTTGGATCTTCTCGCTGAACTAGAAGAGGGAGATTTAGAGGCGCGCTGTTCGGAGCAAGACCTCATCAGAATAAAACGCTTCGTTGCCGTTTTAGCCAAGAAAGGGACTTTTTCGAATCAATGGTATGAAAGTCAGGTCCTTGAGCAGGACATTCGTGAATTGTTGTCGGACGAAGAGGAGCCATATTTTTTTATTTCTTCGGAGCAAAACGACTTCCTGTTCATGCCGGCGATTTCTTACGGCCAAGAAGACATCTACCTAGTTAAGACCTGGTGGCACAAGAAGTGGGATAAAGTTAAACATTTCTGCAAGAAACATAAAAAAGAGCTAATTATTGGCGCGGCGATCGCTGTGGCAACTGTGGTTGTCGTCGCAACTTGTGGAGTAGGCTCAGGTGCAGCAGCCGGTGCTGTAGGTGCGGCAGCGGCAGCCTCGGATTCCGACAAAACAAAAAAAGAGGACTCTGATAAGTCAGTTGAGGCAACAGCGGCAATACCCGATCCGCAAATTGTAAGAGCGGTAGAAGAAAAGGTCGAAGAGGCAAAGGAAAAACTCGCTGTCGACCTACAAGCTTCCATGCCAGTAATAGACGATGTGGTCGCTATGGCAGAACTGGCAAGAGATCTTGGCTCAATTATTGCGCATGAGGTATTTGATGGGGTTGCGCAGCTAGTAGCCCCGCTTCCAGGATTACTTCAAAAGGTAGTTGATATTCTGCCGCCAGGCGATCTCCCGCTTCATCCAAAAGAGAATTTTGAAAGTGATGTCGCAACGGCGCATCAACTTATAGACAAAGTTTTTGATACGAATCTAGCCTATCGATATGAAGAGGGGCACAATACTTTTGCCCAAGAGAACTGCTCCTATGGTACAATTCCGGTTCCACTTCCAATCATTGGCAGATTGTTTCCAACACTAGTAAGCAGAATTTGTGGCTGGAAAGTGGGGGAATCTATCAATAACCGCACATTATATGGAACCACGCCGTCTTGGAATACAGTTAGGGCGAGGTATTGGAAGAATGAAGCGGAGTCATTTAAGGCAAATCCGGCAAATCCAAAATATTCCGATCCAATCAAATACACACCCGAGAATATTAAACGTATGGAGCAGGGTTTGGCGCCACAAAGAAAAAACATGGAAACGGGCCAGATTGAGAGCGTAGAATTGCACCATACCCCTATTCCGCAAAGAGAAGGTGGTTTATTCGATTTCCAGGAGCTTTGGCCTGAAGAGCATTCGTTTCTTGATTCACAAAGAAAAATAGGCAAATAATCATGGATTTTGATGAACTGTTTGCAACAAAGATCGGTTCACAAGCTGTAGAATATAATGGCAAAAAATTAATAAGGCTTGATCATATTCCATTTGAAGATGGAGATCGTTTTAAATTTACATTTGAGTCAAAAAACAGCAACTGGCGACAGGGTGTCCTATTAAGTGTTTTTGGTTATTTCGAATATAATGGAGAAAAATGGCCAGACAGAATCTTATTTTGGGAAGATAACTCTCCAAGGGAAATAGTTGTCACGATTTATAAAGAAAGAAAAAAACGAAAACAGCCAAAGAGACTTCCTGTAAAAGGACTCTTAGGAATAAAAAATGTCTGGGATTGTGGAGGCGGTAGAATCGATTCTTGGTTCGGAGGTCATGCAATGATCGTAGAAGAAATCGAAAATGGTAAGCGTTACAAGTGCAACGATGGCCATCCCGACGAAAATTTCGACGATATCATTTTCACGGTTGAAAGAATTAGCTAAGTTCGATCAATCGCATTACTAAATCCACGTAGAAAACTCGGAAACTGAGCATGCCATCATTTGATGAACTTTTTATGACCGTTAAAGAAAGACCGATATACTACAATGGACAACCAATTATTCGTTTTGATGATGTTCCATTTGAAGATGGAGATCGTTTTAAATTTACATTTGAGTCAAAAAACAGCAACTGGCGACAGGGTGTCCTATTAAGTGTTTTTGGTTATTTCGAATATAATGGATAAAAATGGCCAGACAGAATCTTATTTTGGGAAGATAACTCTCCAAGGGAAACAGTTGTCACGATTTATAAAGAAAGAAAAAAACGAAAACAGCCAAAGAGACTTCCTGCAAAAGGACTCTTAGGAATAAAAAATGTCTGGGATTGTGGAGGCGGTAGAATCGATTCTTGGTTCGGAGGTCATGCAATGATCGTGGAAGAAATCGAAAATGGTAAGCGCTACAAGTGCAACGATGGCCATCCCGACGATGCAGATTTCGACAACATCGTTTTCACGGTGCAAAGGATCAGCTAAACTTCACAGACCGCTTCAATCACTACTTCGTTAAGCGTCCGTAGGCCTCGGAAACCAGTCTAAAAGCTTCTGTTGCTGCTGGTTTGTCATCACCTTGATATTTATCTGGGTGAAATTTTCTAGAAAGTGAAAAGTAGGACTTTTTGATGGATGCCTTGTTGGCATTTTCCTGAACTCCTAAAACAGCATGGTCACTTGGAGCATTGCCATGAATATTCAACAATTTGAAAGCCCTTGCTTGAGTTTCGGAATTTGATTTCTCTTCAGCGCTCATTGGCCTTGGCGGTGCAGTTTTCTCTGAGGTATAAGAGCTATGGTTGTACTCGAATTTTTCTCGCGGGTTTCCTGCATTAAATGGAGAACTAGAAGAGTGAGAGTAATAATTATTAAATAGACAAGCTAGAAAAATCTTGGTCAACAATTGCTGTGAATTTAACACCCGTGTATTTCTAGATGCAAAAGGATACAAGGGTTCAACTGGTCTATAAAAGAGCGAAGGGGTATGAGTTCTAAATAGATTGATTCTTGGAGGTTGAAAAGAAACAAAAACGACCCGTTGAGGGATTGAGAATGGATAAAATTTCCCAAAAGAAGCAAATGTTGTCATAGTTAATACCACTTAAAATAATTATAATAACAATTATACAAAAAAATAAAACTAAAATCAATTGAAATTAAATACGATGGAGAAAAAAAGTTATTAGAAATCGCAAGTTATTAATGCTGCGAGACTTAGATTCACTTTCTCTGTTCTTTCTTGGCAATGAGCTCTTGGGCAGCAGCTTCATCGGCGATCCAAAGGACGCGGTGAGAAGGGGTACCGACGCGCTGAACGGGGTAGCGGTCAAATTGGGGAGGGGAAAGTAAGACCTCGGCGAGCATCTCTTTTTTGGCGGGACCTAAGACGTAAATGGCGATATGGTTCGCTTGGTTGATGCAGTCGAATGTGAAGGTCATTCTCCAGGTCTTTTTTTCGGGGATGAAATTGGCAATAACAGCTCTTTTTTCCACATGAAGACCTTCTGTGTTGGGAAAAAGAGAGGCGGTATGACCATCTTCACCCATGCCGAGCATGACAAGATCGAAAGGGCGCCCCTTTAGCGTGGCGGCGATTTCTTGTTCGTAGGCCAGTGCATTTTCCTCGATCTTCTCCTCGGCGCGCATCCGATGAATCTGCTCCTTGGGGATCGCCATTTTTTCAAGGCCCGCCTCCATGGCCATTCGATAATTATTGTCGGAATTCTCGGGAGGAACAGCCCTTTCATCGCTCCAAAAGAGATGTACTTTGTTCCATTCGACCATCTGATCATAGGGTGGAGAGGAAAGGTGTTGAAAAATCGCCTTCGGCGTGGAGCCGCCGGAGAGGGCAACAAAAAATGCGTCGTGGTCTTTGATCATCTGCTTGGAAAGATTGATGAAGTGCTCGACGCAGTAGATCAAAGTCAACGGATAATCGCCGGGAACGATAATGTCCCTTCTTTCGTCCCAGGAGCGAGGCTGTAATTTTTCAATTAGCACTGGCCTAAATTATCCATTTTTTTGATGAGGTTTAACACTTTTAAGTAATGCTCTGAGGTGCCGCGATGGCAGACTTCTTTCACGAGAGAATGCCCCGATTCGGCCTTGGTGAAAATGTAGTAAGCAGGAAGATCGCACTGGATTGGGTTGGAGTGTTGAAAGGCGATTTGGTGCAATTGTTCTAAGCTTCGTGTGAATTTAAATTCTTGATTTGCCGTTAAAACGTCGACAGAAAGAATCAGCCCTGGTGGGAGTTTGGCGTGCTGGGCAGATGATAGAGAAATTTCGATTGGTCCCGATTCTTTTTTGTAAGTAAAGATCAGAGTTTCTTTTTCTTTGCGCAGCGATTGAAACTGCCATTGGAGTTGGCAGGAGAGCCAGGCTTGCAGGTAAACGGCCTGGATTTTGGTATGGCAGAAGAAAGGGGTCTCTTGGGCGTTGTAAACGATGCTGATTTGTTTGGCCTGCTGGATCTGCTCGAGTTTGTCTTCCGAATGAAAGGCCATGGAGAGCATGTCGCGCCAGCTCTCGATCCTCGCCCAGTTGAGATCTGCGATATCGCATTGAGATTTCGATTGGCGATCGAGAACGCTGTTTGCAAAGCGAGACAGATTGTCTGTCGATTCCGAATCGAAGATCAGCCTGCCGGCGAGCTTTCCGAGCTGTTCGTTTAACGGATCGCTTTTGGTGGGGTCTTCGGCGCATAGCAAATAAACGGGAAGGTCCGGAAGCAGATGGGGAAGGACGACGAAAGGAATCCGCTCTTCATAGGCCCCGCCGCCATCGATCTGAATGTAATCGCATGCCACGTCGAATTCCCCTTTGCTGGAGCTTAAGATCGACACTTCTGTCTTTAAAAAATCGGAGCCCGCATTTTTGTCGATGGTGACAAAAATGACACGCGACGGAAATTTTTCGACGACCTTCTGGGCCAGTCTTTGAATATAAGCAGTGCGGTGGTCTTTTTGCGTGTAGAAGATCAAATTGAAGAGGCAGGCGCGAGCGACATTCGTCGTCTCCAGCGACTCCCAGATCCGATTGAGTTCATTTTGAATCTCCGCAGGGGAGACGGGACGAGTTGATAGGGTTGTTGTTGCCATTAAATCAGCCTCCACTTGCGATGATCGCGGGCGATCATTTCTTCAGCGGCTTTTGGCCCCCACGTTCCCGATTGATAGTTGGGGAAATCACTTTGCTTGTTTGCAGCCCAATAATTGAGCAGTGGCGTCAGCAGGCGCCAAGAGTTAAACACTTCGTCCTCGCGGGCAAAGAGGGTATTGTCCCCTAGGATACAATCTTGAATCAGCCTCTCGTAGGCTTCCGGGGGACTCGTGCCAAAATAGGAACCATAGCGGAAGTCCATTTTGACTGGCTGGATAGGGCTTGAGGGGCCGGGCACTTTGCAATTGATCTTGAGGCCGGTCCCTTCATCCGGCTGGATGCGCAGCGAAAGGACATTGGGCTCATTGTGCTTGTGGGGCTGCTGGAAGAGCACGCCGGGAGGGTCTTTAAAGACAATGGCGATCTCTGTCGCCCGTTTGGGTAGTCTTTTGCCGCCGCGAAGGTAAAACGGGACGCCCGACCAGCGCCAATTGTCGATCGAAAGGCGCAGCGCGGCATAAGTCTCCATATTTGAGGTCGGAGAGACTTTATCCTCTTGGCGATAGCCCACGACAGGTTGGCCGTTGATATAACCGGGACCATATTGGCCGCGGACGGCGAATTTTTCGAAATCTTCTTCCCCCAATGGGCGGATCGCCTGCAGAACTTTAACTTTTTCATCGTGGATGGCCGAAGCGGAAAGATTTACCGGTGGCTCCATGGCGACAAGGGAGAGCAGCTGCATCATGTGATTTTGCACGATGTCGCGCACAAGTCCGGCCTCTTCCCAAAAAGCGCCGCGGGTGCCAATTCCAATATCTTCTGCTACGCTGATCTGGACGTGATCGATGTGCCGGTTATTCCAGACCGATTCGAAAAGCGAGTTGGCAAAACGGAAAACGAGGATGTTTTGGACGGTCTCTTTGCCCAAGTAATGGTCAATGCGATAAATCTGAGATTCGTCTAAAAAGCGGAGGAGCTCCTTTTGGAGTGCTTTGGCAGAATCGAGATCATGGCCAAATGGCTTTTCAATGATGATGCGCGACCATTTGTCTTTTGTCTTTTCAAGGTCGTAGATGAGCCCAGCGCTCTCGAGATTTTCGCAGATCAGCGGGAAAAAACTCGGTTGCGTGGAGAGATAAAAGACGCGGTTGCCCTTAGTGCCGAATTTGCCGTCGAGCTCCTTGAGAAATGAATCCAGGCGGCCATAGCCCTCCTGTTCGTGAAATTCGGAGCGGTGATAAAAAATCTGCTCCTTAAAATTTTTCCAAAGTTGCTCATCGACCGGTTTAATGCGCGAATATTTATTGATCGCCTCGTGCATCTCATCGCGAAATTGATCATGCGTTTTGTCGCGCCGCGCAAAGCCGACGCAGGCAAACTGCGAAGGCAGCTGGCCCTCTCTTGCCAAATTATAGATCGCGGGAAACAATTTACGAGCGGTCAAATCGCCCGTCGCCCCGAAAATAACGAGGATGCAAGGCTCGATGAACCGGCTCGATACGCCGGGCTCTTCTAAAGGATGAGGTGTCGCTTGAGGCATGTGAGCATGTCCCTTCGATTAGGATTCCAAACCTCTATCAAACACCACATCCAATTTTTGCTCCAAGCGCAAAATTTTTTTCCGTTTACGATTGACTTAATTTAAACATCAGGTTCAAAATTTAAAGGCATTGTTAAGCTAGAGGTATGTATGACAGCAAAAACAGCAACAATGATGCGAGCTCCGGATGATTCGGGCAAAGTCCAGGGCGCCAACCCAAATTACTTAAAAACGACGAATCGCCCATTTTCTCAACCTTCAAATCTTCAGAGAAGTTTACTTACACAATTTTATCATAAAGACGAGAAGACGTCCGCCTCTGAGGAGGAGGTGCGCGAAATGGGAACGGCGGTGTTGGATCGCGCTGAATTCATTTACAATAAGACAAAAGCCTTGCGTACCTTATTTTCCAATGCGACAGATAATCCAATGCGTTTTGGGTGCTCGGTTTTCACTTTGGGGGCAGGGCTCGCCCGACTCTATACAGGCGATCTGATCGGCGGAGGCGTGGCGGCTGCATTAGGGGCCAAAGAACTTTATAATCAATGCGCATCTGGCAATGATTCCACGCTGCTTCAGATGCTCAATGACATCCACGCCGATGTCGATATGATCAAATCACTGGAGGAAGGACAGCAACAATCCCTGAATGTTGTGGAGAAAAATCTTGAGTATGTCGAAAAAGATGTCACGCTACTTTATAAAAAACTCGATGAGATTCAAGCATTGAATCTCACGGCGATTGAAGAGATCGAAGAAGACAAAAGAGCGGCTTATGCAAAAGGTCTCGCCGCGAAAGAGGCTTATCGCGAAGCTTTGCAACGCTTCACCGAAGTCAAAGGCTCTTTTTCCAAGTCGAAAGGCTGCTATGAGGAAGCTGCACAGTTTTTCCTTCGCATCGAGGAGATTGCCAAAGATGAGAGTACGGGTACGGCTCTCGCCGTGAAGGTCAACGCTCTTGTCGAGGAAGCCGAAAAAGCCGTCAAGACTTGCGCCGAGGGGAAAAAAGAGCTCGATGCGGCAGAGCTAGCATTTGGTAATGCCATGACGGCCCTTGCTAGAGCCTCATCTTTGAAAGACGAGGCACTGCAAGGGATCACAAAAGTGGTTCAAAGCGCCGAAGACGCTCTCAAAGCGGGCGTAGAAAAGGCCAAATACACCGAAGTGTGCAAGGAGAAAATCACCGAAGCGCGCGCTGAACTTCAAGAAATGAAAGAGCGCAGCGAGGATGTGATGTGTCTACTCAACGAGATGTCGAGCGACGTCAAAAAAGCGAAGGCAGAAGCCAAAAAGAAATTGGATCCTTCCGATGTCATTGTTGGCGTAGGAGCAGGAATTATCGCCGCCCCTTTGGGTCCGTTGACTGCCCTTGGGATCGGCGTGACCGCTGCTTATGCATGGCACAATGGAACGACGATTACCGACACAGTAAGTAAGACCTATAACTACTTTTTCGGCAGCGCGCTTCCTCTTCCTGAGCCGATGCAAGGAGATGAGCATATTCGAGTTGCTTTCGATCAGAAATCGAGCGGCTACTGCGGATGGATGCGAGGTCGCCCTTCTTACACCTTGGGCCATATCGATATCAAGCTGTCTGAGTTCGAGTATGCGCAGTGCCGTTTTGATTTAAATCGAGGGGAGTATCCGATCTCCAAAGAGGATCTCTTCACTCTGTACAGCAGAATGTTCGAAAAATTAAAAGACGGAAGCATGCAGCCAGCTGAATGCAAAGCCATTTTGTCTCAACTCGAGCAGGTGATTATTAGCCGAGGCCCTCTCCACTCCGCCATGCATGGCGTGATCAGATCTCAGAAAGCGGCCTATGGCCTTGTCAAAGCCCTAAACAGGTACTGCGACAAACTCGAAGCGAGTGGTGCTTAGCAAAAAAATTGGGGAAAAGTAACAGGATGGCCAGCCTGTGAATTTTTTTATCTTGCATACTCAAACATCGCCTCAACGCATCGTTGGGCTTTTTTCAGGATCGTCGAGTCAATCTCGACGATCTGTTCTGGCTTAGGGTTTTTCAGCGCGCGGTAGATACTCTCCAAGCTATTGGAGCGCATGTAGCGGCACATCGAACAGGAACCGATGAGTTTCATCCCTGGGTTTTCCGCTTGGAGCCGCGAGGCGATCCCGCATTCGGTGAGCAGCAGAAACGGCACATTTTCGTCTCTGTGGGCTTTGACGTAATCGATCATGCCCGTTGTGGAGCAGACGGCATCAGCCTTGCTGACGACCTCGGGCTTGCATTCGGGATGCGCCAAGATTTTTAATGTAGGATGCTGCGCCTTGAAAAATTCCAACTGCCTCGGTTCAAACTGCTCATGCACATAACAGGTTCCCTCGGAATAGAGCAGCTCTTTGTCGATTTTTGCTTCTCGAAGATAATTGATGATATTTTGCGCCATCAGTCTGTCGGGAAGAAAATAGATCTTGTCGTTCGGAATTTTTTCGATGATGGTGTAGACATTCGATGAAGTAACGCAAACATCGCAGGCGGCTTTAACGGCTGCCGTTGTATTGATGTAGCAGACGAAGGTATGGGAGGGATATTTTCCTCTAAGCTTGAGAACAGTTTCCGCGTCGATGCTGTCGGCGAGCGAGCAGCCGCCGTTTGGATTGGGATCGATCACCATTTTTGTGGGATTGAGGATTTTTGCTGTCTCCGCCATGAAGCGGACCGCGGGAAACACGATGATCTCGGCGTCAGTGTTTTTCGCTGCCTTTGCTAGACCATACGAGTCTCCACAATGGTCGGCCACTCCGTAAACAATATCCGGGTGAACATAGGAATGCGCAAGGATCAACGCCTTTTTCTCGATCTTTAGTTTGTTAATGGCGTCGACAAAAGGAAAAAGACGCTGGCACCTCTCAAAAGTGTAGGAACATAAGGGATTGCCCACATCGATGTTTTTCAATTTTTCGTAAAGGGATTCAGCATTCATTGTCGCAGGGAATCGAGATAGTTTTGAAGGATGGAAACTGCGGAGAGGGCGTCGCTGACGCTCGCCCTTTTTTTTCGCGACATGTCGATCCCCTTGAGCATCTTTTCGACGCCGGCCGAGGTGAGCCGCTCGTCCCAAAAAATGATGGGGAGTGGAATCACTTCTTCCAGCACGGTCGCAAAAGCGCGCACGCTTTGCGACATCTCGCTCTCTTTTCCACTCATGTGCAGGGGGAGCCCGATGACAATGGCATCGATCTTTTTATAAGAGGAGAGAGCGTCGGCGATCTTTTTGGCCGTCTCTCGAGGATTTTTTGTCGCGTGGATCGTCTCCAGCGCTGTTGCTATGATGCGTGATTCATCCGACACCGCAAGCCCGATCCGTGTCTTTCCATAATCGATCCCAACGATTCTTCCCACCTAGCTACCCTTTTTTCTTGATTTGAACGACGGCAGCGATGAAGTCCCTGAATAGGGGATGGGGATCGGTCGGTTTCGATTTAAATTCTGGATGAAACTGTACCCCGAGCATCCAAGGATGGTCTTTAACCTCCGCGATTTCACAGAGATGCCCTTCTTCCAGAATCCCTGAAAAGAGCAGGCCGCTTTTTTCACAGTTGTCTTTGTAGAGATTGTTGAACTCCCATCGATGACGGTGCCGCTCGGAAATCCGGTTGGAACCGTAGGCTTTCTCTGCCTTCGAGCCCGGTTTGACTTGGCAAAAGAAAGCGCCGAGCCGCATGGTGCCGCCCAAGTTGGCGATCCCTTTTTGTTCGCTGAGAAGCGAGATCACAGGATGGGAAGTATTGGGATCGATCTCAGTCGAGTTGGCATCGGTGAGGCCCAGGACATGCCGGGCAAATTCCACGCACATCACCTGCATGCCTAAACAGAGGCCGAAATAGGGGATCTTTTTCTCGCGGCAATATTTTGCCGTCATGATTTTTCCCATCCAGCCGCGCTCTCCAAATCCTCCTGGTACCAAATAGCCATCGCAGCCTCCGATGATCTTGTCCACTTCGCCGTGTTCGAGGACTTTGTCCGATTCGAAACTGCGGATCTCGAGATCGACCTGATTGGCGAGCGCTCCATGTTTGAGCGCCTCGAAGACCGATTTATAGGCGTCTTGATGCTGCAAGTATTTCCCCACAATCCCGATGACGACCTTACCCTTCGGATTGCGCAAATTGTGAATCATCTTTTCCCATTTGCCAAGATCGGCTATTGCGGCAGGCAAATCGAGCATTTGACAAATTTTCTGGTCGAGCCCCTGTTTATTCAGATGAAGCGGAACTTCATAAATGAACTCCACGTCAGCAATGTCGACGACGGCCTCTTTGGGAACGTTGCAAAAAAGACTGATTTTGTCTTTGATCTCCTGCGAGAGGCTCTCTTCGCACCGGCAGAGAATGATGTCGGGCATCAGACCGATCTCGCGCAGGATTTGGACGGAGTGCTGCGTCGGTTTGGTCTTCACCTCGCCCGCGGCTTTGAGGAAGGGGACATAGGTAAGGTGAAGGTTTAAACAATCTTTGGGCCGTTCATAGCGGAACTGGCGAATCGCCTCGAAAAAGGGGAGCGATTCGATATCGCCCACCGTCCCTCCGATCTCCACAAGAACGACATCGGGTTCGGCATGCTGCTGGGAACAAGAGAGGATGCGTTGTTTAATCTCATCGGTGACGTGGGGGATGACCTGCACAGTCTTTCCGAGATAGTCCCCGCGGCGTTCGCGCTTAATCACCGCATCGTAGATCTGGCCAGAGGTCGCATTGGATAAGCGGGAGACCGGCGCATTCGTATACCGAAAATAGTGCCCCAGATCGAGATCGGTCTCAGCCCCATCGTCGGTAACGTACACCTCTCCATGCTGGAAGGGACTCATAGTGCCCGGGTCGACGTTCAGGTAAGGGTCCAGCTTGAGCATGGCGATCCGCAGCCCGCGCGATTCCAAGAGCATTGCGATAGAGGCCGAGGTCAGCCCTTTTCCAAGAGAAGAGACTACTCCGCCGCTGATGAAGATATATTTGGTTTGAAGCATACCGAGAACCTACACTCTAAAAGATACGAGTGTAGAGGTTCTAAAGTTAATTTTCAATAGCAGCTTCAGGGCGCCTTCCCGGTTCGCTTTGCTCCCCCTGCTCCTCTCCGAACGGCAGGCTCCCTAGTCGAGCTATGTGTTTTTCTGGGGCGCCGAAGAGTCCCCCCTTAACCGTCGAAGGATCTCCTCCTTTACAAGAAGGAGTTCTTCAAAATGTCCCTCGGACATTTTTAAAGCGTCCGCACCCTTTTTCCTTGCTTAGTTATTCCAAAAATATTAAAAAATAGGACAGTACGTTATTTAATTCTTTTATAATAAGGATTTTTTTATGTCGGTTTTGGAAGCGACCAAAAGAGGGTTTGTCCCTGTCAGCGTTTTTCAGCTCTTCTCAATTGGGATTGGCCCCTCGAGCTCCCATACAGTGGGGCCCATGCGCGCTGCTCGTCTTTTCGCCGAAGAACTGAGGGCGGAAGGGTACTTGCCTTATGTCGCTTCGCTGACGATCGAGCTTTTTGGTTCTCTGGCCATGACCGGCAAAGGGCATGCGACAGACATTGCGGTCCTGCTCGGGATGGAAGGGGAAACACCGGAAGGCATCGACCCGAATGCTGTGCAAGGCCGCGTACAGCGCATTGAAAAGGAACATACTTTACAGCTTCTTGGCCACCATTCCATTCGCTTTATTCCCGACGAACAGCTCGTTTTCCATAAAGGCAAGCGGTTCACATTTCACTCCAATGCGATGCGCTTTAGAGCTTTCGACGCCAAAGGCGCTGTGCTGCTCTCTGATATTTATTACTCAGTGGGCGGCGGCTTTGTCGTCCCTCAAAAAGAAGCCTTAGAACCCACCTACACGAGCAACATGGACGAGGCGGTGCCTTATCCCTTTCAAACGTGTGAAGACCTGCTGCATCATTGCCGCGAAAACCGGATGACTATCGCTGAGCTCATGATGGAAAATGAGAAAAGCTGGCGTTCGGAAAAGCAGATTCGCGACGGGATCTTAAACATTTGGCAAGTGATGAAAGACAGCGTTGAAAAGGGAATCCAAACCGAAGGGATTCTTCCCGGCGGACTCGAAGTCAAGCGCAGAGCCTCCGAGATCTATAAAAATTTAACAAAAACCTTCGATGAGATCAAAGACCCTTCTGAAATTTTTGATTGGGTCAGTTTGTTTGCGCTCGCCGTCAATGAAGAAAACGCCGCCGGCGGCCGGATTGTCACTGCCCCCACGAATGGGGCAGCGGGAATTATTCCTGCCGTCCTTCATTATTACCAGAAATTTATCCCTTCTTTTGATGATGAGGGCGTCGTGACATTTTTCCTCACGGCCGCCGCCGTCGGAATCCTCTATAAGGAAGGCGCTTCCTTGTCTGCGGCGGAAATGGGCTGCCAAGGCGAGGTCGGTGTCGCGACATCGATGGCCGCTGCGGGCTTGACTGCAGCGCTGGGCGGCACGAACGCGCAAATCGAAAATGCAGCCGAGATCGGGATGGAGCACAACCTCGGCCTCACCTGCGACCCGATTGCAGGGCTTGTGCAAATTCCCTGCATTGAGCGCAATGCAATGGGCGCCGTCAAGGCGATCAATGCGATGCGCCTTGCAATGCAAGGAGACGGAAGCCACCGCGTGACGCTCGACCAAGTGATCACTGCGATGCGGCAAACAGGCGAAGATATGCAGTCCAAATACAAAGAGACCTCCGAAGGGGGCCTCGCCCTTTCCGTCCCTGTCAATCTCCCCGAATGTTAGTTTCGTTATGGAGAAAAACACACTCCAAAAGGCAAGACAGGCTCATCTTCCCGATCTGCCTGCCATTCTTGAAGATCCCACTCTCGTCAACTTTACTAAAAGCCCTCCTGGCGTCGGCCATGAAAAGATCCAAGCTCTTTTCCCCCTCATTAGAGAACAAACTGTTTTAATCGGCCAAAAAGGGCAAAAGCGGGCGCCGAAATCGTTACAAGTCGGGGTCGTGCTTTCCGGCGGGCAAGCGGCGGGCGGACATAACGTCATCATCGGCATTCACGATTGTTTGAAGCAGCTGAACTCAAACTCGCGCCTTTTTGGTTTTTTGGATGGCCCGAGCGGTATCATTTCCGGAAAGAGCAAGGAGCTAACGGCTGAGACAATCGCTCCCTACCGCAACCAAGGTGGCTTCGACATGATCGGTTCCGGAAGGACGAAGATCGAAACCGAAGAACAGCTGAGCGCGTCCCTCTCCGTCGTTCAGAAAATGAAACTCGACGCCCTCGTGATCATTGGCGGCGATGATTCCAACACGAATGCTGCCATTTTGGCCGAATACTTTTTAAAGCATGGATGCTTTGCAAAAGTGATCGGCGTTCCCAAAACGATCGACGGAGATTTAAAGAACGCCTACGTTGCAACCTCATTCGGCTTCGATACGGCGGCCAAGACCTATTCAGAAATTATCGGCAACATCGCGAGAGATGCCCTTTCCGCCAAGAAGTATTATCATTTCATCAAGCTCATGGGAAGGTCCGCTTCCCATATCACTCTTGAATGCGCATTAGCGACGCAACCGAATTTGACCCTGATCGGTGAAGAGGTCGCCGAGAAGAAAATAACCCTTTTGCAGATCGTGAATGAAATCTCAGACCTCGTTGTCAAACGCTCTGAAATGGGAAAAAATTATGGCGTTGTCCTCATCCCCGAAGGACTTATCGAGTTCATCCCCGAAATCGGCGTTCTCATCAAAGAGCTCAATCAACTCTTAAGCGATAAAACGGCCGTTTCCGAGATTTCTTCCAAGCTGTCTTCCAAATCGCAACTATGTTACGCCGCTCTTCCGGAGCGGATTCGCGAGCAGCTTTTAAAAACGCGCGATCCCCATGGCAATCTGCAGGTGTCCTTGATTGAAACAGAGCGCCTCCTCATCGAAGCGGTAGCCAAAGAACTCGAAAAAAGAGGGAAAGAAGGTAAATTCTCTTCCATTCCCCATTTTTTAGGATACGAAGGACGCTGCGGCTACCCGAGTTGCTTTGACAGCAATTACTGCTATGCCCTCGGTTTTACCGCCGCCCTTTTGGTCGATGAAGGAGCCACTGGATGCATGACCTTCGTTTCAAATTTAGATAAGCCTGTCCGAGAATGGGGAATCGGCGGCGTGCCATTGACCTCTTTAATGCATCTTGAAATGCGCAAGGGAAAGGAAAAGCCAGTGATCCAAAAGGCCCACGTCGATTTAAAAGGCAGGCCCTTTTCCCATTTTCATGAGCAGCGTGAGCGCTGGAAGACAGAAGATGAGTACTGCTATCCCGGGCCAATTCAATTTTTTGGGGATAAAGCCTTGACAGACCGGGTATCCCTCACACTTCTGCTTGAAAGATGATTTGGCTTTTCTTCAAGGTGAAGTGGTTTCTTTACCGCGAACAAAAACAAGTCCGTCGACGATTTCCCAGCTTTTTGCCTTTCGAGCACGCCCTCAAACGCGCTTACCGGTTTCTAAATCCCTATCGCATTTGCCGCCCTTATGGCGAAACGCCTTTGCCGGTGTTTGTCCAAATCGCCGAAAAATGCCGCATCCAGCCACAGGACGTCCTCGTCGAGGCCGGTTGCGGGCGAGGGAGAGGAGCGATGTTTCTAAGCCAGGTTTTCAGATGCAGGGTCACTGGCATTGATCGAATGCCGATTTTTATCGATAAGGCCAATGAAATTGCTGCCAGGGTAGACCCATTTCTTCCTGTGACGTTTCGCTGTGAGGATATGTTTGCGGCCGATTACTCACAGGCTACCCTCATCTATCTCTATGGCACCTGCCTTGCCGAGGAACAGGTCCTTTCACTGGTTGACCGCTTTGAGCAACTACCTTTGACCACCAGAATCGTCACTGTGAGCTACCCATTGACCGATTATAGCCCCCGATTCCGCGTGATGGAGCAATTCACCGGGAAGTTTCCTTGGGGCGACGGAGAAATATTTATTCAAGAGTTAATTATCTGATAATTAGGGTTTATTAACATAATTACATTTATTCACTAATTAACAAATAAACTGATTAGTGTTATATTAAAAATTGGAGGGAAGCCATAGGTTTCCCTTGGATGAGACTCACGACGCCAGTTAAGTAAGTTAAGTGTGCTGCATAGGAAAAACGCGCTGCGTGTCCTATGTAGACCAAAGAGGGTTTGTCCCTTTAGCGATATACACGCTTACCCTGTAGGCGGTCTAGAACCGTCCTAGGCGTGAATCCGCGGGGGAGTTCTCAAGGTACCAAGGCCTCTCAGAGAGGCGAGAGATGATCGGCCGTGCCTCATTAGCAGCCTTTCATCCATTAGCTTGAGAAAACAAACTTTCTTGACCCTCCTTCACCATTTCGCTTGCGAAGGCAGGCAAATGATTAACTGGGGGAGGGTTTTTTTATTTTATCTCTGAGCTTTTTAAAGTATTCTAGCCTTTTGGACATCTCTCTTTCAAATCCGTACTCTTTAGGATGGTAGAACTCAGACCGCTCTATCTCATCGGGGAAATAATCTTGACCTGAGAAAGCTAAAGGCGCATCGTGATCATATTCGTATCCTTTGCTGTAGCCCAGATCCTTCATTAAACGCGTAGGGGCGTTCAGGATTGTTTTGGGAGGAGGGTAGTGTGAGGTCCTTTCCGCGAGAGCTTGCGCTTCACTGAAAGCCGTATAAACCGCATTGCTCTTTGGGCTCAAGGCGAGATACACAATCGCTTGGGCAAGCGCCAGCTCGCCTTCCGGGTGGCCGAGCTGATCGTAGGCGCGCCAAGCGTCTAAGGCCATGCCCATCGCTTGCGGATCGGCAAGGCCGATGTCTTCGATTGCCATTCTGACGATCCTTCTGGCGAGGAATTGCGGGTCCTCTCCACCTTTTAACATGCGCGCAAGCCAATAAAGGGCGGCATCGGGATCGGAGCCGCGAACGGCTTTGTGCAGGGCGGAAATTAAATTGTAATGCCCCTCGGACTGTTTGTCGTAGAGGGCATTTCTCCTCAGTATAAGGGCCTGGATTCCCTGTTCGTCCAAAGTTTCCCCTTGAGAAGATCCATGGACGATATTTTCAATCATGTTCAAAAGATGCCGTGCATCGCCGTGAGCATAATCTAAGAGCAGCTGTCGAGCCGCCGGGGTGAGGTTGAGAGGATGCACCTTGGTCTCAAAGCGCGCGATAATTTTCTCAAGCGCATCTGTCCCCAAAGACTTCACCGTGAGTACGCGCAGACGCGAGAGCAAGGCGTCGTTTAGGGAAAAGGAAGGGTTTTCCGTCGTAGCGCCAATCAAGACGATGGTCCCTTTTTCCAAAAAGGGGAGGAATACATCTTGCTGCGCTTTATTGAAACGGTGGATCTCATCGACAAAAATGATTGTCTGACGACGCAACAATGGCTGCTCGTCGATCTCCTGGATCATTTTTTTTAGATCGGCGATCCCGCTGGAAACTGCGCTAAAGCTGACAAATTGAGCATGGAACGACTGTGCGTAGAGGCGGGCGAGCGTCGTCTTGCCGCACCCCGGGGGCCCCCAAAGCAAAATCGAGAGGGGAATTTTGTTTTTCACAATTTTTGTGATGAACCCTTCCTCGGAAAGCAGGTGGTCTTGCCCGACAATTTCGGGCAACGAAGCGGGGCGTAGACGTTCGGCTAAGGGGACATTCATCATCAAAATCCCTCTTCAATGGCTATTGCACAGGTTTTGGTGTTTGGCATTCCTTAAGATGTTCTTGAGCCTTGCCAAACCTTTGGTGCCCTTTAGGAACCAATTTGAAGTGCATTATCGCTTTTGATTCATCTTTCTGTTCGAGATAAATGTGACCTAGATGGAAATGCGCATTGCCTAGTTCATATTCATTTGAACCTGCAAATATTATAGCTTCTCTAAAAAAACCAATTGCGGTTTGCAGTTCGTTCTTTACGCAGTAACAAAGGCCTAGAGAACGTTGTACGGGACCAAACAAAGTAGAGTTTTGTGTAACTTTTTTATAGTGCTCAATCGCTATTGAAGGTTCTTTAAGTAGCCTATGGCAATCGCCAAATTCAACGTGAATTGCCTCGTAATGATTATCAGATTCTTGAAGCTGAATTTTGGTTAAAATCTCAATTGCCTGTTTATATTCTTTTTGATTAAAATGACACCTCGCTATTTCTATTTGTGCAGGTATATACATGTTATTAGGTTGCAGAACTTTACTGAAACAGTCAATTGCTTTTGGAAATTCTTTTGTATTGCGGTAACATCGGCCAAGATTGAAAAGTGCGAAAGAGTTCCTGGGCTCGAACTCCAGGGTTTTGAGGTAAAGCTCAATTGCCTTTTTGTACTCTTTTTGGGCAAAAAATTCATTTCCCTTTTCAAAGTGTGTTTTCAGACTCAGCAAAAGAGAAGGATCATTGGATGCGGACATGTCCGGTTGAGCAGGCGGAGGAAGGGATTGGGGCACAGTGTTTAGCGGTTTTGGTGTTTGGCATCGCTTAAGCCGTTCTTGAGCCTCGTCAAAAATTTGGTGGTCTTTAGGAACCAAATTGAAGTGCATTATCGCTTTTGAATGATCGTTGTGTGAGAAATATATGGCACCTAGATTGAAATGTGCATGGCCTAGTGCATTTTTATTTGACCCTGCAAATATTATAGCTTCTCTAAAAAAACCAATCGCGGTTTGAGGATCCTCTTTTGCGACATAACAAAGGCCTAGAAAATTTTGGACATGGGCAAAAAAAACAAAGCTTTGTGAAACTTTATTATAGTGCTCAATCGCTTTCGATTGATCATCAAGTTGCCTATGGCAATCGCCAGATACAGCGTGAAACTCATCGTAATCTTGGTCGGATTCTTGAACCTGAATTTTGCTTAAAATCTCAATTGCCTGTTTATATTCGTTTTGATCATGATAACACCCCGCTATCTTTATTTGTGCAGCTATATACTGCTTTGTAGGTGGCGTAATTTTACTGAAATAGTCAAGTGCTTTTGGGAATTCTTTTGTATTACGGTAACATCGACCGAGAATGAAATATAAGTGAAATTCGTTTCCGTTTGGGGCGACTGGCAGGACTTTGAGGTAATGCTCAATTGCCTTTTCGTACTCTTTTTGGGCAAAAAATTCATTTCCCTTTTCATAGTCTTTCTGACCCTGCAAAAGAGAAGGATCAATGGCTCTCGGCATGACTGGTTGAGTGGGGGGAGGAACGATTTGTGGCTGGCTAGATGAGACGGGGGCGGGTTCTGTGGAAAGAGGCACACTGTTTAAGGATCGAGACAAAATCGCTTCCAGCGCCGAAACCCGAGATTCTAATTGGGTGATCCTTTCTTTTAAGGCATAGTAATCCTCCTCCCGGGAACCGTTTGAGGAAGAAGTCGTCGGAGCTACCCTAGATCGAATTAAAAGGCGGGGGTCAGATGACGCTGTATTTTGATTGAAAGTTTCTTGGGATGGGAGAATTGTATACGAGTGTCCATTGATTTGGCTTGGAGTATTGCTATTGGAATCAACGAGTTCCGTTTTCTGTTTTTTATTTGGTGGGAGAGTGGGATTGCCAGAAAGTGGTCTTTTTGTTCCTGTGACAGCTGTTAAGTGGCTCATATTTTCCTCGGCGTTTGTTTTTATAAAATTTTTGAGGAAAATTTTAGCCGATGAGGACATTTTATTCTATGCCATTTGTAAACACCCTCTCACTTAGGCTTTAGTGTCCAATGCGGCTTTTTGAATTTATGAATAATCAGCGGGATTGCGCACATAATAAATAGTCCAATGAAAAGAAGGAAGAAATAGGCCACTGGGCTGCCTATCTTTAAATTTTTGGGAGGGACAAAGCAGAGCAAGATAGCAAAACAAGAAGAGAGGATTCCCAGCGATGAAAAGAGCCAAATCCCTTTTTTCTGGAATGGAACTTTATAAGCCCTAGGAACATGCGGTTTTGTGTAGCGCAGTTTCAGGGCAGCGATGAACATGAGGATGTACATGATCAGATAGCTTTGGGCGCTCAGTGCGGTCAGCGTCCAAAACCCGCTGCTGATTTGCGGCATGTAAAGAAAGACCAGAGATGTGATCGACATGAGGATCGCCTGGAAAAGCAAAAGGCGAGTCGGCACTTCGTGTTTATTGAGTTTTTGGAAAAATGGGGGGAGGTTTCCGTGAATGGAGGTCGCATGCAGCCCCCGCACCGGTCCGATGATCCAAGAGTTGACCTCAGCAATCGCCCCCACGATCAATAAAAAGGCCATGATAGGAAGGATCCATAGCATGTGATAATATTGAAAGAAAGCTCGGAAGGCCTCCATCAGGCCTGCCACAAGGCTCATCTCGGCCTTCGGGATCACAAAGGCAATCGAAAGAGAGCCCAGCATAAAGAGGGCAAAAGTAATGACCGACCCTAGAACGATGGCCCGGGGGAAATTTCTTTGAGGGTTTTGAACGTCGCTCGCGTACGAGGCCGAGACCTCGAGCCCTGCGAACGCAAGAAATAACCCTGCTAAAAATACAAGGTTGCCCAAATCGCCCATCGACGGCAAAACTGCGCCCCAGCTGATTTGGGTCTGAATCGGATTTCCGCTGACCCCCCAATAGAGGCCTAAAAAAATCACGAAAAGGCCCGGCACTATTGTGCCCAGGATGACGCCAATGGTGCTGAACCAACCAGAGGTTTTGATCCCTAAGTAGTTAAGCAATGTCATTCCCCAAAATCCAACGAGAATGACCGCAAGCACGTAGAATTTATTCTCCGTCAAACTCGGTGAAATCAAAAAAGCAAGCGTCACGGCGATAAACGACATAATCACGGGATACCAGGCCACATTGTGGACCCATTGCATCCATATCGCCATGAACCCCCACCGGTCGCCGAGTCCTTCGCGGACCCAAATATAAATCCCGCCCGACTTCGGCCATCCGGTAGCCAGCTCAGCTGAGATGAGCGCACAGGGAATCAGAAAGAAGATAGCGACGAGGAAGAAAAAGAAAATCGCGCTCAGTCCGAATTCTGCAACCAGCGGAAGATTGCGCAAACTGGCCATGATGGAAACATTGAGCATCGCCAGTACAAAGACGCTCAATACTCTTCTAGGTCGACCAGAAATCTGCATCGGTAGGCCTCCTTTTAGTTCTCTTATTAATTAATTCTAGAAAGAAGTTCAAGTTGATTCCAATACGTCCTGATGCTTTGACATCCAATCAATGATCGCATCGGCGTCGTAAAGAGCCTTTCCGTCGATGATGAGGCAGGGGACGAGAAGTTGATCCCCCGCACGGGAAAGCTCTTCTTTATTTTGGGGATTATCGACCACATCTTTCATGGGGACGGTCTTGTGGATTTTATTCAAATAGCGCAGCACTTTCTGAGAATAAGGGCAGTAGCTAGAGTAGTACAGTACTAAGGAAGGCTTTTCTTGGACTGCAGAGACCTGCTCGGCGTGAAGAGCAGGGCCAATCGCCCCCAATAAAAGAATTAATGCAAAGGCTATTCTCATATTCCTCACTCTAGCCCTTAATCCCAACTTTAGCAACAATTCCTTGATGAAAACTTCAATTCTCGCTAGGATAACGGCTTAAGATCGTTTTGGAGGGTTGGTATGAGATTTGGAATTGTAAAGAAAACCGTGTTCGCCCTTTCATTGTTTTCCGCCATGATGAATTTATCCGCTGGAGAAGAAAAGATGCAATTTAACGAACCCACAAAGGCTATTGTCTTTGAAGAAGGAAAGACCTATCAGGCCATTATTCATACCTCAAAAGGGGACATCACTTGCCAACTGAATCCTCGCGAGGCCCCGCTGTCGGTCACCAATTTTATCCAACTATGCCAAGGCGGCTTTTATAGCGGCCTGGCCTTTCACCGCGTCGTCCCTAATTTTGTCGTCCAAGGCGGCGACCCTGAAGGGACGGGAAGAGGTGGGCCTGGGTATACCGTCCCTTCCGAAATCAAATTGTCCCACATTCAGGGTGCGCTGGCATGGGCGCGGCTGCCTGACCATGTGAACCCGAAGAAAAGGTCGAGCGGCTCCCAGTTCTATATCACCCTCGAGAAAATTCCGTATCTCGATGGCGAATATACTGTATTCGGCCAAACCGTTGCGGGATTTGACGTCGTGAAAAAAATAGAACAAGGCGATATCATTAAGTCGATAGATATCATTGTTAAATAAATTCTATTCCAATTAAAATAGCTTATAATATACATTGAAAATTGCCATTGTATATTGGAGCTATTAAAGTGATTGCGAAAATTAGAAGAGCTCGGATTCGTCCTACTCTAACAAATCCATTATCTGAAATGATAAAAAAGAAGCACGGAAATTCTCTGATTAATAAGAATCAAAAGCAATAAAGCTATTCTGAATTAGATTATTTGTAATTTTTTTTAAACTTTTTTTCCTCTTCGAAATTGCCCTCAGAATATATTCTGAGGGGATTTTTTATAATTATCTTATAAATCAATAATCAATCAGTTTTAATTTTTTTTTACAAATTAATTAGTCTTTAATATATATTAAAAATTGTAGGATATGAATGGATTAAGAGCTTGCCCGCAACGGTGAGTTAAACCTGAAAGTCCTATGTATCCAAACAAGGAGGATATTATGGCAAAAAAATCACGTAAATCAGCTCGCAAATCTCGAAAAGGTACTGCTAGAAAAGCAAAACGCAAAACCGCTCGTAGATCGCGCAGAGCTACTTCTCGCAAGTAATTTAAGTCCCTGAAAGATGAAACTAGGCTACGACGTTAGTGGTGCCTAAATCGTCTAAGCAATAGGTTGTCGAGCAAGCGCAGGGCTTGCTCGATTTTTTACTTAGAGTCGTCTTTAACCTTTTTGAACTTGCCCTCAATGGCGATTTCGGAGAGGGGCTTCCTGATGCTAGGCTTTTCCCTCTCTTGAAGTTCTGGAGGGAGTTTGCTCGGCGGCGCGCGCTTTCCGATCGCGGCCATCGCCTCGACCTGATAATCGTCAGGGATACCAAGGTCTTTCCTTGCCTTCTCGTAATCAAAGCCTTCCATTCCATGAACGACAAGCCCTCGAGACGAACCCTCTAAGGCCAAGGCCATCCACGCCGCTCCTGTATCAAAACTATGCGTGTGGGAAGGTTTGTTGTTTTTTTCAAAATTTTTGGCCGAAACGATGAGAAGCAGGACGGCAGCGTTCTTGTTCCATCCCTGGTTGCCTTCGACCAGGAGATTAAAAAACAACGACCAGGAGGGGCTGTTTTTCTTAGCGTATAGGAACCGCCAAGGTTGAGCGTTGTAAGAGGAAGGGGCCCACCTCGCCGCTTCAAAAAGCGTCATCAGCTCTTGGTCTGTCATCTCCTCTCCCGTCATGGAACGGGGAGACCACCTGTCGAGGATGAGCGGGTTGATGGGATAATCCCCCTTGCGGATATTTTTTACTTCTGAATGGAACGGATGAGCCATAAATTCTCCTAGTAACTAAATTGAATCCTTTGTTTTCTCATGCTCATGTAGACCCATTGGGCGGCAACCATGCCGATCGCAAATCCACCAATCACATCGCTGAAAAAATGCAGTCCCAACGCCACCCTCGTCATAGCCAATAAAAAGCCCCCGATGGCAATTAATGGCGAAAAGCGAGGGTAAAAGCAACTAAAAGCTCCACAGATAGCACCAATTGCCGCCGCATGTCCAGAGGGAAATGATTCCACGTGCCTTTTCAAATAGAACATGAAGAAACCGTAGAGATGTTCCGAAAAGAAAAGATCGGGCCTGGGCCGCGCGCAGAGAAATTTTAAGATCCACACGAAGAGATTGCCCACCGGAATGGAGACGGCGACGAGCAGAAAACGATTTCCCCAGACCTTTTTTTTCAATAAGTAGCCAAAAAGGAAAAAAAGAACCGGCCATACGTAATTATTGTATTTAGGATCAATGATGTCCGTCAACAATCTCAGAGGTTTTCTCCAAGTCAGGGGAAGAGAATGGAACGATTTGGCAATGGGAATATCTATGAAAAAGTAGCCGAGCAGGATTATCGCCGCTGCGATCGCGAGAACCCATTTTCGATGCTGAAAAAAGAACGCTTCTCGATTCATGTCTACCATTATATTATTTTTCAATTATACTCAAAAGGAATAACTTGAGCAGGTGAACGATGAAAGTGGCAGTGATTGGATGCGGTGTCATGGGGAGCGCGTTTGCAAAGCATTTTGCAAAAAACCATTCGGTTCTTCTCCATGATCACGATAAAGATAAGGCAAAATCGCTAGCAAAAGAAATCGGCGCTGCTGTCGAGGTGGATTTAAACAAATGCGTGGAGCGCGCCGATGCCATCTTGCTCGCGATCAAGCCGAAAGACTTAAAGCTGGCTGCAAAAGCGGCAGCAGGATCTTTGACCGAGAATAAAATTCTCATCAGCATTCTCGCGGGGACGTCTCTTGCAGCGCTTAGAAAAAATTTCCCCTCAGGGGTTCTGATCCGCTCCATGCCGAATTTAGCCCTCGTCTACGGCCAAGGTGTTATCGGCTTGGTTGAAAATTTCCAAATTACTCCCCAAGTAAAAAAGAGCGTGGACGCTCTTTTAGAGGGAATTGGGCTAGTCGCGTGGATGTCGGAAGATAAAATCGATGCCTTGACCGCCTTGAGCGGTTCAGGGATTGGTTTTGTCCTTGTGATGATCGAAGCGATGATTGACGGCGGGGTTCATTTGGGATTTACTGCCCAAGAAGCCCGTGAATTTGTCCTTAAAACAATGGAAGGGGCTGTCGCTCTAATGAGAGAGTCCGGCAAACATCCGGCCGAATTAAAGCTCAACATCGCTTCTCCCGGAGGGACGACCATCGCAGGCCTAAAAGTCCTCGAAGAAGAAGGCGTCCGCCCTGGAATCGTCCGTGCGATGGTCGCCTGCCACGAAAAAGCGCTCAATATGATGCACGATTAAATCTTAATGCCTGAAGGAACCGTCAGCGTATAGTCGAAACCTTTTACTTGCTTAAACGTTTTCGGGATGGGGATCAGAGTAGCCGGTGCTGGCTCTGACTCGATGATTTTTTGGTAAATTGCCTTCACAATGCTTGGTATGCAGTTTTCAACTTTGAAATCCCAGCCTTTGGAATCCATGAGACCTTCATTGAGATAGTAGCGCCCCAGCGCTAAGACAGCGCCTGCGAGAAGAACAATAAACGGGATGAAAAATGGAACGGCAAAACATCCTAAAATAAGGCCAATGGTTGTCGTAATCACGGCGGCAAGACCGATCGAATGGACGAGGATCTTTTTTTGCGACTGGAGTTGGATATGATGGAAAATTTCCTCGGCCTTCTGTTTGCCTTCGGCTCTTTTTAAAGAATCGGGGCCCTGCAGATTTTTGATCGTCGTAGGGAGTGCTTGCTCTATTGCATCGGCGAGCCATGGATGCACGCGGCGGATGAGCTCATTTTTTTTGGCTGTCAGATCGCCGGGATTACCATTAAAGTAAGTGTTATGAAGCTGCTCCAGTCTTGCTAAATAAATTTTTTCCTCGATTTGTGTATACCAGACTCGGCCATAAACTTGGATTTTCTGCTCCCGCCTTTTTCCGTCTGACTGCGCGTTCGCTCTCGCCAGCTGGCAGGAAGATGGCTTCGAGCTCCACGCTTTGTCATACGAAAAAATTCGGGGCATAAAATCCAAGTTTATGGCCGAGTCTGGTATAAAATCAGCCTGTTTTTGTAATAAAGCTTCAATTTCTTCTTTCACAGGAAGGGGGAGTGTAGCGGATTTTATAATTTTTCCCACTTCATAGGAATACTTTTGCTGTCTAGAGGTAGGGTCGGGGTCGTTAATGATTTTCTTTAGGAATTCGATTTCTTGGGGATAGTTTTCTAAATAAAATTGCTTTGTTTGATGCAGGCCGAGGGATTCCAATACCCCTTCGATCGCGCACATGATAAAACCGAGTCCTGAGATGGAGAAAGAGAACGGGACCAGCGCATTCGTAAATGTTTCGGAAATCAGCTTAAAATAGAGGCCAGCTTTGGCGATGTACAAGATCAGCGAACTCGCCGAGTTGAGGAAGCTAAGGGGCGCTCCAGCGACTCTAATCCCATTTTCGACGAGCCCTTCATTATCGTGGACTTTTTCCGCTGCCAGCATCGCCTTGACGCCATTAAAAAATTCATAAGGAGCGAAGAATAAATTTGTAACCCCTGGGGTGATCGTATAGCCAGGGCCTAAATATAATTTAGAGTCATTCGAATTTTTATTTGAAGAAGAAAAGGCATCAATATTTGAATTTGTCGAAGGGAAATTGTTTATTGGTCTAGTGTAATTAATTGCCGTCATTTTATTTCCGATTTTGATTATCTTATTTTCGGTTTATTTAGATTATAAATCAATCCGAAATCATTTGTTGGGAAATGCTGTAGAAAAAATTCATGACAAAAAAAAGGAATATTTTGGTATATAAATTCAAAATTTACGGAGGAAAAACATGAAAAACAAATGGGTTTTGTTCGCAGTGATACCTTTTTCTTTGTACGCCCAAGACATGCCCCAGGCGCCAAAAACAAAAGTGGTTTCTGCAGATTATTTGGTCCAAGACTATTCTTATCTTTATGGGATGCCTGGATTTTCCGACGATCTATTGAAGATGCATTTTCAGCTTTATCAAGGCTATGTGAAAAATACGAATTTCCTCTTGAATCGGATGAAGGAGCTCGAATCGCAAGACCGCGATCAAACTTATGATTACGGGGCGTTAAAACGGCGATTTGGGTGGGAATGGGACGGCATGAGGCTTCATGAATTGTACTTTGAAAATCTCGGCGGTCACGCGCCTTTGGACAAATCGACGCCCCTTTTCCAGCGGATTGTCAAAGATTTCGGCAGCTATGACGCCTGGAAGAAAAATTTCATGGCTACCGGAATGATACGCGGGATAGGGTGGGTGGTCCTCTACTGCGATCCGCAGAGCGGTCGATTGATGAATACATGGATCAATGAGCATGATCTTGGCCATTTAGCTGGAGGATCCCCCTTGCTCGTAATGGACGTCTTTGAGCACGCTTATATCACTCAATACGGCCTAGACCGAGGGAAATATATCCAAGCCTTTTTCGATAATATCGATTGGAAAAAACCTCTCGGGCGCTATGATGAATTGAATGAGTAAATTTCCTCCTTCTGTCCCGCTTCCGGAGAGTGTCAGCAAAAATCGGCTGGAGCGGCGCAAACAGATGATGGCGACGGCGGCTCGCGGTGTGGTTTTGCGTGGTGCCATCATCATCGCGGAGCTGCTTGGGTTTGTCTTTCTCAATAGCTCCGCTTTGCTCATGGACGCTTTGTCCAGTTTGTTTGACATCGCCGCCAGCCTTTTTCTAATTCTTTTCATCAAGATAGCGGACAAGCCTCCCGACAGAAATCACCCTTTTGGGCATGGCCGTTTTGAGCCGATTGCGGGGCTGCAACTTGGCCTTATGCTCGCTGTGCTGGGCGGCGGCATGGCTGTCCAACAACTTTTCGCCATTTCCACTGGGGCGCAAGGAAAAGTGATCCAGCCGTTCACTTGGCTGATTCCGCTCGGCGCTGTCATTCTGCTCGAAATCTCCTATCAGACTCTTAAGCGGACTGCCAAACGACAGAATAGCCCTGCCTTGCTCGCCGACGCCGTGCATTACCGCATTGATGCGCTCAATTGTCTGTTTGCGATGATCGCTCTATTATTCGCCGCTTATTTTCCTAAATACAGCGTTTTAAGCGATCATCTTGGCGCCATTGTGATTGCTGTGCTAATGATCGGCATTGGAATCTACGCCGCAAAGAACAATATTAATCAATTGCTCGATCGCGTCCCCGAGCAGCGATTTTTCGAAAAAGTTGGAACCGCAGCTCTTCGCGTCGAAGGGGTGCTTGCGACAGAGAAAATTCGGATCCAGCTTTACGGGCCGGACGCTCACGTCGGAATCGATATTGAAGTTTCTCCAGGCCTATCAGTCGAACACGCTCACGAGCTGACCCAAAAGGTGCGCGCCGAAATTCAAAAAGAATGGCCCGCTGTGCGCGATGTCATCGTTCACGTCGAGCCCTACTATGCAGGGGATCATTAGCGGGTATCTCGAAGCGTCCTTCGGATCTTCAACGCGACGACAATTAAGACCGCAAGGCTGGCCAGGCTTAAAAAGCCAGCGGGAAAGAAATGGAGAGTTTTTGCGAACCGATAGGTGAAGAACCCGTCGAGAAAGAATGTCGAGGCCAGAGCGGCATATTGTCCAATGATTTTTCCCTTGGAAATAAAATAAGCGGAAATGAGAAGAGCGCTGCCGAATGCGCTGCCGGAAATCAAAGAGGCTTGAGAGCCGCTTTTGACAAATCCCATGATTCCCCCAAGAGCAATTAATAGACCGAAGACAAATACGATCGTTGCGGTGACTTTCATTTGCGTGACTCCATATTTTTTTGCGCTTGCTCAAAAGTAAAGATTATAGACAAGTGCGGTATTTGGTTTCTACCAAGATTATAAGATATTCAACAACAAGGCCTTCAATGTTTCTCTAAGTCTTTCTTTACCTTGACTTCCAGAAGCAGTGAAAGTATAATGTACTCCACACTACATAGGGGCGTTTTTAAAATGAGGCCAGCGAGAAGGGTTTACGAATGGGCTTGTCAAAAAGCTTTCTCTCCCATGGCGCCGCTATGGCTGGCATTCATTTTTTTACTTGAAATGTTCCTGTTTTTGCCCATGGACGCGCTCTTGATGCTATTTTGCCTGCACAATCCTGCGCGCCGCTTCACTTATGCCCTCGTCGCCACGTTGTCATCCCTTGTGATTGGATTGATCGGCTACGCTCTCGGGTACTGGCTTTGGGACACCATCGGTCAATTTGCGACCGATCATCTCATTTCCAAAGATTTTTTCCATCGTTTGGTCGATCATTATAACACTCACGATTTTCTCGCCGTCTTTGCCGGAAGTTTTTTGCCCGTTCCTTTTAAAGCGATCACAATTTCAGCGGGGTTTTGCAAACTTTCACTGGGTGGGTTTTTATCTTCGATTTTTCTTGCCAGGGGCTTGAGGTTCTTCCTAATCGCAGAACTGATGCAGCGATGGGGCACTCCAATCAAAGCTTTTATCGACAGGCATTTCGGGAGTTTAGTGATTGCTTTCGGCGCGAAGTTCGCCCTCACATTGGGCTTCTTTTGGATTTTGGGAAATTAAGTGGCAACAGAAATTCTCACTCCTCAGGATATCGAGCGCGCGGCGGCATTTCTCAAAAACGGACAGCTTGTCGCTTTTCCCACCGAGACCGTCTATGGGCTTGGTGCCCCCATCTTCAATCCAGCTGCTGTCGCTTCGATCTTCCAAATCAAGGGACGCCCCGCTGACAATCCTCTCATCGTTCATGTCGATGCATTGCGATGGGCCCAGCGGATCTGTGTAGAAATTCCCGATTCTTTCTATCATCTAGCCGAGGCTTTTTTTCCCGGTCCTTTGACCGTCGTCATGAAACGCCATGAAGCCGTTCCATCCATCGTCTCTGCGGGAATGTCCTCGATTGCTTTGCGCATGCCATCTCATCCGATCGCTTTAAAGCTTATCTCGTCGGTCGGCGAGCCGATTGCGGCACCATCTGCCAATTTATCCGGAAGGCCCAGCGCGACACAGGCTTCCCATGTTTTAGATGACTTTGATGGAACAATCGCCGCTGTTATCGATGGAGGAAAGACGGACCTTGGTCTTGAATCGACGGTGGTGAGTTTGCTCAATGAAACCCCTTTCCTGATGCGGCCGGGGACAATCACCAAAGAGCAGCTTGAAGAGGCGCTTGGGGAATTTATCGAGATTGCAGAGCCGGGCCGCGGCCCCATTTTATCCCCAGGAATGAAGTACCGCCATTATTCGCCAAAAGCCTCTGTGAAACTTTTCCGCTCATGCGATGAAATGAGCGTTTACCATGAGCAAACGCCCTCGAAGAAGAAAATGGCCCTGTCGTTGCGGCCATTTGCATTTAACGGAATAGATGTTTTTCCTCTTTCTGCAAAAGAACTCTATGCCCTTCTTCGATTTGCCGATCAAAAACACTATTCCGAAATCCTCGTCCTTTGCGATGAAGAATTACTCGCCCAAAAAGCGCTGATGAATCGGCTCTTGCGTTCTGCCGGCCTGTAAAATATACTGTGGTCGGCTTGTAGAGTCGATTTTATGCCCTGAATTTTTTCGTGTGACGAAGCGTGGATCGAAGCAATCTTCCTGCCAGCTTGCGAGAGCGAACGCAAAGTCAAACGGAAAAAGGCAGGCGCAGAAAATCGACTCTACAAGCCGACCGCAGTATATACCGGTTCCACTGGAAAGTTATGAAAATTTCTGCTTCAGCATCTTCACTTACAGCCGTGGCAAGCCACGGTCTTTTCGTTCATTTCCATCGACCATGTGCTGGCACATGGTCTGCTTCAACGAACGAAAAATTGAAGCGCTGAAATTGAAATTCTCTATAACTTTCCAGTGTCGCCAGTATATAATTCGGTTCAAAATGGTGCCCCATGAAAGCAATTGTTCTAGAAGCATTTGGCGATGTATCCCAATTGAAAGAGAAGCAGCTTGAAAAACCTCAGCCCAAAAAAGGAGAGGTGAGAATCCGTCTCAAGGCTGCGGGGTTCAACCCTGTCGACTTCAAAATCCGCAAAGGAATGTATGGCGGACAGACGCCCGTTGTATTGGGCGCTGATTGTAGTGGCGTGATCGACGCGGTCGGGGAAGGAGCAGACCGTTTTGCTGTCGGCGATGAAGTTTATGCCATGGCATTTGGGCAAGCTTCCAACGGCAGCTATGCCGAATATCTTTGCCTTCCGATTGAGTTTGCAGCGAAGAAGCCGAAAAATCTGACCTTCGAACAGGCGGCAGCCGTTCCTCTAGCGAGTTTGACAGCTTATCGGGCCGTGATCGCCCCCTCCGCGATTAAAAAAGGGGATGAGATCTTTGTCGCGGGCGCTGGGGGAGGAGTGGGATCGATTGCCGTCGAAATGGCGCGATTTGCTGGAGCCAAGACAATTTTCACCGTTGCAGGAAGCGACTCCAGCAGTGAATTTTTGCAAAAGGAAATGAAGCTGAAAAAAGAGCACATTCTCATCTACAAAGGCCTATCCTTGGAACAGATGCAGCAAAAACTCACTGAAATGCATGGGGGTCGGTTGTTCAATGCCTGCATTGATTTTGTAGGTGGGGAGATGAAGCGGCTTTGCTTAAACCTGACTGGGCATCAAGGCCATTTTTCCTCTATCGTTCCGGAAGACCCCTCTTTTCAATTTCCGGTTTGGGCGCGAGGAGAGAGCCTCTGTTTCAACCGCAATCTCTCGCTGCATTTTGTTTTTGTCGGCGCCGAATCTTTTTCTGGGCCTAAAGAGTCTTGGAGCATCTATTCTCAGCAACTCAAACATATCACTGAACTTTTAGAAAACGGTTCTCTACAGCCCCCGCCCATTCATGTCGTGGGCGGATTGAAGCTAGAAACCGTTGTCGAAGCGCACAAGTTGTTAGAAGAGGGCAAAGTCAAAGGAAAGCTTGTGATGCAAGTTCAAACACAATAAAGATCAGCAGTAAAGACAAAGAGATTTTGCCACCAGGCAGTTGCTGATGCACCAAAGAGTATCCTTCCCGGTATCTTCCCGCCCAGACCATCAGCACAGGCATCGCTCCTAAAAGCAAAGCAACTCCAATTCCTCCGGCAAAGCTCAGCGCAGTGATAAACAAGTGGGGATTGATCAATGTGATCACGAGAGGAATGATAAAAATTACCGCGCAGACCGCAACCTTCGGGGTACCCTTTTTCGGCAATCTCAAACCGTCGAGCAAGAAATCGACAAAGGCGATCGAAATCCCCAAATAAGAGGTCGTCATGGCAAAAAAAGCAAAAGCTTTCCCGACTGCGAGCAGGGCAGGATTGTGGATGTATTCGCCGAGTGGGTTCACGGCCGTTTGCCCTTTTTTAAGCGCTTGTAAAAGTCCCCCCGCGCCTTCCAGAGGAACAACTCCTAAAATCAGCAACTCCCACAGAATATAGATCAAAAGCGGGATCGCCGTGCCCACAATAATGGCGAATCTGACCTTTGGAACATTGCGGTTCATGTAGTTGAATAGAGTCGGGATCAGAATCTGATAGCCGAAAGCTGTAAAAACGACCGGAAGCGCCCACCAGATTTTCCCCCAGTCCATTCGCGTAAGATACGAGGGGACAATGTAACCGGCCGAAGATCCGGCGAAAACAAGGTAGGTGATGGCTACGCCTGCGATTAAGGCCAAATTAAACCGGTCTACCCACAAAGCCCCAAAATAGACGACAGGCGAAAAGAGAGCGACGTAGATCACAGTCCCGAGCCAACTGGGGACCTTGCCGCCGGTTAAATCGGAAATGATTCCTGCACCACCGGCGATATGGGCGACCATGAGGCATGAAAAAAGGAATAAATACAGAAACCAGCAAGATGTGCCGCCCCATTTTCCGAGAAGGCGCGTCGACAGCGTGATCAAATTCGCTCCTTTGGGCATCCAAATGCAGGCTTCGAGGATAAGTAGGCCAGAACATAGCATGAAGGCCCAGCAGATCACATAAACAAAAAAGGAGGGAATAAACCCTCCGCTTGCCGTAGCTACTGGCAATGCCAGCATGCCCACTCCAATGCTCGTTCCCGTCACGAGCAAAGTCCCCCCCACTACATGACCAAAAGTTCGAACGACGTGCATGTTTCCCCCATTTTCGGAAGAACAAAAATTCGTTTTAACCGATCCGGCATATTTTGGAAATATTTTTAGGTTGCTGAAGTGGAAAAGGGTTGAAAGACGGAACAGTCCCTTAGTATTGGTGTATTTGCCTGTGTATAAGCAGTTTGTGTCATTAATTTTGACTTAACAAAAACATCCAGATGACATCTAATGGTCTGCAACAAAAGTTTTTAAATTATTTTGGCCGCTATGACCGTCAATTGTTTGGGGATTTATGATTAACGGGTGTGGCCGACAAGCCTGCTGACGAAAGACTGAGCGTGTACTCCGCTTCAATAGCATTGCCTGATTCGTCCACGGTAGGAAAATAGTTGGACTGTAGGTTTGCGCTTTTAACCAAACAAGAATGTGTGCGATTAAAAAATAGGGCGTTCCAGCATTTAAAGAGCAAACTGCGCAAAATAGTGCTCTGCGTTTTGGCAAGAGAATGCGCCTCGAAAGGAAACTGCTCGTAGTCTTCGGCGCGGCGATAGCCAGTGTAAACGGCATCCCATTTGTACTGGTTAAAAATGCCAATTGCATTGAGAAAAGGGGGGAAGCGCAATATCTTTGCGCGGACCCCGATGAGATCTCCGCATAAGCTGAAGCGGGCGATCTCCTCGCCATCTGTTTGCTGAAAGATGACTTCGTGGCATTCTATCCTGGATTGCTTAAGCGGCCCATTTGGATTTTTCCAGTGCATCTCGCGCATCTCGGTTTTCCCCGTCAGACAAACCTTTAGGATGGATTTTTCGCTGCATAAATTCTGCATCGCGTTAATGCCGATCAATACGATCCCGAGAAAACAAATGAAGAAAAAAATCAGCTTTTTCCTTCCAAAAAGGATCAGGGCAACACAAATCGCAATGCAAACAAAAATCATTCCACGTGGGCCAGCTTAAGGCCGATGATACCGATGATGATCAAGAAAATAGAAATGAGACGGATGATGTGGTAGGAATCGCCAAAAAAGATAATTCCACAAACGACCGTCCCTGCCGCTCCGATCCCGGCCCAAACGGCGTAGGCAGTTCCAATGGGAATGCTTTTCATCGCCTGAGACACCGAAAAGAAGCTTAAGACGATGAAAATGACCGTAATAATACTAGGAATGACACGGGTAAAGCCTTGGCTGAATTTGAGAGCGATTGTGAAACAGATTTCAAAGAATCCAGCGAGCAGAAGAAAAATCCAAGCGATCGACATCAGATTGCATCCTTTTAGTATCAGGATAACAATTTCAACAAAAATGGCAAGAGATTGCGTTATTTTTCAGCGGACAATTTCTTAAAAAAATGGGCAATGGCAAAGGAAGGTCCTTTGCCATTCCGTGGACAGCCTCTTAGGCTTTATCAATCAGGCTTGGCCCATTGCTTGCCGCTGTTTGGGGGTTGGCATCGATTTGTGTTGGCTCATTGCTTGCCGCAATTTGATGGTTCTGTTCCATTTGCGCCAGAATTAAATGATCCTCGAGATCCAGGGGGAATGCCTTTTGATTGATCTTTACAATGATGAATCGAGTTAAATTATTTCTTTAATTTCTTTTGAAAGAAGTGCGCCAGTAGGCGCACTATCAGGAGAGGTCTTTTGACCTTAAACTTTGAGGGTTTTGAGGTTGGCGATGAGGGGCTCGCCGCGGCGTTTCATGTTGACAAAGGTCTTGGCCATCGCGAGCTCAATTTTGCGGGCTGCGCTCAATGAGCCATCTGGCGTTGTTTCCCAGGTAGAACTGAGGGCATTGCGCATGATGGTTCTCATCGAGTCGAGATAAGGTTTCTTAGCAGCGTCGTCGCCGTGATAAAGGGCGTGCTGCTGAGCTTTGGCGTAATCC
Organism: uncultured Verrucomicrobiae bacterium; assembly: GCA_963833965.1. Classification (GTDB taxonomy): domain Bacteria; phylum Chlamydiota; class Chlamydiia; order Chlamydiales; family Rhabdochlamydiaceae; genus CAJCIW01. Next base: position 412,375 of record CAWHZZ010000003.1, read on the forward strand.
AAAGCGATGCGGAGGGTGTCGACGATTTCTCTGTCTTGCTCTGCGGAATGCCAGTCGTCGTGCCGTCTGAAGAGATAGCCGTTTGCATTTGGTCCTTCGGCGGTCAGCGTGTCCGCGAAGCCGCCTGTGCGGGTAGCGAGCGCTTTTTTGCCCAAGCGATTGAATTCCCCTTGGACAAGGCCGCAAGGCTCATATTTAGAAGGGAAGGCAGCGATTGTAGAAGCTGCGCGGAGAAGGTTACCGAAGACACCTTGGTATTTTAACTTCCCGTTTTCTTTTTTATCATCGATGATTAAACAGCCTTTTTTACCGAATTCTCTTGCGCGCTGTTTTAATTGATCGATCATTGCTTTGGCATCGCGATCGTTTTCGTTGCGGATACCGGCGCAAACAAATTGGCATCCATTTCTCAAAGTCTCTTCCATGATCAGGCGGAATTTTTCCATGCCTTTTTGGCTAGAATCATAGCGCCCTACGTACATGACGATCGGCTTTTCCGGGTCTAGGTCGGCATAAACTTCGTCATCAAAAGGCAGGCTCTTTAAGTAAGCGCACACTTCCTTTTGGCAAGTGATGATCTTATCGGCCAAATCTAAAGAATCGGGGCCGTAACGCAGATCCGGGACTGAACCTTTGTTGGGTCCCTCGATGGCGGATTTCCATTTCTCCAATTGCTCGTCTTTTCTTGGGTCCCAGCCATTGCTATTGCCATTGACGATTCCGACAAATTTGCCTTGAAGGGCAGCAATTTTAACGGGTTGCTCCATCCCATTGCCAAAAGTGGTTGTCTGAGCTTCTTTGCTGAAGGTCTCAGAAACGGTGGTCACCATGTCCGCATCCTGCAATGCTTCCATGAAGGAGTTCATCCCTCTTCTTGGAAGACCGTGGCGGGCCAGAATGTCCATAGTCTGATCGTTGTCGTAAGTGTTGGGCTCTAAATTATTGTGGAATGTGAACATTGTGGCGAGAGTTTCGCCCCTTTTCCACTCTTCAGGATGACGGTCGGCCAAAAATTTTGGGATCAAACCGGTCTGCGCATCGTGGAGGTGGGCGAGCTGAAAAGGTTTTTCCTTTTTGCTGAATTTATAGAGGAGCTCTGCGGCTGCGCTCTGGAAGACCGCCCAGCGGCGTTTGCAGTGGAGATAATCTCCATCGTAAAAATCCCCTGAAGAGCCATCGGGTTTTTTAGGGATCCAGAATAGTTGCGGGTCGTCCACCAAATAACAGCGAAGCCCTCGGACATTGAGTTTATAAACGCGGTGGGTTTTGCCATCGACGGTGATATCGTATTTTTTCTTGCGCTCTAATTTTTTGAGCAAGTCGTTGCTGATCACTCCGTTTTGATAGAGGGGCAGGATCACGCGCGCATCATCAGCGCCAAATCCCCGCGCCATTCCATCGACCGCGGAGCCAAGTCCGCCAAGACTTGCCACTCCTGACAATTCCGCTGTGACATAAGCGACCCTTAAATTCGGGGGGAGATTTTGAATAAGCCCTGGCTCAGAAGCGAGTTTCGAAGCGGATACGTCGACCGGACCTGCAGGCACAGGCTTCGCTCTTTCCAAGTCTTGGAAGAGAATGGTGTCTGCTTTGACGACGGCTTCTTGCAAGTATCTCAGATAATCGGAGATCACGGCAGGATAGCCTGTAAAGAGAGTCATCGGATCGGCTTCGATCTTTCGAGTGCCGTAAAGTCCCCATCCGCCGAAGAAGTTATTCCATCCGCCAATATTAGGGTTGCGTTTGCCGCCGTCTCGTTCCCAGACGCGGCCGCGAAAATCTTCTTTCGCTTTGTCGCTGAGTCGATTAAAAAGGTCGAGCACTTGATGAGGATTTTTGTTGCCCGCGCTGTTGTTAAATGCGACGACTTCGTCGTATAATCTTAAAGCCAAGATTTTCTCTTGGTGATGGGAGATCAGTTGGGAAATAATATCAGTTTCTTGCTGATTTTTAATGCCTAGTAGCGCGCGCGGATTCCGGGAGACAAAATTATCCCCAAATCCCAATTCCCTCGGCTGATAGCTGGCAAGCCAAATCGACTTGTTGATGAGTTCTTTCACATCGGGATTCATGGCGCGGTATTTTCTTGTGACGAAATCATTGGATTTGTAGCGATCTTTTAAAAATTGCTTTAGATCTTCGAGATCGTAAAGCTTCCGAATTTCTTGAGCTGTAGAGAAAGAATCTGTGGTTTTGATGCTTTCGGCATGGACGTAAGTGACGATGAAATTCGGCGCCTTTGGAGTCTGTGCGGTACACTGAGCGATGGCATGTTTGATCGGGGATTCGTTGTTGTGGGAAAGAATTCTCTCGATGTTTTCGACCGCACGGTTGTAACCATAGTTGCCTTCTCTATGACCGCCGCCGTCGAGTTCGTAGATTTTTCTGCAAATGGGGCCTTTCGCTTGCTCGGGAAGACTATTGAAGGCTCTGAGCGCATCTAATTTGAGTCTTGCGGCCTCTTCGTGATGGTTTGTGGCCAAAACGGAAGATCTTCCCGCTTGGCGAAGATGATCGTTGTGCTTCTCGAGGGTTTCGCCGATCGAGTTCAGTTCGGCGATTCCTCGATGGCTGTCGTATTGGTGGCCAAAAAATTTGGCGATTTGATCGAGAAGAGTCTCCCCATCGTAATTTTTGATCCGGAGGACAACTCTAAAATTTTCATTTAATAACTGTTCGCCGACATTGGCGTCTTTGCTGCCCCTCAAACTTTGAGCAATCTCTTCGCAGACGGTTATAAACAAAGTGTGGCCGAGGTGCTGCTTAAAGGAATTGACGAAGTTTAAGTTGCTGATGTTTGGGTTTTGCAGATCTCGAATAAAAAGTTTAAAAGAGTTGAGTTTTTTACCTGCCTCATCAGAAGCCTGGTAAGCGGCGACTGCAGCGCGATGGAAAGGAGCGATGCGTCCCTGGCCTTCATGGGAAATTTGCGGCTGGATTAAAGGCGCTGTCGTTCTCCCAGGACGGTTTGTTACAGGCCGATGGGGTTGAAGGGGAGGGGGAGGAGTCAGATTAACAATTTGGCTCGGCCTAAAATTAGAATTAAAACTGTAATCAATTCTACTACTAGTCATACTATTACCGTTTAAATTTTTAAGTTTTTTCCTTATCAATTATAGATTGTTTTAGGGGAAAAATCAATTTTAATGTTTGTCATTTCTCGATTTAAATAATTATTTACGATAATTTAAATTTTTATTCGCAAAAAAACATTACTCAAATTTTGAAATAACGTCAATTCGGCGTAAGATTATAAGTGTTAGAGTTTTTTAAAGATATATTAGGTTTAAGCTTCTGAAACTCAGCTTATTATGTTCCATGATTGTAGAACATGGGTGTCGCGTTCGAAGCCGAGAATGGATATCGATCCCGGAAATAAAGCGAATAGCCTTCCCTCTTGAGCGGAGAGTTCGAGCCATTTGGCCGCCAGCGCTCGTAAAAAATGGCCGTGCGAAAAGAGAAGGACGTCCCCATGAATAGGCTGAATTTTCATCAGGATTCTCATTGCCCTTACGTTGATGTCAGCGACGCTTTCTCCTTCAGGCGCGCCATTTGAGAATATGTTCCAATGTGGCTCCGTTTTCCAAATTTCCTCTGTGGTCAGCCCTTCATATTTTCCATAATTCCACTCCACCAAATCTGGATCGAGCCGCGCCTGTGTTAAAAACCCTGAGATTTCGCATGTTGTAGAGGCGCGCTGAAGCGGGCTCGAGAATACGGCTTGAAAAGAATGCCCTTTAAGGCGCGCGCCAACGCGCTGCGATTGGGCCTGTCCATTTTCTGTCAGGGGAATGTCGGTAAGGCCAGTGTGCCTGCCACTCTGGGTCCATTCTGTTTCTCCATGACGGACGAGGTAAATTTTTTTATGGGGAAATTGCAATTTCATTCCTCTTGTTTTCTTGATAAATCCAGCGGGCTAAATTGTCGAGTAAGACGGCAATGGGCATTTTTGAATCCGCTTGTCTGCCGATGGTCTCAATGGTAAAACTGCTGGGGAGCACGGATTTGGCGACGGCTTCTTGATATCCTGAAAAAGGTTGGTTGGAAACAAATAAACACGTTCCAGGCGCTGGATTTGTCTTGAGCCACTCCACAAGTGTGTCTTGCGTCGTGGGTCTGACCAATCGCCCATTCCTCTCTTGCTCTGGGGCGTCGACGAGGACCAGAGGAACCGACCTCAGGGTAGCCGGCATCGGCATTGTCTTCCACAAAGCGAGCATCATCTCCGTTTCTGTTGGATAGGGAAGCTCCTTATCGGCAGCATATGATCCAAGCCGCCGCTGCCCTGTGAGCAAAACGACCTGGTTAAATCGCACTCCTCGTTTGTATTGAGAAACCAAGTGGTCGATGCGTGCGACGACAGAGCCGTATGTCGCCCCATAGACAAGGGCATAATCATACATTGTGTTGGAGGCATCGACGGTATCGATCATCCCCAATTCTCTAAAAATGGGAAGCAAAAGGTCCTTTTTATCTTCATCCCGTTTTTCAAACTCCCAGCGCTCTTTATCTTTTTGCAGCCAGCTCTTTTGAGTGGCATCGACGATGCTCTGCAAATCAGAGCCATGCGAAACATTGAGAACGTTAAGTAATTTCTCAAGAGCAGGAGAAGGAAAAAGTTTGGGCTCCGCGCAAAAAAGGGGAAGCCAAGCAACAACAAGGAGAAAAAGAAGGCGTTTCATAGGATATAGCGTTTTGCCAATTGATTATACTCGGAGACCTGTTTTTTTTCCCAATTTCTCGATTTGCCCAGTTCTGTCGCCATGAATTTGGCAATCGTGGGCGCAATTTCGATCGATGCTTTGGCATCCAAGAGGAGCGACCGCGTGCGTCTGGCAAGAACATCCTCGACGGTTTGTGGCATCTCATTTCGAACACTCCAAATCACTTCGGCAATTTTATAGGGTAAATTTGGATGCAACAAACCGCCCCACTGTTTTTTTTGCCGGCTTAAGGCTTTGATCTCCGGTCCGAAAGAGCCGTAGGTGCTAAAATGCTCGGCGGGGTTTAAGCCCTCTTGCCAGCCGTGGAGCTTTAGCGTCTCGGTGATGCAATTCCTTTCGAGGAGATTGCCGACCAAAATCGCCTTATCGATCACGTCCTCTGCCATTTTTCGGTAGGTTGTCCACTTGCCGCCTGCGATGGTGACAAGGCCCGATTTGGAGACAAAAATCATATGGTCGCGCGAAAGGGCTGCAGTATCGGAGCCTTTCGCCGTCTTGATCAAAGGACGCAGGCCCGCGAACATGCTCAATACATCTTCTTTTGCGGGGTCTTTCGTTAGGTACTTTGCCGCATGCGTGAGCAAAAAATCGATCTCCTCATTCAAAGGGCGCGGTTCCAAAGAGCATTTCTTCATCGGGGTATCTGTCGTTCCTAAAAGCAGCCTGTCGTGCCAAGGGACCATAAATAAAACGCGCTTGTCGGAAGTGTGCGGGACGAGGATCGCTGTTTTGCCAGGCTGAAAAGATTTGTCGAGGACAAGATGCACGCCCTGGCTCGGCGCGATCATGGGCCGCGCGGCAGAATTGTCTTTATGCAAAATGGAATCGGTGAAAACGCCAGTGGCATTGATCACGACGCGGCCATGAAAACGGTAATGCTCCCCGGATTGCTGATCAACGGCTGTAACGCCGGTGCAAAGCCCCTGTTTTTTGATCAGGCCTGTGACCTTCAGGTAATTGATGACAATGCCGCCTTGATCGGCAGCCGTTTGGGCAAGGCAGATGGCCAGGCGCGAATCGTCAAACTGCCCATCGTAATAGACAATGCCCCCGCGCAAATCTTGAGGCTCTAATGTAGGGATCGCCTTCAATGTCGCTCTTCGCGTGAGTTTTTTCGATTTTTCGATCCCGAGTTTTCCAGCGAGCATATCGTAAATTTTAAGGCCGACTCCATAAAATGGCCCTTCCCACCAATGGTAATGCGGGACGAGGAAGGGGAGGTGATGAACGAGATGCGGTGCATTTTCGCAAAGAAGCCCCCGCTCTTTGAGAGCTTCGATGACGAGCGCGATATTTCCCTGCTGCAAATAGCGCAGGCCCCCATGGATTAATTTCGTGCTGCGGCTGGAGGTCCCTTTGGCAAAATCGTGCTGTTCGAGAAGTAAAGTCTTGAACCCCCGCGAGGCGCTGTCGACAGCCGCCCCAAGTCCCGTCGCACCTCCTCCAATGATGATGACATCCCAATGGTCTGGATTTGCAGTGGCCTCCTTAACCATTTGTTGCCGATTCACTTTTCCTCCCAAGCGCGAGCGCACTCGATCGCTTTTTGCCATTTTTTTCGCAGTACTTCGACTTTTTCTGGGGCCATCTGCGGTTTGAACTGACGATCGACTTTCCAATATTCGGAAATCTCCTTCTGATCTTTCCAAAATTTCACGGCCAGGCCTGCGAGGAACGCAGCTCCCATCGCCGTTGTCTCCGTCAGACGAGGTCGTACTGTGGGCACAGAGAGAATATCCGCTTGAAATTGCATGAGCAGGTTGTCGACCGCCGCCCCGCCGTCGACGCGAATTTCCTGAATTTTCATTAGGGCATCGCTTTGCATGGCGAGAAGCACATCGGCGACTTGATGGGCAATGCCTTCCAAGACAGCGCGCGCGAGATGCGCTGCGGTGGTCCCTCGCGTGATTCCAAGGATCGTGCCCCGGGTGTAGGGATCCCAGTACGGAGCGCCAAGGCCTGTCAGCGCCGGGACGAAATAGACCCCGCTTGTATCGGGGACGCTTGCTGCAAGTGTCTGAATTTCGGAAGAGGTTTTGATCACGCCCAAATTGTCGCGAAACCATTGGACCGCCGCCCCTCCGATGAAAACGCTGCCCTCGAGAGCGTATTGCGTTTTGCCATCGATTCTGTAGGCGATTGTCGTGAGCAGCTTGTTCTTCGATAAAAACGGTTTGCTCCCCGTATTCATTAGCATGAAGCATCCAGTCCCATAAGTCGTTTTGACCATGCCACTTTCGAAACAGGCTTGTCCGAATAGTGCGGCCTGCTGGTCGCCTGCAATTCCCCCAATTGGAATCGGCGTCGAAGCAAAGGCGTCTGTCGCCTCGGCATAAATCTCGCTGCTACTGCACGCTTTGGGGAGGATTTCCCGTGGAATGTTCCAGATTTTCAGCAGCTCTTCATCCCACTCTTGCGTGTGAATGTTAAATAGCATGGTCCGAGAAGCGTTTGTCGCGTCAGTCACATGAGCCCGCCCCCCCGTTAATTTCCAGACAAGCCAGGTGTCGACGGTGCCAAACGCGATCTCTCCGCGCAGTGCCCGCTCTCTTGCTCCCGGAATATTTTCTAGCATCCAATGAATCTTAGAGGCTGAAAAATAGGGATCGATCAATAAGCCCGTCTTTTGCTGGATGGCATTTTCAAATCCTTGCGATTTCATCTTCTGACAAATTTCGGTTGTGCGCCTGTCTTGCCAGACAATGGCGTTCATGAGCGGGTTTCCGCTCTTGCGCTCCCAAAGCAATGTCGTTTCCCGTTGATTGGTGATCCCGATCGCGGCGATCTGCTCCGATTTGATCCCGGCTGCCGCCATCACTTCGGCGGCAACAGCCGCCTGCGAACTCCAAATTTCCTTGGGATCGTGTTCGACCCATCCCGGCGATGGATAGAACTGCCGAAACGGCTTTTGAGAAACCGCTTTCACCGTGCTATCCTGCATGAACAGCATCGCGCGCGAGCTTGTCGTCCCTTGATCCAAGGCAAGAATAAACTTTTCCACCTACACCTCGTATACAGTTCAGAATCTCAAATATAACCCTCTTCCTGTCAAGAATTATGTTGAACCAATTCTATCTTTTTGCTGTAGTAGAACCAACATATTTGGGGTGGCTTATGAATATTTTTTGGGGAGAGTTAATTGGGACGATGCTTCTTGTTCTACTCGGCAATGGCGTTGTCGCCAACGTGCTATTGAACAAGTCCAAGGGGCATAATTCTGGTTGGATCGTGATTTCCGCAGGATGGGGATTTGCAGTCGGGATCGCCGTTTACGCGACAGGGTGGGCAAGCGGCGGCCACCTTAACCCCGCCGTCACCTTAGGCTTTTGCCTTGCGGGCAAAACCGCTTGGAACCTGATGCCGCTCTATGTGATGTCCCAAATGATTGGGGCCATTTTGGGAGCCATTCTCGTCTGGCTCAGCTATTACCCCCATTGGCGCGTCACCTATGATTCGACCAATAAACTGCTCTGCTTTGCCACCCATCCTGCCATTCGCAATTACAAATGGAACTTTGTCAACGAAGTGATCGGAACCGCCGTTCTCTTAATTGGCGTCCTTGCCATTCTCGATCTGCATAATCACGTTTCCGGTGGCATGGCCCCTTATGCGATTGGGATTTTAATCTTCAGCATCGGTCTGTCTCTGGGAGGCCCCACAGGTTACGCGATCAACCCCGCACGCGATTTGGGTCCCCGCATCGTCCACGCCTTTCTCCCGTTTTCCTCACGCGGCAGCTCCGAGTGGAATTACGCCTGGGTGCCTGTCCTTGGGCCGCTGCTCGGCGGCGCGCTGGGCACTTGGCTCTACCTATTTCTCATCGCTCCGCTGAAGGCTTTAGTCTCTTGATATGCCGCTCACTGTGACAACGCGCGAGGGTCAGAGTCTTTCCATCCATTCCCCTGATGATTTCGAAAAGATTTTCAAAATCGGCTACCTGCCGACAATTCGTTGTAAGGATAACAAAACTCAAACTACCATCGAAAAACGCTGCGCTAAAGCTTTGGCAAAAGAGTGGATCACGGCCAGGCAAAAATGGCTTGGCCACTATTACGCCGATGGCATTCGCGGCTCTCCCCATCTCGATTTACGAATCGAGTGGATCGATGAAAAGATCGGCTACGGAGTGTTTTCCAATAAAGAAATTCCCGCGCAAGCTTTTGTCGGAGAGTATGCGGGTCTCCTTCGCAAGCGCAAATTCTTCGGAAGATGGCTAAACCGGTACTGCTTCGACTACAACATTGGGGATGGGAGAAATAGCGGCTATGTGATCGATGCTCAAGATTTTGGGAATCACACACGCTTCATCAACCACAGCTTCGAGCCGAATCTCGAGCCGGCCTCAGTCTATTGCGATGGACTGATGCATGTCGTCATTTTCGCTCCAAAACCGATCCCAGCAAACACGCAGCTTTGCTATGATTACGGGGAGGATTATTGGAAAAGAAGAGAAAAACCGGAGTCCTTTTAACGCAAAGACGCCAAGATTTTATAGTTTTTCTCTGCGGCTTTGCGTCTTTGTGTTGTTCCCTGCGGATCTACTTTTCGTTGATGCCGAGCAGTTCGATTTCAAAAATCAGCGCTGTGTTAGGGCCTATTTCGGGGCCAAACCCATTTTCTCCATAGGCGAGATAGGGGGGAATGAAGATCTGCCATTTATCGCCCACCGCCATCATCTGCAACGCTTCGGTCCATCCCGCTATCACTCGGTTCAATGGAAAGACGTGGGGCTGTCCGCGCTGATAGGAGCTGTCGAAGACGCGTCCATCGACGAAGGTTCCGCGATAATGAATTTTGACAAAGTCTAGAGGAGTGGGGTGGGCCGTGCCTTGCCCTTTTGTCAGCACTTTGTACTGCAAGCCACTCATCAGTGTCGTGACGCCTTCCTTGGCTTTGTTTTCATTGAGAAACGTTTCGCTTCGCTTTTTATTTTCTTCAGCGACTTTAGCGTAATACTGCCGCTGCTGCGTCTCGACTTGATTTTTTAAGGCTGTAAGAATGGACTGGATCTCTTCAGCGCTCAGTTTTGGCTCGCTTTCAGCCAGAGCATCATTAAACCCCTCCGTCAGACGTTGCATGTCCATATCAGCAAATTGATGCCTCAAATTCGCCCCTGTCTGCAGTCCAATGCAATAGCTCACTTTTTCTTTCGTCGATTTCATTGACTTCTCCCTTATCAATAGTCAAAGAGTGTTATGTATAGCCAAAGAGGATTTGCCGAACAAGAATATTCCGCTTCTGTATCTAAGATGTTGATTTTCAATAATTTAGAATGTTATTTTTTTGTTTATTAATATGAAAAACTTTGATATACTTGAAGGAATAAAATTAAAAAGGATATATTGTTATGAGTATCACACCTGTCAGTACCCAAAACCAACCCGTTAACCTCTTCCAAACAATACCTGAAGATGTGTTTTACAACATTTTCTCAAGGGTATTTGGTTTAAATGAAATTCGTTCCCTATTATTCACCGATAAGGGTATTAACAAGTTCATTTCACTTTTCGAGGATCTTTGGAGAAACATGATCGTTACGCATTTTCAGTTTCCCTTACAAAACGTTCCCATTTCACTTCCATCCAAAGATTTTTTTAAGTATTTAAAAATAGTGAATCAAAATATCAAAACGGGGAACTATCTTTTTGACTCGTTCCAGAAACAAGTACACGGCGTCAGTTGCTTGAAGTTGTATAAAGACAAATGCATTTCCCTCTCCAATGACCATGCCACAGTCTGGGATGCCAAAACAAAAAAGGAGCTCCACACCTGCACCAGTAAACTAGGCTTTTTTACCAGCTGCTTGGAAGTGAGCGGGAATATGCTCATCGCCGGTTATTCTAATGGTGTTGTCCAATGCTGGGATTTAGACACCTATGAAGAGAAGCAAAGATTCACGGCCAATTCAGGGATATTGTGCTTAGCTGTGCATCAGAACTTACTTATCACAGGCTGTTCAGATGGCTCAATCATACTTTGGGATTTAAAGAGTAATGAAGAATTGCACTCTTTCGCGGCAGGTCCAGGGACAACAACCCTTTGCTTAAAGGTCCATGAGGACTTGCTGATTACGGGCTCTGGCAACGGCACCATCAAAATTTGGGATCTAAAAAATAAACAGGAACTGCATTCCTTTCCCGCTCACGATGAAAGTGTCAATGCTTTGATGGTGAAAGACAATACTCTCATTTCCTGTTCCGACGATAAGACGATCAAAATCTGGGATTTAAACGATTATCAAGAGCTGCACACCTTCAATGGCCATGAGGGATGGGTCAACGGCCTTGAAACATTCGGCGATTACCTGTTTTCGTGCTCAGATGACCACACAGTGAGAGTTTGGGATTTAAAGAACAAAAAAGGACTCCATGTCATTAGAGGACATAAGAAATTCGTCAATTGCCTTGCGATGAAGGATGGGGTGGTTTACTCCGGTTCCATGGACAAAACCATCCATGTCTACAATTTTAACCACGACAAGCCTTTACCGTATGTAGAGTAACAGATTGGTCATTGTGCTTTTTTCCAGGATTTGAGAGAGCCCTTTTCGTTCTGTTTGTGGTTGTGCTCCCACTGATGGTGAAGGGACTGTAAACGCTGCCAAAATTGAGGCGTTGTCTCTAGAATGGCAGCGAACTCGGAAAATCCTTTGTCAGGAATGTTCTCTTTCCCTTTAATGATGGCCTCGATCTTGACCTCGTTCCAATGTTGCCCTAACCTTTCTGCGAACTCGCGCGAGGTCCACCCAAGAGGTTTGAGAAATTCTTCCGATAAAATGGTTCCAGGGTGTGTGGGCTTGCGTCTTTTGGGCAACATATACACCTTTTAAAAGCTTTTTAACTCTACTTTTTCGGGGCCGTCGTTCCAGCCGAAGGTGAGCCGCCACTCTCGGTTGATGGGAATGCTGTGTTTGCCGTGGGCGTCGCGGACGGCCGCCTCGCCTTTGAGGGAGGGGATTTTGCGGAGGCTATCCAAATCTTCAGCGCAGTTGAGGAGATCGAGACGGAGCTCGGCTTTTTTGAGGAGCTGCGACGTGAATTTTTTTCGGATCTGATGCGTATGGATGCCGTGGAAAACATCTTCCGTGATTGCGTCAGCAAACGACTTAATCATGAACCCTCTTCAATTGTGGCGATCTTTCGAGCTTGGGGGCCTTTCGAGCCTGGTCCCACCTCGTATTCGACCCGCGAACCCTTTTCAATGGTCTGTTCCAGGTTCTCCAGGTCGGTGCGGTGAAAAAAGATGTCCTTGTCACCCATGTCAGGGGTGATGAATCCATAATTTTTACCTTCATCGTACCACTTTACGATTCCGCGTTCCCTGGACATAATACCTCATTAAATTTGAATATATGCATGGAAGAGTAAATACACAAATAAATTCAAGAGTTGGTTTTTGGCTGCGTCGGACAGCCACTGAATTTAAGCCCGCCTGCATCGCACAACTTATTCAAGTTGTGCCTGCTTCCCTAGCAAAAGAGCGCTTCAACGCTCTTTTGCAAGTGTTTGCAGCAGCGCGACTTGTCTGGCTTAAATTCAGGGCCCTTCTTGCCAAATTCCCAACCTTGAATCCATTTGTATATTAACTGGAAAGAAAAAATTGGTCGTGGTAAAATAGATAAAAAAATTTTATATGAAAACCATCGTCGAAAATAAAGCCACTCTTTTAGAAGTTTTGCAGGGGATGTCTCCCGACAGCTCGAAGAACACATTGCGTTCTTGGTTGGAGGCGGGCCGCGTCTTAATCGATAAAAAACCGAGCCTTCGCGCCAATACAGAAGTTCTGCCGGGCCAAGAGGTCTCTGTTGGCCCCAAAGTCTCTTTTTTGAGGGGATCGATTCGCGTTCTGCATGAAGATGAAGATCTCATCGTCCTAGAAAAACCGGAGGGGCTGCTCAGTGTGGCGACCGATTTTGGTAAGGAGCCGTCGGTCCATGCGATGTTGAAAAAGAGGTTCCACAACCGCCGTGTTTACCCTGTGCACCGCTTGGATAGGGAAACTTCCGGTGTGATGATCTTTGCCTATACGGAAAAGGCGCGAGACTTTTTCAAGAAGGAGTTTGAAGAGCGGCGGATCGGCAAGACCTATTTTGCCATTGTGGAAGGAAAAGGGCTCGACCAACGAGGCACTTGGGAATGCTACCTCGAAGAGGACGATTTTTATTATGTGAAGAGCACCGGAGATTCCCAGAATGGAAAACTCGCGGTAACCCATTTCGAAGTGGTCAAAGGTAAAGGCAATTTTACCCTCCTCCGGCTTAAACCCCAAACAGGCCGCAAAAACCAGCTCCGGGTCCATTGCACCGAGGCGGGTTTCCCAATCGCTGGAGACAAGAAATATGGGTCCAAAACGAACCCGTTGAAGCGTCTCTGCCTACATGCCCATGAAATTTCATTCATCCATCCTAAAGGCCGAAGAATGGCCTTCCAAGCTCTTTGGCCGGAAAATTTCAATAAGCTCTTCGATATCAAAGACTTAAGTCTCTAAGCTCTTTTTTTCTTTGAAAATAATCATGTAACGTTGTACCATTACATACATATAAAGCGGAGAATCTGCATGCAGAATTCCGAGGATGGTTGGCGGGCTTTCATCGAGCTCTGCAGCCAGTTTAAGGGGAAAGAATTGAGCGAACTCTTCGACCTTTTCTTGACATTGGAAGAAAAGAAGGACGTGGGAGATCGCTACCAAATTCTTCAAGCCCTGATTGCCGGGGAATTGACTCAAAGGGAGATCGCGGACCACTTTAAGGTCAGCATCTCCAAAATCACGCGTGGGTCCAACGCTTTGAAAATTATTAGTACGCCACTGAGGGAAGCTTTAAAGAAGCAGATGTAGGCTTTCCTCTAAACAAGGATAGCTTATGTTCCGACAAACTACATTCGACGAGTTCAAAGTCGCAGCGCAAGGTCAAACTAAAGCTGCCGTCATTCAAGAATTCCCCTGTGACGATATCACACCGATCCACGCCTTCATGGCATTGAACGCCAAAGACGGCGCTTGCCTGCTCGAGTCTGCCGTCAAAGAACAAGACGTCGGCAGATATTCTCTTCTTGCGATTGAACCTTTTGCCCAATTCAAATCGGACAAAGGAGCAGCTCCGTTTGAGCAGCTGCGAAAAGCGGTACAATCTCAGCGGCTGCCTTCCAATCCTCACTATCCGCCGATGGTAGGGGGCGCGATCGGGTTTATGGCCTATGACGCGATCCGCCTTTTCGAAAAAATTCCCGACGGGCATGAAGATCAATTTTCGATTCCAGATCTTTTTTTTCTTTTCCACACCGTCCACATTGCATTTGACCATGTGAAAGGGACGATTTTTATTTCTGTGGTTAAAGAGCTGAGTGAAAATTTGGAACAAGATTACCAAGAAGCACTCGAAAAAATCCGAAGCCTTCTCAATATTCTCAAGGGACCTCTTAAAAACACAGAGGCGCCGGCCCGCACCGCTTTTGAACTCAAAGAAGACACGAGCGACGCCGAATTTCACGAGATGGTGTTAAAGGCCAAAGAGCATATCCGAAAAGGAGATGCCTTCCAGATCGTTCTCTCGCGCACTTTCAGCGCGGCCTATCCGGGCGATCCTTTTGAAGTTTACCGCGCGCTCCGAATGACCAATCCCTCTCCTTTCATGTTTTTCATGCAGACAAAGGATTTTGCGATCGCTGGTTCTTCTCCTGAACGGCTGCTCAAATTGGAAAAAGGCAAGATGCAAACGATGCCGATTGCGGGAAGCCGGCCGAGAAATGGAGAAAACGATGAACAATTGATCGAGGAATTGCTTCAAGATCCGAAAGAAACAGCGGAGCATATGATGCTGGTCGACTTGGGCAGAAACGATTTGGGCGTCGTGGCCGAAATCGGCAGCGTTCAAGTGAAAGATCTGAAAAAAGTGCGCCTCTTTCCGCATGTGATGCACATCGTCAGCCTCGTGGAGGCCAAGCTTGCCAAAGGATTCGATGAGTTCGACGCCTTGAAAGCAGTCTTCCCCGCCGGAACGTTGTCTGGCGCTCCAAAGATTCGCGCAATGGAAATCATCGACGCTCTCGAAAAATCGCGTCGCGGAATCTATGGTGGGGCCATCTGCACGATCGACAATGAAGGCACTCTCGACAGCTGCATCGCGATCCGCACCGCATTCATTAAAAATGGGACCGCTCATGTGCGCGCGGGAGCGGGAATTGTCTACGATTCTGACCCCGTCAAAGAGAGCGAAGAGACGCGCGCGAAAGCAAAGGGCGTGCTTAAAGCGGTGCAATTTGCCATGGAAGGTGTTTTATGATTCTACTCATCGATAATTACGACAGTTTTACTTACAACTTATATCAGCTCATCGCAGGCATCAACAAAGATGTGAAGATCGTGCGCAACGACCGGATGAGTGTAGAAGAAATTATCTCTTTGCGGCCGCAGGCGATTGTCCTTTCTCCTGGACCCGGGCGGCCGGAAGAGGCGGGGATCTGTCTGGATCTAATACGAACTTTTGCGCCAACCACGCCCATTCTCGGTGTCTGCTTGGGACATCAAGCGATCGGGCTCGCGTTTGGAGGCCAAGTGGTTTCCGCTCCCGATATCCTGCATGGGAAAAAATCTCAAATTTTTCACCGCCGCCAGGGAATTTTTAAAGGTCTCGCCCTTCCCTGCTCTGCGGGGCGCTATCACTCCCTTGTCGTCGACAAATCATCGATGCCAACCGCTTTAAGCATTGAAGCGGAAGATGCTGATGGCATTGTCATGGCGATCAAACATAAAGAATACCCCTGCTTTGGAGTGCAATTTCATCCCGAATCGATACTCACATCGCAAGGGGAGCTGCTCATCCGCAATTTTTTGAGCGAGGCAAAGATATGTTGAAGACATTGGAAAAATTACTCGTTCAAAATGACCTTTCGGCTGAGGAGAGCAAACTTGCCATGCACGAAATTTTTGCGGGGGCCAGTCCTTACCAAGTCGCGTCATTTCTCATGTTGATGCGCTCAAAAGGGGAGACGGTGGAAGAGCTGTTTGGGATCATCGAGGCGATGAGAGAGCGGATGGTCCGAGTTCCCGTGAAAAGCCCCGTTCTCGATATCGTCGGCACCGGCGGAGACGGAGCCCAAACACTTAATATCTCAACGGCTTCAGCGATTCTTGCCGCCAGCTGCGGCGTGAAAGTGGCAAAGCATGGCAACCGCAGCGTCTCATCGCTGTGTGGATCGGCTGATGTCTTGGAGGCTTTGGGGGTGAATATCCTCGCGCCAAAAGAAAGTCTCTGTCGATCGATTGAAGAGCTCGGTATCGTCTTCCTCTTTGCTCCAGAATTTCATCCGGCTCTGAAGGAATTGAGGCAAGTGCGCAAAGGCCTCGGAACAAGAACGCTTTTCAACATCATCGCCCCATTCCTCAATCCCGCAACGCCAGAACATTTCATGATTGGCGTTTACAGCAAGGAGCTTCTCGACATCGCCGCCCGGCTTTTGGCGAAGTTGAACACGCGCCGCTCCCTTGTTTTTCACGGATCTGGCCTCGATGAGCTGTCCTGTTTGGGGGTGGCGCAAGCGATTGAAATCGAAGGCGAGAAATTGAAGCCGATTCTTATTGACCCTGAAGAGTTGGGCTTAAGGCTATGTTCGATAGAAGATTTGAAGGGAAAAGACGCAAAGTACAATGCGGAAAAAATTTGCGAAGTATTTGACGGCAGAGAATGCCCTTTTGCCGATACGATTGTCTTGAATGCCGGCGTGGCGTTGTACCTGTATGGAAAAACAGGATCGATTCAAGAGGGAATCGCCGAAGCGAAAAAGCAGTTGCAGAACAAGAAAGGGAGTGAGCTACTCGCTCGGTGGAGGAATTATGTCTGACTATTTAACGAAAATTTTAAAGGATAAAGAGCAAGAAGTGTTGAGCCTTCCGCCTCCGATCACCTTGAAGGAAGCGCTGCGCAAACCCCATTTGAGCGTAATTGCCGAAATCAAGCGAAGATCGCCCTCAAAAGGCATTTTAAACAGCTCAATTGATCCAGTGTCGCTGGCAAAACAATATGTCGCAGGGGGAGCCGCTGCGATTTCCGTGCTGACAGATGAGAAACATTTTGGAGGCAGCCTGCACGATTTGAAAGCGGTGATCGAGGCGTGTCCTGGAGTGCCGGTGCTGCGCAAAGAATTCATCATCGATAAAAAGCAAATTTACCAAACGGCAAGGGCCGGCGCTCATGCGGTGTTGCTGATCGCCGCCGCACTTAAGGAGCGCCTCGCTGAATTTGTCCATGAGGCCAAACAATACGGGATCGAGACGCTTATCGAAGTCCACGATCTCAATGAATTGACTTTGGCCCATCTCGCTGGTGCTGAGATCATTGGCGTGAATAATCGCAATTTGACCACTTTTGAGGTCTCATTACAGACCTCGATTGCTCTTGCACCCCACTTTTCCCCATCCGTCATTTCTGTTGCCGAATCGGGGATTTTTAATGGTTTGGAGGCCAATAAAATCCGCAAGGCTGGCTTTGACGCGATTCTTGTCGGAGAGGCGCTTGTCAAAGCTCCCAATCCTTTGAGCTTGCTCAAGGAGTTACAAAATGATCATTAAAATTTGCGGGCTTCAAAGTCCCGAGATTGCAGCTTTTGCCGCCAAAGAGGGCGCTGATTTTGTGGGGATGATTTTGACCAAGGGGTTTAGGCGGTCCGTTGCGTTGGAACAGGCGAAAAAAATTATCGATGCCGTTAAAGACAATGGGGCCACTCCTGTCGGAGTTTTCGTTGCGGAACCGGTTACAAAAATCAGCGCCGTCTCCGATCTCCTCGGTATCCAAATGGTTCAGGCCTATGATCTTTCAGATCCACTCCCTGAACATCTCAGACGCATTTATATCAACGAGCCGAAAGTGGCGTTACGCCCTCATTGCGACCTTTTGCTCATGGAAACAGAACAACCGGGAACGGGGGCCATGCTCGATTTTGAGAATTTTACGCCTCCTCAAGCGCATCCATGGCTCATTGCCGGGGGGCTGACTCCCGATAACGTGAAACAAGCCATTTTCCGTTTTCGGCCGAGCGGCGTCGATGTGTCGAGCGGTGTGGAAAAAGAGGGAACGAAGAATAGAGAATTGATATTAAAATTCATTAATGAGGCGAGAAGTTGTGAATAATCTAATGGAATTTGGCGGCGTGTATTTGCCGGAACTTTTGATGGCGCCGATCAATGAATTGCAGGTTGCATGGGAAACCTATGGGTCAGACCCCGCTTTTTACGAAGAATTTTTGCAGGTCCTGCACGATTATGCCGGTCGCGAGACGCCAATGACGGAGGTCAAGCGATTTGCGGAGGCAATCGATGGTCCTCGCATTTTTTTAAAACGGGAAGATTTGCTCCACACTGGAGCACATAAATTGAACAACGCTCTGGGACAATGCATGCTCGCTCAGAAAATGGGCAAAAAGAGGATCATCGCTGAAACGGGCGCTGGCCAGCACGGCGTTGCTACGGCGACCGCTTGCGCCTTTCTCAATCTTGAATGTGTGATCTACATGGGCAAAATCGATGTCGAGCGGCAAGCTCCCAATGTCAGCAAGATGCAATTGCTCGGCGCCGAAGTTGTTTCTGTGGAAAAAGGCGCGATGACTCTGAAAGACGCTGTTAACGAAGCGCTGCGCGACTGGTCTCACCGCTTTGAAGATTCCCATTATTGTTTAGGTTCTGCGCTGGGCCCTCATCCCTATCCCGAAATGGTCGCTTTTTTTCAGTCGGTGATCGGAGACGAAGCCGTGAGACAGATCCGCGCGAAAATTGGCCGAGATCCCGATCTCGTGATCGCCTGCGTCGGCGGCGGATCGAACTCGATTGGCATTTTTTCGGCATTCATCGATAATCCAGCAGTCGCGCTCGTCGGCGTCGAGGCTGGCGGCAAAGGCCAGAAGCTCGGCCAGCACGCTGCCCGCTTTAATGGCGGCAAGCCTGGAATATTGCACGGCTGTTACACCTATTTGCTGCAAGATGAGAATGGACAAGTGATGCCGACCCATTCGATTTCCGCCGGAATGGACTATCCTGCGGTCGGCCCCCAGCATTCTGTCCTGTACGAATCGGGGAGAGCAAGCTATGCTAGCGCGACTGACGACGAGGCATTGGCGGCGTTTAAACTGTTGTCGAAAACAGAAGGGATTATTCCCGCGCTCGAATCGAGCCATGCACTTAGCTATGCGATGAAAATCGGTAAAACAGTGCCAAAAGACAAAGTGATCCTCATCAACCTCTCCGGAAGAGGGGAGAAAGATCTGCCGCAACTGTTGCAACGAGGTGTTTTATGATTTCAGATGCTTTTGCCAAAGGGCCCGCGTTTATCGCCTATTTGACGCTGGGCGATGGAGGCCTTGACTACTCAATAGAGGCCGCCTTGGCCCTTGTCAAAGGAGGCGTCGATTTATTGGAGATCGGCTTGCCTTTTTCCGATCCTGTCGCAGACGGGCCGGTGATTCAAAAAGCGATGGAGCGCTCCCTTGAAAAGGGGACGAAAAGCCAAGATTTGATCCCTTTTTTAAAGGCATTCCGAAAGATGAGTCAGGTGCCAATCGTCGTGTTCAGTTATGCCAACCCGATTCTCGCTCAGGGCAGTTCTTTCTTAGAAAAGACAAAAGAAGCCGGCGCCGACGGCCTGCTCCTTGTCGACATTCCCTACGAGCGCATACCGCCGTCCACTTTAGACCCGATTCTCATCGTCTCGACCACCACACCGCAAGAGCGGGTGAGACAGATTGCGCAAAGAGCGAAAGGATTTATTTATTATGCCTGTCAAAAAGGGACGACGGGGATGCGCAGCGCCCTACCCGATCATTTCGGCAAAGATATCGCGCGCATCAAACAAGAAAGCTCTCTTCCCGTGGCCGCCGGCTTTGGAATCAGCAGCCGGCAGACCGCTAAAGAAGCGATCGCTTCCGCTGATGGTTTTATCGTCGGTTCTTATTTTGTCGAAGCGATGGGCCGAGAAGTCAGCCCGGACGAGCTCACCCATATGGCCAAACAAATTGACCCAAAGAGGAGTATACACAGAGGGATTCAAAACTTGGCCAATGGCAATGTCGGCGCTTCAGATTTGCAGCAGGCGCAGCCGTTGGATAAGCAGGGCTTGTGCAAGCACAAGCTCGATGCAGCCAGCTGCAAAGATGAAGATGCCGACGAAGCCAGTAGCCAACTTTTGAAATCACGAGGGAAATAAATGATCGTACTAATTGATAGAAAAGCAAGCCGCGAAGAGATTACCCATCTGCAACAGAGGTTCGAATGGATGGGCATCAAGGCCAATCTCGTCGAAAGAGAAGGCCGTTTGTGCTTTGCCCTTGTGGCTGGCGTCGACAAATCGGTCGATCTCAATCAGTTCAAAACACTTCCTCTCATCGAAGAAATTTTGCCGCTGTCGCAGCCCTATAAGCTTGCGGCCAAGCAATTGAAAAATGAGCGTTCTATCTTTGACTGCAAGGGGCAACTCATCGGCGGCAAGCAGCTCACCGTCATGGCAGGTCCCTGCAGTATTGAGACGGAAGAGCAGATTTTCGCCTGCGCAAAAGCTGTAAAAGAAAGTGGCGGAAATATCTTGCGCGGCGGCGCATTCAAGCCCCGCACGTCCCCTTACGCTTTTCAGGGCTTAGGAGAAAAAGGGCTTATCTACTTAAAAAAAGCGGCGGAAGCTCATGGGCTTCTGACAGTGACAGAAGTGATGGACACCGACCAGATCGAACTTGTCGCGTCTTACGCGGATATTTTACAGATTGGAGCACGCAATATGCAGAATTTTAGCCTTCTTAAAAAATTGGGCAGCGTCAAAAATCCCATTCTTCTTAAGCGCGGGCTTTCCGCCACTTATCAAGATTTGCTGATGTCGGCGGAATATATCCTCAGCGCAGGCAATTCCCAAGTTATTCTCTGCGAGCGGGGAATTCGCACTTATGAGACCTACAGCCGTAATACTCTCGATCTCGCTGCCGTCCCCATCCTTCAAGAGCTCTCGCACCTGCCGATCATCGTCGACCCCAGCCACGGGACAGGCATCCGTAAAATGGTGGCCCCGATGGCCCGGGCAGGCATCGCCGCCGGCGCCGACGGCCTCATGATCGAGATCCACCCCGACCCCGATAAGGCCTATTCCGATGCCGACCAAACCCTGAATTTCGAGCAGTTCGCCGAAATGATGGCCTCTTTGAGACAGCTCGCGCCCATCGTGGGTCGGCAAGTCTAAAAAAGAAGGGCTTACGTCATAATTAAAAAAATTATTATATAAATAATAATACTATTTACTATATATATAAAGTTTTAATTCTATTATCGATATAAAATTTATTTAATTATAATGAATTATTTGTTATAATTATTATCGAAGTTTAACTTAAACAAAGATAATAATTATGACATTCTCGATATATTTAGATGGTTTATCAAAATCAATTAGTAAGCACAGCAATTCCACAATGAACCAAGCTGTAGCAGGTGTTTATGTGGGCACTAATGAAACGGAAACGAACGCAGTCAGGCAAACCTTAGCCGACTGCAAATTAATCCCCGAGCCTTGCCATTTCGGTTTTTCGGGCTGGCATAATTTCGACATCATGGTGCAAAGGAAATCCGCAAGGGGAGTTATGGCCGATTTCAACCCAAATTCAACAGCTTTCCTCAATTATTCATTGATGAGCACGATATGCCCGAATAGGCATAAATACGCTCAAGTGATGGTAAAATACGTACAAATGAATTTCCTTAAATTCAGTCCGAATGTGAAAAACGTTGTGGCTATTCTCCCGGATGAGGAAGTCCTGCTGGAATTGAAAAGGCCAGGCAGCTGGTTATCCACGGATGATGGTTACGAGCACATACAAAAACTCGCTGCAGAGGGTAAAATCTGTGCCATCACCGAAGATATCCGCAACCACAATGTCTTTGCAAAAATTGCTCAAAAATTGAAGGACAATTCCGTTGCGATCGACACCCTCTATGTGAGCAACATTTCTAGATACATGGTTTCTTCCGAAGATAAAGATGCTTACCAAAATACGATCAGACATCTCTTCACATTTGAAACAAAGTTGATTCATTGCGGCTTGGATTTGCGCCAAACAGTATTGCATGGTGTCGTCATGGTCTCGCAACAACTTACCAGGAGCATGCTTTACCTAGAGAAAGAATCTGCAAAGGATCAAGGGCCAGTGGTTGAAGATGTCACGGATTCTGCAGAAGATAAGGGGAATTCTGAACTCGTCGAGAGTTTAAATTCACTGAACGTCTAATTCCTAATCCAAGGGCTCAACTTTGTTGAGCCTTGTTTTTCAGAAGCTTTTCAAGCATGGTCTCCTTCCATTTGTCCATAGGAGGGCTTGCATCTAAGAAGGGTGAGTAGATCGATTGAGGATAATAGATGCGGTGTGTGTTGTTCATTTGATCCAGAGAAAAATCGCGGATCAGTTCAATCAGCCTTCCGTATAGGGGAAAGCAGACGCATTTCTCGTTACCCATCATTTTTAATGGAAAGTAGTTTTTGGCTTCCGGGATCGCCATGGAAGGCAATTCACTCCAGGGCTGGATTTCTCCACCATTGGTTTTGTAGTTAAACTTGGCAAATTGGGTTCCAATCTTCGCCTTTTCCGGCAGATCGTATTCGCCGAGGGTGGCGATATGCACAGCGTATTTTTCAGTTAAAGAATCGAGCTGTTCTTTGATTTGCCTCAAGGAAAACGACTGAAAGTTCTTTTCGATCTCGCCAAGCCGAGAGACGTAATTCGGACAGAGGGCTTCAATGGTCTTAGAGGTCAATTGGAAAAATCCGGTCGATTTTGCCTCGATCGACTTTTTAAAAAGGGGAATCATTTTTTCTCGGATTTTGTCTTCAGCAATTGCCGACCATTCTTTGTTGACCGTCAAGAGACTGAAATAGTCATTGTAATCTGAAAAACTCAATATTTTTTCGATAAGTTCTCTGGGCAAAGTCATAAACACCAATTTCCTTGACAACGAGCAAATAAACATCCATTTTATAGGAATATCTCGATAAAAACCAGATGCGAAAGATCATTCTATTTATTATTTTAACTTTACACGGATATGCGATGGAACTCGACCTGTTGCCTTTGTTTCAAGAGATGCCCAAAGCGGAACTCCATCTTCACTTGGGAGGCTCTTATCCTTTGGACTACCTGCTCGGCATTGCCTCAGCGCCTCAGCAACAAGCTCTATTGAACAGCCTTGAAATGGTCTCCAAAAAAGTCGATTACCACGAAGGTTTTAAGGTCTTTGGCCTTATCGGTCAGATCGTCAATTCCGACGACAAAGTGGAAAGGGGAGTCGCTGCTTTGTGCCGCGCCCTGGAAAAGGACGGCGTTGTTTACGCAGAAATTCGCACGAATTTAAAAGATCTGGGAACCGGGTTGGAAGGGTATTTGCAATCCGTTCTTAGAGGGATGCAATCCGAGCGGTTGCAATCGCGCCTTTTGCTCAGCCTGCAGCGCGCTTCAACCCTTCCTCATGCGCAGAGGACGGTCGATCTCGCCATCAAGTATCGAGGACAAGGCGTTGTGGGAATCGATCTCTCTGGCGACTCTACGTTGGGCCAAATCGAGGCGATTTTGCCAGAGCTCAAACGCGCCAGGCAAGCGGGCCTATTTCTTACGGTACACATGGGGGAGTCGCCAAAAGAACAGAATCAAAAAGCGCTTTTGGAAGAACTGCAGCCTCACCGCATTGGCCACGGCGTTCATTTGACGCAGGATGCTCTGCAGTGGATTTTTGATCACCGCATCCCGATCGAAGTTTGTCCGACGAGCAGCGTGCTCGTCCAAATGATCGACGATTATAGCGCGCATCCGGGGCTCGGCTATTATCTGCAGGGCCATCCCGTCGTGATTTGCACTGATGATCCCTTGATCTTTCAAAATTCCCTCTCAAGCGAATTATTCGCCTTATCGGAGAAAACGTTTCTCAATTATAATCAGTTGTGCCAGCTGGCCAAAAGTGCTATTGAGCATGCTTTCTTAAGCGCCGAAGAAAAAGAAACGTTCCTTGCACAGTTTGATAGTTTTTAATTGCAAACAATTGATAATCAGCAACTTGTGTCTAAGGTGTTTACATCTACCAATTTTTTTGGTAATATAACCATTAAAGATGGTGGATCTATGTTAGAAGGACTATTCGGCAACAAGGCGATTGAAAAAATCCTTTTTTACCTCTTGGTCAATGAAAAATGCTACCCTTCTGAACTCAAAAGGCAATTAAATCTCCCGCTTTTTGGCATTCAAAATGCACTAGCGAGACTGGAGCGGCAGGGCATCCTGGTCAGTTTTAAAGAGGGAAAAACGAGAATTTATCAGTGGAATCCCCGTTACCCTTTAAATAATGAGCTAAAAAAATTTATCGAAAAAGCCTATTCTTTTCTTCCTGAAAACATTAAAGAAAAGAGCTATGAACCGATTACCCGCAAACGCCCAAGAAGAGCAGGAAAACCATTGTAATGGCCAAAAAAGTTGATTGGAAAAATATCGATGTTAAAGATTTAGCCGGTCTTATTTCAGACGCCTTGCGAAAAGATGGTATAGAGATCATTCTGGTGGGAGGAGCATGCGTGACGATTTATTCTGAAAATCGTTATGTTTCCTATGATTTGGATTACATAACATGGGAAGATAAATTAAAGGTGAAAAAGTCATTGGAACGACTGGGCTTTCATGAAAAGAATAAACATTTTTCCCATCCCGATTGTCCTTACTTAATCGAGTTTGTTACTCCTCCGGTTGCAGTAGGAAACGAGCTTGTTCAAAAATTCGAAGAATTAACTACTCCTTTTGGCTCGTTAAAACTGCTTCGACCAATTGATTGTGTTAAAGACCGGCTTGCAAGTTATTTCCATTGGAATGACAAACAAGCATTGAACCAAGCCATTGAAGTTTGTTCTGACCAAATGATCGATTTTGAGGAAATTCGAAAATGGTCAAGTGCTGAGGGATTTGAAAACAAATTCGATTTGTTCGTGGAAGCTTTTAATAAGAGGCGCGAGAATTTTGAATGATCCGTAAAGAAAAATTCGATGAATTGCATGCCAGAATGGAGCGGCTCGGCATCCAAGAAGGGGACTTGGTGGAAAAGTTCATTTTGGGATCGGGAAGCGGGGGGCAGAAAATCAACAAGACGTCGTCCTGCGTCTATTTGAAGCATCTCCCCACGGGAATTGAAATTAAGTGTCAGCGGGAGCGCTCACGAGAGCTCAACCGCTATTATGCGCGAAAAGAGCTTTGCGACCGCATTGAAGAGAAAATCGAAAATAAAAAATCGGAGCGGCAGCAGATGATCGAAAAGATCCGCCGTCAAAAACGGCGCCGCTCCCGCAAGAGCAAAGAGAAAATGCTCGCCTCCAAAAAGCAGCAGTCGGAAAAGAAAACGCTGCGACATGCACCGAAAAACTTCGAATAATTGAATTTTTTTTTCTGTACAACAATCCAGCGAGGGTTAACAATTTTACCTTTTTTAATTGAGGTAATTATGTTGGCCCGTTTTTTGGTTTTGCTTCTCCTGCCAGTTCATTCGTTGCTAGGTACAATTAACGAGAGTGAATCCGAACTCTGGCAAGAGGGACCGGTATCGGAATGGGTCATGCCTAGGGAATTCTCAAGGGAGGTTGACGAAGAATCGACCCATTTGCAATTTTTGCTGTTGGATTGCCAAGACTGCTTTCCTGAAAAATCGGAATATTTCCATGTGGCGGCAAAGATTCTTTCGCAGACAGGGATCGAGGCGATAGGCCAAATCGAAATTGGTTTTGATCCTGCGTTTCAAACACTCACCGTGCATGAAATTAAAGTCCTGCGCGATGGAGTGTGGATCAATAAAATGAACTCGAGGAGCGAGCTGTTGCAAAGAGAAGAGGGATTGGAGAATCGGCTTTTCCACGGGGATTTGACCGTCGTTTATTTTCTAGAAGACATCCGCCTCGGAGACATCGTCGAATATTCTTATTCGCGTACGGGAGCAAACCCGCTTTTTTCCGAGCATTACGTCAATCGGATGAATTTACAGGGGCATTTCACCATCAAAAAGATCTCCCATCGATTACTCACATACCCGGATCATGAATTTTCCATTAAACAGTTCAACACAGAAATAGAACCCTCAGTCGCCGATTTATCCGACTCTTTACGCGAGTGGAATTGGGAGGTCTTAGATCCAGAGGTAAGCTCCGATGAGGAGTTCCAGCCCGAATGGTTCTGCTCGGAGGCTTACGTCGAGGTCAGCGACTACCGCAACTGGGGAGCGGTCGCCGATTTGATCACTCCGCTTTTTGCTATCCCGAAAGATTTTGAAAGTTCAATTTCCGAAGAAATGGCCGAGCTCGTGGCGTCGTGGACGGGTTCGGATTTGGACAAGGCTTTGGCCGCTTTGCGTTTTGTGCAAGATGAGGTGAGATACCTCGGATTCGAAGAAGGCGTGATGGGCCATATGCCCCATGATCCTCTTCTTGTCTTTCAACGGCGCTTTGGCGACTGCAAAGATAAAACTTTTTTACTGCATTGCCTTCTTCGCCTGATGGACATTTCATCCACTCCTGTCCTCGTCAATATTTCCGAGGGCAAACTGCTTTCCGAGGCGCTGCCTAATCCCTTCGTGTTTAATCATATCATCCTCAGGATCACGATCGGAGGAGTAGACTACTGGGTAGATTCAACAATCACTTTACAGGGCGGTCCTTTGAGTGGGAATTTCTTCCCAAATTATTACTGGGGTCTTCCACTGGCAAAAGGGACAGACTCCCTTGCCCGTCTTCCGGAATGCCGTTTGGAAAAGCCTACGCTGATTGATACCCATGTTGAGGTCGTTTCGGAGGACCTCGCGCAATTGTCGACGGAGTGGTACGCATTTGGACCCAAAGCGGATGGTTACCGCCAATATATTGAGCAGATCGGCCTTGACGTCCTTTCTGAAGAGACCTTGAACGCGCTTCAAAAAAGGTATGGCAATGTTTCCATCAGCTCCCCAATGCAGATCGAGGACGACAGAGCAAATAATGTCTTTCGATTGACAGAGTCGTATTTTATCCCTTTGCGCAAGAGGGGAGGCAATCACATTTTGAACGTCTCTTCTATAGTGATCAGACGGTTCCTCGACAGCTACTTCAACCCCAATCGAACTGCCCCCTATTCCATCATTTATCCTCTTTGGGTCAAAGAGCATATCCATATCGATAACCCCTTCTGCGAATGGGACGAAGTAGGAGAGGAAAACAGCTACGAGCAAGGTTCGGTCGTATACCACTACTTTGCAGACGTCGAAGATCATCAAGCGGATTTTTATCATGAGCTCAGACACCTCGACGACCATATTCCGGTCTCAGACATCAAAGAATATTGGGAAGCTGCGCAGGAAATCGAAGAAAACGGATCTCTTGATTTTGATGTAGACTGACGTTAAAATAGTCACCTTTGAACCCGGCCTTAAGGCCTGGGATTGAGTGGGGGCCGAGCTTCGTACTCGGCCCAACATTGTTTTTGAAAATACCCGGCCCTTAAGGGCCGGATTTCCGCCCGAGGACGGATGAAAATTCTGCGTCTTTATTTTCTGTTTTTTATTCTTTTTTGCTCTTGCTTATGCGCTGAGCCGCTCAGCCTAGCCGAGTTGATCGATATTGCCTTAAAGAATAATCCGGAGACACAGAAAGTTTGGACAAATGTCAAGCGCGCTCAGGCCAGTGTCGGGCTCTCGAAGAGCGATCTATATCCCCATCTGAATGCCCAAGGAATGCTGACCCACGCGCGTGAAGTAAAATTTCCCAACGGTCCCAACACTGTTTTCACTAACTATGGCGCTGAGCTCAACCTGAGCTACCTTTTATTCGACTTTGGCGAGACGCGGGCCGCGGTGCGAGCGTGCAAAGAGGCTTTGCAATCGGCCAAGTGGGGATCCGATTTTGCGATTCAAAAAATTATTGCCGAAGTGGCGTCGCAGTATTACGAGTACTTGAACGCTTCAGAGTTATTGGAGTCTGCTGACAGCACACTTTGTGATGCGAGAATGATCATGGATGCCGCCGAAGAGCTCTGCCATGCGGGTTTGCGGGGCGCAAATGATTTCATCACGGCCAAGGCCGCTGTCGCGGAAATCCGGATGAATGTCGCTCGCTTGACGGCCGAGGCGGCGATTGCTTATGGGAAGTTGCTTAAGTCGCTTGGGCTGTCCATCGACACCCAGCTGCAAGTCCAAACGCGCCCCGAAGGGATGCAAAATCCGCTTTTCAAACAGGGGATCGCTGCGCTCTTGCAATCGGCCGAAGAGCAACGAGCGGACATCATGGCCAAGCAGGCCTCTTTGTCCGAGATGAATGCGCTTGTCACTAAAGCAAAGCGGGCCCCGCTGCCGAAACTCCGCGCGCTCGGACAAGCTGGCTGGCTGGAATATGGGAAACATCGAGGCAACGGCTACAACTATAGCGCTGGGCTCGCCTTGGACGTTCCCCTTTTCAAAGGATTTGAGTACACCTATCGTAAAAGGGCCGCTATCGCTGATGCAGAAATGACCTCCGCCGACCTCAAAGAGCTGCATGACGCCATTGCGCTCGAAGTCCTCAGCTTCAGCGAGACTGCCAAGGCCGCCGAGTCCGCCATGGGATTCAGCGAGGAATTTTTCGACGAAGCATTAAAATCGTACGATGGTTCTGTCCAAAGCTACAAATCGGGGCTCATCAATATTTTCGATTTGCTGCAATCGCAACGCTTTTTGGCGGATGCGCGCAATAAAAAAGCCCAAGCGAAGACCGCATGGCTCGTCTCGCTGGCCCAACTCGCATTTGCCACCGGGAGTTTAAAACAATGAAATCCATTAATCTGCTCATCGCAACCTCTATCCTCCTCGCAGCTTGTTCCGATAAACAGGGGCAGCAAAGCTTTGAACTCCCTCCCGTTCCCGTTCAAACCGCTAGTGTCGAAACGCGCGATGTCCCTCTCTATTTTGAGGCTCTGGGGGTTGTGAAACCCGCGCAGACGGCAGACGTTCGACCTCAGGTTACCGGCATGATCAAAGAAGTGCACTTTACCGATGGAGAGTGGGTCGAAGAGGGGACTTTGCTCTTCACGATCGAAGACGCGCCTTATGCGATTCGCGTCCAAGAGCAGCAATCGCAGCTCTCGCAAGACTTAGCGCATTTGAACAATGCGAAGAAAAAACTTAGCCGGTTTAAAAGCTTGACCAACCAAGATCTCATCGCCAAGGTCGAGTGGGACGAACTCGAAACGCAGATCATGTTGCACGAAGCGGTGGTCCAAGCGGACGAAGCGCGCCTTGCTGCCGCCAAGCTCGATTTAGAGCATTGCCGGATCGTTGCACCGATCGCAGGGTTTGCGGGAAAAAGCGCTTTGGGCAAGGGTAATATGGTATCCGATGCTCCACTTGTGACTTTGACTCGGAATGACCCCCTTTACGTCGATTTCACAATCACGGAAAAAGAGCTTAAGCAGGTTATACCAAGTTCGGTTGGAACCCTCACTTTCGACAAAGCCAGCGCCCCAGGTTTGCAAGAGGCGAAGCCGATGTCGAAACAGCCCATGTGTAAACACATGGGCGATGCAGACAGTTGCAAAGATGGGGATGCTGGCGCAGTCAAAAGTGGGGGTTCCAACCGAACTTGGTATACCTTGGCAACGCCTTTGATCAAAGTCTATTCTGCCGGCAGCGAAGAATACATTGCGGCTGGCAAAGTGACGTTTTTAGACCATGCACTCGATCCCAAGTCGGGAATGCTCGCCGCGACGGGCGTACTCGTCAAATCGCTAAAACCGCTTTGGCCAGGCCAGTCTGTCCGCGTCCATCTCTATTTTGGAAAAAAAGAGAAGGCCAAGTTGATTCCGATGCGCGCTGTCAAGACCAACCAGGACGGCCCTTACATTTTTATCGTTAATGAAAGCGGTGCGGTCGAGATTCGTACCATCAAACTCGGCCCTGAAGAAAAAGGGCAAATTGTTGTTGAAGAGGGCTTAGATGGAATCTCGAAGGTCATCACAGAAGGGCATTTGCGGCTATTTCCCGGTGCCAAAGTCGAGGAAAGTCGATGAATTTGTCCTATCCCTTCATTAAGCGGCCGGTCATGACAACCATCCTGATGGTGCTCATCTTGCTGCTCGGCGTCGTCGCCTTCAAAAAACTACCGGTCACTGACTTGCCCAACGTCGAATATCCCGTCATTATGGTGCAAGCTACCTATGCGGGCGCGAGCCCAGAAGTGATGGCCCGGGCCGTAACTACCCCGCTGGAAAAAGAGCTGATCAACATCAACGGGATCAAACACGTCACCTCAAGCACAAGCCGCGGCTACACTTGGATCACCCTGCTTTTTGAGCTAAGCCGCGACATGGACGATGCCGCCCAAGATGTGCAAGCGGCATTGAAAAGAGCGGAATATGCGCTTCCGAGCGATATGGACCAAAGCCCCATCTATCAAAAGGCCAATGCGCACCAGGAAAGCATCATTTACCTCGTTTTGACATCGAGCTCAGCGACTCTATCGGAGCTGTACGATTTCGCGCACGCGCGCGTCGAGCAGCGGATCGCCAGGATGGATGGCGTGGGCAAAGTCGAAGTGTATGGCTCTCCCTATGCTCTGCGCATTCATCTAAACCCTGAATTGATGGCCGCCCGCGGCCTGACGTTCGACGAGGTCCGCGCGAGCGTCTCTCAGGCGACGGGAAACGTTCCTCTCGGCGTCCTCGAAACCGCCGGGCGCAAGTTCACTCTCGAGGTCCCTGGCAGGTTGAAATCCGCGGTAGAATTCCGCAATCTTCAGCTCAAAGGCGACGTCCGCCTCAAAGAGATTGCCGAAGTGTTAGACGGCCTCGAATCGGAAGATGAGGTCTTTCACCTCATCACCAAGGCAACAAACGATGTCGCCGTCATTTTAGGCATCAAAAAGCAAAGTGGCGCGAATGCCGTCAAGATCTCCGAGCAATTGAAGAAGGTCGTCCCCGAGCTAAAAACCGAACTGCCCCCGTCGATGCAACTGGAAGTGTGGTTCGATAAGGCCAGCTGGATCAAAGAGGCGATCGAAGACGTCGAATGGTCCCTCATTCTCTCGTTTGTTCTCGTCATCGGAGTGATCTTTTTTTCTCTGCGCAGGTTTCGCGAGACGCTGATTGCCGCAACCGCGCTCCCGCTCTCTGTCATCGGCACATTCATCCTCATGTACTTCTTCGACTTTAACATCGATATCCTTTCTCTACTTGCGCTCACTCTCGCCATGGGTTTTGTGATCGACGATGCGATTGTCGTTCTAGAAAATATCGTTCGCCATCAGGAAAAGGGGCTCGCTCCCATGCAGGCCGCACTCACAGGGTCCAAGGAGATCGGCTTCACAGTCCTCTCGATGACGCTCTCACTTGTTGCCGTTTTCATACCGATGCTTTTCATGCAAGATGTGACAGGCAGGCTATTCCGAGAATTTAGCGTCACCTTGGCAGTTTCGATTCTCGTCTCCGGGTTTGTCTCGTTGACCCTGACGCCAATGCTCTGCAGCAAATTTGCCTCCAATCTTTCACATAAGCCGCATAGGGACAACGCACTGCTTAAGTTTTACCGCAGCTCCCTCAGCTGGTGCTTGAACAACCGGAAGAAAACGCTCCTGGGCGCTCTTGCCTGCGCGGGCCTGGCGGTCGCTTTGTTCCGATTCCTCCCGATCAATCTCTTTCCCGAAGAAGACCGCGGATTCATCTGGAGCTTTGTGCAGATGCCGAGCGGCATGTCTAGAGCCGATTCCGAGGAATATCAAAAGAAACTCAACGCCATTGTGCAGATCCATCCCGCTGTGGACACCTTGGTCACCCTCAATTTCAAGGATTATTACATTTATCTAATCAGCTTGACCGAAGCCTCGCAGCGCAATTCTCAGTCTGCCGTCCTTGCCGAACTTCAAGGCCAATTCAATAAAATTCCCGGTATTCAGGCCTTCATGCGCGGCATGCAGCTCATTTCTGGCGGCGGGGGAGGCGGTTTTGCGCGCAATGTCTATGAATTCGCGCTCAAGGGTTCTGATCTCGATGAAGTGCGCCTTGCTGCAGAGAGTTTAAAGAGAAAATTAGCGACCAATCCCGCCTTTGTTAATCCCGATCTGAGCACCAAGGCTGACGACCCTAAACTCGAAGTGATCGTCCATGAATCTCAAGCCGAAAAATTTGGCCTCACGCGTCTCATGATCCAATCGCTTTTGCAAAATGCCTATTCGGGCGGCCATATCGGCAAAATTGAAAGGGGAGGGGAAGAATACCACGTTTTCCTCGAACTTGACTCGAATTTCCAAAAAAATACCGCCGCGCTTGCCAAACTTCATCTGAAGACAGCCTCGGGCGAATCGATCCCTCTCAAATCTGTCGCCTCATGGAAAGAGGGCGTCGGCGTGCACAGTATTGAACACCTCGACCTACTCTCCAGCATCACCCTTTCATTTGATGTCGCCAAAGACGCGCCCCTTGCGGATACGCTTGAAAGCCTTAAGAAAATCGCCGCAGAGACATTGCCATCCTCAGTGACTGGCAAGCTCGAGGGCGTTGCAGAGATGGTCGACAAAACGAGCAACGACACCGTCCTGCTGCTTATCCTTGCCATTGTTGCCATGTACGCCGTTTTGGGAATTCTCTACGAGAGCTTTATTCACCCGCTCACGATTCTCTCTTCGCTGCCCTTTGCCTGCCTCGGGGGGATTTTGACCTTGCTCGCCTTCCGCGAACCGCTCTCGCTTTATAGCATGGTCGGATTTCTTCTCCTCGTCGGCATTGTCAAGAAGAACGGCATCATGATCGTCGATTACGCCATGGAGATCCAGCGCAATCAAAATCTCGCCCCCTTGGACGCTGTCCGCGAAGCTTGCCTCATCCGCTTCCGCCCTATCATGATGACCACTGTGGCCGCCGTCATGGGCGCGCTCCCGATCGCCATCGGCATCGGCGCTGGCGCCGAGACCCGCCGCGGGCTCGGCCTTGTCATCGCCGGGGGCCTGCTCTTCTCCCAATTTTTGACCCTCTACGTGACACCAATCATCTACCTCTATTTAGAAAAACTCCGGAATAGAAAAAAACAAAGAGAAACCGCATGAAAAAAATACTGCTTTCACTTGCATTGATGAGCGTTCCTTTTTTACTTTCTGCCGAGATGAAAATCCTGGCGTTTGCGGGCAGCACGCGAGAAGGATCTTACAATAAGCAGCTCATTAGCGAAGCCGCCGCAAAAGCCCGCGAAATGGGGGCAACGGTTACGGTGATCGATTTGAAAGACTATCCCATGCCCATTTATGAAGCTGACCTCGAGAAAGCGCATGGCATGCCTGAAAACACGAAAAAGTTACGCCAGATCATGATCGCCCACGATGCGATGATCATCGCTTCTCCTGAGTATAATCATTCGATCCCCGCCCTACTTAAAAATGTTTTGGACTGGTGTTCGCGGTCAGAAGATGGCCAGTCTTCCAAAGCCGCATTCAAAGGCAAAAAAATAGCTATTCTCTGCGCAACGCCCCGAAAAAATGGCGGCATTTACGTACTTTCGAATATGCGGATCATTCTTGAGGATGTCGGCGCCCACGTACTCCAAACCCAACTAGGCATCCCGCGCATCCATGAGCCTTCCCCTGAAAAAGAAGCCACCAAAGTGGTTACCCTAAACCAGATTGTTGAAGAACTCTTAAAGACCGAATAACAAAGAGATCGAAAAATTCGGAAAACGTAGCTATAGGAAAAAAATCCCGAAATCCAAGAGAATCATTATGAGAATATTAACCCTTTTACTTCTAATTATTATGAGCACATCAGTATTAACTGCCGCAGAAATCAAAGTTCTCGCTTTTGCCGGCAGCACCCGCAACGAATCTTTCAACAAAAAATTGGTGAAAGAGGCCGCCGATAAGGCCCGCGAAATGGGCGCTAAGGTCACCGTGATCGATCTGAAAGATTTTCCCATGCCCATTTACGACGGCGATCTCGAAAAAGAAAAAGGAATGCCCGAAAACGCCAAAAAACTGCGCCAGATCATGATGGCCCACGACGCCATGATCATCTCCTCTCCCGAAAACAACGCATCGATGCCCGCGCTTCTAAAAAATGTGATCGATTGGGCCTCCAGATCGGAAGAAGGAGGGGGCTCCAAAGCTGCTTTCAAAGGAAAAAAAATCGCCATCATGTGCGCTACCCCAGGTAAAGGAGGCGGCTCTAGAGTTCTTCCCCATTTGCGGCTCGTCCTCGAAGATGTCGGAGCGGTTATCGTCCCAACACAATTAGGCGTCCCGCGCGTCTTTGAATCCACCCGTGAAAAGGAAGAGACCAAGCAAATAGCCTTTAAGCAAATTCTGGGAGAGCTTCTCTCAGAAAATCAAATGGTGGCACAGAAATAAGTGGCGGTTGCTCCATTAAACCAACTGGGCCGAATCCCAGGCTATCCCGTCTCTAAACAAACAGCGGAAAATATTTTTTGTGGATTAGGCGAAGAGAACTGGTGGAAACAGCTGTATGATGGGAAATACCATCATCTGGGGTCAAAAGTCTTTGACAAAGGCCTGCATGGCTTTCAAACCGAACCCGGATTTTATTCAAGCGCTCTTAAAGCGTTTCAATATGCAAAGGCTCATCTAAAAGAAGAACCTAACCTCGAGTTTTACAAGGAATTGCATAAAATCGCCTGTTCCCATTTCGACGGGGAAAAGACCAGAACAGGAATGAAGGCTTCGGAAACCGGCCAATTTCGCAATGATAAAGACGCCAGGATCAGATGCAGATTTAAATTCATTGATTTATTGGATGCTGTTGAACGCAAGAGCAGTATTAAAGATCCTCGTAGAAGAAAGATTATCCAAGATTATGAAGAGTTAAGAATTATATACAAAGAAAAGGCCGTAGAAATCTCTACCACAACCGAGGAAGCGAAGGGAATCGAAAAGATCATTCAAAAACAATTGGAAGATGTCCGAGAAAATTTAGCTGTATGGAATCAAGATCCATTATTGAAACTCATCGCACCTACGGTTTCTATAGAACAAGAACGGTTTGTTTTACGATATAACTGCCCAAATTCTGAATTTCCATTTGAAAAAGTGATCTCTTCTCTTTTTTCGAAATTCAATCAGAAGATTAAAAATATTGACGATCAAATCCTCAGCACTCGAGATGATGAACGAGAAAAAATCAGCGCTTTGGCCCGCAAGAAACTGGTGGCGATCGGCAAACTTTATTATGCCTTGGAATGGGGCCATCCTTACCCCGATGGACAAGGAAGAACAGATCTGCTTCTACTTGCCAAACTCCTTTCTGAAAACGGATTTACTCCCGCCATTCTAGAGGAACCCTACATGTCTTCCTTCTCATCGGCAAGGGATTGGATCGCTTACTTAGAAGAAGGCATGCAGAAATGGCAAAACGAAGCTCTAGGAACTTTCAGTGGAGTGGAATCGGTAAAACATGACACTGACCTTTTTGAGGTTCTTTTGTCGCTTTCGCAGGATCTTAAAATCCTCGATCCAGTTAATTTTAATGCTCAGAATATAATTTAAACTTTCCAAGTCAGGTAGACCATATCCTCGAAATTATGGTTTTCCCCTGATTCCCAAACCTTGTCGTTGATCAGAATTTTGAAAGCAACCTTCGTGGTGTGCGCGTTGATGAGCGCTTGCCAAGAGTCTTTCCCAGTGTTTTCCAACTGGATTCCGCTGTTCCAATCCGCTTGGACAAACTCCCCATTCTTCAAAACGCTAAAGCCCTCGCCTCGAATGGAAAGAGATTCGCCATACCGGACCTGGTGCCTGACTGTAATATAATTGACAAAAGAAAAGATATTGATCGTTCTTTGGCCAAGCTGAATCGGTTCCTTGGCATATTTTAACTGCATATTCAACTCAGCGCTATTTGCGGCACTGGCAATTTCTTCAGCTCTTAATCCTCTTGTGGGATCTATTCGGAAAGACATAGCGACCTCTAACACACTCTGCAAAATTTACTTGGGCGTAAATATTATCCCCATTAAGAAAAATAATCCAGATGAAACGATTTATCCTCTGACGCGAGAAAACTTGGCCTTTCAAGGCCGAGATGAATCTCGCTTGTTTGTTTTTCTGTCATACTATACTGGCGACACTGGAAAGTTATAGAGAATTTCAATTTCAGCGCTTCAATTTTTCGTTCGTTGAAGCAGGCCATGTGCCAGCACATGGTCGATGGAAATGAACGAAAAGACCGTGGCTTGCCACGGCTGTAAGTGAAGATGCTGAAGCAGAAATTTTCATAACTTTCCAGTGGAACCGGTATATATCCTTTTTGCATCTGCTCTTAAAGGTTCTG
Organism: uncultured Verrucomicrobiae bacterium; assembly: GCA_963833965.1. Taxonomy (GTDB): domain Bacteria; phylum Chlamydiota; class Chlamydiia; order Chlamydiales; family Rhabdochlamydiaceae; genus CAJCIW01. The sequence goes on from CAWHZZ010000003.1 coordinate 448,391, forward strand.
CACGTTAGGCCCACAAGCCTTGCAGACATCAATCCCGAAGCTTAAAAAATAAAACTTGGACAAATATTGCCCTCGGAAGAGATGGCATGGGTTGCAAAAGCACTAGAAGCCTTCGTCTTTAGGCGAAGGAGTCTTCACTATCCTTGTTTTAATTAAATTGATAACATATTATATGTTTTTTTTAACATTAATTCAAGTTTTATTTCTTGTGAAAAATAAATTTTAGGAAAATATGGCAGTTCAAACTCAAGGATTTACAGTTTCTAAAGAAAATTCCCAAAAGGTCTTTTCAGCCTTAGGCGAAGAGAACTGGTGGAAACAGTTGTACGATGGGAAGTACCAGCATCTCGGTCCAAAAGTATTTGACGAGGGTTTGCACGGCAGAGCTAAAGAGCCAGGATTCTATGAGAGTGCTCGTAAGGCCTTTCAATATGCAAAAGCTCACCTAAATGAAAAAGTTAACCTCGAATTTTATTGCAACCTGCACAAAGAGGCTTGCGCCCATTTCAAGGGAAAGGAAAATAACACTAGAATGAAGGCTAATGAGGCGGGCCACTTTCGAACGACAGAAAATAAGGGAGTAGAATGTGGATTTAAAATCTCAGAAATCATGGAGGTTTTTGATCGGAACCGAACGCCAAATGATTCCCTCAGAAAAAACGTCATCACAGATTATGCTATTGTAAAAAATCACTATATGGAAAAGGCCATAGAGACCATCGCAGATAACAAGACTCTTCACGACAAAGACAATTTGGCAAGAAATTTTACGATCACCGTTGAAGAGGCAAAAGAAATCGAGTCCTTGATCGAAAGCAAAATTAAAGCAGCCCAAGAGACATTAGCTTGTTGTCAAGATCCTATTTTGAAAAATGCTATGCCTGGATTCGCCTTCAGCGAAGATGGGGTTAAAATCAGCTATAAAGAACCAAAATTTCACAATTTTGTATTTGAAATAGTCATTTCTCATCTCTTTGAAACATTTAACCGCTCTGTTGCAGAAATTGATGAACAGTTATCTTCCTCAAAGAATCAACAGGCCTTAATACATAAGAAACTTATCTTAATCGCCGATCTTTACCAGAAATTGGAGTGGCTGCATCCGTTCCAGGATGGTCAGGGAAGGACAAACTTGCTTCTGCTTTCCAAGCTGCTTGCCGAACACGGATTTACCCCAGCCATTCTCGATGAGCCTTACATGTCTTCTTTCTCTTCGCTGGAAGACTGGGTCGCCTACCTGATTGAAGGCATGCAGAAGTGGCAAAAAGAAGCGCAGTTGATCAATTAGCCGGGCCGATATTTAACCAATACCGGGTGTGGCGCAGCTCGCCGGTTTTGAACAAGGCCCCAAGTTCAACCAGTTCGGTTAAATCCCTCGTTGCTGTCGCTCTTGCGGCGCCGGTTATTGCAATATAGTTTTCTGCGCTCAAACCACCCTGAAAGCCTTTGGGGCCTTCTTGGAACATTCGCAACAATGCTTTCTCTTGGCGCTGGTTTAATTTTCCTGCCAGCTTGGACAATAGTTTTGATTTTTCAATGATGAAATTCAACAGATTTAAAGATTCTTCCTGCGCTTGTAAGATGACATCGGCAAAAAATTCAACCCATGCTGTTGCCTCGAGCGTCCGATTGCATGCTTCCAAGGCCTGATAATATTCTTTCCTTCTCTTCTCTAAAGCTTTGGAAACAGCGATCAGAATGGGGCGGCCAACTCCTTGCGACAGGCTCTTTTCAACGATTGCCCTTCCAATTCTTCCATTGCCATCTTCAAAGGGGTGAATATTCTCAAAATACAGATGGGCGATGGCAGCTCTTCCTAGGATAGAGTGCGCAGGTTTGGAGGAATTAAACCATTCGATATACCGCTGCATTTCCTCGTAGATTCTGTTGGAGGGAGGGGCTTCGAAAAATACTTGGGAAACATCTAATCTGCGCCCGACAATCTGCATCGGCTCTTCATGCTCTCTGTAGTTTTCTGTAGTGCTTTTAAATAATTTCGAGTGCCATGCCCAGAGCTCCTCATGGGTTAATCGCTTTTCGTAAGTGTGATAAACATTGTAAAGCAGCTCGGCCATCCCAGCTTCTTTCAAATGTTTAGATTTTTGAGACGGGCTTAAGCCGAATTGCCGTTTGATTGACGATTGTAGGCTCTCTCGATCGAGGATCTCTCCTTCGATGCGAGAACTCTGTTCTCCTTCCGAGCTCAAGATTTCGACAATGAATTGCCAGTGATCCTCTTCCTCGATTTTCTTTAAAAAAGCGGAAGAGCTGCCTACAGCAAGCAGAAACTTCTTCTCCTGCTCCGCAATGCGGTCTGGGTTGTAATGAAAATCTGGCCACTCGGGCAACTGCCAATTCCAAGGCATGAGGAATAGCTCCATCTCTATAACTCAATTTTATAGCAAAAAATGAGTTATAGAGCAAGTTTCTATAACTCAAAAATCGTGTAAATAGCTGAAAATTAAAGTTTTGCTGTGCGGTTCATGAGCAGGGCATCGGCGAGGACGAGGGAGGTCATTGCTTCGACGATGGGGACGGCGCGGATGGTCACACAGGGGTCGTGTCGCGAGCCTTCTGGGAGCTTGAACTCTTCTTCTTTTTTCTCGAGGCTGATGGTTTTTTGGGGCTTTTTGATGCTGGAGGTGGGTTTGAAGGCGACGCGGGCGATCATCGGCATGCCGGTGCTGATGCCGCCGAGAGTGCCCCCGGCGAAGTTGGTCGCTGTGGAAACGTGGCCGTTCGCGTCGACGATGAAGGCGTCGTTGTGTTCGGAGCCTTTCATGCGAGAGGCGGCAAAGCCGGAGCCGATTTCAAAACCTTTGGTGGCGGGAAGTGATAGCATCGCTTTGGCGAGATTGGCCTCAAGCTTTTCATAGACGGGATCGCCGAGTCCGATAGGTAAATGCAGGGCAACAGTCTCGATCACGCCGCCTAAGGAATCACCTTCTTCTTTCACTTTTTCGAGAGCTTGAATCATTTTTTTGGTGGCGTTCTCGTCTGGGCAAAAGATGAGGCTTTCGCGTGTGGCCTTGCGCAGGTGGGCAGGGGAGGAGAGATCAGGATCGGGAATGACGATGCCGCCGATTTCTTTGATGTAGGCAAGGACCTCGATGCCGAAGTGGGCGAGGAGCTTTTTGGCGATCGCTCCTGCGGCGACGCGGCAAGCGGTCTCGCGGGCGGAAGATCTGCCTCCGCCGCGGTAATCGAAGATGCCGTATTTTTCAAGATAGGTGAAGTTGGCGTGGCCAGGGCGGAGGAGTCCTTTGATCGGCTCATATTTGCTCGAATCGGCGTCCTTGTTGAAGATGATGATTGAGATGGGGGCGCCGGTGGTTTTGCCTTCAAAGACGCCTGAGTAGATTTGCGCTTCGTCCTTTTCGCCGCGAGGAGTGACGTAAGGGGTTCGTCCGCCTTGACGGAGGGAAAGATCGGCGTTGATCTCTTCATCGCTGATGGCAAGACCGGCAGGGCATCCGTCGATGACGACGCCGATCGCTTTGCCGTGCGATTCGCCCCACGTCGTGATGCGGAAGAGGGTGCCGAAGGAATTACTGGCCATGGGACTCCTCGAGATTGAAAATCAGTGCAGTGAGTTCCAGTACGACTTGATCCTGTGTCTTAGTCTCCAAATCAATCGATAGGGCGGGAATCGCTTCATATTTGGGTCGCCTTTCGTTGTAATAGTGTTCAAAGGAGCTTTCAGGATCTGCGGGGTCTAGAAAAGAGGGAAGCTCTTTTTTAAGGATCCTTCTTTTCAATGTCTCCTTATTTACTTTGAGATAAACGAGCTGGCCCAATTTTGCAAGCGAAGCTGCATTCTTGGGGTTTAAAATGAGTCCGCCGCCAAGTGCGATGATCGAGTGCTGGGTGTGTTGAAGCAGCAGGACAACCTCCGATTCTAGGGCGCGGAACTTCTCTTCTCCGATTGTTTTGTAAATTTGGCGAAAAGGGGTTTGTTCGCCGGTGCGCTCGAAATATATCATTTCGAGCATCTCATCTGTGTCGATGAAAGGGGCGGTTCATGCGCGTGGCGAGCATTTTGCCAAGTGTTGTCTTGCCGCAGCTTTTAAAACCAAAGAGAATGAAATTCATACCAAAAGCTCGATAGAAGCTCCAAGAGCGCGGAAATCATGGGCGAAGGAAGGGATAGGTCTTCGCGATGCATTCGACGCCTTCGATTTTGGACTCTCCTTTGCGCCAAGGGCGGCGATCGAGAGCGACATGGCGATCCGGTGGTCGTGCCAAGAGGAGAGCTGCGCTCCCTTCAGATGGCGCGTGAGAGATGATGAGGCCATCGGGCTTCTCTTCGATCGAGGCGCCCATTTTCCCAAGCTCTGTGGCCATGGCGTGGAGACGGTCGGACTCTTTTTTGCGGGCGATCGAAGCGTTGACGATCTCGGTCTTGCCTTCGGCAAAACAGCCGATGACAGAGAGGATCGGTGTGGCGTCGATGAAGTCATTGACGTCGATGCGCTGTCCTTTCAGCTTGCTGTTTTTGCGGACGACGAGCGTTTTTTTGGCGTCGTCGATGTCGATCTTTGCCCCCATTTGCATGAGGACCTCGATCACTTTTTTATCGCCTTGGCAGTCGTGCATGTCGATGTTAGTAGAGTGTCAATTCCGAGTTGGTGACAAGAGCGGCTGCAATCGGAAAGGCCGCCGAGCTAAAATCTCCGGGGATGGAAAGGGAAAATCCATCGATGCGCGCGTGGCCGGCAATGGTGTATTTGGCGTAGTTTTCGTGCATCACTTCAATTCCCAATTTTTTTAACCAAAACAATGTGAGATCGATCCAGGGTTTTTCGCCTGGGTTTGTCACTTCGAGCGTCGTCTTTCCCGGCAGAAAGGAAGCGGCGATCATCATGCCGGAAACGGGCTGAGAATCCTCTCCGGAAAGCTTGGCGTGGCCAGGTTGCATGGGACCTTTGATGATGATGGGCGCATAGCCGTCAAGACGGGATGAGACGGCCAGACAGCCGAGCTGAGTGAGGGCGTCGAGCATTGGTCTAACAGGTCGGTTGTGGCGGATCGAATGGTCGCCTGTGATGATCGTGTAGGCAGGACAGAGGCCGGCGAGCGCGCCGACAAAGCGCAACACCTGTCCCGAATTGCCGGAATCGATCACGTTTTCTGCGCTAGCGAGCTTTCCGTTTAAACCACGGACGCGCATCTCATTTTCAGCGAGCTCCAACTGAGCGCCAAACGAGCGCATTGCGTAGATCATCGCCGTGGTGTCGGGAGAATGGAGAAAATGACGGATGATGGAATTGCCGTTTGCCATCGCGGCAAAGAGAATGGCGCGCTAGCGTGTGCGATTTGGAGGGAGGAACTTCGACAGTGCCCTGAAGCGTGCTTGGGCGGATGAGGAATTGGCTCATGGGATGACCCCCATTTGCTCAATGGCATCGTCGATAATTTTGGTGGGTACTTCGCAGCAGTACTGCGCCATTGAAAGGGGTGGCAAGCGCCGATCTTTGTCCAAAAGGACAAAGCGCGGCAGCCCTTTGGCGGATTTTTTGTCGAGGGAAAGGGCGGAGTGTAGATTGGCTTTGGTGATGGAAGAGCTGATTTTGAGGGGGAATGGAAATGAGCGGATGCACTTTTCGATTTGATGGAAGGAGTCTTCCGACAAGTGTCCCATTTTTACGCTGATGGCGCTCTCCACGAGCATGCCGATAGCGACAGCCTCGCCATGGGAGAGGCGGTAATCTTCAAGAAGCTCTAAGGCATGCGCGATCGTATGGCCGAAATTGAGAATGCGGCGCAAACCCGTTTTTTCTTCGTAATCCGTTTCGACAACGTTTGTTTTGATCGAGACGCTCTCGACGATGATTTTTTCCAGATAAGCGGGGTCTTCCGGTTTCCAATGTTTCAATGATTCGAAAAGCGCCCGAGAGCGGATGAGGCCGTATTTGATCACTTCCGCAGAGCCGTTCGTCCACTCGGATGAGGAGAGTGAGGAAAGCAGAGAGGGATCGATGAGGATTTTTTCTGCGGGGTAATAAGTTCCGATTAAATTTTTGCCAAAGCGAGTATTGACGCCAGTTTTTCCGCCGATGGCAGCATCGACCATAGCGAGCAGTGTCGTGGGAATAAAAACAACCGGCACGCCGCGGCAATAAGTGGACGCTAAGTACCCAATCAAATCCGTTGTGACGCCGCCCCCGAGGGCAATCAAGCAGATATCGCGTCCAAATTTATGAGAAAAGAGGCGGTCTTCTAGCTCTGCTTTCCTCTCCCGACACTTTTCTTCTTCACCAGGCGGAAATGTGAAAAGAGTGACGTCGAGTCCTTGCTTTTGCAAGTGCTCCACCCACTTGCTGCCGTGGAGTTTGGCTACGGCCTCGTCACAAAAGAGGACAAAACGGGAACCGAGGGGTTTAAGCTCTTGGATAGCTGTATCAGAGAAAAGAAGCTTAGGCGAGATGAGAATGTCGGAGACTTTAGCGCTTGGGACAAGGCGCAGTGTAATTTTTTTCATAGGTGTAAAGCCTCTTTCAATCCGAAGGCGAAGCCCTCACGCCACCCGGTCATTCCAAAATTTTTTGAGCAGCTTTGGACGACGAGGACTCGGTTTTTTGCGAACTCTCCGCATGAGTAGAACCGATGCCCATCATAAACGATTCCGCTATAAACTTCATCAGAGATCGCGAAAAGCTCTTCTTCTTCCGCGACTTTGAGCAGTGCTTCAAGTTCTTCTTTACCGTAAAGCGCTCCGGTGGGATTGCATGCGCTGTTCAAAATCAGAATTTTAGAACGTGGGGTGATTGCTGTTTTGAGCGTCTCTGGGGTCAATTTCCATTGATGCGTAGGTAAAATCACAGGTACGCCTTTGAACATGCGGGTGATCCGTGGGTAGGAGACCCAGTAGGGGGAGGGGATCAATACTTCATCGCCCTCTTTAAGCAGAATCTGCAGGGCGGCGAAAATGGCGAACTTGACGCTCTCCAAAACTTAATCAAACTTGATCATTATAGGCTTTTCTCCCTTACAAAAGTTAACCATTTACAAACTGCTTGCCAATTTCTTCTTCATTGAGGGCGTTGATTTCTTTCCAAAGCTGCGGGTTGTCGCGGGCAACACGCGTCGTCGAATGAAAACAGGGCCCTGCGATTTTTAACGCTTCCGTGTCTTCGCTTTCTACAAATTGCAGAAGAAGTCGCGAAATGAGCGCCGGCAGATGCGAGACGAGTGCCGTCTGTTGGTCACTTATATCCAATAACTTTTATTTAATTGCTTTTTTCCTCTGTTAGCCAGAGGGAGCGACCCTGTTTTAGGGTTTCTAAGAGAACAAACGAATGTGGGTTGGATACAAAGGTTTATTGGCGCTTGGCGCCAAAATAGAAGTAAAAGTAAGAAAAAGAGGAAAAACAGCGATTGCCGAAAGAGGTCCCTCGGTCAATTTCAAGCGCAGATGTGGTTCTGTCTTGTGTTTTCATAATGGCTTTATTATAACAGATAGGATACTCGAAGTCAAATCCCTTTTTAAGATTATGAACAGTAAAGAGATGAGAACGCTCCTTTTTGGGATTGTCACTCAGCCGGACTCCCAATTGCTCGAGCAGGGAAGGCCCTATATCGATGGCGTCGAACTTCGGCTCGATCACTTTGAAAAAATCGATCTACTGGCCTTGAAAGCTTTCATCGACTCATGCGGGATGCCAGTGATGTTGACTTTGCGCAAGCAAGATCAAGGGGGCGTTTTCCCTGGGGACGAAAAAGTGCGGTTGGCGCTGCTAGAGTCGCTCTGCGCATTGCAACCTGCTTACATCGACTTAGAATATGACGTCCCTATTGAATTCCGCAAAAAACTCTTCGAAGGCTATCCTAATATCCTTTTCCTATGCTCTTATCACGACTTTTCTCAGACGCCGGAAGATCTGGATGCCGTTTTCAGCAAAATGAACACGCCCTATGCCCACATTTACAAAATCGCCTGCACGGCAAAATCGACGCTTGACGCGCTCCGCCTGCTCGAATTTGTCCAGATGCAGAGCAAAAAAAAGAAGATCATTGGCATCAGCATGGGAGAAGTTGGCCAAAGCACGCGCGTCCTGGCCCCCATCGTCGGCAATTATTTAACATATGCCTCGTTTGAGGGCGGCCAATCGACAGCGCCCGGCCAAATCACTGCAAAAGAGATGCAAGAAATTTATCGCTTCCGTCAGCTGAACAAAGAGACAAAAGTCTACAGCTTGGTCGGAGATCCCGTTGACAAAAGCCTGGGGGCAATCATTCACAACGCCGTCTTCGAAAACGCCAAGGTCAACGCGGTCTATATCAAATTGAAAGTGAAGACGCCCGAGATTCCCGCTTTCTTTGCGCAACTTTCGAAACTCCCATTTCAGGGCCTCAGCATCACGATGCCGCACAAAGAGACGATCGTCCCTCATCTTTCCCAAATATCGATCGATTCTCAGGTGATCGGCGCCTGCAATACCGTGCAGATCAAAAATGGAAAAACAATCGGGTTCAACACCGACGGCATTGGCGCTCTGAACGCGATCGAAAAGTATGGTCTTGTTTTTGGGCGGCACGTTCTCATCATTGGCGCTGGCGGCGCTGCCAAATCGATCATCTTCGAAGCTGCCGAACGCGGAGCCTTTGTGACTGTGGTCAACCGAACGCCTGACAGAGCGATCGATATTGCTACTTCAGTGAAGGGGAGGGGAGGCGGGTTTGATTTGATGCCCGAAGTTCTGAAGCAGGGCTACGACGTGATCGTCAATTGCATCCCCGAAAGCGATCTTGTCGACGAGAGGTGGATCCTCCCGGAAAAAATCGCCATGGACATCGTTTACGTTCCCAAAGACACGCCTTTTTTGATCAAGGCCGCGCAAAAGAAATGTCGCCTCGTCTACGGTTATGAGATGTTCATCGGTCAAGCCGTCGAGCAGGAGCGCCTCTGGTTTTTAGAGGGGATCGATTTCGAAAAGGCTTATGGGATCATCGAGAAGAAGGTAATTTCAGCCCTACTGCTCAGCAATAAAAGTTTTTAGAGTAATTTCGGCGTCAAAACCCATATAATCGACGATCGCAAGTTCCTTCGTGATGATCGAGAAAAAAGTTTTGGACCTTTTCTAATTCTTATCGATTTTCATCGCTTCTATAACTTTCATTGCTTTCGATTGTCGAATCACATTCTCAAATGCCATTTGATTGTTAAATTGAGCTGGAATGCGATTTCTCAGAACTTCAAACATTCTCCATGCAATGCTGGGCTCGGCAGGATTCTTAGGATCATTACCGCAAACCGTATACATGTTGAGCGAAAGATCATTGAATTTTTTATACAGTTCCCCCGCTAGTTTCGCCACTGCGGGGTCATGTGTCAATGGTTCACCTTCCTCTATTTTTTCTTTACGCGCCTTAAGAGCGGCGTTTTTAGTCATTGTTCGGCCACTCTTTAATAACGCGTCATGTTCTTTTTTAAAAATGTCGTAAGCTTCCCAACACCTTTTCAACTCAATGGTATAGGGCTTGCGCGCAGCATGTAATCGATGAACAATGATCTTAAATTGTTCGAAGTAAGAATAGGAGCATTGATTTGGCGGGAGGAATTTTACGTTGGAAAGAACGTCTGCCAACTGTTTTGCCCAATGGGAATCCTCTGTCGCTGCCCATTGCTTTTGTGCAAAAAAATAAGCGCATTTATTGACGCTTGACAGCATGACTAAAGCCCTTCCATTTTTTTGAAGAATGGGCAGGAACACTTCCATGATTTCGCGGCTAAATAAGAACGCTTCCTGATCGCTCAAAGCATTGATTTGCTTTGGATTTTTTTTAAGCACGGCGCCGCAATTGGCGACGAGCTTTTCATCCTCTTTGGGAGGGACGTAAGGTGTGTAGGGAGGCGATCGTTCCGGCACGCCGAGCTGCCGGCCTCCCAAAATGATTCGGGGTGCCATGAAATACGATTAATCGAGTTCGACAGGGGTATGAAAGTACAATGTGAATTCGGGGGGGCCAATCCGATCGGTTTTCACATAATTGATGTCGACCTTAACCTCTTTGTGGCGGGTCGCAATCACATAGCCCTTTTCGACGCGGGAGATTTTTTCGATGCGATCAGCGCCTCCCAAAAGGCGATAGCTTTCTTGAGAGTTGACGATCGCTTGAATCTCTTTTCCACTCTGAGAAAGCGGGGGCAATGCGGCAAAAGCAGCTTGAGAGCCAAGAAGAAGCATGCCAAGGATTGTTTTGAACATAATTTCTCTCCTTTCGACCAACTTTACATCAAAGGCTGAGAAATTTCAAGAGCTCCCTTTTTCTTTTCTCCATTCTTGCATCCCGGCCATCAATAGAGGGACGACCTCATCGAGCCCTTTGCAGCTGGTAATGTAGGGGAATTTGAGGAGGACGGGATTTAACCCATAAATGGTCAACAGGTAGTTTAACAGCGCTGTGTCGGTCCTGCCGCAGCCGTCGCGCACCGAGTGTAGCCACTCGAGCCTTTGGATGAATTTAGCGATGGCGCGTACCTTCAATTCATCGGTTGCGGCATGGCGAATATCGCTATAAAAATGCGTCAGAAAGTAGTTGAATACGATGGCGACTTGCTCTTTGGAGAATTGATGGTAATAAATGGTGACGCTTCGAGGCGATTTGGAATTGAGGATGAGGTCTCCGATTCGAAAAGAAGCTCCGAAAATTAAGGTCAGCTCGCCATTCAACTCGTTGAACTCGTTGATAGCGTTTTGTGTCATCAAATAATCGGGTTCGGCAAACGTGGCCGTGATGATATCTTCCGAGTTTCGGAATACCCCGACTTTTTCTTGTCCCATCAGGGTATTGTTCGCTTTGCCTTTGAAGTGGCCGCAGGCCGCTTTATGCAAAGAGAGATAAAATTGACAGGAGAGCATTTGGTTCGCGTGGGAGCTTAAAAATTGGTATGCCTTTTTCAAGCCTTGTAAATAACCCGGCTCGGCGTATTTTTTATGCAGTCCAAGATCATACACCTCCGCCCCAAAGCTGTGATGCACGCCATCGATGCCCTCTTTCCACTTGTTATCGCCTAAACCCCAATAGGTCTCGGCAAACTCGGCCTGAGTTATCGAGGGATTCAATAACAAATCCACTTGCTCCTGGAGCAGACCGAAGGAAAACTGGTTTAACTTAGTCAATTTGCCGATGCTGGGCGGCAACTCGATGAGTTCATTGCCATCGATAAACAGCGACTGCAGTGCGGAGAGTTCCCCAATATTTTCGGGGAGGACCTTCAAGCGATTATTCTGAACGGTGAAGTATTTTAAATTTTTCAGTTCGATGAGCGAATCGGGAAGCGATAAGAGTTGATTGTTAAAAAGATAAAATCCAATCAGATATTGCATGTTCGAGATCGACGAAGGAAGAGAAGTGAGCCCGCAACTATCGAGATAAAGATAATTCAGGGCCTTGAGATTTCCGATTTCGTCAGGCAAATTTACGATCTGGTTTTTCGAGAGATTGAGCGATCGAAGCTGGACCATCTTGCAAATCCCGCTCGGAAACTCACTCAATCGATTGGAGCTGCACTGAAAATTTTTCATCAGCGTCAATTGACCGATCCCTTTTGGCAATGCCTTCAATGCATTGTGATTGACCCGTAATTCTGTTAGCTGGGTGAGGAGGCCGATCTCTTCCGGCAACTCTTTCAAAGCATTATGGGAAATGTCGAGTTTGCTCAAACCGATAAAATATACGATCTCTTGGGGCACGGCTCTCAATTTTTGCGAATGCAGGTTCAGACCATCTACCTTTTGAAGTTCGACGGTATTTTCCTTGAGGAATTGCTTGACCGTTTCAGCATTGGCCAACAAGTCTGGGCCGAACTTCACACCTGCCATGAGTGCTTTGAGAGAAGCTGGCGCGCTTTTTTGCATCGCTTCCCATAGCTTGATATATCCTTGTGCAACGACTAAAGGCTCCATATGCAGCCTTAACGCCTTGAGGTCGTAATTGACGGAATTGGCAGCTCCATTTTGAGTAGCCGCTAAGAAAAGGCGTTCGATCTTGACAGCGTCTGGCTTATTCTCGCATTGAATGGCCTTGATGGCCTGCTGCAAGCTTTTGTCGCCGAATTCTTCCTTTATAGCATCATACAGCGATTTAGATTCGGTTTTGACGGTTTTATCGAACAATTTGCAGACAGAGGAAAGCTCGGAAATAGAGCCTGCTTTAAGAAAAATGTACTTTAATATGCTTGAATCTAGTCTTTGAAATATGTTTTCAATGGTCATAATTGTCATAACTCCCCTTGAATTATACTCAAGGGGAGAGGATTATAAATTATTAGCATCCGGCGAAGCGTCGTCAGTAACACCTTCGATGACTAGAGAGCGTACCGTAAAGCTTGCTTCGTCGCTTTTCGGGATTATTTTGGCCTATTTTCGATCCAAAATTGAGGGGCTGTATACATTTGTCGATACAGCCCCTCAATTTTGGATCGAAAATCGGAACAAAAGAACCCAAAAAATCGACAGAAGAATCTTTACGGTACACTCCCTAGGCCTTCATTCAAAGGGGCGTGATTTTGGATGCTTCGGACTGCCGAATCACTTCTTCGAATTTTTCCTGATTGTCGAATGTATCGGGAATGCGAAGTTAATGGCCGTCAATATTCTCCCGAGCAGGCTATTTCCGTCAATTGATTCCGGTTCCGTTATAGTTTTCACCGCCGTTCAATTTAAATAAAAAATTAATTTACAAAAAAAGAACCCCATAGAGCGAAGAGCACTAGTGACAGGGGAAATGGATTAGTTGCCAGTGGGCTCGGAAGCATCCGTCACATTTTCAAGGGTAGGGCCATTATTGGAAGGTGCTGTTGAGGGCTTCTTATTGCTGGATCGTTTTGTTGAATTTTTCTTGGTCAAATGCAGCAGGAATGAGCACTTCGATGGCGTTTGACACTTGATCTAAATAGGCAGTTGCTTGCATTGATTCCAGGGGAAGCGTGAAGTTATTCATATCTAACATTCCCATCATGAGTCTCAAATTCTGTATTTCGTCAATTAACGAGTACAATCTAAACTCGTCAGTTTTCTTTAAATTTTCTCGGAGTAGACACTGTCCCACGAAATTATTTTGTAATTCTCTTTCCGCGACAATTTTCAAGAACCGCGGTTTGAGATTTCCAAGAGCTTCATTTCCTCCTAGGTCATTGAACTCGGCGTTGAGCGGCTTCAGCGCAGCCATTATGGTATTGCTCCTCTCTTTAATGTAATCGAATCTGGCGTAATAAGGCTTTCTCAGATCGTTGATCTTTTTGTAAATGATTTGGAACTGTTGCTGAGTGGAAAAAATGCAGATTTCAGAGCCAAGAGGTTTAGCATTGGGAAGAAAGTTTGCCAATTGATTTGCCCAGATAGTCTGGTTTTTAGTGACCAAATGGAATGCTCTGGAAACTTTTGTGCAGCGTGACAAAGTCTGAGGATCCACTTGAGAGAAGATGATCACAGACACATCATTTGTCGTGAAAAACACTTCAGGGTTGAAACCGTCTAAGGAATTCAAATTCACATTTTCCAACGCTGCCTGACAAGCCGCCAATAGTTCTTTGTCGTCTTCAGAGGGAATATATGGAGTGATCGCCGAATTCAGGTGAGGATTTGTCCATATGAGTTTCTTTTTTGCGTCGTGTTCATCGCGGATTTTTAAATTAAAGTCGTTTTCTAGGGTAGGTTTGTCGTTTTCTAGGGTAGGTTTCCATCTAGATGTTGGTACTATTGTCATAGTAAATTCTCCTTTATTATTATATTAAAATAACTTTATTAAATTATAGTAAATTTAATAATTAATGGCAATTAATTTAAAGGGCTGGAGATGTGAATTAAAAATATAAATTACCGAGTGAGCCCCTAGAGCTCTTGGCTCTAGGGGTAGGGAGATTGTTTAAGTGTACTCAGATGTCGAGGCATCCGTCACATCTTCAATGAGAGGGCCATCATGGGAAGATGTTGTGTTCTTGAGGGTTTCTGATTGCTGAATCGTTTGGGCGAATTTTTCTTGGTCAAACTCAGCAGGAATGAGCACCTCGATGGCGTTTGACACCCGATCTAAATAGGTATTTGCTTGCATTGATTCCGCAGGGAGCGTGAAGTTTTGCGTATCTAACCTTCCCATCTGGTATCTCAAATTCCCGATTTCGTCAATTAAGAAGAATACTCTAAACTCGTCAGTGTTCTTTAATTCTTCGTGGAGTTTACGCTGTTCAACCCAATTATTTTGTATTTGTCTTTCCGCGACAATTTTTTCGGATTTCATATAGGCGATCGTTAGAGCTTCATTTCCTCCTAGGTCATTGTACTCGGCTTCGAGCGGCTTCAGCTCAGCAATTATGGTCTTGATCCTCTCTTTAACGTAATCCATCCTGGCATGATAAGGTTTTCTCAGATCGTCGATCTTTTTGTAAATGATTTGGAACTGTTGCTGTGTGGAAAAAATGCAGATATTAGACCCAAGAGGTTGAGCATTGGGAAGAAAGTTTGCCAATTGATTTTCCCAGATAGTCGGGTTTTTAGTGACCCAATGGAAGGCTCTGGAAACTTTTGTGCAGCGTGACAAAGTCTGAGGGTCCACTTGAGAGAAGATGATTACAGACACATCATTTGTCGTGAAAAGCGCTTCAGTGTTGAAACCGTCTAAAGAATTCAAATTCACATTTTTGAACGCTGCCTCACAAGACGCCAATAGTTCTTTGTCGTCTTCAGAGGGAATATATGGAGTGATCTTCGAAATCGAGTGAGGATTTCTCCATAAGATCGTGCTTTGTGCGTCGTACTCAACGCCGATGCCTAATATAAAGTTGTTTTCCAACGTCGGGATTACGGACAGTGGTGCTGCTAATATTGCCATAAAATAACTCCTAGTAATTCGTTATATTTAAGGTAAACGCGAGCGATTTTATTGAATTGATTCGTTAATTACAATAATCGATTTTTTTTGGAAATGGTCTGACCATTTAAAAATCATCATTTAACTCGCAGTTCCCGACAATATTGAGCTGATCTAATGAGATTTGGGTATGCGGTTTGGAATTCTCGTCATCATGGTCAGAAAAGGCTGATTCCATGCCTTCGGGTTCGTTGTCAACATTTTCTGATTCAGTGGCCATGACGTTGCTGCTTGCAGAGGTTGTATTCCTGAGCGTTTCCGATTGTTGAATCACTTCTTCAAACTTCGTTTGATTGAATGCCTGAGGGATGAGGATTTTAATCGCGCGCTGAAGCTGCGATTGCTTGCTGCCTGTTGCGACAAGGAAGGTGGATGCGCGGGTGATCGGATTATAAACCTCTGCGTCAATGCTGAATAACATTGAACAATTCCATTGATAGGCAAAGCTGCGGAATACCCCTGTTTGAAATGTCCCTTCATAATAAAGTGGCGCAAAAATGGGATTCGGGTCGAGACCGTAATTTTGCTCGTCCTTTCCTTTTTCCTCCGCAGCTATTTTGTCTAGATTTTCCTTCACAATTTTGCAAGTTCGCTGATTTTGCACGTATTTAGCGATATATGGCTTTCCCTCAGCCTTCAACCGATAATTTATGATTTCGAATTGCTGCCTAGGGGAAAGGGAACAGAGATTTGACGAAAGGAATTGCACATGGGGCAAACGCTTCGATAATTGCGTTCCCCAATAGGTATCTGGTTTAGATGCCAAATGTTCTTTCACAATGACATAGGTGCATTTGTTGACTGATGACAAGCTGATCATACACCTCAGACTTTCATCAAGCGGGGACAAGACCAATTTCGCGAAATCTCGCGTCATAAAAATTGACTCCGCGGGAGTTAAAGCAACGAGTCCTCTTTTGGTTTTAGTGAAGGCTTTTTCGCATGCCGCGATGAATTCTTTATCATCTGCTGAAGGAATATAAGGAGTGATGACCTGTTTTAGATAGGAATTTTTCCAAATCAGAACTGGGGTGCTGTCGGGGTCGATATTGACATTGACATAGGCATGGCTGGAATATTCATCGCCTACATCCAGGTTGAAGTGGTTTTCAAGGGAAGGTGGTTCCGGCTCTGTCGCGCCGTGAAATCCTGAATGCGTGACTGCTGTGTAGGAACCAAGTGCGTGAGTTGACATACAGTTACCTCTGTTTAAAAAAATTGAAGATCGAATGCGATTACTTCTCGTCGAGTTTCATAGGGTCGTTAGCCTCTTCTACGATGACGTTGTCATTGGAAGAGGTGTTATTCTTGGAGGTTTCTGCCTCTTCGATGATTTTCTCGAATTTCGCTTGATTGTTGAATGCTTCGGGGACGCGGACATTGATAGCGTCGAGGAGTTGATCAAGCTCGCTTGTTTTTCGGATAGTTGCATGAGTTCCGTTGTATTTCGCGCCGGACAGCTGTGTGATTGTTCGCAGTTTATCTTGATATTCGTCTTGTAGTTTGCGCAACTCGAGGGTCTCTGGGGAGATCAGTGTGCTAATGGTCGCCTGTGGTGTCCGATCATCGACATCTCTTTTTGTTTTCAATGCCTGTTCTGCTCTGTCGAGTTTCTCTAGTCCGCCGTCTACGTAAAGTTGAGTCCATATTTGGTGCATCTCTTTCTTCAAGCGGAGACTTCTTTCTCGAACGTGTTCGAACTTCGCTGAATAGACTTTGCTCTCGTCCTGGATCCGTTTGACAACGATTTTATATTGCTGTTCGGGGGAGAATGTCGTCTTCTCAAGTGGAATCCGTTCAACTTTGGGAAGAAGTTGAAAGAGTTTAATATCCCAGATGGCGTCTCGTTTTGTCTCCGAGTTATAGCTGCTTTTGGTGATCCAATAGAAACTTTTGCGGACGTTAGCCAAGACAGATAATGCTTTGAGATCAGAATGGGCCAAGACGACGACTGCGATTTCCTTTATGCAAAGGGTAGCTTCTGCAAGAGAGGCCGTTTGATTCTTTTTGAATGCCGTTTCACAAGCATCGAGCAATTGCTTGTTGTTTTCAGAGGGAACATATGGAGTAATGGCGCGGCCCATATGGGGATTTATCCAATCGAGCACACCGTGGGACTCATGAGTAAAAAACGCACTTCGTTGATTTGCAAGAAAAAGTGGTTTTCCAATGTAGGACGCTTTGTGTTGCAACCGTCCCCATCTTCAGTGATCGATAGCTTCCCGAAGTCCAGCTCAACCTCAACCGCCTCGGTGTGGCAGTAAGGTACTATAGGCGCATGTCCTCCGAGCGGTCGACCAAAAGTTACTGCCATAATCATTTCCTCCATTTCGATTAAGATGTAGATAGTGGGAGAGGATGATAGTGGAGATGAGTGGTTTTTTAAAAGAAAAATAAAGAATCTTAAGACTCTTCCATCACTTCTTTGGCGAGGACTTTTTCTTCGCCCTCAGAGCGTGCGACGAGGACGGCGCAGCAGCTGTCGCTGAAGACGTTGACAGTGGTTCGGCACATGTCGAGGACGCGGTCGACGGCGATGAAGAGTCCGATGCCCTCGATGGGAAGGCCGATCGCCTTCAAGATGGCGATGATCGCCACCAGCGATGCGGAAGGCACTCCTGCTACACCGATTGAGGTGATGAGCGCGAGAAGGACAACGATGAATTGCGTGGAGAACGAGAGATCGATTCCATACGCTTGCGCGACGAACATCGCCGCGACGCATTCATACAGCGCCGATCCCGACATGTTGATCGAGGTCCCGAGCGGGATGACTAAGCTGCAGATCCTGTTGGAAACGCCAGCCCTTTTTTCGACGCAGTCGATGGTGATCGGCAGTGTCGCCGACGATGAGCTTGTCGAAAAGGCGGTGATCAAAGCAGGTCCCATGGCCTTAAAGTGCCTGCCCGGGCGCACCTTGGCGACGACTTTTAACAAGAGGGGAAGCGCGACGAACATGAAGACGGCAAGCCCGAGTAGGACCGCTGTGGTGAATAAGCCCAGCGATTTAAGGGATTGAAAGCCGGTCTCTGCAAACACTTTCGCGACGAGAAAGAAGACGCCGAGTGGAAGAAATTTCATGATGATGTGCGTGAAGCGGATCATCACTTGAAAGATGCCCTGCCAGAAACTCATCAAAGTGCTCGAGGAATGGGACTCGATTTTTGAGATGCAGTAGCCGAAGATCAAGCTAAAAAAAATGATCCCGAGCATCTGCCCATGTGCAAATGTGTCGACGATGTTTGAGGGGACGATTTGCAAAAGAACATTAGTGAATTTGCTGGTCTCTTGAGTGGTAATATGCTTTTGGATGTCCGCCGCGTTGACATTCGCGACGATGGTTTCGGGGTGGATCTGAAAACCGGGTTTTAGAAGATTGACAAAGAGCAGTCCGATTAAAATAGCGAGCAGGCTCGTGCCGAGATAAAAGCCGAATGTCTTCGCGCCCAGGCGTCCGAAGGCCGACTCATTTCCAATGCGGGCAATTCCTGTGATGATCGAAGAGGAAACTAAGGGGACGACGATGAGCGTTAACGCATTGATAAAAATCTTGCCGCAGATGTCGTAAATGGGGAACGTATAGTGGTAGAGATCGACACCAAAAAAAGTGGAGCCTTTTTGGGACAAAGAGCCGATGATCATCCCGATGATAATCGCGATGAAAACCTTCCAGGGATTTGCTTTTTTTGGATGATGCGTTGTCATAACTGATCCATTTTATAAGCTGTTGGCATTATTGAAAATGCATTTTTCGATTTGTTCCTGAAAGCCGGTCAGCCCAAGGCCGCCGCCGGAGTGAATGAAGAGAACGTTGCCCTTCAAGTGTTGCTCGGCGAGGATTTTTTTCCCCTCCAAGAAAAGTTTTGCCGTGAAGACGGGGTCGGTTAAGAATCCTTCGCTGCGGGCGATCGTCGAGATCTCTTTAAATATCGTGGCGTTGACGGCGCCGAACGAAGGAGCAGTCGAGGAGCTGTAAAGCTTGAATTGGGTGGGGGAGGGGAGGGCTATGTTTAAAAGTGCCTCAAAGTCTTTTTTTCTCTCTGCCAGCACGCTACTAAACTGCTCTTCGGTCCCAGCGATGAGGATAATGTGCAAAAATACGTTTTTATTTAAGAAGGCAAAGGCCAATAGTAGCGCACAGGCGGTCAATCCCGTACCGGAATCGATAATCAGATGGTCGAAGGCAATCCCATCTTCCTGTTCGTTGCGCAAAATATCAAGAGCAAGCGTCAATGATCCCGGCAGCGCTTCTTTGCAGTTGGCCCCTTTTGGCACCACTTGCGCACGGATTTTTTTCTTGGCTCTCTCGCGGACAAACGCCTCGGCGCTTCTTTCGATCTCATCCCATTTGCTTCTCGGCGTCCAGTGGATGTTTTTAGAATCGGCAAACAGAGACGAAAATAGATAGTTGCCCTGCTTTTTGCTTTGAGGATCTCCAAGCAAAAATAAAATTGGCTCGATCCCATTTTCCCTTAAGACCTGAGAAAAGGAGAGCACGTGGTTCGAATAGGGGCTTCCGATGACGATGGCCTCGTCGGGTTTTTTTTTAAGAATTTCGGGCAGTAGGGAGAGGTACTTTCTGAGTTTGGTCCCGCTAATGCCAAAGCCAAGCTCATCTTCCCGCTTGACGTAGCATCTCTCACCAAATGAGCGCAGACGGTGAATGCGAGAGCGGCAGGGAAATGACGCCATCGGAATAGCGTTAAGAAGCTGTCCTAAAACCAAGGCTTCGTCGCTTTTTGGGATTATTTTGGCCGCTTTTTGATTCTTTTTGTGGGGATTAGTATACGAAAGTTTGATACAACCCCCACAAAAAGAAATCGAAAATCGGCTCAAAAGAACCCGAAAATCGACAGAAGCTTGGTTTAGGACAGCTTCTAAGAACGTTAGCGAGGTGTGTACTTGTCGATGACGATTTCTTTCGAGCTGTCATGAGACTCAAAATAGCGTTCCATCGCTTTTTTGAAAAGCTCGTTGGAAGCTATCTTTATGCATCCTTTGTTGGGCTCGAAAAGATATTGGCGGTTTTCATCGATCTTGATGTAGATGACATTATGCGTCGATGTATAGATCCCGTAGACCCCGGGCGGGCGGACATAAAATTCCCGAAAGATTTGTTCGATGGTCTTGCCTGTGGTGCCGATTTTGGAGTAATTATAATGCGTGTTCAGCCTTAAGAGATCGTAGAGAGGGGGTTTTTCCGGGTCCAAAGATTGCAAAAAGGCCGCTTCACGAGACGCTCCTTGCGCAAATTGCTGTCCGACAGCGCGCAGGTGCTGTTCGATATCCGGAAATTGTCCTTGGGTTTTAAAATAAAGGAAGACAAACCAGAAGCACATACCGCGGCACATTCCGTCTTCGTGGAAAAAATCCAAGCCCGTATCCGGAATTGTGTCAAAGGGGATGCGCATGCGGGGTTTAAGATAATAGTCCGAACTGTCTAAACGGTGCGTATTGATCGAGCGAGAGAGGAGGTTTTCCTGAAAGACTTTATTCGTTTTGATCACCAATGCATTGTCCATCGCATGGCGGGACATCACCCAGGTTTTCCTCGAAAGGCTGGTTAGACAGGCGGCAGAGAGGAGATAGCTGGCGAGGGTTAAGACAAAACTGGAAAAATGATAGTAAATCTCGTTAAGATCAATCCAAGAAGAATTCCAGGTGCGGCCGTGAGCTGTCGAGGTCGTCGTGGCAGTGGTAAACTGCCGGATCTCCTGGACGGCCTTTTCCCCGTTTAGGAAAGTTTGGGCCGAATCCGCGGAGAGAAGGACGGTGGGATTAAAAGAAGTTGTTGTAGTTGCCATAATTTTTGCAAAATTATAAACAAATTGAGATTAAATGAATATGATTGAAGGAAAAGATTTACATGGTTATGCGTGGATTCGCGATCTGCGCTACGATGAATATTATTATTTGAAAGATTTTGAGCACCTCGTGGTGATGAAGGTCGTCGACCCTAAAGAGCATTGGGAGGCGATTGTCTTCGAAGATGAGCGCTGTCAGCAAGTCGTTGGCCGAGAGGAATTTCCCACACTGCGGGAAGCGCAGGCGAGTTTAGAACAATTGATGGAGGTTATTATTAAAAACAGGAAATCACAATAAAATAATTTCGCTTGTTTATTTTTAATTAATTTAAATGTATGCTGGCTTGAATTATATTAATTTGGAGCCGGCAATGAAAAAATTCTTCTCTCACAAACTTTTCCCCACCGGGCTTCTCGCTCTTGCCAGCATCTTCCTTCTCACGACCGGTTGGGACCGGTATCAGTGGAATCCTCTCAAGGCTGTCACCGCCGACCTGTTGCCGACCTTCTCCATCAAACACTCCGAGCTCCATGTCATTGCCAAGGCGATGACTCCCAATGAGAGCAAACAAAATTTTGGCCATGACCTCATCAGCCGCGGGGTGCAGCCTTTGCATCTCTCGATCCAGAACAACACTCCCGATGAATATTCCCTTTGCCCCAGCTCCGTCGACTTGCCGCGCATCGAGGCGAGCAAGATCGCCTTCAAAGTCACCAAGTCCGCTATCCCCAGGGGGATTGCCTATCGCGTCGCCAGCTTTTTCTTCTGGCCCTTCATGATCCCCAGCACCATCGACGGTATTCGCGTGATTGTTCACCATGAGCATTTAAAAAAGGATATCATCGCGAAATCGATGAGAGACGAGATCGTCGCGCCGTATTCGACATTTCATCGCGTTCTTTTTGTCCCGAAAGATGAATTTAAGAAGACGTTCAAGGTCACGCTGATCGAATTAGATTCCTTGAAGCCGACCGAATTTGAAACGACAGTTGAGGAAGAATACGAGCTTATCGAAGAAAAGCCAAAAGAAAAATCCATCAAAAATTCCCGAGAGGGTTAATTGATGACAGGCCTAAACTGACTTTTTGGCGTCGTCGAGATCTTTTTCCAATTGCGTGATTGCGCCCTCGTCCCCGGGCGATTTGTTGAACTTCGCATAATCTTGTTCGATTTTTGTGTTTTGTTCGAATAAGCCCTTTCTATTCAGTTCACGGGCTGTTTCATTCAGAATCGACAGAGCTTTGTCCATCACTTCTTGAAATTCCTTTTTCTGGTAGATGTTGTCCGATTTTGCATAATGCTGAACAGCATCTCGAAAGAGCTGAGCGCTATCCTTATATTCTTGCTCATACATATGAATTTCATGTGGTGTGTGTTGAGGCCCACCTGGACCGCTAATGCTTGACATAAAAACTCCTTGCTTTAAATCCATACTTGCCAAAATTATGTAAAAAGGTTCAATATAAATTTTTTAATGAAGCAATTTCGGATGTAGCTATGAAGCCATTTTGGATGTCACTTTTACTCCCAAGCGTCGCAATGCTGCCATTTTTTGCGGCCGATCTCGTCGCTCAACAGAAGCAGCCACAACAAACCACGCTCCGGCACAAAACTCCGGAAGAAATCCAGCAGGAATTGAATGAAGCGCACGCCAAATTTGAACACGCTTTGAAGCTGTTCAATCCTTGGTACACCGGACCCCTGATCACACCGTCTGCGACAATGGTTCCTCCCGGGTGGGCGATGTGGCAACCGTATATTTACTTCACCGATACTCATGCAAGTTACGATAACGATCGCCATGTCGTTGACAGGCCGAATTTATTCAGTCTTAAAGTACAGCCCGTCATTGTGCAGGTTGGCGTGACGCCGAGCGTAGACACAACTGTGATCATGAGCGCGGTCGAGAACTGGAGCAAAGGCCACAGCGGGGGAGGATTCAATGATATTACCGCGCAAGTTGGTTTTCTCATCGCCAAAGAAGGGCTTTATACCCCAAAATTCAAGTTCACAGTTTCTCAATCCTTCCCAACAGGAAAATACCAGCACTTAAATCACAACGGACTTGGTTTAGATGCCACTGGCGCAGGATCTTGGCAGACCTCTTTCACATTTGCCGTAGGGAAGGTCATTTTCTGGAATACCTTGCACCCAGTGAATACACGATTTGCCATTACAGGGACTTTGTCTACACCTGTCCATGTTCGAAATTTCAATACCTATGGCGGTGGATTCAAAACCAGCGGGACGGTCCGCCCCGGGAATGCCTATGGCGCAGATTTTGGGATAGAGGTCAGCATTACGCAGCCATGGGTCGCCGCTCTCGACATTGTGTACACTTGGCAGAACGCAACAAAGTTCCATGGAAATCCGGGATTTACCGCCGCTGGCACTCCAGCCTCTGTCGGAGGCCTTTATAACGATCAGCTCAGTTTGGCCCCAGCAATTGAATACAACTTCAATGATAGCATGGGACTTCTCTGGGGCGTCTGGTTCACAGTATACGGCCGTAATTCCGGTGACTTTGTCTCCGGCATCTTCAGCTGGTACTGGTTCTTTTGAGTGATTCAGTACACTACAGAATCGCCAGTATTGTCTATTGCATCTGTAGAATCATCCGTTAGGTTTTGAACGTTTGTTGGGCTTCTGAAGTTCGAATGACCTTCTCAAACATATCCTGATTGTTGAATGCATGACGAACACCGAAATCAATTGCATTTTGCAACATAGCTTGCTCGTTCTGACGACCTATGGAACCGACTGCTCCGTCGTAGCCTTGGCCAACTAACCATGTGAGTTGGTGATTTAATGCATTATATTTTTGATGAGCTACATCTGCAGCATAATCTTCTTTAGAAAGAAAAGGTTTCGGGTATTGTTTCCATTGGGCTGTTTTGGGTCCTGCCTTTTGTACAAAGTCTTTCCAGGCGGCATTGATTGTTCCGTGCATGCCATTTGGGCCTCTCAATTCGCTTAAAACCTCATAATTTCTTTTCAGTTTACAGATGTAGGGTTTAAGCTCGTCACTTATTCTTTTAAAAATGATCTTGAATTGCTGTTCGGTAGAAAACTGACAGAGTTGTGTTGGTAGGATTTTTACATTGGGCAATAGCTTTGTCATTTGCGATTTCCAAATAATCGGAGGTTTAGTGGCCAAATAGCAACACTTACTAACTTCAGAAAAATTGGCTAAGTTTTTTGGATCAAGATGGGCGAAAATTATAACAAATGGGTCTTTGGCCTCATAAACAGGGGTGCCAGTATTATTATAATTAAGGGTTTGCGAATATTTTGTGTATGCATCCTCGCATATTTTAACGAACTCTTGGCTGTCACCAGGAACATACGGCTTAATTGTCGAATGGCTGTAAGGATTCACCCAATTATTTTTTGTCTTGTATGCGATGGATCTCTTGGTTGTCTCATTAGTCTGCATATCAATAAAAAAATAATTTGATAATGACAGTTCATGAAATAGAGTACGTGTAGTGGTCATAATTAATCTCCTAAATTAAAACTATTTTTCAATCATTATAGATCAACTTCAGCTTTGTTGAAATGTTAAAAATATTTTTTGGGACACATTGAGTACAATCTGAAGAACTCCTCCTTGTAAAGGAGGAGACTCGAGTTTGGACAAATCTAATTTAATCTACGCAATTTCAATTTAATCGTCCTGCGGCGATTCTCCAATACATTTTCATCGGCCTGACCGGCCGCTGTAAATGTATTGGCTATCAAACAGAGAGGTTAGAGGGGTTGAGAATGAAAATTTTTAATGCGTAAAAAGGAGGGACATAATTACTATTTTTTTCGAATAAAATGTTTAGAATCGCAACGCAATTCCAAATACATAAGCAGTTAACCATTTCATTTTATGTTGCTCTCCGTTCAAATCTTGCAATAGAGGAAACCCAATACCCCACTGAAGAATCCAATGTTTGGATGACAGCCAAATACTCGGCGTAATAAAAATCGAATTCCCTCCAGAATTGGGATCCGTAGTACCATTGATTTTGCTTTTTTCTACATACGTCCCATCAAATTCCACCATTAAATCAAGAATGCATCCTGGTGGGCTTAATTGCTTGATATACCTGGCAAAGCCCCATTGATATAGATAGGAATTTCCAAATTTTGTGCGATGATAAGTTGTCGTTAAATTAATCCCTGGGGAAACAAATGCATACCAATTTTGAGACAAGTAAGCAAATGTTGTGCCTAACAAATAAGTGAATGAACCGTTGCCTGTTCTAGGGTTTTTTGAACTCGACCCCGTGGGGAATTGTACATTCCCGACTATAGTTGCCAGCAGGGTGTAGTCTAAACACGTCTTATTATAGAATCCATACTCCATTTGCAGGAAAATATCCTCAATGCCCGAAGAATGAGATGTGCCTGATCGACTTTTGGGAGTAAAAGGAACAAAAAAGGAAACAGATAGATCATCTCGAATTCCATAGGTAATATTCGGTGCGATGACATTGGAATAGCTGTCATGTCCTCGAGTATACGATCCGGATAATTGTGGAAGAAGCGCCTGGTTACCGATAAGAAGTTGCCCGAAACTAATCAGTGGGGCTATCTGCGTCGCTGTCGGAAGAGAAAAATTCCCAATCGGAGTGGGCACTACATGCTCACTCTCACTTCCGAGGAGAAATCCAGATGTGCACAGCATTGCTGCGGAAAAAATGCCTTTTCTCACGATCAGATTGTCCCCATAGCCACGATCTAAAGCTTGATCATATCATATTTTTTCCAACTGCTCCATTCTTTTGAAGTGACAGAATGAGGTTTTGGTGTCTCGGATCCAATCGGCACATTTGGGAAGATGACCAATAATTTGATGGCATGATTACAGGTTTAGTCACTGTAGGCTACTGTATCGCTGATAGGGTCAACTCGAACTTGGTAGAAGAATTCGACAGATTTCCAAATCATGGATTTCGTTTCTGGCATCTTCAGCTGGTATTGGTTTTTTTAAGTTTTTCCAAAAAAATGATCTTATGTTGTGGTCAGCTGGAGCCCAGCAAAATAACCTTCTAAATCACCAATGGGAAACACAGAATCATTTTAGCAGCACTTTTTTTTTGGAAAATGGTTGTGGAATTGGACCTCTTTGGTTGAAAATTGCAAAGAAGGCCGCAGGTTTGAAATTGACAAAGAATGGCTAGATTAGGCGGTTACTATGATCGACGAGCGTCTGCAAGTTGATCACAAAATTACACAAAGTTGAGACAAAAAGGAGCCGAGAGTAGTGATGTCCCTTATATTTGCAATGTTATCGTTTTCTTTAGCAATGTCGATTTCCCCAGGACCGGTGAACATGATTATTCTTGCATCCGGTGTTGATTATGGTGCAAAGAAAACAATCCCTTATGTGTCAGGAGCGACGATAGGATTTACATTTTTATTGCTTTTTGTAGGATTTTTTTTTAAAAAATTTATTGAAGCATACCCATCTCTGCTAACCTTTATTTCTATTGGGGGAGTTTTATACATTATTTATATGGGTTATAAAATAGCTTCTTCCCATCCTGAAATAAAAGTAAAAAAAACGGATATCCCTAAATTTTACGAAGGCTTTTTGCTTCAATGGGTAAACCCTAAAGCATGGATTGCATGTGTATCTGGTGTTTCAATCTTTTCTAGTCCAGAAGGTTATGGCTCGTTTTTAACATTCGTCGGCATCTACTTTGTTGTTTGTTATGTTTCACTGGCTGTTTGGGCGTTTTTGGGAGAGAAAATATCTTTTTTATTAAACAGTCGATTTCGTTTACGGATCTTTAATCTTTCAACTGGCTTGTTATTGATTGTAACAGCCATCTACATGTGTTATACCCAATTCACATAACCGGCAATAGTTGGGTAGCTCTCCAAGTCCCTGGCGCCGGACCGGCTGCAACATAAGATCTATTATCAGACGTTGATTGGGGTTGAGCTTAGCTCCTTCGAGTTGCTATACTCTTACTGATTGGGTTCTCTTTTTATCAGCGATTTCATTAAGTTGGTCAGATCCTCTAAGTTCATTTGAGACAAACTTTCTAAAATTGTTTTCCGGCATTCGTTTGCTTTTTCCGGTTCCATCGTTTTTAGTGCATCAGAAAACTGCTGAACATCATAGATAAAATATTTCCCAATTTGCTTTTGCAGTGGATAATTCTCATAATAGCGTTCAGTTTGTTCTAATAACTGAATAATAGATTCGATAGAATGAGTTTGATCGCAGACAAGCTTTAACATCGCATGTGGCGTTGTTGATAAATATGCAATTTTAATTGTGGAATCGAAAGTGTTTATGCGGGCATTTTTATTGGTCATTCCACGGACTTTTTTGTCGCTGCTTTCGTAAGCTTCTCTTAAAGAATGGCAATTTTCGGAAAAATGCTGTCATCTCCTCATCATGGAGCTCTAGACGTCGATCAAATTTAATGATATGACCAGGGCCATAATCGTAGACGATAGAATCTTCTTTCGGAATTTTACATGTAGCAAAGATGAGAAGGCGCTGTCGAACGCCTCCTGTATTAGGAAGTGGAATCACAGTGCAGTTGGGAAATCCATCATTAATCAGAGCAGCGATTCCACGTTTTTTTCCCGCATCGAAAGGATCAAAACGATAAGTTCCATCAGCGTCGGAAAAGCTTTTTCCTGGTTTGATCTCGCCTAAGTATTCTGTAACCATTGTGCCTGATGTGATGTCCTCCCCTGCACAGACATTGAGACCGACACCTTCTCTTTTTTCAACGTAGATATGAGGGGGGGATTTCTTAAATTGTTCATAGGCTTTTTGTACAATAGTAAAGATTACGGGAGGGTTTGGTCCCTCTGAGTGCGGGATTTTCATTCCATTCTTTAACGATTTCTTCGGTAGAAATCGCTGGCTCTTTGTCTAAAAAGGCCTGAGCGCCAGTGAGTTTTTGGAAGTCGATTCCATTGTCATTGAGCGATCGCTCCAGATTGGGGATGTTTATAATAAAACTTCTGAGCGGTAGGGTCAATGGAGGGGTGAACCAGATTTAAAACCTGTAAGTAGGTGCCATCTCTTGAATTGGTCTGTTTCGGATTAGCCCCGTACTTTAGGAATAAGGCGATCATGTTTTGAAAATTGTTCACCGCAGCATGATGCAGTGGCGTGAAACCACAAGCATCCTGCGGATCGAGTTGACAGACTTTAGTGTCCAATAGTTTTTTTGCCATATTTTCACGGTTAAGCATGGCGCATAGATGAAGTGGATGCAGCTTCTTTTCCGTGACTAGCGCGTTAATGCGCTGGTTGATTTTGCTTTCAACAGTTTCATCTTTTTTTAATTTTGTTGGATCAGGTTTAAGCCATTGATCTAAAGCAGCTTCTTGATTCAAATAAACGAAATAATGCGTTGCTTTATTAAGATCTTGTCTATATTCTTGGCCTGTTTTATTGGGAAAATAAGGTGCAAGAGCGGATCGATAAGGATTAACAGAATCGGCCATAAGAATTATCTCCGTTTTTTTTAATTATTGAACAAGATCTACTTTTCCCAATTCTGCCGCGAAGGATGGTGCGAGCTCAGGATAATGATCGTTGAGATAATCTCTAAAGCGATCAAGCCGCATCTTCAGCTTGTCAAGCTGCCGTTTGGCTTTAGGGTCGTCGATGGGATAAAACGGTCCGACGTCGATTTTAATGATTTGGTCGCCAATGATACCGTAGTTCGTGTTGATGTTGGGGTCATGGTCGAAATAACCCTTTTCGTTTAAACGCAGAGTCATCGAATGGCAAAATTGGACGAGTTGCCCCAAAAGCTGTTTGGCTCCAACGCAGTCTCTCCGCTTCATCAAAGCTTCAAGCTGATTGTCAATCATTTCGGCCTTCCTTTGGACCAGAAATTCCGTGTTATTCAGATCGATCTGGTGTTCGATGCCGATTTTGTCGACGATTTTCAATGAGTAGTTGAAATTAAGAATTTTGTTCAGGCGAACGTAAAGCAGGCCGGTCTCGTTTTTAAAAGACTCATAGGCCACTTTAATGCTTCTGACAAGACGCTCTTTTTTGGGCTGATTCCATTTTAAGTGGTGATGCTTGAAAAATTTGACCACATAGTGGTCGTCCTCGCTGACAAAAGCGTAGAAGCTTCCCCCGCAGCCTAAAAATCGAAATTTTTGCCCCAAAATGGCGGCGAGATGAATTTGCTGCTCATTTGAAAGGGGCGGTAGTGCCTCATTGTCCAAAATCAGCGTGGAACTGATTCTGCTCACGGCAAATCCTGCTGTTTGGTAATGGCAAAAACGCTCGACGCCGAGAAAAAGCAGGCCCCACGCAGCGATTTTGAGAATCGTTTTATGTTTCATAGGGAATAAGGATATTCGATTTGTGAAAAAACGTGAAGATGTTCTTAATTAACAGGGATAATAACGTCTGATAATTTTTTTGCCGCGATGCTGTCTATCGGTACTTCGTTGTTTATTTTTAACTCAGGATATAGCATTAAGTTCTTTTGCACTGAAGGAGCCATCATGGGTATCATCCTCGCGTATTTAATCTATCTGATTATTGGGGCCGTTGCGGGAGTATTAGGTGGGCTTCTCGGAATCGGCGGCGGAGTCATTACCGTCCCCTGCCTTCTGTTCCTATTCCAACTGATGGACTTTCCTCAGCCGTATGTCATGCATATGGCGGTTGCCACCTCACTGGCGGCGATGATCTTTAATACGGCGGCAGCGACCTGGGCCCATAACAAACGCGGCGCGGTGCTTTGGACGGTCTTTAAAAAAATGGTCCCGGGGTTTGTGATCGGCGCGATCTTGGGCGCATTGATCGCTGTTTGGTTTTCGTCTGTGCTCCTGGAAATCGTTTTTGGGTTATTCTTATGCGTTTTGGCCTATGTCTTTTATCGCCAAAAGGCAATCGAGATCAGCACGCAAAAGATGCCGTCTCTAAGCAAGCTCAGCATTTACAGCTGCGGTATCGGCACTCTTTCCAATCTCATGGGCATTGGCGGCGGGGTGATGGTCGTTCCATTACTTTCCAGTTTTAAAATTTCAGACAAGAATGCCATTGGGACATCGGCGGCGTGCACTTTGGTGACGACTGTCTTGGGGACCCTCTCTTATTTGATTTTGGGATGGGGAACCATTCCAGTTGCGGAAGCTATCGGATTGATCGACGTGCCAGCATTCCTCATTGTCGGGATCGCTTCCCTTTTCTTTGCCCCCATCGGTGCGAGGTTGTCCCACGAGATTGCGCGAGATAAGGTGCGCAAAATTTTTGCAATTGTCCTCGTCTTGACAGGTTTATCCCTAATTTTTTTATAGGACGTTTTGATGCAGTGTTGTTTAAGCGATTTCCAGCATATTCGCCCTCGACATGAAATCGATCAGGAGCGCATTCTGGATTGGATCGCAGATGCGCATGCCAAGGCGGAACAAAAAGATTTTGCTGCTTTTCGACATGAGGTTCGAGAAAAGCTCACCCATTTGGGATTGGGGAAAGAGCGGATTCAAACCCGAGGAGCACAAATCAACGACCTTTTTGAAGAAGATTGGTCTGAGATGGAAATTTATCCCGTCTCGAAACAGCCGTTTGGCCAAGGCTTTGCCAAACGCAGCGAGTTTTTTGACAGGGAAGTTTCTAAGATCTTCGAACGATTTTATCCAGAAGCAGCACCCCTTCCCTCTCATCTGATCCACGTCACGTGTACCGGCTATGTGGCTCCGAGTCCAGCGCAAAAGCTTGTTTCCAAGAGAAATGCGGGATTGTCCACGACGGTGACCCATGCTTACCATATGGGTTGTTACGGATCGATTCCGGCCATTCGGATTGGCAGAGGCTATCACGTGTCTCAAAATCTAACGGACGTCGATATTGTCCATACGGAAGTCTGCAGTTTGCATATGCATCCGCTCCGCCATCGCTCGGAACAGCTTCTCGTCGAAAGTTTGTTTGCAGACGGTTTTATCAAATACACGGTCGGTTCAAAGGGCGATGGTCCTCATTTACAGTTGCTCGCCTTGCATGAAGAGACCATACCTGAATCGTTATCGTCGATGACTTGGAGTTGCGGAGACCATGGTTTGAATATGACACTGGCTAAAGATGTGCCTGTTTTAATCGCCCGGTCAATTGACGGTTATTTAAAGAGGCTTTGCCAACAGGTGAATTTAACGAGCGAATCGGTCATCAAGGAAGCCTTTTTCGCCATTCACCCTGGTGGTCCCAAGATCTTGCAGCAGATCAAAGATCTGCTTCATCTAGAGCCTTACCAATTGGAGCATTCCGAATATGTGCTCAAGCATTTTGGCAATATGTCCTCGGCGACGTTGCCGCACATTTGGGAGCGAATGCTTAACGATCCTAAAATTCCAAAAAATGCGAAGATCCTGAGCGTGGCGTTCGGCCCCGGACTAAGCGTCGCGGGCGGGGTGTTTGAAAAAGGGGGTGAAGGATGATGTTTTTGCTTTTAGTGCCTTTCTTTATCCAAACGGTGGTGATTACGTTCGATGAGTTCTATTTCCATGTTCGGCGCGGGCTTCCCAAATGGGAGAGGATCGGCCATCCTCTGGACACCCTGAGCGTGCTGGCTTGCTTTCTCTTCGTTCTTTTTATCCCCTATTCTTCGCTCGCGCTCAAATTTTACATCGGCTTGGCGATTTTCTCCTGTATTCTTGTCACTAAGGATGAATTTGTACACAAGGAGTGCTGTCCGGCATCGGAGCAGTGGCTGCATGCTCTGCTATTTTTGAACCATCCGGTTGTTTTGACTTCGACGGGACTTCTTTGGGCTTATACTCCTAGCTTTAGCGCATTTCTCTGGGTTCAATCGGGATTTACCGCACTCTTTTTTCTCTATCAATCGATCTACTGGAATTTTATATGGAAGGACAAAGCACCCGAGTAAATAATGCCTTTTACGAGGATTTGAAAGAGGCTTGGTATGAGGAGAATTCTCACCCGATTGCCCTTTTGCGCGCAGAGAACGCTGCACGCAATCCCTGGATCGTCAAGACGATCCATGGGCAAATGGGAAAAAGCTGTGATATCCTCGACATCGGCTGCGGAGCTGGATTTCTGAGCAATGCCTTGGCGGCTGAAGGTCATCGCGTGACAGGAGTGGATCTCTCCGCGCAAAGCTTAGAAGTGGCAAAGAGCAGGGACTCGAAAAAATCGGTCCGCTATCTGCAATTAGACGCCTTTGCACTCCCCTTCTCTGAACATAGCTTTGACGTGATCTGCGCGATGGACTTTCTGGAGCATGTCGAATTGCCTGGGCAAATTATTCGAGATGTCGCCCGCCTCCTACGTCCTGGTGGGCTTTTTTTCTTCCACACCTTTAACCGCAACTTTTGGAGCTACCTCATCGTGATCAAAGGAGTGGAATGGTGCGTGCCGAACACGCCGGCAAACATGCACGTCTATTCCTATTTTATCAAACCCGCCGAACTCAAAGAGTGGTGCGAAGAATCAGGCCTTGTTGTTAAAGAGATGCACGGGCTCTCGCCGCGCATCTCTTCCCCCGCTTTCTGGAAAAGCTTTCTTACCCGGAAAGTCGATCCCAGATTGCAGTTTCGCTTCACCTCTTCGCTCATGACGGGCTATGTCGGATTTGCTCAAATTTTGGTGGGGACCACGGCCAAACCTTGAGAGATTGCACTTTGGACTTTTGATAACGATTCTGCTGCTGAAATGTGTTGGAACATATACTGATTGGTTCTTTCATCGTACTGATCCGCTTTATCGTGATCTTTTTTTTTGCGCGCCTCGATTGCTTTTTCTAAAGTGTCTTTCGCTGAATCTCCACACCGCCCCATAACTTCTTGGAGCCAAGCCGATCTCCTTGCCAAATTGGCTATATTCGGGTTGCGTGTGTCCTGGCGGTATTGCTTTCTAGGATCATGCAGTTTCAGCTTTAAAGGGACTTTCTCTGGAGAAATTTGAGGTCTGGGCCCAGTGTTTATTTTCTGAGGCGAGCTGGGCTCAGATCCAGAGTCCGTCGATGAGGTTTCCATCTCTTGTTCATTGGAGGGCGTTGCATTATCATTCATTGGTTCGTAAAAACAAAACGGCAGTTTAGCTGTTATTTTGCTTGCCATGGTCATTTCCTTTTCAAAGTGTGGTTTAATCAGCGAGAAATTTGATCACGCGGCCAATGTTGAAATGGCGTTCTTCGCGGATCTTTCCCCATTCTTGGATGTAGGGATTTTGGGAGAGGTCTTCTTTTGTCGAAGACTTGATCGGGACGACGTCGTGCCGTTTGGGGCTGGCTTCCCGATTTTTGGAGATAGATTTCAGTTTTTTTGAGACCAGGAGGTGTTCTTTTAAGCGGCAATAGACCACCCTGGCGGAGTCGAGAGTGTTTTCTGGGTGGAAGTGGTTGAAGTTCTTTTGGCTGATGGAGCAAGGGGAGCGATCGATGGCAAGGCTGAGTTTTTTTGAGGCGGTTCCCTTTGTCACCTGCCGATGCTTAGGCGCCCGCTTCCGCTTCGCGAGATACCCCTGCAGTGGAAGATGATCCACTTGGGAAGGTATGCGAGGCGCTTTGAGGAGGTCGCATTTATGCTTTTTAGAAAATTCTTGCACTTTAGAGGAATCGACCATAGGAAGGAGAATGTCTTTATCTTTCCCAAACCAATACTGAACGCGAACCGCTGCGGTCTCACATGAAGTCGAAAAGGAAGAATTTTCTTTCACAGCAACTCCAAAAAAATTTTAAAATTCAAAAATAATGAATGTAAAGTTGACGAGAGTTTAACGTAACCTTTAAATTTTAAGCAATGGGGTTTTTCGAAAATATAAAATTTAGGTATGATGCCTGTTCTTGGAGGTGTTATTATGACCAAAGTCACACTGAAAGGCAAACCGGTTCAAGTTTCCGGCAACCTTCCGTCTCAAGGAGCGAAAGCCCCTGATTTTCAACTGGCAGACGGCGATTTACGCGACCGCTCTTTAAAAGACTATACGGGCAAGCGCAAGATGATTTACATTGTGCCCAGCCTCGATACCCCGACCTGTTCTCTTTCAACAAAAAAATTCAATGAGCAGATTAAATCGCACCCTGAAGTGACGGTCCTTGTCGTTTCGGCGGATTTGCCTTTTGCTCAAAAACGGATGTGTTCTGCGGAGAATGTGCAGAACATCATTCCCCTTTCGATGATGCGCTCGAAAGATTTCGCCAAGGCGTATGGGGTACTGATCGAGGACGGGCCGCTTGCGGGAATCTGCGCGAGGGCCGTCGTTGTCTTGGATGACAACGATCAAGTTGTCTATACGGAACTCGTTTCGGAAATTACTCAAGAGCCCAATTACGACAAAGCGCTTCAAGCTTTGTTGAAGTGATCAACGGTTCTTGCTTAGGGAAAAATAACAGGATGACCAGGATGGCCAGGATAGAAAATAAGATGAGGATTTCTTAGGGGTTGTAAGGAAATAAATTTTACAGTTCCCGAGGAGAAAAACGGTTCAGATCTTGAGGATTTTTCCGCAGCAGGTGTTCCTGTCACCCCTGCAAGGAAAAATCGTCGAGAGATGAATCGATTTTTCGCTTGAGAACTGTAAAAGTTATTTTCTTACAACCCCTTATCCTGACCATCCTGGTCATCCTGTTATTTTTTTTTGGAAAGTGCGGCTTTTGAAGTTTCTTGGATATAAATCGGATATTCGGGACGCCACATTTTTTTATCGATGCGCGCTTCGATCTCTTTTTGCGAAGATTTTGGGATGAGGCCCTCTTCTTCAGCGATCTGCGCAACCGCAATGGCGATTGTGCGCCCAATACTGCGTAAGTTATCCAAGGCTGGGAAAATGGGGCCAAGCGGATCTTTGAGCATCGGCGCGTGTTCGCTCAAGACTTGGGCGGCGCGGATGAACATCTTCTCTGTGACTTTTGGGGATTTGCAAGCGACGATGCCGAGGCCGACGCCGGGAAAGATGTAGACGTTATTGCACTGCGCAATGGGGAATTGTTTCCCTTTGTATGCGACGGGAGGGAATGGACTTCCGGTGGCGATGATTGCTTTGCCTTGCGTCCACTCGATCAGATCCTTGGGTTTGGCCTCGGATCTCGAAGTGGGGTTAGAAAGTGGGAAAATGATCGGCCGCTCGACATAGCTGCTCATCGCGCGCGCAATCTCTTCGGTAAAGACATCGGGCTGGGTGGAGACGCCGATCAAAACCGTCGGCTTAGCATTTTTGATGACGTCGAGCAGAGAGTACTTCCCGCTTTCTCTGACTTGCCAATGCTTGATCGCATTGAAATCTTGGGCGAATTTCTTCTGTTCTGGAAAGACTCTCGGAAGCTGTGTATGGATGAGGCCGTCGATGTCGACGATGTAAAAGTTTTCCCTGGCAGCTGTGTCGCTGCATCCCTCGAGTTTCATCGCCTGCACGATCAATTCGGCAATCCCCAGCCCGGCGGAGCCGCCACCGAGCATAGCGATCTTTTGGTCCTTGAGCTTGCCCTTGGCTAATTTGACGGCGCCCAAAATGGCGGCAAGCGCGACAGCTGCGGTGCCCTGGATGTCGTCGTTGAAGCTGCAAATCTTGTCGCGATATTTCTCCAGCAGAGGTTTGGCGTGAGGCCGCGCGAAGTCTTCCCATTGCAACAGCACATTGGGAAACCGGCTTTGGATCGTTTTGATGAAAAGATCGATAAAGTTGAAGTAATCATCCCCTGTCACGCGTGGATGCCTCCAGCCGAGATACAGGGTGTCGTCCAAGAGTTTCTGATTATTCGTGCCGACATCGAGCATGATCGGAAGGACGCGGCCCGGGTGAATGCCGCCAAAGAGCGTGTAGAGCGCGAGTTTGCCTTGCGGGATCGCCATTCCGCCGATCCCCACATCGCCAAGGCCGAGAATTCTCTCTCCATCAGTGACGACAATCACGTCGGGCTCCTGGGGCCAGCTTGCCACCATTTCGCCAATTCTGTCTTTGAGCGGATAAGAGAGGTGTAGTCCCCTTTGCTGCCGATAGAGGGTGCTGAAGTGCAGCGAGACATCTCCTACCGTCGGTGTATAGATCAAAGGGACCATTTCTGAAATGTGTTCAGAGACCAAGCGGTAGAACAGGATTTCATTGCGGTCTTGCAAGCTCGAAAGGAACGTGTACTTTGCTAGATCGCTCCCCTTTTCTTTGAAATTTTCATAGCGCCTTTGCACTTGCTCTTCTATCGTCGATACATGGAATGGGAGCAGGCCATGCAGTCCGAAAGAGTCGCGCTCTTCTTTTGTGAAGGCGGTCCCCTTGTTGTAAAGCGGCGTTGTGAGAAGCTCCATCGGCTTCATCGACAATTCGATAACGTCCATCTATGACAATTCTAATTATTTATTGTCATCCTAGCTGTTTACTTCAGACTTGTCAATTCTGGGCTCTTTGAGCAGAAGGGCCACAAGTCCAATCCAAATGACGAAAAGTGCGATGCTTCCCCAATTCACTAGGGGGAAGAACGCGCTTCCTAAAGTCGCCTGAAGGCCCAGAATGAGCAGAGAGGCGAGCGCCTTAGCGGAGCGGTACGCAAACACGTCGATCACAGACTTGGCGCGGAATTTTTCGTCGGGTGTTAGCGGAATGTATAGGACCTCTTTGATAATTGCGAATAGAGAAAAGTCGCAGCTCTTAATGCAGATGTAGGCAAACGAGATCACGCCGAAGAGCGGGAATAATTGAAAGGCGATGCTATTGAGGCAGAGCATCAGCGGGATGACAATGTGGCTGCGCTTGATGCCTAGGAAATGCATGAGAAGGAAGCTGCCAAAGAGCTGAAGCGAGATCGTCGCAATGTGGACAAGGCCGAAAATGCGGCCGGTGTATTCCGTTCGAAGATCTTTTTCGAAGATCGTCTTTTCCAAAACAAAATTGAATTGGAATTCGAGAAGGGTGGCGCTGAGCTGCATCAAAACGACGATGGCCAAAATGAAAGTGAGATAGCGAGAAGCGCCGATCATTTTCAGGCCATGCATGAAGGCATTCAGCGAAGAGCGGCGCTTCTCGTCATTGATCTTCATCCCGACGCCTTCTTTTGTGTGCTTCAAAGTAAAATAATAGCAGCAAGAGAGAAGGAGATAGATCGGCATTGTGGCCAAAAGCAGCGACTCCGAGCCAATTTTGACGGCAAAGAAGCCCGGTAGGATGCTGCCGGCCGATGCCCCGAGGGCGCCGATGCCGAAAAACAGCCCATATAGATATTTTGCGCGGTCGTAGGAGATGGTCGTGTGGATTACCGACCAGAGCTGCTGGAACATGAGCATGATGTAAACTTCTTTCCACAAGTAGAAAACAAATGGGAGCCAAGCAATCTGTTTTAGAAATAATGCGCAGAAAAGATTGCTCAGAACGACGGTCGAGGTCACCGTAGCGAACATCCTGAAGCATCCCAAGCGTGGCAAGTATTTGTTATAGAGCGAGACAATGAAAAGGTTGAGGGGCACAGTGGCAAGCCACGCATAAGGAAACACCCCCGATCCATAGGCTGTGAGAAAGATGGCGTTGCTGACCGGGCGGATGACAGCGTATTCCATGGAGATAAACAAGCCGCAGAGCATCGCAAAAAGGATGAAGAAGCGCTCGTTGGTATCGAGACTCTGGAACTCATTTTTAATGCGGGTCAGCATGGAGGGGCTTCTATTTTTTGGCGTAAAACTCTTTCATAATGGGGATGCACATAAGCCCATTGCATCCTGCCCGAGGGAATCGAAATTTGCGACAGCTCGTGGCCCAAAAGGATTGCGCCAGAGCGCATTTGAACAGGGAAAGAAAACCCTTTATGTCCTTTTTGATGGGAGGAGGCCTCCCAAAAAATGGAATCGGAAGGAATTTCTAATTCTTTGGAAATCTCCCGCAGATCGCTCTCCCCTATCCCCTCTCTCAATGTGACGGCTTTATAGCGGTTCTCGCGCCTCAAGAAGCATTCGGCATCGACGTGGCCGGAGACCGCCGGATCGCTTGCGGCCTTTCTCAAGGCGGTGAGTATTTCGCAGTCGCTTAGAGATAAATAGGCTTCGAGGCTGCTCAAGTAGTTTCCTTCCGAGTAAAAATCCTTCATGAACCGTGTTAAATGGAATTTATAAGCCTTCACGGTGGAATACTGATACACCCGTTGATGCATGAAGTGGCGTGCTAGAAGAAGCGCCTCGCAGGAGGCGATCCCATTCTCTTCGATCCCGAGCTGCAGCCCGCCATCCCTGGGAACGATGCAGAGCATTTCAATCAATTGCTGATAATCGAAAAGACCGTACGCAACGCCCGTGCATTGAGCATCGCGGAGCAGATAGTCGATCCGGTCGGCGCCAAAAAAGTCGGCCGTGATGATTTGGGACAATACCCGCTGCTCAGGGTTAAAGGCGCTGTGAGCTACCCCCATTTCTTTGAGTTTGTGCTCTCCAATCGCCATTTTCAGCACATCGTCGACGACATTCTTGTCTGGCCACACTGGCATAAGATAGGAGCTCTGAATAATCTTCACCGTCCATTCTTCGTGCCCAAAGGGCCCAAGCAGTTCTTTTTCCGCAAGGTGGGAAAAAGGCAGATGCCCTAGATCGTGGCAGAGAGCGGCCAGGCGGATGATCTGCAGCCAATAGTCGCGATTCTCAAGAGAGAATTTAGA
This sequence comes from uncultured Verrucomicrobiae bacterium, assembly GCA_963833965.1. GTDB lineage: Bacteria > Chlamydiota > Chlamydiia > Chlamydiales > Rhabdochlamydiaceae > CAJCIW01. The sequence goes on from CAWHZZ010000003.1 coordinate 486,643, forward strand.
TGTGATCCGTTCAAAAATTCGCGTGGCGAGCTCCATGCATCCCAGTGAATGCTCAAAGCGAGTATGGGTCGCTCCGGGATAGGCGACGTAGGCGATCCCCAGCTGATGGATGTAATGCAGCCTCTGAAACGGCTCGGAATCGATGAGGCGTCGCTCTATCTCGGAAAAGTGGATGAAGCCGTGGACGGCGTCGTAAATTTTTTGGTTTCTTTCGATCATGCTTTTTCCGGGCGTGGGCGGCTCTCATGCATATAACTTGGCGTCACTTCGACGAATTCAGCTTTGCGCTGAAGCTCTTTGATGCTGCGCGCCCCGCCATAGGTCAGACCGCTGCGAAGGCCGCCGAGCAGATCGCTAAGCAGTTGTTTGGCGCTTCCGGAAACTGGGCCCCAGAAGTCGATCCCTTCCGCGACGGTCTTGTCCTTGAGACCTCCATAGAAGTCATTCTGGAAGTCTTCGCTCGCCTGCCCGCGGAATTTCGCCTCGAATCCTGAAGGGGCGGATTCCGATTTGCGTTTGGGTGCCGCGCTCTCTTTCGTCATCGCGAAGAGCTTGCCGATCATGACCGTGCTGGCCCCGGCGGCCAAGGCTAAAACGACGTCACGGCTATTGCGTATTCCGCCGTCAGCAATTAAGGGGACTCGCAATTTTTCCGCGATTTTGCCGCAGTCGTAGATAGCGGTAAGCTGCGGCACGCCAAAGCCGGTGACCATCCGAGTCGAGCACGCAGCTCCAGGCCCTACTCCGACTTTCACAGCATCGGCCCCGGCATTGACGAGGTCATGGTAGGCCATGGCCGTGCAGACGTTGCCGGCGATGATTTCTTTGTCTGGATGGGTGCGCTTGAGCTCATGAATGAACTTGAACATCTTGTCGGAATGGCCATGCGCGACGTCGATGCAGACGCCGATCGCCCCTAAATCCAGCAGTTTGCGCGTTTCCTCGATTTTGAGGATCCCGCAAGAGATGAAGGTATTTTCCGTGTACTTCTTTACCCAGCGCTCTTGCACCTCAAAATTTGTGAAGCGATGGAAAATAGGGATCGAGCCGGCTTCGATCAGGATGTCGGCCAGTTCTTCGCTGATCGCCGTGTCCATGTTAGAGCAGATGATCGGGATATTCATCTTTCGGTTTTTCGTCAGCCAGGTTTCGAGGAGCGGTTCTGTACGCGATGGCACGTTGTTGAATTGCGGCACTAAGGCCACATCGTCAAAGGTATAGGCTTTTCTGAACGACATTTAGAACTCCTGTAAATCGTTAAATATAACACAAAATTGTCTTTTTATGGCATTTTTTGGGATATGATCAGCGTGACGATTCTTTCAAAAAACTGCGAAGAGACCCTTTCCGCCACCCTGGAATCTCTTAAAAAATTTCCTGAAGTGCTTGTTTATGATTCTGGATCGACGGACAAGACTTTGGCCATTGCTGCAGCCTACCCAAATATTAAGATTGTGAATGGGGTATTTACAGGATTTGGGCCCACCCATAATGCCGCCTCCTCCCAGGCAAAATACGACTGGGTCCTTTCGATCGACAGCGACGAGGTCCTCACGTCAGAGCTTGCCGAGGAAATTCTTCAATTGCGGTTGAACACCGCCTGCATTTACCAAATCCAGCGGAAAAACTACTTTAACGGCAAATGGGTGCGCTGGTGCGGAGGATGGCATCCCGACCCCGTTTTAAGGCTTTATAACCGAAAGACGACCCGATTTTCCGATGACGCGGTTCACGAGAAGGTCTTAAGCCAAGGCCTTCGAGTCGTTCCACTTGCCTCCCCTCTGATTCACACCCCCTATCGTTCGATGGAGGACTTTTTGCACAAAATGCAGATCTACTCCACCCTCTTCGCCCAGCAAAACAAGGGCAAAAAACGGGCGTCTGTGCCTGGAGCCATTGCCCATGGCTTCTTCGCTTTTTTGAAAAGTTACCTCTTCAAAAAGGGTTTTTTAGGCGGGAAAGAGGGATTCATTATTTCTATTTATAATGGCCACACTTCGTTTTATAAATACTTAAAGTTGACGGAAGTTAATAAAAAGTAATTTACTTTTTACGCCAATTTTAATAACTTTATCATAACGAGGTGTACATTATGGCGAAGGTTATCGGCATTGATTTAGGTACGTCAAATTCCGCCGCCGCTTTTATGGAGGGCGGGCGTCCTGTGATCATCCCCTCCGCAGAGGGAGCGGGCGTAGCGTCGGGAAAAGCCTTCCCTTCCTATGTGGCTTTCACGAAAGACGGCCAGCGCCTCGTCGGAGAGCCAGCTCGCCGCCAGGCCGCAATCAATCCCGAAGGCACCATCCAGGCTGCGAAACGAAAGATGGGGACTGATCACAAGTTTAAAGTCTTCGGCAAAGAATACACCCCCCAGCAAGTCTCGGCTTTCATTCTCCAAAAAATCAAAGAAGATGCCGAAGCTTTTCTCGGCGACACCGTCGATGAGGCTGTGATCACCTGCCCGGCCTATTTTGATGACAATCAGCGCACAGCGACTAAAGACGCAGGAGAAATCGCCGGCTTCAAAGTCTTGCGGATCATCAACGAGCCGACGGCTGCCTGCTTGGCCTACGGCCTGGAAAAATCTGGCAAAGAGCTAAAGATTCTCGTTTTTGACTTTGGCGGGGGTACACTCGACGTCACGATCATGGAGATGTGGAAAGAGGGCGGTTTTAAAGTCATGGCGACAAACGGCGACACCCAGCTTGGTGGTACGGATATGGATAAGGTGCTCATCGAGTATATCGTCGGCGATTTCCAGAAACATTCAGGCATCGACTTGAGAAAAGACAGGCTCGCCATGCAAAGGATTCAGGAAGCCGCGGAAAAAGCGAAGGTAGAACTCTCCAGCACGCTGACGACCGATATCAATCTTCCCTTCATTTCTGCCGATGCAGAAGGGGCAAAGCACCTCACAATGACTTTAAACCGGGCAAAATTGGAAGAGCTCGTCCGGCCTATCGTCAATCGCTGTCGCCAGCCCTTGGAGCAAGCCTTAAAGGACGCCAAAGATGCCTTTAAAAAAGAAGGGATCGAATTTTCTACCCAGGACATCGACAAGATCATTATGGTCGGGGGCCCTACCCGGATGCCGATTGTGCAAAAGTTTGTCGAAGATTTGTTGGGCAAAAAAATTGAACGGGGCATCGATCCGATGGAATGCGTTGCGATGGGGGCCGCCATCCAAGGTGCGATCATGAAAGGGGAAATCAAAGAGGTCCTTCTTTTGGACGTCACTCCCCTTTCTTTGGGCATAGAGACGCTTGGCGGCGTCGATACAAAGCTCATCGAAAGAAATACCACCATCCCCACTCGTAAAACTGAGGTCTTTTCCACCGCCGCAGACAACCAGTCGGCCGTCACGATCCGCGTCCTTCAAGGAGAGCGCTCCATGGCAACTGATAATGTGGAACTCGGTAGATTCGATTTGGTCGGCATTCCTCTATCGCCGCGCGGAATCCCCAAGATCGAAGTGACCTTCGACATCGACGCCAACGGCATCGTCCATGTTTCAGCAAAAGACCTCGGCACAGGCAAAGAGCAATCGATCCGCATCACTGCCCCGAAAAAACTGGGGAAGGAAGAAATTGATAAAATGATCAGAGAAGCTGAAAAATTCGCCGCCGAAGACGTCAAGCGCAAAGAAGAGATTGAGGCAATCAACCAAGCCGATACCCTCGTCTACGCCACGGAAAAATCCCTGAAAGAATATGGCGATAAAGTGAGCCAAAGCGATCGCGCAAGTATAGAAAGCAAGCTCACGCAGCTAAAAACCGCGATCAAAGATAAAAACCTCGCCGCCATCAAAAAAGGGATGGAAGAGCTGAACCTCGCTTCCCATAAATTGGCCGAAGAGATCTATCGACATACCCAAGAAAAACAAGAAAAAGGTCCAGTCCCTCCAAAATTCAAGGAAGAAAAGAACAAAGAAGACATTATCGACGCCGAGTTCAAGGAAGATGACGAGGACAAAAAAAAACAAGCTTAAGAATGTATGTCCACTCAAAGGGATTACTATGAGATTCTCGGCATCGCGAAAAACGCGACCTTAGAACAGATCCGCAGCGCTTATCGCGAAGCAGCCCTGAGATATCACCCTGACCGCGTTCCCGAGGCGGAAAAAAAGGATGCCGAAGAAAAGTTCAAAGAGATCTCCGAGGCCTACGCTATCCTCTCCGATCCTAAAAAACGTGCTCTCTACGATCAACACGGTCATTCGGGTATTGATCAGCGCTATGCCTATGAGGACATTTTTAAAGGCGCGGATTTCACCACCATCTTCGAAGACCTATCTGAATTTGGCGTTGGCGAGACTCTCTTCGAAAAACTTTTCGGGGATTTTGGCCTTTCCGGCAAAAGACGAAGAAGTCGCGATTTGCAAATGGCCTTTGAAATCACGCTGGAAGAGGCAGCGACCGGCTGCGAGAAAAAGATCGCGATCCCCCGTTACGACCCCTGTCCTCAATGCGGCGGACACGGCTGTTCAAAGTGCCATGGAAAAGGCAGTGTGAGAATCACACGGCAGATCAGCGTCAAAATCCCCGCCGGTGTTGAAACAGGCTCCCAGCTTCGAGTCCGCGGCGAAGGAGAAGGCGGCCAAGGCGATCTTTACCTCGTCATCGAGGTTGCGCCCCATCGCCTTTTTGAACGACGAGGAAATGACCTTTTTACGCAAAAGATAATTCCTCTTGAAGCAGCTGTCCTTGGTGGTGAAGTTACCGTCCCTACACTCTTTGGCAAAGCCATCATGAAGATCCCCCCGGGAACGCAAAACGGGGCTAAATTTCGCCTGAATGGCAAAGGAATGCCCAAAATCCACCAACATGAACACGGTGACGAGTACATCATTATCTCCGTGGAGATTCCCACGCATCTCACCCCTGAGCAAAAACAGCTGATGGAAGCCTTTGCCAAGGCCTCCAAAAAAGCCGCTTAGATCCTACCTAGATCCAAACTGCTCAACAAAATAATGGCCAGGATTCCTACCTTGCCCACGGATATGGGAAAAACGGTTCCCTAAAAGATCGTAAGGCAAGCAAGTCACAAGGCTGGCAAAGGGGATCATTTCAATACCTCCGCGGAAGAGATTCGCTCCCCCGTGCAAGGTGTATTTAACAGCGATTTCAAGAGCTTTGTTGAGTTGATGTTGTCTTTCTCGTGCGTTGGGATTGAAGAGAGCGGCGATCGCCATGAAAGCGGCGGCCGCAAGCCCCCCGATGATTTCACACTGCCCTAACACCATTCGCAATGGGCCTGAAACCGAAGAAATAACGGGAAAATAACCTGCGATATTCAATCCGGGCTCGATCTTTTCCAGCCAATTGTCTAACGAATCTTCAATTTCCATCATATGATTCTCCTTGTAAATGGGAAATTATAAGAACGGTCCCAATAAAAGGGAAACCAAATTATTCGATGTATGTTTGTCTGTCATATTAAAAATGCAACACTAGTTTCCAACCTTGGCCGGCTTCAATGGGAATTGTTCGCATCGTCTTTCTACTTTTGAATTTAAATTTAATTCATCGTTCCCTATTTTGCAAACAAGTCAAGTGAGAGCATGCTATGATCTTCCCTGGTGCATTTTTATGTGCAATCGCAAATCTATTTGGAACGAACGCCCCTCCTCCCCAACCCCCCGTTGAAGAGCCGGTCCCATACGATGGGGACCTGTTCAGAAAAGATAAAAAAGCCGTTTTCGCCACAGGCGAGTATTTATTATGGAAAGTCAGCGAAGGCGCCGTGGACTACTCAGTGGAGATGAACAAGCCTGCCCATTCGCCCGGGGACACATTTGCCATTGGCAATTACCATAATGCAAAGTTCGATTGGGCCTCAGGGCTCAGAGTTGGTCTTGGCTGGTTCAACGCTCCTCACTATTGGGACGTCGGTTTCCAGTATACTTTTCTTCCGGCCGATGGAAATAATTCCGCTCACAGGCCTCATAAAAAACATGAATTTCTCAACGGCACTTGGGCGCAGCCCGATCTAGCACCTCTAACCAAGGCAAATAGCCATATTGCGCTCAGATATCACCTTTTGGATGTCTTCTTTTCTCGCCGTTTTCACACGAATAACCATCTGCGCGTCAATGTCTTTGGAGGCGTCGCTTCAGCGTTTATCTATCACAAATGGAAGATCTTATACGAAGATCTCGCCCATCATCATTCCAGATTAAAAACCAATTGGCATTTTGAGGGAACGGGCCTGCGCCTTGGACTCAAACTCGATTGGTTTCTAGGCGGAGATTTTTATCTGACTGGGTTGGCCTCTTCGGCCATCCTCTCCGGGTGGTACGTGAATAAAATTCGGCAAACGACCTCAGGTTCCGGCCTCATCCGCGATACAGAGTTTCACGACATCAGACTGGCCTATAATGCGCAATTCATGACAGGCCCTTCTTGGCAGAAAGCCTTTGATAAAATCCGCGTCGAGGTCATGGCCGGCTATGAACTTGCGATCTGGAGTAATTTACACGAGGTTTTTCGCTCTAGCCATGGCCCGGCAACAGCAACAAAAGAGACATTTATCAATAATTCCAATCTTTCTCTGCAAGGGCTGGTTATTCGGACAAATATCGACTTTTAATCTAAGTGATTAATAATCAGAGACTTGACTAGTTTTTAAAAAAAAGTATATATAATATATATAATTTGATATAATTACTTATAATAAGAGAGCGAATTATGTCAGTAATCATATATACTCGCTTGATAATGTGATAAATTATGTCAGTATCAGAAAAAAATAATTACGTTCTAGATGTCTTTGTTTGGGATACTCGTTACCTGCGAGGAGAAGCAGGGCATGTTTCATTAGCAATTAGAGAAATCGATCGACAAGGTGGATTGGCCCACCAAAGACATTTCGGGTTTTGGCCTGAACGTGAATTTACTGCTTTAGATGTTCCATTTCACATCTCAGCCATGGAAAAATCGTCTTTATATGATGAAATTCATTATTCAGACCAAGAACCAGCTTTTGTTCCTAACAAACAGTATGAGATTATGCTTAGTGAAAATCAGTATTCAGAAATGCACAATGAGATGTCAAAACAATCGGACAACATTAAATCCGGCAAGATAAGATATACGTGGCTCACTTCAGTGAACGGCATATTTTTTTACACATTCAATTATATTCAAAACTATTGTCAGATAAATTTAGAAAATTGCTCTACAATTGCGACAAAAATCATGAATGCCGGCGGGATTCCTGTTCACAACAATAGCATGCTTTGGGGAATTTCACCGATTGATGTCAGCTATCAATTGGACAATCTAATTACTCAAAATAAGATCGATGGTTCTCGCTTTGAATATTCTTCTGCGGATTCGAGTCAAACCGAAAGCGAGCAGCATTCAACATTAAATCTGGCAAGATAAGCTCACTATCGATGTCAGTTATCAATTGTTAAGATCGATGGGTCTCGCTTTGAATATTCTTCTACGGCTTCGAGTCAATCCGAAAGCGAGCAGCGGTGCCCGATCTTCGGAACTTTTATGCTTTCTTTTAAAAGGTAGTAAATGTCGGTAGGCATCAGCGCCTGGCCCGAAAAACTCAGTTCCTGTCCTAATTTGCATAGTTCATGATAGACCTGGCGTTCATATTCTTTCATCGAGGCTAATATGAGCGGGAGTTGTTGAGGATGGGCGCGAAGAGCATCTAAGACGCTTTGGACGCTTTGGTCCGTGTCATCAAAATGCAGATTGCCGAGTTTGAATGTTTTGGTATGCATAAAGAGCGTCTTGAGCTGTTTGGCCTGTTCGATAAACTGCTGCCTGCTCAAACTGGAGGCTCCTCGTTCATAAAGCCGCCTGACCATCAATTTCATATGCATCCAAAGCCCGTCGACGGAAGCTTGATGCGTGCTTTGCATATCTTGTCGCACTTCGTCTGGGCCGCCAGGTTGGAACATCGCGCGGATATTAAAGCGCTCTTTCAAGGTTTGAATGTGAGCATTCGAGAGGCGAGCTGTGTCCCCTGCGAAATAAATGTCCCCATTTATCCCATGGATCACATAGCCGACAAATGCGCAGTGATGCGCATCGCAGATCCCTTGGCCTGACCAATGGCGGGATGGGACGGCGGTGATTTTTAACTGGGCCCTCTCCCCTTCTCGTTCAAAGTTAATCGTCGTCGACCGCCACCAATTATTCTCGTAGACATTTTCAAATCCCATCCGTTTTAGTTTGTAGCCATCCCCTTCGGGAACAATCATGACCGGTTGCTGGGCAAGCAGTTTTTGAATAGTGGAGGCGTCGTAGTGGTCCAAATGATTGTGGGAGAGAAGAAATACGTGGACAGCTGGGCATTCTTCAATCAAACGAGCAGGTTTTGTCATGCGCGGATATAAAAGAGGATGCAAATCTCCCTCGACGGGATCGGTTATCAGCTGAACAGCCATTTTTCTTCCCGACGAAGAGGTCAGCGGAATATTCATCAGGCATGTTGCATGGCCAATCCAATAAGAGGTGGCAGTATCGACATTGGCAAGAGGAGAATCGTTGCAATAGACGTCTTCATTGCCGCGAAAATAGTGATATTTGCGGAATCGCGCGGTCATGGGCCTAAAAAATTCGATTGCCCTTCCCAAAGTGCTCAAGATTCTTTCGCTCTGGGTGCTCAAAAAAATCCGAACAGCTTCTAAACCGTGGTGGACGGAAGTGTCTTCTTCGTTGTAATGGTACACGTTGTGTTTCCAAAACCAGCCTTCTTGATGCACATGCGGTTTTTGATCGTCAGGTATATCCTGCAGCTGTGCCTGCGCAACCTGCCCAATTTTTATAGGGTCGAGCTGTCTTAAGGTTCGATGTCGGACGATGTCCGTAAACAGCCCTTTTCCACCTGACGCCGTCTGATTATATTTTTGGACAGCCAGAAAAAGGTCGGTGTAGGTGCGATCGCCTCGTAAGAACCAAGAAGTTTCCGCTTCCTCTAAGATAGAAATATTGCCTTTAATGACGTCTTTTAAAATTTTTAAATGCTCGCGCCGGTCACAAAAAATGCGTTGGTAGATTTTACGAAAAAAGTCGCACTGCCTAATGAAAAGCACATTATTTTCTTTAACGACTTTGAGTGAAAATAAGTCATTTAATGCAAATTTAGAAACAATTCTTAAATTATTTTGAATTATTTGTTTATTTCTGTGATTAATGGCATTCATGCTCGAGATTATATAGACAGTAATCATCAAAATCAAGAAATCCCGCAGCCTTGATGACTGCGGGATGTTGTTAGACTCGCTTGTTACCGGCAGGTCGTTGGATCCTGAATAGTAACGGAAGCGGCTCCACCACCCGATGCAGTGATCGTGGTGTTGACTGAGTGTGGAGCATTTTTAGCGACCTTCACCTCGACCGCAAGTGTCGGAAAGGTTTCGCCAGCGGGCAAGCTGCTTTTCTGGGTGAATGTAAGCGTGCTTTTGTTAAACGTCCATCCTGAACCGTTAAACCCCTGATAGGTAAGCCCGGCTGGAAGTTTCACAGCGACGTTCACGGGCCCTGAGGTAGCCGCTTTGCCCGTATTGGAAACAACAATCATATAAGTGCCGATTTCTCCTTTGTGGAAAGCGGCATTGTGCCTGCCTACAACGCTGAGCTGCGGAGACGCTGCCATCGATGTAGAGCCTGTTAACTGGGCGAATAAATTCGCTCCGTTGAACGAGCCCCATCCCGACGCATTATCATAACCTTGGCCGGCATTATAATATAAATTATTGCCGGTCGTCACATCATGAAAACTCGCAGCATAGGACATGCCAGTTCCGATGGCGTAAAGGATAGGATTTGCAAATCCAAGCGGAGCCTCGCCTGCTCCGGCCCGCGCCTGATTGACGCAAGCGGTAAAAGCAGCCCAGAGAGGAGCAGCGCAGCTGGTCCCTCCAAAGATTTGCCATTGACCTTGGAAATAGATCGCATAGCCGGTATTTGGATCTGCATCTAGCGCAACATCGGGGACATTGCGGTTGGTCGTGGAATAAACGGTGGGCACATTGGATTGCCATGAGGGAATGGGCCAAATACTGCTGACTCCCCCGCCGCCTGCTCCATTGCCAAGCCCCTCATTCCACACCGATTCCATTTGATAAGCGCCGGTGTTTGCATTGACTGCCAGGTTAGTTCCTCCGACACCCACCACATACGGTTGTGAAGCAGGGTCATCGACGACAAGTGTCATCGAGTTGTTGTCGTTGTAGTCGTCATATGCGCCGCTATCGCCTGCAGCAGCATACATTGTCTGTCCTTGCGCGGCCATTTGCTGGAAGATCGCACTTTCAGCTTGAATTGCTTGAGCGCTGTTTACATCCTCGCCTAGGCCCCAAGAAGTGCTGACCTGCTTAGCGATGTTATCCGTGGCAATCCGGTTGTATGTATCGATGACCCCTTGATTTGAATTGGGGCCCTCGTAAACATAAATTTGGCTTGCTGGCGCCAAGGCAAGCGCAAGCTCGATGTCAAGAGTGACTTCTGCATCGACGCCATCCGTGCTGCCGCCATCGACTAAAACATTTTTCAATTTAGCGCTTGGCAACCCAAAATAGCTCGTATAGGCATTGATGTCGCTATCCAGATACCCAGCGAGTTCAAAGAGAGCGATGACCTGATTAGAGCCATCGGCTGGCAATCCAGTCAGATTATAGGCAGTCACGATGTCGCTTGGAGAAAAACCTCCTCCAGGGCCCGATGGAAATGCATGAGATTCAGAGGCGGAACTGGAAGCCATTTCTTTGAGATGGCGGTAAGGTCTATATTTGGCATGGTTATCTAAACCGACAATTCCACTGATCACCGAAGCGATGTGAGTGGGAACCACTGGATCATTGTTCGGAGCGTAGAATGTCCTGCCAGCTGGCGACATGTATTGATGAAGGTTGATGGCGAATGCGGATTCTATTGTCCTTGCTGGACCCGTGGCATTGACCAGCAATCGATTGGCATGTGTATTGCTAATGCTCAAACCCATTTTTTTGGCATAGGCGACTACTTTGTCGTGATCTTCTTGAGCAGGAGCGTATCGAGCGACAAACTCCGCAGTCGTAAGATATTTGCCATATAACTCATCAGTAGGGTTATGAAGGCGATCAATGAGTTCTGCAAGTTCATCTTGATTGCGCAGGGGCAAAACAAAGGTGATAGGGACCTGCGTATTGCCATCGACTCGATTTAAGAAAACCGATTTTTGGACCGCTTTGGTTGGCACATGGCCTGCAAGCCTTGTGGAGCCAGGTCTTTGCCTTCCTGCAGGCGCCGCATTGACATTGAGCGCAAAACCCAACATCAGTAACAAAAGACATCGAAAAGTTCTCAAGAGACTGTTTTTCATAAAAACTACCTCTGTTTAAGTCGCCCGCTATCCACCTTCAAGTACTATGAGGCGTAGCGAGTTAGCGCCCAACTTAATTTAAAATTTGAATTTCAAGCAAGGAAGTTTTTGAAGAATTTCGCGCTCCCTAACTTGACTAAATTTAGCTTTGGGTCCATCCTGTATATCAAATTTCTTGAGACAATCGATAAGTTCAATGACATCAGTGCAATCGAGTCTGTTCGATTTTTTAACAACATCCTGAGTGCGGGTTTTGCAACCTGTGTACCCGGCCCATGGCTTGCGTTTTTAATCAACAACCACATGAGGTTACACATGACATCCATAGTTTTGAAAGATGGTTCTTTAGTTTCTGAAGCGGACCTTGACTCCGTTAGCATGACTCTTAAAAAATTATACCAAAGTGAGTATCTGGCTTTATTTGATTTAGTGAAAAAATGTAGCAATATTGAATTCCAGATCCCCTCCAGTCAATATGCAGATTCAAAGAAAGTCCTTATTAAAGAGAACTTAATAAATAAAGATGGGCAAGTGCACGATGAAGTGAGAAGGATTGTCTTAAATTCAGTTCAAGGATCTGGATTGGAATTGAGACTCATCAACCCTCTCTCGAATAAAGGAGTCAGTATATTGAAAGAAAGGGAATGATTGTCGATGCTTGTGTAGATTTAAGATCCGGCTGAAATGAAAGCCAGGACTATAGTCCTGGTTTTTTTATTTGAAGAACTCCTCCTTATACAAGGAGGAGATTCTTCGACGGTTAAAGGCGGGCAGCTCTTCGGCACCCCATAAAAAAACATAGCTCGGCTAACTCGTCGGGACGGGATTGCGCTCAAACGTATCGTTCAATTTTAAAAAAAGGAGCTGCGCTTCCTCCCCGCCCTGATGGACGGGGTTTCCGCGCTGTCAATTAGGAGGAAGAGTTTAGGATTTAAAAAAAGGACTCAAAGTGCTTAATCTTCATTTATGGAATACAAAAGTCGCGTTGCAGGAATCTTCGACCGCAGCGTTCTCACCTATGGCAAATTTGGATCGCATTATTTCGATATTTTTGCCGAACGGTTGCTCTCTCATATGCAAGGGGTTCCTGGGGCAAATGTTTTAGACGTGGCGACCGGCCGCGGTGCGGTTTTGAAGCTCGTCCTTCCCATGATTGGTCAAAAGGGAAAGGCGGTCGGCATCGACATTAGTCCAAAGATGATCGAAGCCCTGCAGGAGGAGATCCGAAAACCCAATGTATCCTTGTTTTGCATGGACGCAGAACACCTCTCTTTCGCAGATAATACTTTTGATATTATTTATTGTGGGTTTGGGCTTTTCTTCTTCCCCGATCCCAAAAAAGCTCTAAGAGAATTCCAACGCGTTCTAAAACCTGGCGGAAAAATCGCCGTGTCGACCTGGGGGAAAATGTCAATTCATAAACAGGCCATGAGCGAAAAGCTCCTCGCGATGGGCATTGATCCCACGATCATCGCTTTTCCTATGCCATCTGTCCAAGAATTGAACACTCTTTTCACCGAAACAGGCTTTTTGGAGGTTCGCGTTGTGCAAGACAGACTCGAACATCCGTATGCAAATTTCGATCAGTGGTGGAACAGCTTATGGGGACATGGAATGCGAACCGGATTGGAGGAATTGAATAAAGAGCAGCTGGCTTCTCTCAAAGCAAAACTATTCGAAGAGCTAAAAAGTGAATACCGGCCCGATGGTTTTTACGAAAATCTTGAGGTTTTTTACACCCTAGCTTCGAAGTAAAAAGAAACCAAATCGAGGCACATTCTAAGGAACTCAAATGATTCATATTACTTCTTCAGATACAATAATCCCATTTGAAATGGCCGAACGTAAAGGTTTGGGCCATCCTGATACAATTTGTGATTCAATTGCAGAAGAGGTTTCCAGGGCTTTATGTAGGTATTATTTAGCCGAATTTGGCTCCATTTTGCACCACAACGTAGATAAGACCTTATTGGTCAGCGGTTCTTCTTCCCCGAAATATAAAGGAGGGGAAGTGACACACCCCATTGAATTATACATTGCTGGCAGAGCTACTGCCGTATTCAAAGGGAAGAAAGTTCCAGTGAATGAAATTGCAATTGATGCAGCAACCCTTTGGCTAAAGTCCAATCTTCGATTTGTTGATTCGAAACAAGTCAGAATAATCCCAAAAATTCGAAGTGGGAGCGCCGATTTAATCGAGCTGTTTCACCGCTTAAAAGTTCCTCTTGCGAACGACACTTCATTTGGGGTGGGATATTTCCCTTTGACTCGTTTGGAAAATAAAGTGATAAAATTGGAAAAGCTTTTGAATAGCACGGAAATAAAAGCCAAATTTCCCTTTTTAGGAGAAGATGTCAAAGTGATGGGAGTTCAAACTGAGAAATCATCTACATTCACAATCGCTGTTGCTATGGTCGACCGATTTGTTTCGGATATAGATGATTATGTATCAAAAATAAAAGAGATTCACACTCTACTGAATGAAAATCCATCTGACAAAATTGAGATTAACATAGCTGACGACTATGAAAAAGAAAGTATCTACCTGACTGTAACTGGCACAAGCGCAGAAGCTGGCGATGATGGTCAAGTAGGAAGAGGGAATCGTTTCAATGGACTGATTACTCCCTATCGACCGATGACTTTGGAAGCATTTTCAGGAAAAAATCCGATCAACCATGTGGGTAAACTTTATTCACTTTTTGCCTATGATTTAAGCCGAGATTTATGCACTAATGGATTTGCTGATGCGGCGGAAGTCTTCATTGTATCTCAAATTGGGAAGCCTATTACAGACCCACAACATTTGGATATTCGGCTAAAAAATCCAATGATCAAAGAAGACAAATTAAAGGAATATGTGAAACAAAAACTATTTGAGTTACCTGAGCTTTGGAAAACCATGATCTAACCCAAGGGGCCACCTCAGGGGCATAACTAAAAATTGCCTAGGCTAACAACATTTATTTCCAGCGCCGCCGCTAACAGGCGAAGCTATAGTGAGAAGAGGAATGTTTACCAAAGTTTTCAATGACCCATTCCCTATTCATGCCAATGTAAGAAGTTTTCTCTTCTTCTTCCTTCGATTGCCGTTGAATCCCCCCTGGCAAACTCTTCAAACCAATTTGGATGTTCCCTCTGATCAAAGATTTTGCAGCCTTCTGAAAAGTATTTCCACCTTCACGCGTTGGATTGCTCACTTGGACGTTTTGCACCTCATAGCATAAATTCACCAAATTGTCGTCGATGACCTTTTGAGCTTGAGGGTTATTTTGCATTAGATCTAAAACAGGGTGCTTTTCTTCTGGGATGTTGTTCTTATGAATTTGAAAAGGCGTCGTTACGATTCGTATGGGAAGAGTCACAATATCAAATGCTATTGCGAAAATGGAAGCCAAAAACTTTATGGCAAAGTTATTGATCTTGGAAGAATGATGTAAAAAAGTAGGGAGAAAAAGATCTTCCGCGTAGTCTTTAAAACTATTGGTTCTCATGGGGAAAATGGCGCTTTGAAGTAAAGAATATCCGTCTCTTGATTTTGCATATTTGCCAATAAATTCTTTAACTTGTTCATCGGTAGAATATCTGTGCTGATAGATGACATTATCATTCGCATCGCGGAGTTGGATATTAGCCTGATACCCTGGAGTCAAAGTAATACTCATAAAATGCCTTCCCTACAAAATTTCAATAATGTTCTATCTACCAACTAAGAGCGCCTAAAGCATAAGTGACCGTTTCTTGTCTTTCAGGAGTTGACGCGGGAATTTTTTCGTTAAGCCATGCATTAAATTCATTATCATACACACGCCAAATCCCACCATTTGCTGAGGGAAAATGGTCGCCAGTGTCTGATTTTCCAAAACATCGGTAATATCTTTTGTTTTCGCAGACAATAAAAGGCGAAAGGGCTCTATCAGAAGAACGGATTTGGCGCGCAAAATAGTAAGTATCGACTATTAAGTTGTTGTCTTCTAAGCATTCCCTGTTGCTCGGTTGCTGCATCATGGTCTCAAATTTTGCGATGGCATCTCTTTTTAATCGATTTAGATCAATTGGATGGTTTGTTGGGAATGCGGCAACAGTGGTGTTATTGTACGACATGACGACAAGAAATTTATCTCTGGATAGGTTGCGTGCACTGTTTCCTAGATGATGATCAATGTTGTTATTGATGAAGTCGCGTCCCTTTTGAATCCGTTCTTGAAGCTCTTGTGCTGTAAGAACTCTTCTCGTATTGTGGGGTGCCCCAAAACTCAGCCCAAAAAATCGACATATCTTCAGACTGAGTTGTTTTATCCAGTCGCAGAATCCCCCTTCTGCAGCTTTGGCATTCAGACGTGAAAGGGAAGAAGTTGAATTTGATTGAGTAGTTGAAGTGTTAGATTGAAGATTGGCTTCTTGATTTAACACTATGTAGCTTGGAACAGTAAGAGTAAGATCTAATCTTGTGCGCATAGGTGTCCTTTTTTATTTTTTCTGTGCACTATTATACATTAAAAAGAATTGCTTGCAATGTCATAGTGACCATTCTGAACACGCATGAAAAAATTGATTAAGCGCATTATGAAATTAATTTTTGAATAGGACAAATCATGATACACTCATCTTTTATTTTTTTCCAAAACAAACCCATTTCTGGGGCCTCACCACTCTCACGAATCTCACTTTAAAAAAATACTAAACGATCAAAATGATCCCTGTAGCTTTTTCAATAAAATAGCTTTTTCAATAAAAACAAATTTTGAAAAATTGATTTCTGTATTGAACGCTCATATTTTAAAATTTTGTCTGAGCATTCTTCTTTAGGGAGCAGGCCCAGTGTGACGTTCACGGCATCGTCTGCGGCATTAGTAAATTTTTGTTCTTCCAATCCCTGAATCCTTTTTTCTAACCGTTGATTTTCAATGGGGTAAAGTTCTATCAGCTTCGCCGATATTTCATTCGCACTTGAGTAACCATATTTTTTGAGCAATATGGCCAATTCAGGAAAAGTAAATCTTTGATTGTAAAGGTGATCCCGTTCTTCGTTAGTGAGATTAGAAACTGAATGAGCGATGAGATAAAAGTCCTCTATGATATCGCTTTGAATCCCTCTGCCATGCCAAGTGGGATGTGCCTTCATGGGGTGGACTCATGAAAGTGAGAAATGTGATCTTGCCAAGAACCCGTGCTCTAGGCGAAACGACAACTCCATTTCTTTGGAGCGTACGCAGCAATGTTCTCCAAGGCATTGTAAAAATATGATCATTAAATGGCTCCCGAGGTAGGGCACGAAGAAAATTACAAATTGTTTTTGAGATAGGAACATCGATGACTCCAAAAAGGCTTCTGATCTCGATATGACATTCTGGATGAAAAAAATCTTTGCGCTTTTCTGAATCTGGAGATTTTAGCGCAGTCAATACGGATAACAATTTCACGACCGATCCACCAGTAAAGTCGTAATAACTCCTGATTGACAGCGAGCGCAGCTTTGATTTGCGACTCGCGGATGCGCGTTTTTATGTCCTGGAGAAGCAGTGGATAGCTTTCTGGAAGAGTTAATAAGGGGATTTCTCGACTGATGGAGATGGCGCAATTCGGCGACGACTGGAACTGAAAGTGAGATACTTCGCGGCCTGCCGTTTTTAATTGAAGAACTCCTCCTTGTAAAGGAAGAGATTCTTCGACGGTTAATGGCGGGCGCTTCGGCGCCCGAGAAAAACACATAGCTCGGCTACCCCCCCTGAAGGGGCGGGATTGCACTCGAGCGTACTGTTCAACAACCACATGAGGTTACATATGGCAACAACAGTAACATCCGTAGTTTTGAAAGATGGTTCTATAGTCTCAGAAACGGACCTAGTCTCCGTTAGCATGGCTCTTAAAGAATTATACGAAGGCGAGTATCTGGCTTTATTTGATTTAGTGAAAAAATGTAGAAATGCCGGATTCCAGATCCCTACTAGTCAATTTGGAGATTCAAAGAAAGTTCTTTTAAAACATAAATTAGTGAACGAAGATGGACAAGTGCACGATGATGTCAGAAAGATTGTCTTAAATTCTATTCAAGGATCTGGATTGGAATTGAAACTCGTCAGCCTTCTCTCGGAAAAAGGAGTCTCTATGGTCAAAGAAAGGGAATAATTGTCGATGTTTGTGTCGATTTAAGATCCGGGGTGAATGCAAGCCAGGAATCTTCTCCTGGTGAAGAACTCCTCCTTGTAAAGGAGGAGATTCTTCGACGGTTAATGGCGGGCGCTTCGGCGCCCGAGAAAAACACATAGCTCGGCTAACCCGCCCCTGAAGGGGCGGGATTGCGCTCGAGCGGACCATTCAAACACTTGATTTTATCCAATGGCCATCGAGTGATTTCGTATTCGGTCGCCAAGGTACCCCGGGGCCGCGCTGAAAATCGATCTTGGACGGGCGTGCGCTAAATCCGCGCTTAAACAAGACTGGATCTTTAATAAAACTTAAGTTGTTTCCGATCTAAAAACGGGGAGTAATTTCCACGTCGGCGCCAACTGTCATGGTAAAATTATCACCTGTTGACCAGATCTTACGGCCCTCAGCTCCATGAATCACTGGCTTGAATGGAATTGCAAAACTTGGCAGCGGAAAAGGTCCCCCCCAAATGTTTCGCTGATTCCATAATAATACGATTTCCCAGTACCGTTCCGTTTTTCCTTTTTCTGCCTTTACTTCTTTATAACACATAGGAAGTCCTATATCCCAGTTTCCAACATCGAATTTCCCATTCCCATTCAGCACAAAAGAGAAAGTTAAAAAACGATTCAAGTCTTCACCGTGTAAAAAGAGATTATTGCCATATCCAATATCGCATTTAACTTTAATCGTGGTTAGTCCCGTTACATCTACAACATCTTTTGGATCAGTTGAGATGAGCCATCTTGCAAAATCCGGTTGAGCTAATTCAGCACAAGTCGAAAATGTAGCTGGAATATCCCAATCTCGTTCGGGCACAAAGGGAAGGAGACGCTGTCCCATGCGAATATTGCCATGTTTGGAGGCGACAGCAAATGCAGCTCGACGATCGTCTTTTTCATTTTGTGAAAGTTGATCTAATAGGGCTGATCTTTCTTTAAAAGGATTTTTATCACTTGGAACCCTAGAAAAATTAAATGTCCGATTACAAATTGATGGAAGGTTTCGTAGCCAGATAACATCGCATTTTGTTTGTTCTTTGTCTTGTAGCCACTTAACAAGTGGAAGATCTGCATCTTTGGTCATTTCGCAGCATTCTTTACAAATTAGTGCCGCATTTAACAATTCTGGTATATACCGGTTCCACTGGAAAGTTATGAAAATTTCTGCTTCAGCATCTTCACTTACAGCCGTGGCAAGCCACGGTCTTTTCGTTCATTTCCATCGACCATGTGCTGGCACATGGCCTGCTTCAACGAACGAAAAATTGAAGCGCTGAAATTGAAATTCTCTATAACTTTCCAGTGTCGCCAGTATAGACAAACGTTTTAAAACCTCGATCTTCAGTTCTCTTGGAAGTGCTTGAAAAGCATTCGGGTATTCCATACTGCTAGTGACTTTCGAGAGGGTCGCCATAATTTTATCCTCAACTTTTGTGTTTAATATTTTTTTGATTTGATGAGTGTCATCGTTTGTTTCAATAAATGATATCAAATTAATCGAATAAGCTGTTGAAATGCTGTGCTGTCCGTTTTTAATATTTGTGCCATTTTTAATCCTTGTGATGTAAGTTGATTTTTACAATATTGACCAATATGGATAGTATGCTATGAAAATGCCTTAAGCAAAAAATCGATGTTTTACTAATGCAGCAATCATGCAAGGTATTCTGATCGGAAGCAGAAGAAAATTCAAAGCTGCAAAGGGTAACACAAATGGCAATGACAAAAGACCAATTACAACAATTAGTCCATCTCTGGCTGAAAGCATTGCAAAAATTTTTTCTATTTCTACCCCGAAAAAGAACTCGGAAAGACTTTGAGGAACTCTAAATAGGCATTGGGCTATTGATTTAAACCAAGTGCCAATACTAATTTTTTCTTGGGTTGAGTCAGTTTTTGTGTTTTGCCTTAATGAAGAAGGTATTGAACTTAATCCGTTAGACGCTCTAACGGGTTGGCATTCTGAAGGAGATTGCACAGGCCTGACATTTTGTCTTCCGACGGGATCTACTGACATAAATTCCTTCTTGTGCTTTGGTGGAATAGCGGTGGTTCAAGTCCGAACGAAAGCCAAATCCCTGGCTTTCTCTGCCACTACAGCTCCATGGATTTCCATGGAGCTTTAGCGGCAGTCGGACTTGAACCAACGACCCACGGATTATGATTCCGTTGCTCTAACCAGCTGAGCTATACCGCCGTGAGAAAAATAGCGGGGGAAGGATTCGAACCTCCGGCCTTTGGGTTATGAGCCCAACGAGCTAACCACTGCTCCACCCCGCGATAGCCATTGAAAACGAAAGCAGGAGTTTATGTCAGAGGCGATTTAAGCTCAATGCTTTTTAAAATTTTTAAGAAAAAAGATGGAAATAGGTGCGTATCGTCGAGCCTTGGACGGCCTTAGCAAGGTGCCCGCAGGCATCGGCGTATTGGCGGTGAAGGGCTGAATTTTCTAAAAATTCTGTCAACGTTTGGGCGAGCTGTGCCATGTCGACCTGGCTACCGGCTTTTGCATCGAGGACAATCTCTTTTAAATCGGGCTGGCTGTGCATATGCGGGCCGAAAATCACAGGTACGCCGAAGACGATAGGCTCAAAAATATTATGGCCGCCGACCTTTGAGGTGTAGCTTCCGGCTACGATGGCGATTTCGGCAAGCTGATAGCATTGGTTAAGCTTTCCCATGGCGTCGACGAGGATGAGGCGGACATCTTTATTCTCCATTTTGGAAAACCGGCTGAAATTTATGGCTTTCTCTTGAATGAGATGAGCAACCTCGTTGAACCGTTCGGGATGGCGCGGGACGAGAAGGACTTTTAGGTTAGGGATTTTTTTCCAAACGGCTTGCAGAATGGAAAGGATCTGCTCTTCCTCAGGCGCATGTGTGGAACCCACTACAAGGACGCGGTCTTTTGCAGAAAGCTGCAGGGAGTGTTTAAAGGCCTCCCGCTCCCCTTCCGGCATTTGTTTCATTGGGGAATCAAGCTTGAGATTTCCTGTGACGAAGATTTTATTGGGATCGACGTCCATCGAAAGAAAGCGGGGGCGGTACCGTTCGCTTTGAAGACAGAGAAGATCGAAGTTGGCAAAGAGTCTGCGCGTAAAAAAGCGGAAAGCGCGGAACCGGCGGCAAGACCGCTCAGAGACTTTTCCGTTGATGAGCGCGATTTTGGCGCCGTGTTCTTTGGCTATTGTCAGGAAATGGTACCAAAAATCGCTTTCACAGAGGATAAGCTTTGAGGGTTGGATGCCCTTGATGAGCCGGCGAACAACCCAAGAAAAGTCTAAAGGAAGGAAGAAAATGGCATCGGCCTCAGCCATGCTGCGTTTTGCTTCTTCTTGACCTGTTTCGGTCGTCGTCGATATCACCACGGCAGCATGTGGAAAGTTTTGTTTGATTTGGCGAAAAAGTGGGATGACAGCGCGGGTCTCCCCCATCGAGACGGTGTGGATCCAGATCACCTCTTGATCTTTTTTGGGGGTGAAAGCAGGGAGTGAGATCCCGAGCCTTGCCTTGAAGCTCCCACGGTACTTTCCGCGCGTCCAGCACTGCCAAAGCAACCTGGGCAGCGAGGCGATGGCGAGTAGAAGTAGGATGAAGTTATAGAGAAAACTAAACATCGCAAACTAGGTTGATCAATTTGTTGGGGACGAAAACGACCTTCGAAATAGGCCCGATGAGGTGCTTGGCGATGTTGGGTTGGCTCTTAATGAAAGAAAGCAGCTCCTCTTCCCCTGTGTCTTTGGGGAGCATCCACTTGCCTCGCACTTTGCCGTTTACCTGAACGACGTATAAAATGGTCGCATCGACGAGATAGTCGGAATCGTATGATGGAAAGGGAGTGTAGGTCAAGCTTTCTTTGCCGCCGAGAATCTCCCAGGCCTCTTCTGCAACGTGCGGGGCGAACGGATAAAGGACTTGCGTGAGCATGCGCAGCACGGTTTTGGGATATTTCGGCAGTTGGGAGAACGCATTAATGAATTCCATCATCTTGGCGATCGCGGTATTAAACTGCATCGTGTCGATATCTTTTTCGGCATAGCAAACGAGGCGGTGGCCGAGTTTGAGGGCCTCTTCCGTTTCCTCGTCACACACCTTTTCCGACATAACGAGATCATAAAAGCGATTCAAGAATCGACGGCAGCCGCTGACGGCATCGGTATTCCACACTTTTTCTTTATCGAAGGGGCCCATGAACATCTCGTAGAGCCTTAAAGAATCCGCTCCGTAGTCTTCGATCATGTCGTCAGGGGTGACGCCGTTGAGCTTCGACTTCGACATTTTTTCAATCTGACTCTGCAATTTTTCATGAGTGCCGATCTGGAAATACTCGCCATTTTTTTCTTGCACTTCTTCCGGCGGCACATAGCCTCCGTTCGGGTGCTGGTAAGAGCGCGCGACGAGAAGCCCTTGGTTGCGCAGGGTTTGGAATGGCTCTATCGTGCTGACGTAGCCGCAATCGTAGAGGACCTTATGCCAAAAGCGCGCATAGAGCAAGTGAAGGACCGCGTGTTCAACGCCGCCGACATAAAGGTCGACCGGCATCCAGTAGCTCTCGATCTCTTTGTCCCAAGCTTCTTTTTCATTGTGCGGATCGCAGAATCGCAAATAGTACCAGCAGGAACCTGCCCATTGGGGCATCGTATTGGTCTCGCGCTTTGCGCTTTTGCCTGTTTTTAAATCGACGATCTCGACCCAATCTTTCACTTTGGCAAGCGGGCTTTCTCCTGTGGGAGACGGTTTGAAATCGACCAGCTCTGGAGGGCATAGCGGCAGCTCGTCGATGTCGAGGGTGCGCTGCGACCCGTCTGCAAAATGCAAAACAGGAAAGGGCTCTCCCCAGTAGCGTTGGCGGGAAAAAAGCCAGTCTCTGAGTTTGTAATTGACGGTGCGCTCCCCTCTTTGGTTTTTCTCCAACCATTCAACGATGGCTTTTTTCGCCTCTTCCACATTCATTCCATCAAGTGAGCATGTCCCATGAGAGCTGTTGATGGCCGATCCCCCTTCTGACCAGCATCGCTTTCCAGCGAGCACATCGAGTTTCACGTCTTCTGGCTTCAAATCCGCAGGAATTTGATCGGGATGAGCAGAGACGTCGGGAGAGATCACAGGGAGGATTTCCAATCCGTATTTTTTGGCGAATTCAAAATCCCGCTCATCGTGTGCAGGAACTCCCATCACAGCGCCCGTTCCGTATCCCATCAGAACATAATCGGCGAGCCAAATGGGAACCGGCTTGCCACTCACAGGATTGATTGCATAAGCGCCAGTCCAAACGCCTGTCTTCTCTTTGGCGAGATCTGTGCGTTCTAAATCGCTCTTAGCGGCGGTCTGTTTCCGGTATTTGTCGACATTCCCTTTATGCTTTTGCGAGGTGATCTCATCGACAAGCGGATGTTCTGGAGAAAGGACCAAAAATGTCGTGCCAAAAAGTGTATGGTGGCAAGTCGTGAAGACGGTGATCTTCTTTTTGGTCATTTCTTCAAGAAAATCGATTTTGGCGCCTTCGCTTCGGCCAATCCAGTTGATTTGCAGCTTCTTCAGATAATCGGGCCAATCGATCAAATCCAGGTCTTGCAGCAATCGGTCGGCGTACGCTGTAATTTTCAAGATCCACTGGCGCAGCGGCCGCCGTTCGACGGGATAGCCGCCTTCTTTGGACCTGCCGTTTTCCACCTCTTCGTTTGCGAGGACGGTGCCCAATGCGGGGCAAAAATTGACGAGCATTTCAGCCTCATAGGCCATCCCCTTCTCATACAATTTGGTGAAAATCCATTGGGTCCATTTGTAGTATTTGGGATCGCTTGTCGCAATCTCTCGGCTCCAATCGTAGCTAAACCCCAGCGATTTGAGCTGGCGGCGGTATGTGCTGATGTTCTTATCGGTGGTCACCGCGGGATGCGTGCCCGTTCGAATCGCATACTGTTCGGCGGGCAGTCCGAAACTGTCCCATCCCATTGGATGCAAGACGTTGAACCCTTTCTGCCGTTTGTAGCGCGCCATGATGTCTGTCGCCGTGTAGCCGGTGACGTGGCCAACATGAAGCCCGGCTCCCGAGGGATAAGGGAACATGTCGAGGATGTAATATTTTGGCTTCGAGCGGTTGGGGATGGCTTTAAACAATTCGCGGTCTTCCCAAATGCTTTGCCATTTCTGTTCAATGCGCTGATGGTCGTATTTCGGCTTTTCCATAGTCAGGAAATTCTACCGTATTAGGGTTTGCTTTGTCCAGAAAAGCATTAAAGAACTTGATAAAAACGGATAGAGGGTACTCTAAAGTTGTCGTTCACTTCTTTTAGCAACTCATGAAGTTTTTTTGGGGAATGACTTGAATTGAGTTGGAATGTTCCATGATTTGGATCGTAGACAAATTGTCCATCGATTTGGTTGAAAAAGGCTAGGGAATGTCCGTCCCTTTCCTCTTTGATATTATTTTCATAAGCTAAAGTCCTCACAACGAAGGCGCCATGAGGAAGATTCTTGATGGTTTTTAAAATTTTACTATAGGAGTCATGATCATCAATTTGGATCTCTTCCGAACAATATCCAACTCGGCGCTGAAACAACTTGAGCATAGCAGCGATCTTGTCGCGTTTGAAATCCGGAGAGGTTTCTTGAGGATGTTTAGAAATCGTATTGAACGCCGCTTGACGAATTTTAAACTCTTGCGAAGAAGCTGTGTATCGAGGGGCGATTTTTCGAAGGACATGATAAGAACTGTTGTGCCCAGTTTTACGTTTTAGAAATTGATCGATATTGTCGAAAGTCATCGCCGAACAAGTGCCGCCCCTGATGACAGGCGCGATCGTTCTCTTATTAAAAAAAACTCCTTGAATATGTTGACCATTGAGCTGCTCACAGATTTGCTGGGCACGATTGGCTTCGATCGGACCGTTGCAGTCCAACTGGCTTCCTTCGTGAATAAAGACACGGTCTTGAAAAAGTAGAAAAATACGAGAAAGCACTAAATCAAACATTTCGTAAAATTGCTTTACGCGCTTGTGACAGAAGCTTTCTAAAGAAACATTTTTTACGATTCCCATGTTTATAACATTATAAAGAGTTTAAATTAAAAACAAAGGCATAATTTAGATACAATAAAAAATTAGATTGATTTTGTTTTATCTTCTTTTTTGCTACAATACCTGATGTACACTCTTGATTTAAAACAAAAATATCAGTTTAAAAATACTTGCTTGTCACAAATCGGGATCAAGGGTATTCTTGCCGGTTGATCGCGAGGAATTTTTGCACTTTTAAGGCGGGCCATGGCAGAGCTGAACACTCTTCGGAAGAATAAAATCACTTTGGAAGATTATGACTATAAGCAAGATATTGAAAATCGCTTGCTGATGGCTCAATTCACTTCCAAAGACCTTCAAGTTTTGGAAGAAATTCTTTACAGCTCAATCAAAATTCCCATACGTAAGCTGGCCAAGAGCGTAGATTTAGAGGAAAAAGATGTCCAAGCGATTTTAAAAAAGCTGAGCAAAACGGACCTATTTACTTTCGAAGATGACAGCATTGTCGTCGATAAGGAGATGCGGAAATATTTTGAGGCCCAGATTCAAAAATTTGATCCGGATTTCAAACCAGGCATGGACTTTTTGCAAAGCATCTTGCGCAAAGTTCCGATCCACGTTCTCCCTATTTGGTACTCTATTCCGCGGACATCGAACAATATTTTTGACTCCCTCGTGGAAAAATATCTTCTCACTCCTCAGATTTTCCAACGTTATCTGATGGAGCTTCATTTCAACGATCCTGTTCTTTCGGAGATCGTGCAGGAGGTCTATAAATCTTCCGACTTAAAGGTTTATGCGACGGATTTGATGCAAAAGCATGAGATTTCCAAGGAGCGATTCGAAGAGTGTTTGCTGCAGCTTGAGTTTCATTTCGTCTGCACGCTGGGCTACGAGAAGGTCGGTGACGAGTGGGCTGAAATTGTGACTCCTCTTCACGAATGGCGCGAATACTCCTCCTTTTTAAAATGCACCGAGGTCTCGCCCATTGCCTCCATCAATAAAATTCATCGGGCGCGTCCGCAGGATTTTTCCTTTGTTCAGGACTTAAGTCAAATCTTGAGCTTTGCAAAAAAGCAGCCTTTTGCCGTTGCTGCCGATCACGAGAAGAAAATGTTGCCGCCGAAAGCTGTTTTGACCTCGCTGGCTGCGAAAATCGAAGGTTTTGAAGCCGGCGATCCTGCGTTTGCCGCTTACATCGACCGATTGATCTCAAAAGCTCGCCAGTTAAAATTGGCCGACATCGTCGACGATCGCCTCTACGCCTTGGAAAGCGCCAACGACTTCCTCGATATGCGCATGGAAAGCCGTGCGATTTTTCTCTATCGGCATCCGCTCAATCGCCTTGTCTCTAAGCAGATTCCCGCTGAAATCCTCACCGACCGCAACTTGAGAGAGGCGGAAAAGAGCATTGTCCGCGCTATCGATTCTGGCTGGGTATATTTCGACGATTTCATCCACGGGGTGATCGTTCCGCTCGGCGATCAATCAGTTGTGATGCTCAAACGGCATGGAAAAACCTGGAAATATTCACTACCTACTTATTCAGAAGAAGAACTTGCCTTGATTAAAGCAACTGTACTAGAGTGGCTGTTTGAAATTGGAGTGACCGCCGTTGGAGCGCACAATGGAAAAGATGTTTTCTGCGTGACATCTTTCGGCGAGTCTCTCTTCGGTCGATAGATAGATACACAGAGGGATTCAAAAATCGGTCAATGGCAATGCCGGCGCTTCAGATTTGCAGCAGGCTAAGCCATTGGCGAAGCAGGGCTTGTGCAAGCACAAGTCCGATGGAGCCAGCTGCAAAGATGAAGATGCCGGCGAAGCCAGTGACCAGTTTTTGAATCACGAGGTGTACAATGTCGAAAAAAAATTCCGATACCGAACTCGTTTCCAACCGCCGCGCCCTACACGATTACGAAGTTCTCGACACGTATGAGGCAGGAATCATTTTGACTGGCACAGAGATCAAATCCTTGCGCGGACATGGCGGCAGCCTGCAAGACGCCTACATTCTCGTTTCCGTGGGCGGAGATGTGATTTTAAAAAATGCCTCCATCGCCCCCTATAAATTCGGCGTCACCTTCGGCCACGCCGAAAGGCGCGAGCGCAAGTTGCTGCTCCATAAAAGGGAAATCGCCAAGCTCAAATCTCTGTCGGAAGAAAAAGGGCTCACACTCATTCCCCTCTCCATGTACCTCAAAGGCGGCTTCGTCAAAGTCAAAGTCGCCGTCGCCCGCGGCAAGCGCAGCTACGACAAGCGCGCCGCCGTCAAAGAAAAAGAGCACAAAAGAGCGATCGACCGCGCCATGAAAGAACGGCCCTAAGGGGTTTTGGATAACCGCGCTATGAAAATCGTTCAGATTTTGCATGGATTTTGCTTCAAAATGAGCGAAGCTGGCGTCGAAGACGCGCCAGCGAGAGAATTTTGGAGCAAAAGGCGCCAAAAGATAACGATTGTCATGGCGTGCTTGTCCAAAACTCTCGTTGTAGACGAATTTTAAGCTGATCAACTATGATGGCAAAATCTTATCATGGAGATTTTCGCCTATGAAACTCACGATCCCTCGTTTAGAACTCGTCGCCCTCATCGGTAAAATTCAAAACGTTGTGCCGTCTAAGCCGGCCATTCCCGTGCTCGCCAATATATTGATCGAGGCGATCGATGATCAGCTCATCATTAGCGCCACCGATCTCACCGTAAGCATGCGCGCATATGCAGGAGCAAAAGTTCAAGAAGAGGGCTCGATCACCCTTCCCGCCCGCCGTTTTTTTCAGCTCGTCCGCGAACTGACTGCGCCTTTAGTGGAGATCCACACCCTTTCTCCGGAGATCGCGACGATCAATGCCGGAACTTCCCATTTTAAAGTTCACGGCATGCATAAGAGCGAATTTCCGGCGCTGCCCGATTTGTCCGAAGGCGTCCAATTCTCGCTGCCGTCCGCAGCGTTAAGAGAGTTGCTCTCCCGCTCGGCCTTTGCCGCGGCCCGCGACGACAGCCGGCAAGTGCTCAACGGGATCCTCCTGCAAAATACATCGCAAGTCGCCACTTTTATCGGCACGGACGGCAAACGGCTCGCCAAGATCCATGCTAGAGTCGATCTTCCCCAAGATTTTAACGGCTCGTTCATCGTCCCCCTCAAAGCTGTCGAGGAGATGGTCCGCATGCTCGATGTGAAAGAGGAGGAGCCTGCGAAAATCACGCTAATGGCTGATAAAATCGCCCTTGAATTGAAGTCGACGGCACTGATCACCAAATTGCTCTCTGGCCAATTTCCCGATGTCAGCCGCGTGATTCCAAGCGCTAAAGAGCAAGCGATCTCCTTGCACCGCGAAGAGTTGATGTCCCTTTTGAGGCAAGTTTCCCTCTTTACCTCGGAAAATAGCAGCTCCGTGCGCTTTTCCTTCACCACCGGAGAGCTTCATCTTTCCGCGACCTCAGGAGAAATCGGCGAAGGAAAAGTCAACATGCCCGTCAATTATGCAGGGGAAAAACTCGAGATCGCCTTTAATCCGATCTACTTTCTCGATATTTTGCGCCATAGCAAAGATGAAACGGTGAAATTCAGCGTGACCGACTCCTATAATCCAGGCCTCGTCACCGATTCCTCGACAGCCCAATTCGTCATCATGCCCATGCGGCTAGATAATTAACAGGGGTGGTA
The DNA here is from genome assembly GCA_963833965.1 of uncultured Verrucomicrobiae bacterium. Lineage (GTDB taxonomy): Bacteria > Chlamydiota > Chlamydiia > Chlamydiales > Rhabdochlamydiaceae > CAJCIW01. The sequence continues at coordinate 514,804 of CAWHZZ010000003.1, forward strand.
AAAAGGTGACAATGTGCTTGCTGCGGCTTTGCCATATCAACCCTCCCTCGTCACCCATGTTTAAAAACATGGGCTCCTCATTCAGACCGCTTGGCTTTGATCTGGCTTTGCAATGTTTTTAAAGCGTCTTCTGCTGCGCAATTTCCGTAACTACAAACAGGCCGAGGCCGTCTTTTCCCCTGCGATCAATTTCATTGAGGGAGACAACGGCCAAGGCAAGACAAATTTGCTAGAAGCCGTCCATTTAGTGAGCACGGGGCGCTCTTTCCGTACCCATTCGCTCTCGGACATGATCTCTTTTGGGGAGAAATTCTTTTATCTTGAGGCGGAATTTCAGAAAGAAGGGATTTCCCAAACTCTCAAGATCTATTACGATGAAACCGTGCGCAAAGTCCAGTACAATGAAACTGTCTATCCAACATTGAATTCTTTGCTCGGCATCCTTCCCAGCATTCTCCTCTCCCCTGACGATCTTTCCCTGATCAGCGGCAATCCGATGGAGCGGCGCCGTTTTCTCGATCTGCATATCGCCCAGACCGATCCTCTCTACGTCCATCATCTCGGAAGATATTTTAAGGCGATGAAGCAGCGCAACCATTTGCTGCGCCAGCAGAGCGAAGTGTCGATCGAAGCTTGGGAACAAGTGATGGCGCAGGCGGCGAGTTATCTCGTAGAAAAACGAAAAACAGCGGCCGCCGCCCTGAAAGACCCTTCCTCGCGTTGGATGGAAATTCTCTCCCGCGGCCAAGAGACGATCGACGTCGTTTACCAACCTTCGATTTCTCTACCTTCTGACAGATACCGCTTAGTGCAGCATTTTCAGCAGCACTGGCAAAAAACGCGCCCCAAAGAGATGCACCTCGGAGCGACCTTAGCCGGACCCCATCGCGACGATCTATCGATCCATCTCGCAGAAAAACCCGCGAAGACATTTTCCAGCGAAGGGCAAAAGCGCTCATGCATCTCCTCTTTGCGCTTTGCGCAATGGGAGCAGATGTCGAGCGCGCTCGGATACCCACCTGTTCTTGGCATCGACGATTTTGGAATCCAACTGGACAAGCAGCGCCGTCTGCAGCTGAAAAGCCATTTAAACCAGTTTAAACAGGTCTTCCTCACCACTCCGGTCCAGCTGCACGAACATTTCGGAGACAATCTTCCCCATCAAGTGCTGACAATTGAAGCCGGCACCATATTCGGTAATCGAAATAAATTGAGTTGAAGCTCAAATTTCGTTATTGAAGAGATATTTTTTAGGTTTAATCCGCGCAAGAAGGCGGTGCGTGCCCTATCGTATTGAATTTTCTGATAATGCAGGCTTTTTTCCGGGTGCCCTGCGAGGCCGCCGAAGTAGATGCCTAAACAGTTGTAAACTTTCGCATGCACATCTGCGGAAGATTCTTCCCAAGTGCGGGCATCGGGGTCTTCTTTATCCTCCATCGGACTGCAAGGAGAACTTTCTTCTTCGTGGGGCAGTTGCATTTGCAAATCTTCTCCGTTAGTGGAACTTGCCAGGGAGTTTCTACAACCGTTGAACATCGGCTCTACTCTTAATTTTTTCACGGGAGGTTCCGAAGGATCAGGATGATCGGGATTCAGGACTCTTTTGAACACGCATTTCGTTGACGAAAGGGCAAGTTTGTCCTTAGGAGGTTCAACTGGATTCGGCAATGTTTGAGTAAAAGGCGGCAACTTAAAAAATACTCTTGTAGACATAATTCCTTTTGGCTTGAAAAAAAGAGGAACAGCCTAATCGCTTTATCTCTTTATTTCAATCTGCTTTAAATAAGCAGCGCCAAGCGGAAATCCTTTCGGATCAAGCGGCTTGCCCTGCTTCAATAGGGCAAACTGATCGATGAATTTGAGGGCGAGTTTTTTTCCAAGCTGGACTCCCTCTTGATCGAAAGAATTGATGTTCCAGATGAAGCCTTGAAAAACGACTTTGTGTTCATAATAGGCGAGCAGCGCTCCCATCGCATAAGGATCAAGGCGGCTGCCGAAAAGAATTCGATTGGGCCGGTTTCCTGGGAAAAACTTGTTGGGATTGTCGTTGCTCTGACCGACCGCAAGGGCGATCGATTGCGCAAAGAGATTGGAGAGAAGTTTTTCTTGGCAAGATGTTCCTTGGAAAGCAATGTCGTCGCGGTATTGGCTTTCTTTGAATCCGATCAATTCGAGAGGGACGATCGTGGTGCCCTGGTGGATCGACTGATAAAAAGAATGCTGGCCGTTTGTCCCCGGCTCTCCCCAAATGATCGGCCCCGTGTCAAAGTCCACAGGACTTCCTTTTTTATCGATCCGTTTCCCGTTCGATTCCATGTCGAGCTGCTGCAGATGCGCCGGAAAGCGCGAAAGCGCTTGGGAATAGGGAATAATCGCAGTTGTGGGCAGACCTAAAAAATTGCGGTTCCAGATGCCGAGCAGAGCGGAAAGAAGAGGAAGGTTTGCTTTCGGATCGGCCTTTAAAGCAGCCTTGTCCATCGCATTGGCGCCGCGCAGGAACTCGAGAAATCTGTCCATCCCCAGAGCAAAAGCCAAAATGACACCGCCGACCATCGAAGTAGCAGAGTATCTGCCGCCGATGTAGTCCCACATGTAAAACGAGGCCGCATAATGTTGCGGATCGTCCATTGGACTTCCCTTGCCTGTGACGGCCAGAAAATGATTTTTCGGATTGAGGCCCGCTTTTTTGAATTTTTCTCTGGCAAATTGCTCATTGGTCAAAGTCTCTAGAGTACTGCCCGATTTCGACACCACGACAACGAGCGTCTTTTCCAAATTAACTTCGCGGAAGATATGCGCGCCATCATCGGGATCGACATTCGATAGGAAATAAACCTTTCGCCCCGGCTTATGAAAGGCTTCCAGGGCCATATAGACAGCTTTGGGGCCAAGCTCCGAGCCCCCAATGCCGATTTGGACCATCGTCGTAAACTGTCCTTTTTTTTCGACCTCATCCAAAAAAGAACGGAGCTTCTCGCACTCTTTGTAGGCAAGTTCGGCGGCCTCCTTCGCTTTTTCCGAAGTGTTGCGATTTTCAAAAAAATCGCGCATCGCCGTATGCAAGGCAGGCCTATTTTCGCTCTCATGCCCTTCGATGAAATTGACGATCTCCCCTGCTTGCATATCGCCCATTTTCTTGATTGCCTGAGTCTCTTCGGCAAGTTCGCATAACGCCCCAAGAGTTGTTTCGGAAACGCGCTCCATGCCGTAAAACAGCTTGAAGTTCACCGCATCCGCCACCATCGTCTCAATCCGTTTTGGCGTGACAGCCCCCTCCTCGGATAAATCTAACGGATCTTCGGCGAGTTCATTTAACCGGACCACAGATTTTAAATGACGAAATGTTGTCATGATTAACCTCAAAAAACAGGCTGCATATGCACAAACGAATTAAAAATTGGTTTTTGGCTACGTCGGGCAGCCACAGAATTTAAGCCCGCGTCCATCGCCCAACTTATTCAAGTGGGCCTGCTTCCCTAGCAAAAGAGCGCTTCAACGCTCTTTTGCAAGTGTTTACAGCCGCGCCGGCAAGGCCTGGCTCAAATTCAGGGCGCCTTCTTGCCAAATTCCCAATTTTTAATTCGTTTGTGCATAAAACTTTATCTTGCATATGATGCCATTAAAGCGCCCCTAATCTTCCAACATCGCATAAAATAAAAAAAATGTGGAGCAAAAACCCAATCGTTAAGCGATGCCACATCCGTTTTCCCCTAATCCAAGCCCCGATGGCCGGCATCGCTACACCTCGCCTCGTCGCGGCAGTCTCCAATGCGGGAGGATTGGGCTCACTTGGCGCTGCCAACATGCCACCCGAAGAAATTAAGAATGCCATCCAAGAAATCCGCGACCTCACCGAAATGCCCTTCGCCGTCAATCTCTTTGCTTACCCACACCCAACTTACAACCAAGCCACCATCGACGCTGCCCAAAAATTCTTAAATCGCTATCGCAAAGAGCTCGACATCCCAGAAGCACACCCCGATTTAAATTTCCCCGACTTTGCCGCCCAAATCGAGGCCATTCTCGAAGCGAAACCGCCCGTCTTCTCCTTCACGATGGGCATTCCTCCCCTTCCCATCCTTGAGCGCTTAAAAAAAGAAAAAATCGTCATCATGGGAACTGCGACAACTCTCGATGAAGCCCTCCTACTTGAAAAATGCGACGTCGATGCCGTGATCGCCCAAGGCGCCGAAGCCGGAGGCCACCGAGGAACTTTTCTACAAGAAGACCCCATGCTCGGCACCACTGCTCTAGTATCTATTCTTGCCCCCGCTCTAAAAGTCCCAGTCATCGCCGCGGGAGGAATCATGAACGGAGAGGCCATCGCCGCTGCCCTCGCCTTAGGCGCCGCAGCAGTGCAGCTCGGCACAGCTTTCCTCGCCTGCCCAGAGAGCGGCGCTCCTCCACCATACAAACAAACACTGCTCCACTCCCAAACTCCGACGACAGTAACCCATGCCTTCACCGGAAAGCCCGCGAGAATGCTGCAAAATAAATTCATCCAGACATCAGAGCATGAAAACGCTCCCATCGCCCCCTTCCCCTACCAAAATCTGCTCACAAGAGACATCCGCACTGCCGCGGCAAAAATCAGCCGCATCGATCTCATGTCCATCTACGCAGGACAAAATTATCCCCTCCTCACAAACCTGCCCGCCAGCGAAATCGTTCCCCTTCTTATTGAACAAACCGTGAGGGCCATACAGAATCTCAACAAAGACTTACTGGAGAAAACATCATGACAGAACCACTCGTGCTCATCCCCGGCTTTGCCAACAACGAACAAGCTTGGCACCACCAAATCGATCAATTAAGCGACCACTCTGACATCCATGTCTACATCATGGATAAAGAAAAAACCCGCGATGAAATGGTCGAGAAATTGCTCGCAGAGGCCCCTGAACGGTTCAACCTCGCCGGCCACTCGATGGGAGGATGGATCGCACAAGCCGTCGCCGCTAAATCCCCCGAGCGCGTCGCAAAACTCATCCTTCTCAACACCTGGGCAACCGACGATCCTCGAATGCTTTCAATCCAAACCCAAGTCTGCGAAGCCCTAAAACTCGGACAATTGCAGCAGGCCATGCAGCAACACATCCCCCTCCTTATCCATCCATCCCGTTTCCAAGATCCCGATCTCATGCAAAACCTCGTGCAAATGGTCTCCCACTTCTCCATCGACGCGCTCATCCAACAACTCGAAGCCATGCTCTCTGACTACTCCTCCCTGCACCACCACCCTTCCATCACCGCCCCCACCCTCGTCATCCACAGCCGCCAAGACGCGCTTTTCCCCGACGAACACCACGCCCTCCTGAGCGGCATCAAGAACGCCAAGCTCTCCGTCGTCGAAGAGTGCGGCCACGCCTCCATCGTCGAACAACCCGAAGTGGTGACAGAATTAATGCGCGCTTTTATCAGCGAATAAAATTTTTCCGCCTAACAAATTTAAATTTGCTTTTAACGCTCAACTAAATTAAAATTTGCACCCTCTAATCATGGAGGTTCAAATTTTATGATCGATGACGTCGATGCGGTTGGAGATTCTACCGAAGTTTTTTACCTAAACATCCCCTGCACAATCCACCTTTGGAATGGGCGGGAAGTCACTGTTCTTGATTCCGCACACAAAAACATCCAACTTTTTCAATTCCCACCCCAAGACCAACCCTTCCCCTACGCCGTCGAACAGCTCGTCCTAGACGATGACGAGCAGCCCGAATTTACCTTCGCCCCTTGTGCCCTCCTTAGTGAGCAGCTCACCTTCGACAATTCCCTTCAACCCGCTCAAATTGACCTCACTGGGTTTTTCCATCGAGTATGGCATGGAGTCAAGAAAGGCGCTCGAAAAGTGGCTGAAGCCGCCAAAAAGGCACTCGAAAAAGTTGCCCACGGCACAAAGAAAGCCGCACACAACGTTGAGAAATTCGCAAGGGAGCATAAAAAAGAAATCCTCATCGTCACGGCCGTGGCCGCAGCAGCGGTTGGAGTTTATTTTGTATCAGGAGCTTGTCTTGCCGGAGCCGCAGGCTCCGCCGCAGCTGCTGCTGCAGCCTCCAATCCAACATCTCCACGAAAAAAAGAGGACGAACCGAGCGGTCCTGTAACTGCAGCCTCCCCTCCACCTCCGCTCCCCGATTGGGTTGAAAACCTGCTCAAATCTGCCGCCCCCACTCTTTCGCTAACCACAGCCACGGATGCTGAACTTGAAAACGCGAAAAAGGAAGCCCATAATGCCTTGAATTCCTTTGATCGAGTGAAAATACTAACAGAGGCCGACCTTGCCCACTTGAGAAAAGAAGACCCCACATTCGATCCCAGAGGTACTGCTATTCAAATAGTCACCAATACTGTCCTCAACGACGCCCAACGACGCGAATTTTCCAAAACATCCTCCGCTGAACAAAACTGGCGCAACTTCATCCAGACGGGCCATCAGAGAATCGATGAGGCGTTCATCACCGCGTTCTTTTATCGAGCAGCACTCAAAGCCGCAACACCTCCCACGCCACCTCAACCACCTGCATTCAGCTTCCTAGACAAAATCAAGCTAGGCCTCGAAATCATCGGCCGCGGCATGATGGAACCCGAACTGTTGGACACCAACACTCGATTGGACGTATTCTTAAAGGATCGAAACATTGCTACTCCAGTTGAAAATCCAAATCAAACCGTTTCGGAATTTATAGATAGCATTAAATTTGGCTTGGAAAATATTGGCCAAGCTTCGATCGATCCTCAAAGTCGGAGTTCTTTGTGGAATCTATTGAACCCAAATCAGATTGCAACTGGGAGCCAATCCAATGGTTCATTCCCCTCTTGGGAAAAAGCCTTTCACACACTCCCCTTTCTTCCATCTCCCTCTATGAGAACAGAAATTCCAGACTACAATGTATCTCGATATTTTATAACTCAAGGGGTTTTTAAAGAAGGAATGCTCATAACATTCATCAATGGAATGAATAATAAAGAACGTGATGCATTCGGGGGTGGGAGTTATCTTAATGGTTTATCCCCAGGCAATCTCCGCATTGATGGAATCTATAATCATTCAAATGGCATAGTCGGAGACGCCTTGGAAATCATCCTCCACAACTATTGGGGACGATCTCCAGTAACTAAAGATTTGCTGATAAAAAAATGGACAGAGTTCCATGAACAAAACAAAGACAACCCTAATGCTAAAATTCTCCATTTCTGCCATAGTCAAGGAACCTTGGATACCTATAATGCTCTTGAGGAGTTGCCCAAAGAAATCCGAGACCGCCTAATTGTTGTTGCCATTGCTCCAGCAACCATAATACCGAGAAAAATGTGCTTCGAATCATATAATTATGCGAGCGATAAAGACTTTGTGCATAAGGGGCATATCGTGGCTTCCTATTGGCATGCTGAAATGCAGGGAGGAACTGATAGAGAAAAATTAGAAAGATATGCAGAGGCATTAAAAGTTCGCGATGAGCTTGTAATATTAAAATCCCATGAAGGGGCAACGGGAACCCTTCACGAGTTCCAAAACCCGATTTTCACACCACAAATAGAAAGAATTATTAAAGATTATGAGAACCATAAAGGGCAATTCCCATAAATTAGTTTTATTTACAGCATTAGCTTTCTTAGTTATGTGCTGCACAAAAAACAGAAAAGAAATTGCTGATACATCTCCAGATTCTGTTTTAGTTGATAAGATTACAAAGGAAGTTTTCGTAAAACTAATAATAGAAGACGATCTTCACCCTTGCGGAACGGGTGCGCGGATGATGGATGAGATTAAAATGTTGTATTTCGGATTTAATTACTACCATGAAATTGACATTAATGCCGCCAGAAAATTATTAATTAAGGCAGGAAGCGTTGCTTTAAACAAAATCAACAATTGCGAAGAAATTTTGCCCTATTTAGTCAATTATCCTTTTAAACCTTTGAACATTAAGATCGATGTTTTTTTAAGAAAATCAGACGGCTCGGAATTGGAATCCGAAAAATTACAAGTGGTTTCGATTAACGAAGGACAACTCGAATATATGAATCGAAATTTAAAGACCAAATTTCTCACAACAATTCACGAAGAAACATATGAAGAAGCTTTAGCCAAACTTGAGCAAGAAGAATCGGAAAAGGCAAGTTTGAAAGATCCCATCAAGCTTTAACCAGAATTGGAGCTTGCTAAAATTTATAGAAGTGAATTTTGCAAAACCGACCACTGAAAATGGAGATATTCAATGAGAATTAGATTAGCATCAATATTATTAACGATTTCTTTATTGCTTTTTGAAACTGCTTCCGCAGTTCCTTCCATAAAGCAAAACCCTCCAGAGACACTGATTCTCAAATTGGCGGATGAATCCAAGGGATGGAAGGAACTTACCAAGCGCGTTTCTGCAACAGAAGTGGTTGCTGAATGGATTCCTTCAAATCAAACGGAAAAAAATTGGTCTGAATTAATCGCTGTTCAATATTTGGGCAGGAGTATTCTAGATCAGAAAGGCAGGAATTCAGTTGAAAAAATAGTAGATCAAATTCGAAGAACGACCACATCTGCTTATCCAGGGAATAAAGTTACATGGAAAACTATTTATAAAACAAAGAATGCAATCATTTATGAATGGATATTACATAACCAATACAAAGATATTCCTCCACAAAATGAAATTGCACTCGCCCGTTTAACTGAAAATGGTTTTCACCGAGTCGGTTTTACTCGTAAGAACTGCGAAATGGATGTACTTGAGAAAGAAAAATGGATTAAACGATTTAAAGAGTCCGTCATGTTAGTGCCGAAAGGAGTAGCTCTCAACGGCCCAGAGTTTTTATCCGTTGCTGAATGTTGTAAAAGTCCTTTAGATTTAGGATCTTCCTTTAAAAACTGGAGAATTTACCACACTTACGAGTTAGGCGATGGCAATATTTTGATATCCCACCTTCCTCCTTCTCAAGATGGAAATAATGTTACAGAATGTATGGAAGTAACATCGAATGCCGGTGCAGGAGATGTTTCTGTCGACCGATTGCTCGCAACAGAGAAAGAAAAAGCCCAGAAAGCGGCTGGCATAAGTTTGAAATTTCAACTTATAAAAAGTAACCCAAGCGAGGCTATTTTCGCTTTTTCTTATCCTATAGACAAGTTGGTGATCACCTCCATCATGAGAATATGCACAACCAAAGGCGGGTATTACATCTTGAACTATAAACGAGGCCTTTCCGAAGAAATAAAACAAGATGAGATAAATGATTGGGTAAAAAAACTAGAGTCTATACAGATTTCATCAAAATCCACAGAATTTGTTGCCAATCAGAAAACTCATTCACTCGAATGCGTGGAACGAATTGATGATCGCATCGAAATCATCAATGTAACCGAGCAGTGGGCAAAAGAAATGGGTGTGATTGATTTTTTTCAAGCAGACCCAGGATTTACTAAGTGGTTTATCAAATTTCACGATATTCCTGGCAATCCCCCCTATTCACTCCAACAAAAACGGCTCATACAATCTGATCCCGATCGTTTTTTTTCAATTCCGAACCCCTCTTCTGAAAGTATCCTCGAGTCTAAAAACCGCAACAGTCCCGTTGGACTCATGGTCAGTGCTCGGGGATATTTACCTGGGGAAAAGGTGAGTATCCGATTATCTGCCAAAGACGCATATAGAGAAATAGTCTTCTACCCCCGTCCTCTTTTGATGAAAGAAGAGAGCAGGGGACTTTTAGCTAAAGCCACACTACTTAGCGCAGAACCTGGCCATACGCTTTATACGCTTGATGTTTGTGGCATTGAGAAGCAGGAAAAATACAAATTGATCTCGCGTTCCGGAAAAGAAATCCTCTCCCATAATTTGCAAGGACCGATAACATGTACCATTTCCCCGGAAGTAGTTGGACAGATAAAAGGGGTTGCAAAAACTGTATTAGAGTTTGAAGATGGTACCTCCTACTCTATGGAACTTCCGTGGGGATATGAGTTGCTTGAATATAAGCGGGGCATCAAATAATTAACCCTCAAAAGAAGATAGTTAGGCTTTGGCTCTCGCAGTGCCGTTATGTTGAGAGCCGAGCGCATACAGGAGCAACTTGAGGATTGTAATAAATTTTTTGAGTCGTTGTGCGAAAAGTGAATATTTTGTAAGATCGCTGTTCTCTAGTCGGAGCATAGCGCAGTTTGGCTAGCGCAACTGCTTTGGGAGCAGTGGGTCGGGGGTTCAAATCCCTCTGCTCCGATTAGTTTTTCACTGTTGCTTAATTAAATCCTCTCTGTCATAGGTAATATTTGACATGGGAGGTGGTATGAGCAATCGTTCCCCTATTTACAACATGCTCCATCAAGAACTTAAGGCAAGTGTTGACCATTTGCTCGAGTTGAGCCAGAAGAAGGAATCTGCCGTTGAGCAGATCGTTGGCAGGTTCAATGAGCTATATCAGTTCGCTTCGAAGGTTCGTCGCGATGAGCATTACCATCCATTAGAAGAGTTTAAGGGCTATTTAGAGAATACGATGCTGGGATATAAGGATGAACGGCATCGGACGCTGACGATGCGCCTGTCAGAGGCGGTCTGTTTGCTCGGAATGGGCGATGTGAAGTTTAAGCCTTCGATTGTGCGCTCTCTCTCAGCCCATTTTTTGAAGCACTTTTTCGAAGAGGCCAAGGCGGGCCGTCCCCTTTTCCGCAAATTGATGGAAATTAAAACACTATAGGTGTTGAACCTATCCCACTATTCTGAAGAGTTGCTTTTTGCGCCTTTTTCCGCATCTTTTTTAGTCGCTTCTTGGTCTACTTATTCAAGTATGTCCTACGAAGCGACTCAAAAATCTGCGAAAAAATTCATCAAAAATCAATTTTTCAGACTAGTGGGATAGGTTCTCGGTCAAACGTTTCCACAGTCCCCCCTGCGGCGATAAATCCGAGAAGTTTCCTTTTTCCTTGAATGCTGATTTTGTCAGGATCGACCAGCAATAGGTCGAGCCCGTCCCACTGTTCTGTGAGTTTTTCTTCAGGAATGATGCGAAAAGATGTGAGTTTTGGGAGGAGGTGGTCGAGCTTTTGCAGGAAAGCTGGGTCGATGAGGGAATCGTTGGGCAGGTAGATGGCAGTGGAAGAGGGAGTTATTTTGTGGTTTTTCAATATGAGGTGTTCGAATCTCGCTTTGGAGAGGAGTTGGGCGGCTTTGGCAGGCGAAGCGACGGTGTCAATGAGGGCAAATGGCAGGAGTGTGTCTGGCAAGAAAGAGATGAGGCGGTGCAGATATTCGCTCAGCATTTGGAAGGAAAATAGAGTGTAGCATGGATGCGGAATATTTGCGGACCAATCGGTGAAGGCGTTTTCCCAAAGTGCGATAGGGAACTGATTTTGAGGATTGCCGCGGTAGATGACGGCGCCGAAGGTGTGGTCGCGGAAGTGGGGCCAGATTTTGGCGGTGAATTCTTCGAGGGCGAGCGTGTAAGAGAAGAATGCGGCGGAGTCGTTGGGAGAGAATTGGGAAAGCCCTAAATCGATTTCCCAAAGGATGTATTTGCCGGAGGAGATGATTTGAGTAGCTTGTTCGATTTGGGCGGACCAGTCGAGGGTGTCAGTTAAATGGGCTGGGAGGCGAAGGAGAACGGTGTTAGAAGAGTCATCAAAGAAAGGCTCGCCGTGGCGGTAAAAGCCATGATGGTCGGAGGTGAAAATGGGTTCAGTCACTGGAGGTCCTTTAGGTATTGCATGTAATGGATGGTGAGCCCTTGTTCGCGCCATAGGGAATCGAAGTAGGAGGTGCCGTAATTTTCCCATTCGGTGACGTAATAGGGCGCGGGGAAGCGGGTTTTCCAAGAGGGATTGGCGAGCATGGCGGAGTTGATCTGAGAAGTGTATTCGGCATGATCGGTGACGATTGTCACGGGGGTGTTTGGGAGAGCAGTGCGGGCCATTTCGGAAATGAAAGACTCTTGAAGCAAGCGCCGTGTAGCGTGTTTTTCTTTCGGCCAGGGATCTGGAAAGTTGATGTAGATGGCTGAGAAGCTGAGGTCGGGAACATAGAATTTGGAGAATGTCAGCGCTTCGCCGCAGACGATGAACAGATTGGAGAGGGAGAGGTTCTTTTTTTTCGACCAGATTTTTCGCACGCGCTCAAACTGATGGTCGACGGCGACCCAGTTGCGCTCGGGATGAGCGGTTGCTTTTTCGATGATCCAAGCTCCGTTTCCGGAGCAATATTCGATTTCGATTGGGGCTGTGCGCCCGAAAACCTCGGAGCTCGACCAACCTGGAAAGGTCCACTCATGATGGCGCTGGTAGTATTGCGGGACAAAAAGGATGCCGTCGTGGATCAGCGGCCTTCGCTCTTCCCATGTTAAAGGAGATTTTAAATCTTTCGGTTTCATGGAGAAATTTTACGATTTTTGCGCTTTCTAATCTATCAACTTGATCTATTGTCGGCGGTCTTGCTAATCTAAAAATTAAAATTTGGTCCTATGGAAAATATGGAGTTTAACTTCCAATGAAATACATTCACAGCTTGCTCGTTACTGGATTTTTGATCTCATTTCTTCCGATGAACGCAGAAGAGGTTGCCCAGAAGGAAACTGAAGAACAACAGGAGGAGGCCGCTTTGACGTCGCTCGACGAAGAGCTCGCCCGCCTCGATGAAGAATTTGAAGAATTTAAAGAAGAGCTCTACTCCTTGGAATCTGAATTGCAGCAACAGGATAATGCTCAAAAAACTTTAGAGAGTTTGTTGAAACCGGATGAAGCGTTGGCAGTCGAGAAAGAGGAATTGGTGGATGTGGAGGATGCGGCTGCCTTCACCGCTCTTGCGCCAGAGCTTGAAGATCAAGCGGTTGTGGCGGAGGTTCCCGTGGTTGCGGAGAATGAACAGATGGTCTTTGCCGGCGAAGAATTGACAGAAGAGCCACTGAATTTGGCGAAAACTGGCCTATTAGAAGAAGAAGTTTTTTCTCTGGAAGAGCCGATTGTAGTGGAACCTGTACACGCTCCGGAAGTGATCAAGGAAGCAGCAGCACCTGTGGTCGTCCAAGCGCCCGCCAAGGTCGTACTTGAAGAAGCGCCTGCCATTCTCAATGTGCAAGCGCCAGCTGCACTTGGAGAGCCGATGCCTTTGAAAGACGAAGCGATCTCGGTCGATTTGAAACAAGCTTTTTCGGGCTCCCCCGTCATTTATACGCTGCTTCTCGGAATGTCGGTCCTCGCATTGGGGATTTGGTTTTACTCCACTCTGTCTCTTCGTTCGTCTGCACGTGTAACGCCTGAGATGATGAGAAATCTGCAAAATCGACTCAGCAGCAATCATTTTGAAGAAGCTCTATCTCTTTGCCAAGGAAAAGAAGACCTCTTCAGCAGAATGATGCTCAGCGGGATTCATTCACGCCGCCATGGGCTTCCCGTCATGATCGAGACGATGAAAGCGGAAGGCAAGCGCGTGACGATCGCGTTTTGGCAAAAGATCGGCCTGCTCAATGACATTGCGATCATCGCTCCGATGCTTGGGCTCCTCGGAACTGTGCTTGGGATGTTCTATGCATTCTACGACGTCAACCGCTCGATCGAAAGCGTTTCGACGCTTTTTGATGGCCTAGGCATCTCCGTTGGAACGACGGTGGCAGGATTGATTGTGGCCATTCTCGCGCTCATTTTGCACTCGACGGCAAAATACCGCCTGGTTCGCGCGCTCGCGCTCGTTGAAAACGAAGCGCAAAGCTTAGCGACTCTCATCGACGATAGAACTTCACTTTATAAAGGATCTTGATCCATGAGCATCATTCCTGAGGAAGAATTGAAAGGATTCGGGAGCTTGAACTTAGCTCCTATGGTGGACTTTCTGTTTTTGGTCGTCGCCGTGTTCGCCACATTAGCGGTGACTAAGGCGGCGCTTTTCGACAGCGAAGTCCAGCTTGTGAAAGTACAGCCCGCCTCCGAACACTCCCCTTTTATCGGCCAGAACGATTATTATATCATCAATCTGAGCGTCAATGAAAAGGGGGAATACAAGTGGATCACCGAATTCAATGAATATTTGATTGAGGGGGTGAAGGGGATCCAGAGCGAGCTCAAAAAGCAACAGAATTTAGGCCTTCTGCCCAAGGACACAGAGAAGACGAAAGTTTTGCTCCACATCGATAAAAATGCAAAATGGGAGCCGATCTCGCAATTGATCTTCGGCGTCCGGCAGTCTGGCTTCGAGATCCATCCCGTTTACGATTTTGATGAAGAAGCGATCTGATTAGAGCGGAGGAACAATAGCAAGCTTTGGTTTGCCTTCTTGATGGGTGTAATAGAAGGTCGAGTTTTGTTCCTTCTGCCAATCGATAAAGTACTTCGAGGAGTAAACAGTGTTGACCTCGTCACTGAAGATGTCTGTCCAGGAGCGGATCATGCTTGAAAAGTACTGGATCTTTCTGTTGTCGTAGAATTCTTCATCCTCGACGCCAGCTTGCAGAGGCGTCGTTTTCTTTGCAGCGCCCATCTTTAAAGCCAAGAGATTCGTCAGAATCGTGGCGAGTTTTCTCGGAACAAAAAGAAGGACATCCGCAGTAAATTCGATCGGTTTAGTGATCAATGCGGGCATGTTTCTCCAAACCCTTCCCGCGCAATTGCTGATGCTCTTAATCAGAGGGATTTGCGTCAAGCTGGGGAATGTATCAACGAGAAACTCTTTTGCCGAGGTGCGCATGTCGACATCGTAACCTGCCAAGTGGAGAACTTCGCCGGCGATGTGGCCGCAATTCTGCCTCATGTACTGGAATCGATACTGTTTTTCTTTGATCTCGTTGACGCGGTTTAAGATATTCTGCGCGCGTTGTGCTGTCAGTGGGACAGAAGTGACATATTTGTTGTCGGGGCGGAATTCTTCAAAATCGCGCATGCCGATCTTCCCGTCGCAGGTGGCCAAAAACGTGGAAAAATAGTCTGAGAAGACGAATGCCATTTCTTCCGGGGGCATTTCAACGCCGAAAGAGTACACTTTTCGATCGGCCGTGATGAGCCGTAATTCAACGTGTACGGGATAATTGCGCTGGGCGTTATCAAATATTGCGCCTTTGGGCACATTCCGGCGATCAATCGTCGCGAATTGCACAATGCAATCTTTCAAGATGCCAGGATCTCTCTCTGGGTTCTTCTCGTAAAATTTAAGGGCGTGCTGACGCGTTCTTTGGTACTCTTCTTGGGAAAGTTCATAGATCGGAAACGCCTGTTCCCAGTTAGTGCGGTCGATCGGGACAAGCCCTTGGGGATGAAAATAACTCCATGTTTGAACAAGGCTGCCTGGATAGTCGCGAGATTTGATCTTACAGGCTTTAGCGTCATAGTGAAGTTCTCTTGAGATCGTCTCCCATCGTACCCATCTTCCTTGCATTTTGATCATGGGGTGATTATCGCGGGGATCGAGCTTGACATCGTGCTCGTTGGGGTTTTGACTTGTTTCGCGATAGCCGACGATGTCGAAGGCGAGTTTACTCTCGATCAAAAATCGCGCGAAGTCGGCATGGTTTTCTAAAATTGAAGCTGGAAGGCCGTGTGTGGCCCATTTTTTGGCCAGGCTTGCGTCGTCTTTGACCTCTTCTGCGTGCGCGACCAGTTTCTGCTCCGCGGATGCGAGCCCAGCTTGGAGCTGGGCGAGACGCGGCCGTACGAGCTGGCTGACCATCTGAGTGACCCCGGCGTATTGCGTCTGCGCAGAGGCGATCTTCTGCCCTTGCTCTAAAAACGGAGTGAGCTCTTTGACTTTCTTGTCCAGAAGCGAGTAGAGGCCATGATTGGCGACTCTTTCAAATCGGGCAAATTGGCCGTTGAAGTTGTGGAGCCATTGGTTAACTGTGGCTGCATTGACGACGGGGGTTGAAAAAGAGGATTCTGCAGGGTGTGGGCACAGATAGGGGCAACGTAGAGCTTGAGGAATGGAGAAAGTTAAATCTAATGGCATAGGATTGAATAAAGTTTAATTTTTTTAAAAGTTAACGATAGTTTTATTTTTTATTATTCAAGTTAACTGCATCATTTGTCTCAAGCGAGGTCCCAATTGAGTTTTTTCTTCTTCGGTAAACGGCCTTTTATGCACTTCCTTGCCGCCTCGGATAATGAAACAGCCATTGTCAGTGTCTTGGTTTTTAAAATGCCCTTTTTTCCGCAACCCCTCAAATAAAGAGGCAGCAGTTGGGACAGTGGTATCATCAGGGGAGTAAATGACTACCTTTTTATCAATCGATTCCCAACTTTTCTCAACGTTGGCATTCCATTTTGCATAAGTCGCAAGAGAATAAGCGGCGTATCCTTTCGCTCCACCTCCGAGATAATAATATACCTCGTCGGCATAGTTGGAAAATACTCGATCAGTGGCGATAGGGATTTGAATTTGCTGGTCATTAAAGTTCTTCACGGCGTCGACAGAAATCCATCCGCCGAAAGAATGTCCATAAACGAGAACGTGCTTACGGTCATAACCCTTGTCCAACAAATATTTTACTCCGTCGTGCATGTCAGACACCCATCCTCTGTAAGAGGGGGCACCTTTGCTTTCACCCACCCCTCTCGGATTGATGATCAAAATATCAATGTCATTGCCAACGTGAGATTTAAAAAATTGAACAAAATGGCTTAAAAGATCACTTTGTTCTGCAACTTTCTCATAATATCCACCAGAACCGGAAACTAGAAAAATAGCACCTTTTGCAGGCTCTTCTGATTTGAAAAGAGCTCCATCGAGAGTCATTCCATCTTTACTGGGAACACTAACGCGTTGAATGTTTGGATTGCGGAATAGTTCTGTTCTTTGCTCGGACATTTTTTTCGGATCTTCAGAAACAGAGCTGTTGACTAGATTGGAAAGTTTACTCTCTAGGTGATCTCTTCCCGTCATCCAATCAAAGGTATTTCCTACCGAGGGAGAACAATAAGAGGATAAAATAGATTGATTGGAAAAATTAATTTTTGTCGCCATAACTCTAGATCCCTTGTTTAAAACTTTTAAATTTATCTAATATTGTAAAGCAATTGAACATTTAAATCGACGTCATTAATTATTTTATCAAATAAAATTATTAATTAATTTCTTTTTTCATAGACGGTGTCGGGCTGCTTCTGCTGCCATTGGTAAACATTTTTTGTTAGGTCAAATTCCATTTTACATGGCCGAAAAAGGTCAATGACATTGGTAAAAAGAGCATTGATTTGATTAGACGCTCTCACGTCGATGTCACTTTGGGCCTCATCATCTTCCAAGGTGATTTTTGTTCTCCATGCGCCCAAAAGAGAAAAAATAGGAGCGAGGACAATGGAATAAACGAGAGCCCTAAAACGTAAAGCGGCATTGTTAACGCATTCTGGGACGATTTGGCTTATCGCGGAAACGGCTTTGTCTAAAGGAGTGCGGAGGAGTTCGGGAGTGAAGAACTCAAAACTAAGCCGCGCGAGGTCTTTTTTTGTGTTCAACCCGATGATGCCCGCTTCGCACAAAACCTCGGCGGCGATCCCGCAGCAGTTGGCGGTGATGGGGTGAAAGGGATACTCTTCTTGACTGCGGCTGCGAATGATGTCCATCAGCTTCATCGCTTTGGCATCTGTGACATTTTTCGTCGTCACACAATGGTCCTGCTTCATGAACTCCCAAGGGTCTGGGGAAATCCACTTTCCCCTCAATGTGGAAAGTGGAAATATTGTGTCAAAATGATTCCAATCGGTGCCCCAGCCGAAACTGTAAACAGATCCGTCTTCCATTCTCATTTCAGGATGGCGGGCGGCAAATCCTGCCCCAGGGATAATTCGGATGAGCGTGTGGCGAGTGCCGTCTAGCACGCGGTCGAGGATATGGTGATCTTCTGGGTGGGCATGTGTGGTGACGATTTGGACTTGACAGCTCGCGGGAGCCTGGTCGAGTTTTCGGAGGCGCTGTGGCACTTCAAAGTGATCATCGTTGATCTTGGTAAAGCCATTTTCGAGATAAGTCCACCATCTCTTTTTCCCATTTTCGATCGAATAAAGGCGCGACCCGCTGTCGACTTGAATTTTCTTACGAATTTCGGACCACGGCATTTGCCGTCCTTCGAAGAGCAAATGGGGCTCTTTGACGGCGACGATCTGCCCTTCCCTCCTCGTCAGCCAGTGCTGCATGGAAATAGTATGTCGATAATAGGGATGGTTGATATGCCGATGCAGGTGCGCTTGAAAAATGAAATCGACGAGATCAGGGTGCCCCCAAAAAATCTCCTCCGAAAATCCGCACTTGCGCCAGCGAGAAAGAGAAGCCTGATTGCCTGAGCGGCACCGTTCAACAAGCGCCTGTCTTTCCTGGGAGGGATCGAACTGTTTTAACCGATCGCGGACCGCAAGGGTGTAACGTTCCAACCGCAAAATATCCTCTCTGGGCGAAAGGCCAAAGAGCCATGACCGCCCGCTGACGATATGGCGTTCGGCAAGAGAGAGGTCCGATTTGACTTTTTCTCGATCGGTGGAAGACTCGCTTTGAAAGAAATTTTTAAATTGATCGATAAAATACTTACTTGCTCTTCTGTCCTCAGACGAAGCAAACCCGGGGATAAACCATCGCTTGAGGCCGTTGAACCAGGTTCCTTCTTTAACAGCAGGGCGCTGAGAGCCCGCAACCACGATTGTGGGGGGCACAACGAGCGTATAATTGATGTGGTTTGTTGCTGGCATAAATTGAATTGTACAGCGGGCATGATACCCCAACTCTGCAATTACTTCCATTAAAAATATTTTTGCGCGTGTTTTTAAACATTGAAAAAAAACGAGACTCACATTATATTATTTCGATCTAAAAGAGGATTTTACATGCCAATAGAAAACAATGTTTCAATCAGAGATAAAGTG
Source organism: uncultured Verrucomicrobiae bacterium (assembly GCA_963833965.1). Lineage (GTDB taxonomy): Bacteria > Chlamydiota > Chlamydiia > Chlamydiales > Rhabdochlamydiaceae > CAJCIW01. Next base: position 533,618 of record CAWHZZ010000003.1, read on the forward strand.
ATGCACTTCCTCTCCGATATGAACGAAGCACCAGCATACGGCTATCAGGACAATGCCGTCACTGGCGTTGGATTTTGGATGATGCAGGGCGCCCGCTATGCGATTAATCTTTATAAACGCGCGGAAAAATCCCCTTCTGCTTTCGATGGCACAATTCAAAAAATCACTGCCTGTTTCATTGCGACAATCTCCTCTCCCCTCACTGCCGTCGGCGCGGTCCTCAAAGGGGTCGGCTCTCTATTTCCAACCCGCATTGCGAACCTCACGATCGACCAGATCCACAAAACAGCGCCCGATAAAGTGGACCAAATCTACGAACTTGTGAAAATCGTCGACGCCGAGCTGCGGCAAAATCGGATTGAGTATTCGATGGATGGAGGCACGCTTTTGGGAGCGGTCCGCCATCAAGGCATCATCCCGTGGGACGACGATGCCGATCTCATCATCATGAAGGAAGATAAAGCGCAATTCCTCGCTCTAAAAGACAGATTAAAAGCAAAAGGGATTGACATTGAAGACACCGGCTTTGAAAGCTACAAATTGACATTCGACGCTCAAACTCTAAGATCTCGATTTTCGCTAACCGGAAAAGACGCGGCGAATTTGGATATATTAGTCATGGAAAAAGGCTCCGATGGAATCATTCGCAATGCCTCGGACATCTTCAAAGACACCTTTCCTAAGGAATATTTTCTCGAAGATGAATGGCAACAGCGGCGCGATTACTCTTTTGGTCCACCAGATAAACGTTTGGTTTTAAAAGGGCCCGTCAATCCGATGAGATATCTGAAAACATACTACGGCCCCGAATGCATGGAGTACGCTCTGCAGACACACTCTCACATTCAAGTTCCCTTTTTAAGCGTTCCCGTGGCCATCTTGAACTTCAGTAAGACAAGGTACAAAATTGTGAACCCGACCTATGCCGTCGGGAATGTGTGGAAAAATGTCTAGTTTCGATTACACGCTCACAGTCCCTTCGAGGATTTCTCTTTCTCGTCCTGCATCGACGCCGATGCAGGGATTTGGGGAGTACGAGCAATTTTCCGAGCAGGAATTCAAGTTGCAGCAGACTGCGCAAAAAACCCACGCTTGGGTCGGCACGATCTTAACCGGTGTTGGAGGGACAGCTGTCATTGCGGCTGTGATTTTCTTAGGCATCCCGATCATTCCCGCCTGTTTTGGCCTGGCGGGATTGGCTGCCTTCGGGGTCTATTCCTATATGAAATACCGCACGATCCAAAATCAATTCCCCCCTTCTTTAACAGAAGGATTGAATCCCCGCGATTTCAATGCGAAGCGCGTCGGCGAGACGATTCAAGAGCAGGGGCAAGCTACTGTGCTTTCCGATTCCATCGCGAGTAAAAAATGCAAATTGGACCTCATCCGCCATGCACAATCTTCGATTTTTTTAAGCTGCTACATGGGAGAAGAAGCGTTCGATGAAGCGTTGGATTTGATTAAAGAGCGAATGAATCAGAATGCACAACTGAAAGTGTTTATTTTTGGTTCCGATTATTTCTTGACCCCCGAGAATAAAAAACGTGTGGAAGCGCTTCAAACCGCTCATCCCAACCGGTTTTTCACCGTCCTGAATCCAGAAATTTATTTCTCAAAGCATCCTCAAAACGGCCATCTCTCATTGAGCACAAACCACATTAAACTGATGTCGATCGACCAAGGCGCCTATACCGTCTGCGGCGGCACTGCGCTTAGGCCTTATTGGACCGACGTCTCAGGGACCGAACATTTGGCAAGGGCCAAAACAACCTTCGACATCTACAATCCTCTCGATGCAAAAGGATTCAGGGACATGGACTTTGCGTTTAAAAGCGCTCATAATGGCGCTGGGACAACGGCGTTTCTAGAAGGGGCCAAACTCATGCTTCGCTACGCCTATATGCAAGATCCTGCACTAGCAACAAAACTCAAAGGCGAATTTCAAGCATTGATGCAAAGGCCCTCCTCGAGAACCATCGTCCCGAGCTTGGATGCTAGGACAGACAGGGCCAATAACGTCAGTGTGAAATGGTACTCCAGCGGGCCCGATCACACCCAAAACTCTTATTTGCATGCCATGATCGACCTCGTCAATAACGCGACGCGAAAAATCAGAATTGCGCATATGTATTTCCACCCTCCGCAATCTTTCATCGACGCTTTGTCGAATGCGGCAAAACGCGGCGTAAAAATAGAGATCATCACGAACTCTAAGAGCAAAGAGACACCCGGCTCTCACCGCTTTTTCGTCGATCTCGCCCAAACGAAATACCGGCAATTGTTCGAGCGGGAAGGGCATCAAAATGTGAAAGTTCACGAATTTTATCGGGCGAGCACGACCTACCATAAAAAAGTGATGGTCGTCGATGACCGCTTCACGGCATTCGGAAGCAGCAACCTCGGCAAAAAAAGCCTTGGGGAACACGCCGATGACTACGAGTTCAATGGGGTCGTCGATTCTGGGGAGCTGGCCCGCGCAACTAACCAAGTCTTACAAAAAGACATCGAGCTCTCCGATGATGTCTCTCCTGAAAACCCCAAGAACCTCAGCTGGGACACGCGTTTGTTGGCGTATTTTCAAGAATTGATTATGTCTCACATCTTATAATTAATTATTTCTTATACGCTGAATGCTATAAATTCATTTACCTCCTCAAAATCAAATTGAGCTGATATAATATTAGCCAAAAAACAAAGGTTTTATGGCTCCTTCCATCGATCAAGTTCGGCGCGTCCAAATTGTCGAACATCCTATTCTCAACCAATTCAACGAAGAATTTGGGACCGGTGCCGATATTTCCCGCTACGAAACCATCCGTGCCGACCAGCGCGTCTCCTCGCCTTCGATCGCCTATCTTAACGAACTGCAAATGGAATCCTACATTCCCACGCATACGGCTCTTTTATTAAAAAATAATTTACAAGATAGGGCATTCATCACCCACACCACGCGTTCGGTCTTGTATGAGCTGAAACAAAATGGAAAGATTGGAGATGCCTGCTTCAATTTTCTGCATGAAAAAATCAATGCCGCCGATTTTTTCACGGTCTTCAAATATTTGTATATCCTGGCTCTTTACACTAAAATTGTTCATGTGCATGACGCGGCTTCTCCCGATCAGGCTTTTAATTTTGAAACCTCTGCGCGCTACTCCGACAAGCTCGTCAAATGCCTTCCTCATACCGTCGAGAAGGAAGAGCAAGCGCTTCAAGAACAATCGCGCAAAACATTCCTCAAAGAGTGGCTGGCCAAGCTTGCCTTAAACCCTAATTGCCCAAGAGATGCGCAACAGCAAATTCTCTCAATGAGCGCCGCCATCGATATCTACGACACTGTCAAATTCCGCGAACAATTTTTTCTGCTGCTAGGCAAATTGGAAAAAGGGCCCGAACTCGAAAAATTCTGCTCGGAAGAACTGCACGCAACATTAGCGCCGTTTACCGGCAGAGAGTTCATCGAACAGGCTTATTTGCGGTTAAAGGCTGAGAACTATTACAAGAATTGCGTCTCCCGAGTGGCGACCCTTCGAAGAAGCTTGGAATCGACAAACGGCCACGACCTTGCAGAACTTTCCGAGAAGTGCAAAAGGGCTTATAACGGATGCATCTATCTCCTCGGCGACAACAAGAACATGCCGGCCTGCTCCCCGATGCGTTTTTCCGCCGTCACAGGCGATATGAAGGAAGAATGGAAGCTGATCAACAACGCGTTCAACAGAGCTAACACCCAGTTTGCCCACCGGCTCTGCACTTGCCAAGCGCAAGCGCCCGCCAGCAGGAATGAACTTGCAGAATGGCCATTCAACTCCCCTACTTTAATTACCGACTTTAAATCCCCGGCGCCTGTTACTCCTCAGCAGCTCCAGCAACGCGGTATCGACCCCGCCGCCTTCCAAGAAAACAGCAAAAAGACGATCGCCGTCATCGGCTGCCAGTGGGGTGGAGGCCATCGGGAGATCGCTCGCGGCATCAGTTCGAATTTGGCCTCGCAAGGCTATCACACCGTCACGTTGGATTTGCCCCAAATCTTGATGTCGGAAGACCCTATCCGCAACTTTTTCCTCACCCGCTGGCTCGGCAAGCAATGGTCGATCGCGACCCTCTATCTTGGCCTCATGGCCGAAAAAGCGTTCGCGACGATCAACTTTTTGCGCTGGGCCTCCCAAAAGTCAGGCCCGAAAGAAGGATACAGCGAAGCACAGCTGAAACTCGTCATGCAGCAGCTGCTTAAGACCAAGCCCGACGCCGTCATCATCGACTACAGCGCCCACACGGAAGCTGTGATTAAAGCCTGCGAAATCTTAGGAATCCCCTGCATGCACGTCGGCGCCGACATCAACAACAACATCGAAACGCGGGACAAGCCTCCCGCATACGCCAACTTTAAAATGTCGCTGCCCTTCAACGAGCCCGAGGTCATCAATTCCGTCATCAACACGACGACCCCAGAGCAGAGGATCATCACCGGCCCCCCTGTAAAACATGAGTTCACCCTCCCCCGCAATGAACAAGATATTGCCCGCCTCAAACAGCAATGGGGAATCGATGTGAATAAAAAAGTCGTCGTCATTCAGAATGGTGGCGCCGGCGGATTTTCTTCCCTACCCGAGCTGCTCGCTAAAAAATACGCAAATACGAATCCAAGCGACATCCCGATCCACCTCATTGTCCTCTGCGGAAAAGACAACCACTCCTTCAAGCGCCACCTCGAGCAAAACGTCGCCAAAAAGACCAACCTTCCGATTCGAGCAGAGCTCTATACAAGCAAAATGGAAGAGCTGATGGCGATGGCCTCTTACGGCGGCGTCCTCATCGGAAAAGCGGGAACGACGACGATCTTTGAATCGATCGCCCGTGGCTGCCGCCTCCTTATCGACAATATCCGCCCCAGCTTCTTCAACCAAGGCTATCTCCACTTCTTCACCACCTGTGTCGAGATGGTCCTGCGAAAATTTGGTTTCAAAGGGCAGATCTATTGGGAAAAGGACAATACCCGCTTCACCAAAAAACACGGCCTGGCCGAAGCCTTTAAAAACGAGCAGGAATTCATGGCCAAATTCGAGCGGCAGGTGCTGAACAATGATGGACGGCCGATCCAACACGGCATCGAGCTGAAGAACGTCGAGGCAGAAATCCCCAAACATCTCCGAGAGATGATCGTCAAGGCTGAGTTTGATCCCGCTGCGCGCCGTTCTCGCGAAATCCGTCAAAATCTTTAATCTTTGACAAAAGAGTTGAGAACAACTAAATTTTGTTGTTTTGCCCAGATGGTGGAATTGGTAGACACGCCAGATTTAGGTTCTGGTGCCGCAAGGTATGTAGGTTCGAGTCCTATTCTGGGCAACAAAATGGAGGCAATAGCCTCCTTTTTTTTGCTCAGAAAGAAAGCCAATAGTTTGGCTTTTGTTAGGTCTCGAAGTTTATACCGAAATGAACTCAAAATTTGGTTTTTGACAGCGTCGAACAGCCACTGAATTTGAGTCCGCATGCATCGCACAACTTATTCAAGTTGTGCTGCTTCTGCGCCGGCTTCGCCTGGCTCAAATTCAGGGCGTCTTCTTGCCAAATTCCCAAATTTTGAATTCATTTCGGTATAGCGCCATGCAAGGCGCGAACCGGACGGGCCTATTCTGGGCAAATAAAAGGAGGCAATAGCCTCAAATTATCAAGTATTCCTCATAAATTTATTACTGAAGCCTTTGCCTCTAAAACCAGTTGTTTGGTATCTTCCCCTCCTTTATCAAAAGGAGTTTTACATATGACACCAACATGTCAATTGAGAAAATGGATAGGTTTTTGGACTATTCTCATAGCATTAATCGGTCTCGTCCCTACGCTACAAGGAAAGGAACTAGCGGCTTCTGAACTTGTGGATATTCAATCATTCGTTCCCAATATCAAGGTAGATCTTAAATACGCAACCACAGACAACTTTACTGGGCAAATTGTATACAATTTCCACTGTTGTTTATTACTCAAAGGGGCTGCATTGCGGTTGCGTGATATTCAAGCTGAGCTTGAAACAGCGGGGTTGGGCTTAAAAGTTTGGGATGGATTTCGGCCTGTAGCAGCGCAGTGGAAATTTTGGGAATTAGTACCCGATGAACGGTATGTAAGTGATCCACGAAAAGGTGGAAGACACACAAGAGGAACAGCTGTGGATTTAACTTTGATCACAAAAGATGGCCAAGAATTAGTAATGCCTTCTGAATTTGACGACTTTAGTGAAAAAGCTCACCAAGACTACATGGGAGCGTCTGATGAAGCAATCAGAAATCGTGAGTTTTTAAGAGAAGTCATGGAAAGACATGGCTTTATGGGTCTGCCCACAGAATGGTGGCACTTCGACTTAATCGGTTGGCAGGATTGTCCACCGATAGACTTTACTCCTAAATAAGCGCTTAGTTGAATTTTTACTTGAAAATCACTAACTATACTAGTGGTTTTCAAGGAAATCATCAAGTGGTTTGTCATTAGAATGCACCCACTCACGTCAAGTGAGCGCATTTTGTGGAAACCACAAAAATGAAATAACACCATCCGGGGTTAAACCCGGACGGTGTTCTTCGTAAGAGCTCAATTACATTTGACTCAGGTCGCGGATCTCAGCAAGATTTTTCTCGAATTGCGCTTTAGAGACAAAAAACTCTGCGGCGATTTTCGTGCGGAGAGACATATCGTGGCAAGTGATGAATCTGCCTTGAGTGTCGCTCATTTCTTGCGCGAGGTTGATATTTTCAGCTTCCAATTCCATAATGCGTTTGATGCGTCGTTCGTTTTGTGTGTAGATATTGAGAATTTCGCCTGTGTTGCGGGCGATCATGATGTTGCAATGTTCGATTTCAGCCAAAACTGACAAAGGATCGTCTGCGTGAACCAATTCTTTCTCATTTCGCGAAACTTGACGTTGCAGGTTATCATTGCTCTCTTGTAATTCACGAACTCTCTGAATCTGTCTCAACTGAAGAGTCATTCTTTCGCCACCGGTATAAAACTCAGCGCGATCGTCATGGCTGAACAGACGTGTGACAGGATTTGCAATCAGGGTGGGTTGCCCTTCTTTGCTAACGACGGCCTCTGCCGTTTTTTGTATTTGAGTTTGTTGTTGGGCTTGCATAGCAGCCTCCTTAAAGCATATATACGTCTAAAAAGTACTGGCGGAACAAAATCATTCTATTCCGATATAGTTAGAATAACTTTATTTGATTTAATTTGTCAAATCACAATTAAACACGAAATTTAATTATATAAAACGCTGCAAATGAAACAAAAGCGATGAAAAATGAAATCGAACCGCATCAATTTTCCCAGGAGAAAAGCAGTTCACAACTTTTCCGAATGGTTGTTGCTTTTCTCAACAGCGCACATCTCTCTCCATTAATGCGCATTTCCAACTCTGGCGCCAAGATTAAGATTTTGTGAAGAGTGTTTTTGTTTTTTGTTAAATGAGCGCTTTTGTTATTTTTTCTGGGCATGTGCCGGTGGTTCGCAACATGTAATGCTGAAACAATGCGCCGTGTAGATAGACGAGATGCAAGGCGCCGCCGAGAGGCGGGCACCCGAAGCAGTCGACCCCGGAGCGGGTCGGCGAAGCCTGGGGTCCTCAAAAAACTTCCCGATTTTTGGGGTGAGGCGTTGCAGGGCAACGCAGCAGATTGGCTATCTCCACAAGCAGTGTTCAGCATTCCATGTTAAGGACCACCGCCAATTCCGTAAACCTTTAAACCAAAGGCAAAACCTATGTTGTCTAAGACGATCGTCCCCTCTCTAGCATGCCTCTTGCTCCTCAACGCCCACCTCGTCGGCGAAGAGAGCGCCGAAAACGAAAACACCCCACCGGAAGAGCACGTCGCCGTGCGCTCTCGCGATACGGATCCTTCTAAAAAAGATCTGATGCGCGGCATGAGAGCCAAACAGCGCGAGAACGAAGAAGAAGGAAATCAACTGCAGCAAAGGCAGGCCATCCGCCGGGCAGCTCACAAACTCTCGAGCACTCCTGAGTTCATGTTGGCCCCGCGCGAAATGATGCAAAGACCTCAAGTTTCCTTGGCGTCTGCCATGTTCCCCATCAATTGCCACTGGCTGATCAGCATTGCGGACAATATTCGTTCGATTGAAATGGAAGATGGATCGCATTGGGAAATCTCCCCTTCCGATGCCTACGTCATTAGAAATTGGCGCAGGGAAGACTCTTTGATCATCACTCCTAACTACAATTGGTTTTGCTCATATGACTATTACATCACCAACAAGACGAATAACACATTCGTGAAGGCTAATCTTTATGTGGGACCACTGGCATTCGGCCCCTATTCCCATTGGATCGTCGACATCGATTATTTTGGCGGACATGTCTATTTGGAAAACCAAATGGTCTGGTGCGTCAATTCACAAGACAATTATGTCTTGAAAGATTGGGCGGTGAATGATCACATAATCTTCGGTCTTTATGACTCTTGGTTCAATCCTTATGATCATATTTTGATCAACGTCAATATGGACGACCACGTCCGTGTTAAACAGTTCTAACATCAACCATAAGAGGTTAAGATGTCTATCCATTCTGTTTTAACAACACCGCGTCATGCTGAACAAGCTTCTGCAGCTGCATTTAGCCCGCGTGCTAACGCCCGCCAAGGCGATGATAGCTGCTGGGCCACAGCGCTCAAAGTCGCTGGGGTCATTGCAGCAATCCTCGCGTCTGCCGCAGGTTTTGTCTTTTTAGGGCCGATCGGCGGTGGGATTATTTCCCTCCTTGCCGGCGGCGGCGCGCTTATGCTTTTGTTTAAAAATTGCTCCGGATCCTCGACGCATGACCATGCGCAAGAGGTCGCCGTCCCCTGGTATCAGCGAGTATTCTCCTTTTTTCCTACAGGGAATACACCGAATGCTGGACCTCACGTTCGCGTCGGAGGAGGACATATTCCCCCTGCCGCGGCTGCAAGGCCTTGGTATGACAATTGGTTTTCCTTTATGCCAGGCGGCGTTCGTCACATGGATAACCACGGCCGAGGGGCAAATGTCCCCGTCGGAGGAGGCCATGGCGGCGGCGCGCCGGCTCATGGACATGGGGCTTATCCACCAGGCCCAGGCGGCGCTCACGCTCCCGTCGGCGGCGGACACATGCGCGGAGCTCCTGGTCCAGGTGGACCGGGTGCTGCTCCCCATATGCCGGTCGGGCGGGGCCACGTCCACGGACCTGGAGGCGGGCTCCCACCCCCTTCTGGACCGGGCGGCCGAGGCGCTCACGTTCCTGTTGGACGAGGGCATTAAGCATAAAGCCGTTGCTTTTGCAGCGGCTTTTTTATGAAAAAAATCTTTCTCTCAAAAAGTCTTTCAGTGTTATAAGTTTTGATGTTCTGACAACAGCAATCTATTGCTAAGGAGCCAAAAATGAGTAAACCCAGAGACCAAAAGAAAGAAGACCGCAAAAAGCCATCGAAGACATTCAAAGAAAAGCGTATGGCCAAACAAGAAAAGAAAAAGAGCAAAGGTTCATAGCAGACGCCCGGTCGGGTTCCGATCGGGCATTTTAAAAATTAGGAGGATGTTATGGCTACATCTACACATTTTCAGCCGAGCTCATCTCGAAGAGAGCAGCATGCGCCAGCTGCCTCCCCTCAACCGCAGTACGATCTCCTTCCCCTATTTTATAACGTTTTGACTTTCGTGTCAGTCGAACCAGGCGAGCCGAGAAGGAAGCCGGTTCAAATTGCGGATGTGTTAGCGCAAAATCAGGAAGCTTTACTTCCTTTCCATTGCATGTCTTTTGCGAAAGTCCGAGATCAATTCAAAGACCATCTTCGAACAGTCGAAAATCGAGACAAAGTGGGAGCGCCTATTTTTCAAGTTCTGGATTGCCTTTACGACATTTCCCTCGTCAACAGCTCGACAAAATCGGTGCTTGTCCAAAGAAACGACGATCTTCCGAAATTGGGGGCGGCGTTGAAGCCCACTTTGAAAAACGAGATTCTATCCGCTTTAAAGCAAGCCAGATCGCTGCTCAAAGAGCCCAATGGTGGGCACCAAATCGAGCAAGTTGACGCGCTTCTGCGACGTTTGAACGAATACCGCACCCTCAAGCAATTCACCGATTCGGACGAAAATAAACGGGTGCTGGATTTGGCGAACCTTTTGCAAAGGAAAGGTGCCAATCCTCAATATCCTAGGGTCATCAGCGACTACCCTCCACTCGTCCAACAGATCCAATCGCTGCAAAATGAACTGAGACAAGTTTCGGAGGTGTTTCTCAAGCTCAATACACACAAAATGCAATTGCAGAAAGCACAAGCGGCGGTCCTCAGCGGAGCAAAATCGCTTCCCGACCCTTTACAAACCCGTTTCATCGATGCTTTTTCCATCCCCTTTTACGATGCCTTTGCCTGGCATTTCTGGAATATCATTTGGAATTCGCAGCATGAACCCGGTATGGGCGAAGCGACCAAGAAAATTCCAGATTGGAGCAAAGCGGACCACAATGTTGTCGATCACGGTATTTTAAACCGCCTCTGGACAAATTTTTTCCCCGATTACGAATTTACCGAGTGGATGTTGAAAACTTTGAAAACGATCGATCCTGAGGAGCTCAAAACACTCGAGGGAAAATTGCAAGCCCTGCACAAACAGTACAATGCGAACAGGGAAAACCCGGTGCTTGGCAAAGAGGCGAAGGCCCAACTTCAAGCTAGCCTTTTGCAAGAAATGAAAATGCATTGCCTCGAAGCGACGGAACCCTCCTTTTCCACCCTTACGGAAATGGTACCCTTTCTCACCCCAAATGGGTAAATAGCAAAATCGATTCCATCTCGTCGGGAGTAAGACCGCCGTGGGCTGCATAAAAGTGCTGCTCAAGGCGGTGCTTTTCGAATTTCCAGAACACGCTCTCGCCATGATATGGAAGGACGAGGAGATTTCCGATCCTCTCTTTCAGCCGTTTGGAAGAAGGCTTAAGACCGAAGAATCCTTCTTTCAGCAGCTCCTCGACGAAAACGACATCGGCCTTTCCTTTGAGTTTGCTGCTCAAGAGCCTATGAGCTTCCTCCAGATGCTCCTTTTCGATATGTAGAAAAAAGTCGCGGCAAGAGCCCGCCGGAACAAGCGGCTGCCCTCGGCCGTTTCTCATCACCATGGAGGGCAGCTCCGGACAGAGTTCATTGAGCAAAATCGTCGTCTTGGGATGTACCGGCGACATGCCGTGGTCGGAAGTGAATAAGACGGCCGTCTTATTTTTGCTTAGCGGCCAATTTTTGCCAAAAATAATTTTCGATCGCCGTCCAGTAAAAATCGACGACATCGGAGAATTGTGGCGAGGTGATCCCATGCCGGTGTCCCATCGAGTCGATATCGCCAAAATAGACAAAGATGTAGGTGGGCTCCTTCAAAGGGCTGCTGCAGATCTCGACTAATTTGTCCAAAGCCTCCACAAATCGAATGTAAGGAGAGATTTGGGCTCCAGCCAGCATCGCTTTCGAATAGGGTGAATAAGCAATGCTCTCATGCTGCATTACGATACTGCGCACGTTCTTTTTCGCTAACTTTTGATAGAAAGTCTCGAAGGGAAACAGCTGCTCTGCCGTGAACCCTTCTTTGACCAGTGTTCCACAGTCATGATCCCCTGCATGCGAGAAAAGCAGGGGCGCAATCATCGCGTCGACGATCGGCTCATAGTAAAACCATTCGTAGATGCCGGTCTCCCCCACCTCTTTTCCGGTGCTGATGCTCGTGATGTGTGCCGCTGTCGTTGAGGGGAATTGCGCAGAAATCTTGGAGGCCGCCCCTTCTTTGGCAAAGCGGTCCAAAAAAGGGTGTTTGTGGGCAAATCCTTCAAAAAATTCCCAGCCGAAACCATCGACCAAAAAAAGCACTGTGCACTGGTACTTTTCCCAATGCCCGCAGACGGCTTCCACAGGCAGCGTCGCGCGCCCCTCGCCCGTCAATAATTTTTGAATTGTGTTGGGAATGCAGGTAAAGGCATAATCTTGGTAGAGCGGCCGTTTGAAATAAGGCGTCCATTGAGCCTTTTTCAAAGCCGCAATTGAATTTTGATTGATCATGTTGAACCTTAAAGCACAGTTTGAGACAATACTACTTTTTTGACCAAGGAAATTATGAAACGCATCATCACTGTCTTCACGCTTGCCATGATCAATGTTGCCGCCATCGGCAGCGTAAAAAATTGGCCGGTGAACGCAGAATACGGTTTTGCTTCGATCTTTTACTTCCTTTTGGCGACCGTGGTTTTTTTCTTGCCGATTTCACTTGTCACAGCGGAACTGGCCACAGGCTGGCCGAAGAGCGGAGGGGTCTTTGCCTGGGTGAAAGAAGCCTTTGGCCATCGCACAGGTTTTTTAGCGATTTGGCTACTTTGGGTGGAGAACGCCTTTTGGTATCCGACGATCTTATCTTTTCTCGCCGCGACCATCGCCTATATTTTCAATCCTGCACTTGCGAGCAGCATCCCTTACACCATTTCGATCATTCTCATCGCTTTTTGGGCAGCTACCTTCGCCAACCTAGCTGGAATGAAAGCCTCCGGAATTATCAGCACGCTCGGCGTCATTTTTGGCACTTTTATTCCGGGCGGACTGATCATTCTCCTCGGGTTAAGCTGGTACTCGGGCAACCATCCACTTGAGATCAGTTTCAGTTGGGCCAGTTTTATTCCCAATTTTAGCTCCGTCGATCAAGTCGTCTTCTTCACGGGCGTCCTGCTTTCGCTTTGCGGAATGGAGATGTCGGCCGTCCACGTCCGCGATGTCCGCGACCCGCAAAAAAATTATCCCAAGGCCATTCTGCTCTCGGCGCTTCTCATTGTGGGGATGTCGATCTTAGGTGTCCTTGCGATCGCCAGCGTGATCCCTCAAAAGCAGATCAGCCTCGTCGCCGGTTCGATGCAGGCGTTCTCCTACTTTGTCGATGCCTATGGGCTCAAATGGATGACCCCATATATCGCGGCATTGATCGCCGCCGGAGCTTTCGGCTCATTGAACACCTGGGTCATCGGCCCGACAAAAGGGATTCTCGCTGCCGCTAGAAGCGGAGATCTCCCCCCCTATTTTCGCGGAGTCAACGTGAAAGGCGTGCCGGCCCGCCTTCTGATCGTCCAAGCGATTTTTGTCTCTCTTTTATCCCTCGTCTTTGTCTTCATGCCCACCGTCAGTAGCGCGTTTTGGATCCTCACGACAATCGTCGCCCAGCTTTATCTGATCATGTACATCATGCTCTTCGCTGCCGCAATCAAGCTGCGCTACAAAAGGCCAGGCGTTGACCGTCCCTACCGCGTACCCGGCGGCAAATTTGGAATTTGGATTGTTTCCGGCCTCGGCATCTTGAGCTCCGCCTTTGCCCTGCTCATCGGGTTTTTTCCGCCCGCGCAAATCATCACAGGCAATAGGGCCTTCTACATCTCTTTCTTGGCGGTCTGCATCGTCATCGCCTGCTTTGGCCCTTCGCTGATTTTGCTATTCCAGAAGCCCGGCTGGAAAAAACAGCTGGAGCATGAAAGATGAGCACATCATGGGAAACTTCTTCGGGATGGTACGATAAGATCGTCGGGCAAAAAGGGCATTATTACCATCAACAGGTGATCATACCCGGCGTGCGGCGTCTTCTCGAAATGAAGAAAAAGCCCAATCTTCATCTTCTCGATCTCGCTTGCGGTCAGGGCATCCTCGCCCGCCACTTGCCAAAAGGGATGAAATATCTCGGCATCGACGCCTCTCTTTCCCTCATCGAAGCCGCGAAGAAATACGATCCCAAATCGCCTCACCAATTCGTTGTGCACGATCTTTCTCGCCCCCTCGATCTGCCCTACAAAGAATACTCCCACGCGACATGCATATTAGCCATTCAGAACCTCGAAAAACCCCTTCCTCTTTTTCTCACGGCGCATACGCATTTACGCGAGGGATCCCATTTCATTCTTGTTCTCAACCACCCCTGCTATCGGATCCCGCGGCAATCAAGCTGGGGCGTCGATGAGCCAAAAAAAATTCAATATAGGCGCGTCGACCGCTACATGTCCCCTCTTAAAATCCCGATTCAGACGCAGCCGAGCAAACAGGAGAGCTCTGAGGAGACCTGGTCCTTCCACCATCCCCTTTCTTACTATGCGGCCCAGCTTAAAGAAGCGGGTTTTGTGTTAGAAATGATTGAAGAATGGTGTTCCGATAAAAAGAGCACAGGCAAGCATGCCGCGATGGAAAACCGCAGCCGACAAGAATTTCCTTTATTTTTAACCCTAGTCGCCAAAAAGGTGGCGCGCAACATGTAAGGCTAAACACTCCCTGTGGGGATAGCCATTCTGCAACGAGTTGGGCTGCTTCGAGCGCCCTCCTCTTCTAGTTGTCCTTACTTTTAGTGAATTAAGAAAGTCTTACATTCTCGTCCAGAAGTCGATGACGCCGAATTTAATATCTCAGCAGAGAATATTATCAGTTTTACTATCGATCAAACCATTCGCGATCGATTAACGACGATAACACACAAACAACTAAAAATAAAAAAACCAATATTCGACGGATTAAAAAGCAAAACAAAGTCAATCACAACGTAAGATGCTAAAAAATATTAGGACCCCGTATTCAAATCGAACCCCATCATCGAGATCAACTAAAGAAATTACCTAAACAATGCAAAAAACAACTCAGTCAAATTTTTCAAATTAAAATAGGAAATATCAGTAACAGGTATATAACGATATCAATAGACGATGCCAAACAGATTAATGAAATTTCGAAGCAAAATATTTTTGACTTGAAGAAAGAAGCGCCTGATATGCCTACCCCATCCCAAGGAACCAAACGAGCATTGGACATTTCGCCGGCAGATTCTTCCGAATTAGCTTCAAAAAGGCAACGATACGATGTCGATGATGAGAACGCACTTGCATTCACTGATTCGATCTCACAGCCGCAGCAGGGTTTCACTGATGAGACCCACCAAGCGGAGTCCCCTCAGCCGCAGCAGGTTTCCAATGCACAACAAACCTTGGTCGATGAAGTTGAAAGTTGGTTCGATTTCAACCCAACTGACGCTTCAGCGGCAACTATTGCCTCATCTACTGACGAGACATTTCCATTACCATTTAACTTCGAAGGAGATCTGCTGAATATGTGAAGGGCTTTTAAAAAAAGCCCTAGTACTTAGTTAATAAAATTCTTACTTATATTTCAGGGTAGAGTTTTTTCAGTTTGATTCGTGCATCTTCAGCTCTAAATCGCCAGTTGCACTTTACGGCTGCTCTATTCTCTCTCCCCTTCCCAAGATTAGCTTGGATTTCCCGCACCAATTCTTCCGTTGTCCCGATTCTCCTATTCAGACACTTGCACTTGGATAAAGCTCATCTACAATCATCTTCATACAATCGGCCCAATCTTTTTTAGTTCGTTGTTCAGTGACTCGCACATGTCGTTTCCCTTCAAAAGGCTCAAAAAAAATCATGAACAAATTGCTCACCCCGTTTCTCTTGTATTCGCTGTCGTATCTCTCCGGCTTTCCTGATTCCATCGGGATGCTCTCTATCACTTCTTGTATCTGCTGTTTGCTGCTTTCATCAAAGCAGAGCAGGGGATGTTCTGGATCATATTCTCTTTTATAAATCTCTAGGACTTCTTCCATCCTCCAGACAAATTCGTCGTTGGCTTTTGGAGGGATTTTCCATTCTTTTTTCTGCCACGGTTTAAGCTCGTTTTTTTTAAAACGTTCCTTACAGACCCATAGGAACAAGATTCAACATCAGTGAGAGTAACCACTCTTCCAGCGATTAGTCGCAGCGTCCATCGCTCTCTTCCCACAGGTGCTTCACTACAGGCTACAGCGATGATATGTGCCTCCACATCACCATCGATTATTCTTGGCCTGCCAGTCCGAGGTTTATCATGAACTACCTCAAGCCTTCCTTTGTGAAAACGCTCTCGTAACTTTGTCACAGTGTATTGGGAACAATGTAATTCATCAGCAATCTCATGATCTTTCTTAGCCTCGTGGTTCTTATCAGCTTTCAGAAGAATCTGCGCCCTCTTTACCTCTCTAGGGGACCAATCGCCACTTTTTGTATTTTTAATTAAAAATCCTCTCTCTTCTGTCGACAGAGCTACTTCATGCGTTTGCTTGTTTCCCATCGTTCCTTCCCTTATTAGAAAAAAGACGCAAGGATAACAAACTCTTCCATTTAAGGAAAATTTAGTTATTGAGACTGAAGTACTAGGGAGCGTTCTCAAAAGTTTTTGGAGTAATTTCTGGCGTGAAAGCTCGAAATTGTCTCAAGAATTTTTGTTAAGGACCATCAGGAAGATTGTCATGGAGGCGGCGGCGCTCCCGCTCCTCTTTTTCCTCTTTGCGGCGCTGCCGCCGTCTATCCGCCTCCTCATAACGGCGCTTTTCGATCGCGGTTTCCGGCATCAAAGGCGGGACCTCGACCGGCTGGCAATACTCATCGACAGCGACAAAGGTAAAATAAGCGGAGAGGATATGTTTGCGCTCGCCGGTTTTGTAATGCTCCGCCATCACTCGGACCCCAATCTCCATCGAGGTGCGCCATGCGCGGTTGATGGCGGCGCGAAAGACGAGGATGTCTCCCCTTCTGGCCGGCGCTAAAAAATGCATCGAATCGACCGAGACTGTGACGCAAATCTTCTCGGAATGCCTTTCAGCGACGACCAAGGCGACCCTATCTAGAATCCCCATCACAAGTCCCCCAAAGACAGTATCATTGGAATTCAAGTCATTGGGAAAAACTTTATAGGTTTGGTCGTTGATCGCCGACTCAGAGACCTTCTTAGGTTTCAACTGCACCACGGCACTCTCAATTTGTAATCTTTATTTTAATATACCATTAATTCCATAACCTTGCTTATAATTTTTTCCTTTATCCGGAGACACCTATGGCTGTGCGATTAGGTACCATTATTCCTCCCTACCATGTCAACTATTCCTCTCCTCCTGCGCCCACCGGCGTCCCTTTTTTTCTGAATAATTTTGCGATTGGACTGCTTCAGCTCGCGATCTTTGATTATGAACATTGGGTGACGACAGACAACCCCGACCAAGAGCGAGAATTATTTTGCATTGACGCCAGCGTGGACGACACCCGAACGGCTCAAGGAAGTATTGCAATGACGACGAACAATTTGTATCTTGTCAGGGCTTATTTCGAAGGGGGTGAAAATATCGACCTGATCATTCAAAAGTCTGATAAGCATGAAGTCATCCATTTACAAATTGTCACGATCGAGGGGTCCCCCGCGTTCGAGCATAATAACACCTATCAATTCCTTTCTCTAAGAGAGGCTAACCGCCTCATCAATAGGATGGAGAATTAACCTGTACCTAGATGATTCCTTTTGTTATGCTTCCAATTGAATAGTAATCAGAGTTTTACCATGTGCGGCATCTTCGGCTACATCGGCCCTCGTAACCCGGCCAGCGTCTGTTTGACTGGGCTCAAACAACTCGAGTATCGCGGATATGATTCTTCGGGTCTTGCCGGCATCCTCGAAGGCAAGATTTTCGCCTGCAAGGCTGTTGGGAAGATCCCCTCTCTCGAAAATGCTCTCAAGGAGCAGCCGCTGCGCCTCGATCTCGCCATTTCCCACACTCGCTGGGCCACTCACGGGGAGCCCACCCAAGAAAATGCCCATCCCCACATCGATGAGACAGATTCGATCGCCGTCGTCCACAACGGCATCATCGAAAACCACTACAGCTTAAGGGAAAAACTGAAAAACGCTGGCAGGAAATTCTATTCCGATACCGATACCGAAGTCATCGCCCAGCTGATTTCCCACTATTATGAAGGCGAGTTCCTCCCCGCCGTGCAGAAAGCCCTCGCCGAGCTACGCGGTTTCTGGGGCATCGCCGTCATCCACAAAGACCACCCGCATCAGATCATCGCCGCCGCGCGGGAAAATCCGATCGCGATCGGGATCAACACCTCTCGCGCCGAAGCGTTTGTCTCTTCGGACGCCAATGCGTTTGGCGAATCGAACCTCGACGTGATGTTTTTGCGCAGCGACGAAATCGCCCTTATTTCTCCCGAAAAAATCGAAGTGTTCGACCAAAGCTTTACCCCTGTCCAAAAAAATACCCAACGCCTAGAAAGCGATTCTGCAGCCATTTCCAAAAACGGCTACGCGCATTTCATGCTCAAAGAGATCTTCGAGCAACCGCAAACCGTCCAACAAGCCTTCCACAATCGCTTGATCCCTGATTTCGGCACGGCAGAGTTTGAAAGCCTCACCTTCACCCCCACCGAGCTTCTCTCTATCCGCCGCATCCTCATTCTCGCCTGCGGAACCTCTTGGCATGCCGGGCAAATCGCCGCATCCCTACTCGAAGACAAGGCCCGCATCACGACCCACGCCGAGATCGCCTCAGAATTCCGCTACAAGAATCCGATCATCTCAGAGGACACCCTCGTCATAGCTATCAGCCAGTCTGGCGAGACCCTCGACACCATCGCCGCCGTGCGAGAGGTCAAGAGCAAAGGAGCTAAGGTTCTAGGCATCTGCAACATCCGCAATTCCACCCTCACCCGCGAAGCCGACTGCACCCTTTTCCTGCGCGCCGGGCCCGAAATCAGCGTTTGCTCCACAAAGGCATTCACAAGCCAGCTCACCGTTCTCTCACTTTTCACTCTTCTCATGGCTCGCCTTCGCCACATGAGCAAAGAAGAGGGACAAGCGTTCCTTTCCGAAATTCAGGGCCTTCCCGACAAGATCGAGCAAGTGCTCCACCAAAGCGCAAATATCCAAACCCTCGCCAAAAAATACGCCCGCTACCAAAGCTTCTTCTACCTTGGCCGTCACTACATGTTCACCGCCAGCCTAGAGGCCGCCCTTAAACTCAAGGAGATCAGCTACATCAACGCACAGGGTTATCCTGCCGGTGAGATGAAACATGGGCCCATCGCCCTCATCGACCCCAACCTCGCTGTCATCGGCATGTGCGGCAACAAACGCACCCTTGAAAAGATGCTCAGCAATCTCATGGAAGTCAAAGCCCGAGGCGGCCCAATCCTGGCCTTCGCCCCCGAAGGCACTCCCGAAGTGGACAAAATCGCCACCGACGTGCTTTGGCTCCCCCACATCTGCGATGAACTGGCCGGCATCATCTATTCCGTGGCCAGCCAGCTTTTGGCCTACTATATTGCGCTTGAGCTGGGCACAGATATCGATCAGCCCCGCAACCTGGCCAAATCCGTCACCGTCGAATGACTCTAAGCCCCTAATATCCAAGTCTTTACGCACTTAATCTCTTTATAAAATATTTAATATAATCCCTTTTAAATAAACATTTAATTAGATATAATTAAAATTATATAGTTAATAAAAAGGTAGTTTTATGTCGCAGCCAGGTAATGGTGTCTCTTCTTCATCAAATGTACCCATCCCACCAAGTGATACTCTTCACATAGTTGCCTCAGAAATAACAGCTCAAAATAAAGTGCATGTGACTTTAAACAATGGCCGTACCTATGAAATCACAGTTCATCAAGGTCAAAAAGAAGTTTCCGGAGCTTTACCATCCGCTGAATGGAAGAGAATCTATGACAAAATTTTCCAGTATTTCGAAGCTGCAACGGGAAAACGTGAGTTTGTAAGCACACAAATTACACTTAGGGGTGCTTCCGCCATTACCTCCGCTGCCGATTTAGAAACTAAAAATGTCAGAATCGTCGGTGAACCTAGTGCCATCGCTTATGACGACGCCGGAAATCAGCAATCAATCAGATTACCAGAAAGGTCCCAAAGTGTTGCCTTTAACCGGCTAGAGCAACTAGCGAACAACTATCGAGGACAAGCAACCTACTCCCCTGTAGCTGCTTCAGCAGCTCCACAGCCATACGAAAATATCATCGAAGACGATCGATTAAAGATCTGTGATGGGAGATCACATACTGTAGTAAGTGCACCTGCACCGGCGCCAGCTCCAGCCCCCGGTGCTGCGCAAGCACCACCACCTCCGCAACTTCCTCAAGACCTCCCGCATGCTTATCATGCCTTAGCAGATCAGCTCAGCAAAATGCCTAAACTAGGCTTCACTAATTGGAACGGACAGCCAGTAGAGACAATTGTTAACGAACTTTGCACTGAAATTCCTGCTCACATCCATACAATAATGGCCGGACCAATACCTGCTCAACAACAATGGGTCGAAAGCAATATTAGGGACATCTCTAAATCCTTAAATGATGCTAGATTGTCCGATAAACTAAGATTGTTATATGCATTAGGAAAACATAACACAACACGTAGAACTCATAATCTACCAGAAATTACCTCTGCTACTCTCGATATCTGGTGTACTAAAAGTTCCTCCACTTGTACTCCCAATGAAAAGGCAACACTAGTTGATATATATACTCATTATATTTCGGATAGAAGGAGTAAATTCGTTGGTACAACATTTTTTAAAATATTTGTAGAAATTCATGAAGGTGTAACCAAGCAAGATCAATTCCAAATCGTCCTCATTCGTGAGAACGCAGACGGGACAAAATATGCGACATCCTTTCCAGATAGAGATATCGAAACCGACAAATGTGCTTTTATTCATATCGATGCTGTAGGGAAATATTCATCCTACGACAGAGGAGCAAATCCGACCGGTGCGCTCCCTGATCTAAATAATAAAAAACCTGTCAGTTCTACTTTACGCGTAAAAAAGACTCCAATTGCAGCAGCGGAACCTGTCACATACATGCCTCTTGCACCATCAACCATTCCATCGCTGTCTTCTCCTCCTAGCGCGGCACCGATTTCAGCGCCTGCTGCTGCGGCAGCTCCTCCACGCGAGCCAACACCTGAGGAGTTTGAGACCATTGAAGTTGATGCTAGAGGCAATTGTTTAGATAAATCCGTTGCCTATCAAATCATGAAAAAACAAGGCATTGAGAACCCCAAAGCTTCTGATCAACAAGGAAAACTCGAGGAAACTGCGAGAGGATTTAGAACCGAAACTGCTAGATATATTCGCGAAACAGCAGCATTGAATGACGATATCAAATTTATGGATCTTCTTGCTATTAGCATTGGTGATATGACTGAATCTGTACCGGACAATATTCGTACAATTCTCAGTCAAGGTAAACGTGCATCATCTAATCTAGAGGAGGCTCGAATTGCTAAAGACACCTTGAGACAATTTTATGCAACTCATATTGTGAAGGCTTCTAGTTATCTCGACAGCCCATTCCTTTTTGCTCTTACAAAACTAAACCCTGATCTCAATATAGTGGTAATGCGCGGCACTGAAATTCAGGTGAAATTCCCCTTGGAAGGAATATTAAACATAAATAACACGATGTTTATCAATTACAACGGAACTAATCACCATAGAGCAATCGATAAAAACAATGAAAACAATAAGACAAAAATTGCCAAGGTATTCGTACAAGACTTTATGAATTATGTCGCCCTAGCAAATTCCGATCCTCGTATCATCAAAGAAAAGTTGCGACAAATGAAGCAAGAAAACCTTCAAGCGTACGGAATAATTGCCCGACTAATTTATGATAACGACGTGGCATCTTGGGAGCGAAGTCACTATCTAGACAAACCGGGCACGATATCGCTTACAGATCATATGACAGGGAGAACATATCATCCTGGTGAATATGCTGAGTTCAGAATTGATACCGCTCGTGAAGATGAATTAAAGACCCTTTTAGTAAATTTGGCTGACAATATTCGCAATCTAGCCACTCTTCGGGAAGCGCCTCGCGGCTAAAGATGACAAAAACTCGGGCACCCCTTAAAGTGCGAACTGAAATAGGGTGTTGCAAAACTGCTTTTCCTCTAGAAAAGATCCTTTTATAGAGGGAAATGAGCTTTGCAATGCCCTCTAGGGGCGCAGGGGTTATGAAATACCGGACAAAGCTTTATTTATCATTGGCTGGTACTGCCCTCATTAGCTCTATCTGCGGGTTTGGGGTTCTTCTTTTCCAGTTTCGCGATCATGTCATTGAAGATGAACAAACAAAAGTCATGACGATTGCGGCGACCATTGCCGCGCTCATCGACCCAGAGCTTTTAAAACAGATCAATTCGCACGCCGATCAAAATAATCCGGCCTACGAAATTCTAAAAGAAGACCTCATTAAAATCAGAGACGCCAACCGCAGGCCCGATATTTACATTGCCTACATTTATGCGATGAAGCCGAATCCCGCTAAGTCGGGGCAGTTTATCTATGCTGTAGACTCCGAAAGGGATCCTCGTCAGATGTACAGCCCTGGCGATGCTGTCGATGATACTTTTACTCTTACCTTCATTAATCATTTACGAGACTATTATTCGACGGGAAAGTTTGTCACCGACCAGTATGGAAATTGGATCTCAGGTTTTGCTCCTGTTTTTGATAAAGAAGGCAATTACGTCGGGACCATCGGGGCCGACATTTCTCTGCAGAGATACCTCGTTGTCCTGAAAAGTTTTCTCGAATATTTCTTGATCGCCTTTACCGCTTCCTTGGCTTTCGCTTTGGCAGGGGGATATCTGCTTGCGCGCAGAATTAGCATCTCGCTTCGCTCTTTGCTCATCTGCGTGCGCGAGATCGGCTCTGGCAATTTAAACTTCGAAGCCTCGCTGGAAACGCACGATGAATTTGAGATGCTCGCCGATGAGATCAACGCGATGACTCAGGGCTTAAGGGAAAGAGAGCGCTTAAAATTGAATTTCGCCAGGTACGTCTCCCAGCACGTAATGGAGAAGATTCTAAAAGCTGAGACGATCGCCAAACTAGAGGGAGAGCGCCGCAAAATCACCGTTCTATTCTCCGACATCCGCCAATTTACCCGCCTTGCTGAGGGGCTTCCTCCGGAACAGGTGGTGTCTCTTCTCAACGAGTACTTTGAGGTGATGCTCGATGAAATCTTTAAATATCAGGGAACGTTGGACAAATTTTTGGGCGATGGGATCATGGTCGAATTCGGCGCCCCATTGGATGATGCCGTTCAAGAAAAGCATGCCGTCTCAGCGGCGGTGGGGATGCAGAAAGCTCTGACGAAACTGATTGAAAAATGGAAAAGAGAAGGCAAGCCGGAAGTGTCGATGGGGATCGGAATCCACACAGGACTTGCTATCGTGGGAAATATCGGCTCAGAGAAGAGGATCGAGTACACCGCTGTCGGCGACACGGTCAACATCGCGGCGCGGCTCGAACAAGCGACAAAACTCCTGAAAAAATCGATATTGATCAGCGAAATGACCTATTCGGCCGTGAAAGATGAATTTAAGGCGACCTCGCTTGGGCCGATGATCCTGCCCGGGCGCAAAGAGGCGATCACCATTTACGCGATCGAGATTGACAACCCTTGAATATCTCAGTGATTGTTGATACCCTAATCATCTGATCGGAGGAGGCAATATGTCTAAACCACAGCATCAGTATTTTTTTTACTTCGCTCTGGCAGCAAGGGCGAATAGATAAGGAGGTACCCATATGTCCAATGGTGTTCCAAGTCATAAAACCTCAACCGGGAAATGGATCGCTTCCATTCTTGCCATTTTTCTTATTCTGCTCCTACTCTGCTTTCTCATGCTGCCGATGCTTTTTTCGACGGGCCCGGGAAAGAAGTACCTGCTCAAAATGATTGAAAATCGCACAGGTTTCCAAATGGAGATCGAGGAACTTTCTCTCAGCTGGTTCGGGACACAGCGGGCCTCAGGGGTGCGTGGACAAAATGTCAAAGATCAGGTTGAGCTGACGGCAGAGGAGATTCAGTCGAGTTCGCCACTTTGGAAGATCGTCTTTAGCAACGACCTCGGCCAAACGCAAATTGTCTCGCCGGTGGTGACCATCAGCAAAGCCTTTCAACCGGCGGCCTATCAGAGTAGAAGGCCTGTGCTTAAAGCGGCTTCATTTGTGCCAAGACCGCAGTTTGCCGCTACGAACAGGTGGATATCCCCCACTTATCGGGGGAAAATCGTTGTCAATCACGGCAAGGTTGCCTTCAATACTCCGGGTGTAGAACCGATGACGTTCGATCAGATCGAGGCCTCGCTAGATATGGCCTCGAAAGATGAGGTCGCCTTAGTCTTCAGCTGCACCACAAACCCGCAAGGGCAGATCGCTGTCAAAGCGTCCGCCGCGCATTTAAGTGCGGCGTATCCCTCGTTTGCGGTTCAATCGTCCATCCAGCAGATGCCGGTTCAAGGGCTCGATCAGCTCGCTTCCCTCTTTTATCCTGAGATGAGTGGGCTGATTTATAGTTTTGTGGGGCCGACGATCAACCTGGGATGTAACTTGAGCGCCAGTTCAGGGAATTTCGACCTGCGGCTCAATGCGGTGTCATCCCAGATTACGGCGTACGTGGCCACCCAGTCGCTCAATGGCGTTTTATCTTTGAAGAGCCCTGCCGAGTTGCAATACAACTTCACTCCGGCCTTTCTACAAAAGATGGCAAAGCTAATTCCTGCTTTGGAGAATGTGACGTTGACTCAGCCCGCCCTTGTGCAAGCGACGATCGAACAATTCTCCTGCCCCGTTCCTTCAGCTCTTCACGATTTATTGAAATCGTCATTTCACGCAAGCCTGACGGCGCCGCCACAAATCGCATTGAGAGTCAATGGCAGCCCGGTTTTCTTGGGCAATCTGTCGGCTCGAGCGAGCAGCCCTTCTTTGGAGCAGCAGCTTGTTGCGAGCCTTTCATCGGCATTGACTGTGCAGGAGCGGCAGGGGGCCATTCAAATCGAGAGCGATATCCAACAACCCTTTAATCCTCAGGCGATGCGGGGCACCATCGGTGTGAATGCGAAGGGATTTCCCGTGGGGCTTATGGGGGGTGCCCCGCTCACGGATATTGTTGGGCAGACCGCCGATCTCATCGCAACCACACAACTGCAACCGGGCAGTAATAAAGTGCACTTGAGCTGGCAGTCGGACTTTTTGAAAATTCCGGCGATCGACCTTTCCATCGATAAGACATTAACTCTAGTCTCCCCCTCGCCATTTGCTTTTGCCTTGAATCCCCGTTGGATCAATTCTCTGCTTCCTAAAGATCAGCTTCAGCTGAGCAAGGCCGATCCGTTTCAAGGGACGATTCAAAGTCTTACAGTTCCGGTGGATGAATTGAAAAACATGCGCCTAGAGGCGACCCTCAATTCGGGAGTATTGGCGTTTACTGGATGTAACCCTTTCATAATCGCCAAAATGCAAAATCGGCTTTCCATCAACACCTTTGATCAGATCAGCCTCCAGATGGACGGCGACCCTCTCAAGGGAAGCCTTGCCATCGCTTACAATCCATCGGCGGGCACAGCTACGTTGACAAAGCCATTAGTGCTACAATGGATGCTCGACCCGGCGACTTTGAAAGCGATGGCCCCTCAAGCCCCCACATTAGCAAAGCCGACGCTTGTGCAGTTGTCGTTGGACCCTTTTGTGATCCCGGTTTCAAATCCCGATGTTTACAAACTCAAATTGAAAGGGCTGATCTTGAATTCTGAAATGATTCTGGGCCAGGCGAACAAACAGGTCGCATTACTCAATACGAATATTCCCTTCCAGTGGGACCCGATTGCTAAAACGGCAACGATGCAGCTCTCTTCCCAGTTGAAGAATCCTGAAGGCAATAACGGCACCTTGCAGGGGGACTTTTCCCTTTCCAATTTCAGGATCGACAAAGGGTTGGACTTGACCCCAGCAAACCTTCAGGGGGATTTGCAGCTGCAAAATCTCTCCTCGCTTCTGCTCGATGCGTTTTCTGAGCGCTCTCTGAGCGCGATCGTCGGTCCCCTCTTCACATGCCGGTTAAAACTGCAGAGCTTGAGTCCAGAGAAACAAACTCTTGCTCTCAAATGGACAAGCGACAACCTCTCGATCGATACCGGTTTTGCCATGAACAACGGCAGTCTGCAATTGCAAGGATCTAATCAACAAATCGGCTGGACCTTGACCCCTGAAAGTTACAAGGTTCTGGATGCCTGGATCGTGAACGCCAATCAGCAACTCATCCCTTTTGAAATCAAAGAGCCCACCGTTTTCTCCATCACTTTGTCGAAGCTCTCGCTGCCTGTCCTCCCCGGACAAAAACCGCAAGAAACGCCAAAGGATCAGGCTTGCGGCCAGGGTCTTGCTGGAGGAGAGCTCGCCAACCGTTTCCCGAGTTTTGCTTTTGACCTTTCCAAATTGGAATTGAATGCCTCCGCGCGCAACCCCAAATTGACTTTTTACGACCGAAGCTCCCATGAAACGATTCAACTTTCCAATCTCGCATTGGGGTTGAACAAACAAAAAGGCACTCCGGTAACCCTCTCGCTAGACAGCAATGTCACCGCCCAAAGCGCTCAATCTGGCAACACAAAAAATGGGTCGATCTCTCTAAACGGCAACTTAACGCAGACATTGACTCCGCAAGGCGCTTTTGATGTTTCGAAATTGACCTGCAGCCTCCACTTTAAAGCCCAACAGCTCCCCTCTAGAGTTCTCGACATCGTGGCTCGGGCCAAAGGAAGGACTGATTTTCCCTTTACGACTGTTTTTGGGAACGTGATCAACGCGGCAGTCGATATCGATCTCGATCAATTTTCCGGCCCTGTCTCAGTGAACGTCAATACGCCGAGTACGCGGGCCGCTGTGAATGGGACGGTAGCAGGAGGGATACTCACATTGAAAGAAGACGCCCACGTCCAAATGAAGGTCACGCCCGAGGCAAGCCGTCTTTTTCTCAAGGAAGTCAATCCCCTCAACCTCTCTTACTTTTACTCCCAGGCACCCGTCACGTTGGAGGTTCCAGCGCATGGATTTGCCTTTCGGCTCTATCCGTTCGATTATGGCAAAATCACAATCCCTAATGCGACGATCGAGCTCGGCAAAATCCTATGCAAAAATGAAGGAAATATCCACGTTGCCCTTGGACTTTTGAAATCAAAACAGTTTGAAAAATCCAACGAGCTGATGCTCTGGTTTGCCCCCATCGATTTGCATATCGCTCAAGGGATCGTCGACATCGAGCGGACCGAAATCCTGCTTGCCGAGAGCTATGATATTTGCGCTTGGGGCAAAGTCGACATCGTCGATCAATACGTCGACATGATCCTCGGGCTGACCGCCCAAACGTTAAAAACAGCCTTTGGCATCAAGGGCCTCCCGGACAATTATGTGTTGACCCTGCCTATGCGCGGGAAGATGGATAATGTGCAAATCGACACCAAAAAAGCGACGACAAAAATGGGTTTGCTCCTGGCCTGGCAGCAGGCCGAATCCGCAGGAGGCCTAGGAAAAGGGCCCGCAGGCGCGATCATTGGGGGGCTGGTCAACAAGATGGCCACATTGCCAGATTCGAATGCAAAAGTCCCACCAGCCAAACGCCCATTCCCGTGGGAGACCGGAAAAGGGAAAACATCGCAGGAGGAATCTCACGTGAAGAAAAAGCAATTCAAAGTGGGCGACAAGCCCCTCAAACAAATCTTAAAGTTGATAAAATAAGAGCCTTAGGGGTCTTTTAGGAATTTTACCACAAAGATGGAAAACCACAGAGAGAAAATGGAAAATTCCCCTCTGTGGTTTCCCATCTTTGTGGTAAATTATCAACATCACCTTCTTAGGCGGCTTTTTTGCCCCTTTCGGCAAAGGTCGATTTGAGAACGAAAAATTCCCGCTTAGGCTCCCCTTCGCAGAATTTCATCATCTCTTTTTCCTTTTGCTCCCATTTGCCCTGAAACCGGCGCGCATCTTCCAGGTTGTTCCAAGTCGCGACCCCGACGACGATGGTCGGATGCTTTTCATTGTGCCAGAGTTCAACAAAATGGCAGCCGTAATCTTGCGCTTTTTTGATGAGCTCGTTCTCTAGAAACTTAAGTCCTTGAGCTTCCATTCCTTCTTTAAATGTGTAATGAACTAAAGCACGATAATTTCCCATGTCGCCCCCTTTATTTTCTTAATTATATTTTTATCATTTAAAATAATTAAGTCAAGACAGAGTCACTTCTTTGCAGAGATATACGTCTTGGATAGCATTCAAAAGGGAGATTCCGTCCTTCATCGGCTTTTGGAACGCTTTGCGCCCTGAGATGAGGCCCATTCCCCCCGCGCGTTTATTGATGACGGCCGTCATGACCGCTTGCTCGAGGTCGTTTTCTCCTGAAGGGCCGCCCGAATTGATCAGTCCAACCCTGCCCAAATAACCATTGACGACCTGATATCGACAAAGATCGATGGGATGATCGCTGGACAATTGGGTGTACATTTTTTCCGTTTGTTTGCCAAAATTGAGCGCTTTGAATCCGCCGTTGTTTTCGGGAAGCTTCTGTTTGACAATGTCGGCGCCGATCGTTGCGCCCAGGTGGTTAGCTTGCCCTGTCAAATCCGCCGCCTCGTGGTAATCGGCGGCCGATGTTTTGAAAGCCGAATTGCGCAAATAACACCACAGGACAGTGGCCATGCCGAGCTCATGGGCATGGGCAAACGCATGGCTGATCTCAGTGATCTGCCGTCGGCTCTCCGGCGAACCGAAATAAATGGTCGCGCCAACAGCGACGCATCCCATATCGTACGCCTGCCGAGTGAGAGCAAAAATGGTCTGATCATACTTGTTCGGATACGAGAGGAGCTCATTGTGATTGATTTTGAGGAGAAAAGGAATTTTGTGAGCGTATTTGCGCGCAACAATCCCGAGGACTCCTAAAGTGGATGCCACCGCATTACATCCCCCTTCGATGGCCAACTTGACGATGTTTTCCGGATCGAAATAATCGGGGTTGGCCGCAAAAGATGCTCCGGCGCTATGCTCAACGCCTTGATCGACCGGCAAAATGGAAAGATAGCCTGTCCCAGAAAGCCTTCCATGATTGATCATCGCAGCTAAGCTGCGCAAAACGCGGGGGGTTCGGTCGGACGGTCCAAAAATGCGATCAACCCAGTCTGATCCTGGAATGTGCAGTTTTTCCTTAGGGACTGTTTTGCAGACGTGCGTGAGCAGATCTTTCGCTTTTGCGCCAAGCTGTTTCTCGATATTGGAATAAGACATTAGGACTACCTCCGCAGGAAACTGACATTTTATTCGACTTTTCTCAACGAATCAACTGTTTTTCGATCTCTTCTAAGCTTTTCCCCTTTGTCTCAGGAATAAATCGATAAACAAACCACACGGCGGCTGCGCTGATCAGCGCGTACAATAAGAAAGTCCCTTGAGGGCCGAATTTTCCGATCAGGTCGAGAAACGTCAGCGAGACGAAGTAATTGAAAAGCCAGTTCCCAAAAGCGGCGAGCGTCATCGCCTTGCCTCTCACTTTGAGAGGATAAATCTCTGATAGAACGACCCATGTCACAGGCCCGAGGCCAATCGCGAAAAAAGCGACATAGCTGACGAGGCTGAAGAACGCAATGCCCGAGATCCATCCTGAGTGCATATAATAGGCGATCGAGAGAGTCGCCAAACTCACCGCCATGCCCCCGATGCCAATGAACAGCAGAATCCTTCGGCCTGCCTTGTCGAGAATCCATGTCGATAACAGTGTTACGAGAACGTTGATGATGCCGATGCCGAGGGTGGCGAGAATGGCGCCCGTCGCGGAACTGATTCCGGCGGTTTCAAAAATTTTGGGAGCATAATAGATCACCGTGTTGATCCCAGTGATCTGCTGCAGAACGCTCAAAACAAAACCGATGATCAGGACATAGCGCACGCTCGGCGAAAACAGAGCCTTCCAATTTCCCTGTTTATGATGGCTCGCAGCGGTTTTCATCGCCTCGATCTGATTCATCCATTGCTTGTCTTTACGCAAGCGCTGCAGAGCTTTGATGCCATGTTTCTCAAGGCCTTTTTGAAAAAGCCAGGCAGGGGTTTCCGGCAAAAAGAACAATGCAAAAATCTGCAACAAAGCGGGAAACATGCCGAACGCGAACATCCAACGCCAATCTCCAGCGCTCGCAAAGAAGTAATTGACGACAAAGCTCGTCAAGATGCCAAGCGCAATGGCCAATTGAAAACAGGCAACAAAAGCTCCGCGGTAATGGGGCGGTGAGACCTCCGCCAAATAGACAGGCCCTGCGACAGAAATAATACCGACGCCAAGCCCGCTGACAAATCTTCCTGCAAGGACCATCACATAAGAGTCGCTAAAAGCGATGATCGCGGCGCCAAGGATAAAAAAAATACAGGTCAGTGCGATGGCACGCTTGCGGCCAAACCGGTCGGCCAAGCTCCCCGCGACCATAGCGCCGACTAGCGCGCCGATTAGAAGGATGCTCACGACAACCCCTTGGTCAGCGATCGATAATTGAAAGTGGGAGGCTAAAAACCCCAAGGCCCCTGAAATCACGCCCGTGTGGTACCCATAGAGAAAACCTCCGAAAGCCGCTGCAGCGATGACAAAGAAAAGAAAAGCGGTGCAACGTTCTTTCATATTTCAAGAGGCAAGTTTTTTTTCATTAGTCTTTGTTTTAGTCCCATATTGACAACGAGGTCCCCTTCCGGCTGATACCCCATCAACGCATAAAATTCTTCTGTCTCTGGCCTCGTGTAGAGATAAACATTGTGAATCCCTTTTTGGACGAGCATCCGCTCCATCGTATGCAAAAGCTGTCGCCCAAATCCTTTGCCTTGATATTCCTCGCTCACCGCCATTTCAAAAATACGTCCATTGGCGTCGCCTTCGGGATGAAAGCAGACGCAACCGACAAGCCGTTTTCCATCGAGTGCGATGAGGTGCATGCTCTGCATTTCTTCTGGAATGACCTCTGAGCCTGGCGGCATGCCAAGCGGCTTGGAAAGCACTTCCCATCGCAGCATCCGTTCCGCTTCATATTCCGGGGCCTCTGGAGTGATGAATTTGAATTTCATGGCGGGCTTCCCTTGTTTTGGTCGAAATCTCTTTATACAGAGCCAATTAATTTATCGTTGTGAAAAAAATGCCAGCTATTATAATGAGTTATAACTCAATGAGCGAACGCGTTAAAGGAGCGCTTATGTTTAACTCTCAAAAAATCGTAGAAATTTCCAAAGTGTCCAAAGCGGAAAAGTGGCCGTTTCCGAAAACATTCAATGCCTTGGCTGAAGCAGGCGTCGAATTTTACGACGTCGATCTGCGGAAAGGCTCGATTACATATCATGGGAATGGCTTTCAAATGACCGAAAATGATGTCCCCGACCTAAAAAATCCCCCACCCTGCGGCGAATATAATTTGGAGGGTTTAAAAGAGGCGATCCACATCCATCAAGTCAAACGTACTCCTTACTCGGAAGTCATGAAAGAGGTCGTCAAGGCGGGGATTTCGCATTACCGCGTGGACATCCTTGCGCGCACGTGCACTTACTTTGGAAAGAACTCTGGAGAAACATATGCTGAAAATATCCCTGCCTGGTAAGATGGCATTGCGTAATGTGACGGTTTCGACGCAAAGGCGAAGAGCCGCAGAGAAAATTGAAAATGCAATGAAATCTTTGCGTCTTCGTGCCTTTTGCGCCTTTGCTTTAATTCATCGTAACAGGAATCCTAACAAATATGAAGCAGGAGTCCCTTAAGGTACTCCCCTTCAGGGTGGAAAAGGGAGACGGGGTGGTCAGCGGCTTGAATATGTCGAGAG
This sequence comes from uncultured Verrucomicrobiae bacterium, assembly GCA_963833965.1. Lineage (GTDB taxonomy): Bacteria > Chlamydiota > Chlamydiia > Chlamydiales > Rhabdochlamydiaceae > CAJCIW01. Next base: position 565,145 of record CAWHZZ010000003.1, read on the forward strand.
CAAATCACGGCCTCTCGCTTGGCTTCGATGGCGGCCTGGAAGATGAGCTGCTGAAAGAGGTTTTCATCGATGTAATGGGAGCAAGAGCAGGTCAAGAGATACGAAGAAGGTGGCATCCTCTCTAACACGCGACGGTTGATTTCTTTGTAGCCGCGGCAGGCGTCGTTGATGTCGTGCCGCTTTTTCGCAAAGGCCGGCGGGTCGAGTATTACAAGGTCAAAAGGCTGTTTGGGATTTTGTAGATATTCGAAAACGTCGGCTTGGACCACTTCATGCCGGTCCAAAGGGATATGGTTGAGCAATGTGTTTTCCTTGGCGTAACGGCATGCTCCTTCGCTGCTGTCGATGCTGGCGACAAACTGCGCCCCGCCTTTCAAGGCGAAAAGAGAAAATCCCCCCGTATACGAAAAGCAGTTGAGGACGCGTTTATTTTGGCTTAAACGGCAGATGAGCTGGCGCATCTCGCGCTGATCGAGAAAAAATCCCGTCTTTTGGCCTTGCTCAATGCCGACTAAAAATAAAATGCCGTTTTCTTTGACGAGCATTTCTTTTGGGCATTCACCATAGAGGACTCCTAGGGAATCCGGAAGGCCTTCGTGGCGGCGGGCTGAGGAATGGGATTTTTCATAAATGCCGCGCAGTTTCAACTTGGTTCTTAACTTTTCGGAAACTAAAGGTTTAAGTCGCTCCATCCCATGCGTATTGATCTGAATAACCGCAAGGTCGTCGTAGATATCGACGATGAGTCCCGGCAGGCCATCCCCTTCGGCATTGATCAAGCGAAAGCAGTTCGTCACTTCGCGGTCGAACATCTTCTCGCGTAGGGCAATCGCTTCTGACATTCGCTTTTCGATCGCGGTTTCGATCGGTTCATCGACGAAAGTGAGAACGCGGCCGCAAAGGGAATTTTCCGTATGGAAGTAGGCTTTAGCGAGAAACTCGCCATGAGAACTGTAAACCGGCAGCACCTCGCCGTTTTCAAAGGGCGGGGCCGAATCGATGGCGCCTGAGAAAATCCAGGGGTGGCGATTGCGCAGTGCCTTTTCCCGGCCTGGTTTTAATACGATTTTATTCATGCGAGGGTGAGTTTGCTAGAGACTTTCTTGACAGCGGCGGCGGGGACGGGGCCTAAGACACGGCCGATCAGGTCGTAATCGGCGACATCGGTGATCTCCACTTCGTAAAATTTGCCAAAGGCATCGACTTTGCGGCCGTCGTTGATAATCACCTGGCCATCGATCTCGGGGCATTGGCCATAAAATCTGCCGCGCATCAAAAACTCGGAGTCGGGATGGTATCCTTCGACGATGACTTTTAATTTTTTACCGATGTAGCAACGGTTGCGCTTGCGAACGACCTTCATCTGAACAGATGCCAACTTTTCAAAACGCTCTTGTTTGATCTCTTCCGAAAGATGGCCAGCCATTTTGGCAGAAGACGACTCTTCTTCGCGGGAATATTTGAAGATGCCGATATTGTCTAATGGATGTTCTTGGATAAATTGCACCATCTCTTCGAACTGCTCCTGCGTCTCGCCTGGGAAACCGACCATAAGCGAGGTGCGGATGACAGCGCCCGGAAGTTTTTTTCGCAGGGATTCGATTGTGGATATGATCTGCTCGCGGGATGTCTTTCGGCGCATCGCTTTAAGCATCGTCGCATTGATATGCTGGATCGGCATATCGAGATAGGCGCAAACACGTGGATCGGACGCCATCAAAGTGAGCAGCTCATCGGTGATTTCATCGGGATAAAGATATAAAAAGCGAAGCCAGAAATCCCCTTTTCTCTTGAGCATCTCACGAACAAGATTCTCCAGACCAAATTTTTCTTTCCGCTCTTTGCCATAATCGCCGAGGTCTTGGGCGATCATGATCACTTCATGGACCCCATGCGCGAGTAGGGCATCGAATTCTTTTAACACTTGTTCTTGCGGCTTGCTTTTCAGAGGACCCTTGATTTTCGGGATGATGCAGAAGGCGCACTGCTTGGCGCATCCTTCGGCGATTTTAAGATAGGCGTAATTTTTCGGCGTCGAAAGCTGTCGCGGGACCTCTCCCCATTCGAGATAGCTTCGGGCGGACGTCACCGCTTCGCCGCTGACATCGGATTGAACAGCTTCGAGAATTTTTTCCATGTCGCCCGATCCCAAAAAATAATGGATCCCGGGAAATTGCGCTTTTAACTCGTCTTTGTGCTTTTGGACCATGCAACCGGCAACGATCACCTTGGCGTGTTTTTTCTTTCCTTCGAAAAGCGATTCGATAGTATCGCACGATTCTTTGCGGGCAGAGGCCAAGAAACCACATGTGTTGACGACGAGATAATCGGCTTTTGCGACATCGTCTGTCACTTCGTAGCCGCTCTTGAGCAGGATGCCCAGCATCACCTCGGTGTCGACCAAGTTGCGCGCGCATCCCAAACTGACGAAAAGGATTTTATTTCCTAATGGATTGAGTCTTTTCATAGAATAAAAACTATATACTCAAAGGCGTTTCTCCTCCAGCAAAAAAAACCTCTTTACATAAAGATAACTAAATATTTAAATTGCCTTTATGTTCAGAAACTCAAGAGGTTGAAAATGAAAACACTACTTCTATCGCTTTGTTCCTTCATCGCTCTCTCCCCTTTCGTCAACGGTTATGAGTCGTTCACCTACACTCGGGGTTGCGACTATGCGGAAGAGGGCTGTGCCAGCGACTTGTTCTTTGACGACGATCTGCTCGTCGGAAGGCCTGCCCCGGAATTTTCTGCGGATGCCGTCGTCGACGGGGTCTTTGTCCAAGATATGAAACTGTCCGATTTCAAAGGTCAGTACGTCGTGCTGTTCTTTTATCCTTTGGACTTCACTTTCGTTTGCCCTACGGAGATCTACGCATTTCAAGATAAGCTCGACGACTTCGCTGCGAGAAATGCCCAGATCCTCGCATGCTCCGTCGATAGCAGCTATTCCCATTTCGCTTGGCTGAATACCCCAAAAGAGGTCGGCGGGATTCAGGGAGTGAAGTATCCTCTTCTTTCCGATATCACCAAATCGATTGCCGAAGATTATCAAGTGTTAGATGAAGAGAAAGGAATCGCCTATCGCGGGCTTTTCATCATTGACCAGGGCGGCTATATCCGCCACCAGCTTATCAACGACCTTCCCCTGGGACGCAACGTCGACGAAGTGTTGCGCACACTCGACGCTTTGATTTCGTTTGAAACCAATGGAGAGGTATGCCCTGCCAACTGGACGCCTGGCGACAAGACGTTAAAACCGACGAGTGAAGGTTTGATCGAATACTTTAGCGAATAAAGTTCATTGGAAGCTGGAGCTTCCCCAAATCATTTTGGGGAAGCTCCGAATAATTCACCCTAAATCACTCCAGTACAGATCTAAGGTCGTCAACCGCCTTCGGCTCCAAAGTCTCAACGCTCTTCGGTGGATTATTTTTCGCATCTACAGCGGCCTGCATCTTTTCGATAAAGTTCTCTTGATCGTTGAATGCCTCACAAATCCATGTTTTGATGGCGCTTTGGCAAAGCGATTGTTGATTATGCGGAGAAATCGCAATTTTGCCGTCGAAATCGTCGCCGCCCAAGTAATATTTTTCGCGCTCAATCTTAATCCAATCCCATCCGATTTGAAGGCAACGTTTCGCTTCCGCAGGGATCATGTCGCCAGCGCACAAGGCTTCTACAACCTTATCCGTATCTGGTTGGTTGGATAGCCTTTGGAGCATCATCGAGAGACCTTCGGTAGCAATGATGCCATAAGACCATCGAGCACGTGCAAGATCCATATCCAATTTGGCCAAAATCTCGTTATTTTTCTCCAATTGCGCCTTGTAGGGCTTTTTGGCGTCATTCATGGCCCTAAAATAGATTTTAAATTGCTCTTCTGTCGAAAAAGGAGATTTAGTCAGGGGCTGTACTTTTGAAAAAAATTGCCTAAATTGAGCGGCCCAAATCGAATCCGATTTTATCGCGATGTAAAGCGACTTACAGACCTGCGGCATCTCTGTCAAAGTTTTTAAGTCCAATGAAGCTAGAACAATTTTTACAACCGGATCTAATAGGAATACAGAACCTTCTGCCGGGTTCGCGAGCTCAGCGACTTTCTGGCAAGATTCTATGAGCGTGGAATCAGTGGATGGAATGAACGGCGGTCGATTCACATAGGGATTTGTCCAAATTTGTTGGCCCGCTCGATCATAGGCGTGAAAATTGACCCCAAAATTGTTTTTTATAGTAGCAGTAATAGCCATAACTCTCCTTATATTGGGAGAGTAATTGTATTGTGATAATTTGTTCGAATCAAGCTTAAGCTATCTCACCAATGCCAATGCTTCGACACGGCCCGCTCTAAGGTCTTGAACCTCAGGAATGAGTGAGATTTCATTGGCCAGCCTTTGCCGTAACGCAAGAATGCGAGGGTCGATCATTGACAACTGATCGACTTGTTGAGGGCTCAATTGCCAATCGATCACGACTGTTTGCGCAGTGGTGTTCAGATGCACATGCTGAATCTTTGCAACTAGGGCCAGCGCATAGGGATGGTTGGGCTGACGAAAGTAAGCTGGCTGAGGATGCATCACTGAATCAAAGACCAGAACTGACAAGGTTGGATCTTGTCCAACAAACATTCTTCTGAGCAATCGGGTTGACGCATCTAAATCTGCCTGTCCTATGGCCATAAGTGAACTCCTTTTTTAAAAGGGATGAAGTTTAGAGAAATGTAAAACATTTATGCAAGTGCTCTTTACGAAAATTTCGAATCGTTTATAGTGTCTCTTTTTACCGAGGAGTCTTCATGAACCAATGGCTCTCTTCCGCAATTGCGCTTTCTCTTTGTCTTGCCAGCTGCAAGAGGAAAGAAAATGCCTATCGCCCCAAAGCACAAGAACTGCGGTTAAATTTACACGCGGAGCCTCCCACGATTGATCCCCGCAAGGCCACGGACACAGTATCGATTTCAGTGATCAAATTGTGCTTTGAGGGCCTCACAAGGATCGATCTAACAGGCCAGCCCATACCAGCCGCTGCGGAAAAAATTGATATTTCTGAAGATTTTAAACACTACACTTTCACAATCCGCGATGCCAAATGGTCCGATGGAGAGCCTGTGACGGCATATGATTTCGAAAAAACTTGGAAAGAAATCTTAAATCCCGCATTTCCCTGCGAGTTTGCCATCGATTTGTACATCATCAAAAATGCCAAAGCGGCCAAGACGCAGCGCTGCTCCTTAGACGAGATTGGCGTCAAAGCGTTGGATGAAAAAACGCTTCAGGTCGACTTGGAGCATCCGGTCCCTTATCTTTTATCCGCGCTCGCCACCCATGCTTTTTTTGCAACCCCATCGCACATCACAAGCAAGTTTTCCAACTGGACGCAAGACCATTATATCGGCAACGGCGCGTTTTACTTAAAGGAAAGACGCCACCACGACCGCATCGTAATGGAAAAAAGCCCTCATTACTGGGACCGCGAAAATACAAAACTCGAACGGGTCATTTACACGCTCATTGAAGACGAGACAACCGAACTGACCATGTTTGACAACAACGAACTCGATTGGGCCGGCTATCCCCTTTCAAATCTGCCCACCGAAGCGCTTGAGACGCTCACAAAAAAAGGCTCGCTAGAGAGCTTCGATATCGCAGGAACTTATTATTATATTTTTAACACCAAGGAATTTCCCTTTAACAATATCAACATCCGAAAAGCCTTTGCCTTAGCGATCGACCGCCAGGCGATTGTTTCCAATGTCACTCTGATGGGCCAAACTCCGGCAACAGGCCTCGTTCCTCCATCGATGTGGAAAAGCCAAAATGGGGAACGCTCCACCAGCGAAAAACCGATAATTTTGCCTGCCAATGGCGAATCGACCCAAACGGAAGCCGCACCCTATTTTCAGGACAATGACATCGCGGAAGCAAAACGGCTTTTCGCGCGGGGTTTGGAGGAACTCGGGATCAAGAGGAACGAATTCCCGGCCGTGACTTTAAGTTACAATACATATGCTGGACATCATAAAATCGCGCAGGCGATCCAAGAGCAATGGCATCAAGTGCTGGGCATCCAGGTGAAGTTAGAAAATAAAGAATGGAAAGTTTTCCTCGACGAATTGAGACATCACAAATTTCAAATCGCCCGCATGGGAGGTATTGCCAACGTCAACGACCCTAGCACATTCTTGGACTTTTACCGCTACCTGTCGAGCAGCAACAACCACTCACAATGGAGCAATCCCAAATACTCCGAGATTTTGGAACAGGCGGATCAAACGGTCGACCCCGAGCAGCGTATGGACTTGCTGAAACAGGCTGAAAGGATCCTGATTGGCGAAATGCCCATCGCCCCGATCTATTTTTACAAAGGGGCTTATGTCAAAAAGCCTTACGTCAAGGGAGTTTATTTGTCCGAATTGAATGATCTGGATTTGAAATGGGCTTATGTGGAGGTAGATGGGATCGATAATTTACCTCGTTAAGAAAGCCGGAATTCTGATTATCTCGCTTTTCATGGTCACAACCCTCACTTTTTTTTTGATGCACGCGATTCCCGGAGACCCGTTTGTCCAGGAAAGGGCGATCCCCGAAGAGATTCTAAAGGCCATGCACAAACATTACGGCCTTGATCAACCGCTCTACATCCAGTTCGCCAAATACCTAAAGGGAGTTTTAACCTTTGATTTGGGGCCCTCTTTCAAGTATGAGGGCAGGACGGTCAATCAGATCATCGCCGATGGATTCCCCGTCTCTTGCTGTCTTGGGGTAGAAGCCCTCATCATCGCCGTCTTCGGCGGGATTTTTTTGGGATCGATTGCCGCTCTCAATCACCTCAAATGGCAAGACCACTTGACGATGGTCCTCGCTGTCATCGGAATCTCAGTGCCCAGTTTTATCCTGGCGAGCTTTTTGCAGTATTTTCTCGCGATGAAATTCGATCTTTTGCCTGTCGCAAGGTGGGGAACCTTTTCTCAATCGATCATGCCCTCGATCTCCCTTGCCGCTCTTCCGATGGCGTTTATTGCAAGACTGACTCGGGCCAATATGGTCGAGGTGATGCAGCAAGATTATATTCAAACAGCCAAGTCAAAGGGCCTCAACTCTTTTCAAATCGTCTTTTTCCATGTCACACGCAACGCCCTTCTGCCTGTCGTCGCCTATCTCGGCCCTCTGACCGCTGCCATCATCACTGGGAGCTTTGTCATTGAAAAAATTTTTGGCCTCCCTGGTCTCGGGCAGTGGTTTGTCACGAGCATCACCAACCGCGACTATACGGTGATCATGGGAACGACGATTTTTTGGAGCGCTATTCTGATTCTATGTGTATTTTTGGTCGATCTCTTATACTGCGTGATCGACCCCAGGATTCAATTACGTAAGGATAGGGCCCCGAATGGAAAATGAATCTTTATTCTCGCCGCTAAGCCAGGCAGAAAAAGCCGCCATTGAAGAGTCCACCATTTATGCCCCGTCCATTTCCTATTGGCAGGACGCTTGGGGCCGTCTGAAACGCAACAAGCCCGCCATGTTCGGTCTCGCCTCGCTATTTCTCTTGGTCGTGATGGCTATTTTGGGACCTGCCATTTCGCATTACACTTACTATGAAACGCAGCTTTCGCTCAAAAACGAACCCCCGAGCGCGACATTTTGGTTTGGCACGGATGAATTGGGACGCGATTTGTTCACCCGCTGCTGGTGGGGCGCCCGCATTTCCCTTTTTGTCGGGATTACCGCCTCGCTTGTCGATCTGCTCGTTGGAGTGCTCTATGGGGCGATCGCTGGCATGCTGGGCGGCAAAATGGAAGAATGGATGATGCGATTTGCGGATGTGCTTTATACCATCCCCTATCTTCTAGTAGTGATCCTCCTCATGGTAATCATTGGCCCCGGGATCATGACAATCATCATTGCGCTCACCATCACGGGATGGATCAACATGGCCCGGATTGTCCGCAGTCAGATTTTACAAATTAAACAGCAAGATTATGTGAAGGCTGCCTATGCGCTTGGCGCCACGCGCCGTCGCATTTTGCTGCGCCATCTGATTCCCAATGCGATGGGCCCGATCATTGTCACGCTCACGCTCACGATACCGACCGCGATTTTCGCCGAGGCTTTTTTAAGTTTTCTTGGCCTGGGTGTCCAAGCGCCGATCGCCAGCTGGGGAACAATGGCCAACGACGGCCTGCCCGCACTGCGTTATTATCCTTGGCGCCTGTTTTTTCCTGCAGCTTTCATCAGTTTGACAATGCTGAGCTTTAACCTGCTCGGCGACGGCCTGCGCGACGCTTTTGACCCGAGGCTTAGAACCTGAGTTTTGGGTTCATTTCATAGTATCTTGCCGTATCTTTCGGGCACTTTTTGCAGATTTTGGCGCGTCCATAGGTGCTTCCAGCTATTGAACGCGCCATAATTTACAAAAATTACCTCGAAATCTACGACAATCTACCATAAAATGAACACAAAACTCAGGTTTAGAAAATGACTGAACTGTTGAGAGTGAAAAATCTGCATGTCAAATTCCGCACGATGGGAAGTGTTCTGCATGCTGTGCGCGGCATCGATTTTTCCCTGCAGGAAGGAGAAACCTTAGGCATCGTCGGCGAATCGGGGTGCGGCAAAAGCGCAACTGCAAAAGCTCTGCTCCAACTCAATCCTCGCCACACCAGTGAATTTTCCGGCGAAGTTATCTACCAAGAAAAAAATCTGCTCTCTTTTTCCGAAAGAAAGATGCAGGGGGTTCGCGGCAAAGAAATCGGAATGATTTTTCAAGACCCAATGACCTCGCTCAATCCGACGACAAAAATCGGCCGGCAGATCATGGAGGGATATTTACGCCATTTTCCAAAAACTTCTCGTAAAGAGGCGCGAGAAATCGCCATTGAAACTTTGCGCCAAGTCGGCATTCCCCATCCCGAAGAGCGGTTCGAAGCTTATCCCCATACATTGAGCGGCGGGATGCGACAGAGAGCCATGATCGCACTTGCCCTGGCGTGCAAGCCTAAAATCCTACTTGCCGACGAACCGACGACGGCGCTCGATGTCACCATTCAAGCGCAAATCCTCGATTTACTTGTTGAAATCCAAGAAAAGACGAAGACGAGCATTCTTTTAATCACCCACGATTTAAGCGTCGTCGCTAAAATGTGCGCCCGCGTGATCGTCATGTACGCAGGGCAGATCGTCGAATGCGCCGCTGCCCTCCAGCTTTTTTCCTCACCCCAGCATCCCTACACGCAACGCCTGCTTGCCGCGATTCCCCGTCTCAATCAGTGCAAAGACGACCCGCTCGTGCCCATCGAAGGCACGCCGCCCAACTTGAGCCACCCCCTCAAAGCCTGCGGCTTTTGCGCCAGATGCTCCGATGCGATGAAGATTTGCACAATGCAGCAGCCCCCTCTTTTCGAGGTAGCGCCAAACCATTTTTGCGCCTGTTATAAACACGATTCAAGACGCCGATGATAGAAATTAAAAAATTACGCAAAGAGTTCCCCCTTCAAGGCAAGAAGGTGATCGCTGTCCGCGACGTTTCATTTTCCATTCTCAAAGGGGAAACCCTGGGTCTTGTTGGAGAATCCGGCTGCGGAAAATCGACGACAGGAAGATGTTTACTCCGCCTTGAAGAGCCCACTTCCGGAGAAGTGATTTATCAAAATCGCAATTTACTCTCCTTCAATCGGGCCGAGCTTTTTTCCTTTCGGCGCAATGCGCAAATCATCTTTCAGGATCCCTATTCTTCTCTAAATCCCAGGATGACAGCCGGCGACATCATCGCAGAGCCTCTGCATATTCACGACATATTGCCCGAAAAGGGGCTCTCCCATTACTTGAAAGAATTGATCGGCATGGTAGGCCTCAGTAAAACTGCTTTAAACCGTTTTCCCCATGAGTTTTCAGGCGGCCAGAGACAGAGGATAGGCATTGCCCGCGCGCTCGCTTTAAAGCCCCAATTCATCGTCTGCGACGAGCCAATCTCCGCTCTCGATGTCTCGGTGCAAGCGCAGATCGTCAATCTCCTCAAGATGCTTCAAAAAGAGCTCTGCTTGACCTATTTGTTCATCGCCCACGACCTCGCAATGGTCAAATACATCTCGGAGCGCGTGGCTGTCATGTACTTAGGCAATATCGTCGAGATCGCGCCATCAGAAGAGCTCTACAGCAACCCTATGCACCCTTACACTCAAGCGCTTCTTTCCGCGATCCCCATTCCCGATCCGCATCAAGAACAGAGCCGCAGCCGCATTATCCTCAAAGGAGAGGTTCCTAGCGCTCTCGCAATACCTAAGGGCTGCCCTTTTGCCAGCCGCTGCCCTCACGCCACCGACCTCTGCCGCGAAGTTGCCCCTGAACAGCGAGAAATCGCTCCGGGTCACTTCGCCGCTTGTCACTTACTCAAGAGAGTTGAATGTTCGTGATCATCGGTTTCACTTCCGCAAACCCAGATGCGGCAAGGGGACTTGCGCATAATTTTTTCTGCATCCACGTTCATCATTTTGCTTTTTGGGTCGTGGGAAGATTTTAATGAACCTAGGACGAGGAGATCGAATTTGCCTTTTTCGGCGATCTCTAAAACTGTTTCGGCAAGCGAGCGCGAACGGATGATGCTCAGCTCGATATCGACGCCGATTTCCCGTGCGATCGCCTCAGCACACTTTAAGACCGCCTCCGCGACCGCCGTACGATGCGGGGTGCCGATATCCAAAGGAAGAGATGAAGGGATTTCAATCACCTGAATAGCCGTGATGCTAGCGTTATGGATTTTAGCGATTTCGCAGGCCATTTGGACGGCTTCTGTCTGCATTCCCGCGCGAGTGGGAAGTAAGATCTTTTTCACTTTTAGCGGTTCATAGCCGGGAACACTAATTTGCTCCAGCGACACATGGCCCATCGCTTTCAATTTGCGCCTTTTTCGGTAGGCAAAATACATGATGATTCCAAACGTCATCCACGCAATCCCCAGATAGCGACCTTGTGGCTTTGTGATCACCACCAAACACCAAACGCCAAAGCTCGCAAGCGCTCCAATGATCGCTGTGAGCGGAATGGAATAGCGGCCGAAGGGAATATTCAAGGGCGCGCGAAATGGGCGTTTTAAATGCGGCCGTTTTATTCGCAAACAAATCAAAGAGAGATGAGCGAAAAGAAAAGCGAGCATGGCGCCAAAGTTGTAGAGGTCGGCGAGAAAGTCCATGCTTCCGCGACTTGCCAATACGACAAAGCCCGCTATAATCCCAAAAAAGGCAAGTGCGACAATCGGTGTACGGAATCGGGGATGGATCACATAGAAAAAACGCGGCAATTGATAATACTCGCCCATGTTGAATGTAAGACGAGAGGCTCCTATTAAACCCGCATTGGCGGCAACGGCGAGCACGATCGCAGCGATAATGGCAATGATTGGAGAAAGCAATTTACTTCCGAACGGCAGTGCATCGACGATGCTGGCAATGGGATTGAGCACATATTTGGTCCCCAAAAGCTTTGGATCTACCGCCGAGAGCGCAACCACCGAAATCCCTAAATAGATCAAAAGCAGCGTGAACATGGTCAAGATGACAGCGCGGGGCACGGTCTTCACGGGACGCTTTGATTCCGCTGCAAGCTGTGCGATCGACTCAATGCCTGTGTAAGCGACCATCGCCATGGCGAGACCTTTAAAGAACTCGCTCCACGTCGGCGACCAGGGGGCGTTCGGCACATTGATTTGAAGCCGGTGGGCGATGTAGTCAACGTTGGCCAAAGTGCTGAGACCAATCGCAATCACGACGGCCTGCACGAGAACTGTAATCGTCGTCAAAATCAAACTGACGCGTGTCGATTGCTTCACCCCGATCACATTCATGATGAACAAGATCAGAAGAAGCACCATCGTGAAAACAATTTGCACGGAAGTTTTGTGCAGATCTGCAAAAAAATAAGCCAAATAAGGACCGACGGCAAAGGAGGAGATCGCAATCGTCACAACGTAATCGAGAAGAAGTCCCCATCCTGCGATGAAAGAGATGAAATCGTTGAATGCATGCCTTGCAAAGCTGGCGGATCCGCCTGACTCGTGGATCGCCGCTGACATTTCCGCATAAGTGAGAGCTGTACAGATGAAGACAACGCCCGCCAACCCCAAGGCGATCGGCGTCGCCCCCAAGGCAAAAAGCGCCGTCACGCCAAGAGCATAATAAATCGACGAGCCCAAATCCCCATAGCCAATGGCGAACAGATCGAAGACGCCCAAAACGCGCTTGAGAGTCGCTCTTTTCAATTGGGCAACTGTGCTTGCCAGATGATTCCTAGCCATGCCCAAGATATGGCTCTAAGATCATTTTTTAAGCAATAGGAATGAAGAAATTTTACACTACAGAAAAACTCGATAGTCTGTCTTGAAAAATTTAGCAAAACGTTTGGCCATTTCCTTGCCGACCGGCCTTTTCCCATTTTCCATTTCGCTAATATGGTGTTGGCTAATGTGAAGGGCATCTGCAAGTTCTTTCTGAGTTACACCTTCTCGACTGCGGCAGCCCTTAAGAACTAACCCTCCTTCGGAATGTTTTCGAATAAGGTCTTTGAATGCTTCGCGCCAAGGCATGCTTTTTGCTTTATTAGCTCTTTTTCTAGAGCGGGCACCTCTTCTCCTTGCATAGCTGACTTTAGTACGGCGCGTTCTCGTGTGAACCGACATAAAACACCTCTATCTTCTTCTCTACCTTACTAACTACAAACCAACATGCCACATAAGTCGGCCTTCCCTTCTTCAAGTGACAGTGATAGGCATTATCTGGGATCCCTGGCCCCTTCTTAAGAGGGCCAAAATTTTTCCAGCTCTGATTGAGTTTAGGTCCAGATAATTCCATTTCTTTAAATAAGAACGACAATGTTAGTTGTACGTCTTTCGGCAAACGACTGCTTTCTTTCCTCGCCCGCGTTGAAACTGTCACTTCCCACGTCGACCCAGGTCTCATTCCGCTTCAATCCACAAAATAAATATACCAAATTATGGTATGTGTGCCAATCATTTTCGGTCAATTAAAATTTAACTGTTATTTTGGGGAGATATGCAAAAGTGTTCCAATATCCCCTCGCAGGCGTCGAAACTCATTTCGACGACGAGATCGAATGCTTTCTCGCCGTCATAATAGGGATCGGGAATGTCTTGGTTTTTGAATTTCTTTGAATATTTTGTAACCAATACAATTTTCTTTTTGTCCTCATCCGATGTCGCAATATCCATAAGAACATCTGCGGCATCGCTCGTCACAGGGAAAACAACGTCGAAGCGTTGAAAGTCGGTGGGTTTGAATAGCTTCGCGATATGTTCGATGTGGATCTGTTTTTTCTCCGCCGCTTTGCACATGCGAACATCTGCCTGCTTGCCTAGGTAATAAGTGGTGAGGGCCATACTGTCGACAAAGAAACGGTCTGCGACCCCCTTTTCCTTGGCAAGTGTGTTAAAAATCGCTTCGAGGGCGGGAGAGCGACAGATATTGCCAAAACAAATAAAGCAGAGAGAGTAAAAATCTTTATTCTTCGACGACATCGGCTGCACAGCGGAATCCATAGGTGCCATTCATCACTCCGGGATTGTTGCGATGGCGGTGCGCGCAGCGCAAATCTTCTTTCGAGCTTTTCCAGCAGCCGCCGCGCAAGACGCGGTAGACCCCTTGCATCGGGCCTTTGGGCTGCTCTGGCTCTTGCACAGACAGGTCGTAATAATGGTACTCGTACCAGTCTTGGCACCATTCGTAGACGTTTCCTGCCATGTCGTAAAGCCCAAATCCATTGGCGGGGTAACTCATGACGGCCGTTGTGTCCGAGCTGAAGAAATTGGCTTCCGAACGCTCGATGTGGGTGCCTGTAGGGAAGATGAAATCCTCCCGCCCACCATAAGCGGCGACTTCCCATTCCGCTTCGGTGGGCAGCCGTTTGCCGACCCACTTAGCGTAAGCGACGGCGCCATACCAAGTGACGCCGACAACAGGATGCTTGGCATAACCCGTTTCGATGTTGAGCTTGCCGCCGAAGCGTTTGATGCGAGAATCGCGCAAGCGGATGATATCGTTATTATTACCGTCCTTTTCGCCTCCCATCGCCTCGAGGAAAAGGACGAATTGTTCATTGGTCACCGGGTAGACATCGATCGCAAAAGAGGGCAGATTGACCGTATGACGCGGCATCTCATCCCTTCCGCCGTGATGACTTCCCCGCAAATAGGTCCCGGCTGGAATCACGGACATCTCCGTCTGCAGCGGTTCGACCTCTTTTTCCTCTTGCGGAACCGGTCGGTAAGGGGCAACCGTAGTATCAATCTGAAAAATCGCGGCGGGATCGGGCTCAAAAGAAGGGCGTACAATCTCTTTAGGCTTCAGCAATGGCTTGACTTGCACGGAGCTTAGCTGCGTTGTGGCGAGCGTCGCCGTCGAAGAGGTGAATTTAGAAGCGAGCTCGACATTCCCTTCAGTGATCGTTTTGAGTTTCTGCAATTGAAGCCGCGGCGAGGCGGTGGATGTGGAGGCGAGGAGCTCTTCAATTCTCGCGCATAAATTTTCAGGGCGTTTCATCGGGTCTGTCTGCAACGTGCGGCAGATCAAAAGATCCCAATTCCACTTGAGCTCCGGCACTTTTTTCGAAGGCAGCTCGAAGTAGCCTTCGGGAAACTCCCCTGTTATCAAATAATAGAGCAAGACACCGAAGGCATAGATGTCAGATTTAATCAGACTTGCTTTCGGATGGCCAATCATTTTCTGCTCAGGGGCCAAGAAGACGAAACTTTGGCAAAACGAGCGATGTAATTCGGATGTCCTAAGTGCATCCCAGGGACCGGCGGTGTATTTGTCTTGGCCACTCTTTTGGATGACGAGCCCAGCGCCCGAGGCCAGTGTTGTCGCGACAGAGTGGTAAATGCGGCTTAAGGCAGCAAGCGGACCTATCACACGGGAAAGGCCAAAATCGGTCAAATAAACTTGCAGCCCCTCTTTGTTCTCTTTCACAACGATGTTATTGAGTTTTATCGAGCCATGAGCCACCGATTCGTTTCCGAGGACAGCCTCGTGAGCAAAATCCAGCGCGGAGGCGATTTGCCGGGCGATTCGAAGGATCTCCTCTTCGGCCAAGCGGTAATGTTTTTTGACGAAATACTGGGAGAGATTGGTGGAATGATTGGCCGAGTCGAGAATTGGCTCTGAGACGAGAAAATAAACGCCGTCCGCCGAAGAGGCGTTGTGGATTTTTGCGATGTGGGGATGCTCCAATTTGGAAAGGGAAAGAATCTCCTTTTCAAATCGTTTGATAAACTCGGCATCGGAAGCGAGTTCCTGCGGCAGGATTTTCAAAATAAAAAGCCGTTTCATAAAACGGTGTTCTGCAAGGAACGTCTCTCCCATCGATCCGCGGCCAAGTTCTTGAATGAGCTGATAATCGCCAATTTGACGGTGAATCATAGTTCCTCAATTGCCTTAAAGATTTGACCTTTTTCTATCAATGGGGCCTCGCAGCGGTCCTGCCTGCAAATATAAATCGCAGTCTGTCCATCGATCGGTTTTTTATCAACATGTATAGGGAGCAGGACGTCGAAAGAACTGTCTTTGAGCGATTTCCAAACGATAGAGGCATGAGGAATATAGCGGGAGTTGAAATAGTCATGGATCTCGTTTTTTAAACTTTCGGCCTCATCCAAGGCGACCAAAATGCTGGGAGCTTTTACATCTAAATAGCGCTGCAGCGCAATGAGGTGGTAGCAGGCGCCAGGAGGATAAATCTGAATGTAGTGCCTGGCGGACTTGAGGATGTCTTCGGCTTGCTTCAAATAGGAGGCGTTCTGGGTAATTTGATGCAGCCGGAGCAAATTCTCCGCGTGCACAGCATTGCCCGAGGGCTCCGCCCCATCGTAGAACTCACATTTTCTGACGAGCAATGTGGGGTCTTCCAAATGATAATAGAAGGCGCCGTTTTCTGATTTGAATTCTTTTGCCAATAGATCGGCAAGCTCGATGGCCCATTTCAGCCACTCGCTGCCGCAATCCTCTTCGAAAAGACTGATCAGCGCGCGGATCAAAAAGGCGTAATCATCAATTCCGCCCATGAAACGCGCTTCATTTTGACGCCATCTTCGCATCAGATGCCCGTCTTTGTAAAGCGTAGCTTTAACGAAATTGACAGCTTTCAGCGCCGCCTCGCGAAATGCAGGCTTTTTTAATGGATACGCTGCTTTGACCATAGCATCGATCATTAGGCCGTTCCAAGAAGAGATGATCTTATCATCCTTGAAAGGATGGGCGCGCAACTGGCGCTTTTTTAGCAATTTAGCGCGAGCCTCCTTCAAACTCGATTGGAGCTCGGGGATGGGAAGCCGGCGCTGTTCGGCGAATTCCTCTAATGGCATTGGGATATGCAGGACATTTCTCCCATCGAAATTGCCCTCCGGGACAACCCCATAGTATTGCAGAAAGAGATCGGCCTCCTCTTTGGAAAGCGTCTCACGGATTTCATGGGAGGACCAGGTGTAATACAATCCCTCATGGCCCTCAGAATCGGCGTCTTCTGCCGAGTAAAAGCCGCCCTCAGGATTCATCATTTCACTCAAGGCGTAATCGAGGGTCTCCTCGCAAGCGGTCCGGTATGCTTCTTTTTTTGTGTACTTCCAGGCATCGAGATAGGTCCGTGCCAAGAGGGCATTGTCGTAAAGCATTTTCTCAAAGTGCGGGACAATCCATCTTTCATCGACGGCATAGCGTGAGAATCCCCCACCCAGTTGATCGTAAATACCGCCGCGGATCATGCTGTCCAGTGTCAATTCCGCGCAAAAAAGAGCGCGGCTGTCGCCTTTCCACTTGGCGAATTCGAGAAAAAAAATCGATTGGTAACTCATTGGAAACTTCGGTTCCCCCTTCATCCCACCGTAAACGGGGTCCGTCATTTCAAATAGCATTTCTATCGATGCGGTAAGGTCTTCCTGTGTCGGAATCGCATCGCCTTGTAATTTCGCGCTCTTTTCAAAAATTTCGACAATCTTTTCCGCTTGATCGACTAGCTGCTTGCGCTCTTCGCTTTGCCATAGCTGTTTGATATGCTGCACAAACTGCTTCATCCCCATTAAGCCGCGTTTGTTTGCAGCAGGAAGGTAGGTCACGGCAAAAAAGGGCTTGAGGTCGGGCGTCAAAATCAAGTTGAGCGGCCAGCCCCCTGCAGAAGACATCAAAGCCTGCGCAAATTCCATGTAAATGCTATCGACCTCTGGCAGCTCTTCCCGATCGACTTTGATGTTGACAAAAGCGTCATTCATCAGTTTGGCGATTTCCGGATTTTCAAACGACTCGTGCTCCATGACATGGCACCAATGGCACGTCGCGTAGCCGATGGAGAGAAAGATCGGTTTATCTGACTGCTTGGAGAGATCGAACGCTTCTTGACCCCATGGATACCAATCGACGGGATTGTGGGCATGCTGCAGCAAATAAGGCGATTTCTCATGGATCAATCGATTGGTAAACTGCGGCGATGATGACATAAATCTTATTCGTTAAAGAATGCCGAGAAATTTCGCTAAATACCAGGCGATGACGAGCACTAACGCAGCTGCCCCCGCCCACATCAAATTGGGCAGCCATTTGACGCCTCCTCCCATGCTGCCGCGCACCTCTAAGGTGCCGATGCCGTACGAAAATTCATGTTTCTCTGCGGGCATCCGGAAGGCGTTTGGATTTTCCCGGATCATTCCTTCTATGTCGAGCCCCAAAAACTGCGCGTACTGCTTAATGAATCCCAAGGCGTACACTCCCGAAATGTATTCGTTGATCTGTCCTTCTTCGATCGCCTCGAGATAGGCCGAGCGGATCGATGTCGAATTTTCCACCTCTTTTAAAGAAAGATTAAGGTCTTTGCGCTTTGTCTTAAAAACATCCCCAATCCGTTTTAGTTCCTCGCTCATACTCCTCCAGTAAAATAATAGTCGCGCGGCATTTTCTAATTCTAATCTTGTTTTTTTTCGAAAGCAATGCAAAAATCATAATCCTATGGCCTCTGAAAAAAATTCTTGCTTTGTCGCCGCTGTCGACCTTGCGCTCGCCGAGAAATTGAAAAATGACTTAATCGAGCAAGGCTTTAAGATGACGACGCCTGCGTATACTGTCTTTTCCGCCCAGAAAAAAGGGGTTTCCTGCACCCTTTACGCCTCGGGGAAATTGATGGTCCAGGGCAAAGATATGGAGGAGTTCATCACTTTTTACCTTGAGCCCGAGATCCTTAAGTCGGTGGCCTTCTCTTATCCAGAAACAGAGGTCAATACGGCGCCGCACATCGGTGTCGACGAGTCGGGCAAGGGTGATTTTTTTGGGCCCCTGTGCGTCGCCGGCGTCTTTGCAGACGAAGCGAAGATCAAGGAGCTCCTTTCCCTTGGAGTCCGCGACAGCAAGCGGATCTCCGATCCCGTCGTCCGCACAATGAGCATTAAGATCAAAGTAGTCTGCCCACATGCCATCGTCTTCATCTCCCCCAAAAAATACAACGAGCTCTACGCCAGCTTCCACAATCTGAACAAACTACTCGGCTGGGGGCATGCCACTGTCATCACAGAACTTGTTGAAAAAACCGGCTGCAGGGAAGTCATCATCGATCAGTTTGCCAGCGAGCACGTCGTCATCAACGCCCTCAAGCAAAAACAAATTCAAGGAGTTTCTTTAACCCAGAGGCATCGCGCTGAGGCCGATCCGGTCGTCGCTGCCGCTTCCATCTTGGCCCGCGCCGCATTTTTAGAGGGGTTGGAAAGGCTGGGCAAACAATATGAGATCGAATTGCCCAAAGGCGCCTCTCCCCTCGTCATCAAAGCGGGCAAAGAGCTCGTGAAAAAATTCGGCCCGCAAATTTTAGAGCAGACGGCCAAGCTTCACTTTAAAACGAAAGAGGAAATCCTAGAGTGATAAAGCATCTGGTCCTGAATAACCTCGTCTTGGTTGAGTCCTGCGAAATTCACTTCTCACCTGCCTTCAACGTCGTGACAGGAGAAACGGGAGCTGGCAAAACTGCCCTCATCGAGGCCATTGGGTTGGCTCTTGGCAACCGTGCCGATGCAAGCCTATTGCGAAAGGGATGCGACAAAGCCTTCGTCGAAGCGGCGTTCGATGTGGATGGATTGGCGGGTGTTAAGGCGATTTTGGAAGAAGCCGGTCTTGGTCTAGAAGCCGGCGAACTTCTTCTCATCCGCAGGGAAATCGCCAAAGAGGGAAAAAATCGCGCGTTTATCAATTGCCGGACCGTCCCCCTTCCCCTCTTGCAAAAAATCGGTTTCGAGCTTATCGACCTCATCGGCCAAGGGGCACACCAATCTTTACTTTCCAGCGAAGCCCAAAGGCAGCTTGTCGATCTTTATGGAGGACATGAAAAAATACTGAAGACATTCCAAGCTGCTTTTTATAAAGAAAAAGAGCTCGATCGGAAACTTGAAGAATTAAAACAACTCTCTCTCCGTCGAGAAAGAGACGAAGAAATTTGGCGCTCACAGCTCGAGGAGATCGAAACGGTCAACCTAAAAAAAGACGAAGAGGAAACTCTCTTCGAAAAACACCAGCGGCTTGCGCATGCCCAGGAAATTTGTGAAAAAGTCGACCTCACCGTCAAAGGGCTTTCGGAGGGCGCAATTCCACAGCTTCTGCGCTGCAGCAAAGTCTGCGATTCCCTGCTAGGCTACGACCGAAAAATGGAGGAGCCTTCGAAATTAATCCACGAAGCGCAAATTTCCCTCTCTGAAGCTTTGCGCTGCCTGCAATCGTATTCTCAGAACATCGACAACGACCCTAAAGCCTTCGATTATCTCGAAAACCGTTTGAGCGCGATCACACGCCTAAAGCGTAAATTTGGGCAGACCTTTGAAGAAATTGACACTTATGCTTTAAAGCTGAAAACCGAACTGTCCCGCCTTGAAAATCTCAGCGAGGAACTAGAGTCGACCGAAAAATTGCTTGCTGAGGCCAAATCAGCCACTAATCAATGCTCTCAAGAGTTGTCTGAGCAACGGAAGCAAACCGCCCTGCGGTTGCAAAAAACGCTCACCTCCCAACTGCAATCCCTCAACATGGCAGGCGCCGAGGTGACGATTGAAGTTCTTCCACAGCCCCGCAGCCAAACCGGCGACGACTTAATTCAATTCTGGCTAAAGGCCAACACAGGCGAGCACCCTGGCCTTGTCAAAGAACATTCTAGCGGCGGCGAGCTCTCCCGTTTGTTATTCGCCATGAAGACCATCCTTGCCGAAAAGAACAATACCCCGACATTGATCTTCGACGAAGTAGACTCCAACGTCGGTGGAAAGACCGCCTCAATCATGGGCGAAAAGCTCCAAGAGCTCGGGAAATACCGCCAAGTCATTTGCATCACCCACTTCCCGCAAGTTGCCTCAAAAGGCGATACCCATTTTAGCGTTCAGAAATTTGAGGAAGAGGGCCGCACGAAGACAAAAATTACGATTCTTTCAAAGAAGGAGCGAGAGAAAGAGATATTGCGCATGCTCGGCGCGGACCCGATTCTTTCTCTTAAGAATAGCTGAATTTGGGCAAAAGATCGGAGAAATAGGCTTTAGACCAGATGTCGAGAACTTCGGGATTTCGCAAGAAATGCACTGTATCTGCTTTAGCTTGGCCGATGTCCAATTTCTCTAATCTTTCCATATATAAATTGGAAAAAACTTCCTGTGTCAGGGAACCATCGATAAAACCAATCTGTTTTAATCGAGATTCGAGATGGGATAAGTGCAATGGGATTTTTTTTGCCACGAACCAAATCAAATCGTACCAGTCTCTCCCCTTTGTCCTTCCTTTCCACGTCCTCGCAAGGATTGCGCTCATCTTGCCGGCAAATAAATCTGGCAGAGAATAGCTTTTAACGTAATAAAGTCCCGGAACATGCATTTCATTGATTTCTATATCGAATCCTGGTGGCGGATCGGTATCGATTTCCAACTTGATCTTGATATTTTCATCAAGATGAACGCTTTGCCTTTCTCGATCGCTGAGTCCAATTCGAATAAAGTTCTCCATTGTATTTCCCTTCAAAAATGCAGACAACACTGCGCTTGTCATCGTCTTTTCTTTTTTCGAAATAGAAATATCGAATCCATAACTTTGAATATGCATCTCGATCGATTTCAAATAAGGTTCCAATTTGAAATGAGGATCCGGAACAAGCAAAGAAAAATCGAGGTCCTCGCTAAATCGGTCCAATCGATGCAAAATCCGCAAACAGGTTCCCCCGTAAAAGGCGGCTTTTTCAAAAAACTTCGCCCTTGCCAGGCCTTCCAAAGCGAGCTCTTGGATAATTTCCTGCAGGGCATTTCTATAGTCATCCTGGGATTTGCAAGAATATTGCTTGAGCCAATTTATGATCACTTGATTAATCATAGATCGCCCGAATTAAGATATGAGACATTTTATAGGCATCGAGGATTTGTGTGAGCAATTTTTTATTAAATTTCTTTAAATCCGATTGTTCCATGCGGAGATTTTCATAAAGATGTTCCTTCATCTCTTGAACATCTTTTATTTCTTTCTGCTGAGAAAGAAAATCGACCAAAGCCTTCTCAGGCAAGGCAATTAAATAGCTTCCTTCGCCAGGAAGAGTGATGGATTGAATTCCAATAGGATAAACAGAAAGGGGTCTTGTTTTATAAACAAAATTGGCCATTGGCGTGGCAAATTTTCTGGACCGATTGAGGCAAATGCTTGTAACTATATAAGACCGTTCCGGAATAAGGCCGTATTTAGATAAAGCGTACTCTAAAGAAAGGTAAGAAGGGCTATAAACTACATTAGCGAGAATTTCCAAAGGGACGGGCTTGCGTCGATAATTCGGGCCAAAGATGTAGAGGCCTTTTTTGATTCTTATAATTTCCTCATTCTTCAAAAGAAGGGTTACTTTATCACGTGGCTTTTTGTATTCCCTCAAATGATGAATAAGCATCTGATAGTCAAAAATCTCCCCTTCCACTGCCTTTCGCAAGTCCTGAAGCGACATAGTTCTTTTCTCCTTCCTTCAACATATCAGGAAAATGCAGGTATGTCCAGAAAAAATGGACATAGCTGCTTTGAAGAACTAACGCAAACTCTTTACAATGAATGACTTGAGTTATTGGACAAACAAGATATTTGTATGCATCAATGCTCAGAGGGGCAAATGCCCGGCAGCATATTTATGCAAGACACTTGCGATGAGTGTTTGATAAGGCAAGCCTTCATAGGCTGCTATTTGTTTAATACTGATGACGTCGCTGCTCGAAAGACGTATATTAATTCGCACGTCCTTTCGTAGAGTTTTTTCCGCGGTTTTTCGTGCACGCACTTTTTCTTTTTTAACATCGGCTACGGTTTCCCATTCATCCTTCTCAAAAGAGGATAAAAGTTCGTTCTCTTCTTCATCGAGCTTTGGGCGGGCAGACTTTCTGTTTTTTTTCATAATTTCCTCTGGATATATTTTTGCTTTGCTTTCCGGCTTGGAATAATTGTTTTAAGAAAAATATCGCCATTCACATTAACAATAAATGGAACTAGATATACATATTTTTTTACGTAGATAACATATATTTTTTGATTCCCATATTTCTTCTGATTAGGGTGATCAACAATGTCCAAAATTTGATTATTTCCAATGGCAGCGATAATTTCTTCGAAGCTAATACTTCTCTCCTTTATCAATGTAAGATTTTTTTCAGGAGAAAAAACATAAATTGGCATCATTCCTCGCACTTAGTCCAAGTATAGCCTAATGTGTGCCTTTTGTCAACAAATTGAACACGAGCTGCATTTTAAAATTGAGTAAATTCCTAGTTGTCAATGGTTTCCATATTCATGTTTAAGAAGCGAGAGAAAGGATATTGCGTAAGATGACCCGAATCGATTATTATCAGTTAAGGGCCGCTCTCCAAAACTTAATCAAACTTGATCATTTCTGATCAAAAGATCAACTTTGGTCGAGAAATATCATTTTCTCGGTTTAATTTCTTGGTGCTGCGAAGAAGTTCGCTATTTTGCCCCCGCGGTGTCTCATGGACACCACTAGGCAAAATACACCAAGCCCATCGCTCTTTAATAAAAGCGAGGTCTGAGCCAGACACTAGCGAAGGATTTTCTCCTTCAATTTTTATTGGAAGGTCTCGCAAGACTTTCCTCAGCCCGTTGAATGCAGAATTTTCATCCCGAATATGAACGGTTTGACATTGGGGACATTGCCATTGTCTTAGAGAAGGAGCAATTCCTCCTTCCATAACATGGAGGCAGCCACTGCACGTACGAGTTGTTCCTTTTTCCTCAAACTCTAAAAAAGTTTTTCCCGATTTACGAGCTACCCAGGACAGGGTGCTTTTCCAACGCCCGATCAAAGATCGGTTGTTCATCGCTCGTCTCATGGAAGTATTGATCCCCTCGCCACTTGGAGTATAGTCTCCGATTGCTACGCAATCGTAGTTTTTAAAGAGGCGATGAGCGCTGGTAAACATGAACGTCTTGGTCTGTTCTCGGCGTTTATGTAGAGCACTTTTTAAGGCATCATCGTACTTTTTCCATCGCTTGGAAGGAAGGCAGAACTCTTTTCCTGTTGGATCTCCTTTTTGATCCAAAACAGCAACTCTTTTAACTTTTCTCTTACAACGATCTCTTTTGCTTTTAATTTCATCGAGGCGTTTATCAAAATTTTTGAGCCATTTGGGAGCTGCAATCTCA
Source organism: uncultured Verrucomicrobiae bacterium (assembly GCA_963833965.1). Lineage (GTDB taxonomy): Bacteria > Chlamydiota > Chlamydiia > Chlamydiales > Rhabdochlamydiaceae > CAJCIW01. The sequence continues at coordinate 588,828 of CAWHZZ010000003.1, forward strand.
ATGGCTTTTCCTTGTGTATCGACGCCATAAGCGAGGTTCTTATGATTTGGATCTAAGGCGAGAATTTTAGAAATGGGCTTTAGAGCTGGGAGTTCTTTTTGGATCGTAAAAATGGCGTAATAATTTCCCAGTTCGTAGTTAATCCGAAGATTACGAATGATCTTGTTTTTAAGAAGATGGGCTTCAGTCAGCCTTAGTATAACGGAACGGCGTTTACGGTCCTCTCCCATGCCGAGAGAGAGAATTAAGGTGTCACCTTCGATCTTGAACCCTTTATTGGGCTCATCATAAAAGAGAGAAAACCATTTTCTTTTCCAGGAGCGAAATTTTGGCCATCCCATCTTCTTGCCGCGTCGTTTGCCTTTTTTAGACTTTTGATGGACCTGGATCGCTTCACTTAGCCTTAAAGCAGTGTTTTTCAGTGGGGAAGAATGAACGACTTTTAAAAAGGGATTCTCCCCTTTGATTTTAGGAAGTTGATTTCGGAGTCCTCTTTCTGTGTAGAGAATTTTGGATGCCTCTGGATTCCCAGAGATAAATTCTCGCTTTAACTGTTGCCCTCTTTCCAGAAGATGATTGTATAACCAATTACAAATTCTCGATTGACCGTCAAGTTCGTTTGCGGCTGCAGCATCCACTTCTACTCTCAATCTAAGGACTAAATTCTCTTTAGACATTTGCTACTGCATTTTGAAGATTGGTCATGAGCTGTTTATTCTTATGGCTTCGAGATCCATAAAGCCTTGCAGAAAACACTGTGATAATTTCCAGGACATCTTTAGCTAGTTCCTCTTCAAAAGAAGGTTCGTCGCCTTGATTGATGATCACGACTTCGACGTTTTTGACTGCGCATAGAGAGAAAACGAGCTCTGCTCCAAATCGCAATAGTCGATCTTTATGAGTGAGGACTAAGCGACCGATCTGTCCATTCATAATCTGCTCGAGCAATTGCTTTAAGCCGCGCTTATGATAATTCATTCCTGAGCCTAAATCTTTCAGAATTGAGAAAGTCCATCCTTTTGCTGAGCAGTAAATTTCTAGCATATGGATTTGTCTTTGTAAATCTTCTTTTTGATCATGGCTTGAGACGCGTGCATAAGCTATAGTTGGGCGATCTGTTGGATTATGACTAAGATCTAAAAGGGGTAGTTTAGTGATGTCATAGCGGCGTTGGCCGCCTTGAGTTCGATGAGTGGGCGCGATTTTTTTCTTTCGTTCCCAACGTCGAAGGGTTTGAGGAGATACACCTAACCTGGAAGCTGCTTCTTGGATGCTTAAAAACTTATTCATGCTGATAATGTATGATCAACTTTGAATAAGTTCAAGAGGAACTGTTACAAGCCCCTAAGACATGGGAAGTGGCCTCTTGGCGTTCTGGATCAGAAGCAGGGATACGCTCATTGAGCCAATTTCTTAAATCATTTTCATAAAACCTCCAGATGCCGCGACTGATTCTGTCGCCATTATCGGAAGCACCAAAACAGCGGGAGTGCTGTTCGCATTCGGAGAGGACAAAAGGCGAAAGGGCTCCATCTGAGGGTCGCACCTGGCGCGTAAAATAAAATGTTTCAACAGAAAGATGATTGTTTGATAATCGTTCAAGAATATTGGGCCGCCGCATCATGGCCTCAAATTTTGCCATGGCATTTCGCTTGAATTGCTGGAGGTTGATAGGGTGGCTTGTGGGAAATGAGACGACAACATTGCCATTATATACTGCTTCCACTTGAAAGTTATGAAAATTTCTGCTTCAGCATCTTCACTTACGGCCGTGGTTTTACCATGGCCTTTTTGTTCGTTTCCATCGACCATGTGCTTGCACATGGTCTGCTTCAACAAACAAAAAATTGAAGCGCTGAAATTGAAATTTCCTATAACTTTCAAGTGTCAGCAGTATATTCCATGCGGACTAGTAATCGATCGCGAAGCATGTTTCTGGCGCGGTCGCCAAGATGATGGTCAATACTGTTGTTAATGAAATCATGCCCCTTTTGAACACGTTGTTCGAGTTCTTGAGCAGTGAGATTGGTTCTCGTTGCTGTTGATATAAACAGCGAAGGAAATATTTGTTTTAACCATTCATAAATTTTAGAGAAAAAAGTCGAAAAACAATTCATTGGTTGAAGAGAGCTGATCGTGTTCAATGGAAGAGGAGCCACATGTGATACGCGAGGAAGATTAGACAAGAGGGTGGGGGAACTGATAAAAGCTACTGGATTTGTTGGTCTAATACTCATGATTCATCAATTATTTTTTTTTCCTACACGATAATACCAAAGAAATGTAATTACGTCCAGAAAATCTGGACATAGCTGCTTTGGACAAATGAGATAAAATATTTTAATTTTGGAGATTTTTAGCTTGCCATTCTAAGCAGTATTGAACTCGTGAGCATAAATCGGGATGTTCGAGATCATTTAAATAATTCCCATTTTTGTCAATGGGAAGGGAAGGATCTCTGCTCCTCTCTGCTAGTAATACTTGACGCATTGTTTCGAAGAGGTAGAATGCCCCATTCGCGTCTTTTAGAACGTTGATAGCTCTCAAATCGCATTTTTTTTCAATTTCACGACATTTTGATAAGCCAAATCGATATAAGGCAATCGTCGCAGTACCCAAGGCAGCTCCAAAGCCAGCAAGACTAAGGCCCACACGAAGGCTAATCAAAGGTGCAAAAACAAGACCCAATCCGAATAATGAAAGCCCTCCCAAAATTCCTATTTTGGGAACGTATGTCATACGACCAGGGAAATTCCATTGAAAAACACTTTCATTTTCTTCAAGCGCATGGCATAACTCATGCCCTATTGTATGCGCTTTTGTTTTTTCAAACAAAATAGGATCCCGTAATAACATTATATAAAGCCGAAGAAGTCTAAAGTCACCAGGATCTTTTGGCATCTTAGTTAATGGTAAATGATCTTCCGAGTTTTGACTGCAATTTAAAGATTCAATAGAGGAATTTACCCATTGCACAAATGACCGGAGGAATTGCTCATCATAAAGACGAGGGTCATTAAAATTTTGGATCCTAAAATTAGCAGGTAGATCCGCAGTTTTGAATAAATAAGAAACAGGGATTATCAAATCAGAAGTGAAGTAAATGGAATGATCGACAGAATCGTTGGAAACACGGTAACCTTGAGCCAAACGTGCCGTTGAATACAACGAATTAAAAACCAATTTGTTTATTTTTATTTCCTGGGATATTTCTTTTTTTAATTCCTTCGATTTTGAGACAAGTTCATGCGCTCTTTGAAGCAGAACAGAGGAAGGAATCGTGTTGAATTGGTTGGGAACCAATGAAACTGAAGATGTTGACATAAAATAAATTATTTGAAGGCCACAGTGTAATAAACTTCAAGCTCCTCGTGAAATCCGTCCGGACGGTTGACGCTCTCAAGAGCCTGGTCCAACTCGTTCTTGAGGACGCCGAGTTGCTGTTCGTTCAGCTGCTCAAGCCCAGCGCGGGTCCCATGGTGCCAAAGGCATTCCCACCAATGATCAAAATTGGCGTAAGTGTGGTCCAATCGCTCTGGCTTGATTTGGATCGATTGGAAGCCTGCACCCGAGAAAAGAGCGCTCAAGTCTTCAAGGGACGGCATCGGATGAGCGGTATGAGAGGATTGCACCCCCATCGCATTCAGCTTCTCATGCAGAACACGCCTGGTGAGACCTGTTTTTCCCCAGGTAGAAATGGCGATTTTTCCTTGAGGTTTTAACACCCGTTTAAATTCCTGCAGCGCTTTTTTGGGATTTGGAAAGAAAAAAAGGGCAAATCCGCAGTAGACGGTATCAAAAGAGCGGTCCTCAAAACTAAGCTCCTCCGCATCGGTGCAGTATAGGGAAACATTTTGCTGCCGGATTTCGCGCTTTGTCTCCTCGATCATCTTCGGGCTGATATCAATTCCAATGGCTTTTCCCTGCATCCCAATGAGCCGTATCGCGCGCTTTAAAATCGCTCCACGACCTGTTGCGACGTCCAAGATGTTTGCCCCTGGAAAGCATTGTGCTAGCTCAATGAGTCTTTCCGCAAAGATATCGAAAAAATGGGTGCCGAATCCCCCATAGGATGAGGCGCTGCGGTCGTAAATGCCAGAAATGTGCGATTTGTATTCCATGCTGCTACCATATTAGGCATTGCTGCCTTTTTTTTAAATCGTAGAACGCTCATAATGAGCATAGAAAATATTCAACGGAGCCCCCTATGTCCAAGGAAAGCTCTTCCTATCTTTCTAATAAGTTGGCAATCTATTTGGCTGGCAGCATCAAAAAAGCGCACGAACCTTCGAATGAACTATTTTGGACTGATTTGGAGATGAGCGTTTTGAGAGATGCCCTAAAAGAATACGAGATCGCTTTCTTAAATCCCGCCCACCGCACCGACGATCTCTCCTCTCAGATGTCTGTTTTCGGCAGAGATATGCTGATGGTTTATTCGAGCGATTTTGTCCTCGTCGATGCGAGGCAGCGGCGTGGCCTCGGCGTCGGCTCGGAAATGATGTGGGCAAAAGTCAACAAAATCCCCGTCATCGCTTACGCTCCAAGGGACTCCCACTACCGATGGACAAAAACAACACTGCTCGGCGTTGAAGTGAAAGATTGGGTACATCCCTTTGTCGAATCGCTCAGCGACTTCATTGTGGACAGTTTAGTTGACGCGGCGGCTTGGATCCAACAGTACATTCAAGGCGCAGCATTCCCGATCAAAGGGAAGGAATTCATCCACCAGGCCATGGACCATTACCGCCAAACGCAATATGCCTACGACCTACCGATGCAAGATCTTGTGGAAAATTCTGAATCGCTAAAGCACCGCTTTAATCGTATTGCCATGCGCGATCTTTGAGTTCTTCCGGAACCGCGGTATGCTCGGATACCTTGATTCCATTCTGTTCCGGAATAAGAGCGATTTCGAAAGGAAGGCTCTTAAGGACAGCCCCATTGGAGCCGTCCTAAGGATGGATGCTTATTGGGAAAGTTCGAAAGACTCGACGAAGGTCTTGTAGTGCGTCTCATCGTAGTTTTGCACTTCGCACTCCATAGCCATTAAGTAGAGGCTGTTCTTCACCATTAAGGCGCGCCCTTTGAAGTAGACGCTTCCCGTGCGGATGAAAAAGTCCAAAGCTTCATGGCCGCCAACGAGAGAAAGGTCAGCAAAAATGAGCTGATTATTAGGGTTATGCGTTAAAATTCCGTTCAAAAATCCCTCCAAGCTCATTCGCGCATAAGTTTCATCGACGAAATCTGGATATTGGGCAATGAGAAGCAAGAAAACGGTCTTTTGGTCCATCGCAGAGATATAAGCGTCGTATTTCAAATCAAACCCTTCTTCGGGAAGGCGCATTTTTTCCGACAAATGGTCGGGATATTTTGGAAATTTCATTGTGCATTTTCCCACGACAGAATGAAACTCCTGCCAAGGGGACAGTTGTGCTTTTGGCATTTGAGCAGTTGCCGCGTTTTGATTGGCAGTGATTTCATTAGCCGTTAATGGATTGAGTGCCATCACAAGTGCTGTTGCCGAAGTAACTACGATCGCTTTGACCGCATCGAAAATTGACTTTTCCATATCCCTCTCCCATGTATTAATTATGTATTGTTCCTGTTGCCGCAAATACCCATCCTAATAGCCACACAATTGCCACGACGATCACGAAGGGAATTAAGACATTGAGCAGAGCTTTCCAAACGGAAAAGCCTTGGACCTCACTCAACCCAACGATCAAAATGACAAAACCCCAGATCGAGGCAACAGCCTGCAGCAAAAAGACAATGAAGATGATTCCCGCTTGAGTTCCCATGAAATGCGTGGCAGAAAAAGCTGCATTGAACATCGCTCTGCCGAACATTGCGACCACGATGAGACTCATCAAAATCGTTACGACATTGGGCACATTGGACCAAGCGACCGCAGTACGGACCGTTTGGAAGCTGCCTTTGCCGCCAATCCAGCGGCCGGTGAAATGCAGAAGCCAGGTGGAAATGGTAATGCCGATCATTCCTAAGAGGATGCAGATAATCAATGCGCCGATCAATATCGCCCAGAGGGGAATCGAAGCTCCTAATGAAAAATTTTGGGCCAGATTCAGCGCCATGGGAAACCCATAGATGCCGGAAAGGATCACAAAGCCAAACTTCGGATCGGTGTTCACGATGGATCGAACCGTTTTTCTCGGTTCTGTCCATATGCTCAACCAAGGATTTCCTGCCGCTTTTTTGGCCATGGGTTCCTCCAAGCTAGAATCATTAGTAACGCTCATGCAGTCTTTTTATTTATTTAAAGACCTTGCTTGATCAATTACTTTATTTATCGCCCCATGTTTTAATAATAAAATTAATTAATTAACTATTCAACAAAATATTAACCCGCGCCCCAAAAAAGTAAAAATATGCGCCGCAAGGCAAGCAGATTGTCACGTTTTCGGAGCGTGGGTTAATAAATAAAAAAAAAGCGCAGGGATTTCCTGCGCTCGCTGACAAGACGGAAGATTTTTTGGGTTGTTCTAGGTATTCACGCCTTCATCGTCGTTGGATTCTTCTTCATCGATAATGATGTCTTCGTCGACTTCGCCATCTTCTTCGTCGTCGCAACAATCATCGTCTTCCCCTGTGACCAAATCGGCAAGAATTGCCGGACAAAAGGAGAAGCAGGGAGAAGAAACGGTTAGCAAGAAGCTGAGCAAGAGGGAGTAGTGCATATAAATTCCTTTGTGGGTGGTCCTTAACACGTAGTGCTGCGCCCCACCCATTTTTTAAAACCGGAGGCCATGATGGCATACAACTCATTAAGCAACAACGGAAAATATTAATATTGAAAACAAAATGAATTTTAAATAACTTATAATTATATACAGCAATTTCTCTAGGAGATAATTATGGGACCAAGACTTAGAAGAATGAAGCCGTTTCATCCCAGAAGAAAAAGGACCCAATCCGCCGAATTGGATCTCTATAAGCAATCTCTACACGATTTAAAACATAAGATCAGCGGCGGAGTAGGCAGCTTGATCGTGCTCTACGAAGAAGGCAATCTCAATCAGATCACCAGCGCACAGTTGAAAGCCAGAAGTGAAATGTTAAAACATTCCGGCGAAATGCAAAAAATCGCCCTAAAAATGGGGGACCGCTTTGTGCGCGCCGTCCGCGACTACCTCGACAGCATCGATGTGATCGTCCATTCCGATTCAGAATGGCTCGATGAGGCAAAAATCAGCCAATGCTACTCCATGAGCGAAAAGCTGGAAAAGGAACTAAGCGCGGCTTAAGAGGATGTCCACGTTGCTTTAAACCAGACTCGGGCATAAAATCCAAGTTTATGGCCGACTCTGGTATAATCAAAGTGCCAGGATTGTGGACAAACTCTGAAGATCCGGGTGGCGGAAGGTATACCCTGTTTTGAGCAGTTTTTCAGGTTTCACCTTTTGGCTGGAGAGAATAACTTCTTTCCCCATCTCGCCAAATAGAGCTTTCACCATCCAGCTCGGCAGATGGCAGAAGGCTGGCCGATGGGCATTTTTCGCTAGAGTCTTTACGAACTCCTCTTGAGTCACTGGCTCTGGGGTGGTAAAATTGACGGGGCCCGTGAGCTCCTCGCGCGTCAAGCAGTGGTCGCAAGCTCCCAGGACATCGTCGATGCCGATCCAGCTGACCCACTGCTTTCCCGATCCCATCTTCCCCCCCACCCCTAGGCGAATCGGCGTTAATATCTTTTTGAGGGCCCCTCCTTCTCCGCTGAGGACAGCGCCAAAACGGGCATGGACCACTCTGGTGCCGCGATTCTCGATCGCTTCAGTCCCCTTTTCCCATTTTCCACAGAGGTCGGCCAAAAAGCCGGTTCCTTGCGGGCTCTCTTCAGTGAGCTCTTCATCGCCGCGGTCTCCATAAAAACCCACAGCAGAGGCGGCTATCAATGTTATCGGCGGCTTGTAAAGCCTGCATAAAACATGGGAAAGCAGCCAGGTGTCGCGGCAGCGGCTCAAAAAGATCTGCTCTTTTCTTTTTTTCGTCCACCTGCCCTTGGCTATGTTCGATCCGGCAAGGTGAATGACGGCATCAAACCCTTCAAAATCCTCCTTTTGAAAGAGGCCATGGATAGGGTCCCAGTAGATCGCGCCCCCTGGGACCTCTTCTTTGTTCCTCACAAGGCGGACAACCTCATAGCCGGCGTGCTGGAGAAAATTTTTCAGAGCAGACCCGATCAATCCGGAAGAACCACTCAGCAGGATGCGCATATGCGTATCGCGGCTCATTTGCCTTTGCACTTTTCTGAGTCGCAGCAAAAATGTTTGCAGCGCGGAATCAGCCGAAGGCTCCATAGCCCTGCCAGTCCGATAATGGCGTAAACTAAACGGCTCAACCATGTCGTATTGCCATTAAAGAGCCATGCGACAAAATCAAATTGGAAAAATCCCCAAAGCCCCCAATTGAGCGCCCCGATAATGATGAGTATAAAAGCGAGCACATTCAAGCATTTCATGTTAACACCTCCAAATATCTCCCATCATAAAAAAAAAGAAACCTTTGTCATGCATTTTTTCTTTACAGTAGAAAATGCGAGGATTATCATAGACGGTCTAGAGGAAAATTCCGTATGCCTGCATTCGACGAAAAAGAATTGAATAAACTAGCGAAATTGTGCCGCATCGAATGCACCGAAGATGAAAAAAAAGCTTTGCACGCTCAGCTGAGCCACGTTTTGAATTACGTTGAGCAGTTAAAAGAAGTCGACACCGAGGGCGTCGAACCCTGCCTCACTGTTTTGAAGACCCTGGCCAACGTGATGCGCGAGGATGAAGTGGGGGAGACCCTTCCACGCGAGACCTTCTTGGCCAACGCCCCCGCCCATGTCGGCGGAATGATTCGGGTTCCGCCTGTGATAAAATAAGGGGTTGTAAGAAAATAACTTTTACAGTTCCCGAGGAGAAAAACGGTTCAGCTCTTGAGGATTTTTCCCTCGAGAACTGTAAAAGTTATTTTCTTGCAACCCTAAGAGAGACACCAACGATGTACCAATTATCCGCCCGCGCCCTGCGGGATTCATTCTGCAATGGAGAGACGACCGCTGAAGCGATCGCTGAAGCTAGCTTAAAGCGGATTGCCAAGCGCGATGGCGAGACCCGCGCTTTTCTCTCTTTGATGCAAGAGCGCGTCATGGAGAAAGCCAAGCGGCTCGATCAAAAGAGGAACGCCGGCAAACCCTTGGGAAAACTCGCTGGCGTTCCTGTGGCCATCAAAGACAACATCCACGTCCAAGGGGTCATTACGACTTGCGCTTCCCGCTTTTTGGAAAATTACCGGGCTGTCTTCGATGCGACGGTCGTCAAGCATCTGGAAGAGGAAGACGCTCTACTCATCGGCAAGACTAATCTCGACGAATTTGCAATGGGCTCTTCGACGGAAAACTCCGCTTACCAGGTGTCAAAAAATCCTTGGGACTTAAAATGCACGCCCGGAGGATCTTCCGGCGGTTCGGCAGCTGCCGTCGCCGCGCGGTTTTGCCCCATCGCCCTTGGCAGCGACACCGGTGGATCGATCCGCCAACCCGCTGCATTTTGCGGCATCGTCGGTTTCAAACCGACGTATGGCCGCGTCTCGCGCTATGGCCTGGTCGCCTTCGCCTCATCCTTGGACCAGATCGGTCCCCTCACACACAACGTCGCCGACGCAGCACTCACGATGGAAGTGTTGGGCCGCCATTGCCCTCATGATTCGACGAGTTTGAATTTACCTCCTGAAGAGTATCTCAAAAAAATCGACCAGGAGATCCGCGGCATGACCATCGGCGTCCCCTCGCATTTTTTAGACAAGCTCGACAAGGGGGCCAAAGAGACGTTCATGCAATCGCTCGAGACGTTCAAGTCTCTTGGAGCGTCGGTTATCGATGTCGATCTCGACCTGCTCAAGTATTCGATCGCCGTCTATTACATTTTGGCCACGGCCGAGGCCTCGACAAACCTTGCCCGCTTCGATGGGATTCGCTATGGCAAACGCTCGAGCCGCGCGACAACATTAGAAGAGGTTTACGATTTTTCCAAACAGGAAGGATTCGGGCGAGAAGTGAAGAAGCGGATCATGCTCGGCACCTATGTCCTCTCTTCGGGCTTCCAAGATGCATTTTACAAAAAAGCACAAAAAGTCCGAACATTGATGATCCAAAAATTCAATGCTGCCTTCGAAAAATGCGCCATCATCGCGATGCCCACCTCCCCCACTACCGCTTTCCAGATCAACGGCATTCAAGACCCAATGCAAATGTATCTGCAGGATATTTTCACAATCGCCGCCAATATGGCCGGCTTGCCCGCGATCAGCGTCCCCAATGGGTTTGACGCCAACCACCGTCCTTTCGGCCTTCAGCTGCTCGGACCTCAGATGCATGACGGACAAGTTCTTCAATTCGCCCACGCCTTTGAAAAGGCTACCGGCTTCACCCAAAAAATCCCACTCGAATTCATAGGCAATGTATGACAGACGTGATGTATGAAAACTGGGAACCGGTCATTGGATTGGAGATCCACGTTCAACTCAAGACGAAATCGAAGATTTTCAGCCCTGCCCCGAACCGCTTCGGCGATGAGCCGAATACAAACATCGGCGTCGTCGACACCGGTCAGCCAGGCTCCCTTCCTGTCCTCAACAAAGAGGCCGTCCGCAAAGCCGTCCAATTCGGCCTTGCCATTCGAGCAAATGTTGCGCTCTTTTCCAAATTTGACCGCAAATCCTACTTTTATCCCGACAGCCCACGCAACTTTCAAATCACCCAGTTCGACCAGCCGATCGTCGTCGGGGGCTCGGTCATCGCTGAAGTGGGAGGGATGTCCAAACACTTCGCCGTCCATCACGCCCATCTCGAAGATGACGCGGGCATGCTCAAACATTTCAGCAGTTTCGCCGGCGTCGATTACAATCGGGCCGGGGTCCCTTTGATCGAAATCGTTTCCGAGCCTTGCATGCACTCGCCGAAAGAAGCGGTCGCCTATGCGATGGCCGTCAAAGCGATCATGCAATACCTGGACGCCTCCGACTGCAACATGGAAGAAGGGTCACTACGCGTCGACTGCAACATCTCCGTGCGCCCTAAGCATGAAAAAAAATTGCGCAATAAAATTGAGATCAAAAACCTCAATTCCTTCAACTACATGGAGATTGCCCTCGAATCGGAGATCCGCCGACAGATCCGTCTCTACAGCGCAAAACCCCATGAAGAGCCCGGCAAGATCATCACCCCAGGCACTTATCGATTCGACCCCGACAAAAAAGAGACGATCCTCATGCGCCAAAAGGAAGAAGCGGAGGATTACCGCTATTTTCCCGAGCCCGATCTCCCGCCAATTGTCCTCACCGAAGCCTATATCGAGGGCGTTCGCGCCAGCCTCCCTGAACTTCCCCACGACCGCTTCAAACGGTACGTCTCCGACTATTTGCTCCCCATCGGCTCCGCCGCCATTCTAATCAACGAGAAAAAGTTCGCCGATTACTTCGAAGAGGCGCTTAAAGCCTGCAACCATCCCAAAAACATCTGCAATTGGATCACCGTAGAGTTCACCGGGCGCTACAAAGATTCCGGAACGAGTCTCCTCGATTCCGGCATCCCCGCTCAGCACATCGGCAAACTCGTTCAGATGATCGAGGCCGGTACGATCACAGGTAAGATCGCCAAGAGCGTCGCCGACGACATGGTCGCCTCTCCTGGCAAAGATCCTGAAACGATCGTCAAAGCAAATCCCGACTATCAGCCGATGCAAGACCTATCGAGCATTGAACCGCTCGTCGATCAAGTCATCGCCGAAAATCCGCAGTCCGTCGCCGACTTCAAAGCCGGCAAAGGGCGCGCTTTCGACTTCCTCGTCGGCCAAGTGATGAAATTGTGCAAGGGGAAAGCCTCCCCCGCCGTCGTCAACGACCTGCTCAATAAAAAGCTTAATCCATAACAGATCTCAGAGCCTGTCTGCGAAATTGGTTTCAGTCGATTTTTCGGTTCTTTTGAGCCGATTTTCGAATTCTTTTTGCGGGGGTTGTATCAACTTGCGCATACTACCCCCGCAAAAAGAATTCGAAAATCGGCCAAAATAATCCAAAAAACTAGGACGAAATCCAAGTTTGCAGACAGGCTCTCAACGCCGGGTCGCACCGAAGGCTCGGAGAAAAGAAATTAGTTTAATGGCTTTTCTTTGCGTCTTCGCGACTTGTGCGCCTTTGCGTTTTAAAACACTTAAATAATTTCTGCTCAAAGCTTTTGACCTAAAAACCAAGGTGGCTATACTGCGGAATAGATGGTAAATAAATAATTTAATTACCATTGTTGGCGCTAGGGGGAGCTGTGACCGCTTAGGTTTTGTGAATTTTGACTATGCGAGACGCAGCAAAATCGAAGCGAAGCGATCCGAACGCTGCAAGCATCCAGTGGATGGTTGCAGGTCATACCGGAACCGAAGTTCCGAATGACTGGAGAGACCATTGCTGAATAGCAAGACGAGCGAGAAGGATCGATTTGGCAAAGTCGCAGCCAGTCAAAATTCACAAAACCTAAGCGGGCGCAGCATAAATGTTCAAAAAATTAGCCTTTCCAGCTATTGTCATTTTGACATGCGGTGGCTGCTACCCCAATCGCGCCGTCATCGATCCGTGGAGCTACGCCCCTTTAAGCCCGTCTCGCCCTTGGATTCCCCCAAACAGCGTCAAGCCAATCGCATTGTCCGACGCCCCTCCGGAGATGATCGACTCACAAGAGCCCTATAGCCTGGCCGAGCTCATTGATATCGCCTTGCGCAACAATCCGCAAACCAAGATCACGTGGGCCCAAGCGAGATCAGCAGCCGCCACCTACGGCCAGAGCCAAAGCCAATTCTTTCCGGCGCTCAGCGGAGATTTTTATTATCAGCGCGCGCGCCAGCCGACGTTTGCAGCATCTGGCGCAGGAACCTCTTCTGGGATTGGCGCCCCTTCCACAGACATATCGACGGTTCCCTCTAATCCGTCGGCTACCACGACATTGGGGCCGGTCACCGTGCAGGATTTTTACTACACCATTTGGGGTCCTCAACTGAACATCTCATATTTGATCTACGATTTCGGGACATTGCGCGCGACGTCCGAGGCCGCAAGACAGGCCCTCTACAATGCCGACTGGACGCACAACGACGCGATCATGACGCTGCTGCAAACGATTATGACCGATTATTACAATTACCTTTATCAAAAAATGCTGCTCGTCGCCGATGAGGCCAATGTCCAGACCGCAGCGATGACGTTGGAAGCGGCGCAAACGGGTTTTAACACGGGCGTTCGCGATGTCTCCGACGTGCTCCAGGCGACCACCCAGCTCTTGCAAAACCAGACAGCGCTGGCAAGCCAAGATCAAAATGTCGAGACCGCCTACACAACAATGCTGAGCGACATGGGGCTTCCCGCAACGATGAAACTCTCAACGATGGAGCTGCCCACCACGCTGCCAAAAAACGACATTGTCCCCTCTGTAGAGACGCTGATTTCGATTGGGATGCAAAACCGCCCCGACCTCCTCGCCTCGGAGGCGAATTTCCGCTCGAAGCAGCAAAGCCTACGGGCGGCGGAGCGTCAGTGGCTTCCGCAATTCAACTACAATTTCCAACTCGGGAAAAACTACTACAATCACAATCTGCATGACAAATACAACTTCTTAAGCACGTTCACAGTCAGCATGCCGCTCTTCCAGGGGTTCTTTTACCGCAACGCGATCAAGATCGCCAAGGCCAATAAAAAAGCGGCCGAAGAGCAGATGGTGAAAACCGAATTAGAGATGATCAAAGAAGTGACCACTTACCATTTTAACGTCGGGGTCGCCTTCGACACTTTGAACCTCTCGACCGCCTTTTTGGAAGCTGCCGAAGAGCAGTACAGGGTCGCGCTCGCCCAATACAAACAAGGGACGAATACCATTCTGAATGTCGTGTCCGCCCAAAGCTCGCTCATCGACGCCCGCGCGAGTCAGGCCAACGCCTTTCAGCTCTGGTACACGACGCTTGCCAACCTAGCGTATTCGACAGGCCTGCTTTCTCCGACTTATCTCACTCCGTTTGCAGAGACACAGGAAACAAATTTAACTAATGAGGAAATTACCCATGAAGAACTTCCTTAAAATTTCAATAGTTCTTGCCCTTTACAGCCTGACCGGCTGCAAAAAAGCGCCTCCTCCACCGCCACCTCTGCATGAAGTCACAACTACTAAAGCGGCGATATGCGACGTTCCCGTCTATGTCGATTATATCGGCCACATCGTCGCCAAAGTCAGCGTAGAGGTCATGGCGCAAGTTTCGGGTACGCTTGTCGCACAGTATTTTGAGGAAGGACAGCAAGTAAAAAAGGGAGATCTGCTTTTGATCATCGACCCGAGACCTTTTGAGGCGACACTGGCCAAAGCGGAAGCTACATTGGCGCAAAATTATGCAAGCCTGCATTACGACGAAGAAACGACAACCCGATATGCTCCCCTCGTTCAACAAGATTTTATCTCGCAACTCAATTACGACCAGTATGTCACCAATGTGCTCGTCGATGAGGCCGTGATCGCCCAAAATAGGGCCGACATCGAGACTGCCAAGATCAATTTAGGTTACTGCTACATCACCGCGCCGATGGACTGCGTGACGGGAAAATTGCAAGTTAAAACGGGCAATTATGTCGACGCCAACGCCAATACACAACTCACCCTCCTCAATCAAATTCAGCCGATTTTGGTCGATTTTTACGTCCCGGAAACCGACATTTTCACCATCCAAGAAAAACAGCGCTCGGGCAATTTAAAATTGATCGTCTATCCCGATCCTGCCCACAAACATGCCTTTGAAGGAGATCTGACGCTGATCGACAATCAAGTCAACACGGGAACAGGGGCCATTTTGATGGAAGGGACACTCTCAAACCAGGAAAAGATTCTCTGGCCCGGGCATTTCGTCGATGTGCGTTTGATTCTTGAAGAGAAAAAAGGAGCAATGCTACTGCCTGTCGAATCGGTGATGATCGGCCAAAAAGGGCGATATGTCTACATCGTGAAGCCCGATTCGACGATCGGAGTCAAAGATGTGAAAGTCGGGCAAAACTACGATAACAAATATATGTCGGTTGAATCCGGAATTACACCCCAAGACAACATTGTCGTCGAAGGACAACTCAACCTTTATCCAGGGATGAAAGTGCAAGTCAAAGGAATCAAAATGGAGCAACCCCGCGTCCTCGACCACGGGAAAGAATAGGAGAATGTCGTCATGAATCTATCGGAAATTTTCATTCGCAGGCCCGTCATGACGATTCTCGTCATGCTGACGGTGGCCTTCTTTGGCATTTTGAGCTACCGCGCGCTGCCGGTGAGCAGCCTGCCCGACGTGGATTATCCGACGATCACCGTCAACATCGATTGGCCGGGCGCAGATCCTGAGACCGTCGCCAATAACGTCGTCGTTCCCCTCGAGCAGCAGTTCACTTCGATTCAGGGGATCCAGACGATCTCCTCGACAAGTTATACGGGGAGCGCGACGATCGTTCTGCAATTCCACCTCGACCGCAATATCGACCTCGCGGCGCCCGACGTGCAAGCCGCGATCAATGCCGCGAGCGCGCAACTTCCTCAAAACTTGCCCTACGCTCCTTCCTACACAAAAACAAATCCCACCGCTTCCCCGATTCTATTCATGTGCCTAACCTCTCCGACGATGACCAAAGGAGAGCTCTACAATTACGCCTATTCTGTCTTAGCGCAGCGCATGGCGATTGTCGAAGGAGTTTCTCAAGTGCAAACTTACGGATCGCCCTATGCCGTCCGCCTGCGCGTCGATCCTCAAAAAATGGCCGCCAAAGGATTGGACATCAATGATGTTGGCGCTGCCATCAAACAGGCGAACGTCTATTTGCCGGTCGGTACCCTCTTCGGCGAAAAACGGGAATACACGATCGACGTCAATGGCCTTTTGATCCCCGCTGCCCTGTATGATCCTGTGATCATCAAAAATGACAATGGATCCATCACGCGCTTCCGCGATGTCGGTCACGCGATCGACAGTGTGGAAAATGACAAGCAGATCATCACTTTCTACGAGCCCGAGTTTACCGCCCCTTCCGTGGTCCTGGCCGTGCGCAAACAGGCCGGCGCCAATACGCTTCAAGTCATCGATACCATTAATGGGCTGCTTCCAGCCCTCCAGGCGGAAATTCCCGGATCAGTACGCCTCATCCGCATCTTCGATGAATCGACCTTCATTTGGGATTCGGTGCACGATGTGGAGCTCACGCTCTTTGTCGCGATCATCCTCGTCGTCATGGTAATTTTCCTCTATTTGGGAAAAATTAGGGATACGATCATCCCCGTCGTCACGATCCCGCTCTCTGTTCTAGGCGCCTTCATCGTGATGCTCCAATTGAAATACACCGTCGACATCCTCTCCTTGCTCGCCATCACGCTTGCAATCGGGTATCTCGTCGACGATGCGATTGTCGTTTTGGAAAATATCGTCCGTCACGTCGAACATGGGGAAGACCCTTATACGGCGGCCCTCAACGGCTCCAAAGAAATCAGCTTCACGATCTTATCGATGACACTCTGTTTGTGCACGATCTTCGTCCCATTGCTATTCATGGGAGGAATCATCGGGCGGATCCTGCACGAATTTGCCGTGACGATCGTCGCCACTGTCTTTGTCTCCGGAATGATCGCTCTTTCGCTGACCCCGCTCATGTGCAGCCGGCTCATTCCCCGGCATCAAGAGAATCGAAAGAAAAAATTCGTCGAAAGGTTTTCGGAGTCTCTGAACAACAGGGTCATCAAAATTTATTCCCCATCGCTCGACTGGGCTCTTAAAAATCGCTTCATGATCATGATCGTCGGACTTGCCAGTTTGGCCCTTTCGATATTTCTTGTGGTCAAACTCCCTAAAGACTTTCTCCCCCCCGACGATCTCGGCGTGATTGAAGCGTATCTCCAAAGCATCGACGGCACCTCTCCTTTCTTAATCACCGACTACATGGACAAACTCTCCGGCATGCTCGTCAATGATCCGAATATCGAGAACATCATTGGCGTCAGCGCCTATCCTCAGGACAACGAGGCCGTTCTTTACCTCGCCCTGAAGCCGATCCACAAGAGGCTCGCTCTAGATCCTCTGCTACACCACCTAAGGTCGATTGTCCGTCAACTACCTGGATGTCAAGTCTTTCTCAAACCACTGCCTTTGATCAATCTCCAAGTCGGGGCAACAGAGAGCAAAGGCGACTATCAATACACGCTCCAATCCTTGAGCGCCGACGATCTCTATAAAGCAGGTCCGGAATTAGTGGTGAAAATGAAAGCGCTCAAAAGCATCACCGCCGTCGTCTCCGATTTGGACATTGAAGAGCCACAAGCAAAAATCGAGATCCAGCGCGACCGCGCTTCCCAATATGGAATCACAGCCAGTCAAATTGAGAACGCCCTAGAACTCGCCTACGCGACGAGCAACCTCTCCCCGATCAGCACGCCCACTTACCAATATTACGCCATCATGGAGACCTTTCCCCATTTTTATCGCGGTCCTAGTGATTTGCAACAATTGTGGTTTCGCAATGCCAACAATGAGATGGTCCCTTTCAGCGCCATTTGCAATCTGAAAGAGACTTTAGGACCACTCACCGTCAACCACATCGACGGACTCCCCTCAGCGACTATCTCATTCAACCTCGCCCAAAACGTTCCTTTGGAGACCGCCCTCAAAGACGTGCAGAATTTAGCAAAACAAACGCTCCCCACCAACGTCACCGGTGTCATCCAAGGCTCGGCGAGCGTCTTTCAGAGCTCGTTTGCCAATTTGAAGTTTTTAATGATCATCGCCTTCTTCGTCATCTACATCATTTTGGGTATTCTCTATGAGAACTTTTTCCCCCCGATCACGGTGATGTCGACGCTGCCCCCAGCCGCCCTTGGCGGCCTGCTTAGCCTGATGCTCTTTGGCCAAACCCTTTCCCTCTACGCCGTCGTCGGAATGATCATGCTGCTTGGCATCGTCATGAAAAACGGGATCATCATGATCGATTTTGCCAACGCGTCGCGCATCCATGAAAACAAAACGATTCACGATTCGATCCACCATGCCTGCATGGTCAGATGCCGTCCCATCCTTATGACCACCTTTGCCGCCATGATGGGCGCCCTTCCGATCGCGCTCGCGATCGGCGGCGCCACCGCCAAAAGCCGCCAATCCCTCGGTATCGTCATCGTGGGCGGCCTCATCTTCTCCCAAATCATGACGCTCTACCTAACCCCCGTCATCTATACCTATATCGAAGAGCTGCATGAGAAGCTGACGAAAAAGAAGAAGAAAGAACCTGAGGAGAATGTTCCTAGGGCTTAGAAGTTAAGTGAGCTAACGCGGTAATCGTTGCTCGGGCTCTTGTCTTATGAAGCACAACCGAATGATCCCATAAGCCGTACCACACACTCCGCCGACGGCAGTAAAAATCGGTATTACAGTATAATTCGCTGCCTCTGTTTTCATAAAGACTGTATGAGCACCATCATGAGGCAACGACAATGGCACATCTACCTGCGATTGCAAATAGGTGGTTATGGTAATGCCAACACTGGCCCCTACCACCATCCCCATAATTGCCCCACCACCCACTTCTTTGAAAAAGGTGGTGGTGGCGCGATCTAGAATAGCAATTCGACTAATCATAAATTTATTATTGTGAGCTAATCAATTGTATTTTTACTTCTTCATTTAGTCAAGGCCTGGGATGAAATGCTTCGAAGGCCATAGTGAGATGGCGTTGGCTGATATGCGTGTATCTGTCTGTTGTGGCGATGTTGGCATGGCCAAGCATCTCCTGGATCACGCGCAGGTCGGCTCCGTTCTCGAGTAGATGGGTCGCGAACGAATGGCGCAATGTGTGTGGCGAAATCTCTTTTTTAATTCCTGCCAATTTTGCGTAGATCTTAATCCGTTTCCAAACAAGCGTGCGATCGATCCGTTTGCCCTTTTCGCTAACGAACAGAGGCACATTCTTCTCGTTGTCTGAATGTTGGCGATAGTGAATAAGGTAATGATCGACGGTGTCGACGGCAGTTTTTGCGATGGGAACAACGCGCTCTTTGCCCCCCTTTCCCGTAACGCGGACGATTTGGTCGCCGACATCCTGCAAGTTAAGGCCGCAGACCTCCGATACCCTGAGGCCAGAAGCGTAAATGACCTGGAGAATCGCCTTGTCGCGCGCGCCGATGAGAGTCTCTGGATCCGGGGCTTTTAGGAGGCTTTCTACCTCGCTGATTGTCAACACCTCGGGGATCAGTTGCCACATCCGCGGAGAATCGAGATGAAAAGCAATATCGTTGTGGATGACTTTTTCCCGTTTTAAAAACCGGAAAAATGTCTTCAAGGCGATGAGAGATCGACAGATCGAACTCGATGCATAAGATTTTGCTTTTAAATGCGCCAAGAACGCAATCACGTCGTCTTCACGGACAAGCTCTAAAGAGGAAATGCCTCGCTCTTTGAGAAAGTTGAGAAGCATTTCGAGGTCTCGCTGGTAAGAGATGAGAGTATTATGGGCCAGGCCTTTTTCAGAGCCGAGATAACAAAGGAAGTCTTGGGCCGATTTATCCATAATCCTAGGGAGCGTTCTCAAAAGTTTTTGAAAGGGATTTCTGCGTCAAAGCCGCTGAAATCGACGATCGCAAGTTGATCCGTATTAATCAATACGAATCAACTTGCGAAGCCTGCGGTCATCGATTTGAGCGAGCTTTCACGCTCGAAATTGTCTCAAGAATTTTTCTTAAGGACCACTTGCCTAGAAACAAAAATGTTTCTAGGCAAGATTCAAGACTCCGTCTTCTTCGAGTGTTGATATAGGCGATAGTAACACGCGGCGTTGATCGCAAGCCAGACCGCTCCGCCGATCGCGGCGGCAACGATCGGAGCGGTTCCTGCCGAAAGGAAGAAGACCAAGGCGACGGTCACGATCGCAAGAACAGAGGAGAGGAAAATCCACAGCTTATCAAAACGTCCAGGATCTGATTCTTTGAATTCTTTGATCAAGTCGTAAGCATCGAGGATCAACCAGCCAGCAGACGCCACTAAGCCAACTCCTGCTGCAATGGCAATTCCCAAGGGGCCTGTAAAAATAAAGCCGGCGATCGTGAGTGCGACAGCGACGACGCAAAGGCCCATCGCAATCGATGCTAAAATCACTTTTTCTTTGCTCGTTTTTTGGACAGCCTCGATGACTTCTTTTGCTTCGACAGGGCCTTTCTCGCGGATTTGTTTAATGCAATCAACGTCGGCCACGCGCTTCAAATACGCCTCTTTCTTTTGCAAGAGAAGATTCGATTTTTCCTCGACTTTCGCATCGAGTTGGTTGGAAGTTAATGTTTGGTTCTCCGGCAGCGCTCTGAGTTCGGTGCGGATCGCTTCTTTTTCTTCTGGGGAAACCGTCGCCAATTTTTTCAAATGTTCGAGAGCTTTGGCCAGGCGATCTTGCTGCGGCACGTTAGGATCGTCCAAAATGGCGTTCAATTCATTGCGGAAAAGACGGTGCTCATTGAGTTTGATTCCAAGCGCAATCCCGGCGATGACAACAACAACGTTAAAGCACGCCGAGCCGATACTTCCTAAAACACCCGCCAGGGTCGAGACCACTTTCGACGACGTATAAAGCGCAGCTAAGGATAAGGCGCGGAGAGGAATAAAGATGGCGCCTCCGGCTGCCGCACCGGCTCCTTTGACCACTTTAAGTTGGGCTAATTGCTTGCCTGCGACGTCGGACACTTTTTCGGCAGTTTTGATCTCTTTGAGGCCGTTGCGGACATTTAATGACCCGGAAATCAGATTAAAACCTGTGGTGAAACCCAATGCAGCGAGTTCAACAGGGCTCTCCGTTCCATACACATGGTGATAAGTTTTAAAAGTCTCTCGAATATTGGAAGCGAAGTCGTCGACCACCTCGGCACCACTTAGGACAAGCGGACCTAGCAATGTTTGGTCTGATCCTGTTCCTGAAGTTGAGCTGCTCTGCGCGGCCGTTGGAATAGCGCGCTCGTAGATGTTGGATGCCTGAATGACGATGTTCTTGGGGACAGTTAAAGTATAATTAAAATTGGAGCTAAGATAATTTTTACTTGGTTTTGAAGAAAAATTGGCATTGTCTGATGCCAGTGTATAATTTAAAAATGGATTAATTGTATTGCATGTCGCCATAATTTCACCTCGCGCAAATTGTAACAATGAGAATTAATAAAAGGAAGACGAACAATTATTATAATATGAAAACAATTGATAATTATCATTAATTTCGCGTTTTATTATATAAACCAAAATCCAATTATATACTGCTGACACTTGAAAGTTATAGGAAATTTCAATTTCAGCGCTTCAATTTTTTGTTTGTTGAAGCAGACCATGTGCAAGCACATGGTCGATGGAAACGAACAAAAAGGCCATGGTAAAACCACGGCCGTAAGTGAAGATGCTGAAGCAGAAATTTTCATAACTTTCAAGTGGAAGCAGTATATACCGCTCGTGAATGAAAAGCAGTTTCAACGCAAAGACGCAAAGTCGCCAAGATGTAGAAGGGATTGTGAAAAATTTTTAATTCTTTGCGCCTTTACGTTGCAACTTTTAAATGTAAGTAAAATTATAAATTACATTCTATTATTAAAATTAAAACATTGTTGAATAGTAAATAATATATTGTTAAAATAAATGCCATAATAATGAGATACTATGACAACAACAGTAAGATTACCTAATACAACTTACCAACCCTCTAAAGATCCGGGCTATCTCATGACGGTGAGTCTGGGTGGCCGAGATTATCAAATTTTTGCTTACACTACAAATAGCAACGGACAAAAAAAATATTTACCCTCTAATTGCGATCCTCAGTCCTTTGAAAGAATCCGCAGTTTAACATGGGGCCTTCTCAACGCCCACGAAGCGCGACGCGCTTCCTTAAATGAACCGGTTTTTCAAATAAATACTATTACCCCAGCAGGCCTGGCCAGGACCAACAACACTCTCGCCTCCCATGATTTTCTTATTCAACCTTACTCTCAACAGACCGCTGACCAAATGGCAAGCGCCATTACTCTTGTGGGCCAACCCATGCAAGCGGCCGCCGTCAAAGTGCAAGATGTATGGAACACCCTGGAAAATACCGTTCGTCAAGAGATGGGGCGCACCCCAAACCCCGTAAACCTCCCTGCAACAACGCCTTCTCCCCCTATTTCGACGCCTCCTCCCTCTCAGCCAGTTCAACCTTCTTCTCCAGCGCCAGCCTCTCCACCAAGTCCTCAGCCGCCAAGCGCTCCCCCAGCGCCCGCCCCGGTAACAACCCCACCGCCGCCCTCTCCTGCGACGACAATCTACAAACCGGCAGTAACCGCGACCACTCTCAATCTCAAGGACTTGCCCCTAGAGCAGCGCGACTGGTATGAACGGATCCCCGACCGCGCGAAACTGAGGATCATCACAGATATATTAGAAGTGCGCGGCTATTCAGGCGGCGTCCATGAAAAAGTGTGGAAATTATTTGAATCGAAAGTCCCTGGACAGCACCCTTCTGCTGTTGTCGATCTTTTGACAAGAGAACAGAGGCAGCTTGATGTGCGCTGCCGCGCCATGCCTTCCCCGATCCCTATTTCTATTCGCCAGGAAGCGGAA
The DNA here is from genome assembly GCA_963833965.1 of uncultured Verrucomicrobiae bacterium. Classification (GTDB taxonomy): domain Bacteria; phylum Chlamydiota; class Chlamydiia; order Chlamydiales; family Rhabdochlamydiaceae; genus CAJCIW01. The sequence continues at coordinate 611,489 of CAWHZZ010000003.1, forward strand.
CAACTCTTAGAAGCATTCCACCAGGAGGTTGCGGAAGAGGCCCTTCAAGACAAAATCCTCTCTTTGATGCAAAAAGAATTTGCACGGAAAGAACAACTCTTCCAATGCGTCCGTGAGCAGGCCGTCGCTGAGGGCGTTGCGATTGAAGATTGGGACATACAATGGGCCCAATACCATTTCATCGAAAGTAATTACCGTTTCGCCCAAGCTCTCGCACGCTGGTTAGATAATAATTAAAATTTACTTATATTTAATTTTCAACATTCAATTTTAATCTAATTTAATAATTAACCAATTAAATTTTTATTAATCTAAAACAATAAATTTTGATATCACATTACCTGTAATCTATATATTTTAAATAAAACAGAAACGAAATTAAATTGAAATAAAACAACGGCTGATACTATAATTTAATCGTAACGCAAAAAATTTGCATTTAAACATACAAGATTAAGTTATCGGAGGAAATATAAGTATGAGTACTATTCCTAGAGTTACATCAATAGATGTTTCAACACCACCAGCTGTTCCAACAACACCAGCTTTAACTACAGAAGCTGTAACTACACCAGCTGCTCCTGTTGATCCAGTTGCTGTTGCTTTAAACAAACTTTCTAAAACTGCTCTCCAAAACCTTTGGGATGACAATTGGACAAATCAAGGGTTCTTTGGAAGAATTGCAGGGCTCTTTAGCTATGTTTGGAACAGAAGCACAGCTGCTGCTCAAGACACTAAAGAAGCTATTGAAGCGATTAACAATTTCAACAATGCAAGTGCTGAACTCGTTAGAGCAGTTGCAGTGCGCGGTTTTACTCCTGATGAAGCTAAGAAATTAGCAATTCCAAAGCTTAAATTTAGCAATCATGCTGAACAAGCTATTTACTCGCAAATGCAATTAAACGCTGAAGAAAAAATCAAAGCTTTCTACGATGCATTCAAAGCGCGGGTTTCTCCTACGCAATTGAACATCGCAGAAAATAGCGACCAATTTGGCGCTTATGGTGCTGCTGCGGAAAAAGCGATCCAAAATCTCGCTAAAAATGAAAAAACGGAAGAATTTGTTATGGTAGGCAATAAGAAAATTATTACCACAGCAAATCTCACTCCAAAAATAGAAACAACTTTGACACAGTTCAAGACCAAGATCTTCGACGATATGGTCAACGGTTTTGCTGAGCAAGCTCTCGAGAACATCACGATCGAAAGCTTCAAGCAAAAAGCGTCTCTGATCAAAGGATATTTCTCTAAAAACGACACGATTGAGATCGAAGCTAAATTGCGCCAAGCAGTCAAAGCTACGCACGATTCTAAAGAGTTTGTCGATCTCAAAGCCGAATTCGTAAACGCTTCTGCTAACACAGGCTCTGATCGTTACGTCGCTGCAAAAGATGCTCGTAAGACAAAGCTGGAAGCTGAACAAACAGCTCTCCGCACTGAGCTCGATGCATTCCGCGGAACCAATGGATTCAACGGAAGCCTGCATGCCGCTGACGACGCTCAAAAACAAGCTGAAGCTGCTGTGAATCAAAAGTACATTGAATTGGTTGCTGCATTCCAACAACCAATCAACGGCTTGAACCAGAACGACAGAGATGCCACAATCACCCGCATCATCGCCTTCATCGGCGCTGACGCTGCGACGACAGCTTCCTCTGCTACCGCTACAACTAACGTTGCTAGAATTACAACGTTGCTCGGCGAGTACCAAGAGAAAGTTCGAGTCTTAGAAGAGAAAAAATCCGCTCGCGAAGCTCTCCAAAAGAGATTCGACGAGGTTGCCGTTTACACAGGTACTAACCTTACTGGCGGATTACTGGCGAAAGCTGATGCCGGCTTGGTTGATGCCGCTCTCAATGCTGAGACTGTCAAAGAATTGCGTAGACTCGCTAATTTCTACGGCGCTCTCAATAAAGAGATCACCGATAACAACAAAGCTGTTGAAGCGCAGCATCTGCGCGCTCTCATTAGCTAATAAGGTTTCCTTTCAACAAAGGAATCTCCATGAGGAGCGGCACCCGCCGCTCCTTTTTTTTTTGAGCCCATTTCTAACCCGCGCAGCGGGTTTGCTCAGGCTCATATAAGCTCTGTTGCAACGCTGTCGTAAAATAACTGGCCGGCCGGCGTTAATCTCACTGTTGTTTCATTACGTTCAACCCAACCTTCTCCGATCAATTTCTTTAAGCTGCGCTCTATTACTTCAGGCAATGGACCGTAATCGCTCTCCCATTGCTTTAGATCGATCCCCTCGGTCAACCGGAGGCGGACGGCGAAGAGTTCCTGCAGGTTGCGCGGGTAAGACAATCGCTCTTCGAAGTCGACGGGCAAACGGCCCTGCTCGACATCGTTAAGGTATTTGTTGAAATTTGCCACATTGGAGAATCGCGCTCCTTCCCAATAACTGAAGGCCGAGGGCCCAAAGCCCAAAAAAGGACGCCCCGTCCAATAGCCTGTATTGTGCCTAGAATGCAATCCTGCCTTGGCGAAGGCGGAGATCTCATAGCGACTAAACCCAAATGATTCAAGCGATTGGACAGCCATCTGAAGCATTTGGAGGCGTATTTCTTCAGGGGGAAGATGGGGCAGAATTTTTTGTTTGTTTTTAAAAAAAAGAGTATGCGGCTCAATCGTGAGATTGTAGAGAGAAAGGTGTGTCAGCGGAAGATGGGAAATGCCGTGCAAAGTTTTTTCCCAAGTGTCGAGAGTTTGCCGTGGAAGCTCAAACATCAGATCGCCGCTGATATTGACAATGCCGGCGCGATGGACGGTATGCACAGCCTCAACGGCTTTTGCGGCATGGTGCGTGCGGCCGAGCTGGGTGAGTTCTCGATCGTCGAGCGATTGCAGCCCAAGGCTCACGCGATTGATGCCCGCCGCTTTGTACTGCTGCATGGCCGAGAGTGTGACGTCTTCGGGGTTGGCCTCTAAAGTGACCTCTGTCGTCGAATGAGCGATTTGCCCTAGAATTTTCTCATAGGCGCTCGGAGGCAATTTTGTCGGGGTACCCCCGCCAAAATAGATGGAAATAATCCGTTTTTGTCTCAGTTGAGGAAGACGCAGATCCCACTCTTTGAGGAGTGCGTCGACAAATGGCTGCTTATATTCCTCTTTGTCGGGAAGCACAAAGAAGTGGCAATAGGGGCACTTTTTGCTGCAAAACGGAATATGAAAGTATAAACTAACGTCGAGCCCACTGCAAAATTCTTCGCCGCGAAAAAATCGCCCTTTTGGCATCCCGGCCCAGTTCGCTTTGCTCACCTGCTTCTCTTCGCAAATGTCCACTGGACATTTGCAAAGTGTCCGCAGCCTCCGCGGCGGCGCCTTCTGCCACACTGGTTCGCTCTGCTCACCTGCTTTGCACTGCCCCGGTTCACTACGTTCACCTGCTTTGCACTGCGAAGGTCCACCGGACCTTCTAGTGTCTTCGCAGCCTACTTTATCAAGTGCGTCTTCGCCGCCGCCAAACGAACCTGCTCGCAGGTTCTGGCAAGAGGTCGGCAAAATCATCGATTTTTCGCTGTCGTGGAGTTTTGCAGTGGGCTCGTCACCAGTCATTCGCATCGGGATCTTCAAGGACGCCGCGCCGCCAGCGGTTGCGGTCGCTGAAAGGGTCTTCGTCTTCCTCTTCTTCAACGGCTGCGCCTTCTTCTTCAACTTCTTCGCTCCCCTCTTCTCCTGTCGCGGTAGTCTCGACGTCAAAGGGTTCGGTCTCCATATCAAGGCCAGCATCGGTAAATCCCTCTTCGGCGATGTCGATGTCGGGTAGGCTTTGCGGTTCATGGACAGGCGTGCGGCCACCCGGGCGTTTCGGGGCGCTGAACTCTTCCATCTCTCCGCTTTCTTTCAAGAAGCGGATGCGCTCTTTTTCTTCGCCGATTTTTTCAGCCAAGGTGCGCATTTCTTCCCTGTGTTTTTCCATGTCCTTTTTTGGGACCAGACCGAGTTTGAGCCATTGTTCCAAGTCTTGGAGTTCAGTTTCCAGCTTCTTCAAACGCTCAGATTTAATATTCATCGCCGACACCTTATTCTACAGAAAGTTCAATGATCGTGGTTTTACTCAACCCCTCTTTTTTATGCAAACCAAAATGTAAAATTTTTTTTACACTCCGCTGAGAGGGTTTTATCTTAGAGACTGACCTCAACGAGCGGGAAAGTATTAGCGAAAATCGGATTAAGTTCAAGAAAGTCTTTAAGTCTGATGTGAAAAAAATGTTTTATTTGTTATGCGTTGGTCATGGATGCATTTTCTTACGCGAGTTTGGCTAATCTGGCTGCACTTGAGCAGCTCTATCAATCTTATTTAAAAGATCCCGGAAGCGTCGACCTTTCATGGCGCCATTTTTTTGAAGGGATGTCCTTTGCCAGCAGCGCTATGCCCTCTGCGCAAGTCGCCGCTGCCAAAGAGAGTCCCGACCTTAGGGTTTATCAATTGATCGATGCCTACCGCAGATACGGGCACCTGCTTGCCAAGTTCAATCCGATCGCAGTCTCGCCTCAGCCAGAGCCGCAAGAACTCGATATCGAAAAGCTCGGCTTTAAAAAAGAAGAACTCGAAGCTTCTTTTCCCACGGTCGGTTTCTTGAGAGAATCTCAGGCCCCGCTGAAAACACTCATCGACACCCTGAAAAAAACCTACTGCGGCACGATCGGCGTCGAATACATGGATTTAGGCAAACCCGAATTGGAAAAATGGCTTCAAGGACAAATCGAACCTCTATTCCCTTTGTACCTGGATAACGCAGAGAAAATGCAGATCCTGCACCACTTGAACAAGGCGGAGCTCTTCGAATCGTTCCTCCACACGAAATTCGTCGGCCAAAAACGGTTTTCTCTCGAGGGCGGCGAGACGATGATTCCAATGCTGTCGGCGATGATCGAGCGCGGCGCCGAGATCGGTCTCTTCGAAGCGGTGCTAGGAATGGCCCATCGCGGCAGGCTGAATGTCTTAACGAACATTTTGAACAAATCGTATGCGCATGTGTTCCGCGAATTTGAAGACCATTACACCCCCGATTTGATCGAAGGCACAGGAGATGTGAAATACCACAAAGGTTTTCTCGGCGCGCTTCCCACCGCCTCTGGCAAAGCCGTGACGGTGACGCTCGTCGCCAACCCGAGCCATTTAGAAGCGGTCGATCCGGTGGTAGAAGGGATCGCGCGGGCAAAGCAGGAGCTTAAAGGCGGCAAAGGGCACGCTCAGGAGATCTTGCCTATCCTCATTCATGGCGATTCGGCGGTCTCCGGCCAGGGTGTCGTGTATGAGACGCTGCAATTTTCCAACTTAAGTGGCTATGCGACAGGGGGAACGCTGCACATCGTCGTCAACAATCAGATCGGATTTACCGCTCTGCCCAAAGAATCGCGTTCGACAAATTATTGCACAGACATCGCCAAAGCTTTTGGCGCTCCCGTCTTCCACGTGAATGCGGAAGATCCAGAAGGTTGCGTGCGAGTAGCAAAGCTCGCCATCGAGCTGCGGCAGAAATTCCAATGCGATGTGTTCATCGATCTCAACTGCTACCGCAAATATGGGCACAATGAGGGAGACGAGCCGACATTCACGCAGCCTCTTGAATACAGTTTGATCAAGTCTAAGCGCACAATACGCGAACTTTTTCGCGACCAGCTCATCAAAGAAAAAGTTCTTGATGAGGCGAAAGCGGGCGCATTGGAAAATGACTTCAAACAAGACTTGCAACACGCGCTAGATTCTGTCCCCGAGACCAAGCCGCCAACTGCAGAGCCGAAGGCGATCGTCGACACAGCTCTTTCCAGCGTGAATACAAAAGTGGACACAAAAACGCTTATCGCGCTCAGCGAGCCGCTCTACACAGCTCCTCAGGATTTCCGCGTCCATCCAAAAATTCAGCGCCATTTGCAAGAGCGCCTCGAGATGTTCCATGGCGACCCGAACAAGGCCTGTTTTGATTGGGGTGTGGGCGAGCTCCTCGCCTACGCAACACTTCTTTGCGAGAATGTCCACATAAGACTATCGGGGCAAGACGTCCGCCGCGGAACATTTTCCCATCGCCATGCTGTCTGGGTAGACCAGGTGAAAGAACGGAAATATTTTTCCCTTTCCCATCTTAAGAAAGACCAAGCCCTTTTCGACATTTACAATTCCCCTCTTTCGGAATATGCCGTTCTTGGATTCGACTTCGGCTACAGCCTCACCTATCCTAAATCTCTTGTGCTCTGGGAAGCGCAATTTGGGGATTTCGCCAACGGCGCACAGATCATCATCGACCAGTTCATCGCCTCATCCGAGCAGAAGTGGGGCCTGCAGAGCAACTTGACCTTGCTTCTTCCTCATGGCTACGAAGGACAAGGCCCTGAACATTCTTCGGCGCGCATGGAAAGATTCCTGCAGCTTGCAGGCCATGAGAATATGCGGATCATGAATTGCTCCACGCCAGCCCAGTTATTCCATCTCTTAAGAGCGCAGGCGCATCACCCCATGAAAAAACCGCTCGTCCTCTTCACACCGAAAGCGATATTGCGCCATCCCCGCAACGTCTCGAGTTTGAATGATTTCGCCCAAGGCAAATTCCAAGAAGTGATCGACGATCCCGCTCCGCCAGCGCTGACAGGACGCCTGATTTTTTGCAGCGGCAAGATCTATTACGATCTTTTGCAGGAGAGAGAAAAACGGGGCGCGTCCGAAGTAGCCATTGTCCGCATCGAACAGCTCTATCCTTTCCCAGAAGAACAAGTGAAGACTATCTTAGAAAAATACCGTGCAAACGAAAGGGTCTATTGGATACAAGAAGAACACAGCAATATGGGAGCCTGGGAATATCTCCGGCCCCTTTTGAATCGACTGCTGGAGGCAAAAGACGCGATCAAATACATCGGAAGAGATAGAAGCGCCTCCCCTGCCGCCGGCTCGCATGCGCTGCATAAAAAACAGCTAGAATTCATTTTGGAACAAGTTTTTGAGAAGGGATTGTCATGAAAGTGGAGATCAAAATTCCCGCCATGGGCGAATCCGTCGTCGAGGCGATCGTGAGCAATATCATCAAACCCTCGGGAAGTTTTGTCAAACTCGACGAAGACATTTTGGAATTAGAGACCGACAAAGTCAACCAGGTCTTGCACGCCCCGCAAAACGGTCAGTTGACGCTCAATGTCAAAAAGGATGACACAGTCAAAATCGGCCAGGTGATCGGCTTTGTCGACACTGATGCAAAGGCGCCTGCAGGAGAAACTCCAGCGCCGGCGCCAAAACCGGTTCCGCCTACGCCTCCCCCTGCGCCGATGCCCGAGGTGAAAAGAGTTCCAGGCGAAAGCGCCCGCATGACGATGGCAGAATTTGCTTCCAGTGTCAAAGAAAGCCCAAAAACGGCCCCAGTTTCAAAGCCTGAGCAACCGCAAGGACAGTCCACACGCAAGAAAATGAGCAATTTGCGCAAAGTCATCGCTTCTCGCCTCGTCGAAGCAAAAAACTCAACAGCCATGCTCACAACGTTCAATGAAGTTGACATGTCTGCCGTCATGGTGATCAGAAACCGTGAGAAGGACAATTTCCTCAAAAAATATGGCGTTAAACTGGGATTCATGTCCTTTTTCGCCAAAGCTGTCGTCGCCGCTCTCAAAGAGATCCCGGAGGTCAATGCGATGATCGATGGCGACGAGATCGTCTCCTTCCAAAGCTACGACATCGGCGTCGCTGTCTCCACAGAACGCGGGTTGATGGTCCCCGTGATCAAAAATTGCGATCAGCTCAGCTATAGCGGCATTGAAAAAGAGATCGAAGTGTACGCCAAGAAGGCGCGCGAAGGGAGCATTTCGATCGACGATCTTCGCGGAGGCAATTTCACGATCACCAACGGCGGCATTTTTGGCTCTTTGCTTTCCACGCCGATCCTCAACCCTCCGCAAAGCGCCATTTTAGGCATGCACTCGATCGTCAAGCGACCTATGGTCGTAAGTGATGAGATCGTGATCCGGCCGATGATGTACCTCGCTCTCAGTTATGACCATCGGATCGTCGACGGCAAAGAAGCGGTGTTATTCCTCGTCCACGTGAAGCATAGCCTCGAAGACCCCTCAAGACTGCTATTGGATTTGTAATCATGCCAGAAACAGCATTCGATATCGTCGTGATTGGATCGGGGCCTGGAGGCTACGTCGCCGCCATCCGCGCCGCCCAACTCGGCTTCAAGACCGCTTGCATTGAAATGCAGGCGCTCGGCGGCACATGCCTCAACATCGGCTGCATCCCCTCCAAGACCTTCTTGCATTCCACAGAACTCCTGCAGACTTTGCAGAATGAAGGGAAAAAGCACGGCATCGAAACCCAAGGAATCCAATTCAATTTCAAACAGCTGATGACACGCAAAAGCCAAGTTGTCGCCACGTTCAACGCCGGAGTCGCCAGCCTCTTCAAGAAAAATAAAGTCACACACATTCAAGGCAGAGGGACTCTCGTCAGTCCCTCAACCATCAGCGTGTCTAACAACACCGTTTCCGCCCATCACATCATTTTGGCAACGGGCTCCGAACCGATCGCGCTGCCCTTTCTCCCCTTCGATGAGCGCAAGGTCACCTCCTCAACAGGCGCCTTGAGTTTGGAGCAAATCCCCAAGGAGATGCTCGTCGTTGGCGCCGGGGTTATCGGCGTCGAGCTCGGCTCCGTCTACTCTCGCCTCGGCACTAAAGTCACCTTCATCGAATTCCTCGATAAAATCTGTCCTACCCTCGATGAAAGTCTCTCCAAAGAGCTGCAAAAACTGCTCGAGCGACAAGGCATGCAATTTAATCTCTCTTCTAAAGTCACGTCAGCGCAAGTGAGTGAAAAACAAATCACCCTCAAAGTGTCCATGCCCGATCAGTCCACAAAAGAAATGACCGGCGACGTCGTCCTTGTGAGCATCGGCCGAAAACCCTATACGCAAGGTCTCGGCCTTGAGAAAGTAGGCGTGCAGCAAAATGAGAAAGGATTTGTGATGATCGACGGCATGTTCAGAACGAACATTCCAAACATCTACGCCATTGGGGACATCGTCGATGGCCCCATGCTCGCGCACAAAGCCTCTGAAGAGGGCATCGCTGTCGCCGAGATCATCGCAGGCCAGCATCCCAAGATCGAATACGCGGCGATTCCCAATGTCGTCTACACCCACCCGGAAGTCGCCTCCGTCGGCATGACCGAATCGGAAGCCAGGGCCGCCGGCCTCGACATCAAAATTGGGACATTCCCCTTCAAAGCAAACTCGCGCGCGGTCTGCACCGGCGAAGATAGCGGTTTTCTCAAAATGATCGCAGAGGCAAAGACGGGCAAAGTCATCGGCGTTCACATCATTGGCGCCCACGCCTCAGAGCTCATCGCGGAAGGTGCGCTCGTTATCCAGAAAAGATTAACTGTCACAGACATCCTCCACACGCCCCACGCGCATCCCACACTCGCTGAAGCGATGAAGGAAGCTGCGCTCGACGTCGAGAAGCGCGCAATTCATAAATAAAACTGCAAGGTCGACAGAAAAAGTTCAATAACTCTGGGATTTGCCGCAGCCGCAGGAGCCCTTTACGTTAGGGTTGCTGATTTTGAAACCGGAGCCGTTCAGCCCGTCGACGAAGTCGATTTCGGAGCCGAGGAGGCGCGAGACATCTGCTTTATTGACGTGGACCTCGACGCCGTTTGAAGCAAAGATTTGGTCGTCGGCTTCTGCCTTTTCAGAATAGTCAAGGACATATTCGAAGCCGCTGCAACCGGCCGCTTTGTCGCCAAAACGAAGGCCCCAGCCTTCTTTCCCTTCTTCTTTGAGGATTTGGCGGTATTTGTCGGCGGCGCGTTTGGTCAAGGAGATGCTGGACAGGTCGGCCTTTTCGGCTAAAATTTCGTTGAGACGAGAGACCATCTCTTCGATGTCTTCAGAGGCGAAGCCATGGCTGAGCATGCCCGCTTCCAAGGTTTCCCAGGTCGCAGCCCCGCAGCCGACGCAATGTAGGCCGCGATTGGTCATTTCTTGCGCTAATTTTTGGCTCTTATGAGGAAAATGAGCAAATATTTCCTCGATCGTCATCTCTTTTGAAACTGTCTTATGTCCCATTTTCATCCCCTAGATTAATATTTAATTTTTACACAGCCGCCCTTGATCCTGCATTGGCAGGCAAGGCGCTCCCTGTCTTGGTCCCCTAAAAAATCTTTTTCCTCTTGAGTGAAGTCGGAAAGGTTCTCGAAACCTTCGACGATTTCGATCACGCACGTGCCACATACCCCTTCTGTGCATGCAAAGGGAACGCCTGCTTCTTCGCAGAACTCGTGAATCGGCGAATCCTCGTCGAGGTCTTTCTCTTCGCCTGTATTTTCAAAAATAAGCTTGGGCATCCCACTTTCTCCATTTGAATAGGGAAAAATAACATAAAATCGCCCAAAAGTAAAGGGGCGGATGTTGCCACCCGCCCCTTTTGTTACAAATTTGTTTTTGAGTCTTAATTAGATCAGCTCTGGCCTCTCGTGGTTTTGGGTAGCGTCTTCTGCAAGCAGTTCAACCACAGTCTCTTTTAAGGTTTTTACACCTTCTGGAAATCCACAACGGACCAGCATGTCATTTAAATAGGTTAGCTCGGCTTCGAGCATATCAATTTTACTCTCCAAGCTAGCAACTCGAGCTCGGAGTTGGAGCATGTTATTATCCATATTTTATTACCTTCCCCTGTGGGGATAATTAATCTATTTTTATCTAACATAATTATAACAAATTTAAAATATATTTACAAATTAAGACACACCTTAATTTTATCGAATAGCCGATTATTAAATCATCTACAAAATAAACATGTGTTATCTAATAAAAAACAAAATAACAAGATGCTAATTTTGAGATAGTTAAGATGTTATTTTAGTTGATGATCATTATACAACTAAGTATAATAAGTTCGTTACGGATAATTATATATTAATAATATTACGGAGTAAAATTATGTCAGCAACACCAATTTATCAGGGGTACCCGTCTTTCGGTTCTGGCCCTGTAACCAATGCATTTCCTGGCTATCCACTTCAGCAATCGACAAATCTACAGCCTGCTGCCCAACCTGTAAATACAACAGCATTTCCTAGCTATCCACTTCAGCAGACCACATATTCCCCTGCAAATCCGGCGATTCTCTATCCGACTACTGAAACGAACCTTTCCCCGGCTCAAGCGCCTTTACTCGAGACGTACAATACAAATCCACAATTCAAATTTAATCCTTCCCCTCTTAATCCCATTCTCTTTCGTCACCCGAATCAACAACACCTCCCCTATTCTGTTTCATTGTCGCACCAACAAATGATTGATCCTTCGACTTTGACCCACTTAAAAATTTATCTCGATAGCTGCCTTAACGGCTTCAACCCTTGGGAAATTAATTCCTCCCACCCTATTCACGCGGAATTGTTCAACATCTGCAAGCCCATCCTAGAGCAAATTAAAAATTTGTCGCTGGAAAAAAAGACCGATTATTTGAAAAAAGTGATTCCAGAAATCGTCTCGGGATGCAATGAGTTTCCCTCTGATCCGGTCTTCGCAGGAAAATTCCCTAAATTTGAACTCTTGGAACTCGGACTTAGATCTCACTTTTACGCCGCTCTCACCGCAGAACAAAGAGGCATCATTGAATCGTGCTACAAAGCCCGCAACCAAAAAATATTGCCTCACGATTTAGATCAACGGGAAACTCTTCTGCATCAAATTGCTACGAGAAATGATTTTTACCTCAACCCGCTTCCGAATATGTATGAAAACTTGATTCAGCAGCTCGTTGAGGGCGACCTCTCGAACGCCATCGCAAACACAGCAGCCAAACTCCCTTTAGACAAAGCGATTGCCAAAAGCGAGAAATTCATCGCTTCCCAATTGAAAAATTTGCTGCTAACAAAACCCTCTCAATGCGCAATGAACGTCGAAGCGTTTCTTAGAAGCCAGATGACGCGTAAGCTGGTGACAATTTTAGCGGATCAATACAAAAACACATTTCAAAAAACAGGACTCGTCGATAAAGCTCAACTGAAAAATGAATCCGACAAATTGCAACTGTTCCTCACTAAGAACGAACAATTTTTCATTAACTGGAGCCCTTATGCTCAATTGATGGTCGAGTTCTTTGAATTAGACCTCTCTAGTCAAGCTCCTTTTACCTCGGCAAGAGCCAAAACGTACCAACAAGAGACGCAGCGGCTCGAAGCTGTCGATTCTGCAAAAAAGCCTAACAAACTTTTCAATTGGGCCTTTAGTTCAGTAAAAACAAAGGAACAGCAAAAGCAGGAAATCCATGCCGTGGCGCAAAAACAGCAAGAGACGATCGATGCGGCCGAAGGAGAATGGAATGCATTAATACAGCCCCCCCCTCTATCCTATCCTGCTGTTATTCCTTCTGCTCCTGAAATAGAGCCGGAGGAGATTCCTACCGTGCAAACTCCGCCTGCTGCGCTCGAGCAACCGATCCAAACACCGCCGCAACCTATAATCCAACAAACGGCTCCCTTTGTAGCCATCGCGCTGCCGTCGAATCCAGACAAACAAGAGATTCCGCTCATTTCCTACATCGACATCGCTTTTGAGGACTTGCTCAAAATTGGAAACGACAAAGAGAAATGGAACTCTTTGCCGATGATTGTGCAAAAAGATGTGATCCGCCACTTGAATTATCATCCGAATTTGAAGGGGCAAGCGGAAGAGGTCGCTAGCCGCATATTCACCAGAATGGATATTTTTGACCAAATGGGCCCATGGAACAAGAGGAAATTCACAGAAGCGAATAACGGGTTGGACAAACAGTTTGTCACCGATGGACAAGCTTTGCTCGACTTCTTGTATTCCGACAAGAATACTGGAAAATACCACGAATTCGTCCAGCGATTCCAAGCGCTCTCGAAAAACGAACTGTTCTACCAATATGTGTATGAGATGGCTGTGAAGGCAAATGTTCATATCGAATCTTGGGACCATGAGTTCGCCAAGTACAATTGGGACAGACCGCATATTCTTCCATTGTCGATCCAAGCTCTGGAAAGATGTCTGCACGCCGCGAGCAAAAAAAGCTAAGAGTGTATTAACGGATTTTGTTATAAGACACAAAAAGCAATTAAGAAAAACCTGTTGAGACACTCTAAGAGCGAATCGCGAATACCGCTGGGCGTTTATTGAGGTCGGGAGGCGGCGATTTTCGCCAATCCCCGGCCTTTTTCGTTTGCACAAATTGAGTCGGAAGCGTCAAATCGCAGGCGATGCAAATCCAAGTTGCAGGGTCCAAAACCGATAGCATTTTTTCTAAGAGTTTGTTATTGCGATACGGCGTTTCGATGAAGAGTTGAGCCGCCTTTTCTTGACGCGAAATCTTTTCGATCCTCTTGAGTTCTTGCGCGAGTGCATTTTCCTCTTTGGGCAAATAACCGTGAAAAGCAAAACGCTGCCCGCCAAGCCCTGAAAGGACGAGTGCAAAAAGGATGCTGGAGGGGCCCGCGAATGTTTCGATAGCGATCCCCTTTTCCCTTGCCATCAGGACGAGGTCCGCTCCAGGGTCCGCCAAACAGGGCATGCCGCAATCTGAGACAAGCCCCCAAACGCCTCCTTGAGAGATTTCCCGAATCAATTCCCTTTTGTCTGTTTCGCTACTGTGTTCGTTGAGCAGGCGGATAGGGATATCGCGAAAACTCCTGCCTTCGAATGCAAACCTTTTCAAAAAACGGCGCCCCTCTTTTTCGCTCTCGGCAATAAGGGCGCTGATCTGTTTAACTGCGGCATCGACGGCTTGAGGCACGTGAGCGGAATGCGGCTCATGCTCGGCGAGAAGATTGGGAAAGAGATACAACATATTTTTGTTTGAGGAAGGTAATTTTAGCGATGAATAGATCGAGAATGAAGCTCGGCTCGAAGGAGCTGTTTTTGGCCATGAGCTCGATTTCAAAGAGAAGGTCTAGCGCTTTTCTAAAAAAAGCGCTGGTGCGGCCCCTCGCGGCCGGAAGCATTTTGTCTAGCGCAGAAGCTTTGAGGGTGGGCAAATGGTGGCTAATTTCGGCGTGCGCCGCGCCTCTTTCCAAAAGAATAGAGAGGACCATCCCCTGCTGAAGCTGCTGGCGCAGCAGGGAAACAAGCGGGAGCAGCAGCGATAGATCGGCCGCTTTGTCGATGCGCGGCGGCTCTTCGCTCCAAACGATCGCCTCAGCAAGCTGCCACAAAGTGCTATTTTTCTCAGCTGAACAAAGCAAGCGCACGTCTTTCAGCGTGAGTTCGCCCCTTTCGCCGCAATAGGCCAAGAGCTTGGCTAGCTCCTGGTCTAAACTGGACATCTGGAGCCCCACGTTTTCGAGCAAGTGCTCAACAGCTTCACCTTGCCACCGTTTGCCGGCTTTAGCTGCCTCATCGATCAAAAAGCGCTTGAGCCTCTCCTTGCGGTCCCAGGGCTTCTCCTCGCTCAAATCGCAGACGATCAGCTCTTTTTTTCCCTGAGTGTAAAGATCGCTCAAATTCTTTGTCGCATTTGCGCCCAGGACAAGATAAGCAAATGGAGAAGGGTGGGCAATGTACCCGCTGAGCAGGGCAAGGCCATTTTTCTTTAATTTGTCGATGCCGTCGAGATAAAGTATCTGCGTTCCCCCGAGCAGCGAAGAAGTATTCAATCCGGAAATCCTCTCCTCAAGATCCCCCTCAAGGGCCTCTTCCATCGACAGCGCCAGATCGAGCTCTTTCATGCGGACCGCGGCCAAGATCTTTTCATAGATTTTCTTCCGCTCGTAGGAGCACGAGGAGACGATGAGAAAAACCCGCGAGAGATGCACTTTCGCCGCCTGGTGCAGATGCTTCTCAAAAGCCGCTAAATTTTGGTACTTCATGGTCCCCATTCGTAGGTGATGTCTAAGACGATATCGGGGTGGAGGCTTTGATGGACAGGACAGGTTTCCGCGGCGCGGATGAGCTTTTCTTTGATTTCATCGGGAAAGTTTTTGGGGCAGGAAACGGCCACCGACAGCCTGCCAATCCGCCTCAATGGGACAGCAGCCATCTCCTTGGTCACCTGGACCCGCGTGCCCTGGATGTCGACATTCAGCCGCTTGGCGGCGATGCCCATCAGGGTCAGCACACAAGACCCGAGCGACGCGGCGAGCAGATCGGTGGGGGAAAACACGCGGCCGAGCCCATGGACCTCTTTCGGCGCATCGGTCAAAATTTCTGCCTTATTTTCCGAATGGACGCAGCGCGTAGAGAGGCTGCCTTCGTACCAAATTTCTATTTTTGCCATGGCTCTGGGTTATACACCTCGTGATTGAAGAATCTCCTCCTTGTAAAGGAGGAGATTCTTCAATCACTCAGTGTATATACCCTAAAAACAGAGTAAAAGCAAAGAATTAAAGAAATTTGTTGACAATCTACGATTTTGAAAGCTAAACTAGCCATAGGGGAAGTGTGTAAAACCTGAGGACCCAAATGATCTCCCGCTTCTTTAAGAAGAAAACTAAGGCCTCTGAGGCCAAAAAACCCGCGCCTGAAAGGCCTGAGCGGGAAGAAACCCCCCAAAAACTTCTTACCGCGGAAGGCTGGAAGCGCTTGATGATGAAAAAAACCGGTAAGAAAAAATCTACTTAACTCGCTGAACTTAAAATCTTTAATCCATTTTTCGAAATTCCCAGATTCATTATAATATAGTTGCAGCCTAATATTAATATAATAAAAATAGGAGCAATTATGACAATAAAAATTGATAAATCTTACGTTATCAATATATCAGAAAAACAATCCGAGAAATTAAAGCCTGTCAATGCAGAAAAATTCATGACTGCATTGGAAGGTGTTTATGGAGCATCAAAAGTGAAAGATGCCGTTCGATGGATTTTCAATTCTGAGAATAAATACTCGGGGATGAAAGCGTTTATAGACCGTTTCTCAAACGCTATGGCCTCAACCGGAGACCAATTGATTGCAGACGATCAAAAATATATCGCCGATATCGCTTTTAGATATTACCATGGCCAGATCAGACCTATTGAATTCTAATTCGTCGCGGGCTCAGCGCGAAGGGACTCCTTCGCGCTTTTATTTCTCCAAACTTCCATGCGCATAACCTGTCATGACGCAGCCCCCATGTATTTCTGCACAAGTTACCGCTCCATAAGGATTGTAAAAAAAAATTAAATCTTCTATTATTCTCATTTTTCTGTTATACTAGTGACATTAAATTTTAAATTTACGTAAGGGGACGACATGCTATCGATCAATCTCAAAGGCAAAAAGGCATTCATCGCCGGCATCGGAGACGACCAAGGCTACGGCTGGGCAATTGCAAAAGCTCTAGCAGAGGCCGGGGCGCAGATCATCATTGGAACGTGGACGCCGATCCTCAAGATCTTTACCCAATCCTGGAATCTGGGAAAATTCGATGAATCGCGCCAGCTGTCCAATGGCAAATTGATGGAGTATTTGAAAGTTTACGCCTTAGACGCCGCTTTTGACAAGCCGGAAGACGTTCCCCAAGAGATCCGCGAGAATAAACGGTATCAAGACGCGGCCGGGTACACCATTTCTGAAGTTGCAGCGGCTGTTGAAAGAGATTTCGGGAAAATCGACATCCTCGTCCACGCTCTTGCCAACGGTCCAGAAGTAAAAAAGCCGCTGCTGGAGACTTCCCGCAATGGCTATCTTTCCGCTCTTAGCTCTTCCAGCTACTCCTTCGTCAGTTTGCTCAAGCATTTCGGTCCATTGATGAATGCCGATGGCGCCTCAGTTTCTTTGACCTATCTCGCATCGGAGCGCGTCGTGCCAGGCTATGGCGGCGGCATGAGTTCTGCAAAAGCTGCCCTAGAGAGCGATACCCGAACACTCGCCTTCGAGGCAGGACGCAAATGGGGCGTCCGCGTCAATACGATTTCCGCAGGCCCTCTGCGCAGTAGAGCCGCTAGAGCCATTGGATTCATCGACAGCATGATCGAATACTCTAAAGCCAATGCCCCTCTTGTTAAAGACATGACGGCTGAAGAGGTCGGCAGCGCTGCAGCCTTCCTGTGCTCCCCTCTTGCAACAGCGATCACTGGCGCGATTTTGTACGTCGACAATGGCATGCATGCGATGGGACTCGCCATCGACAGCCAAGCCCTCCTCAAGTCAAAAGAAGCCGAACTCGCAGAAGCGAAGTCGTAAAGCTTTTGTCGCTTGTTTCAGCGCAAAGACGCGGAGAAAAACGAGAAGAATTCAAAATAACAGGATGGCCAGGATAGAAAAAATGAGGATTTCATATCCTGACCATCCTGGTCATCCTGTTATTTTTTTGAAGTTTCTTGAATTGACAACGCGGCCTAAAATCTTTGCGTTTTAAATCGTCATAATCGCTTGTTTCAGCGCATCGATAATCCCATGCTGCTCGCCGTGCGAGGCGAGGATAGTGGCCATCGAGTGCATCTCTTTGGGCGCGGCGCTCATGACGATCTTGACATCGGCACATTCGAGCATGCTGATGTCGTTGAGATCGTCTCCTGCCGCGATGACAGGACCGCCGTCGCCAATCACATCTTTCACTCGCTGTAGCGCATTGCCCTTCGTCGCCTGTTTTGCTGTGATCAGATTGAGATAAATTCCATCTGCTAAAGGATCGCGAATCATCGTCGCAGTTATCTCCGGAAACGGTTGCAGCAGGGCGTTGATCCTGAGCATCGCTTCCCTGGAGCCGAGGCATTTGATTAAGGGAAAGGCGATTGATTTTTCAAAATTGAAATCCTCGACAGACCTCCAAGGCTCTGGTGAGGTGGCCATGATCTTGTGGATATGCTCCTTCATAGAGGGCGAGAATTTCTCGGGGCGATAATAGCAAAAATCTCCCTTGTCATATCCTGCATAGACGAGAAAATCCTCTTTTTCACCTCGATAGGCCTTTTCCAAGACCGGAATCACTTGAGGGTCGAGATAATGGCGGGCGACAAGTTCCTTGTGAGGCATGAAAAGAATATCTGCCCCGTTTTGAACGGCGAGGTAAAAGGGAAAATCAAACGCTTTGACGACGCGGTAGCCATAAGAAAATGTGCGGCCGGTAATGAAAACGATCTCCCATCCTTTTTTCTCGAGGTCGTGCAAAAACTGCACGACTTGCGGAGGAGCATGATGAGTGGCATCCGTGATCGTGCCGTCGATGTCTAAAGCGATCCAACCAATGTGTTTACGCATATAGTGAGTATTTTAACAGGAAAAGTTGAAAAAAATTAAGAAGAATCTCAGACTGATTGTTTGCTTTCGGAGAAATATGAAATTAAAAAAATTTTTGACTGCTTTCATGCTTTTTGGCGCCCCTTTGGGGTTTTGCGACACGGAAACCCCTCCTCCCTCTGAACAATTCGCTCCTGCCCCGGAATCTGCTCCAACCCTCCAAGAGGAGCCTGCCCCGGAACCTACACAGGCATCTCCAGCGCCGCTGCCCTCTTCAAAAGAAATGACAAACTCCTACGAGAATGCGTTTGTTCGCATGCTCGTCACATTGCTCGGGCTTGTTTTATTAGTGTTTGCGACTTTTTGGATTTTGCGAAGATTGGGAAAAGGAAAATTTAAAATGGGTTCCGGCAACTCGATCAATGTTTTAGAGCGGCGCGCGCTGAGTCCAAAATCCATGCTCTATATTGTCCAGATAGGCAACAAAAAGGTGTTGATCTCGGAATCGCAACTCGAAGTGCGTGGGCTGACTTCTCTCGAAGAGCTTCCCGAAGTTGATTAAACACGCTCCCGTCGGATGACAACAATGCGCGGATCGTGGGTGTTATCGCGGACTTGGAAGCAGTGGGCCAAATAGAAAGGTCGCATCTGCATCATGTCTTTCACACAGGCCTTCAGGCAGCCCTCTCCTTCCCGAGGCGAAATGTTGCGGAAATCCTCTTTGAAAGAGATTCCGTTTTGCCAAGCGTTTTCAATGACGGCCTCAATTTTTCTGCCGTGGAAAGGCTTTGGAATGCCATAGAGCCCTGCTAGAATCGCCAAAAAGCCAAAGAACGGAGCCTTGATGATTTCATAAAGGCCGTTTCCTAATCTTTCCGGCAGGACAGTACAGGCGGTCCGCAGATCCGAAAAGCCCTCATAAAATCGACATTGAGCGAAATTTCTCCCGGCTTCGACGAGGATTTTGCTTGCGATGGCGGTGATTTCAATGGGGGTTTTGAATGCATACCAGGCCATTTTTCCAAGCGTGTAAAAGGGCATGCCAAGAACGACGAGAGCACATTTGATCGAAACGATCCAACCCTCTTCGTCCAAATACATCTCACCCGTCTTCACATCTTCGATGTAGGTCACAAGCGGAGTTCTTTTCGTTTCACTAGTTGCCTTGTCCTTGATGGCGTAAAATTTGATGTTGCCATCTTCTCCTCTCTTCATCACATGGACACGGCGAAACGCGGAATTTGTACTCTCGCAAAGAGAGGTAAAAAAAGAACTCGCAGAGGAAAGGAGTTGCTTGATTTCGGAGGCGGGACTGAGAGTTTGAACAGAAGTCGCCATCAGATCACCAAAATTTTTTGAAAAAGGATTATAGCAAACCTCAGTTATTTATTCTTTCTAAGAATTTTTTTTAGACTTAACGCGCCAAAGAGCGAACTTGCAGGTGATGAAAACGGAGGCGAGCAAAATGAACATGTAGACGATGCCTTGTGTTCGATGAGTGGGCGCGATTTTTTTCTTTCGTTCCCAACGTCGAAGGGTTTGGGGAGATACACCTAACCTAGAAGCTGCTTCTTGGATGCTTAGAAATTTATTCATGCTGATAATGTATGATTAACTTTGAATAAGTTCAAGAGGAACTGTTACAAGCCCCTGGGAGGAAAAACTCAAGAAAGATCAGAAGGATGCCGGCGATGCCAAGCAGAAGAATGATTGCCATAGGTTCACTGAGCTACTTCTGAAGATTTTTTTTTGGCGACAACAATAACATTTCCTCGGATTTTACTGACAACGACTTTCTCTCCCTTTTCGATGAGCCCCTCTTCGGTAAGAGCATCGTAGAGATGGTAGCGGATTAATACCTTTCCGCCCGGTCGCAAAGAAGTAAAAGCTTCCCCTTCGCTGTCGATTGCGGGAAGAGTTCCTCGTTCAGGCTCTTGCTCTGTTTCCAACACGATCGGGCTCTTTTTAAGAAAGCGCGGCGACACAAATCTGGCAAGGAAGGCGATCAGACAAAAGCCGATAATCAGCGCGCTCGAATAAAAGGCCAAACATTTCATCCATTCGATTGTAGCCAAATTCCATTCGTTCCAATTCCATGAAAAATGCAGCGAATCTAGATGCGGCAAAAACAGAGCAATGATCCCGAAGAGAATGAAAGCCAGGCCGGCCACCGCCAACATGGCAAATCCCGGTAGTAAAAGCATCTCGACAAGGATCAATGCGATCCCCATCGCGATGCATAAAATTTCCAGCCATCCGATCGTCCCGATGATAAAACCTGGCAAAAGAATGAGTCCCAAACAGACCAAGGCAAGGGCGGCTGGCGCGCCCACACCGGGCTGGCTCAATTCCAAATAAGCGCCGATGAGAAAGCCGATCATCAAAAGAGAAGCAACGATAGGATGCGTCAAAAAGGCAAAAAAATTCGCTTTCCAATTATGATAGTAGATCACCTCAGCAAAGGGAATATTGGCGAAGAAAGGATAATTAAAGAGCTGGCTTTGTTTCCCGGGCCATTCCCCCATTTTCATTTCCAGGGGCGTTATCACCGGCGCCGCGATGATGGGAATCAAGATATCGGCCACTCCCAATTTTAAAAGTTGATCGGAATCCAAAGTGAGCAGTTTTCCTTTCGTAGTGATCACGATGTCGGGATGGTCGCCTTGCGAGAGGATTTCGCTATCATTTTGCAACTGAACGATATTGCCCTCCCGGATGACGAGAACGAGTTCGGGATCGGCCATCCCCTCGGCAATGAGCGGATTCCTTCCATAAAATTGGGCCAAGCTGGCAAATTCCCCGCGCATAGCGGAGACCAACTTTTCTGAACGCTGCTCCACACTGCTCTCCTGGCCCGTAAGGACGGGCCCGGCAGCGCCCATCAAGCCGTTTTGCGTCACGGCGATAAAGCGGCTGGCGTATGCGATCATCGCTCCCTCGGAAAGGGCCCAATTGTAAATCACGGCGACAACGGGAATGTGCGTTTCCCTATCAAACTGCTGCAACAATTCAGCGATCTTCATCGCGGGCAAGACATTTCCGCCAGGGGTTGCCAAACGCATCATGATGAAAATCACATTCCTTTTACGATATTCTTCCAGAGCGAATTTGATTTGAAGATAAGTCGTCTCATCAATTCTCGGTCGATCCGGACCTATAAAGAGCTGACCGATGAGATTTTCACGATCTTTTTTATAAGAGATCATTTGCTGTAGGCGTTCATCGACTGCAGCGGCAGAGGAGACGAGCGGCGGGGCGGCGCTTCCTGCGTAGTAGAGGTTGAATTGCTCCGGCAGGACCGAATCGATCTCGAAACCCATACTCGCAAGATCTGAGCGGGTGAAGACCGCGGGCTCATGATGCGGGGGCTGGACCGGGAGGAGTTTCCATCCATTTTGATTCGCGACAGCGACGCTCGGATCGATCATCGCCTGGGCAGCCAGCCGTAAAACATAGGAATTGGGGACGTTGTCGGCAATGAGCCCGAGTACCCGGCGTAAAAGCTGGTCGAAAGGTATATTCGCTTTGGTTTCATGGAGAATGTCTCCCCAATTGAGGGAAGGGGTCCCCAACAGACGGTCTGCGAGAAGGGGAAATACCGCAGAGGGACCCAAAGCCTCGTTTTCAATATAAACCGTG
This sequence comes from uncultured Verrucomicrobiae bacterium, assembly GCA_963833965.1. Lineage (GTDB taxonomy): Bacteria > Chlamydiota > Chlamydiia > Chlamydiales > Rhabdochlamydiaceae > CAJCIW01. Next base: position 633,244 of record CAWHZZ010000003.1, read on the forward strand.
ATTTTTACCCCTTTAGAGACCCTCAGATCGAATAATCGCTTAGCAAGGGTTAAAGACGCGTCCAGCTCTCCAGTCCTCGAATCGACCCTTAAAAGGAGCTCTTCCCCGTCAAAACCATCCAATTGATTATTAATGGCTTGTAACTTCTGGAGTGATAAATCTTCCGAAAAAGTGAGAATAAGAGAGGCAGCACAGCAAAATTGAGATAAGAGGATGAAAATGAAGAGAATAAAGTATTTTCGCATCTATTTCAAAAGTAAAAATTAACAGATTTTTTGTCCAATGTTGTAAAATAATAATTAGGAGCCTCGAATGGCAAGACTAGTTATACAAAAAAATTGTGAAGTTTTGGACCTCATTTCCGATCCAAAAGAAAAGAACACCTACGATGTTCAAGTTCTTTTGACGAAGGAAATGGAAGAGTTCGCCCCTGTTCCTTTAAAATTAAAGGGCTCCTCACAAGAGATCGTAAAAATTCTACAATTTTTGGGCGATGCTTTTCAAAACAGGCCCGATCTCGAAAATCAACTCGACAAGCTCTCTATCGCCCCGATTACGTTTGAACTCAAAGGCAAAAACATCGTCGCTAAGGACGTCCGAGGAAATGAACTGCTCAATGAAAACGTCCCTAATGTTTTGACGCCGGCGGACAAAGTGAAAGAGTTATCGGAAAAATTCTTCAAAATACGTTAAAATCGCCTGCTGCGTTTTTTCCAAATTCGCCTCCGTATGGGCCTCGCAGAGAAAATGCGCCTCGTAAGCGGATGGGGAAAGATAAATGCCTTGCTCAAACAGCGTCCGGAAGAAGTGTTTGAACCGCGGTTCATCCATTGAGCAAAGGTCTTCTTTGCTCTCCACTTTTTCAACTCCAAAAAAGAGAGTGAACATCGACCCAGCGCTTTGAATCGCCACAGATAATTTTTTTCTCGAAACGACTTCTCGCATCGGCTCTAAAAATTGCTCCGTTTTTTCATTTAATCGGGGGTGAAAATCGGGCTGCTCGATGATTTTCAACGTTTCCAGCCCCGCGCACATCGCCAGCGGATTGCCGGAAAGTGTCCCCGCTTGATAAACGCCACCAAGCGGAGCGATCATCTCCATGATCTCTTTTTTACCGCCGAAGGCCGCCGCTGGAAATCCGCCGCCGATGATTTTGCCAAGGCAGGTCAAATCCGGGACGATGCCGTAATGTCCTTGCGCTCCTTGAAGGCCGACGCGAAAACCGGTGATCACCTCATCAAAGATCAGCGCCGCTCCTTTTTTTTCCGTCTCTTCGCGTAGCATTTCGAGGAACTCTTTTTCCGCAGGGACGACTCCCATATTTCCAGCCACAGGTTCAACCAAAACGGCAGCGATGTCGTCCCGCGATCTCAAAAATTGACGGCAGGTCTCAAGATCGTTAAATGGCAAAGAAACGGTGAGTTTGACGAGCTCTTGAGGAATTCCTTGAGAGGAAGCTTGGGACAAGTGAGCGGCGCCGGAGCCGGCCTTGATGAGCAAGCTGTCGGAATGCCCATGAAAATGGCCGTTGAATTTGACAATCGTCGATTTTCCGGTGTAGCCTCTCGCCAGGCGGATCGCACTCATCGCGGCCTCTGTCCCTGATGAGACAAAGCGGAGCTTTTTCATGGAGGGGAAATGGCACATGAGCCTCTCGGCGAGCTCTTTTTCATAGGGAGTCGCAATGCCAAAAGAGGAACCCTTAGCCAGCTGCTCGGAGGCCTTTTTGACAATGCGTTCATCGGCGTGCCCGAGGATCAAAGCCCCCCAGCTTTGGCAAAAATCGACATAATCATGCCCGTCGACATCGATGACCATGTCCCCTTTTCCCTCCCGGACCATCAACGGGGTCAGCCCCATGCCTGTGAATGAGCGGACTGGGGAATTGACGCCACCGGGCATAAGGGCGCAGGAGTCCTGATAGAGCTGTTCTGTGACAGGGCGCGGTCTTTGGTTCATCATGCCTCCAAAATTTTTTTAAAGTTTATGAAAAAATTAAAAAAAAACAAAGGAAGATTACCACGAAGATGGGAAACCACAGAGAATTTTAAAAATAACAGGATGGCCAGGATAATCCTGAAAAGGATTTCTTATCCTGATCATCCTGGTCATCCTGTTATTTTTTGATTCGTAGTTTCCTCTCACAGAAAGAGGTTGCATTGGAAATAGAGAGAGAAATAACCTTTTTCCATGGGAAAGTTTGGGAAACTGTTTTTTATCGCTGTAATCGCATGGATTCCCTATGCGCATGGAATTTCGTATCAAGTCGAATTTGAGGGGTTGAGCGATTCTAGAACTTTAAAAGAAATTAAATTAGCCTCGAATCTCACCTCTTTAAAAAAACGCCCGCCAGCTTCGATCAACGCGCTTAGGTATCGCGCCGATTCCGACATCCCCGAATTGATCAAAGTCCTGCATGCCCACGGTTATTACGAGGGAAAAATCTATATTCAGATTCAAGAAGACCACGACGATGCGAAAGTGATCGTCATGATCGATCCGGGGCCCCGTTATGTCTTGGAAGTTTTTGATCTTCGCCTCTACTGCGAATCGCCAGATGTATTGAATGAATGCTGCCACGTCACTTTTGGCGACATTGGTTTGCAGCTTTGCAAGCCGGCGCAAACGGCTGCGATTTTAGATGCAGAGCTTAAAGTCTTGGAGCGATTGTCAGAGTGCGGCTACCCCTTGGCCAAAGCAGAGCGGCGCGAGGTGATCGTCGATGGCAAGACAAAGAGTGTCCGCGTGGAGCTCGATGTCAAAACCGGCCAAAAGGCGGAATTCGGTCCAACTGTGGTTGTCGGGACGACAAGAGTCAAACCACAGTTCTTGCAGCAAAAAAAGCGATGGAAAGAAGGCGAAGTTTATGATAGCCGGCTTGTGGATAAAACACAAAACGAGTTGATTGAATCGGGACTCTTCAGCTCGGTATTGATCACGCATGAAGAAACGCTTTCATCAAACGGAGAAATCCCTCTTAAGATCGAGGTGAGCGAGACAAAGCACAAAAGAGTCAATCTCGGCGTGAGCTACCAAACAGTTTTCGGCCCCGGTATCACGTTCGGATGGGCCAACAACAACGTCGGCGGAATGGGACGCACTTTTAGTTTTCAAGGAGATGTCACTCGCATTAGCCAAACCGGCAGCGCAACTTACCTTCACCCCGATTTCAATGTCGTCGGCCAAGATATGATCGCCCAAGCCCAAGCGTCTCACGAAGCGCTACCCAAAGCCTACTCCATGCGCTCCTATTGCCTGTCAGACCGGATTGAGAGACAATTCACAAGAAGACTGCGGGCCTCCGCCGGCTTAAAGGGCGAAAGAGTGTATGTGACGGAGAGTGCTCAAAATGGAAATTTTTGGCTGCTGCAGGTGCCGATGTATCTGCGTTGGAGCTCGGCCAATAGCCTGCTCAATCCCACACGAGGGGCGACTCTGGAATATGTGCTTTCCCCCGCCGTGAACGTCGCCGACACTAGCAATATCTATCTCACTCAAAAGTTCATCGAATCGGCTTATCTTCCTCTCGATGAAAACCAAAGAGTTGTTTTGGCCGAAAAATTCACTTATGGGATGATCATCAGCAATGGGCTGTCCGCGATTCCCCTCTGCTACCGTTTTTTGGGCGGTTCCGAAGAAGACTTAAGGGGCTTCCGCTACCATACAGTCAGTCCCCTTGTCGATGGCAAGCCAATCGGAGGCAGGTCCGCGGCCTACCTCTCATTGGAAGCCCGTTTCCGCGTGAGCGAGACGATCGGCCTTGTTCCCTTTTTCGACTTCGGCAGTGTGTGGACAGAAGAATATCCGACCCACGGCAGGTGGTATAAGTCGGTGGGCCTAGGATTCCGCTTCTTCACATTCATAGGGCCTTTTCGAGTCGATCTCGCCTTTCCTTTAGATCGCCGTAAAGAGATCGATCCTGTATATAAAGTTTTAGTGAGCATTGGACAAATGTTTTAGTATGCGATTGATCAAATTTTTTCTGTACTTCTTTGTAGCGCTGGTCCTCTGTATTTGCACTCTATTTGCGCTGTTGCAAACAAAATGGGCCAAAGACCAGGTCAAAGCCAAGATCGCCGCTTATTTAAAAGAGTTTGGGATCGACGCCTCGATCGAAGAGTTGTCAGGGCGGCTTCCCTTTTCTTGGGAAATTCCGGAAGCGGAAATGCGCTTTGCAAGCGGGGATTTCTTGAAACTCCGCGATGTTAAACTCCGCATCGCCATTTTTCCGTTGATGCAGGGAAAAGTCGTGGTCAACTACTTGAATGTAGAACATGCGGATTATGCTTATTCCCCTTCCACTCTCACTTTAGACCCTAAAGCTTGGCTCAGCAAACAACTTGAAGAGCTCGCCCTCCCCTGCCAAATCGATCTGCACCATTTTAAAATCGTCCGCCTCGAGGTGACGAATCGGCAAACTGGCTCAGTGTTCTCTACCGGAGTGATGGGAAAGATCTCCTTGCGCCGCGACTTGCAAGCGTTCAGAGTCGAACTTAACCTCTTTTCTCCCGAAGACAACCGCTCTTATTTTGACGCTTACTTTTCCGGAAGCCAGCTCAGAGACCTTGTCGAGGCGAAAATTCATGCGGAGCTCTCTTTTGCAGAAGGTAAAATCGATTCTCATTTCAATGTCGAGGGCCCTTGGGTGACGTTCAGAGAACTTCTCTACGATCTGCCCTTATCGGGAAAACCCGTCAGCGGCACTTGGAAAGGACAACTTTCCGATGTTAATTTTCCACAGCTCGCCCTCTTAAACAGAGATTGGAAATTTCAGGGCGATTTTGCCATTTTGTCCGGGCAGGAAGTGTATCTGAAAAAACTGCTTCTGATGAGCGATCTTGTGCATCTCAAAGCGAAGGGAAATTTAAATAGCGACATTGAAAAAACCAAAATCGCCGCCGCCTACAGCTTTCCTCGGCTTTCAGAGTTCAATGCATTCAGCAAAATCCCCCTAAAAGGGTCTCTAAGCGGAAAGACTTACTACCGAGAAGGCACCTTTAAGGCTTCCTTTCAAACAGAAGATCTGCACCTAGGTGCGTTTGCCGCCAATCAGATGCACGGGGTGATCAAAGGCAGCCACCTCAACGGTGAATGGGAAGGAGAAGCTCGATTTGCATCCCCTGGCGCCGACCTTCCCTTCGAAGGACATTTTGCAGCTGAATACCTCCCTGGCCAATCATTTTCTCTGACCGATTTCAACTTTAAAATGGCTTCCGCCTTCTTAAAAGGATATTTTTCTTGCCTCTTGCCCGAACGTCTCTGCGATGCCGCGCTGACAGCAAGCGCAGAGCACTTAGAAGCCTTCGATCTATTCTTTAAAGATGAAAATTTAGGGGGCAAAATCAGCGCTGAATGCACGCTTTCCTCGCAAGATGAAGTCCGCTTTGCGCTCACAGGAAAAAATTTGCGCTTCCGCGAATATCTTCTCGATGACCTGAATTTAAATGCCAAGGTCGAAAATCCCTTCGAAAATCCCGCTGGATACTTCGATCTGGTTACCGGAAAAATCTACACGCCGGGCTTTTTCTTAGACTCGCTGCATTTTTCCACGCACTCCGATGAAGATCTTTGGCCGTTTGCTTTGGAGGCGGGTGGTGAGATCGAAAATCCATTCCACGCCACAGCCAAAGGTTTTTGGAGAAAAGAAAACTCCCTCCTCTCTTTAGAAATCGACGATCTGTCAGGCGATCTCGCTGAAGTTCCCTTCGGATTGAACTATCCTACCGGACTTGAATGGGGAGCCGATTATTTGACTTTCAGCCCCTTTGATTTTCAGATCGGGGATGGGCAGCTGTATTCGACATTCGAATTCACTCCTGTCCGCTCGTTTGGCAAATGGGAGTTGAAGCATTTCCCATTGGAAATCTTGCGCTGTCTCCGCCCCAACTTCAAGCTTTATGGTTTCACCTCTTCGGAAGGTTTTTTTGACGCCACTGCGGAGAACATCGCAGGGGTTTCGAAGATTATCCTCGAAGAGATCGATGTGCTTCACTTGGGAAGAAAAGATTCTTTTCGAGCAAAAGGCGTGCTCCAAGCGCATCTCGATCAGAACATGCTCCAACTCTATGCCGATCTCTATGGCACGGACCAGCAATTCGTCGACTTCGCCGCTTCACTTCCCGTGGACTACCAGCTCTACCCCTTCCGCCTAACGTTTGACGAGACAAAAAACGCATCGGCCGAGTTGACCGCCGAAGGGCACTTGCAAGACTTGTTCGACTTTGTCAATCTAGGAACCAATTATTTTACCGGATTAATCTCCTGCCGCCTATTCCTCTCGAATACTCTTGCCGCCCCGTCTCTTCTTGGGAAGTTGGAGTGGCAAAACGGCACCTATGAAAACTACTTTACCGGGATAGCGCTAAAAGATATCGAGGCTGAATTCGAAGCCCAAAAAGATACTTTGAGTCTTGTGAAACTTAAGGCAAACGATGACAAAAAAGGGTCGATGACAGCACAAGGAAAACTTTTCTTAAAGCCAAAAGAAGGGTTTCCCTTCGCTTTTGATGCTGAATTGCACAATTTGCACGCTTTGGGATTCGACATGATCGATTCCAACCTCACGGGCCCCCTCTACTTGAGCGGCAACATGGAAAAAATGCTCGTGCAAGGCAATTTTTTAGTCGAGGAAGCAAAAATTCAATTAAACGAACGCCTTCCCTATGAAGTCCCCACAATGCCGTTTACCTATGTCAATCGACCCTCCTACCTCTACTCAAGAACGGCAAAACCTCGTCAAAATTTTATTTTCTCTCTGGACATGGAGTTGACCGCTGACAAAAATGTGATCGTGGAGGGCCGAGGACTAAAAGCCGAGTTAGAGGGCAATCTGCATCTGTATGGCAACAACACCAACATCGCGGCAAGTGGAGATTTAAAATTGATCAAAGGAGAATATCAATTCGCCGGCAAACACTTCAAACTGACAGAGGGAGAAATCGTCTTTAACGATAAGCCTGCCCCGTCCGCTTACCTGAATCTCAATGGAACCCTCGACATGCCCGATGCGACGATCACAGTGATGCTGCGCGGCCCCCTCACATCGCCACAGCTCACCTTCCAATCGAACCCACAAAAGCCGACAAGCTCGATTTTAGCGCTGATCCTGTTCAACAAAGACATCTCCGACATCTCCCACCCCGAGGCTGTCCAGCTCGCCAGCACCCTCGTCAGCCTCTCCGGCGGGGCGGGCCCCGATGTCCTCGAATCAATCCGCAAAAGCATCGGCGTCGACCGTCTCAATATTTCCTCAAAGCCAGGCACCGACGAGCTCGCCCTGCAGATCGGCAAATATTTGACCCGCGGTCTCATGATCACCCTGTCGCAAAGCGCGACCAGCAGCCAAGTGATCGTCGAGGTGGAATTGCCCAGAGGTTTCGTCTTCCAAGCGGAAACGCAGGAAGAGGAGGAAGGCAAATTCTCCCTCAAATGGACAAAGAGTTATTAAATAAAAAAAATTAACAGGATGGGCAGGATAAGAAATCCTCATTTCTTTTTTATCCTGGCCATCCTGTTATTTTGACTCCTTCTCGTTCTCAACAAGCGAGCGGGTAATTCACGAAGATGATTACTAAATATTTTACTTCTCTTTAAACTATTTCCTTATCTTTATTTATAACATGTAAACCAGTAAAATTGCCCTTAGGAACGTGCTAGCTTTAACAAATAAAGAGGTAAAAACATGTCAGGTGCTGTTGCCAATCACGGCTATAATATCGGCCTAGAGATCACTCAATGTTATCAAAAATACTTCGACTACCGCGAAACCGAGATCAATAAGCTCATCGACAATTTAAAAGTATCTAACATTCAAATCAAAATTATCTCCGATGTGACGAACAAGCTTGCGCATGCCAAACAAAAGGACAAAAAAATCGACCTCGGCAATGACGAGACAGCACAAAAACTCGCCTACCTCATCGCTTTGAGAAATTCCTCGATTTTTGACGATAAGCTCCACAACATGCCAGTCGAGCATATCGGTTTAGAGCAGACATTAAACACAATCATCGATCAACTGCGTAAAGAGGGAGTGCCCGATGAAAACATTCATTTGGGAATGATTTTAGAAAAAGTGACATGCGACCCCAATATCCGCTTCGATGTGCTCGATGAGGCTGCAATCGATGTCGTCGTCCAAGGCATGGACGCTGAATTAAAGTCACTCAACGCCGACCTCAACAAGCAATTGATGGACATCAACAGCAAGTATGAAGACCGTTCGCAGATGACGGAAAATGCGCGCCAAGTCTTGAAAGAGGCCGATGAATTGAACAAATCGATCATTCAAAAGACTGCCCGCGGCGGATAAGTAATGAATCACACTGCGTTTCAACAAGAAGTGATGGAAATTCTGGGGATCACAGAAAATGAGATCTCCACTATCCCTCTTGAAATGGAGCGCCAATTTTATGCGACTGCTTTCGGCCTTTACGAAAAAGGCGATTATCGGGGCGCAGCCCAGCTATTTACCCAGCTCGTGCTGACCGATCCTTTTTCTATGGATTACTGGCAAGGGCTTGCAAGCTCCAAGCAGATGGCAAAAGAGTATGAGGCTGCCCTCCATGCCTGGAGCCTGGTTGCCCTGTTAAGAGAAAATGATCCGCTGCCCCATTTTCACGCAGCGGAATGTTTTCTCTCGCTTGATGAAAAAGATGATGCGCTTAAAGCTCTCGATGCGGCGCTCGGTTTGTGCCACGAAGATGAGCGTTTGCGCGAAAAGATACAATTATTAAAAACGATTCACTATACGCAGAGTGATTCAAAAATCGGTCAATGGCAATGCCGGCGCTTCAGATTTGCAGCAGGCGAAGCCGTTGGCGAAGCAGGGCTTGTGTAAGCACAAGCTCGATGCAGCCAGCTGCAAAGATGAAGATGCCGGCGAAGCCAGTGACCGGTTTTTGGATCACGAGGTGTATATATGTCATTTGAAGCTATTTCTTCCGTTCGTTCGCCATCGGCGCTCTCTGACGCGTCAGCCTTAGGCTCGGTTGCCAGAGAAACGTCCCCTGTCCACGATACGCTCGCGGCAGCGGATCCGATCACTGCTGCGAACTGGACGCCTGAACGGCCCATTTTGACATCTCCTGGCGACATGCCGCCTCCTGATCGCATCGGCATGATGAGCGAATACAGATTGCTCGACGCCACCGAGGAGTCGCGAGGACTCGGCAACAGAATTACGGAGACATTAGCCTTACGCCTACAGAACGTCAAGCATAAGATCCGCGAGATTTCTGCAGACAACATTGAAAAGTTAAAAGAAAACGCCCGCAGGGCTGCCGACAGCGGTTTCTGGTCGATCTTGAAGAAGATCGCCACCTCTCTGCTCGCAGCGGCATCGATCATCTTCGGAGTTTCTTTAGTCGCGACAGGCGGCGGAGCTCTCATCGGTGGGGCCATGATCGCCTCGGGTGTGCTCTCGCTGGCTAATTTCGCCATGTCGGAATCAGGCGCCTGGGAATGGGTCGCCACCCAGTTAGCGCGCGACAATGAAGACCTTCGCAATAAGCTCAAGATGATCCTGCCAGGCGCTGTCGGCCTGCTTGCCGGCGCCATCGGGATTGTGGGCTCCGTCCAAGGCGTCGCTTCAGGAGCGATCCAATTCATGGAAAAGGCCGTTTACATCGCCCAAACAGCTCTTTCGGTATTTGATGGCCTGACAACCATTGGCAAAGGCATCGCAGACGCAAGGCTGCTTTGGTCCCAGGCGGAGCTCAACAAGATCCAAGCAGACTTGACCGTCGAGCGCACAAACTTCGACACCGTGATGCGCGAGGTTGAAGGCAGCATGAATGAATTTAGAGCCGTCAAGGCCAAAGCGAAAAAAATTATACAAACCCTTTCACAATCTAATGTTCAGCTTGTAAGAGGGGGTTAACGAATTTTGTTATTTTGATTTTTGATGATTTCTTCTTTAGGATCCAATTGGGGGCCGCAGTACATAGTTAAATTAACTAGGACAAGGCATCCAATTGGATCCTAAAGAAGAAGGCGCAAAAAGCAATTAACAAAAATTTGCTAACGCCCTCTAAGACAAGCGTAAAGAGGTAATAAATATGTCAATGCATAGAATTTTTGCAGAAGTCGCCGACTTCACTAAGACCATGGGGCAACTCCATGGCGATTTTCTCAATATGGTCCGCCGCGACATCGATCGCTTTCTCGAGATGACAAACGATTTAACAAAACAGATGAATTGGCAAGGCTGGACGACTGTCGCGCTCACTTCAATCAGCGGAACTCTCGCCGTCGCAGGCAATTTTTTCCCAAAAAGTGGTGCCAATGCCGCGACTCCACCAGTCAGTCCCCGCGGTGGCGCCCATGACGGGATCACCGATGGGTTCTCCAACATGTTGAAAACCATTACACAGAAATTGTCCGACAACGATTTTTTAAGGAGCACTTGCAAAACGGTATCTAAAGCATTTGGCAGCTTTGAAAATGTCGCCAATGTCTGGTTTCGTGGCAGCCAAACAAAGCTCGAATCCGACCGATCATTGATGGAGCGCGTCAATCTGCAAGACGGACAAGCGAAAAAGTCGACCATGGACCAACAAGTGCAGCTAGCGCAACAAGCGATTTCCCGTCTCATCGACGCTAAGTCCAAAGGCGCAGGCGGATAATCAATCTAGAGAGGGCTGAACAATGAGTTCTGACTTCCGAGTCAATCCAGCTCATCATTCAGCCCTGCCCACGAATACCCCCGGGCGGATACCTAACCGTCCTTCTCCCAATGGTTTATCCTCGACTTCCTCCTCACTGGCCCCTTCCATTCGCCAGCAGGCGCATGAGGGATTTTTCCAGAACTGGTGCGATGATTGCTGTGGTATGTTGAAGCGCCTAGTTCAACGCCTCTTTCCCTGGTTGTTTCCCAACCAAAGCCAAGAAGTCGTGATCCCTCAAGGGCCGATTTCCGCTGCGGTCATGGATCAAAGAGTCATGAAGGCCCAGAACTATTTGGAGCAGCAGCTGCGCACCAGAGTGGCCGATCCGCGCAACCTCGATGCGGAATGGGAACCCCATGGCATCGACAATGAGCTCATCCAAAACAGCAAAGTCATCGTTTTCCTCGAATACAACGGGACGAAGGACTTTTGTTTCAGTCAGATGAACGGCCCCCCTTCCCTTGAAGCTTTAAAAAATCTCGCAAGCCGGAGACTCAAAATCCTGATCCGCCATCCCGACAACCGGGAGGCGCATGTCGCAGAGCTTTCTATCACAACGCATGCATACTCCGCCCCGGGGATGTACCGACGCACAATCCCTTGTTATAGCTTAAATAAACAAAACCGCAGGGTAACTCTTAACCCCGACAATACCTTGTCTGAACGCGCCAATGGGTGCGGCGGCTGCGACAGTTATTTTACCCGCGATACCCTCGATAATTTCCGGGAGTTTGCCCAAGAGCATGTCTCTACCCCTCAATGGCGGCAACAACTCGAGCAGTTCCTATTCCAAGACCCTAATTCTTAACACCTTAAATCAGACCCTCTTTCAACCCTCTCATTTCCAGCAGTTTACATTTTCAATGTAGATTTATTTTTTATTTACATAAAATTAATGTTTTAATATAATTAATACAAACATAATAAAAAAAACCACGGATTATTATGTCATTAGATTCTTTAAATACTTACAATAATAGATCAAGCCAATCGAGCTCGACTGGGTCAAGTTCAGGCAACGAAATTGCCCTTCAGAGCGCAGATCCTATTTCTAATCTATTCCACAACTTTGTAGGAACAATTTTTCCTTCAGCAAGCCAGTCGACCCTCTCTTCATCAAGCATTTCTGCCGTAACCGACAGTTCTGAATCCGGCGAAGAAGCCCGTATGGTGGTCGATATCGACTCCATGGAGACCTACCATTCCGACGACGAGCAGAAAATCGACAATCGAAATCGCGCAAAACGAGGACTGAAAAGAAAACATTCCGCCTCGACCGGTGTCCGTAAAAAACAGAAAAGCGAACAATGTCCGCAATACAAAATTAATTATATTTGCTCATGCATGCAAAATCTTGAAATTAAAAACAGAGTAGACTTATTTTACAATTTAAAAAAACTGACATCTCTAATTAACAACAATCCCAAAATTTTTAAATCGAGTTACACTGAAGAAGATTGCTTCGAAATCTTTAAGCAGGCCCTTACCGCCTACAACCGCATCAACGACTGCACCATCGCCTTCTCCGATGGCGATGTCGGCAAACATCGTTTTAAAGCAGCAAATCCTTCAGCCCCACTCCCTCAGGACGAACTTTCCCGAATGACGCGCAGCTATGATCGGTTGGTCAAATCCCACAATGTCAAAAAATCCATTCACGAAGGAATTTCAGAAATTCTCAAAAAACAGCCCTATTCTGTTTGCTCCCATCTCGTTTTAGGGGCAGGAGACACCGGCATCGAGGTGTGGCTCCAAAAATATCAAGCGCTTCATGGAAAAACAGAGGAGAAATTGGCCAATGGACAGCTCCCTGAGGTTTTGATCATCGCGGAAGATCACGGTTGCTGGTCGCATGACTATACCCTCGCCCAGCCCCATAGTTTTCTAGAGCGCAAAGATGTGAAGTGGAACCCTTCCGACTATGTGACCGAAAAAAATTACAACAAAAACGCCTTCGTCAACGGCAGACACGTTTATCAGGCCAATCAAGTCATCTTGGCAAAGACTGAAGCCCCGCTTTTGACAGCGACGATGAAACGCATTGAAAGACAAGAAGAACACTCTTCTGATTGGCAAGAGAAAGGTCACGAATACCGCATGATCATCTCGACACCAGGTGGCGACAAAACGATTTACAATCATGAAGTAGACATTTGCACGGGTCTTGGCGCTCCCCGAAAAATTAGTAATACGATTCTTCCGAAAGCTGAATTCGATCGTTTAAATCAATTTGACAACATCAAAAAATTCACACCGATCATCGACGGAAATCAATTCATGCTGACAGATTCCGAAGAACATTGTCCCGATAGCAGGTCAATCGTTGTCTACGGCGGCGGCGGAACGGCCTCGGCTTGTTTTCGTAAAGCCTTTTTTGGACAAGATAAAGGCACGCAAGATCTCGAATTTACGGAACCCAATCGAAAAAACTCCGTCAAATGGGTTGCTAGAATGCTGGACACCGTCGGCAATGGCCGCCTAGCGTCCAGGTCGGTTACTGCATCGACAAGCCGCAATGAGTTTCAGACCGGCGATTTGCAAAAAATTACTCAAGATCCGACCACAGGCAAACTCAAATTGCTTTTCAAAAAGATGGATCCTGGTGCTGTCCCTGCAACATTTGAAATCGAATGCGACCAGCTGATCTTTTCCATCGGCCAAGATGATATTGCCCTGAAAAACGCATGCAAAGAGTTCCAAGACGAAATGCGTACAGATTACGATGTCGTCTCCGGCGTGCCGATCGGCGCTCAAACAACCGATGGAAAAATTCACGCCTACGGCGCCGCTTCCATGGCAATCGGAAGGACAAGAAACTACATTGAATCGACAACAGACTTACTAAAAAAAGAAAACATCGGACCCGACGTCGGCGTGGGAACAATGGCCCCTTCCAGAGCGCAAATTAAGCAATACGCTTCAAAAAAGTTTAAAAAATCGATCGCCAGTGTCAATGTCAATTCTGATTCAAAAAATGTGATGGAGAAATTCCTAGGGAACGCGGGCATCGGGTTCTTAACCACCTATCACTTTCTAGAGGACGTCATGGAAGCCAGAAAAAAAGTTGGATTTGATTTAAATCCCACTGTGCTACAACAGCTCCTAGACAAGCATAGCATCAACGGTTTCGTCCAAATCACCGGTCACGGATACCTGATCAAAAGATAAGATATAAGAGTGTGTTTTTTAACACACTCTTATTGAGCTGCCATTTTTAAATCTTCTGTTGTTGCATCGACAGTAAACACATCGTGATTGAAGAACTCCTCCTTGTAAAGGAGGAGATTCTTCGACGGTTAATGGCGGGCGCTCTTCGCCGCCCGAGAAAAACATATCGCTCGGCTGGGGAGCGTTTTCAAAAGTTTTTGAAAGGGATTTCTGCGTCAAAGCCCCTAGGATCGACGATCGCAAAGCTAGCTGTATTGCATTAGGTAGAATCGACAATTAAGTTAGCCATGTCCAAATTGCTCCTACAAAAACCATAGCTAAGAAATGGATTCCTTTTTTTTCGTATCTCGTTCCTATCCGTCTAAATCTTTTCAGCCGATTAAAGACTCTCTCAATTAAGTTCCGTCGTTTGTATAGCCATTCAGGATATTGCCTTTGGTAATAACAACATTTCCTCACAGGAATCACTGCTATTGCGCCTATACTTTCTATGGCTTTATCAACTTTTCCTGCGTCGTACCCTTTGTCTCCTATTACGTATTTTGCACTCTTTCCCGAAATCAGTCCTACAGCCTCCTGAACATCATGTACTTCTCCTCCTGTTAGTCTAAAATCTATCGGCAGTTCCATGTGCATCCACTACGCAGTGAATTTTAGTTGTTAATCCACCTCTGGGGTGTCCCAAAGCCTCCAGAGTCTTTTTTTTTACTCTTGTGGCATGTTGATGCGCTTTCACAATCGTACTATCAATCATGATGTATTCATTCTTAGCATCTTTTGTCAGTACTTTGAAAACCTGCTCCCAGACACTTTTCTTAGCCCACCTTGAAAATCGTTAATGCGTGCTTTTCCAATTTCCATAGCGTTCCGGAAGGTCACACCATCTAGCCCCACTTCTTAAAATCCATAAAAACCGCAGGGTAACTCTTAACCCCGACAATACCTTGTCTGACCGCGCCAATGGTTGCGGCGGCTGCGATAGTTATTTTACCCGAGATACCCTCGATAATTTCCGGGAGTTTGCCCAAGAGCATGTCTCTACCCCTCAATGGCGGCAACAACTCGAGCAGTTCCTATTCCAAGACCCAAATTCTTAACACCTTAAATCAGACCCTCTTTCAACCCTCTCATTTCCAGCAGTTTACATTTTCAATGTAGATTTATTTTTTATTTACATAAAATTAATATTTTAATATAATTAATGCAAACTTAATAAAAAAACCACGGAAATTATATTATGTCATTAGATTCTTTAAATACTTACAATAATAGATCAAGCCAATCGAGCTCGACTGGGTCAAGTTCAGGCAATGAAACTGCCCCTCAGAACGCAGATCCTATTTCTAATCTATTCCACAACCTTGTAGGAACAATTTTTCCTTCAGCATTTCCATCGACTAGCTCTTCTTCAAGCATTTCCGCCGTCACCAGCAGTGCTGAATCCGGAGAAGAAACCTCTATGGCGGTCGATACCGACTCCATGGAAGCGTACCATTCTGACAGCGAGCAGAAAATCGACCATCGGAATCGCGTAAGGCGAGGAGTGAAAAGAAAACACGCCGCAACGACCGGTGCCCGTAAAAAACAGAAAAGCGAACAATGTCCGCAATACAAAATTAATTATATTTGCTCATGCCTACAAAAGCTGGAAATTAAAAGCAGAGAAGACTTGTTTATTAATTTCAAAAAACTGATAAACCTAATAAACGATAACTCCAAAATTTTTAAATCGGGTTACACTGAAGAAGAATGCTTCGAAATCTTCAAGCAGGCCCTTACCGTCTACAATCGCATCAACAATTTCACCATAGACTTCTCCGATGGAGATGTCGGCAAGCATCATTTTAAAAAAGCGGGTCGTTCAGCTCACGTCGCTGAGACAGACAATCTTACTCGAATCACCCATAGCTATGATCGATTGGCCAAATCCCACGAAGCCAAGAAATCCATTCATGAAGCGATTCTAGAAAATCTCAAATCGAAAGAATTTGCCACCTGCCCCAGTGTGATTATTGGCGCTGGCGATACAGGTGTCACGGTATGGTCCAAGAAATACAAAGAACATCATGGTAAAACAAATGGCAAGCTAGCAGAAGGACAATTACCCGAAGTGTTGATCATCGCAGAAAATCGCGGATGCATGGGCTTTGATTACACCCTCACGCAGCCTCACAGCTTCTTAGAGCGCCCCGATGTTAAATGGAATCCTTCTAACTATGTGACGCAAACAAATTACCAAAATAATGCTTTTGTCAACGGCAGACATCTCTACCAAGCTAATGAAGTGATTTTAGGCAAAACAGAGGCTCCCGTCTTAACCGCCTCAATGACAGCTATTGAAGAGCAAAGCAAACATCCCTCAGATTGGAAATGCAAAGAATATGACTTTCGCGTCATCCTCACAACTGCAGTTGGAAAAAAAATAATCTACACAAACAACGTGGACATTTGTACAGGGCCTGGACCTGCTAGAAAAATTCCAGCTTCGATTATTCCGCAAGCAGACTTTGATCGATTAAATCAATTCGACAAAAAGAAACAATATACTCCTCTTGTCAGCGGCAATCAATTCATACTGACGAATTCGGAGGATAATGTTTCCTCTCCTAGATCGATTGTCGTCTATGGCGGAGGCGGAACGGCTTCGGCATGTTTCCGAAAAGCATTTTTTGGAGAAGACAAAGGAACGCATAGTCTTGACCTTGAATTTACTGAAGAGAATCGAAAACATTCCGTGAAATGGATTGCGAGAAATTATGACGCTGTGGGAACTGGCCAATTAGCCTCTAAAGCTATGGCTGCGGCAAGCAGTCAAAATGTCCAATTAACGGGTGAGCTGACAAAAATTACCGTTGATTCGACAACCGGCAAATTGCAATTGGTTTTCAAAGCGATGGACCCATCCGCAGTTCCTGCGACATTCGTCTTAGAATGCGATCAACTTGTGTATTCTATTGGCCAGGATGATATCTCGCTGAAGAAGATCACCCAAGAATTCGAGGATGATATGCGATTGGACATCGTTTCGGACGTGCCAATTGGACTCCAAACTCCTGATGGAAAAATTCATGCTTACGGGGCGGCTTCGATGGCGTTAAAAAATAATAACAGCTATATTGCCTCGACAACAAATTGGCTAAAAAAAGAAAATATCGCGCCCGATGTCGCAACGGGAACCATACCCCCTTCAAGAGCTCAAATCCAACAAGCCTTTCACAAAGAAAAAAAGGATCTCATCGCAGGCGTCAATGTCAACTCCGATTCAAAAAATGTCATGGAGAATTTCCTCGAACAAGCCGGCGTCAATCCCTATGTCGCATTTCAGTTCCTGGAAGACATCATGGAAGCTAGAAAAACCGTCGGATTTCATTTAAACCCAGTTGTTCTGCAAGACCTGCTGGACAAACATAGCATCAATGGTTTTATCGAAATCAGCGGCCACGGGAATCTCGTAAAAAGATAAGACGTCAGAAACCGTCGAAGAACTCCTCCTTTACAAGGAGGAGTTCTTCAATCTTCTGTTATTGCATCGAAAGTAAACACATCGTGATTCAATAATCGCGAATTGCCTGAGCTATTTGAGCATACGTAGAGGATTGCCCTTCTTCGTTGAAAAAGGCATCTTCTGCACATCCTTCATAGTCATTTGCAAAAGGTTTCAGAATTTCATAGAGCTTTCCATAGATTGCATTTTTTGCCGTTTTTGGCATCTGCTGAAACCGGTCAACGGCATGCTCAGCTGCTTGCCCGTCTCCACTTTCTAACAATGTTGCGATCTCTTGAAAAATCGTGTTGTGATCCGCTGTAAAATTCCAGACCCTGATTGTGCCGACCTCCTCAGAGCCTGAATATAAGGTCCCATCAGAGGTGACGGCAAGAGAGGAAACCGAGTCGCCATCCTCCCCCCCTTCAGGGGTCGGTAAATAAAGGGTCGCTAATTTCTTGTATGTTTTTATATCCCAGACATTGATTGTGCTATCACCTGATCCCGAAAAAAGCATCCCATGGGCGGTGGAAAGAGAGACAACGTAGTCCTCATGACTTTCAAGGGTCGCTAAATGGTTGTATGTTTTTAGATCCCAGCCCCTGATTGTCTTATCCTCTGAGCACGAAAAGAGCCTGCCATCGTCTATGGCAAGAGAATTAACACAGGCCTCATGCCCTTTAAGGATCGCTAAAGAGTTGTATGTTTTTAGATCCCAGACCCTGATTGTTTTATCTCCTGAGCACGAAAAGAGCCGATCACCGTCAATGGCAAGCGAGAAAACCGTGTTTTCATGCCCATTAAGAGTCGCTAAACACTCGCCTGTTTTTATTTCCCAGACTTTGATTGTGTTATCAAATGAGCCCGAAAAGAGCTTCCCATCATCGAGAACAAGAGAGCGAACCGAGCCATCATGTCCTTTAAGAGTCGCTAAACACTTGCCTGTTTTTATTTCCCAGACCTTGATTGTGTTATCAAATGAGCCAGAAAAGAGCTTCTCATCAGCGATAACAAGAGAGAGAACCTCAGCCTCATGACCTTTAAGAGTCGCTAAACACTTGCCTGTTTTTATTTCCCAGACCTTGATTGTGTCATCGTCTGAGCCAGAAAAGAGCTTCCCATCAGCGATAACCAGAGAGTTAACCCTGCTCTCATGTCCTTGAAGAGTATGGGAAGCATACACTGCATTTGTGACATTTGTGAGATAGTGATAGGCTTCCTTGAAATGCATAATGGGCTCTACGTTAACGCTTGGAAAATGGCAACAAAATAATATGCGCCAAACTTCATTACTCATTAGCATCTGTTTCCATTCTCTACAGACCGAGGCGCATGCTCCGATTTCCTGAGCACGCGAATGTGTTAAAAATTGGGTGAATATATCTTGGATGAATATATCTTGTGACATCGGCAAGATTTCGGAGTCGTGTGATATATAGGGCGGGAGATTGGAAGGTTTTTCACATCGTTGTGTCATAATCAACCATTTGCTTTGTTTGATTTGGTGTAATATGATATTAAATAACCAATTAAAATAAAAATGAATTGTGGCCAGTTCTAAACCTGTGAGGTCGATTTAGACTATGAATTTTTTCTCTGTGGTTTCCCATCTCCGTGGTAAAATTTAAGTATTTACGCAACAAAGCCCTGGAGCCCAGCCATGTAATGCAAATGCCCTTCTTGCCAATCAACCTTAGTGCTCCATCTCAAAAGTTTTTAATAACGCTCCCTAGCCTGAAACATAGTGGACCCCAACTTTGGCTCTAAAGATGGGTCCACTATAGTGGGTAAGGATCAGCTTATTGAGCCATTTTTAAATCTTCTGTTGTTGCATCGATAGTAATTGGATAGATTTTTCTTTTTTGATTCTTGGAAAATTGCTCTAAACTCAGCTCTTTATATAACGCTCTAAATTCCTTGTCTTTAGCTTTAAGATAATCTAAAATATATAATCGGATTAAAAATTCTAGAGCTGGTGAAATTCGATTTTTTTCGTTTTCCCATTTAATCACTGCGACATGACTAACGCCAAAAATTTTACCAAAATCAGTGGTTGTCATTTCTAAATAAGTTCGAATGAAATACAACTCGTCACCGGTTAATGGAAATGGTTTGTGAACCAGCGCATGCAATATAACAACCATTAATTTATTCATGTTAATGTCAATGCACCATTCGCCAAGCACTTTTTTCATAGGAACATTGATTAACTTGATTGGGAATCCGAGGCCTTCATAAACGAATGTCTTCTTCTTTTTTTTCTTCATATGTTTTTAAACCAGCTTAATCACTGTTTGCCTTTCAATCGCATATCTCGCCAAAATATATTTCCCTTTCCGCACATGCTCTCGAACCTGCTTCAATAAATCGGAGTAGTCGGTTTTTTTTCACTTCAGTCTCAACAATCGAATATACTGCTGACACTTGAAAGTTATAGGAAATTTCAATTTCAGCGCTTCAATTTTTTGTTTGTTGAAGCAGACCATGTGCAAGCACATGGTCGATGGAAACGAACAAAAAGGCCATGGTAAAACCACGGCCGTAAGTGAAGATGCTGAAGCAGAAATTTTCATAACTTTCAAGTGGAAGCAGTATATACTCATTGTAACTGAATTACAAATAAACATCCAGCCAGGACGCTACCCGCACATTATCAACGCCTTACGTGGAATGACTTCCCATTTGACCCCAAATGGATTTTCCTCTAGAATGAGCCTAAGGAGTACTATCATATTGGCATGGCATTCGAAAACACAAATAATAACAACAATAATCATACCCTTCGCAATTTCTTCTTTGTCCGGTTCAGGCCCATCGGCTCTATTGGCGAATGGATGATGCTCATCATGAGCGTGGCGAAAGCCACCATGCGCCGCCCGCCAAGCCTTAAACTTGTCCTGAAACAACTTTACGATATTGGGGTGGCATCGCTGCCTGTTGTCGCGATCACGGGCTTTTCGACGGGCCTTGTGCTTGCGGCCCAGTCGATTTACCAATTGTCAGATAAGGGGCTGACCTCCGTCACGGGGCTCATGGTGACGAAGGCGATGATGACGGAGCTGGGACCCGTTTTGACGGGGTTCATGGTCACGGGAAGGGTCGGGGCGGCAATGTGCGCAGAGCTGGGGACGATGCTCGTGACCGAGCAAATCGATGCCCTGCAGACGATGGCCGTCAACCCTCACAGGTATTTGATCGCGCCGCGCTTCATCGCCGGCACTTTGATGATGCCGCTGCTCACTGTCTTCAGCGTTGTGATGGGTGTGTTTGGCGGCTATTTGATCTCCATTTATTACTTTGATATGGCCCCGAATACCTACATGAGCCCCATTCCACTCCATGTCAATCACTTCGATTTTTTCACAGGGTTCTTTAAAGGGTTCATCTTCGGCATTTTGATCATGACGATCGCCTGCTATAAGGGGATGCGCACCTCCGGCGGCGCTGCGGGAGTCGGCCGCGCGACAACAAATAGCGTCGTCATTACTTATGTCGCGATCTTGATCACCAATTTTTTCCTAACTGTCGCCCTCAATGTCCTCCACGATGCAATCACAAGGCTTTAGGTAAGTGAGCTGAAATATTATAATGGAGCTTTTCGATGAGATTTCACAGCAGACGACGAAGACAATGATAAAAATCACTGATCTGTGGAAGCGTTTTGGCAAGATTCAAGTGTTGGCGGGCCTGAACCTGGAGGTGCAAGAGGGTGAGACGCTCGTCATTTTAGGCCCTTCCGGCATTGGAAAGAGCGTGCTCCTGAAACACATCATCGGACTGATCAAACCCGATCAGGGATCGGTGGATGTCAACGGCGTTCGGATAACCGACTTATCGGGCCCCGATTTATTTAAAGCCGTCCACAACATGGGAATGTTGTTCCAGGGGGCGGCGCTCTTCGATTCGATGAATGTGGAAGAAAACACCGGTTTTTATCTCACGCAGCATGGCGATCCCGAAACGGGCAAAAAATTGAGCAAAGAAGAGATCGCCGATCGGGTCTCCCATGCTTTGGAGCTTGTCGGCATGCAGGGCACTCAAGCCAAGATGCCCTCGGAGCTGTCGGGTGGCATGCGCAAAAGGGCTGCTTTAGCTCGCCTAATCGTTTACAGGCCGAAGATTATCCTTTACGATGAGCCGACAACGGGACTCGATCCAATCATCGGCATGCAAATTAATGAGCTAATTGTTAAAACAAAAGAAGAGCTTAAAGCAACGAGTATCGTCGTGACGCACGACATGTTCTCGGCGCTGTACGTGGGAGATAGGCTGGCGCTCATCCGCGATGGGAAGATCGCCCACATCGCCAATCCGGATGAGTTTATCAAGAGCGAGGATGCATTGATCAAAAAACTTTACGCGTCGATCTCTGAGAATCCCCGAAAGTTAAAGGAGAAGAACCACCATGGGTGAACAGACCAAGAACATGCTGATCGGGGTCTTCGTCATCGCAGCCTGCGGCGTGATCGTCTGGTTGATCCTTTTTTTAAAGCCCAGCGTCGGCAACGGCAAAGAAACTCTGTATGTCCGTTTCTCCAATGTCAATCAAATCAACCTCGGCACACGGGTCTTATTTGCAGGAAAACCCGTCGGCGAGGTGGTCGCCATCGAGCCGATCCCGAATGCCCGGCAAAAACCGATCGCCGACGTGATCGGAGAGATTTATTATTACCAACTCGTGCTCAAAGTCGACTCCAGCGTTAAGGTTTACGATACTGATGAGGTGACCATCCAGACCTCCGGCCTTCTCGGGGAAAAGTCGATTGCAATCATCCCGAAGGTTCCCCCCAAAGGCGTCATCCCGAGATTAATCTCCGATGGCCAGCCTATCTACGCGGAATCTATCGACCCGCTTGAGCGGGCCTTCAATGAAATCACCAATCTTGCGACCGACATGCAAAAAACCTTTCAGCAGGTCAACTGCTGGTTTCAAAACAACAGCGATGACCTCGGAGATGCGGTCCGTTCTTTTGGAGGGGCGATGGATGAAATCCGTTGCGCCGCTAAGACCGTTAACCAAGAGCATCTCTTGGAAGACGCAAAAGACTCCCTCAAACAATTTACAGCGACTTTGCACGAGATCCAGGATGCGGTTTGCGAGCTGAAACAGGGCGAGGTGTTTGTCAACGCTAGCTGCGTGATGAAGAACTTGAAAACCGTCTCTTCCAACATTAACATAATTACGACCGATATTGCCGATGGCAAAGGCACCTTAGGCAGACTGGTCAAGGACGATAATTTCTATTGGCACATCAGCACTATCATTGGCAAACTCGACACGTTGATGAACGACATCAACAACTACGGCCTTTTATTCTATCAAAACAAACGTTGGCAGCGGCAGCGCCTGCAAAAAATCACCGAGCTCAACGCCCTGGACACACCGCAAGGATTTAAACAGTTTTTCGAAAATGAAGTGGACGATATCAACGTCTCGATGGAGCGCCTCTCGATACTCATCGACAAGGCAGAGCGCAGCCCCAAAAAAGAGGAGATCATGAACAACGATCAATTCGTCGAAGATTTCCGCGCACTGCTCCGCATGTCGGAAGAGCTCTCCGACAATTTGAGGCTGTACAACCAACAGCTGATGGACGCTTATAAAAAAAATTACTGTGATTAGATAGTATGGAATCGATTCCCTACACACATTTGACAAAAGGCTCTTTTCTCGTCGCTAGCCCCGACTTCGACACGGGCATTTACTTCCGCAGTGTCGTGATCGTTTGCGAGCATAGCGCAGGCGGCTCTTTTGGCCTCATCATCAACAAAAATCTCGAGGTGGAGCTTCCGGAGGAGATCCTGAGCGCTAAAGAGTTCAGCAACCCCAATGTGCAAATCCGGGCCGGCGGGCCCATCCAGCCCAACCAGATGATGCTCTTGCACTCATCCGACAGCCTCCCCGACCAGACGCTCAAGCTCTGTGATGGGGTTTTTCTCGGCGGCGATCTGCAATTCCTTCAAGAGTCGGTCAGCGATCCGCACGGACCGGCCATCCGCCTCTGCTTCGGCTATTGCGGCTGGGGCGCCGGACAGCTCGAGCGGGAATTTTTGAGCGGGAGCTGGTTTTTGCATCCGGGCAGCGCCAAACACGTCTTCGAGACACCTCCGGATAAGATTTGGCAAACGATCTTGAGAGAAATGGGTGGCAAATATGCCACCCTTTCGATGATCCCTGAAGATTTGAGTTTAAATTAAAATCGGCTGCGCGTGGCAGCCGATGTAAAGAATTCAAGAGAGATCACTTTATCAGTGGAAATAAATAGAGAAGAATTGTGCAAGGGAACTTGATCCATCGTGACGGCGGTTTGAGCCCTCTTCCCATCTGACGATGTTGTTATCCTGAACCAGTACAAACTTGAACTCTTTATCGACAGGGATTTGGCCTTGCCATTTGTTTCCGCCAGAACTAGAACAAGTAAACTGAACAGGTTTTTCAGTCCAAGGTTCATGGCAGAGGCCAAGGACCTTGTCTGTCGAACATTCAATAACTGCGGGTATCCATCCCGGCGTCTGAACCACTGGTTGACTTTCAACCGCAGAGGTCGAAGAAGTAGACGATGTTGTCGATGTCGTTGAAACTTCTTCTTTTTGGGCTACAAGAGTATTGTTTGGTTGTCGTAACATAGATTCGAATATAAGTTGTCGCTTCGCTTCCACTTCATGAAGAGGAATCAATTCAGGTAGTTTTTCGAGAGGAAGTTTCTGGCTC
Organism: uncultured Verrucomicrobiae bacterium; assembly: GCA_963833965.1. Taxonomy (GTDB): domain Bacteria; phylum Chlamydiota; class Chlamydiia; order Chlamydiales; family Rhabdochlamydiaceae; genus CAJCIW01. The sequence goes on from CAWHZZ010000003.1 coordinate 657,275, forward strand.
AAAGCGCGTTGAGTCACCATACTAATTTTTTCACATAAAGGGGGAAACAAAAGCCCAAGTTGACCAAGATTGACGACCTCCTCACGTCTGGCCCTGTGTCTATTCTGTGCCTTGGCCAATTCGTGATTATATTCTTGTTGGACCTCTTCTATACCTCTATCGCCTCCATCAGTATTTCGATAAGCCCCAAAGGTTGGCCATTGAAACTCTTTGAATTCTGTGCACTCTTTATTGATGTAAGCAATATTTTCATTGTAAACTAGGATCACCTTTTCAAGTTCTTTTGGAAGGTTACGGATTACACGGAACTTATTGATGTCAGATTTTTCTGGGCCGTTCGCTTTCTCATATTCATCTAACGCTGTCGCCATTTTGTCTAAATTTAATAGCGAGTGGATAAAATCTTCTTTAATTTGTGTAGAACGAGGGACAAAACCCAAATAAAAATGCGAAAAACTACTCATAAAAAACTCCAATTTTTTTTGATCAAAACAATATAATATCATTATACATTAATATAATAAACAGAAAAAAGCTTAACAAATTCATTTATTTTCAAATAAAAAGTATTTTGATTATTCCCTAAAGGGTATACTGGCTCCACTCAAGTTGTGTGAAACCTCGAAATTAACCCCATCGACTGCTTACCACAGTCGATGGAGGCAATTTTTTTTAAGAAAAATTCGCATCATTATCAGGGAACTGTATCACAGTTCCCGTGTCGACGCGTCGGTTGAAGGAAAGGTTTTCCCATTTGAGCACAACGCCATGGGATTGAACGATCACAAATTTGAACTCCTTGCCAATAGGAATCTCGCCTTGCCAGTTTTTGCGTGATGTCCCTCTTACAAATGCGACGGGTTTTGCGCCCCATGTCGGTTCATGGCAAATGCCGATCGAGTCTCCATTGTAGTATAGGTCCAAATCAATGAAAATGTTTGCCGTGACAGATGTAGGGGCCGGAACAGGTTGAGGCGGTGTCACTTCCTCGGTTTTTTGCGGTTCGGATTGTGGTTGAGGTTTAATATCCATCTCCAGAGCCTTGGCGAGGTCGGGAGCCGAGTCAGGGCTAACGGCCGCTGGCGTTGGCACTTCTTGTTGCGGGGCCTGAGTTACCGTCTGGGTTGAAGGAACTGTCGTTATCGTCAGGGTGCTTGGCGTGGTATTTGTCGTCGTCGTGGTTGTAGTCGCGCTTGACGTACTTTCGAAGTTCAACAGGACTGTTTGCAAAGAGTCGATCAATTCACGTGCTTGCGTCAGGAATGGAGAGTTTGATGTTCCCCTGGGGCTTGACTTATTCGCGCCTTCATGCGGCTGTCGCAAGGTGGGAACAACTGTAGTATATTCGTAAACTTTCGGCCATAAAGTCTTGAGTTGAGGAAGTTCTTTCACGGGAAGATTGTACACCATGCAGCGCTGAATAACTCTTTCGATTTTTAATTTCAAACTGTCATGCAAAATACCATCGGCGGCGAGCTTACAAATTTCATGAAGTTCGTTTTGATGATTTTGTTTCTTAACCGCTTTTTTGTTCTCGTATTTTGCGCGCGCGTTTAGATCGGACTCAGAATCGCGAGTATGAGCACAATAGAATTCAAACGTTGGGTATTCCCAAAACACGAACTCTCTTTTAAAATTATCGCATTTCGAATTGATCGTTCCGACATTTTCATTGTAAATCGCGATGATATGCTCAAGTTTGCTCGGGATGCCTTGAATAGGCTCGGTGGGTTGATTCGTTTCGAGCGTTCTTTCCATTTGGTCTAAATCTCGAAAAGAAACAACCATGTCCTGCAAGATGGCTGTCGAAGTGGGGGTTTGGACTGTTATTCCTGGCAGGCGTTGAATAGTGTGGCTCATATAAACCTCTGTTTTTTTGCGCTTGACACGCTGTTGGCTTAAAAAGCTACATCAACTTCCAAATTATTGGAAATTTTAAAATATTCGTTTTGATGAAATGAATTGTAAACACTTTCTTAATCAGATTCTTTAACGGAAAGGCCTTTGAAGAAAGGAAGCTTATAGAGTTTGCTGCAGGCGTCGACGGTCGCTTTGGCATGCGCCTCGAGCTCCGCGTTGACACAAGATAGCGCGCTGACCATGCGGTTCAAGCGCTGAGCGTCGATAGCGCGCTCTCGCAGAGAAAGAGCTGGAGAATAGAGCATCCACAGCAGGAAATCTTTCTCTTCTTTTGACCAAACAGAAGCATTGTTCATCATTCTTAAAAAGGCGAACAGTTCTGCGCTGGCGGCAGCGCCGGTATCGATCGCATCTTTACAAGTGAAGCTCAAGATGTCCGGCTTGCCCTCTTCGACTAGTTTCAGAATGAAGAGCAAGTAGAAGATCTCGATGAAGTCCAATCGATTTTTATGGATGAGTGTTCCCTTGCCGCCGAAAAACACTTTGTGGACGATGTCCAGGGCTTCATCAGCAAATTTGAGGAGCATTTTTTGGTCGATTTCAGGAGGAAAGTAAAAGCCGCACTGCTCAGCGCTTGCGATCTGTTCTTTAAACTGCTTTTTGAAGTCTTTAGCGTCGTTAAGCTCGAGATACTCACCTGTTTGAAGGTAAAAATCCCCGTTTTTGGCCAGCGTTGCGACCGTCAGAGCGCCTGAGAACTCGCTCAGCTTTTGCATCTCTTCGAGAGCCGTGCAGCGCGGCAGTTCGTGGCTCGAGGTGCGGTCCTGCAGATTGATCAGAAGATGGCGCTGGTTGCGCTTTTTCGAGCCGATGGCGCGTAAAAAAGCGAGAAATTCTTGCGTTGGTTGAGCAGATGCGATCTTTTGTTGCAATGTCGGCGACGGCAATTTAAGGCAGCTGATGTGAAAATCATCGACGGAGATGGTGTAGATCAATCCCGGATAATTTTGCTCGGCGAAGGGGTCGAAGCCGGAGAGTTGCTTGTCTTGGCTGAATAGGCGGAGCGTCATCATCAAAGGCCCATTGGGATACTGTTTGAGCAAATGGCGAATATTGTCGTCTTGGTCCAAAAGGATATTCCACAAGGAAAGCGGGCTCGAGGTAGGCTTTTCTTCCTTGCTGTCTTTACCCCCTTTCTCGATGAGCATGCGGATGAAGGCAATCATCTCTTTTTTCGATAGGCTTCTTAAAAAAAATGAGGCGGAAAGCAGATGCGTCAAGTTGACAAGAGAGTGCTGGAATTGTTCAGAGAGGGGCGGTGGATTGGCGACAAAGCGCAAGTATTCTTTGGATTGCAGCGCGCTTCGCAAATAGGTATGAAAATCGGAGTAGTAGTCCAGACAGTATTTCCCCGCCGCCGTCTGCATCAGATTGCGGGGATTGGCGGCCAGCATTAAAGCCATTAACGCTTTGTTGATTTGGACCACGAAGGCGTTGTGTTTATATTTCAAGGCCTCCTTATAGTATTCCTCGACGTAAGCAGAGGAAAGATGCAAGACTTCCTTAGCGGCTGCCTGGGCCTCCTTGTCGAGAATCATCGGGATGCGTAAAAACGGGTTTTCACGCGTCACATCCCGGAGCATGAAATCAAATTGGCCAATCAATTGGAGGTGTTGCATCAGAGAGCGATTAAAGAAGGGATGCCCTTCTTCATTGCGGATCAAGAACAGTTCGTAGTCTTTGTCCCTACGGACGGATTCTAAATTTTTGAGACCGCCCTTTTGCACGCCGAGAGCATCCTCGCCAACGCCTGCACCCCATTCTTTTTGCCACTTTTCTTCGGTTTCTGTCGTCTTTTGGAATCTCTGGGCGATTTTGGTGAGATAATACTGCTGCAGCTCTTTGTATTCTTTGAGCTCGGTGACGCTTTCCCCTTCTTTTTTGAAGATGTCAGTGTAGTTGTCGATTTTTTGGGCGGCCTCGCCGGCAAGAAGAATCATCGCTTGGACACCTCTTTGGGTTTCTTCTTCCCTAAGCTGTCCCTTTTCTTTTTCGAACAGATCCTTTAGGTACTTAAGGATCGCCCTATAAGTTTCTCGAATCCTCTCTTGATTGTATTGGTGGTATTCCGGGCCATGCCAGGAAAGTAGATGCATCCTCTCGGTCAGCTGCTCTTCGGTCAGCTCCAGAGGCTTTTCCGACTCCTCGGGGACGGTCACATCCACCTCTGCCATGTGAGACAGATTGTCGACGGCCTCCATCACAGAGATTTCTGCCTTTCCTTTGCGAAAATGCATATAATAAATTAGGTCTTTTTTATTTAGGCGACCTATACTTTATTATTAATTATAAAGATTAATTAATCAAATTAATTAATTATGAAACGCACGGCATAGCCGTTATTCAATGGGGCTCCTGACAATACCCGCAATTGTCGGCGGCAGAGTTACTAGCTAAACATAAGTTTGCAACTGTCATAATAAATAAACATATTAAATAATTATAAGTCCTTGAGAATCAAAGGGTAATATATTTAAGAAGTTGGCAAGCGCCGGCCGCCGCAAGTCCTGACCCTGGCAGAGTCAGGATCCAAGCGATGACCATTTTATTCCAAGTGGGCCATTTCACCCTAGAAAACCCTTGGGCCACCCCCACCCCAGTGACGCTGCCGACAATCATATGGGTGGAACTGATCGGCATCCCCAAAAAGCTCGCCGTGAGGATCACACAAGAGGCGCTCGTCTCTGCGGCAAACCCATCAATGGGTTTGAGCTTAGTGATTTCAAAGCCAACGGTCCGAATGATCCGAAAGCCCCCGGACGCGGTGCCGATCCCCATGACGATCGCACAAGAGGCGATCACCCAAAAAGGGATATGCGTGGTAGCGATTACACCTGCCGAGAAAAGCCCAAGCGTAATCACCCCCATGCTCTTCTGCGCATCATTTAGCCCGTGCGACAGAGCGACCAAGCTGGCTGACGCCACCTGCAAATGCGCAAACATTTTCTCTTTCTTTCGGAATAATTTCAATCGTAGCAGCACATTCAGACCCCGCAAGACCAAAAAGCCGAGGACGAAACCTGCGATCGGCGAGATGACCATCGGAATGACCACTTTGTCTACGACGCCTTTCCACAAAATCGCATCGTATCCCTCATGCACCCAGGACGCGCCGACGAGGCCCCCGACAAGGGCATAGGAAGAGCTGCTGGGGATACCGAAATACCAAGTCAGCACGTTCCAGAGGATCGCGCCGGCCAGGGCGGCTAAAACAGCCACCTGCGTTGCGCTGTGGAGATCGACGAGCCCTGTGGTGATCGTCTTGGCTACGCCGCTGATCTGCGTGGCGCCGAGCATGTTCAAAAACGAGGCAAGGACAATGGCCGTGAGCGGCGCCAGCACCCGCGTGGCGATGACGGTGGAAACGACATTTGCCGCATCGTGAAACCCATTCGTATAATCGAAAATGAGCCCGAAAAGGATGACGAGGATCACCAGATCAAAGGGGGAAAGAGTCATAAACTTCTCATAAGGGGTAGACGTAAATAAATGAAAGGAGTAAATAAAATTCTTAAATAGGTGATCTTATGTTCAGAGCATGGCAACTCTCGTTTTTGACAGCCGCTTCGCTCATCTCCGCCACGGCATTTTGCGCCGAACTGGAAGAACAAACGCCGAATCCTAAGGAGGTGCGGGTTGTCCCAGTAGACCCAACTCGCGACCCCGATCATGTGAGCACGCATATTCTCTATCCAAAAAATAAAGAGATGAAAAAATCCTCGCCGGTGAAGGGACAAATTCGCGTGGAGGGAGCCGCACTTGGGGTCGATACCGATCAGCCGAGGAAGCGTGAGATTTGGAACGATTCCCAGGGGCAAAGTCTACATATCTTCATCGACAACCAACCCTACTTCTCCGTCAACGAGGCGTTGATCGACGCGCTCGACGATGTGGAAGATTATTTCGATTCGACAGCGGAATTTGAAATTCCATTCAAATTACAGCCGGGAATCCATGTGATCCGAACCTTTCCCGTACGGTCCTACAATGAGAGCTTTAAATCGTACGGGGCTTTTGCGGCCAGCATCTTCTATTTTCAGGAGAACAAAGGCAATTCTGAGGTTGACCTGTCCAAGCCGTATCTGACTTACAACGAACCTCAGGGCGAATACGACTACGATCGAAAAAATCTCCAACCGATCCTTCTCGACTTTTATGTGACCAATTGCGAGCTTTCGAAAGACGGTTACAAGGTCCGTCTCACCATCGATAATGATAACCAGCGGATTTTGACCTCATGGCAGCCCTATTACATCTACGGGCTCAAAAGGGGGCAGCACCGCATTCGCTTGGAACTGATCGACCCGCAAAACAATTACGTCTCCGGACCCTTCAACGACGTCACCAGGACGATTGTGATCAAATAATCCTAGGTATTCTCTGGGAAGATGTCCTTCGCATTTTCCGTCGGCGCCGGCGCTCTGTTGGCGAAATGGTAAACCAAAGTCACGACGAACAAGATTAAGAAAATCACGAACAGAACTTTTGCAATCTGCGCTGCAACGCTGGCAATACCTCCAAAACCAAACAACGCAGCAACAATTGCAATAATTAAGAAAATGACAGCCCAAGTTAACATATAATTACCCCGTTTTCTTTATTTTATTAATTAATATTCAACTTGTCAACATTGTTGAAGAAAATAATTCGTTTGGTGTATCTATTTTACCATGCGCTATATAAAAATCTGCGTCTTCATCCTCTCCCTTATCCTCGTGAAGAGATTTTGCTTTCGGCAAACCGATGGATTTGCGCTTCACAAGATCCAATCTCCGCTTCCCTATTGTTCTGAATGGGACACAACTCCCCTTCCTGCCGAGGAAAACGGCAAGCTCTTGGAAATCCTCGACCAGCCATTTGATTACCTCGCCCGAGGGGCGCAGGCTTACGTTTTTGCTTCGAGAGACGGAAAAACGGTGATCAAGTTTTTCCGCGTCTACCATCTAATGCCCCCTCTTTGGGTGACGTGCTTGAACTTTCCTCTGCCGCTTCAGCCCTATAAGATTGCAAAAATGATCAGGAAGCGCGAAGGGCTAAAACGGGATTTTCAGAGCTACAAGATCGCTTTCGAAGAGTTAAAAGATGAGACGGGCGTGCTTTATGTCCATCTCAATAAAAGCGACAACCTAAAAAAGAAGCTCATCATCCATGACAAAATAGGGATTGCCCATGCGGTCGACCTCGATCACATGGAATTCATCGTCCAGAAGAAAGCCTCCATGTTTTATCCCTCGATCGACCATTTCGTTCAGATAGAGGGCATACGAGGCGCCAAAGAGGCAATCACCGCTTTGATCCAGCTCCTTCAAGCTCGCCGCGAGAAGGGCATTTACGATAAAGACCCTGATTTATTGACGAACTTCGGCTTCATCGGCAAAACCCCCGTCCAGATCGACATCGGAAGGTTTAGCAAATGGCGCAAACCAGAGAATAAAGAAAACAGCCGCGATGAGATTATCCGGATCACTGATGAGTTTCGCCACTGGCTTGACGAAAAATATCCCCCCTTATCCGAACACCTCCTTGAGGCAATCGAGAAAATCCCGGCGGATAAAGGTTGACAATATGCGGAAGCGAGGCAAAGCCAGATCTAAGCGAAGCGGCTCGAATGAGGATCCCATGTTTTTAAACATGGGTGAAAAGATTGCCGCCTTTTTACTGCCCCTGTTAATACTGCTCCTCATCTTTTTCATGTTCCCTTCCCCCAAAGAACAGTACCCCTTTTCTGAAAAAAACATTCAAGCCCAACTCTCTTACCAGCACAGATGGGAAGGACGCGGGCAGACCCCCGAAGAAATAAAAGAGACTGAGGCCGCCCTGTCGCAATCTTACCGTTTTTTAGGGGGCGGCGGTCAGTGCTTTTCCTTCGCAAGCCAAGATGGAAAATACGTCATCAAGTTCTTCAAGCAAAAAAAAATCCAGAAAGGCTCTCGAGCCAAAAGAGAACGGGTCTTTTCCGCTTTTCGATTGAGCTTTGACCGCCTCTCGGAAGAAACGGGGATCTTCTACATTCATTTGAATCCCACTGGGCATCTGGATAAAACTCTAGCATTTGCCGCTCCCGACGGAAACGAACACCTATTAAACCTCGATGGGCTACAGTTTGTCATTCAAAAAAAGGCAACCCTCGCCAACCATCACCTAGAAGATCTCATGGCTAAGCGCGATCTCGACGGGGCTAAGCAGGCAATCGACCAATTGCTCTCCCTCTGGCTCAACCTGCATCAAAAAGGAGTCTATAATCGGGATCCCAATTTTCAAAATAACTACGGGTTTGTCGCTGAAAAGCCGATGGTGATCGATGTGGGCAGGATCGCATCGAGCACGAAAAGCAAGCAGGAAGAGCTTGCCCGTTTCACAAAAGAATTCCGGATCTACCTTGCCAACCGCTGCCCTGAACTAGTAGACTACCTTAATGAATCCCTAAAGAAACTCTGAATGCGAAAAACGGTAATTTCACTTTTCATCGCCGTCCTCTTTTATTTCACATCGCAGTTTTGCCGAGCAAAAACAGACGGTTTTTCGATGGCCCTCATCCATTCGGGACTCACTTTCAATCCCGCATGGGAAACCGCGCCCGTTACGCCCGATCTCGATCCGATTTTTTCACAGAAATTCCACTATTTGGGATGCGGCGGCCAAAGCTTTGCTTTTGTTTCCGATGATGGGCAGTACGTGATCAAATTCTTTAAATTCCGCCTCTTTCGCCAACCTTATCATTTCTTCCTCACCAGGCCACTGCCAATATCTCTCGAACTCTCCCGTGTGCGCAAACTCCACAGGGCCCTATTCAAACTCCGCAGGGATTTTACCAGCTATAAGATCGCTTTCGAAGAACTCCTAGAAGAGTCGGGCCTCATTTATCTCCACCTCAACAAAGGATCTGACCTCCAGCGGAACATTCATATCGTCGATAAAATTGGGATTGAACATGCGATCGATCTGGATGGTATCGAATTCGCCCTCCAAAAAAGGGCGGCCCCCATCTTACCCCGTATCGATGAGCAGATGGCAAAAGGTGATTTGGATGCTGCAAGGAAGTCCTTAAGCGCCATTCTGGAAACTCTAGTCCATCGCTGCCAAAAGGGAGTATTCGATGAAGATCCCCGACTCTATAATAATTTAGGGTTCATTGGCGGGAAGGCGATTTTTATCGACATCGGACGCTTTGTCCGCGACCCCTCGCGCAAGGCCCCCGCTGTCTATCTTGCCGATTTAAAACGGATCACCGATAAGAGCTTGCGGGGATGGCTGCAAGACAAGCATCCGGCACTTGTCTCTATTCTCGACAATGAGCTCTCAAAGCTGGAGGTTCCAAGTGGTCCTTAACAAAAATTCTTGGTGCAATTTCGGCGTCAAAGCCGGTGAACTTTTGAGATGGAGCACTAGGTGAAACGCATTCTGATAGCCGCACTGGCGCTGATTACCGTTTTAATCGCGGTTGAAAGGACCTATTATCGGCAAAATCGGGGATTTCGCGTCTCCAAGCTCCTCTCCGGTCAACAGAGCGTCGATAGCCCGCCGCCGGAGGGGATCGATACTCTGCTCGATCAATCTTTCCGCTATTTGGGCGCCGGAGGAACCTCCTTTGTTTTCTTGGGCGAGGACGGCAAAACAATCCTCAAGGTCTTCAAGCACCATCAGCTTTTCTTCAAACACCCTCTATGGCGCGTTGTTTTCCCCGGCGCGACCGACGCGTGGCGAATACGGAAAATCCTTTTCCGGGAAAAAGAGCACCGGCATAAGCGCCATCTTTCCTTTTTCAGTAGCTGCGCTCTCGCTTTCGAAAAGCTCAAAGAGGAAACTGGCCTCATTTATCTCTGCGAGCGCCCTAATCGCCATTTCAACCGCGAAATTACCCTCTATGACGCCTGGGGAATCCCTCATCGGTTCGATTTGAGCCAAACGGAATTTGCTCTGCAAAAAAAGGCAACGCTATTGTTCCCATACCTAAAAGAGCATATCCGGCAAGGGCGTTTCGATGAGGCTAGGCAAGCGATTGATGCGTTCATCTCCCTCATCGTTCTTCGCTGTAAAAAAGGGATCGGCGACCGCGACCCCAATTTGAGCATCAATTTTGGTTTCATCGAAAAAACGGCGATTGAATTCGATCTTGGCTCTTTTTATTCCGATCCCTCCTTAAACACTCCTTTTAGAGTGGCGAAAGAGGTTTTCTTCACGACTTTTGCCTTGCAAAAGTGGCTCGAAGCGGAATCGCCGGAACTTTTAAATTACCTTTTAGGAAAAATTGTTAAAATCCATGATGAAAACTTTTTGTAAGTTCTTGATTGCCATTGGCTGCTTCTGGGCGGTCTCAAAATTCTGCCACTTCCAGACGCAAGGGTTTCAAACGGTAAAAATCGTCTCCCACCTTTCCCCTTCTCCTCAATGGGAAACTCCCCTAGCATCCCCAAACGAGATGGCCCGCCTCAAGGCGATTTTCTCTCAGCCTTTTTCTTATTTCGGGTCTGGGGGCCAGAGCTATGCCTTCCTCTCGCAAGACGGCCAGGTCGTCCTGAAATTATTTAAAATGCACAACGTCCGGCAATATCCCCTTCTATACCGCCTAGCATTGCCCGGAGTTCTCGATCGCTTCCGCATCGCCTTTTTACAATGGCAAAAGCAGAAGCTCGAAAGAGTTTTTTCGAGCAGCCGTCTCGCTTACACAAAGCTTCAAGAAGATTCCGGCCTGCTGTTTCTCAATCTCAATCCAGCGCCGCAATATGAGGAGCTCGAAATCACCCTCATCGACAATATCGGTGTCGTGCACCGTCTGAACCTCTCCAAAATCCCCTTTGCCCTCCAATACCGTGCGGATCCAGCCTTGACCACGCTGCGGTTTCATCTGCTACACAAAGACTTGTATTCTTGCCGCAAGGTCCTTGAAAACGTCGTCGACTGCTTGAGTGCGCGCTACCAAAAAGGGATCTCCGATTACGATCCCTCTGTGCGGCGCAACATCGGCCTTCTCAAAGACAGGGCGATCTCCATCGACATCGGCTCCTTTTTTTATTCCCCGGAGCTTGAGCCCAAAAAAGAATTGCTTAAAGACACGCGAAGGCTGCGCCGATGGCTAAAACGACACTCCCCTGAACTTGCGTTTTATTTTGATGAGTTAATTAGTGGTCCACTAGCGCCCAAAAAAAGGAAACAGTCCGATGAGGCCGCTGGCAAGGGTTTGAACCGAGATCCCTGCGAGGATTAGGCCCGCAAGCCGGTTGACGATATTAATCCCCCGCTGCCCGAGCAGCTTTTCAACTTTCGTCGAAAAGTAGAGGACGACTCCTAGCGCCAAGGCAACGAGGATCGCGCAAAAGCTCAGAAAGATCTGATTGATGACGCCGGGGTTATCCTTGACCGCGACGATCATTGTGCTGATGGCGCCTGGTCCCGCCATGATAGGGATTGCAAGAGGAACGATCGCGATCGAGTTTCTTTGCTTAGATTCCTTCTGATCTTCCGTAGTCTGTCGAATGCGACTTGTTTCCGCATTCAGCATTGACAGGGCGAGCAAGAAGACGACGATACCCCCAGCCACTTGAAAAGCCGGGAGCGAAATCCCCAAAAACTCGAGGAAAGGGCCCCCGATCCACGTCATCGTGACCAATATGATTGCTACGCCAACGCCAGCGACCAACCCCGTTCTCTTTTTCTCCTGCTCAGAGTGCCCCTGCGTTAAATTGATGAGCGCCGGCAAGGCAGAAAACGGGCTGCAGATCACAAGCAACGACACGAAATAATAGATAAACGTATTATATTCCATATTTATGGATTATTAATGTTTTGCAATATAAACGCAAAAATAATTTAATCAATGATTTGGTGGAGGGCGCGGGAGCGGCCAACCACGCTTATCGTCCGTCCTCGGTCGACGGGAATGTTGAGCTCTTTGTAAAATCCGGCGATGGTGGCCATTTTGTCCCAAACGGCGGCGGCGAGTGCATCTGGCTGCAGCTGCTGTTCAATCTCGAACAATTTGCCACCCTTAAGAATCGTTGTGCCAGGGACGTACTGTGCAATCTCGGCGGATGTTTTCCTCAGCTGCTTGCGCGTTGGAGGACTTGGGAAATGTTCGTAAATTGTTTTCTTTTTTAAATAATCGATGTACGAGTCTTCCAATTTTTCAAGGCCTTGCAAGTAGTCTTCGCAATTTCCATTTATCCCGGTTGTTACCAGCTCTAAAAAAGTGGTTTCGCAGAGAAAATACCTAATCCTTTTAACATTACTAGCTTTATCTTTGACATCCACCTCATCTGTTGTCAGAGTTTTAAAAACTGTGATTAATTCGGAATAGGCTTGGGCAAGTGCAGCCTTAGCTTGTTTTTTTTCTGGATCGGATGTGCGTTCTTTTACTTTTAAAGCATCAAGTTGACTCTTGACTTTATCCAGCTGAGCCTGAAGATCATTTTTTTCGCTATTGAGCTCGAGCTCTAAAGCTGCTTTAGCATTGATGAAACGTGGATCCTCCTCGGAAAGGTGCGTGAATTCTTCACTCATCCGATCAATGTCTTCGGGTTTGTGCAAATCAATGATTTGGTTCCGCAAAGCGGCTTCGATATGGTGCACAGGAATTTGATCGTAGAAATCATGCGTTTTACCCACATATTCTTTGAAATTTTCGATTGTGATTTTTTCGATGGGAAAACGGGCGTAAGTTCCGAGAAATGAATGGTAGGCCTTTAAATTGAAACTCTGCCGAATTTGTGGAATAAAAGCATCGCCCTTTAATTTTCTCTTAGCAAATTTTCTCCTTGCAAAGAGGGTGATCATGCATTGAGGGACGCGTGCATACGCATGAAAATGGGCTGAGTAAGGTTGGACATTTATTTTATGCAGGCGGTGGATATAACAGATCAATAGCTTGTTGGTCGCGCGCATCGTCGCTTGTTCCAGTCTTTTGCTGTTGGTCCTCCCCCTTTTTTCCATTTCTTCGATTTTTCCCGCTGCGACATTGATAAGGGATTTCACGGGGCGTTTTAATGACGAGAAAAGCTGGTTGAAAGCGAGTGCGATAGGGGATGCTGCCAAATAGCCCGCATGCAATCTTTTGCAACTAGTCCCAAACCTCCGTTGGTCGATTGGACCTAAATGGGAGAAAAATAGAGAAACGACTTCGGAGGGGACCGTATAGATAGGGCCCAGGCTTTTTTGAGGAGCGCCGGCCATCGATTTTGTCTGTGACTGGATAGGATGTGCCATAACTTTACACTTTAAAGTTTGGATGCTAAGAATTCTATAACAACAAAATAATTTTTTAAAAGTAAATAAACGCAAAATCTGTTATCCTATCCTCCTGATTAAAAAAATATTTTAGCATGAACGAGCTACTGTTTTTTTTGCACATTATTTTGGTCATCGGCTTTGGACTTTTCGCCTTGAGAATGGGAAATGCGATGCTCACCGCTTGGGTCGCGCTTCAAGCTGTGCTGGCCAATCTCTTCGTCATTAAGCAGATCTGCTTTTTTGGGTTTCATGTCACCTGCAGCGATGTCTTTGCGATCGGCAGCATTTTTGGACTCAACTTATTGCGCGAGTATTACGGGAATGAGGCTTCAAAGAAAGCGCTCTGGAGCTGTTTTTTTGCGATGGTTTTCTTCGTCGCCATGGCGCAAGTCCATCTTTTGTACGTTCCCAGCCCGTTCGATACCGCCCAAGCTTCGTTTGCGGGGATTTTATCTTCCTCTCCACGGCTTCTCGGGGCATCGCTTCTCGTGTTTGTCCTCGTTCAGCGCATCGAATTGCGTCTTTTTGGAGCGCTAAAATTGCCCCTAGGGATCAAGAACGCCGTTTCCGTCGGGGCGACACAATTTCTCGACACTGTTCTTTTTTCGATCCTTGGCCTTTGGGGGATTGTCGAGCATCTTTCCCATGTGATCCTCATTAGTTTTTTCATCAAACTTTTGGTCATCGCCCTGATGACCCCGCTTGTGCATCTCTCAAAGCGGTTTGCCCTCAAAACTGGTTAAAGCAATGCAGACAGCAATTCCCTTTTCCCCTTGGCTTCCCAGCTTAGAAAACCTGAAAAGAGGTTTTAAATTCGAGATTTTGCACTCTTCGGCAAAATCGCGGGCACGAGTCGGCAAAATCACCACGCCGCATGGGGTGATCGACACGCCGAACTTTGTTGGGGTCGGGACGAATGGCACGCTGAAAGCTCTAGACAACGCCGCTGTCCAAGAGATCGGTTTGCAGCTGATGTTCTGCAACACTTACCACCTCATGCTGCAGCCGGGTACACAGATCGTGCGAGAGGCGGGCGGGCTGCATCGCTACATCAACCGCTCAATGCCCATCATCACCGACTCCGGAGGCTTTCAAGTCTTCAGCCTCGCGTATGGATCCGTTGCCGACGAGCTGAAGAGCAAAGGCACAAAAAAACAAGACGGGCATGTTTTAAAGATCACCGAAGAGGGTGTGCTATTCCGCTCCTACCGGGACGGGGCGAAAATCCTTCTAACCCCTGAGTCTTCCGTGGCCGCTCAAAAAGACCTCGGGGCAGATATCATCATTCCCTTCGACGAGTTACCGCCCTACCACATTCCAGACACCGATCTGAAAAAGTCGCTCGACCGCACGCATCGCTGGGAGGAGCGTTCGCTGATCGCCCACCTCGCAAATCCCCACAACCAAGCGATGTACGCTGTCATTCATGGAGGGATACATCAAAACTTGAGACAATTAAGCTGCGAATTTTTAACACGCCTCCCCTTCGACGGATTTGCGATCGGCGGGAGCATGGGACGGACCAAGCAAGAAATGATAGGTATGCTCACGGCGACGATGCCTTTTTTGCCACTGGAAAAGCCCAATCATCTGCTGGGAATCGGCGATCTCGAATCGATCGACAAATGCGTTCCTTTAGGGATCGACACTTTTGATTCTTCCTACCCCACGCGCGCCGCGCGCCATGGAATATTGCTGACGAATAAGGGGCCCCTCAAAATCACGCAAAGCAGCCATGCGAGAACTTTTTTGCCGCCAGAAGAGGGTTGCTGCTGTTCAACCTGCCGCCAGTTTTCACTCGCGTATCTTCATCATTTATTCAAAGCCCGTGAGATGACATGCATGACTCTTGCCACCGTGCATAACCTTCATTTCATGGTCGCATTAATGCAACGATACCGTCAAAAAATCTTAAGTGATGAGATTTAATCAGCTCCTTGATTAAACTATTGGGAGTTTAAATTAGGAAAGGTTTTTTCTATGCATTTGCTGAAATTTCTGCTTCTTGCTGTTTGCATTCCTTTGATTGCACAAGCCCAAGTCATTGTGGGGATTGCAGGAGGAACCGGCTCGGGGAAAACGACGCTGGCAAAAAAATTGCTCGCGACTTTTGCCGACCGCGCTGTCGTGATCAATCAAGACAACTATTACAAAGACTTGACTCATT
This sequence comes from uncultured Verrucomicrobiae bacterium, assembly GCA_963833965.1. GTDB lineage: Bacteria > Chlamydiota > Chlamydiia > Chlamydiales > Rhabdochlamydiaceae > CAJCIW01. The sequence goes on from CAWHZZ010000003.1 coordinate 672,585, forward strand.
TAACTACTGAAGAGCGCGCGGAGCGAAATTTCGACCACCCCGATTCGATCGATTTTGATCTGCTTGGCAAACACATTCTCCAACTCAAAGACCATCAATCGGTCGAAGTGCCCATTTACAATTTTTGCACCCATTCCCGTGAAAAAGCAACGCTGACCGTCAATCCCGCGGAAATCGTCATCGTCGAGGGAATCCTACTCTTCGCTGTGCCTGAAGTTCGGGAGCTGTGTGATTTGAAGATCTTTGTCGAAACCGACGATGACATCCGCTTGCTCAGGCGCATTGAGAGAGATTTAAGCGAGAGGGCGCGCGATTTCAAAAGCGTGCGCGACCAGTACATGACAACGGTCAAGCCGATGCACGACACCTACGTTGAGCCGAGCAAGCGATTTGCCGACATCATCATTCCGACAAGGCAGCGCAATGGAACGGGCATCGCCTTGATCATCTCGGGTTTAAAAAGGGACCATGACATTCTCGCTCAAAGGACAAGCAAGGAAAAACCGCCGATTAATTGACACCAGCACAACTGCAAGCGACTCCCGCTTCGATTTGGTCGGCATAGCATTTGTAACACACGGGATAGTACTTCTCCTCGGCTCCGAGTTGCACTGAAGGGCCGTCGAGGGCGGCTATCCCGTTCACATGCTTTAAATTGGCAATCGATTTCCGATTGCAGTAGTGGCATGTCGCCTTCACCTCTTCGATCGAATCGGCGAGTTCCATCAGCCTCCGCGAGCCTTCGAACAATCGAGTGCGAAAGTCCGAGCGCAGTCCATAACAGATCACCGGAATACTTTTTACCAGAGTGATCTTCCTCAATTCCTCGATGTGAGCTGCCGAGATGAATTGCGCCTCATCGACGAGAATGCAGCTTATCCCGTCCCAATCCATTTCAAGGAGCTTTGTCTCCTTCGCCACCAAGATATCCGCATCCATTTCGAGGCCCGCGCGCGATTTGATCCTCTCCTTGCCAAAACGGGTGTCGAGCTCCGGCTTTAAAAGGACGACTTTTTTTCCCTGCTGGCGGTAATTATGCGCCACAGCAAGGAGATTCAACGTCTTTGCACTTCCCACAGTCCCATACCGAAAATACAACTTCGCCATACCCCCCCCCAAAAATAGTTTGCCCTTTAGCATATCTAAGCGACGTTTTTCCCCTTTATCTTTTTTTCGATTTATACCAAACTCGCCTAAGGAATTGGAATTCGGCAAAGCCGGCGCCCAGAGTTTGAACAAGCGAAGCGGCGCCGCTGCGGATACTTACAATAGAGCGTTGAATCGCTCTATTGTAAGAGGAGCAGGCTCAACTAGAATAAGTTGAGCGATGCAGGCGGGTTCGAAATCTGGGATGCCGGCGCAGCAAAATTCCAATTTATTTGGCAAGTTTGGTATACGACATAACGAACCTTTTCGTCTTAATTTTTTTTGGGGAAAAAGCATGATGCTGCTGACAGATATCCATGTACGTTCTTTCACCGGGTCCGGACTCAAACCCTATTTACATTCGGTCGCCAAATTACGCATGGATGTCTTCAGAGAGTACCCGTATTTTGAAGAGCCCGATCTCGACAGGGAGACGCAAACTTTGCGGAGAGTTTTTTCCCATCGGGAGTCGATTGGCGTGGTGATCTTCGACAACACGACCATTGTCGGGGCCTCCATCGGCTATCCGCTTGCCCTGGAAGAGCCCTCCTTGCAAAAACCTTTCAAGGAGCGGCGCATGGAGATCGATTCTTACTTCACCTTTGGCGATTCGGTTTTGCTCAAGGCGTATCGCGGCCGAGGAATCGGCCATCATTTTTTCGATGCACGGGAAACACATGTCTCCCATCACAAAAAATATAAACACATCTGCTTTTGCTTTCCTGAACATTCCGAGACGGACCCCAAAGCGCCAAAAGATTTCATTCCCCTATCGGACTTTTGGCAGAAGAGGGGATATATTCCCCATCCGGAAATGAAAGGGGCTCTTTCCTGGAAGACGATCGGCGAGACGCAGCCCACCGAAAAACAGATGGTCTATTGGTTAAAAGAAGTTCATTGATTTAACGCAAAGATTTTTATAAATCATTTACAATTTTCTTTGCGTCTTCGCGTTGATAATTTTAACGGATGAAAATAGCTCACTTAAGAAGTTTTTTCGAAGGAATCCAAGAAAGGGTTTTCTTTCATCTTTTCCGCATGAGAAGGTGGATAGTTGATCGAAAGTTTATATAAAGTCGGACCGATGATGAGCAGGCGCCCTTTGACTTCCTCTTCCCCTTGTTTCATCCGATAATCGAGCACGCGATGCCCCGAGAATTTTTTAAACTCTTTTTCAATGAGCTCCCCACCATCTGTATGCTTCACTAAAATATCGAGCACCCCCTTGAGAAGAGTGGTATTGCCGGCAAGACTCCACTTGCGAGGGAGCTTCATGTAGCTGACGGAATACAGAACTTTTTTTTCTGAGCTTGTCAATTCTTCATAGGGAAGAACTTTTCCGCTGTCGGGAATCACCAGTTCTTTGTAATTCTCTTCGGGAGCTGTCGGGAAAGAGACTTTAAAGCCACCGTCATTGGGAGAATATTGGACCCACTCTTGCGGAGGTATCCCTTCATTCAAACCAATGCTCCACAGCGCGAGATAATTGCCGTAGATCGCCGTCATGACAACGCAGACGCTTGCGGCAATTGCGCATAACTTTCGCACCCAGGAGATCTTTTTCTGAAGAAGCGTTCCCGGTCTTCCTGGAAGGAAAAAAGCCCTGCGAAAAGAAGCGGACAGAGGAAGTTTAAAGCCGAGTGGATCGCGAACGGAAAGTCCAACGAGCGCTTTGCCAGGTGTTGTCCCCCATTTGCTGATCAGCAAAGCTTCTATCGGTGCCCATAGTAAGGGAGTCGCCAAAGCGAGGAAATAGTAAAAGAGTGGGCCGTAAAAGAAAGGAAGAAACAGCGTGGCCGCTCCCAGCGTCAGAAAACAGAGGCTGTAATCGCTAAAGCGAGCAAGCACACGAAACCAAGGCTTTATTTCAAAATAAAACATAATAAAATCCAATTTATTACGGATATTTTACCATGAAGTTATTTAAAATAAATAAAAGTAAAATTTTAATACGCTATTTAAATTAACCACCCCACTTTTTTTACATTCCTAGTCGATCCAGCTCAGCCAAAACGGCCTGGCTAGCCAGGCCGGCATCCCTCAATTTTTTCATTGCTTTGGGGCTCGCCCTACCGACCTCAATTAGCCGCTCCATGAGGCCGCTCTCCGCAAGGTGCCGCATCATGGCCGGCGAGGCCAATCCCAAATCGACCAATCTCTCCTCGAGAAGTTCAAGACGGGTCGCGCTTGCGTACTTGCGTACCCCGCCCGTCCGCGCGATGCACGAGGCCGTAGGATCAAGCCGATCTTGCGATCGCGGATGGACAAAATAGACGATGGAATACCGTTCGTAACCGTCACCTTTCGCAATGACCCTATGCACCCCGCTGCGGAACTCTCCATTCGTTAAATTTTCCAGCATATCGCCGCCGTTGACGATAAAAGCGCCTTCCGGAACTTTGATATCGATCCACTCCCCATCCTTATTTTGTACCTGTAGACCGTCTGCTGTCGCCCGAGGCAAAATGGTGAAGAGATCGATATCGGTATGCTCCGCTGCCCAAAGCCTGTCTTGGGGAGGATTAGCAGGATAATGGATCGCACGCATCAACACTTCGCCATCGACGATCATCTCCTTTAAAAAATCGGCTCTCGCTCCCATCGCCTCCGCCATGGCAGAGCTCAAGGGCAATGCGTACTCTTCCAGCTGCATGAAAAGCGAATAGAGCGGCCCCTTCAAATTAAAGCCGCTCGGCCAGATATTTTGAGTGTCGCCGCGCTCGCGGCCGACGTGATAAAACTCTTTAAAGTCGCCATAACTTGCCCCTTTTGCGGATTCTCCAGGAACATAACCGCGCTGGCCATTGACAAAAGAGTTCCAGTTTTTCATTTTTTCATCGATCGGCAAAGCAAAAAAATCAAAGCAGACTCGGTATCCTTCATCGAGCACCTCTGCATCCACATCGGCGTTGATGACCGCGAAAAAGCCGACCTCATGAAGGGCGTCGTAAAGCTCTTGAACGAACTTAGGTCGACTCTCTAAATTCAAATAATCGTTCATGTCGAGCACTGGAATCGTCGCATCGAACGCTGCCGCGCTGGAAAAAAGAGTGGATGCCGCCAAGAGCAGCATCCCCTGAAAATGTCTTTTTATGTTCATATTCACTCTGCGAATTGTTTTTTAACGAAGTTGGGCAAAGCGAACGCGGCACGATGGATCTCTGCATTGTAGTATTTGAGCTCCCCTTCCACTCCTTGAAGTCTTCTGTTCAGCTCTTCGAGACTCAGTTGCCGATAATTCGTCTCATCGGTTGCGTACCCCAAGGCCATGAATCCTCCGACATACGTTGGAATCGCAGCGACGTAGAAACTCGTGTCTTTAAAAAAATGCTTTCTGCGTTGATAAGTGTCTTTCACCTCGAACGGCTGCATGAAAGGCACTCCGTTCTGGTTGACGAAGATCCCTCCTGTCTTCAATATCTTCTTGCAGTTGCCGTAAAATTCTTTGGTAAAGAGCACTTCGCCAGGGCCGATCGGATCGGTGGAATCGCAAATGATCACATCAAAACGCTCTTTTGTGTTTTTTACGTATTCCGCGCCATCGTCGATGACCAGCTCAAACCGCGGATCGTCAAACGCGCCATCCGACAGTGTCGGAAGATACTTTTTCGACAAATCCACAACGGAGGGGTCGATCTCGACCATGACGATTTTTTTGACCTTTTTATGCCGAGCAACTTCGCGCAAGATTCCTCCATCGCCACCGCCAATAATGAGCACTTTCTTGGCATGTCCATGGGCGATGAGCGGAACATGCGCCATCATCTCATGATAGACAAACTCGTCTGCCTGCGTCGTCTGGACCACTCCGTCCAAAGCAAGGACGCGTCCAAAGCGGTCGTTTTCGAAGATCGCCAGCGCTTGCAAGCCGGTTTCTTCCTTTTCGATTATCCTGTCTATTCTCATCGCCTGATGCCATTCGGGGTAGAGCGTTTCCGAATACCACGGCGCATCGGCGGCATTAGCCCCTGCAAAATAAAAAAGGGAAGCCAGGATCGATATCTGTGTCACTGTTCGCATGAGAGTACCCCTATTCGTTAAGGAATTACAAAAATTAGTGATACTAATTTATCGTAAAATTTTTTCCTACGGGAAAATTATATACTGTGGTCGGCTTGTAGCGTCGATTTTATGCCCTGATTTTTTTCGTGTGACGAAGCGTGGAGCTCGAAGCAATCTTCCTGCCAGCTTGCGAGAGCGAACGGAAAGTCAAACGGAAAAAGGCAGGCGCAGAAAATCGACTCTACAAGCCGACCGCAGTATACATTCTTAAAAGAGGGGACAAGTTGGGTTATAGGATGTTGGTAATTGGGGCGGAAAACTTTCTTAAATTCTTAAGATTGCCGACCAATGGAACATCTATCAGCGGGTTATCGTTCAGGTAGAGCCTGACTAATCCCACATGGTCGGCAAGGACTGAAATGGTTGTTAACTTGTTTGAAGCGAGATCAAGGACCTTTAAATTTCTATGGTCTCTCAAGCAAGAGATGTCTGTTAATTCATTGTCGCGGAGCCAAAGCGCTGTCAAAAATTTGAAACGGCCTTCAAGGCAAGAAATGTCCTTAATTTTATTGTAGCTTAGACAGAGACCGGTTAATTCCTTCAGGTTGATCAAACAAGAAATGTCTGTGATCTCATTGCGCTCGAGGTCAAGCTTTCGTAATCGGATAAGGCCTTTAATGGAAGAAACGTCCTTGAGCTGATTTCCATGCAGATAGAGTTCCACTAATTTTGTCAGGCCGCTGAGGTCAGAAACATCTGTCAGCATATTTTCGCTAACGGCGAGCTTGGTCAAGGCTGTAAGATTTTTCAAGCAAATGACAGATGTCAGCTGGTTCTGGCTAAGGCCAACCACCTTCAGCTTTTCCAGACCTGCAATGGCGCAAACATCCGTCAGTTTGTTTTTGTTGATACGAAGCTCTGTTAATTTTTTAACCCCACTAATCCAAGGAATTTCTGTCAGCAGGTTACACTCGAGATTGAGATGTGTCAGTTTTGTCAGCGAGCTAAGGGGCGAAGCGTCGGTCAGTTCATTATTTCCGAGATTTAGGCGAATTAAATTGGTAAGGCCATCGATCCAAGAAATGCTTATCAGGAAGTTGTCAAAGAGGTCCAATTCCTCTAACCGGACAAGACCTTTCAGGCAAGAAGCGTCTTCCAAGAAGTTGTCATTGAGGACAAGGTACAATAAATTTGTCAGCGAGGAGAGAGGGGAAACGTCTTCTAGATTGTTCTTGCTGAGGTCAATCTTGACTAAAGATTCGAGGGAAGAAAGGGCAGAAACATCTTCCAGCAAGTTATCCGCGAGCGAAACGCTTAATAAATTTGTCAGCGAGGAAAGACAAGAAATGTCTTTCAGCAGATTTTTGCTCAGATTAAGGATACGCAGACCTTTCAATAATTTCAATTCTGGAGGGAGGACCCTTAATTCCAGTTTTTTTAATTTGAGTTCGAAGATTGGGGTAGTTTCCAAAACGTTTTTGTTTTTATTTAAAAACGTTCGAATCTCGAGAGCGGTTGCATCAACCCCTGGAATACCTCCCAAAGCAACATTTGGCAGAGCCTCCCTTAAACAATCTCTTAAGCTCCTCCAAATCACCCGAAGGGATCGATCGTATTCATCTTGTAATTTGTGGACATTTCTTTGCACATCGGCGCATGTGACGTAAACTGGAGAAGGGTCGCTGAACACACTGCCCTGCTTCCCGAAAAAATCCATGAGCATTTTGAACTTCTCAAGAGCAGAAGTATTGGTCCCCTTGACCGGTGCGTCGATCAGATCGACCTCCTTCGACACATCAACCACTTCTCTAGCAGGTAATTTGCGCACATCCTTCCAATAGGATTCGATCAGGAAATCGCAATGAGCTTTGAATGTCCTACTCACGAGGCGGTTTTTTAACAGCTCGGAAGAGTCCCCTGAAGCAGCCATATCTAGGATGATGGCAGTGATGTCGTGAATTGTAAAAACGATGGGCGCAGTCATAAAAATTTTAAAGAGTCTAAACTAACCCATTAATTCCTTTGAAGAAATTCTTTTTTTTCTTATACAGAACCTATGATCAAAAAATTCATCTATATTTTTTGCGCTCTAGGAACATTGGCCTACGCCGAAGAAGAAGATGCGCGGCAAGTCCCCACCGATTTTGTCCGGGACGTGATGCAGCCGCTCGGTGTGCCTCTGGTCTCCTCTTTTCACACAATGCGGGAAAGTTATTTCTTCAACACGAAAGTCCCCGATTCCCATCCTCTGGAATCGATCGGCGATTTCTTTCTCATCCCTTCCCGCTATCTGTTTGCCGGCAAAGAAATCGTCTTCAACAAACAGGAGATTGAACTGGCTCAAACGTTCCAATACGACAGCTTGCATTGGCTAAAATCCCTCATCTCGCTCATCGCTCTGCCTTTCAGCGAAACTTTAGGGGCTATCTTCAAGGGCCTGGCGTATCTCTTTCCCGAAGTCAGACAGCGTCATGAGCTCATCAAACAGACTCTCAAATCCTCGATCAAATCGAATCTCGCCATGTTCCAGCAAAAAGGCATCGAAGTTTTCCACTCTGACGAATTCATCCCCTGCCAGGGACATAAGCGCCCTTCACTTTTGACAAAAAAGCAAAAAGTGGAAATTCAAGCCCTGAAAGAAGTCATGCAGCTCTTAGAGGCAAACAACATCGTCTATTGGATCGATTGCGGAACGGCCCTCGGCGCCTATCGCTACGGCGGAATTATCCCTTGGGACTGGGACATCGACATTTCGATCTTTCTTGCCGATCACGACAACGTAAAAAAGGTCCTGTCTCAGCTCGATCCAGAAAAATATCAGATCCAAGACTGGTCCAGCTACTCTAAGCCGAAGAGTTTCTTGAAGCTTTATGTCAAAGAGACTAAAAACTTCATCGATATCTACCATTACCAAATCCACGAAGAAGAGCGCAAAGTCGCCTATTTGTTCACCTATCTCGAAAGCCCTTTTCCCCACAGCTGGAAAAAAGCCGAGCTCAAATGCATCAAACCCTTGAAATATGAAGAGATGTTCCCGCTGAAAAAAGCCAAATTCGACTCGCTCACTGTGTGGGCTCCCAATAACATCGTCGCCATTTTACAAAGCAAGTACGGAGAAAACCTCGATCCGACCATGGTCTGGGACGAGACTCTCCAAGATTATAAAAAAGTCGAAGATCACCCCTATTACCGTGATTAAGCGTTACAGCGACCCCCCTCAAGTCAAATCGCCTTCAAACCGCAAGAGCTCGAAAAAATCGGTCCTTTCACCCCTACGGCATCGAGTTGAGCTATACAGAAGCGGACTTATCCCTCGGATGTAGAACCGCATAGGCGGCCTCAAGCTTCTCCTTGTCCGGAAAGATCTTTAAAGCCCTTTCATCTTTGCCTTCTTTCTTATCCTCATCAGCTTCTCGATAGAGCACCGCAAGCGGCAAACGCACATTTTCTGCTAAGGCCATGTGATTTAGAAGTTCTAGGATGTCAATCACTGAATTGCGAGAATAAATATGCATTTTAAAGATCGGTTGAATGAACTCTTTATAAACCCTCTGATAATCAGAAAAATTTTCATTCTTTGTCAGCAGCTCCCATTCTTTGATAAAAGTTCTGAAATGCTTGCGATAATCTGAGAAGGATTCCCCTCTACGATAATCGCCGCCTTCGCTGGTTAAGTTCATCACCGCTCGATAGCATTCATTTTGTCTTAGAGCGTGGACGAGAACACCTTGAAAGGTTGGATTAAGGTATTTAGAAAGACCGTAGAAGACTTCAATCGCAGAAGGCTTCAAACCCATCTCCGTGACAAGTCGGTTCGTTTCGTCGAATCTTTCTTTGGAATCGATTTTTTTGATGAGAGAGCTGATGATCTTGTTATGATTTCCCCGTGCTCTTCCCGCTAAAAATTGGACGATGAAAAGAAGCTCTTTGTAGTCGAATTTCTCCCAGAGCTGGTCTTCGGAGCTGTTCTTGTAGATTTTCAGGGCTTGTTCGAGAACTTCGACTGATCGATTTTGGCATGCAAACTTCACAAGATCGTGAAAGAGCATGGATAAAAACAATGGAGGATAGGCCATTTTCAATAGTTCCAATCCTTCCTGTACGTTTTCTTCGCTAAAGCGGAACTCCACTTCGAGAGGATAGGGACTGCCGCTAGTTTTGCCAGCAAGCGTCTTGACTTTTTCGAAATCCCCTTCTCGATAAAGACGCGCCAAGTGGACCCATCCGCAATAATTCTCCCATATAGGAACTTTCCATTGTTCAGCCCATTTTGTTAAATCGATCTTTTCCTGTTTCAAAAAAGATTGCCCAAGGCAAGCATGAAGCCACGCTACAAACCCAGGGAATGCCGTCTCCTGATTCGCTTGAAGAGGACGCAGCAGCGAGAGAATGTGGACCTGTTCTTCCTCTGGTACTTCTGGCGGTGCTCGCCAGGCAATATAGGCGTTTTCCAATTCAGAGAAAAGACCAAGATCTGAATTGGCGATCGCGCTAGCCACCTTGAGAAATTCCGATAATTTGTCATAGTCCAGCAAGTGAAAGCTTAACTGAGCAAACACAGCTTTTGCGATTTCAGAATCGGGATGGGCAACAATGAAATCGATCGTTTTAGGAACGTTAGAAGAAGCAAACGATACTTTCTCCTTGCAAACACTCAAAATTTCTTCCTTCTCTTTCTGAGGGAGAAGTTGATAAATTTTATCCACCCGCTCGATCATTCCCCATTGAATCGCTTGCTTAAAAATGGCAAGACAGCAAGGTTTTTGATCTAGAAAATGAAGACGTTCAGGAGATTTTTCAAAGAAATCAAGGAGCTGCTCCACTTCCGTGATTTCAATGGGAAAGCCATCGACGCTTTTTCGGTATTCGACAAGATAAATGGGTTTAAAGGGAATCTTTTCCTGAAGCATTTTGTTTGTTTCATTCCACTTTTCAAAAGCTGAGCGTTTGAACGTTTTGAATGGGAGGTAATAGGGTGTCGAAATTTCTTCTATTTCCTCTTGAAGGCTTTTGCGGAACTCCTTTTGCCTCTGAGAAAATCGTTCTATCGCTTGAGCCAAAGTCTGTTTCACCCAAGGGTTCGACACTTTCTCAGAATAAGTAGCGAGCTCTTCGGGGAAAATGGCCTCCTTTTCTAGGGCTTGCAGAAACTCCTTTTCCCCCTGATTAAGATCGTAAAGCAAATTACCGCTGATTATTGGAAATAAACCGCGATGATGAAAGAAATCCTTAAGAAAAGAGTCGTAGGCCTTCAAAGTTTCCTCTGCCTTTCCCTCTTTCACGCAATTGTGAAAATCCTTAAATTTAACGTTCCTCGAGGCGCGTTTTTTCTGCTGCTGACGACAAATTCGCTCCATTTCCACATTGGGAAGACGGCCATTTTTGAGGAAAAGTTCTCCAAACAGCTCTTTAAATCGATGCCAATCGAAATAAGCCTCTTCCACTGGAAGAGTCGATCTCTCTACCACCATGTCTTTGACAAAAGCCAGTATACTGCGAACATGGCAGGTATTTTTCTTCTGGCGCAAGCGGGCAACGAGGTCTCTATCCTTCATTTCGATGGTCTCGAATTCGTTCAATTGTTTGGTCAAAGGCATGTTTTCTTTCAGAAACTTTCCAGAATAGATCGCTTCCCAAAATGCCTCGCCCTTAAGAGTCGTGCTATCGACCAAATACTTGCGTTTTGTGTGAGTATAGTCCGCGGTATTGTAATAGCGCACCTCAAAGCGCTTCTCGTCGATCTTTTCCACGGAAAGAAGCGTCTCGTGAGTGATGTTCCCTGCTGGAAACACCGCCTTTTCCCCTATGGATAACGAGTCGATTTGCTTAGCTGCTGCAGCGACGATTTCTTTCAGCCGCTCGCCCTCGACAGCCTGATCGCCGATGAGCGAACTTCCCAATCCTGTAAGAACAAGAAAGATCTTCCGCGGATCGGAAGAGCGGACATCGTCGACGAGATAGTAAAGATTTTGACTTTTTTCAAGGAGATCGACGGCTTTCTTAAGTTGCTTTTGCGTCTCGGGCTGCAATTGCATAAACTCCGGGGTTTCAAAAAAGGCCTTAAGCTCGCTCACGACCATCTCACAGCTCAGCGAAGGCGCATAGTACTCATAGCGTTTCAACTTCTTAAGATTTTCAGTTTCCCCAGAAGAAACCACGCTGTCCAAAAAGAACCCAAAGGCAAACTTTTGCGCCGTCAATTCATTGGTCACTCCAAATAAACGTTTTTTAATTTCTATTCTTTCTGAAGATGGGATAGAGCCGGGCTTAGAAATAAAATAATTAATATAATTCATATTATCCGTGTAATTAAAATTAATACAACTATTATAAACTACTATTTCAACAAGGTCAAATAAGCAAACTAGTTAATTATAATTTTAATTAAATAAACTTATTAATAATTTTTTGAAAAAGGCTTGCGATAGACGCATAATAGGTCAATCGTATATTTCTATCTAATTAGAGACCTTTTTGGAAAAAACATGAAAATTTTAGACAAAATTGCAATCATTCTATTAGTGATCGGGGGCCTCAATTGGGGAACAGTGGGGGTTGCGGATTTTAACATGATCATGTGGGTTTTTATCACCATGCACATGGTCCAGCATATCTTCTACACTGCTTTCGGAATAGCGGCCATATGGGTCATCGTGCGTTCTTGTCAACGCAAGCGGCGGAAGGTTTATTGACCCATAGGTATCCCAACGAGATAGGCGCCAATGACTCTTCCCTGCCTATCTCTAAACACATCGTAGTCAGCCATATAGTTCTTGCCGGACAAAGTGACTTTATTCGTATAGCGCAATTCGCCAAGCATCCGTTTGTAGGCTGGATGGGAATGGGATAATGCCGTCCCTGCTTCTTCGTCTTCTGTCGTCAAAAGCCGGACAAATTCATCTCCCACTTTGACAAAGATTGTCGCAATTGCCTGAGTCTCTTCTGTGAAACTCTCGACAAGAGACACAGGTTGGGATTTGATGACCCAATTCCCGTTTTTGATCGCTGGGACTTGATAGCTCCCTATTTTTTCTTTATTTTCCTGATCCAGTGAAAATATGCCCGGCAAATTACTCATCAGTTGTTTGCCCAGCGCTTTTGCATCAGAGGGCTCAGGCCTTGGATTGTCCGCAAACGCAAACCCAACGATGCAACACGTTGTGACAACAAATAACAACCTCATAGCAAGCTCCTTCTTTGTTTCACAACGTATCGGATTTTATATTTATTTCGGCAGAACAATTGCTTTTTGTAGATATTTCTGTTCTATTGACTATATAGCGAATGAACTCAAAATGGCAAAACACTCTTCGTTCAAGATCTCTTTTTTCATTCTCTGTTTTGGGGCTTTTCTCAATTGGATGAGCTACGGTCTTGTCTATCCTATTTTTGCCATGTCCATTTATCATCACGACCCCGTTTTCATCGATTTGACCTCAGATACTATGCAGGGATTTTGGTTAGGAATTTTGCTGGCAGCCTGCCCTTTGGCACAATTTTTCAGCTCCCCTTCCATTGGCGCATTCTCGGACCGTAAAGGACGCAAACCCGTTTTACAAATGACGACTTTGCTCATTGCGATCGGCGCCATTCTGAGCGCTCTTGGAATTTGGGAACGCTCTTATTTCCTTTTGATCTTTGGACGGCTCGTGACAGGAGTTGGAGCAGGCAACGTCGGTGTGATTAACGCCTCTGTTGCAGACTTTAGCCCCTCCTCGGCAAAAGCGAAGAATTTCGCATTAATCACCATGGCAAATGGGATTGGATTTTCAGTAGGCCCTTTTCTTGGCGGAAAGTTAGCAACCTTCGGCTTTCATGTTCCATTTTTATTTGCTTTGGTCATGACGATAGCCAACTTTGCGCTGATCAGTATCTTTTTTTCTGAAACGATCCTCAGAAAAAAGAAGGACTACTCCCCTCTTCTTTCTCGATTTCGCGACCTTGGCAAAACCACTTTTTCTCATCCATTTCGAATCATCTTTCTAGCTTTCTTTGCCTTTTGCTTTGGATGGTCTTTTTATTGGGAATTTATCCCAGTGACATGGATCAAGAATTATGGCCTCGATGTGTCGCAGATCGGCAACTTTTATGCGTTTGGTTCTCTGATTTACGTCTTGAGCAGCGGCGTGCTCATTCGGCCTATTCTGAATCGTTTTAAAAGTCTTCCGGTTCTTTTTATTGCTCTAGCAGCCCTTGGAGCATTTCAGCTCTTCCTCGTTCATGCCAAGATTGAGTGGTATTGGCCCAATATCGGCGTGCAGCAATTCCTCATCGCTCTGATTTTCCCAGTAGGGACCACGATTGTTTCCGATCTCACATCACCCAGCCGCCAAGGGGAAATCTTGGGAGCTTTTCAATCCCTACAAGCCTTTGCTTTTGCCGTGACACCATTTCTCGGCGGCCCATTATTGAGTTTGAGCTACGACACCCCCCTTCTCATCGGAGGCATATCGATGTTCTTGGCTTGCATGATCCTCTTCATCGGCTACAGGAAAAAGACGTTCGGTCGACCTGTGGGATGACGCCGTTTCCTTCTTGAGCTTCATCGACATTCCGAAGGGCAATTTGGAAAATATGCTGAGACTCTTCATCTTTTCCAAAAAAGTTGGAATTCATACAGGTTTTTATAGACAAATCCCAGATTTGGCGCATAAGGATTAAGCTAGATTTTTCCAGGCCGGGAAAGCCTACAGATAATGCTTTCATTGAGAGTTTTAATAGCAGGTTTCGCCAAGAATGCCTGAATCAGCACTGGTTCCTGTCTCTAGAAGACGCACAGATGAAGGCAAAAGCATGGCGAATAGATTACAATGAGCAAAGGCCTCACAGTTCGTTAAAAAATGCAACACCCCGAGAGTTCGCTGAGGCGAGCAAGTGGCTCGCTTCCCCGCCCCTCGCCGAGCTATTTGGCGGCTATGCTCGGGGCTTCGGGGAGCTCGAAAACTTTAGTCCAAAACTGGAGTGTGTATAGGCTAAACTTTATCTCGAGAAATGGGCAATCTCAAGAAAAAATAACCCGATTTTTCGCATTTAGCCCGGACCAAAAAAGGGGGCAAGACCAGGAAGGCTATTCTTTAGTGTATCAGAAATATTTTTTAATTTTTTAAGCATGCTTTACTCTATTTGCTATAAGTTGCTGGTCCTTGGTTGCTTAGTGTAGAACTTGACCGTAAATTCTATATTGATAATAATGCATACAGAATCAAATAAGTGCAAACATTTCTATCACATGAAGTCAAAAAAGGTTGATCCCATAGAGGTTTTTCAGCAGCACAATGGTATCCTACGTACCGCTGAAGCCATAAAATTGGGGATACACCCCACCTATTTGTACAAGCTTCGTGACGAAGGGGTTCTTGAATCATTAGGCCGAGGTGTTTTCCGACTAGCTTCTATGCCGGACTTTTCAGAACCTGATTTGGTCTTGGCTACAAAAAGAATTCCCCAAGGGATTATCTGCCTAATCTCCGCACTATCCTACTATGAACTAACAACTCAGATACCTCATTTTGTCTACATAGCCCTACCTAGAACCTCAAGACTACCTCAAGCCGGCTATCCTCCCTTACGTTGTTTTTGGTATTCTAAGGGCGCTTATGAAGCGGGCGTTGAAACAATTTCAGTTAATGGATTTCCTGTAAAAATTTATAGCATCGAAAAAACTTTAGCCGACTGCCTAAAATTTCGACAAAAAATCGGAATGGATGTCGTTCTAGAGGCATTGAAAGAGTATTGGAGAAAAGGTCGAACAGACCTTGATAAGCTTTACGATTATGCAAAAATATGTCGTGTTGAAAAAGTTCTTCAACCCATCATTGAAACGATTGTGAGCCAATAGCCGTGAATATTGAAAAAAAAAATCTACCTGAGTCTGTTTACAGCAGATTAAAAAACATTGCGTTAACAAAAAATCGTCCTACGCAGGAAGTCCTTAGATATTATGCGATGGAGAGATTTTTATATCGTCTGAGTGTTTCCCAGTACAAAAGGTCTTTCTTTCTGAAAGGAGGTTTAATGTTAATGGTTTGGGATCCTGCGACACACCGTGCAACTGTTGATATAGACCTGCTCGCAAAAGCTAACAACTCCATTGAAAATATTTCAAGAATTCTCAAAGAAATCTGCTCTCATCCTGTTCTACAAGACGGTATCGAGTTCAATTCTACAGATCTCATTCTTGCCGAATCCCAAGTTGAGACGGAATACATTGGTCTATCAGCCCGTTTCTCAGCACATCTACATACAGCTAAGCTACCGTTGAGAATTGATATTGGGTTCGGCGACAAAATTTTTCCTAAGCCAGCTCATGTAGACTATCCTGCATTATTAGATTTTCCTTCCCCTGAGCTTCAGGGATACACACCCGAGACAATGATTGCTGAAAAATTAGATGCAATGGTGAAACTTGGCCTTGCAAACAGCAGGATGAAGGATTTTTATGATATATGGACGATAGTCAATCAGTTTGAGATCAAACCAGAAAAGATAGCTCTTGTTATTAGGGAAGTCTTTCAAAATAGGAAAACTATTGTTCGGGAAATTCCAAAGGCATTTTCCGAGGCTTTCTACAATACACCAAAAACACTGGAACGATGGGATTCCTTTCTTAAAGGTATTGGTCATGATCCGATGCCTCTTGAAAAAGTGATATTCGAAATTAGGGATTTTTTCCTTCCTATTCTGACTGAAAATAATGTCCAAATCGCAGGCATCGGCTACTAGTGGCCGCTCTTCTCGACGAAGGGGCTAAGGTTCGAATTGGTTAAATTATCGGAAGTAGGATTCCCCTCAAGCGGGCGGCGTAGCCGTCCCGTCCATCGGGCCGGTTGGCGCGTTACATCGCGCAAGGGCAGCATCGCCGATTTTAAGTAACGAGATTCAATGGGATTTTGAGATGGATTTGCTTCGACCCGAGCGAGTCATAGTAAGACCGCTTTGACGAGCGAGGGCCTTCGCGAAGCGATCGAAGCAAAGGCGCTCAAAATCACTTGAAGATCGTTGCTTAAAATCGGGGATCCGCCCGTACTTCGAATCCTAACGTGAGCGCCTATCTCGGAGCGCTCCCTATGAGGTGTGATCTTTAGCCGGAAGAACTGTTTCGGGCAGGGCCATTTCGTATCCCTCTTATATATAGCCACATGGTCATTCAGTAAAAATCCATGTTCAAATTTCGGCGGTATGTTTCAGGCATCTGTATTAAAATAAGACTCAAATTTAAGGAATGATCAAGATGCTGACCCCAAAGGAAAAACAAGAGTATTATCAAGCGCTATTAGCGAAAGACACCCACTACGACGGAACATTTTATGTTGGAGTCAAGACAACGGGAGTTTTCTGCCGTTCTATTTGCCCTGCTCGCAAGCCGAAATTTCAGAATTGTGAATTTTTTCGGACAGCTGAGGAAGCTTTATTAGCCTCTTACCGTCCTTGCAAGCGTTGTCAGCCGTTATCTTCTCCAAATGAGGTTCCTGAAGTGGTCCGCAAACTGGTAGAAGCTATCGAAAAAAACCCAGACAAACGATGGAAAGAGCGAGATTTTGCAAAACTATCGACCAATGCCGTGAACGCCTCCAGACTCTTTAAAAAAAGATTCGGAATGACTTTTGTTTCTTATGCCCGCGCCCGTCGAATGGGCATTGCTTTGAGACAAATCAGAGAAAAAAAATCTGTGATTGATACTCAGCTGCAGACTGGATATGAATCAGGAAGCGGGTTTCGAGACGCTTTTTCTAAAATCATGGGAGTACCCCCTGCAAAAGCGGGAAAAGTTCATGTATTAAAAGCAGATTGGATAGACACTCCCTTAGGACCAATGATTGCCATAGCAGATCAAAACGCCCTCTATCTTCTTGAATTTGTAGATCGGCGTGGCCTCGAAAATGAGATTGAAAAACTTAGAATTAAAACCAGCTCCGCAATACTTCCTGGCAAAACAGATCCGATCTGTCAGATTGAAAAAGAATTGAAGCTATATTTTCATGGAAAGCTTAAGGCTTTTAAAACACCGATTCACATGATCGGTTCGCCATTTCAAAAGGATGTGTGGCTTGAACTGCAAAGGATACCCATAGGCGAAACATGTGCGTATAGAGATATCGCCAGAGCAATAAAAAGACCCTTGGCTGTGAGAGCCGTTGCAAGAGCAAATGGCGCCAACCAATTCGCTATCATTGTACCTTGCCATAGAGTCATCAACACAAATGGAGATCTTGGAGGGTATGGAGGGGGAATGGCTAGAAAAAAATGGCTCCTTGCTCACGAGGAATCCATGAAAGAGGATAAACTATGAATGCAGAAAGATTTTTCAAAGAGATGTATCATAATATTTGGCAAAGCAATAATTTAAGCAAATTTGACCGATATTATTCTTCTGATTTTGAAGAAACGATCAGTGTATCCGATGAGGATAAAAATCCCCTAGAATTACGAATGACCTACCCCGACCTCTTGAAACAAGCAAAATGGCAAAAGGAAAATTACAAGGACACTTCTATTGAGATTAAGAAACTTGTGGCGAGCGGGACCGACTACATTTCTGTGTATTTCTATTCAACGTCGATTGAGAAACGTACCGGAGAAAAGAAGCATCGCTGCGTCTGTGGCATATGGCATTTAAACAAAGAAAACAAAATCGACCGAGTTTGGGCTGTGGTGACTCCCTACTATCCCCAATGACTCTTCGATCTCCCCGAAGTGAAGTAAGCCGCTTTATTCGGGAATCAGATCTTTAGCAGAGCATTTTAATGCTTTAGCCAAAGCTACGATATTTTCTAAGGCAATGTTCCTTTCGCCCCTTTCAACAGAGCTGACGTAGGTGGGATGAAGGCCAGCTGCTTCTGCCAGGGTCTCAATGCTTATATCCATTTTATGACGCCGTGAACGTACATTCTGTCCAAATGCAACCCGAATCTTTGTCTTCTTTCTATTGTGTGACATAAACCTCGCTATCAAGGATTCCCTGAAGACTACCTTGTTTCTTTTGGCATCGAAGCGCAGCATCCTGACACCTTTTTTCTTAATCAGAGCGATTTACAACAAAGTGCATTTTTAGCAGCAGTCAGGCGAATCCGGCTTTCTTTGAAACGGCCAGCCAAAACCCCAGAAGAATACCTGGATATTCTTAGAAGAAGCGAACTTGCCAAGACAGCTGAGTTTCCTGAAGATTACATCGATCTCATTTGATACTGGGGAATCAGCAGCCTTAGCCCTTCCCCAAAGGGCCTCGTACAAATGCGCAGGGCTATATTGGCGCCTCTTTCTCAATCTATTCTTGCATTACATTCCCGCAATCCAAAATTCAAATAAATCTTACCTTAAAAACTCAATTTTTTCATAGTAATGAAAAAAAAGTCGAATTAGATTGTTGAAAAAAATAATCTGTAGCGCTATTTTCTTACTAAAATTAAAATTTGCATCTAGGAGGTGTATGATTAGAATTATTTTTTTAACAGCTCTTCTCTTCAATGCCATACGATGTTTTTCATCAGAAGAAAGTCATGACCCAAATGAGTGGGTAACAAAAAGTTTGTTACACATTGCTCAGGGAAACACTTACCTTTATCAGAATAATCCCCATCGTGCCCTAACCGAATTTGAACAAGCTCATGCAGTCATTGATATTTCAGATCGCTCTGCATTTGCCATAGGATTTTTTGCTCGTTTCGGAGAAATCATAGCTTACGACAGAGTCGGTTCCTATCAGAAATGCAAAGAATCCATTGGTTCTCTATTTCTTTCGATCAACAATTTTGATGAGGATGGCTCGGAGAAAATTCCAGATCATGAACTACAAAGCGACTTTGCTAGGGACGAAGCTTCTATCGAAAGTTTGCGGAGTTTAGCAAATCTAGCGCCTTCTTCAGATGTCAGAGAGATTTTATTTTCTCTGATAGCCGATGTGGCTGAAACCATGCTATCTGATTACAAATTTTCTGAGGCTGCCTTTTTAAAAAATGACACATGGCATTTCGGCGATTCCAGTGATGGAGTTTATCCGGTAGAATGCAAATCATTTTGGAAAAGAGCCAAGAAATGGATGAAGGAAGTTGGAATATTTCTGCACCTTGTTTCCGATACAACGAAGAAACTCAAAGAGATCAAAGACAACATAGATCACCTTAGAAATCAAAATCCCACACAACCACAATCGTATTATGTTAATCCGAATTATAGAATTAACTGAGAATTTATATGAAAAAATCATCTCTATTTTTAGCTGTTGTATATTCCTTGCCACTCGTATGTTTTTCTGCTGAGGAAAATAAAACATCCTCTCCAAAAAAAATATACGGGAACCATATTTATTTTGGCCCCGAAATATTTTTGTTTGATTTGAACACCCATGTCAGAAATGTTAAAGTTCATGGATTAAAAATTTTTGGTGGATTAAGACTCAGATATGAATATCTTAAGCCAAAGGCTATTTATGCAGGAATAGATCTTTTTTCTGCTGTTAGCAATAAGAGTTTTAACGCTTCGATAAAAGAATTTCATTTCCCTCATAACAATAAAGTGACTGGATTCAGTAATTTTGAACTTCGGTTGGGATATACTGCTGGAATCAAGAAGTGGAGTTTAACACCATTTTTTGGTCTAGGAGGATATAGCTTTGCCAATAATGGCCATTCTTTCCATTTCAGAGAGACAATGCTCTACTATGCAGCAGGATTACGTTCTTTATTTGATTTAAGTGATTCTTTTTACCTTGGAGCAAATTTGAAGGTATTTCGAACGGACGATACTGAACGGAAATTTACCTTTAGATTTGGTGGACATATTAAACATTTGAAAAATTCTGACAATATGTGGGGAGGAGAAATTGGTGTTCCTCTCGTATGGCATGTAGGATCAAGAAGAAGATGGGATATCCAACTCGAACCCTATTTTCTTAAGCTTGACTTCTCAGAAGTTCAGAACATTTATGGAACCCGTTTGCTGTTTGGATATTCGTTCTAATGATCACCTTGAAAGCGCAAATTTTAACGGCTTTACTTGCAGCGCGGTTGCTTTTTCCAATCGCGCTCTTGCCTTGCGATAATCCCCACCCCGGTATAGACAATAATACTTAAACCTATTTCATCTTGGTAATGACATCTTCAAGGGATTCCTTCTTCATGTGCCCCAGATATTGCGGCATCTCCAAACCTGCCATTGCAGCAACGTCGTGGATCGCAGGAAGTGATTTTGCAAATTGGCTAATGAAATTAGAAGTGGATGACCCTTTGTCACCATCGCCGCCATTTCCGCTGTCCCAAACAGTGATTTTATCGATTTTGATATTCTTGATCGCTTCGACCTGAAGTTTGACGATTTCCTCCAGTTTCTCGATCAGAAGCATTGTAGAAGCGCTCTTTGAATCATCACCGCAAGCCTCGACCAGTTGTTTGTAACCTTTGGCTTTGGCGTCCAGTAGCTTTTGAATGCCTTCCGCTTCAGCCAGCTTGATTGCAAGGATGGCTTCTGCCTCGCCTTTCGCAATCAATACCTTGCTTAGGGCTTCAGCTTCGGCCTCAATTTGGATCTTTTTCTTATTAATTTCCTGGGGAACAATTTGCTCAGCTTCTAACAATTCAGCTTGAGCTAAAGCTCGAGCCTTTTGGATTTGCGCTTCTGCTTGTTGTTTGGCAACCTGGCTGCGCTGAGAAGCTTCAGCTTCCCTTTCAGCTAGAGTCGCATTAGTGATGGCAATTTGCGCTTTGGAGTCGTTTTCACCTTTGACAGCCTCAGCATTGTAGGAAGCAACGGACACTCGTCGATCCCTTTCCGCAAGAGCCTTTCCGATGTCTCCCTGTTTTTCCTGTTCAGCGACATCGACTTTGGCTTGATTGACTGCTGTAGCAGAGGCTTTTTTCCCAATGCTCTCAATATACTCCGATTCGTCGGTAATGTCCGTAATGTTGACGTTGAGGAGAGTAAGCCCAATTTTATGGAGTTCAGGCTCGATGTTCTTTTTGATGGCTTCCAGAAAACGCTCTCTGTCTTGGTTGATTTCCTCAATACGAAGAGAAGCAACGGTAAGACGCAACTGACCAATGATGATCTCGGTGGCCATGGACTCTATTCCCTTGTGGTCTAAATCGAGCACCCTGACGGCAGCGTTATTCATGATCTCAGGCGTAAGACCTACGGCTACGGTGAATGTGCTGGGAACGTTGATACGAATATTTTGATGTGAAAGGGCGCCTTTTAGAGGAATGTGAATGGTACGCGGCGTTAAATCTAAAAAGGCAGACCCTTGAATGAGGGGCCAAACAAATGTACCCCCGCCATGGTAGCATTGCACTGTTCTGCTTCCAGATACCCTTCCGTAAACGACCAGGACTTTGTTCGAAGGACATCTTCGATATAATTTTGCCAAAAAAATAACGATTGTAAAGATAAAGAGGAGGAAACCGATGATTGTAGCTCCTAAAAATGTAATATCCATATGTAGCCTATTGTTTAATGAGAGTGACCATCAGTGTGGAGTCACTCGTTTTTTTAATCACTCGAACAAGAGCAAAGGAAGGGATGTCTTCGTCATTCAGCGACATAGCGTCGATCTCATGTGTCAAATGATGAAGGGAAATGGAAATCTTGCCGATTCCCCCCTTGGGAATGTGTTGGTAAACAACAGCTTCCTTTCCTATGGCATCTTCAATTGCAAATACAGTTCCTGGGCTGTGTAGTTTTCTAGCCATTTTAAAAATGTAGCCCGTTACCAATACGGTAAGTATTCCTGCGGCAAGAGCGATTGCCAGGGTCGTGCCTATGGAAAGGTTAAATTGGTTTTTACAGGTCAAAGCTGACCAGCCAAACATCATCAGGAAACCTGTGATCGCTTGTTTTGACAACCATTTGAACTTGACTACATCCACCTCTGGTGGATCTATCCCTTCATGGTCTGTATTTCCAATCAGGCTCAATAGGAATTGGATGATAAACATTCCAGATCCTGAAAGAGCGCAAAACCAAAATAGAGAGTCCTGGCTGATCAAATCTGTAAATTTCAGCACATTTTCAATCATGGGTTCCTACACTGCCCCGGTAAAAGTTTTCCTATTCATCAATAATCCAATTGGAGGCAAGGACGTCTTAAGGAACAATAATCAGAAACATCATGATTACTGCTTACCCAGTAGGTGCCGAGCCTTTCTTTTTGATTTTTCCCCTTCGGTAATGCCTGTTGCGCACGGTTTTTGCTTTCGCAAAAACATCGTTGCTCACTTCGAATCCTAACGTGAGCACCTCTCTCGGACCATTGAGCCTACAAGTTTTGATCCCTTGCCCGAAGTACCCCTTCGGGCAAGCTTATTTCGTATCCATCTTACTGTAAAATCCATGTTCAAATTATCGAAAGATATCGTCTTGCATAAAAAGGTGACAAATTTCGTCGCTTTTTCAGAGAAATCCTTTTATTTGCGATTCTAGCCACTTAAATGACAAGACGGCTTACATCCACCTTCTCCCAGATTGAGAAGATTGTTGGATTTGAAATTTCGTGTTAATGCCTTCCCTTAGCAATAAATTGACGGATTTGTGGGATTGAGTTAGGTTTTTCAATCCAATTGGCAATATCTTTTGGCAATCGCACTACTTTTGTTGGTGATTTTTTTGTTCCTTTTGGACGACCAGCTCCTAGCCTTTTTCCTCCACGACCTTTAGTTTCTTTTTCCATCAATGGATGAAGTCGATTATCTAATCGATGGAGAATAAATTCGCGTAAATATTTGGGATATCCTTTAACAACTTCGTCTTCGGATTCGCCTGCATATTCAACAGGATAAGAAGGATGTTCGAAAACATAGGCGTTCACATCATCATCAAACCAAGGCTTGATTTGCCCAATTTCTTTAAGGGCTATTTTGAGGTGTTTATCTATTTCTTTTTTGGTGGCCATTCTAACCCCATCTTTTCACATATTTTTTTTGTTTTTCGAATACTATCCGCTGAAACTTCTCTTTTTTTCCCTTTGCCATGCATGATTTTGATAGCGCAGAGAAAATGATCTCCCTCATAAAGGTTATAATCGATGCCTCCCTTTTCCAGTCGCAATCCCAGGCTTTTGAGATATTTATTGAACAACTGCTCTGGGATCGGCTTCGCCATAATCGTTCCTTCACTTAAGTGTATCAATTTTGATTAATTGTTACAAGAATTCAAATTAATAGCAACCGAAAAAAATTTAAAGCATTGCAAACCATTCTATCTCAGTATGTTGCGAGACGCTTATACGCCTTTTCCTCTACGAAAGACAAGAAAACCTACGGTTTACAGCTACTCAATCTCGAGACAAGAAGTGTCGAAACCCTGACAAAAGGCTTTGTCGATGTCCATTGCGGATTTTCTCCAGACGGCCACCACCTCGCCTTCTCTTCAAACCACGGCGGCCAGCAGGTAGAATCGCCCCTTTCCTTCTTCTCGAACCCACAAAGTTACGGCGATTACATTCTCGACATCCAATCGCGGAATGTAACAAAAATCCCAAGGTCTCCCTATGAGGATGGCACTCCCACGTGGGCGCGAAATATCTGACCTGGCACCCTTCCTCTTATCTTTCCAACTTCAAGGGTCATTTCTTTTTCGTTTGGGTTGAACAATCTGAGTCTCAGCAACGGAAAAATTAAAAAAAATTACGTCTTCCTTAAAAAAACTTAAAGATTTATACCTAAAATTCTTTAGTTAACGCATCGCTCATGATCACGGAGATCATGGGGATTAAAATATAAACACTCTTTACAGGGGAATTGAGATGAAATTTAAGAAAATTGGCTTGTTAGCGATGATTTCTTAGGAATGAAAAAAAACTATTTTTTTCGAATCCCATTTTCAATTTCAGTTATAGTCATGTTGATCTCGTTTGTTAATGTCCATGCTGACGGCGGCCGTGGAGGAAATGGCGGCGACAGCAAGCATGGATCGGGTGGCAACGGAGGAAATGGCGGAAACAGTTCTTCCAGTCGCGGTGGCGATGGAGGCAGTGGTGGTAACAGCGAACGGGGCAAAGGCGGTAACGGCGGCAATGGCGGCGACGGTCCCGCTGGAGGCGGCAGAGGTGGCACTGGTGGTCAAGGGCCTGGCGGAAATGGGAGCAATGGAAATAATGGAAACAAGAAATAACGGAGCTTCAAAAACATGAAAATTTTAACAACTCTACTTGGGGCGTTGGTGCTTTTTCCAATTGCACTTGTCCAATGTGATAATCCCACACCCGAAATCGATGAACAGGATTTAATTGGTTCCCTGATCAAACATGGCAAGGATGGTTGCCCCGGGATAAATGGTCAGAATGGCAAAAACGGGGAAAATGGGCAAAACGGTGGCAACGGAGGAAAAGGAGGCAATAGTGACTGGGGACGTGGTGGTGATGGTGGAGATTGTGATTAATGCGTCGTTCGCCGTTCTGCATCCTGGCGAACAGATAAATCGTGGTTCTCGCTCGTTCCAATTGGTCATTTTTCGAATATTTGATCAATGACCTTGCCCCTTCAGTCGGACCACTAACTGATAGAGGTTACGCGATTTTATTTTATCGGAAAAAATGAGATTCCCCTCAGGCGAGCGGCGTAGCCGTGCCGTCTTGAGGGCCGGTTCGGCGCAACCCGAACTTTGAATCCTGCGTCGCGACACACCAACGATGCTTCCCTCATGCCAAAACTGCTCACTACATCATAACTTTCATTCATCTAAAAAATACCCAAATGGTTTCTTCAAAGCCTTTGCTATTTTCTCAAGCGTTTCTAGGTTTGGAAGGGACCTCCCTGTCTCGTAGCGAGAGATGCTTTTCTGGAGAGATCCGATCGCCGCGCCAAGATCTCCTTGGGTCATGTCTTGTTCAACGCGGGCGAGTTTGATTTTTTTTCCTAATTTTTTTGCGTCCATGAAATTTTTTCTTTTCTAAAACACGCTCTTTAAGGTATGTTTTAGCCATGTTAAAGGGCTTTTTATTGAGGGATCGTAACCCTCGAAATTCAAAAAAGGCAAAGAGCAATGGCTGCATTGGTAAAGGTCAATGATACTCCGGAAGAGGAGCCCCCATAAGCCTCAACTGCACGGAAAACCCCGATGCCAAGAAGCTGCTCGATGCCATCGCTTCTATACTAGCAGAAGAATATATCGAAATTCCCAAGGAAAATCCCGATATTTTTTCAATCTAAAGGGAGTTTGCCATGAAAGACGCAAAAAACCATCTCTTTTCTAACCCCATTTGCGCTTTAGCGGATTTGATTAAATGCAGGTACTGCGATGGCGCAATGATGTATTTCAGCGCCAAAGGCGGGGTGCGCTACGGCTGCTCCAATGCTAAAAGTAAAAACTGTAATAATAAGTTGCGGATCTCAAGGAGCCAAGTTGAAGCGATGATCCTTAACGATCTAAAAGAGAAATTTTTAACAGCGGAGAGCCTCAAGTTCATTGATGAATGGGTGTTCAAGGAACTTGCTAGAACAATTGAATTGGCGATCGTACAAGAAAAAGGCACGTTACCACATGCGCAACTCATTCAAATGGGCTCCTTTTATGTTGCCTATACCAGCATCCAAGCAATTGCTCTTTTAAGCGAACAATACGAGCATGAATCTAGACATTTGGCGATTGATTCAGTATGACTCTCGAATATTCTGATTGTTTTTATCATGATCCAAAAAAAATACCCATCCCTCAAAAAGGGATGGGTCACGATTTAGATGCAGACTTTGATTATCCGATATCTTCGTGATTCGCACCGTGTTTGAGCAGAAGAGTGACAATATCCTGAAAACCATATTGAATCGCGTGCCACATCGGCGAATGGCGCTGATTATCTTTTATGTCATGCTTCGATCCATTCTGAAGAAGATACTCGACACAATTTGTTTTGTGCGCGTTAATAGCAAAGAAAAGAGCTGTTTGGCCATTCTGTAATTTGTAATTTACATCAGCCCCTTTCTCAATGAGTTGCTTCATGATATTGAAATCTCCTCGAGAATGGATGGCATAGGCCAATGGATTATTCGCCGAGGTATTCCCGACATTCAGTTGAACTCCACGCCCTAATAAAAGAGGAATCAAAGCAATCATGCTTTTTTCCATAATATGAATCATGACGCCTTTCTCCTCATGGATAGCATTCACATTTGCACCATTCTCTATCAGTAGTTTTGTAATGGGCTCATTATTGAATTTCAACGCGAGAAGAAGCGGCGACATCCCATTGATCTTTTGAGCTGGCTCAACACTAGCCTTGTACTTGATCATCAGTTGGACGAGATCTAGATTGCCCATCATCACGGCGATAGAGATGAGCGGACGGTTGTATTGATCGAGATCATTCGGCTTCACAGCACCATTGCGAAGACAAAATTCCGTTACATTCAAAAGGGTTGGTCCTTGGAACATTTGCTTTTCAATAATTTCGGCAAGAGCAGGGAGTTTCGACTGCGCGATATTGGCTCCTTGATCGACAAGAAATTGAGCGAAATCTGTATCGCCTTGCATATAGATGCGATAGAGGTTGGTCTGCCCACTTAGATCAAAGTTGTTGATGTTTGCTCCCTTCGAGAGCCATTTTTTGACTTCTTCTCTTTGTTTTAGTCTAACAGCTTCATTCAACTGTTGGTTTAAGAAAGGAACGTCTTTCCTATATTCATTCAGAATTGCCATAATGTCATTTCTGTTCTTTGCTGTGGCAATGCTTAAAGCGTCTTGACCTGATGCATTTTTTGCATGGACATCCGCTCCTTTAGCACAAAGTTGTTGAATTAACGTTGCATTCGAAGGATTTTGCTGATTGGCTGCTTGTTCAATAATGGCACAAAATACGGTCATTTGGTTTTCAAGCTTTCGATTTGGATCTGCGCTTTTTTGTAAAAGTTGCGTGATCATTTGTGATCGGGCGGGTTCGTTGAGTAGAAAAGCCTGATATAGGGGATTAGAGGCTCTTGAATTGCCAACGTTGATTTCAGCGCCCTTCTGAATAAGAAGGCTCGCCAGATCGATCTTCTTTCGTTCCAAAGCCATGGTTAAAGGACTTGGAGCGCCAGCACGTCCGCTGTTTGGATTCGCTCCTGCATTTAATAACTGGGTTGCAATAGGACTATCCAGGGAAATGGCTATTTCAAGAGGGGAGAATGAATCTTTCCTTCGCAGTTCGAGGTCTGCTTTTGCGTTGATCAATATCTCGGCAATTTGAGTGAAATTTTTTTCAAGCGCTGTGATTAAAGGAGTATTTCCGTTTGCATTAAGGGCATTGATATTGACTCCATGTCCAATTAAAAACCGAACAGCTTCGATGTTGTTTTCTGAAATTGCTTGGTGAAGCAATTCGCTATTCTGAACTTCAGGAAGGCAAAGGACCTTTTGAATGTTTGGCTGTGCACACGCCGCTTGCTTCATCATTCGCATTGCACCGCGATTGTTCGGTTTTGCCGAACTATTATCTTTAGCTATTTCTTGAGCTGGCGCTACTAATTGAGTATTCACGTGATTAATCGAAAGTTCGTCGCGTGATAGAATTTTTGTAATTTCCATTAAAATCTCCTATTGGTGTATTGCGTTGAAGATTATGTGATCTGAAATTGATTTAGATCAACGCGAAAATGCTCACAAGATTTAATTTAAATACGATTTTCGAGTTTGTTTGAAAGATTTTTTTGTTTTGTTAGCTTTATTAAGATAATTGGAAGAAAAGAAATTCTCAGACAAATTAAGAAAAATGAAAGAACTGGGAAGTGGGATTCCCCTCAGGCGGGCGGCGTAGCCGTCCCGTCCATCGGGCCGGTTCGCGCGCTGCATCGCGCTCACTTCGAATCCTAACGTGAGCCACGCAGGTGGCTCACTCCTCTTCCATTAAACGAAAAAGGGACCCGGATGGGTCCCTTTTTGTTTCATCGGAAGAGGTAGGATTCGAACCCACGGTCGGTTGCCCGACTTCTGTTTTCAAGACAGACGCAATCGGCCACTCTGCCACTCTTCCAAAGAGAGGAAAATTATAACAGGAATTGGATAAACATCAAGCGAACTGTTCGAGAAACCTCATGTCGTTTTCGGTGAACATGCGGATGTCTTTGATTCCGTAGCGGAGCATGGCGAGGCGTTCGATGCCCATGCCCCAGGCGTAGCCGCTGTATTCTTCGGGGTTGATGCCGCCGCTTTTCAGGACTTCGGGGTGGACCATGCCGGCGCCGCAGATTTCGAGCCAGCCGGTTTGTTTGCAGAGGCGGCAGCCTTTGCCATTGCAGGAGGTGCAGGCGACGTCAACTTCGAGGCCGGGTTCGACGAAGGGAAAGTAGCTAGGGCGGAAGCGGGTTTTCACGTGGGTGTGGAAGAGTTTGCTCAAGAATTCGTCCATGGTGGAGAAGAGGTCGGCGAAGGAGACGTTCTTGTCGATGTAGAGGCCTTCGACTTGGTGGAAGAAGACGTGGGAGCGGCTGCTGATGGTTTCATTGCGGTAGACGGTGCCGGGAGCGATGATGCGGATCGGGGGTTTGTGATTTTCCATGACGCGAAGTTGCGTGTTGGAGGTGTGGGAGCGGAGCAGCATCTCTTTGGTGATGTAAAAGGTGTCCTGCATGTCGCGGGCGGGATGGTCGGGGGGAAAATTAAGGCCTTCGTAGTTGTAGTAATCGCTGTCGATATCGGGACCATATTGGACGGAGAAGCCCATGCCAACGAGGATTTCGATGACTTCATCGAGGGCTTGCGTGATGGGGTGCTGCCGGCCGAGGTAGCGGCGGCGGCCTGGCAGGGTGACGTCGACCTTTTCTTCGGTGAGGCGGGTGGCCATTTCCGCTTGGGAGAAAGTGGTGAGGGCTTGTTCGCAGAGGCGGGAGATCTCTTCTTTGAGTTCGTTGATTTGTTGGCCGATCAGCGGGCGCATTTCTTGCGGGGTGTCGCGGAGGTGCTGCATCAGGTCTTGGATGGGGCCTTTTTTGCCTAGGTATTTGATCTTGAGATGTTCGACATCTTTGCTGTGTTGAACTTGGCCGAGTTCATCTTGAAATTTTTTGCGAAGAGAAGTGACTTGCTGTTGCATGGAGACCTTGTGGAAGAAACTGCATGCTCCTCACGGAGCATGCAGATTTTATTTAAGCGAGCGCTTGCTTTGCGGCGCCGGCGATGGCAGCAAAGCTGCCTGGGTCGCGAAGGGCCATGTCGGAAAGCATTTTGCGGTTCAATCCGCAGCCGGCTTTTTTCAAGCCTGCGATGAACTTGCTATAGGAGAGACCGTTGATTTTGGCGCCGACTCCGATGCGGATGGTCCAAAGGCGACGGAAATCTCTTTTTCTTTGTTTGCGGTGGCGGTAGTTGAATGCCATTGCGGACATGACCGCATCCGAGGTCAAACGGAGGTGATTTTTTCGATCGCCGACAAATCCCTTCGCTTGCTTGAGGAGGCGTTTGCGCTTGCGGTTGGCAGCCACTGCGTTGGTAACTCTGACCATTGTCTAATTCTCCAAATTAATCGTTTTGTTAACCCACTAGCATCATGCGGGAATACATTTTTACTTGTCCTTTGTCGACCAAGGCGTCTTTGCTGAGGCGACGTTTGCGCTTAGCGGACTTCTTGGTCAGAATGTGGCGTTTGCCGGGATGGCGTCGGACTAGTTTGCCTGTTCCCGTCACTTTAAATCTCGCTGCCACGGCTTTATTAGATTTCATTTTTGGCATGGCTCTTCACTCCATTAATGGTTATTCTTTTTCTTTGCTCCGGGGGCAAGCACAACCGATAAGTTCCGGCCGAGCATTTTTGCCGGAGACTCGGGGCTCGCGACATCCGCCAAGTCATCGCACATGCGCCGGACGACGCGCTGCCCAAACTCAGTATGGAGCATTTCCCTGCCGCGGAAGACGCAAGTCAGCCTGACTTTGTTTCCTTTGGCGATAAACTCTTTCGCATGTTTTATCTTTGTCAAAAGATCGTGCTCATCTGTGTTCGGCTTGATCTTGATCTCTTTGACTTTTACTTGGTGTTGAGATTTCTTCTGTTCCTTCTCTTTTTTCGTCAGCTGATAGCGGTACTTGCCGAAGTCGATGATCTTGCAGACCGGAGGCTCTGCCGAAGGGGCGATCTCCACCAGATCCAATCCAACCGCTTCTGCTTTGGCCAAAGCTTCAGCTAATGTCAATACTCCCACTTGGCCGCCATCTTTATCGATGACACGCACTTTCGGGGCTCGAATTTCCCGATTAATTCTTAAATTCAGAGTTTCCAATCATCATTCCTTTTCTAAGCTCTCGCAAAACTCATCTAGCGTCAGTCTCTTCTCATCGCTCTCCCCATAAGCGCGCAGGGAGATCGTTTTTGTCTTCTCTTCATTTGCGCCGAGAAGGAGGACATAGGGCACCTTTTCAAGGACCGCTTGATAAAGGCGCGCGTTCAACTTATCTTTGCCAGCCTCTTTCGCCAGTCGAAGGCCTCGGGCCTTTAAAACTCGTTCGACCTCGTCGGCGAAAGGGCCTTTCTGGTCGCCTACCGTTAAAATCCTTACTTGTTCGGGCGCTAGCCAAAAGGGAAGCCAACCTTCA
Organism: uncultured Verrucomicrobiae bacterium; assembly: GCA_963833965.1. Classification (GTDB taxonomy): domain Bacteria; phylum Chlamydiota; class Chlamydiia; order Chlamydiales; family Rhabdochlamydiaceae; genus CAJCIW01. The sequence goes on from CAWHZZ010000003.1 coordinate 703,215, forward strand.
TTCTTCTCAAGCAGCAAAGCGCACATTCTTTCCAGCGGCCCAAATGCTGAGATGGCGAGCACATCGCTTCCGTCCGCGTCATTGGGAAGGCTGAGCGTCGGCCCGGTCCATTTTCTACCTAAAGAATCGGCAAAACGGATATCGATGCTCGCCAGCTCGCCGAATCGACACTGGTTTTCTACGCTGTAGTCAAGGCCTTCCTCCTCCAGCGCCAGCCGGAGAATGGCGGACTTTTTTGCCTTCTTTTTCTGGGCGCCTCCGTTCGAAACCGACAAGACAATTTCGAACTCAAAACCCAGAATTTTAGGGATTTTAAGAATGAAACGCAAGGACGAAATAGAATCCTCTAAAAGTTTTTCCTCGGTCGAAAAGATGTGAGCCCGGTCTGAAAAAAAGGCCTTTGGCGATAGAAGTCCGTCATTCGGATCGTTGAATTCTTCATTAAAGATCCACGCCCATTCGGCGAGTTTTGGAGTGCCGAAGCGTTCGAAATAATTTTTATGTGCATGCAAGGTGGCGGGAACGGGACATGAGATAAAGCTAAAGTTTTGTTTCGTCATTTCTTCGCGCCAAACATTGAGAAGCTGGTGTTTCACTTGCTCGCCTTTTGGTTGCCAGATCCACAGGCCTTCTTCTTCAGACGGGCAGAAAAGGGCCGTTTCGGAAGCTAATTTTTGATGGGAGCGCGATGCTGGGAAAGGTTGTTTGGCGATGGTTTTCAATGTTTCTTTGTCGGTGGCAGCGGCCCCAATGATGCGGATGGCCTTGTTTTGGCCAAGGGGCTGGCACTCAAGAATTTTTAAATGGGGGATGCTGAGGTCTTCTGCCTGAGCAAAAGGGAGAATGAAATCCCCGATTTGCGCCACAGGTACTGTAGACTGGTGCATGTTCAGTAGCCGGCCCGCAAGAAGGTTTTGGCGCCGGTGCTGCATGAGAGCTGCGGCGTTGGCGGGCATCATTTCGGTCGAACGGACTCCCCTTTTTTCCCTCAGGATCAATCGCATCCGCTCTTCGATGAGAGGTAGAAAATCATTTTTGAATTCGAAGGGGAAAACAAAATCTGCGTAAAAATATTTTTCAGTTCCACGACCGCCGAGAATCTGCGTGTCAGGGAAAAGTTCGCATCCTGCGGCGGCTAAAAGAAGAGATGCTGTGGAATTGAGGGGAAAATTTTGCATGAGTAAATGGGATATAGCTGACTCGAACAGCTGACCTCCACGATGTCAACGTGGCGCTCTAACCAACTGAGCTAATACCCCTCTAAAAATTTAATCGAGAGATGAGTATCATAGTCTAAAACAGAAATTCTCATCAAGAAAAAAGGTGGTGCGCGACATGGAGCACTAGAATGAGGCGCCATGCAGATAGACGTGATCACAAACTTAATTAAGACGGAAATGGCAGCCGATCGAGCTGCGGTTGCGCAGAGCCCCTTGGGTGACAAGCAGGGCGGTTTGGAGTCCGTTGCGGAGACTTAGCAGCTCAGGGGTTAATCGGCAACGCTCGTAAAAAGATTCGACCTCCCATTTGAGTTCGCTCAGCATTTTGTAGGCGCGGTCGAGCCGCGCTTTGTCGCGGACAAGCCCGACGTAATTCCACATCGTCTGCTGGATCGTCGTCCAATCTTGCTGGATCAGGGCGATGTCGGCGGTCTCTGGGCTCATTACCCAGGGATCGACGGAAGGGAAATAATCTTTGCGATTCGTGAGCTCGACAGCGAGATCATCGCCGCACAATTTGGCCCAAACGAGAGCCTCTAAAAGCGATGTCGAGGCGAGTCGGTTGGCGCCGTGCAAGCCGGTGCATGCGACCTCGCCGATCGCGCGCAAACGGTGGATTGTGGTCCGGCTTTTGGCGTCGACGGCGATGCCTCCGCAAGAATAATGGGCGGCGGGGACAACGGGCAGGGGCTCTTTGGCCATGTCGAACCCCTTATCCAAGCAGTGCGCATAGATGGCCGAGAAGCGCTCTTTCAAATAGTCAGGATCTTTTTTGGTAAAATCGAGCCATAGGTGGTGCGATTCCGAGCGGAGCATTTCTTGATAGATGGCGCGCGAGGCCACATCGCGCGGGGCCAGCGAGCCTCGCTCATGGTAGCGATGCATAAACGGCTGATAGCCGCTTGTCAAAAGCTCGGCCCCCTCGCCGCGCAGCGCTTCGCTGAGCAAAAATCGTCTTTCGTAAGGAAGATAGAGCGCCGTCGGATGAAACTGAATATATTCCATATTCATAATGCGCGCTCCCGCCCGGTAGGCCATCGCCACGCCGTCTCCGCGCGCCTGTTTGGGATTAGTCGTGTGAAGAAAAATTTCGCCGAGACCACCGGTAGCCAAGATCGTTTCTCTGGCCAAGCAAGTCTCCATTGCGCAGCTGCCATTATCCATCACATACGCGCCGACGCAAGTGGCCGGAAGATAAATGTCTGTCAAATTTTTGGAGTGATGCGACAGCGTGATCAGGTCGACCGCAGTATGGTTTGGCTTAAAGACGATCAAAGAAGATTGTTTCACTGCGTCCAGAAGCGTTGTCATAATCGCTTTTCCCGTCTGGTCTTTATGATGTAAAACGCGCGGGACGGAATGAGCGCCCTCCGAGGTGAGGTTCCAGGTTTTGTTACCGGCGGCATCAAAAGAAATGCAGTACTTGTCGATCAGCAGCTCTTGGACAAGCTTAGGGCCCCATTCGACGAGCTGATCGACCGCTTGAGGATTGCAAAGGCCGCATCCCGCCTCAGAAATATCTTCTTTAAGCAGACTTTTAGAATCTTGGATTCCCTGAAAAATAATCCCCCCCTGGGCGGCATGGGAGTTCGACTCCGTCCCCGAAGGGCCCGATCCGAGCAGAATTGAGGAGATCCCCTTCTCAGCTAGCTCGAGAGCGGCGATACAGCCAGCCATGCCGCAGCCGATGATGAGTATGTCTGTTTGCATGGATTCTTTTTTCCTAGGTGGATTATGATATACTGCGGTCGGCTTGTAGCGTCGATTTTATGCCCTGAATTTTTTCGTGTGACGAAGCGTGGAGCTCGAAGCAATCTTCCTGCCAGCTTGCGAGAGCGAACGCAAAGTCAAACGGAAAAAGGCAGGCGCAGAAAATTGACTCTACAAGGCGACCGCAGTATAGCTTAATTCATAAAAACTATGCATTCCCATTTTCCACTTTTTCGCTCACACCTCGACCTCGCCCACCACTATTGGGAAAAATTATTGCAACCGGGAGATTGGGCCATCGACGCCACCTGCGGCAATGGCCACGACACCCTAAAACTCGCGGAGATTTTGAAGAAAAAAAATGGCGGTGTGATCGGCATCGACATTCAGCCGGAGGCGATTGCGAAGACGGAGGAGCTGCTAGGAGAATATGAGGTCGAGTTATATTGTCAATCGCATGCCGATTTTCCGCTTCTCGCAAAAGAAAAACCGGTGCGGCTCATTGTCTATAATCTCGGGTATCTTCCCGGTGGGAATAAGGCTTTCACAACGATGGCCGAGAGCACATTGACAAGCATCCGAAAAGCATCAGCGCTGATTGTGCACGGCGGGGCTTTATCGATCACCTGTTATCCTGGCCACGCGGAAGGTGCAAAAGAGGAGGAAGCTCTTTTGCAAGAGCTCGCCAAGTGGCCGTCTGATGTTTGGAATATTTGCCATCACACTTTTCCACAACGCCTTCTCGCCCCATCGTTATTTCTAATTCAGAAATCAGTAGTAATTATTTAGCGTTTGGTTTTAATCAACGCGCAAATACAATGGCTTGGAAAAAATTTCGAATTTCTCTAAAAACACACAACCCATTGGAGAACTATGGCGATTAGAATCACAGCACAAGATTTTGGAAAACAAGTCGACGAATTGCGACAGCGCCTTCAGGCCGAATCGGATCGCATCGGAAATTTGACCCCACAGCAACAAAAGGTTGAAACGCAATCTGAGATCCTGCGAACTGAAGGAGCCACCTTGCTCGACCTGCAACAGAAAGTACAAACGGCAGCCCTAGGACAGCCTGGTATCACAATTGCAGGGTTGAGCGATGCTCAGTTGATCGAAATTCAGGAAAAACTCACCGATTCAGCGATGATCATCGAGGGCATCGAGAATGACGGCGCCCTAGCATTGGAACTTGCAGACGTTTCGGACAAAATGATAGCTCTTCTAGCTAGCAACGCCAATCCCACTGAGGCAGCCTCTCTCCTCAATCGCGTGCGACAGGCGTCTTCATCACACGGATTCCTCAACAAAGGCGCCAATGACGCGGTTCAAACCCTTGAATCTGCTTTGAAAGCTATGGCACAACCTGTCAGAAACACAACTCAACAGCCAGCTCAGCGGCCAAACGGCGCTCCAGCAGCTCCTCGCCAAATACAGCCAGCCCCAAGCATGACCCAACCGCTAGCTCCTCCATCCTGGAACCAAAATAACGCCCTCGAAATGGATAGACAGCTAAAACAGGCGCAGGATGAAGATGCTCAATGCTCTTCGTTTAAAGACCTATTCAAAGACATTCAGAAAAAACTCACGAACGATCCGATCAAAAACTTTGACATCGTCCTCGCTCATTATAAAGCAGTCCGCGAGTATGTCATTAACGTGCCTGTCTTCGGTTCCACCAATGCGAGCCTCTCCTTTGACGGCATGGAAACCCAACTCGAAGCAATGTTGGAAAAATATATCGAGGATCAAGCCCGCAAAGAAACCCCAGCTCCCGCCCCTCAAGTTCAAGCACAGCCACAAGGGCAAACAGGGCCTCTTAATGCGCTAAAAGCAACTCTGGAGGCTTTCACCAAAGCCACAAACGTAGACGTTGCGTTGATCAATAAAGTTAAGGCTGCTTATGACGCCCTCAACGCCAACGACAAAGAAAGGCTCTTCAATGCTGTGAATGACATTAAAAAAGCTAAAAACGAACCACCATTGGGGAATCCTTTTAAAAAAATGAATCCCCACCAATGGCCAGGATCTTCAAACGATAGATTAAAGGCGGTGGAGAAACTTCTTGGAGGTTCCTCCTCCCCTGCTCAACCTGCAGCTCCTGCAACACCCTCTGCACCGAAAAAAGCAGACGAAATGAGAAAGCGTTTCATGGATGTCAAGAACACGATGCCGACGCCGGTTGCTCAACCCAACCGCAACAACTCTTCTTCGTCTTCTTCGCAAATTCCCGGCTTGAGCGCAGATGAATTTGCTTGGATCAATGGGGACACGGGCACTCAGCAAGTCGCTCCTCATAGCAATGCGGAAAGCGCACATCCCAATGTGGCCACGATGCAAAGAATGCTAGACTCCTTGCTGATGATAACGCCTCAAATGACAGACTATCAACTTAGAAGAGTAGTTACCAGTTTGTACAATCTGGTCACAGAAGGAAAGAAATCTATTTTCCAAATGAGCGGCACTGCCTATCGTGCTATCGGCGACCGTCCTTTCTTCCATCTCTACTTCATCCACAAAAATGAAGCACCTGAGAAGCTCAAAGAAGATATGGAATACGGCGGCAAAGCATTTGCGGGAGTTTTTCCGGAGACTACCCATGAAGAGCGGGCGCGTTGCGTGTCGCGAGCCATCGTCGAGCTGGCTTTGGAAAATATCGAAGGGGCTATCAACTTCGACAACGGCGAGCTTCTCGTCCGCTCTTTGGACATTCTCGAAAAGGTAAAACTCAATGAAAAAGACCGGGCTGAAGGCCATGAAAATGTCGCCCACCAACTGTTCGGTGCTTTCTACCTGGCGCATGTCGCGGCCCGAATTGATAACAACTCGCTTGTCGATCCTTCGGATTCAAAATTCAAAGACGATTTTGGCAGGCACGCTTTCCGCGGCAGCTATGACGGCGTTGATCCAGCGATCAAGCTTCAAGTCATCGCCCAAGTGCGCAATGCTCTGAAGGAAGTTTGGAACCTGTAAAACAACAGAAGGACTCCTCTTCCAAAAGGAGGAGTCCTTCAAACACACAATGACAAAGAAAAGATTTTCAACGCTTACAACGAAATCCGAGAAAGCCTAGAAATTAAGCTACCGCCGCTCCCACAATTATACTTAACCAAAATATCCATCGAAACGTGGCCAGGGCCCTCAAGCAGAAAATTGCTAGCCGTGGAAAAAGTTCTGAATCTTTCCTCGTAAATTGACGGAAAAAAAATTTTAATTTACATAATTTCCTCGAAAAGGGTATGTCTGTGAAAACCGGCATTGCCCTTTTTTCCTCTCTTTAGCGAGAGGCGGTTGTGTCGTCGGCAGTTTTGACAATTATTTATTTTAATTGTTAAGACATTTTTATATAATTATTTATGGGAATTGAACATTATATATATTAGGAATAAAATTGAATTAAGGCGGATTATACGCCTTAATAATCTAATATATATAATAAGAAGACAAAGTTTATGAGATCTAACGAAATTAATCAGTTTAGTGGATCTCGATGGCTGCAGACCGAAGTGCAGACCATTGAAGGAGAGATTGCGCACTGTCCTATTTCGCAAAAAAAGTACCAATTGCTGTGCAAAAAGCTCCATTCGGCTTCGCAAAAACTGCAAGACTTGGAGAAAACTACGGATGTTTTCGCCAAGGCTCAGGCGGAATATTTAAAGGAAAAGGTTGTCTCTCTTTCTAGGGATCTCATCGACCGGCTCGTCGAGGGCGAGGTCACGCAGATCCAACAGGAATCCTCTTCCATCCGGCAGGGAAAGATCACCGCCAAAGCGGTCAAGTTGTTGGAAACGCATATCCATCAGCTCGAAGAAAATCATAAAACTTCCATACCCCACAGGCGCATTATCGCCGATGCTAAGCACGCCCTCTTAGAGGCGAAAGCGAAGTTAGACGGCAAACCGGCGATCAAGCACTTCGATTGGCTCGCCACGCAGGTACGTCACGTCGAAGAGGTCGAACTGCTTCCCGGCGATGTGGAAGAGTTGTTCGATATCGCGCGCGCTGTCTACAATCGCGATTTTAGACAGGCGAAAATGCGTTACCATACTCTCTCGCATGATTACCAACGGCGATTTGAAAAGCACATGCAGCAATTGATGGCCGTCCCCTTTGACGATGCTCTGGAAACGATTCAGGCGCTCATCGCAACTGCAAACGCGCTTGTCGAAAACGGAGAAACTTACCCCACTTCCCTGGAAATCGATCAGCTATTTTTGGGCCTCTCTCAAGTCAATGAAGAAGAGAGGATGGATGGTCGGCCGCTAGAATCGGAAGAGAACTGAGCCGCCGCCGATTTCGCCTCCGCCATGATATAAAAGCTGCCGCAAACCACAAGAATTTCGCCTTGCGATATCGCTTCAGGATAGGCTTCTTCTATTCCCTCTTTTATCGATGAGTGGGAGGTGCAAAAAGCGGGGCCTTCATTTTTGAGCGCCGCCGTCAATTCTTCTACGGTTGCGGCGCGTGGCGATGCCGCTTGGACCAAGTGGATGTGGGATGCGACATCGGCAATCAACTCTAAGCACTGGTCGTATTCTTTATCTTTGGAAAAACCGACGAGAAAGCGAAAGCGCGACTCGGGAAAGAAATGATGCAGCGCTTGAATCAAATAAAAAATGGCCTCTGGGTTGTGGGCCACATCGAAAATGAGATCGCCATACCGCTCAAAACGGCAAGGGGGACGAACAGAGAGCGCTTGCTCGAAACTTTTTGTGCCCAGCTGAAGCTGGGCGATGGCCAGTTCGGCGACAGCGCTATTTTCTTCATCGTAAAAATAGCTGATCTTTTTTGAGGCGAGAACCGGGCACTGCAGCTCTTTGGCGCGGTTGTAGATCGCCTGGCATCTGGCTTTAGGGCCGAGCACAACAGGGACTTTTTCTTTTAGGATTCCTGCCTTTTCTGAGGCGATTTGCTCGACGTCTTCTCCGAGAATATGCGTATGCTCGAGACTGATGGAGGTGATCACCGAGAGAATCGGCGTGATGATATTCGTGGCGTCCAATCTTCCGCCAAGGCCTGTTTCGATGACGGCGATGTCGACCTTTGCCTTGCGGAAGTATTCGAAAGCAAGAAAAGTGGCCATTTCAAAAAAAGTGGCATTCAGGCGTTGCTCGCTCTCGATGGCGAAAATCTTCTCCATCCCCTCGATCACATTGCTTTCAGATATCATTTGGCCATTGACGGTGATCCGTTCGCAAAACGAAGTGAGATGCGGAGAGGTGTAGAGTCCCACGCGGCGCCCCGAAAGTTCGAGCGCTTTTGCGATTTTGGTTGCGACAGAGCCTTTTCCGTTGCTCCCGGCAATGTGAATGGTTGGATAGGCTGCTGTCGGGCGTCCAAGAGCCTCATCGAAAACGAGGGCATTGCTCAAGCCTGAACCGCCGGAGATAGCACTAAATAATCGGTCGATCACCTGATCAAAGGTCAGCATAGATTTTGAAAAATTTGATGAAATGTCTTCTCATCTACCCAAGAACAGCCTAGAGTAATGTAATCTTTGGAAGGGCCGTGAAAGTCTGACCCGCCGCTCATCAGCCATCCCTTCTCTTTTGCGGTATTGATCCATCGCTTCTCCTGTTCGGGAGAAAATTTTGCATAATGGCATTCTATCCCATCAAAGGGGTATTTGAGTAGCTCTTTGATTTTGCGCGCGTGCTCCAAAAGATGGGGATGCGCAACGAACGCTTTTCCTTTCGCTTGATGGATAATCTCGATTGTCTCTTGGGCAAAAATTCCCTCGCCGGGATCAAAGCATGGCTTGCCGTCGCCGATGAATTGATTGAACGCCTCTTTCATCGAAGCGACATATCCTTTTTGGATCATGAGGTGTGCGATATGCGGGCGTCCAATCGTTCGGCCTCCAAGGGCATGGAGCTCTTCTAATGAGATGTGCATCCCAAGGCGGCTCAGCTTCTCGAGGATCGCTTTATTGCGCATCTCGCGCCGCTGCTGATGCCTATCGCAAAGTCTTTGGATCGAGGGCGCGTTGAGATCAAAATCGTAACCGAGAATGTGGACGCTCATTTTCTGAAACACGCAGGAAAATTCCACCCCCGTGCCCAAAAGCAGGCCGAGCTGTTTGGCGATAGCAGGCGCTTCGCGATAAGCGGCAATCGTGTCGTGATCGGTGATCGAAATACCCGACAGCCCAACTTCTTTGGCGCGGTTGAGGAGCTCTTCTGGCGTCAAGCCGCCGTCGCTAAATGTGGTGTGACAATGCAAATCAGCACGGAAAGTCATTTTTTTCTCTGGAGATAATATAACGCACTTCCATTTCAAGCTCGAGGCCGGTCTTCTCTTTGACTGTCCTTTTGACCTCTTCCGCAAGCTCGCGGACGTCCTCTGATGTCGCATCGCCTTTATTGACGATGAAGTTGGCGTGCATCATCGACACTTCCGCGCCGCCGATCCGCTTGCCCTTGAGCCCGCACTGCTGGATCAGCGCTCCAGCGGAGTGCGATTCAGGATTGCGGAAGACACAGCCTGCCGACTTATCGCTGTAGGGTTGCGTGCGCGTTCTATAATCAATGATTGTAAGTTGTTTTTTTCTCGCTTCTTCTGAGGGCGAGAGTTGAAATTTGGCCGCTGCAATGGCTCCTTTCCGTTTTTGAAAGATAGAGGAGCGATAGGAAAAAGCGATCTGATCGCGCTTTAAAATTTCGATATCGCCGTTCTCATCGACATAAGTGACTTCGATCAGCGTCTCGCAGGTCTCAACCCCGCTCGCGCCTGCATTCATGTAGACGGCGCCACCGACAGATCCGGGAATCCCAGAGGCAAACTCGAGCCCAGACCACCCTTTACGGGCGGTCTGCGTCCCCAAAAGGGAAAATGAATACCCTGCACCGACATGCACAATCGGCCATTGAAATTGGCAAAAGGCAATTTTGTTGAGGATCACAAGCCCATCGAACCCGCGATCGTCGAACAAACAATTGGAGCCTTTGCCGAGAATGAAAAATGGGAGCTTTTGCTCATGGCAGTATTTTAGATGGGATTGGAGTTCTTCGACTTTTTGTACTTCGGTAAAGAACCGCGCCGGACCGCCGATCCCGAAGGTCGACAATTGGCTGAGGAGTTTACCTTCTTCAAACTGCGGGTTGCTCATTTTTTTTGTAGATGGAATCTAAAATGGCATTCACAAATGTCGCTGCTTCAGGGGTAGCGAATTTTCGCGTCAGGCGGATCGCTTCGGCAATCGCCACTTTGGGCGGAATGTCGGTGGAAAAAAGGAGCTCATAGGCACCCAAGCGGACCACGTTGCGCTCTACCCGCGGAATCCTTTCGAAACCATAAGATTCGCAATGTTCAATGATCAACGCATCGATCTGGGACAGCTTTTCGACAATTTTTTCCTTGGCTAGGGCCGCTTCGCGCATCACTTTTTTCGTCACAGCAAGCTGCGCCATCAGCATCTCCGCCACCTCTGCGCAGCCGCCAAAGTCCTCACTGTAAAGAAGCTGAAACACGATCTCGCGTAATTTTTGAGGCGAAATGGCCATAAGTCATCTAAAAATTTGAAGATAGCAAGTTCAAAGGCTGCTAAATATACCATAAAACCCATGTTATCCCAAGCTCTCTTTTTAAAATTTAAAGTTGACTTCTTAGGAACCACGCCATTTTTTCGTGGGCGCCGAGCATCCGCCCCAGCATGTCGACAGTGGCAAAATCGAGGTCGCGATCGCCGATTTCCGCCACTTTTCTCATATTCCTGATGCATGTTTCATGGCCGTGGATAAGGCTGGTAATCATCTCTTTCGCATTTAAAACTTTATCCTCTCCTTTGATCGTCGATACGCTGGCAAAGGCGGTGAAAGAAGCATCGACGAAATACCCCAATGCTCGGATTCTCTCCGCAACCTCATCGACAGCTTCCGCCAATTCCTCGTACTGTTTTTCGAAGAGAAGGTGGAGGGAATAAAACTCAGGGCCTCTCACATTCCAATGAAAATTCTGCGTCTTCAAATAGAGCGCATAAGTATCGGCGAGCACGCGCGACAGTCCCTCGCTCACCGCCGACCTCGTCTCCTCGGGCAATCCTACATTCATTTCCATTTCGACCTCCTTTCAAAATACATATATCAGAAGAGCGTCGATTCGCCAAATAATTATTGAACTGACAGAACGCTTCTTGGTACCATTAAGGATTGAAATAGGAACTGCCGTGCTAGGAATCTTCCTCGACACAGAGGCCAATGGCCTCAACCCGAAAAACCATAAGATCATCGAAATCGCCTATCAGATCATCGACGTCTACAGCGGCGAGCTCACAGACTCTTTTCATTCGGTCGTCGCCACGTCTTTGGAAGAATGGCAGAAAAGCGACCCTGAAAGTTTGGCGGTCAACGGTTTCAAATGGGAAGAGATCGAAAGAGGAAAAAAAGCCCACGACGTGGGCTCAGAAATTCAATCCTCATTTGCAAAAAATCGAATCAAACGCGGCGAGGCAGTTTTCATCTGCCAAAACCCTTCCTTCGACCGCATCTTTTTCTCTCAACTCGTCGATCCCGATCTGCAAGAAAAACTGCTTTGGCCCTACCACTGGCTCGATTTGGCGTCGATGTACTGGACAGAGGCGATGAAAAAAGGCGCGCTCGGCACTGGAAAATACCCTTGGCAAACCGGCTTTTCCAAAGACAAGATCGCCTCAGTCTATCAACTCCTCCCAGAAGAGCAGCCCCATCGCGCCATGAATGGCGTCAAGCACCTACTGCTCTGCTATGAAACCTTGATCGGTTTTCCTGGAGTTTTTAACGCAAATATTGGGAAACCACTCTAAAATCAGCCAATGACTAAAAAACAAGCTATTTCCAAACTATTCCCATTTTTTTTAATTCTGTATGAGTTTTGCACAAACATGTCTAATGACATGTATCTACCCTCTCTTTCCCTTATTGCAAAAGATTTCGACGTTGGAATCAATAAAGTACAGTTGACCATCACCGCATGGCTTGCGGGAAGCATGGCCGTACAACTGATTGTTGGACCTTTAACCGATCGATACGGACGCCGGCCTGTGCTCTTAGGCGGCGGACTGCTATTTCTGTTATCTACATTAGGGTGTAGTTTTGCCTCCTCTCTAATTTGGCTCATTATTGCACGTTTTGTGCAAGGCATTGGCGTATGTACTATGATGGTTGCCGGTTATGCAAGCATTCATGATTTATACGAAGACACAGAGGCAATTCATATTCTTGTATGGATGGGAACTGCTGCGATCATTGCTCCTGCGATTGGCCCAGTTCTCGGCGGCCTATTGCTCTTGTTCACAAAGTGGAATGGCATTTTTCTCAGCTTATTCATATTAGGCATTATTGCTCTCGTGGGATTATGGCTAATTATGCCCGAAAGCTTAGGTTCGCATAACCAAAAATCATTGCATGTGAAACGACTGTGCTCCGCTTACCACAATATTCTCACGAATTCTTCATTTCTAGTATCTGCGTTGTCATTCGCCCTTGCCTATGCTGGAATTATTGGGTGGATCACTATTTCCCCTTTCATCCTAATGGAGAAGCTTCTTCTCACCCCTTCTCAATTTGGGATGTTACAATTACCTGTATTTGGAGGTTATATCGTCGGCGCGCAGTTAGTGAAGTATTTTATGAAAAGAATGGAAAAGGAAAATATCATTAGCGTTGGCCTTATGATTGCGGCTGTGTCTGGTTTATTTTTATTATTTTTTTCCTACATGTTTACGAGCAGTATTTCATCATTCATCGTTCCTATGGCGGTTTATTCTTTCGGTTTTGGTTTTGCTGCTGCCCCTCTAAACCGAGTGACATTAACAGCCACCCATGAACAGAAGGGGGCTGCAATGGCTATTTTCTACCTTGCGATGGCTGCTTCAGGAACTTTAATCAGCTTGATTCTTAGCACAATAACAGAAATGATTACCACTTCGTGTCTTGTCATTGCTATAGCGATTATTTCATCCCATGTACTGAATGGAATAAGAAAGCAGGCCACTTAAGTTGGCTGCTTAACGAATTTTTTCGTAGTCCTATCCTCTTATTTGACTTTGTCCCAATAAGAATACAAATCGCAATTTGTCATGGTAGAATTTTTTTCTTCTTTCAGCTATGCTGATCGCTTAATCGAAATAATTGCTTAAGGAAAAAGATGGACATTACGCCTACTGACAGCTCTTTGTTACTATATCAGACAGAAGAGGGTCAAACGAAGATCGAAGTGCGCCTCCAAGATGAAACTGTTTGGTTGAGCCAAGCGCAGCTGAGTGAATTATTTGATAAAGACCGAAGGACAATTGCCGAACATATACAGAACATATTTACTGAGAAGGAATTAGAAGAAAATTCAGTATGCCGGAAATTCCGGCATACTGCTGTGGATGGTAAAAATTATCAGGTGATGCACTACAACTTGGATGTGATCATCTCGGTAGGATATAGAGTCAGCTCGCATAGAGGCACCCAATTCCGTATTTGGGCTACCACTAGATTGAAAGAATACTTGATCAAAGGTTTTACTCTTGACGACGAACGACTTAAACGCGGGGGCGGAGGGAATTATTTCAGTGAACTTCTAGCCAGAATCAGAGATATCCGCTCTTCTGAAAAAATATTCTGGCGCAAAGTCCTCGATATCTATGCGACAAGTATCGACTACGATCCAAAAACAGAGGATTCAAAGCAATTTTTCTCAGTCGTGCAAAACAAGATGCATTGGGCAGCTCATGGCCACACCGCAGCTGAAATCATCTACTTCAGAGCAAATGCCAAAAAAACTAATATGGGTCTCACTTCTTGGTCAGGCAAAAAACCGCGGAAAACTGATGTAGAAATCGCAAAAAATTACCTCAACGAAGAGGAACTGAAGCTCCTCAATTTGATTGTATCTCTCTATTTGGATTTCGCCGAACTACAGGCTTTGAGCCGCATTCCCATGTATATGAAAGATTGGATTGCCAAACTTGATGATTTTCTACGGATGGCTTCTCGCGATATTCTCTCTCATGCTGGGAAAATAAGCCACGAAGAGGCTCTCGATAAAGCCAGGATTGAATATTCTAAATTTCAGCAGCAAGTGCTTGATGCCCCTTCTCTGGTAGAGCAACATTTCCTTCAGACCATTAAAGAATTTGAGAAGGCCGCATTAAACACGTCTTCTGACAGTTGAAGATAAAAACCAAAAAAGCCCCCTAAATAACGTGCTTGGAGGCTTCGCTGCTCTGAAGAGCCTTGCGCTTGTCAGTCTATCTCCCCACTAGTGCGTAAAATTCACGCTTTAGTAGCTCGAGTGCCCGATCTTGACCTTGCCGCGGAAGATGCGGTAGATGATCGCCCCGTAGGCTAAGACCATGGGGATGCCGATCACGACGATGATCAGAAGAACTTTAAGCGTCAGCGTCGAAGAAGCGGAGTTGTAGAACGTCAAACTATTTTGGTCGGGATCGATCGTCGAGCGGACGAGGTTAGGAAATGTCCCTATCCCATAGACGCAAAGCAGCAAAAAGATGCACAGGCAAGAAAACAAAAACGCCCATCCATCCTCATTCCGTGTGAACATGCGGGGAACGTTGAGGATCGCAAGCAGCGCTGCCAGCGGGACAAGCAAATACCACGGGCTGTCGAGGAATTTCTCGACCATTTGGGGGGCGTGGAACCACGTTGCGATCGTCGTCACCACAAAAAAGCCGATGAAAACCACCATACAGCGGGTCGACCATTTGCGCAGGCGCATGTGCAAAGAGCCCTCTGTTTTCATCGCAAGATAGATCGACCCATGCATCAGGAGCAAGCTGACAGTGAACAAGCCAATCAAAATAGGAAAAGGGCGAAAACAAACGGCCGCCGAGCAGGCAAAATCTTCATTTTTATCGAGCGGAATCCCCTCCATCAAATTGCCGATCGCAAGGCCAAGGCCAAAAGCGATCAGAAGGCTGGCAATCGAAAAGACCCTGTCCCAAGTGAAACGCCAACGCTTCGATTCCCGCTTGCTGCGGAATTCGATGGCCGCTGCGCGAAAAATCAAAGCCGCGAGCAAAATCATGCAAAAATCGTAAAACCCGGAAAATAAAGTCGCATACACATCGGGAAAGCCGGCAAAAAGCGCGCCGCCAAAAACGACGAGCCACACCTCGTTGCCGTCCCAGACTGGGCCGATCGCATTGAGAAAAATGCGCCTCTCCTCATCTTTTTTCGTAAAGAAATGGAGCATGCCGACGCCAAGGTCAAATCCATCCAGCGCAACATAAAAGACCACGCAGACGCCGATGATCAGATACCAAAGAAACGGCAGGATGGATTCATTCATTCTTAGCCCTTGTTAATCTTTTGAAAGACGTCACTATAGACCAAATCTTCTGCCTTTGGCCCGTGTTTGATTTTGCGGTCGAGCAGGAATAGAAAAAGGAAAAACAAAAGGCTGTAGATGACGATGAACATGATGATCGACATCATGACTTGGTGCGAAGAGATCGAGGGCGATACCCCATGCGCGGTCCGCAACAATTTCCAGACAACCCATGGCTGTCGCCCGATCTCTGCCGTCATCCAACCTGTTTGATTGGCAATTTGTGGAAAAAACACAGAGATCACCAAACCCCAAAGCACCCATTTTGCCTTCTCGAGTTTCTTTTTCTTCCACGCATAAAGCGCAGCAATCGTCATGAGCACCATGAGACACCACATCATAATCATGAGGTGGTAAGTCTGGAACACAATAGAGATCGGCGGGCGCTGGTCTTGCGGGATTTGATCAAAACCTGTCACCGGCGTCTCAAAATCGCGATGAACGAAAAAGCTGAGCAGCGCGGGAATTTTCAACCCTTTGACAGTCTCATTGGCGGTGTCCACCCATCCGATGACCGTCATCGGCGTCGCTTTTTGCGTTTCATAAACACCTTCCATAGCGGCAAGCTTCGAGGGTTGATTGAAGGCAACGCCGCGCGCCGTGCTGTCTGCAGAGATCAATTGAAGGATGAGCACGACGGCCGCCGCCCAAAGAGCGATCTTCATCGTGGGCCGCGCAAACGCCATATGCTGTTTTTTGAGATAATAGTAGGCTGTGATGCTGAGGATGAGAAAAATTCCCGACAGCCAGCATCCCAAGATCACGTGTATGAGGCGGTCGACGGAAGAAGGGTTGAAAATCATCGCCCAAAAGTCTGTCACGACCGCTTTGGCCTTGGTCCCTTCCCCGACAATCTTAAATCCGGCCGGCGTCTGCATCCAAGAATTGGCGACCACAATCCAAATCGCGCTAAAATGGGCGCCGAGCGCAACACAAATCGTCGACACATAGTGCATTTTCGCGCTCACTCTCTCCCAACCAAACAACATAACCCCTAAAAATCCCGCCTCTAAAAAAAAGGCAAAGACTCCTTCCGCCCCAAGCGCACTGCCAAAAACATCGCCCACATAGCGGGAATACCGAGCCCAATTCGTCCCAAACCCGAACAATTGGACAAGTCCCGTCGCCACACCCAGAGCAAATGTCAAAGCAAAAATGTTCACCCAGAATTTAGTAATCTGCTTGAAAAGAGGTTGTTTTGTTTTGAGATAAATCCCCTCGAAGATCACAAGCATGAGCCCGAGGCCAATGCTCAGCGGAGGATAAATATAATGAAATCCGCTCGTCAGGGCAAACTGAATCCTGGAGAGCGTCACGACATCCATCGATGAACCTTAAAAGTTTAATGAATTTTACACTCTGACATCTTTCAAAAAAAATGTCAAAGGAGCAATATTTTTTAAAAATTGTAATTCATCGAGAAATTTGGTATCGTACGTCTGAACCATTTTCCAGGCCACAATGAGCCCTCTATTCCATAGTTTCACTCCCTTTGTTGAGATCATCATCATTTCGGTGATGCTCAACTATTTGCTTTCGTTCTTTTGGAACACCCGTTCCATGGACTTGGTTTTAGGGATGCTCGCTTTTCTACTCATCTTCGCGATTTCGTCGTGGCTCAATCTACCCATTCTCCACAAGATCATGTTCTTGATCGGCAATGTCGCGGTTATCGGGTTCTTGGTGATCTTTCAGCCGGAGCTGCGTGTAGCGCTAGCAAAATTGAGTTTGAAGGGAAGACGGTATAAGCAATTGACGGAGTTCGATAAATTTTTAGACCAACTGGCTAGCTCTACCTATCGCCTGGCGGAGAAGCGGATCGGAGCTCTGATCGCCCTGCAGCATGAAGATTCTCTCGATGAATTTGCGCAAAAGGCGGTCATTCTCAACGCGAATTTTTCTTCTGAGCTCTTGGAGTCAATCTTTGCGACGACCACGCCTCTACACGACGGAGCGGTGATCATCCGCGACATGACGATCGTGGCGGCCGCCGTCATTCTCCCACTTGCCGAGGACAGTTCGCAATTGACGCGCTCTATGGGAACGCGCCATCGCGCCGCGCTCGGGGCAAGCCAGCATTCCGATGCGATGATCATCGTCATCTCCGAAGAGACAGGCAAAGTCTCCCTGGCAAGAGATGGAGTAATGACCCCTGGCGTCAAAATCGACAGGTTCAAGGGGATCATCCGCAGCATCTTCTCCCCTCCCCAAAAAGCCGATTTTAAAAGCCAATTTAACCTGAGAGAGTGGCTTCGCCAATGAAGACTCTATTGTATAAACTCTTTGTCCAACATTGGCCGCGGAAACTTGTCGCAATCCTCCTGGCTGTGATCATCTGGATGGTCGTCAATCATAGCCTCACAGCAACGCGTAACATCAGCAATATTCCAATTAAGATCATCCATTTGCCGGCGGGAAAGACCATCGAAGGCATTCAGCCCAATGGCCGCCTTGCAAAAAAACTCACATTGACTGTCGTCGGCAATAAGTCCGTGATCGATGAATTGACACCTGGGGATTTGGAAGTCATCGTCGACGCCGCCGACAAGCCCGATGAGTGGATCGTCACCGTCTCGAAAAAAAATCTCGTTTCCCTCAACCCCGAGATCGACATCAGTAGCGGCGTCACGCGCGTCTATCACCCCAATTTTGCCATTAGGATGACGCGGCTTGTGACCGACCACATCCCGATCGTCATCGCTCAGCCGATCGGTGAGGCCCCGCGCGGCTATCAATTTCTCGACGTTTGGCCATATCGCCTGAATTTGTCAGTCAGAGGGCCTGAAGAGGTGATCAAACGCCTCAAGCTCAAAGAACAGAGAATCACTTTCAATTTAAACGATGTTTCCAAGGCCCAGCTCGATGAGCTTGCGCTAAAAACAGAAAATGCCTCGGAGGTCGTCAGCTATTTTGTTCCGGACCAGTGGAAGCAGATCAACATCCCGATTCTCTCCGATACTCCCATTGAGATCGACGATCCTCTTGGAAAAGAACTGCGGATCGATTTTATCCGGTGTAGCCTTCTCCCCGTGGACGCTCAGATACAACTTTCCCTTTTTTTCCCTCCCGACAATTTAGCGATGCACAATCCCCAAAATACTGCCATCGTCCCGAACAAACTCATTCACTTCGAGCATGGGACCCCCCTAATCGCCTATCCCCTTTACGCCAATGGCGTCGACAATCTCTTTTTGCAAACGGTGAGAGACATGCTTGAGATCGTCGTTATCGTCGCTCCCAAGCCTGACCGCAAAATGCTCGACTGGAGCGTGCAATTTGCCAATCCCCGGCAGCTGGAGGACAAATATGTGACCACCCTGATGTCCGATGTGTCGGATCGCGACATCCGCGTTCTTCAGCCATCGCTGCGTGAAGAGTATCTTCGCAACCGCTTCCGAAGCTACATGAACCGGTTTCAACTTATCCTTCCCAATGAGAACAAGCTGGATTTGGCCATCTCCCTTAAAGATAACCAGATTTTTATCGAAGAAGCAACCCCATGAAAAGCGCCGTTACCGGTGGCACGCAGCATGTAATGCTAGAACAATGCGCTGTGCAGATAGACGAGATGCAAGGCGCCGCCGATAGGCGGGCACCCGAAGCAGACGACCCCGCAGCGGGTCGGCGATGCAGGGCAACGCAGCGGATTGGCTATCTCCACAAGCAGTGTTCAGCATTACATGTTAAGGACCACCCCGTTACTCTCCTCAAGGCGCAGTTGTTCAAGCAAGGCGGATTGGAAAAGTACACTTGGGCCCTCGCCCGCGACTTTTGCGCCCTTGGCTCTCTTGTCACCATCCTCACGAGCGGCGATGTCAAACCGCCTTTTTCGCATCCCCTCTTAAAAATTGTTTCTCTCCCCGTCGATCACGCTTTAAGCTTCTTAAACGTCGCCCATTTTGAGGCCGCTTGCAAAAAATATCTGGCCAAGCATTTCACGCCGATTGTTTTCGGCCTCGACCGCAATAGTTTCCAGACACACCTTCGCGCAGGCAATGGATCTCATGCCGCCTATCTGAATCGGCGCTCCACTGAAGAAGGCTTCCTAAAAAAGCTCAGCTTTGCCGTCAACCCCTTGCACCGCATGATCCTCTCCTTGGAAAAAAAAGGGTTCGAGCATCCAGGTCTTCGAGTTCTATTCACAAATTCTCAAATGGTCAAACAAGAGATCCAGCAATTCTACCAAACCGACCCAAGTAAAATCATCGCTATCCACAATGGCGTAGAGTGGCACGCGATGCAAGAGGCATTCGATCGATGGGAGAGCGAAAGAGAGAAAACGACAGCTTTTCAATTTCTCTTCGCCGGTCATAATTTTTTCCGCAAAGGGCTGGATAAACTGCTTCACGCTCTAGCGCGGATCAAAGACGAACATTTTCAACTCAGCGTGGTCGGCCACGACAAAAATGCCGATTTTTTTAAACACCTCGCTCAAAAATTAAATCTCTCCCAAAAAGTCTTCTTCTTTGGCCCCCAGAAAGAAATGGCCCGCTTCTATTCGCTCGCCGACTGCCTGGTCATCCCCTCTCTTTACGATCCTTTTGCCAATGTGACCGTGGAGGCTTTGGCCATGGGCCTTTTCGTCGTTTCGTCCAAGACCAACGGCGGCCACGAAGTCCTTACCCCACAAAATGGCGTTGTCGTTGAATCTCTAGAAGATGCAACCCCATTTTCTCAAATTTTAAAAAATGTTCTACAGCATAGTAAAACCCCAGCGAGCGCTCAGCTCATCCGTCAGTCTGTCAAACACCTCGATTTTTCTACTCAACTCAGACGCATGACCGAATTGACGCTGTCCTAGAATAGTGTTATTATGGAAAGTCATGATACAGCGTAAACTTTCTTTTATTTTCATTCTCATTTTTACTTGGCCCATCCGGTGGTTGTCCTATTCGGCCATCCATCGATTGGGTGCGTTTTTGGGAGCCTGCGCCTATTATACCCTCCCCAAATTCCGCAAACGGTCCCTCAGCAATTTAGCCTTGGCCTCTTTCCCCGAAACAGAGCTCCCGAAATTAGCAAAAGCCTCTCTTCAAAATCTGATGATCACCTGCCTCGAATATGCGAAATTCTCTTCCGAACCAAAGATCGGACGCGTCGCCTCTTGCGTCAACCCAGCAGCAGCAGCCGAGCTCATGAAAGTCAACAAGCCCGTGATCTTTTTTTGCGGCCACCAATCGAATTGGGAAGTGCTGTTCCTTGAAGGGACTAGCCGCATGCCCGGCGTCGCTATCGGTCGCCCCATCAAAAATGCTCCCCTCTATGAGTGGGTCACCTCGATCCGCCAAAAATACGGCGGCAAAATGATCACCCCTCAAAACGCCGTCCGCGAGGGGCTGAGAGGGTTAAAAAGAGGTGCGTTCCTCGGCATAGTCGGCGATCAAGGGATGCCAGACAGCGGCTACAGCAGCTTATTCTTTGGCAGAAAGGCCTGGACCTCTCCCATCGCAGCCATTCTCTCCTACAGGACAGGATCGCCGATCATGGTCGCCACGACGCGAAGAAAAGAGGGCAAGTATTACATCCACTATTCCGACGCCATCTGGCCCGATGCCACCCAGCCGATGGAGCGAGAGATCGACCGCCTCATGAAAGCCGCGCTTGCCCACTTAGAGCTCACCATCAAAGAAGATCCCGGCCAGTGGCTCTGGGCGCACAACCGCTGGAAACAGCAAACCCCGGACAAGCTGAAAAGAAAATTCCGCCACGAATCGATACTGATCATTCTTTCTAGAGAGCCCATTGAGCTCAAAGCATTCCGCGAAATTTATCCCCATGAGTTCATCACCATCTACGCGCCTCAAGGTTTTTTCCCCGACGTCCCAGATGCCGAAGTGGTGCACTACACAGACGAAACGCAGCTTCTGAAAAAAGACTACCGCTTCAAACTCGTCTTCAACTTTACCCCTTCGACAAAAGTGCAGGGCCACTTCAAAAAACTCGCCGCTTTTGAAGTCGTTACCCTCCACGAACTGCGAAAAATTGCCAAAACGGATGAAACAACTCCCTTTGCCGATACTCTAAAGAAGGCTCTGCTCAAAAATGCCTCATAACCGTTATTTCGTCGACCAACCTTTTCTAGACAATACCGCGGTTTTGCTGAGCGGGGACGAATACCACCATTTGGCAAGGGTATCGCGCGCAAGATTGGGCGATGTTGCTGAACTCGTCAATGGTAGAGGCCAGGTGGCTGAGGCCACCGTCTCCCACCTGCATAAACACGAAGCAGAACTACACATTCGCCACGTCATAGAAACCCCTAGGCAAAAAGCCCCCCTGATCCTCGCTCAAGCCCTCACCCGCATGAACCATCTCGAATGGACCATCGAAAAGGGCACTGAACTTGATGCCTCTGCCTTTTGGCTATTTCCCGGCATCCTCAGCGAAAAAGAATCTTTAAGCGAAACCCAGGCCCTGCGCTTAAAAAACCTCGCCATCTCCGCTATGAAGCAGTGCGGCAGGCTCGATCTTCCTGCAATTGTGCTGAAACCACCACTTTTGCAATGGGCATCCTTGGAAGGAACCCTACTATATGGTAGCACTGAGGAAAGCGCCCCCTATCTATGGGACCTTGCCCTAGATAAACCCCTCCATTCACCGGTCACCCTCTTCATCGGCACTGAGAGCGGGTTTGATCCCAAAGAGACGCAATTCCTAGAGAGTAAGCTTAAAGCGAAGGGCGTCCGGCTGCATTCCAACATCCTCCGAGCCGAGACGGCGGCCCTGACAGCCTTAAGCCTTATTCAACCCCATCTTTAAACTACTCATAATTAATTGTAGAAAATTAATTTGAAATTAATTGCTCAAAAGTTAAATAATAAAATTAAGAAGATAATTTAGGAGAACAACTATGAGCGCTCTGCCTACCCCAAAATCCTCCCCGCTTGTAAAACAAGTGCAAAAGATTAAAAGCGAAATCGAGGCTGTGATCAGCAAAATGCAAAAAGACCCTAAATTCACACCGACAAGAGAGCAACTGGAAGGGTTTGCAGAGGAGATCATGGACTTTAGAGAGAAAAATCGAAAAGCCGTCGCTCCTCATGAAACATATCTGAAGGCAGCCGTGATCGATTTGACTGAAGTTCCTGTCATGGCGCCTCAAATGCAGCGCATTTCATTCTTAACTTCGTTAAAAGACTCACTTCACGAGATCGATCTTTTCTTGAGCTGCTATTGAAAACAAAAAAACTCAAGGTTAATCCTTGAGTTTTTCTGCTTCACCCTCACTCAACATCTGAGAGCCTGTCTGCGAACTTGGATTTCGCCCTAGTGCTATAGTTAATAAAAATTTTCCTTAAATGGAAGAGTTTGTTATCCTTGCGTCTTTTTTCTAATAAGGGAAGGAACGATGGGAAACAAGCAAACGCATGAAGTAGCTCTGTCGACAGAAGAGAGAGGATTTTTAATTAAAAATACAAAAAGTGGCGATTGGTCCCCTAGAGAGGTAAAGAGGGCGCAGATTCTTCTGAAAGCTGATAAGAACCACGAGGCTAAGAAAGATCATGAGATTGCTGATGAATTACATGTTCCCAATACACTGTGACAAAGTTACGAGAGCGTTTTCACAAAGGAAGGCTTGAGGTAGTTCATGATAAACCTCGGACTGGCAGGCCAAGAATAATCGATGGTGATGTGGAGGCACATATCATCGCTGTAGCCTGTAGTGAAGCACCTGTGGGAAGAGAGCGATGGACGCTGCGACTAATCGCTGGAAGAGTGGTTACTCTCACTGATGTTGAATCTTGTTCCTATGGGTCTGTAAGGAACGTTTTAAAAAAAACGAGCTTAAACCGTGGCAGAAAAAAGAATGGAAAATCCCTCCAAAAGCCAACGACGAATTTGTCTGGAGGATGGAAGAAGTCCTAGAGATTTATAAAAGAGAATATGATCCAGAACATCCCTTGCTCTGCTTTGATGAAAGCAGCAAACAGCAGATACAAGAAGTGATAGAGAGCATCCCGATGGAATCAGGAAAGCCGGAGAGATACGACAGCGAATACAAGAGAAACGGGGTGAGCAATTTGTTCATGATTTTTGAGCCTTTTGAAGGGAAACGACATGTGCGAGTCACTGAACAACGAACTAAAAAAGATTGGGCCGATTGTATGAAGATGATTGTAGATGAGCTTTATCCAAATGCGAAGAAAATCACGATTGTCATGGACAACCTGAACACACATACGCCGGCCTCGCTATATGGGAAATTTACCCCTGAAGAGGCTCGAAGAATTACGGAAAAATTAGACATTCAGTATACGCCAAAGCACGGAAGCTGGCTGAATATGGCAGAGATCGAATTTAGTGCTTTATCCAGGCAGTGTCTGAATAGGAGAATCGGGACAACGGAAGAATTGGTGCGGGAAATCCAAGCTTGGGAAGGGGAGAGAAATAGAGCAGCCGTAAAGTGCAACTGGCGATTTAGAGCTGAAGATGCACGAATCAAACTGAAAAAACTCTACCCTGAAATATAAGTAAGAATTTTATTAACTAAGTACTAGTTTTTGGATTATTTTGGCCGCTTTTCGATTCTTTTTTGCCGGGGTAGTATACGCAAGTTGATACAACCCCCGCAAAAAGAATTCGAAAATCGGCTCAAAAGAACCGAAAAATCGACAGAAACCAATTTCGCAGACAGGCTCTGAGGCAAACGATTCAGATATTGGGAATACATTGACTGCCCAGCCGAAGGGATACGTATATAAATTGTGCCGCTGCCTAATCGTTTTTTGTTTTGGAAATTGAATTTCCGAGAACTAAAAGTAAATGCTGATCTTCAATTCTTTAATGCGTTGGTATATTTCGAAAGGAAAATTAGAATTTGGAAAAATAGTCATATTTTTTATTCTTTATTCTTTTTGATTTAAAAACTTGGTCCACTTCCATTCGCTGTCGATGATCGTGTTCAGATCGGAATACTTTGGCTCCCAGCCCAAAGTTGCTTTGGCAAGGGCAGAGTCGGCAGTCAGAAAAGCGGGGTCGCCTTCGCGGCGCGGGGCTTCATTGACGGGAATAGGCAATTGCGTGATTTTGCGGGCAGTGTCGACCACTTCTTTTACGGAGGCCCCATTGCTAGTGCCGAGATTGAAGGCGATGCTGGGTTTTCCCTGCAGCAAATAGTTGAGGGCTTTGACGTGGGCGTCGGCGAGGTCGACGACGTGCAGGTAGTCTCGGACAGCGGTTCCATCGCGAGTGGGATAATCGTTGCCGAAAACGTCCAATTTTTCCCGCTTTTTCAGTACGACTTGCAAGACGATAGGGACAAGGTTGATCGGTTTATCGCCACGCTCGCCGCATTCGAGATTAAAATCGGCGCCAGCGACGTTGAAATAGCGCAAAGCGACCGACTTGAGTCCATACGCCTTGTCGTGATCGCGCATCATATTTTCCACCATCCACTTTGACCAGCCGTAAGGATTGATCGGCTGACAGGTGTCGGTTTCTTTGAGAGGATTGGAATGTGATGGCTGACCATAAACCGCTGCGGAACTTGAGAAAATGATCTTGTCGATTTTCTTTTCCTTCATAGCGTCTAACAGGACAGTGGAACCGCCGACGTTATTGAGGTAGTATTTTGAAGGTTCTTTGACCGATTCGCCAACGGATTTAAAAGCGGCAAAATGCATGACGGCAATAGGGTGGTATTTGTCGATGACCTCGCACAGCCTTTGCCTATCGGAGATATCCCCTTTTTCGAATACTCCCCATTTTACGGCTTCAGCGTGGCCGCTGGACAAGTTGTCATAGACGATGGGAAAGAAATTTGCTTCTTTTAATGCTTTGCATGCTTGAGTGCCGATATAGCCGGCGCCGCCGGTGACGAGAACGGCCTGTTGGCCATTAGTATTTAAAAAAGATTTTGGTATAGCCACAATTATTACGCTTTGTTTTATATTTCGAATAATAAAATTATAAAGCAAAAGAGCTTGAATCTCAATTCAAAAATCTTGTGAAATTAAAATTTTAAATGGACAGAGTCAAGTTTAATTTGGTGAGCAGATGGTGGGAATCATTTCGTCATCGTTTTCAATGGAGCCTTTATAGACGATGCCTTTATGGGGGTCCAATGTCACCATTTGCCCGTCGGTCAATAGAGTCATTGCACCATCTGCCCTCGTCAAAATGGGGATATCGAGGGTTTTGGAAACTTGGAGGGCAAATTGTTCTGAAGACGAGTCGTCGGGATGGTTCTGAAGAACGATCCCTAGGGCATTTTTCAGAAGGGGCAAATACGCATCGTCACAGCGAGGGATGACGAGGATGCGATCGCTGAGCTGCCCATGGCGCTTTTCGTCGGCGGCGTGCAGCAGGGTCACTTTGCCGTGTACGCGGCGGCCTGGGCGGGAATGGCCGCGGACGAGGACATCGCCGATGCTCTCGACGATCATCATGTTCGTCGTGCCGCTGATGCCAAATGGGGAGCCTGCTGTCACGACGACGAGATCGCCATAACGGACGATTCCTTTTTTCAATGCAAAGCAGCTCGTGATGGAGATCGCTTCTTGCACATTTTTCGCCGCCGCCGGATCGACGGGGATCACTCCCCAATTCAAGGCCATTTGATTGTAGATTTTTCGCTGGGCGGTGAGCACCACGATTGGCATTTCGGGGCGGAAGCGGGAGACAACGCGGGCGGTGAAGCCACTCTGAGTGAAGCAGAAAATCCCCTGCGCATGGGCGCTGTAGGCAGTCTTCACGGCGGCAAGGCCGAGCGAGTTGGAAACGTCGTTGAAATCGGTCTTGGAGTCGCGGTTGAAAAAGTCTCGATAGTTGAAGTCTTTTTCCGCCTCCTCGACGATGCTTCGCATCATCAAGACAGTCTCAATGGGATACTGGCCAACGGCGGTTTCCCCAGATAGCATGACGGCAGAGGTGCTATCATAGATCGCATTGGCGACATCGGAGACCTCGGCGCGGGTGGGCCGCGGGTTTTTGATCATCGATTCGAGCATTTGCGTGGCCGTAATGACAGGTTTACCCGCTTGATAGCATTTGCGGATCATCATCTTTTGCAGGCGGGGAACTTCTTCGAGCGGCAGCTCCACGCCAAGGTCGCCGCGCGCGACCATGATTCCATCGGCCACTTGCAAAATGCTGTCGAAATGCTGCACGCCCAAACCGTTCTCAATTTTTGCGATGACTTTGATTTCCGACTTGTTTTGCTTGAGAAGAAGACTTTTGATCTCGAGGACATGATCGGGCGAGCGGATGAAGGAGGCGGCAATGAAATCAATGTCCTGCTGACAGCCGAATGTGATGTCGGAAATGTCCTGTTTGGTCATTGCGGGAAGATCGATATTGACGCCGGGGATGTTGACGCCTTTGTGATCTTTGAGAAGAGCGCTATTTTCAATTTCGATGACGATTCCATCTTTGCGCTTTTCGACGACATGGGACATCAGATACCCGTCATCGATGAGCACCCGCATGCCGACCTCTAAGGCGTCAAGGGCGATCGGCGGAGTGACCTGGGCTTTTTTCTCATCGCCGATCACTTCTTCTTTGACGAGCAAAAACTTCTGTCCCGCACTTAAGGAAACTTGCCCATTTTTTATATTGCCGATGCGAATTTCGGGACCCTTGGTGTCGAGCATAATCGCCAGAGGAATTTTCTTTTCTTCGCGTGCCTTTTGCAGCATTTGGATGGTTTTGAGGTGTTCGTCTTGCGTGCCATGGCTGAAATTGATCCTTGCGACGTTCATGCCTGCATCGATGAGCTGCAAGATTTTTTCATAGCTTCCGACCGCCGGCCCCATCGTGCAAATGATCTTAGTCCTAGTTCGCATTAGGTACACACCCCTCTTTCCTCCATGGTAAATGGGGGGATCAAATTTGTCACTACAGAGTTATACACCTCGTGATTCAAAAATCGGCCGCTGGCTTCGCCGGCATCTTCATCTTTGCAGCTGGCTGCATCGAGCTTGTGCTTGCACAAGCCCCTGCTCCTCTTGCAAAAGAGCGATTCAACGCTCTTTTGCAAGTGTCCGCAGTGCCAATGGCTTTGCCTGCTGCAAATCTGAAGCCCCGGCATTGCCATCGACCGATCCTTGAATCACTCTGTGTATAAATTTTCATTGTAAAATAATAGGAAGAGGTGTAAAAACAAAGACACTACACCTGGAGGTAGCTATGAAAAAGTTTAGCCAAATTTTTGGAATAGTCATGTTGCTGGGATTTTGTGGAAATGCCTATGCCTGCTCCTGCCACCCCAAACCTCCTAAAGCCCAAGAGCAAATGAGCTCCTTCGAGACGCCCACAGATTCCGAGTGCCCCTGCAAAAAAAAGAAGACTTAAAAAATTGGGCAGAACTGGAATTTGACCTCGCTGGCCCTCTCCCCTATGCCGGAGTCCTCTCTTTCTGGGATTTGGATCAGGTGTGCAATCTCCTTAGGAATGTGCACTGTTTCAAAGGTATATCGATCGAGGTGAACACCCTTTAGGTTGGGGCACCGGCCGAGCTCAAGCGGCAAAGACTGGATCAGATTATCCCGTAAATCCAGCGCGATGAGCTGTTTGCATTGGCTAATTCCTGGAGGCAGCGATTTTAAGTTATTCTGGCAGAGGATGATGTTTTTCACGTCTCTCATCTGCTCAAAAAATTCGGCTGGCAGGCCAAGAATCCCTCTTGCAGACAGATCAATTTCTTCGACATTCAACCCCTGCTTCATCCAGCCTCGAATATGCTCTGCTTTTTCCAGAGGGTTTTGTGCTAACTGTTTGGGATGGGTGGCCGGCACATGGCAAAGCTGACTCAAATAATTCCAATGATCCCAAAAGGTGCTGAGTTTCATCGTTTGTATGTCTTCAAAAAAGGGATATACGGCCGAAAATGTTTTTTTTCGTGTGCTCACCATGTACTCTTTCACCTCGGCCAGAATTTGCGCATAGGCCAATTTCACAAGATGAGCGGCTTGGGTATTGGTCGGCTTTGGAACAAAATCCGTAAGGTAGATCAAAAGAGGAGCAATGTTTTTGTTTTTCATCCAGTCCTCGAAGATTTTGACGTAGAGAAATGGGTCCTCACGCACAGCGCGAGCCCACGTTTGGCAGACTTTGGAACAAAGGACTGGGTCCCCTATTGCTACAACGATGATCGACAACACCTCGCTGGGAAGCAGATCGTTTGCTAAACTCACTGTCATAAATTTACCTCAGCTTTAAAATTAATTTTTGCTCCTGGCAAAAACAGAATGACAAGAAGGAAAAAACGTGTCAGCATGGTGGCAGAGATTTTATCCTATAAACCTCATTATTATAAATGTCAGAGCCTCAGATTGTTTTGAAAAAAGTCAAGGTCCATAATTTGAAAGGGGTCGACCTTGTCTTAAATCACAATGAACTGATCGTCTTCACAGGAGTCTCCGGTTCGGGAAAATCTTCACTTGCCTTTGATACGATTTACATCGAAGGGCAACGCCGTTATGTGGAATCGCTTTCCACCTATGCGAGGCGCCATCTAGGCGATCTGGCCAAACCCGACGCGGAGCTGATCAGCGGGATCTCACCGACCATCGCCATCGAACAGAAAACTGCCGGCCGCAATCCCCGCTCCACTGTCGGCACGATGACGGGCATCTACGACTTTATGCGTGTTCTTTTCGCGCGTATTGGCATCGCCCATTGCCCTATCAGCGGCGAGGTCGTCACCCCGCAAAGCGCGGAACAAATTTTGAGGACCATCCGCGAACTCCCTGAAGGAACGCGCCTGATTCTTTTAGCGCCATTTGCAAAAAACAAAAAAGGGGAATTCAAAGACGATTTTGCAGAGCTTGTCCGCAAAGGGTTCACACGAGTGCGGCTCGACGGCAAAATGATCGATTTGAGCGAAGAGGTCAAGATCGACGGTAAAGTCGCCCACGACATCGACATTGTGATCGACAGGCTGAGCGTGAGACCCGAAGAGGATAACCGGCTCGCAGAGGCCGTAAATCAAGCTTTAGAGAATGGCCAGGGGCTGATGAGCATTCTCGAAGTGGATAACGGTAAAGAAACCCTTTTTTCACAGCACGCCTTCTCTCCGAAATCAGGGCTCTCTTACGGACCCTTAGAGCCTTCCGACTTTTCATTTAACCATCCGAGTGGCATGTGCCCAACATGCCAAGGACTGGGCGTCATCCAGGAATTCGATCTGCAGCGGATCATCAACCCCGATCTGTCGATCGCCGAAGATTGCTGCCTCATCGCCAGCTCTTACAAAACCGTGCGCTACGGCAACATCTTCGATAACTTAGCGCGCCTTTATGGCTTTGACGTCAACGCGCCATGGAAAAAACTGCCCGAAAAGGCCAAAAAAGTGTATCTCTACGGCACCGAAAAGAAATGGACGGAGATGCGCTTTGTCCATCCGCATAAAAGAAGCCGTTGGACAGAATATGTGCAGTGGCGTGGCGTCCTCTTTGAGGCAAAAGAGCGTTTTAATCAGGCGCAAAGCGATCTATATCGCGCCAAAATGAAAGAACTGATGCAGGAATCGATTTGCCCCGATTGCCAAGGGCAAAAGATCCGCCCTTATCCCGCGGCAACAACCGTGGGAAAAAAAAGGATCGCTGAAATCACGGCGATGGCCGTCGATGACGCTCTGCAGTTTTTTCAAAAGCTTACCCTGGCAAAAAACGAAAAAATCATCGCCGAGGAACTTCTCAAGGAGATTGTCCAAAGGCTACAATTCTTAAACGGCGTCGGACTCTATTACTTAAGTTTAGACCGGACCGCTCCCACCCTGTCGGGCGGGGAATCGCAGCGCGTACGGCTCGCCTCCCAGATTGGTTCGGGCCTTGTCGGGGCCACCTATGTTTTGGACGAGCCTTCGATCGGTCTTCATCCGCGCGATAATCATAAGCTGCTGCAGACGTTGAAAAGCTTGCGCGACAAAGGGAACACCGTGATCGTGGTCGAGCACGACGAAGAGACGATCCGCTCTGCCGACACAATCGTCGACGTCGGCCCACTCGCCGGCCAATTTGGCGGCAACATCATCGTTAAAGGCACTTTGCGCGATCTTCTCGCCTCTCCAGATTCTGTGACGGGCGCTTATCTTTCGGGGAAAAAACAGATTGCAGTTCCTAAACGCCGCTCTGCTGACGGAGAGCTCAAAATCGAGAAAGCCTCTCATCACAACCTCAAAAAGATCGATGTGGAGATCCCATTGAAGGTCCTTGTCGCCGTCACAGGCGTTTCGGGATCGGGCAAATCCTCTCTTATTACCGATACGCTCTACCCCGCGCTTTCCAATCACCTGCACCATGCACAACTCCCGATCGGCAAACATAAAGCGATCCGCGGCATCGACCAAGTCGATAAGGTGATCGCCATCGACCAAACCCCAATCGGCCGCACGCCCCGCTCCAACCCTGCAACTTTTATCAAACTTTTCGACGAGATCCGCGACCTGTTCAGCAACTTGCCGGAGAGCGTCGCGCAAGGCTACAAGGCGGGGCGGTTTAGCTTCAACGTCAAAGAAGGGTCTTGTCCTCACTGCTCCGGCATGGGGATGATCAAAATCGACATGGACTTCATGGAAGATGAATGGGTCCCTTGCGAATATTGCAAAGGCCAAAGATTTGACGACAACACGCTATCGATCCTCTATCGAGGGAAAAATATTTTCGAGATCTTACAGATGACCGTCGCGGAAGGGCAGGAATTTTTCTCTGCGATCCCACATCTCAAGACAAAGCTCGATACGCTGATGGATGTCGGCCTCGACTACATCCGTTTAGGCCAGCCTTCCCCAACGCTGTCTGGCGGCGAGGCGCAAAGGATCAAACTCGCCAAAGAACTCTCTCGCCCCTCTAGCGGCAACACATTGTACATTCTCGACGAACCAACGACGGGCCTGCATTTTCACGACATTAAAAAATTGATCGACGTCTTGCAAAAGCTCGTGGAGCGCGGCAATACCGTCCTCGTGATCGAACACAATATGGACTTTGTGAAGACGGCGGATTGGGTGATCGATTTGGGACCGGAAGGCGGGAGATTTGGAGGCGAGGTCGTCGCCGTTGGAACGCCGGAAAAAATAGCCAAATTCAAAACACCGACGGGAGAAGCACTTAAAGCCGCTTTAAAACCTATCACGCACTTGCCGGCCTCACGGCCTCCTTCCATTCGACAACCATTACAGTCGATTCTTGTTGAAGGGGCGCGCCAAAACAATTTGAAAGGGATTGATGTACAAATCCCCCGCGGAAAAATTACGCTCTGTACTGGGCCTTCCGGATCGGGGAAATCCTCATTTGCCTTTGAGACCGTCTATGCGGAAGGACAGCGCCGCTACATCGAATCGATGTCTGCTTATGCGCGGCAATTCGTCAAACAAATGCCCAAACCGAAGGTTGAGCAGATCGAAGGGCTCTCGCCTGCGATCGCCATCGAACAAAAAAGCCATGCCGGCAACCCACGCAGCACCATTGGGACGATGACGGAGAGCTACGATTTCTTGCGCCTCCTCTATGCACATCTAGGAACTGCATTTTGCCCAGAGACAGGAGAGGAAATCCGCACGATCAGCAAGGATTACGTACTCACACGCCTTCTCAATTTGCCGGAGAGCGCAAAATTGCAGATCCTCTCCCCTCTCACCTTGAAACGCAATGAAAAATTTGAAGAGTTGAAAGAGAAATTGCAACGGCAAGGTTATTTGCGCATCCGTTTGAACAACGTCTATTACGAACTCGATCAGGAGATCCCGTTCGACAAGCAGCGCAAAAACGCCCTTTTTCTCGTCATCGATCGTCTCACCGTTTCCAAAGAGAACAAGAAGCGATTATTCGATGCGATTGACCAAGCATCCAGTTTGTCTGGAGGGACACTTGTCGCCGCCCTCGAAGAAAAAGATCTATTTTTCAACCTCTCCTTTGCCGTTGCCAGCACGGGAAAATCTTATCCGCCGATCACGCCGCATACGTTCTCCTTTAACACCGAGCAAGGAATGTGCCTCGATTGCCAAGGGCTCGGTTTTCAATATGGAGCCGATCTGTCGCGGCATAAAGAGATCATGAAAATGAACTCGACAAGCCTCTTACGCCTGCTCTGGAAAGAAAATCTCTCCCAAGAGACGCTGTCCGTGTTTCTCGCGTTCCTAAAAAAAGCGAAGATCGAACCCCGAACGCCTTTTTCTGAACTCACCTCAGAGCAATTGCAACTGCTCTTTTCCGGCGTAAGAGAAGACAATGAAGTGAAAGAGGGCGGTCTCTCATTCAAATGGCGCGGATTCAATTCCGTTCTCGCCTTGCTCGCCAAAAGTTCCGATCCAGAAATCCGAGAACCGCTCATTCCCCTGCTCGATCAACACCAATGCCTCTCTTGCCAAGGGACAAGGCTCAATCCCCTGGCTCGAAATGTGAAAATCCATGGGAGTTCGATCGCCGATTTCTGCCGCCTTTCGATCGATGACGCCGCTGGATTTCTAGAAAAAATCAAACTCTCCAGAGACGACCAACAATTCCTTGAAGAGACGCTCAAGCAACTGAAGTCGCGACTGCATTTCTTGCGCGCGATCGGCCTCGGCTATCTTTCTCTAGAGCGCAGCGCCCCCACTTTAAGCGGCGGCGAATCACAGAGGATCCGGCTGGCAAGGCAGCTCGGCAGCGGCCTCACGGGATGCCTCTACGTTCTCGACGAACCGACCATCGGCTTGCACCCTTACGACAATGAGCGATTAAACCGCGCTCTTATACAACTCTGCTCTCTCGGCAACACTCTTCTTCTCGTCGAGCACGATCCTCTGACGATCAAACTTGCCGATTACATTCTAGATTTTGGGCCCCACGCTGGAAAACAGGGCGGCAAAATCATCGCTCAGGGAACCTTTCAAGAAATTAAGGCCAATCCCCTCTCGCTCACCGGCCAGTATTTAAGCGGAAAGAAAAAAATTCTTCTTCCCAAAGTTCGACGCTCAGCCAAACATTTTTTAAGCCTTCGCAAAGCCTCTTTGCACAATCTCAAAAATATCGATGTCGATTTTCCCATCCGCGCGATGACTTGCATCACGGGAGTCTCCGGCTCCGGCAAATCGACACTGCTCAGCGATCTTCTGCAGCCGGCAGCGCAAGCCGCCTTGCGCGGCAAACGGGGAAGAGCGAAAGGGGCCAAAGAAGTCGCCTATCTCGGAGCTACATTGCAGGGCATGGACGCCTTCGACAAGCTGCTCGTGCTGGACCAAAACCCGATAGGCCAGACCTTGCGCGCCGACGTCAGCACTTACGTCGATCTGCTTGCGCCGCTCCGCTACTTTTTCGCTTCGCTCCCGGAAGCCAAAGCGCGAGGTCTTGCCCCCAAGCATTTCAGCTTCAATCACCGCAAAGGCATGTGTACCACGTGCTGGGGCCTCGGCACGCGCAACATTTCGTTGCAATTTCTTCCTCCTGTCAAAGTCGTTTGCGAATCTTGCCATGGCTACCGGCTCAACCCTCTCAGCCTGAAAGTGACGACGAAGGGCAAGCACCTCGGCGCCATTTTGCAAATGAGCGTCGAAGAAGCCCTCTCCTTCCTCCCGCCTATTCCTAAAGTGGTCCGGATTTTAGAGACGCTGATCTCCGTTGGGCTCGGCTATTTGCAACTCGGCCAAGAGATCGCCACTCTATCGGGGGGTGAAGCGCAGCGGATGCGCCTCTCTAGAGAATTGGCCAAGCGCTCATCTGGCAGCACACTTTATCTGTTCGATGAACCTACCGTCGGCCTGCACACGGAGGACATCGTCAAACTCCTTCAAATCTTCGATCAACTTGTCGAGCTCGGCAATACAGTGATCATCATCGAACACAACCTCGATCTGATTTCCGCTGCCGATCACCTCATCGATATGGGTCCCGGCAGCGGCCCAAACGGCGGACAAATCGTCGCCGCCGGCACCCCAGAAGAGGTTTCTCGCGATCCAAAATCCCTCACCGCTCCCTATTTGCGAGAACACTTAAAGTTTTTAAAGAGTTGAATTCTGTGTCAACTTCCATTAAAACGAGGTTATGGATGACTTAATCGATTTTTTAAAAAAAACCAAACTTTTCCACAATCTGACCGAAGAAGAGCTCCGCCTCTTGCTTCCTTTAGCACGGCGCGCGACTTATGAAAAGGATGCTTACATCGTCAGAGAAGGCGAACAAGGCGACGAACTCTTTCTGATCCAGTCAGGAGAAGTGGAAATTTTAAAGAGAGACAAAGAACTTCACACCGATTATCGACTCGCTTTGCTTCATGAAGATGACTCGTTTGGGGAGATGGCGATTTTGGGAGCGCAAACGCGCATGAGTTCAGCAAAAGCTCTTGAGAAAACCCTGATC
Organism: uncultured Verrucomicrobiae bacterium; assembly: GCA_963833965.1. Classification (GTDB taxonomy): domain Bacteria; phylum Chlamydiota; class Chlamydiia; order Chlamydiales; family Rhabdochlamydiaceae; genus CAJCIW01. The sequence goes on from CAWHZZ010000003.1 coordinate 737,731, forward strand.
GTGATCTTACATTTAAAAGACTTGAAAACCCTCGCAGACAAATCTCCTGTCTTTTCCAAGCTCTTCTCGAATTTGGCGCATAAAAGCGTAAAACGCCTCGAATCGGCAAATCAATCGACCATCAATTCTCTTAAAGAAGAGATGCGCCTGACCAAGGCCCATGACCAGATGGCACGCTTCATCATCTACCTCTTCATCTTTCTCACCGCATTTGTCTACGCCCTAAAATTTTTTGAGAAGTACGATTCTTATACAGCGGTCACCCAGATCGTGGTTTCGATATTCATCATCAGCTTCGGAGTCTTCGGCATCATCATGATCAAGTACAGCGGCTACCCACTCGAGTTTTACGGTCTCACGATGAAAAATTGGAAAAAAAATCTGGGTGAGTCGATCCTATTTACCCTCCCCCTTCTCCTCGGCATGATCCCCTTTAAATGGATGTTGATTAAAACAATTCCAGAATTCCACGACCTCACAGTCTTCCCATCGAGCAAACAGCCCCAGCATTCGTTTTTATTCAAAGCCTTTGATCATCTCTTCGGCAAACCCCAAAAAGAAATGCATATCCAGGCCTTATTGATTTTTTACGTCGCTCTAGTCCCCTTGCAAGAATTTATCGCCAGAGGCTGTTTGCAAAGCGCACTACGCAACTTTTTCCGCTCTCCCTACCGCGTATTTTGGTCGATCTTTGCCTCCAATCTACTCTTTGGACTCTTTCACGGGATGAAGTCATTTACCTTCGCTTTCAGCGCATTCTGCTTTGGCCTTTTTTGGGGGTGGATGTACGAACGCCAAAACAGCCTCGTCGGACCCATCGTTTCCCACGCCTTAATCGGCATTTGGGCATTCGGCGTCCTTAATTATCAAAGCGTCCTAATTCATTAATGGGGTTATCATGAGCCGGATTGTCTCAAAAAAACGCGCGAAAGCGATCTCCGTCGCCCTCTTCCTCATCGGCCTTGCCATCATCGCCTACCTGAAGGCCTGGTGGCCTGGAATCATGCTCGCCGTCGGTATCCCCTTGGCCATCCGGCAATACCTCTTGGGCCGCCATTACGACATGGGCGTGACGCTATTTGTCTTCATCGGCGTCTTCGTCACCGTCCAATTCAACATCTCTTGGGAAATCCTCTTGCCCGTCCTGTTCGCCTTGGGCGGCATCTACATCCTCTTCCGCGAATATCTAGAAAGCAAGGAAGAGCCCCTGGAAGAGGAAGAAGAAGACATCAACAAAGAGATCGAAGAAGATCAGCACAAGTAACTGAAAAACAATTACTTAGAATCTACCTTGACCAATGATAGCAGAAATGCTATCATTAGTTCATGAGTAAATTAGAGAAGCTAATTGAGAAGGTGTTGAATGGAAAAAACATCTCTTACGATGAAGCGGAAAATTTATTATTAAACTTGGGGTTCTCACTAAAAATTAGTTCCTCTCACCACATCTTCAGAAAAACTCAATATCCTCGGGTTATTTCAATTAAAAAAAGAGCCCAGCTATTGAGGTATCAGACAGATGATTTAAAGGAGGTTTTAAAAGATCATGGATACTAAAAAGAATTTAAAATATTATCTCAACCTTAATTGGTCATACACAATTGAACAAGATTCTCACAAAGGCAAGAAGTTCTATATCATCCGTGTCAATGAGCTTCCCGGAGTATGTACAGATGCGAGCACTATAGAAAAAGGGATGGAAGAAATAAAAGATGCTATTGCGGGAGCTATTGAATTGTATTTGGAACAAGGAGATCCCATTCCTGAACCTATCAATAAAGAAGAATTTAAAGGGAAAATCGCCTACAGAACTACAAGTGAAAGGCATTACAATCTAGCAAAGCTGGCTCAACAAAAGCACGTTTCAATGAACAAAGCTTTGGATATGGTTTTTGATGCTGGGTTTCAGCAATTGCGTGCTCACTAAAAATAATCAAGGCGCATCGCGGTATTGTTGCGTAATTTTTTCATAGAGAAAAAATTCACATTTCAAGCTGTAGCTGTAAATACTTCACGAATGAGGTAAGCAATGTCAGTAAAAGGCGTTTCCCGCAAGTTGATACAACCCCCGCAAAAAGAATTCGAAAATCGGCTCAAAAGAACCGTAAAATCGACAGAAACCAATTTCGCAGATTGGCTCTAAGCGTTGAGGGTTGATTTGGGTCTGGTCATCCATCGAATTGAAGCCATGTAGTTTTGCGCCTCTAAATATTGTTGATTCAGCGGAGGCACTTTATCAAAATGTTCCTCCGCCTTAGCAAAATTTCCTTCCTTAAAAAATAGATCACCTATGCTGAAATGTGCATGCACGAATTCTGGATGATACGTGGGGACGTTGTGATAATGTTTGCTCGCCTCTAATAAATTATCTAGCACCACATAACAATTTCCGATTTTGTATTGCGCTTCTCCATATAAATGGTGGGTCTCGGATACATTCAGGAAATGTTTGATTGCCGAATTGTATCGAAGAGTGTCGAAGTTGCACTGACCATGATAGAATTGGGCGTAGGCGAACTCGATGGGAGAGCTCTGCTTCACATTGCGAAAGTGTTCTTTGGCTTTCGAATGATTCCCTTGTTTAAAAAGACAAAGTCCAATTTTAAATTCAGCTTTGTCAAGGAAAGAACTGCATTGAGGCACTTGTAAATAGTGCTTTTTTGCAGTTTCATAATCTGTTTTAATTTCGAAACAGAGCCCGATGTAGTACTCACCTTCATCAAACTTAGGGTGGGATTTGGCGACTCGACTGAAATGCTCGATGGCCAATGAGTATTCGGCATTATCCATGTATTTCTTTGCCTGCTCGAAAATGGCATCGTCAGGATGAGATTGACTCGGAATCGGGAACTGGGAAGGTTGCGTCTTATTTACTTTCAGCGAATTGAATTCATATTGGGAGGAAGGAGCAAAGAGGATCGGCCTTGCAGGAAGAGGGGCGGTGCTTGGAATGATTGGCTTTGCCCCGTTCAAAGGTGAATTGGCACGCGAGATCATTATCAAGGTATTAGCGGCGGTATTCAATAACAGTAGCTCCAAAATTGGATTCGAATCACTGACTGCTGAAACATTGGACTGTGTAGCGGTCGAGAGGATAGTGATCGGAACCAATATTCTGTTGTTCATTCCCCTTTTGGAAGACTTGTCATTTATGGGTACAGCTGGGAGCGGGACTACGATGGGAATCACCGTTGGTTGGTTGAGTGGAGAAACGTTGTATTTCACTCTTTTTTGCACACGTGCGCCATCTGCATCAGAAGCATTGCTACCATCGAAAGGCCTTTTTAATGGAGTCGCCGTAAAAGCACTTGTGGATTCAATGCTCATTTTCCTCTAATCATTCAGGATTTCAGCACTAAAGATAATCAAGCCGCATGGCTTTGCGCACTTGGCGCAATGTCTCAGAGGCGACGGCGTTGGCGCGCTCTGTGCCTTTGAACAAGATTTGCATCACGTGCTGAGGATCTTTAGCGAATTCTTCCCGTTTTTTTCGAATGGGTTCCAGGAAAGCTTGAAGAGCGTCGAGCAGGCGTTTTTTGACGATAGAATCTCCGAGCCCGCCGCGCTGATAATGGGCCTTCATCTCTTCTAATCCCGCAACATCAGCATCAAAGACGTCCAAATAAGTGAAGACGGGATTGCCTTCGACTTTGCCTGGATCCTCGACGCGCAGGTGGCCGGGATCGGTGTACATCCCCTTCACTTTCTTTGCGACGGCGTCGGCGGTGTCGCCGAGGTAGATGCAGTTACCGAGCGACTTGCTCATCTTGGCCTTTCCGTCCGTGCCGGGAAGGCGTGCCATTTTGGGGATCACGGCCTTGCATTCGACAAGCACCTCAGCTTTGTAGATGCGATTGAAATGGCGGACGATCTCGTTGGTCTGCTCAATCATCGGCAGCTGATCTTCGCCGACGGGGACAATATCGGCCTTAAAGGCGGTGATATCGGCAGCTTGGCTGACGGGATAGACCATAAATCCTGCAGGGACGCTCTCGCCGTAGCCTTTCTGGACGATCTCTTGTTTGACTGTTGGGTTATGTTTCAGGCGATTCCATGTCACTAAGTTCAAATAGTAGATCGTCAGCTCAAAAAGCGCAGGGATGAGCGACTGGATTAAAATCGTCGACTTAGTTGGGTCAATGCCGACGGCCAGATAATCGAGGGCAACTTGCAGGATATTTTCGCGGACTTTTTCTGGCTGCTCATAATTGTCGGTCAGCGCCTGCACATCGGCGATCATGACGAACTGCTCGCAGCTATCCTGCAGTTCGACGCGATTTTTGAGCGAGCCGACATAATGCCCGAGGTGCAGGGCACCCGATGGCCTATCGCCTGTCAAAATGACTTTTTTCTGAGGAGTCATACGAAGAATGTTGCCTCTTTCCTCATAAAAAATCAATTACAGACCTCCTGCATAACCTCATTCACCTGCTAAAATCGCCCTTTTCTCGGGGTTTTTCAAGTAAAGCAGGTTATACAAGAGGTCTTATGTCGTCGTCGACGTTGCGCCGGCGGGAACTGCGCCACTCAAGAACGCGAGAATTTGATCTTGAAGGGCGGTGTCGATCATTAGGTTTTCGCGGCGTATGCCCCCATGCTCAGGGTGGCGGCACGTCGGACATTTTGCCGGCGCATAGCTGTGGGGATGAGCGGCGATATGCGCTTCCATGGTCTCTTTATCTAAGAGGTGGCGGACATCGCGGTTGTCGATCGAAGAGCTTACCCCGCCTTGCAAGGCAGCCTGAATCGCGGGATGGGACGCATCAAAGACAGGGATCGCCATGATTTCCATGTTGACGGGATCGTTAAAGATGAGCGGTACCGCCGGAGCGCCCGCCAGCGCATCAAACAATGGCTTCAATCGATTGATCTCGGCGGCTTTTTGTTGTACATCAGCAGGGATATTATTCTGCACGTATGCAACAGCGCCTGGAACATTGAGATTATACGTCGTCGCTGCAGGGCGTTCTGGGCCGCCCACCACCGGCTCTCGGCCGCCGCCAATAGGGCCTCCTCGACCACCAAAGACACCGCCAAAAAAATCTTGCCATCGGAATCCTGGAATGCCGGCTGGAAGATCTTGCCAAGGGAATCTTACCGGTTGCGGACCGGGCTCTCGCTCGGGTAGAGGACCGCGCGGTCTTGGTCTTTCTCCGTCGCCGCCTGGCACTGTCGTGCTCGTCGTTGTTGTCGTGGTCACGACTGCATTCGGATCACGTCCTGAAAAGACCCGGTAAAAAGTATTGACGGTGCTGAGTTGACGTTGAAAGCTGATCGCTCTTTGGCATTCGCGGACCATCTCTTGGCCGTATTCTTGCGAGATTTGAGGGTTTCTAGCGAATTCATTGACGTAATTTTGATCGACGCGAAAGAAAAGATTGCGGACCTGCGGCGAGAGCCGTTGGAATCGGGCGTTCACAGAATTGCGATTGTCTCCGCAACTGTCGATGACTGTCATGAATTGCGTCATTTCATTGATGCGGGCACCGATTTCGAATGGCGTCGTTCCGCGCCCCATGGACATGAAAGAATAAATAAACATGCGGCAATCGGAATAAATGTGCGCAAAAAATTTACCGATGGATGAAGGACTTAAACAGCCCAAACAATCATTGGCGGCTTTTGCGGTTATGCGTCCATTCAATCGACCTGAAGGCGCTGGGCTTATTTCCAATGGAACGTTGCGAATTGCGTAGTCTGAAGTCGATATCGGTCTCGTTGTTATCATTGACATGAACACCTCTCTTTAATGACAGCCAAAAAGCATATCAAGTTAAGATAATTTAAAGAATGTAAAATGAACTCTACGTTGTCGTGCCGCCACCGGCGAGAATGGCTGTTCTTAAAAATTGTAGAATCTCATCCTGCAAAGCGGTGTCGATCCGCAAGTTCTCTCGACGGATGCCGCCATGATCAGGATGGCGGCAGATATGACATTTTGCTGGCGCCCAACTGTGGCCTGCAGCGATGTGCGCTTCTAAAGAATCTTTTTCCAAAATGTGGCGCAGGTCGCGATTGTTGATCCTCGTCGATTCGCCGCTACGCAAGGCATTTTGAACAGCCGGATGAGAGGCATCGAAGACAGGGATTGCGAGGATTTCCATGCCAATCGGATCGTTGTAGATGAGTGGCACCGCAGGCGTAGGACGAAGCGCTTCGAATATTGGTTTTAATCGGTTGATCTCATTGGCCTTGGTTTGCACGTCGGCCGGGATAGCATTTTGCACATACCGGACCGTTCCCGGCGCTTCAATGAACCCTCCTATTGTCGTCGTAGTTGTGGTCGTTGTTGTTGACGTTGTTGTCACTCCAAAACCAGCTACTGCATTTCGTAGGACGCCCAAAATCTCATCTTGCAAAGCGGTATCGATTAAAAGCTTGCCCTGTTGCAAAGGATGAGTGCAGTTCGGATAGTTACAGATGGGCGGATTCGTAGGGTTGGTATACGTGGCAAAAGCCACGTCAAAAGTATTTGCATCTAGGAGATGGCGCAAACCCTGATCCCTCACGCTCACTGTGTCGCCATCACTCATGGCGGTTTGCACCGCGGGATGGGAAGAGTCAAACACGGGAATCGACATAAACTCTAATGTCGTCAGGTCGGCGTAGACGCGGGGAACTCGAATTCCCAAAGTGCCGAACTGAATTTTTAGTCGGTTGATCTCATCGGCTTTTTGCCTGACGTCGGCGGGAATCGCTAGCCGGTCGTAGGCGACGGTGCCCGGAATAACTGTGATCGGCGTATTCGGGGTAAACATTCTTCCGCTGAATAATTTTTGAATGAAAATCACTTGGTTACATTCTCGAAGCATCTCAGCTTTAATTTCTTCGGTCCGCGAAGGATCGCTGACAAATTGGTTAACGTATTTTCCATCGAAATAATAAAAAAGATCTCGGGTTCCATTTGAAAGGCGTTGAAACTGATCTCTAACGAGAGTGCGATCCGCCCCGCAAGTGTTGATCGTCTGAATCAACAGGTTCACTTCATTGAACCGCTGGTCGACTACCTGACTGGAAACGCCTTTATTTTGAAAACCCGAAAAAAACATACGGATGTCTGCAAACCGGTGGGCGAAGAAATTCCCAATTTTTTTTGGAATTGAGACAAAGGTTTCCCAACACGAATTGGCGGCGCGGGCATTGACACGCGGGCTTAACTCGGAAGGCTGCTCGCTGATGCCGTGAGAACAGATGCGGCATTGTTGTTGATTGAGACGTGGAACAGGTGAGGAAGAGTGGTTGTGAATCGGTGGAATCATGATAGGCCTCGCTGAAAAAATAAAAAGGATAGACTAAAAGCTCAAATTTCAAAAAGATAAAAAGAAAATCAGGAGAATTTGAATTGACGTGAAAAAAACTAACGAAAACGGTATAGGTACGGACGATGAATGATGTTTTGCCTGATAAAATCGGCCAATACCAAATTCTGAAAAGCCTTGGGAAAGGAGGCATGGGCGAGGTATTTCTCGCATACGATCCTTTATGTAAACGCCACGTCGCTTTAAAACAGATCCGCCAAGAGCTCAAGACGCATCCGATCATGAAAGACCGGTTCTTAAGGGAAGCGCGCGTCGCCGCCCAGCTCACCCACCCTTCGATCATACCGATCTTTTCCATCGAGCTGAACGGCGAAACTTATTACACGATGCCTTATGTCGAAGGCGAAACCTTAAAGCAAATTTTAAAACAGAGTGTTGAAGAAGAGAAAGAAGGAGAAGTCAAACACACGATCGGCGCCTCCATCCTCGCTTTGACGCGGATTTTTTTATCCGTCTGCGAAGCGATCGCCTACACACACTCAAAAGGCATTGTGCATCGCGACCTCAAACCCGATAACATCATTGTCGGAAAATACGGAGAGGTCTTTTTGCTCGATTGGGGACTAGCCGACTTTTTCGGGAAGACCGAGGTGTTGATCGAAGATGAGGAAGAAGACAATGCGCTCTACAAAGATCTCACGCGGCCCGGAAAAGTTCCAGGGACATTAAATTACATCGCTCCCGAAAGGGCCCGAGGGGAGCCCTCACACGCGGCGATGGACATCTATTCTTTGGGCGTGATTTTGTATCAACTCTTGACATTGCGGGTGCCTTTTTTGCGCACGTCCGTCAAAAGTTACCGCAAAACGATGCATTTGGAACGGTTGACCGACCCTCTTGAAATGGCCCCTTACCGAGACATTCCACAGCATCTTGCCGATATTGCCAAAAGGTGCTTGCGCTATACACCCGAAGAACGTTTTCAAAGCGTCGATGAGATCATCGCCGAATTGAAAGGCTTTCTCGAAGGAAAACCGGAATGGATCCCGGCCGCCGAATTGAAAACCGACGATCCCAAAGATTGGGAATTTCAAGAGAATGTCCTTTTTGCCCGTCATACGGCGATCACCCGCTCTCCGGAGGTGATGGAATGGGTCAACCTAATGATCTCGAAAGCCTCTTTCTCTGGGAATACCAAGATTGAAACATGCATCAAACTGGGACCCGAAAGTCAAGGCATCGGGCTGCTCATGGGCATTCCAGAAGCTTTAGAGAGAAAAGATTTGAATGAAGGTTATTGCGTCTGGATCGGCAAAGAATGCCGTTTATTTCACTCCGACGTCGAGGTCATGGCCGAGCCAAACACGAGGATCGACGATCAAGCATGGCATGAGATCTGTTTAGAAAAAGTCGACAACCATCTGTTTGTATCGATCGACGGACAAAAGGTCTGCCATTACATCAGCCGCATTCCTCTCGCAGGAACACATGTGGGCTTACTCAGCCGTGACGCCGATTTCGAGATCGCTTCCCTGAAGATCAGTGTGGGAAGCCAGAATGTGATGGTCAACTGCCTCGCCGTCCCCGACGCTTTTTTGGCCAATCGAAATTATGGTAAAGCTCTTTTAGAGTATCGGCGGATCGCCAGTTCTTTTGCGGGGCGCAGCGAAGGCCGCGAAGCGCTTTTCAAAGCCGGCATCACGCTGTTGTACGAAGCGTCTACCTTGAAGAAAAAACAAGAGAAAGAGCGGCTCTACATCCACGCGCTCGATGAATTCAGCAAGCTGCGCTTCACTCCAGGCGCACCTCTAGAATACCTCGGCAAATCTCTCGTCTATAAAGCTTCAGGGGAAATCGAGGAGGAGATCAAATGCCTGGAACTCTCTTTAAGAAAATACCCGAAACATCCACTTCTCAAACTCATTCGCGAACAGATCGCCTTCCGTTTGCATGAGACGGCGTCGCGCGAGAGAATCCCCGCCTATCACTTCGCTCTGCTCGCTCTACGGCATCTCCCTCAGCTCTTTCAAAGCCCCGAACATGCACAATTGCTCTCAAGCTTCAAACGCCATTTGGAAAAACTCCCCATTTTCCTTTTGGCCGAACCAGAAGAAGAGTATTTAGTGTGCCAGTTGGCCTTCTGGCTGAACAAACCGATCACACTTGTCGAGATGATCGAAACTTCCCGCATCCCCTCTGTCATCGCCAACGCTTGTTTTGCGCTTTTAGCGATCGGCAAATGGGAATGGGTCGAAGAAAACCTCCATTATTTGGAAAGCGAACTGGAATCCTCACTCGTAAAAACGGCCCTGCTCTATTTTCAGAAAGGAGCAAAATACGCGTTCGAATCCCTTTGCAAAGAACTCACGTCTTCCCCGACCAATGGCCAAATGCGGTGCGCCTATTTCCTTTTCGATCGAGCACTCCTCGAGGGTAAAACAGAAGTGTCGTTGCCATTCTTTAAAACTTTCCCCTCCACACCATTTCTCGATGCTTTGCACATCCAGACTTGTTTGATGCAAAATCAATGGAAAGAGGCTTTAAACCATCTTGAAACTTATTCTCCTGAAATACTCAGCGACGAATATTCTTCTGTTTTTGTTCCCATGGGCTGCTATTTAGTGCACGAAGAGAGCCAAAAGATCGCCGAATCGCATTTCAGCGGCTCTATCGATCTGCCGCACCCGCCGACAACCATGCTCCTCAGCTATTTTTTACGGGGAAAGATGGGCTGGGCTCCGCAAGCCTTCCCCTGGGAAAAAATCTCCTTGTACCGGCAGCTTGTCCTCTATTATCATTGCGCTAAGTCGCCCAAAAAAGAGAAAGAATTTTCCAAACGATTGAAGACCGAGTTAAAAAAATTACAATGAGCAATGAAACTCCCCTCCGCATCCCCGTCCCGGAAGTGCAAAGCAGTGAGATTGTCCATCAAGGCTATTTCAATGTGCGCATCGATCTGTTGCAGCTGCCCCATGGTCCCAAGCTTTCATACACCGTCTTAGAGTTGGGCGCGCACGCCGCAGTGATTTTAGCTCGAACCAAAGAGGGGAAATTCGTGATCAATAAAGAATTCCGCCATCCGCCGAGAAAATGGCTGCTGAGCTGTCCCGGTGGACGGATCGACACAGGAGAAACACCCCTCGAAGCCGCCAAGCGAGAACTACTCGAAGAAACAGGATACGGCGGCGGGACATTCACGTTAGTCGGCAATGCCCATCCCATGCCAGCCGTCACAGGCCAAGTGATTCACTATGTCTATGCTGAAAATGTGGAGCTCCTTCAAAAGCCTGCCCCGGAGCCCTTCGAGATGATCCATACGGAATTAAAAACGGAACAAGAGCTCATGCAGGAAATTCATTCAGGGCAAGAGGTCGACGGGATTCTCTGCACGGGAATATTGCTTTCAAAAAGGTTTTGGGCATAAAAGCAAGAGATTCCGCCGAATACAGGCCGTTCGAGACTTAATCTTTCTGGAGCCATTGATGTTATTTCCCACAATGTTGTGATCCGGGAAGCACAACTATAGTGGACCCCAAAAATTAGACACACCCAATCGCGCAACTTTCTGATAAATTGTACGCAAAAGAAGATTTTAACAAATACATCTTGAGGAATCATAGTCATTAACGTTGAAGTAGATTGAATGCTATTACAAACGGTCAATTTTTCTCCTATAACTAAAACTATAACTTTAATAAAAAAAATATCATGCACAATTCACAAGAAACTTTCAAGTTAACTTATAAAGAATTAAATTAAAAAGTTTACAATCATCTCCTTTTGCCCTTTTCCCCGCTCTATGGTATTTTCATTTCTTTTACCCACAAATCTACATCTTGATTTTATGAACGAACAGCAGCTCCCTAAGGCCTTTACAGCCAAAGACATCGAAGAAAAATGGTACACATTCTGGGAAGAGAAAGGCTTTTTTCGCGCCGATAACCGCTCTTCCAAGCCCGCTTTTTGTATTGCGATCCCGCCTCCGAATGTGACCGGGGTCCTTCACATGGGCCACGCTTTGGTCGATACGATTCAAGATGTGCTCATTCGATGGAAAAGGATGTCGGGGTTCGAAGCGCTTTGGGTGCCTGGCACCGACCACGCTGGCATTGCCACGCAGACTGTCGTCGAACGGCATTTAATGGCGACAGTTGGGAAGAGGCGCAAAGATTTTTCCCGCGAAGAATTTCTCACTCACATCTGGAAGTGGAAAGAGCAGAGTGAATCGCAAATCTTGGGCCAATTGAAAAAAGTCGGCTGCTCCTGCGATTGGTCGCGCCTTGCGTTCACGATGGACGAAGAGCGCAATCGCGCTGTGCGCACCATGTTCAAAAAGATGTTCGACGCCAAATTGATCTACCGCGGCGATTACCTCGTCAACTGGGATCCTATCACTCAAACCGCCATTGCGGACGACGAGGTCGAATATGAGGAGCAAGAATCCTTCCTTTGGTATTTCCGCTACGGGGAGATCATCATAGCGACGACTCGCCCCGAGACGATCCTCGGCGACACCGCCATTGCCGTCTCCCCTGCTGACGAACGCTATCAACAATACGTCGGCAAAACAATTGACCATCCTCTGACAGGCCGGAAAATCCCGATCATCGCTGACCGCTTCGTCGATCCCACCTTCGGCACTGGAGCGGTGAAAATCACTCCCGCCCACGATCCCAACGACTACGAGATCGGGCTGAATCACAAATTGCCCTTCATCAATGTTATGACGCCCGATGGACGCATGAATGAAAATGCAGGGAAGTTCGCCGGCATGACGCGAGAAGAAGCGCGCACAGCCGTCATAGACGAGATGAAAAATCTAGGACTGCTCGTCAAAGCGCAGCCGCATCGCAATCGCATCGGCATCTCCTACCGCTCCAAGGCGATCATCGAACCATATCTTTCCAAACAATGGTTCGTCCGCATGAGCGGATTCAAAGAAATGTTGCGCAAAGTTGTCCAAGAGAAAAAAGTGCGTCTCATCCCATCGAATTGGGAAAACACCTATTTCCACTGGATCGACAACCTGCGCGACTGGTGCATCTCGCGCCAGCTGTGGTGGGGCCACCGGATTCCGATCTGGTACCGCAAAGACAATCCCGACATCATGATCTGTTACGACGGGCCAGTCCTCCCGCCAGAGATTCAAAAAGAGCCCGATGCATGGGCGCAAGATGAAGACGTTCTCGACACCTGGTTCTCGTCTGCCCTATGGCCGTTCAGCATTCTCGGCTGGCCGGAAAAAACAGACGACCTCAAAAAGTTCTATCCCAACAGCACGCTCATCACAGGGCACGACATCCTTTTTTTCTGGGTCGCACGGATGATTTTAATGGGCGAATATGAATTTGGTACGCCGCCCTTTCCTGAAACTTTCCTTCATGGTCTGATCTACGGAAAATCATACTGGCGCCATCAAAAAGACGGCTCCATCGCTTATGTCAGCCCCAAAGAGCGCCTTTCTTATGATCTTGGTTCACCCGTTCCCCCAGAGGTGCATTCCAAATGGGAAAAAATGTCCAAGTCGAAAGGCAATATCATCGACCCTATTGAGATTATCGACACCTACGGCACCGATGCGATGCGCATGGGTCTCTGCGCTAGCGCGACGCAGGCGCGTCAAATCGATTTAGACCGTCGCCGCTTCGAAGAGTTTAAAAATTTCATCAACAAAATTTGGAATGGCGCTCGTTTTGTCTTCCTCAACATCGAGAGCCTCTCTTCCGAAACCTTCGCTAGAGGTCTCGACCTCGACGCTCTAGCTCTAGAAGACCGCTGGATCCTCTCTTTGCTCAACAGAACCATCCAAAACGTAGGCGCGAACCTGACCGATTACGCTTTTGATCGCGCCGCCATGACGGCCTACGACTTTTTCTGGAAAGAATTCTGCGCTTATTACGTCGAGCTTGTCAAACCCGTCTTATTTGGGAAAATTGGCGATGAAACACAAAAACAGACGAAGCAGAAAATCCTCTGCATTGTTCTCTGCAATGCCATTCGGCTCATGCACCCGATGGCCCCTTTCATCACGGAAGAGTTGTTTCAAATTCTCAAAGCCAAGCTTTCCGGACTGACCGGTAAAGAAAAAACGGATCCTTACACCGCCGAGTCCATTCAAGCTCTACTTAGTCCCGCCTGCATCGTCGCCGCTTATCCAAAAGTCATACGCGAACAAGACATCAATCCCCATATCGAAAATACTTTTGCCTTTTTAGACGAGGTGATCCGCACGGTGCGCAATATCCGCGCTGAAATGCAGCTTCCCCCTGGGACCTCTACGGACCTGCATATCCATTCCTCCCAGGATGATCCTCAGCGCACCCTTGTCGAAAGCAATTTGGGAATCATTCAGGCCCTCATCCGCACGCAAAACGTCACCTTTTCACACGAAGAGAAGAAAGTGCTGTTCAGCGCCAGCTCGATCGTCGGCAATTTGAAGCTCGTGATCCCGCTTCCCCAAGAGTTCAAGGAAAAAGAAAAGGTTCGCCTCGTCAAAGAGCGCGATAAATACATCGTTCAGCAGAACAACCTGCGCCAGCAGCTCTCCAACAGCGAGTTTTTAGAAAAAGCACCTCCGCAGCTCATTGAAAAAATCAAAAACACGCTGGTGCAAACGGAAAAAGAGCTGACGGAAACGATGCGCAAACTCCAAGAATTTGACTAACGCGCAGCATTGTTCCAATGCTGCAGCGTTTCCTGAGTGACTGTGCGCGCTCCTTCATTAGCGGCAATATCCACCATTATCGTTAAAAAAGACCACGCATATTCTCGGTGCCCAAGAAGGGACAAAGAATGGATGATTCTTGTGATGCGCAAGAAGTTATGGTTCCCAGGCGTCAGCCAGATCATAGCCCGCGCATTGAAATTCGGCGCGCGCGTAATGACCCTAGTCGCATCATCCATCTGCAAACCATAAAATGCGAGCATTCTGTGGAAAGAGCGCAAGACTTGGGCTTTTAGCAGTGGATCGTTCCTAAATGTGTCGATTGTCGCCTGGTCGAGCATGGGGCCCGTCGGATTGGGACCACTTGGCGTCGTTAAAGGGAACAGCCACTGAATGTAAGTATGGACGAGCTCCAAATTGGCGTCATCCCAACTCAAAATCTGGTTCAAGGTCACGTTGTTATTATTGGCCTCAGTGCCGCGGTAAAAAGCGACGAGATTTCTCGGATTTCCGCTCATTGTGATCGTCGTTGTCGTTTGAGATAGCGAACTCGTCCTCCCAGAAAACCAGTCGCTGATCGTTTTAAACAAATCCATTGCCATATCGTAAATTTTCTGGCAAATGTCGCTCACCCAATTGCAGGGAGAAAACGGCATCATGGGCTGCAGATAAGAAGAAATTGCTGTCGTCATTTTTTTACCCCGCAAAAAACGGAGCATTATATCAAGATTGATTTATAAAGAAAATAACAACAATTTTTTATCCAGGTTCACGAATCATTCTTTTCTCCCGATCTAAAAGCGCGAAAAAGGTCTTCGATTCCATGACAACAATTGACGACAGCCCAGCCAATCCAATCAAGTTCGGTAAGGCCATGAGGCCGTTCATGATATCGGCAAGAGGCCAGACGAGTTCAAAACTCATGACAGCACCCAAAAAGACAAATAAACAAAAGAGAATCCGGAACCCACTCAAAATTTTCTTCCCGGCCAGGAACTCGATGCTCTTTTCACCATAGTATGCCCAGCCGACAATCGTCGTGTAGCCAAATAAAATCAGTCCCACAGTGACGATGATATCGCCGCCGGGAATCATGGAGCGGAAAGCCTGCATCACGAGCAAAGCTCCATTCAGCGCTTTCCCATCAGCGTCAGTCATCCCCAAAACTCCCGTGACGGCGATGACAAGCGCCGTAATCGAGCAGACGACAAGGCTCGACAGAAAAACGCCGCTCATCGAAATGAGGGCCTGCCTTCCGGGCACATCGGTCTTGGCCGCTGCAGCCGCGATCGGCGCGCTTCCCAACCCCGCTTCATTCGACGAGACGCCGCGGGCAACGCCCAGCTGCACGGCCGCCATCACTGAAGCCCCTAAAAAGCCCCCGATTGCCGCTTGCCCCGTAAATGCCGATGTCACAATCATGAGCAAACTTTCAGGAATTTTGTCGCAGCGCAAGGCTAATATGATCAAACCGCCCAGAACATACATCAACGCCATGATTGGGACGAGGTAACTGCTAATTTTACCAATGCTCTTGATCCCTCCGAGAAGGACGATTGCAGTCACCCCCGCTAAAATGATTCCTGTCCAAACAGGCGGCAGATGCATCAGGTCCTGCACCGCTGCAGCAATGGAATTCGATTGAATGATATTTCCCCCTGCAAAAGCTGAAAGCGTGCAGAAGACGGCAAACAATCCCCCCAGCCATTTCCAGCCCAGACCTTTGGCAATGTAATACATTGGCCCGCCCCGCATCTGCCCATTTTCATCGACCTCGCGATATTTGACCGCCAAGATCGCTTCAGCAAATTTGGTGACCATCCCAACCAAGGCGATCACCCACATCCAAAAGACCGCCCCAAAGCCCCCGGCCGCAATCGCCGTCGCGACTCCCGCAATGCTTCCAATCCCAATCGTCGCCGCAAGCGCCGTCATCAATGCCTGAAACTGACTGATGTCCCCTTCCGCCCTCTCATCGCGCCTCGTAAAGGCGAGCTTGAGCGAATAAGCCAAATAGCGAAACTGCATCCCGCGTAGCCGCAAAGTGAAAAAGAGACCGAGCCCGACCAGTAATACGACCAAAAAGTTGCCCCACAGCAGCTCATCGATCTTATTGAGCAGCGGCACAATGGCAAGTGTGTTTTCCATTTCCGATTTTCCTTTTTTGCATCTCATTTTCCACATAGCAGAGGTTCTTTTCCATTGGAAAATAGCCTATGGAGGTCCAACACCATTGCAAAATTTGAGTTTGCTGTGGTACGTTGCTCTGATAAAAAAATCCACAGTTAATGACCATCACCGCACTTCCCTCGCCCCAAGAATTGAAAATCCGCTTGCCCATGACGCCGCATACCGCGGCGTTCATTGCGCAATCGCGAGAAACAGCCAAGCGCATCGTCCAAGGGAAAGATCCCCGCAAGGCGCTGATTGTGGGGCCTTGCTCGATTCACGACTGCAAGTCAGCGATGGAGTATGCGGGGCGTTTCAAAGAGCTTGCGGATGTTGTTGGCAGGAATTGCTTCATGGTGATGCGTGTGTACGTGGAAAAGCCGCGGACATCAACGGGCTGGAAAGGGCTACTGTATGATCCTCATCTCGATGGGAGCCACGACATTGAAACGGGTTTGTTGTGGACGCGGGAATTGCTTTTAGCTCTCGCGGAGAAAGAGGTACCGGCCGCCACTGAGTTTGTCGATCCACTCGCCTCTTTGTATTTCGAAGATCTTGTCGCTTGGGGGTTTATCGGCGCACGGACGTCAGCCTCTCAGCCTCACCGGCAGTTTGCTTCGGGATGCGCCATGCCGATCGGCTTTAAAAACAGCACCGATGGCAACCTCGACAATGCTGTGCATGGCGTTTTATCGGCGACCGCTCCGCATGCGTCGATGGGCGTCGATGAGGAAGGCAGGCTCTGCGCTGTGCAGAGCAGGGGGAACAATTTTTCGCACATTGTCCTGCGTGGCGCCCATGATTTCACGAATTACGATCCCGAATCGGTTCGATCGGCCTTGGAAGCTCTTAAAAAATATCAATTGCTGCCAAGACTTATGATCGACTGCTCGCATGGAAATTGTCAAAAGAGTTTCGAGAAGCAGCAAAGCGTCTTTATATCGGTTTTAGAACAAAACAATGACAGCATCTTTGGGCTGATGCTGGAGAGCCACCTCGCGAGCGGCAGCCAACCTTTGACGGAAGATCTCTCCCGGCTTAAATACGCGGTCTCAATCACCGATCCCTGTTTAGATTGGCAGAGAACGGAAGCTTTGATTTACTCGGCGGCTTCGGTGCTTTCTTGATTGATCGTGATTAAATTCACCCAAAGCTGGTGTTTCCACTCGCGGAACACTTCCCCATCTTCGGTCACGATTTCTGCCTTATAAGTCAAAATCCCGCCCGTTTTTTCATAATCTTGGTTGAGCAGGCGGTAGGTGGCAAAGTCCATCCGCCGTTCGATCGGGATCTTGATTTGCCGGGTGGTGTAATCCCACAAGATCAGGTCTAAGACAATCTGGGGCTTTTTGTTGAAAATCTCTTTAGGGACCCTCCAATCGAGGATCAACATCTGGCCGATGGGCGGGTGCTCTAGCCTCGGGTCAGGGGTCGACACGCGGTTGCTGGCCAAATAGCGCACATCCACCCATTCCTGGCAAATAGAGAGGTAATACTGGCGGCAGCCGGGTAAAAAAAAGAGTGCGATGGGCAGGAGGAAAAGAAACCAATTTCTCATGGAAAATAACTTTAAAATAGAATAAAGTTAAGGGCATTTGGCCAAATATGCAAGAAGAAAAAAACGAATCTGTTTATGGCATCCTGTTCAATGCGGCGAGGACTGAAGTTTTAATGGTCCAGCGGCGCGATATTCCGGTGTGGGTATTGCCTGGGGGCGGACTCGACAAAGGCGAGGCGCCGGAAGAGGGGACGCTAAGAGAAGTTCTCGAGGAAACCGGGTACAAGACAGCGATTGTCCGAAAAGTCGCGGAGTATCTCCCCGTCAACAAAATGACGAAGTTTTCACATCTTTTTGAGTGCCGGATTATCAGCGGGTCGATGCAGACAAGCGCGGAGACTAGGGATATCCGTTTTTTTCCCTTAAATGCCCTTCCGCCTCTTCCGCCTCCCTATGAGGGGTGGATTCGCGATGCGGCGGCCAATCACCCTGCCGTACTTAGCAAAGAGATCGAAGGAGTTTCTTATTGGGTCCTCGTCAAATTGCTTGTCCAGCACCCAATTTTGGTTGGCCGCTACTTGCTCACCAAGCTCGGCATCCACATCAATCGTTGAGATTGACCATTTTGCTCGGATCGATAGCCTCATCGAACTCCTTCTCTTTCATGTAGCCTAAACTTAAGACCGCTTCTTTCAAAGTCATGTGTTCCTTGTGCGCTTTTTGCACTGCCTTAGCCGCTTTGTCATATCCGATGATCGGATTTAACGCGGTCGCCAGCATCAAGGAATTCTCGACATGCTTTTTGATTCCTACCTCATTCGGAGTGATTCCTGCAAGGCATTTATCATGAAAGTTAATGGCCATATCGGCAAGAAGATCGATGGACTTGAGCAAATTATAGATGATCACTGGTTTGTAAACGTTCAGCTCAAAATTGCCTTGAGAGCCCGCCATACTGATCGCAAGGTCGTTCCCATAGACTTGGCAAGAGACCATCAGCATGGCTTCACATTGCGTCGGATTGACTTTTCCGGGCATGATAGATGATCCGGGTTCATTTTCAGGGAGATTGAGCTCCCCGATGCCGCTGCGCGGTCCTGAACCCATCCAAGCGATGTCTGAGGCGATTTTAAAATAAGAGCATGCCAGCCGCTTCAACGCGCCGCTCATTTCGACGATCGAATCGTTGGTCGCCAACGCTTCGAACTTATTGCGGGCGGAGACAAAATTCAACCCTGTAATCTCGCTGATGACCTCGGCGGCACGCTTGGGGTATTTGGGGTGGGCGTTCAGTCCTGTGCCGACAGCCGTTCCCCCCAAAGCGATCTCCGACATGTGCTTGAGCGCATTTTCAATCGCCTCGATCCCCTGCTCAATTTGGGCGGCGTAGCCAGAAAATTCTTGACCAAGGCTCAGCGGCGCAGCGTCCATGAGATGCGTGCGGCCGATTTTTATGATCCTTCGGAATTCTTTCGCTTTTTTCCTAAAACCCTCGAGCAAGACTTTGAGGTTTGGGAGAAGTTTTTTGCGGATTTCCAGCACCGCGGCAATGTGCATCGCGGTCGGAAAGACGTCATTGGTCGATTGCGATTTATTGACATCATCGTTGGGGTGGATCGGCGCCTTTGAGCCAATTTTGCCTCCTGCCATCTCGATAGCGCGGTTGCTGATCACCTCGTTGACGTTCATGTTCGTCTGCGTTCCGGAGCCCGTCTGCCAGATGACGAGAGGGAAATGATCGTCGAGCTTGCCCCCGATCACTTCATCGGCAGCCTTGATGATGAGTTCCATCTTCTCTTTGGGAAGAAGTCCAAGCTCGCAGTTGACGATGGCAGCGGCCTTTTTGATTAAAGCGAGCGCATGAACGACCTTGATGGGCATGCGGTCGCCGCCGATCTTGAAATTCATTCGCGATCGCTGCGTCTGAGCGCCCCAATAACATCCCTCAGGGACCTCGACATCGCCCAACGTATCTTTTTCGATGCGAACTTTTTCTTTGCCCATAAACTAATTAATACCTCGATTTTTTATAAATTCCAATAGAAAATCAACGCGCGAAAAATTTTCTTGATTAATAAATAAAAAATAGATATTAATATAATTATAGGATCGAAAGATAGATTATTTCATTATTAAGGAGGAAACCATGAAATATGTTTCAGCAATTATGCTTACATTAGGAACAGCCGCTGGTCTATTGAGCGCATCGGCTACCTCTTCAGTGGAAAACCAAGAAGTCGCCATGAATAACAACGCAGCGCCGCAAGTGGCCAAAGTTCAACCCGTCCAAGATCCCAATAGTTCCATCAAAATCATCGCTCCGCACAATGACCTCGAAGCCGCTATCCGCTCTTCTGAAAAAGGCGATATTCTGATTTTAGGGACCGATGGCTGGTACCGGGTAGAAGGAAGGACACTTCAGCAAGGAACACGAGTTTATGTTCTTAGCAAAGCTGGCTCTCCTATTGCCGTATTCCCTAAAGAAGGCGAAACCGTACGATAATGTTTCCCCTGAAGACGCTAAATGTCCATTTAGCGTCTTCAGAAATCGTCTCTTATATCAGGAGTAAGGCAAACACGAAGGCAAAGAGTGAGAATGACTCGACGATGCCTAGCGCCGCAAAGCACTTGCCGATGATGGCAGGCTGCTTGGCTGCCGCTTGGATTCCCGACGCCGCGCACATGCCCTGATACATCGAAGAAAAAAGCAGAGCAAGCCCTACAGAAAAGCCAATGCCGATCGCAGACATCGGGCTCAAAGAGCCTGCCTGGATTGCATTTTTCATCAAAAGCATTAAGACAAAGCCGTAAATCGATTGGGAAGAAGCGACCGCCGACATCCCGATGAATTTGCCATGATTCTCCTCGACGCGGCTCATGACGCCATGGGAAGCCATTCCGCCAATCCCGCAACCGATTGAACTCCCCACACATCCCAATCCCAGCACTATCGCTGGGCCAACCATACTATAGTCCATATTGGCCTCCCCTCATCAAAGAGTCGTCAAAAATTTTCCCCAAAAGGATCAAATCATACAGATTGGAGAATTTATTCCAAATTGAGTTTTAAATTTTCTAAATAAACCACTGATTATTAATAACTTAAATACATCATTGTAAGATATTATTTAATGATGTAAAATATTAATATAAAAATCGTAAAAATTAGGTAAAAATATGGCCATACAAACTTTACAAAATTCAAGCTACTTTGCTGATGTCCCTTATGAGATTCTCTATAGACTGGCCAAAAAACTGTCCTCAACCGACCTGCTTATTTTTAGGACCGTCTGCAAAGGGCTAAAACAACTTTTAGAGGCTTTCAAAGTAGAACCTTACGACATTTGGAAAAAATCTATCCCGTCCGTTTTCGTCTTTGACGCGGAATGCTCAAAAGCTGCGGAAGGGCTTCTGGAGGCCATAAAAAAGGGCAATGACGCCAATAATGAGTATCTACGAGCGTTAAAGAAGAGCAAGAAATTTGGAAATAAGAAGGAAAAAAAAGCCCAGCTATTGGATACGGAAAAGAAGTTGGAAAATGAGAAACGAGTCATTTCAAAAGCCGCAGGCGAGTTTACAAAGACCTTCCAAGAGTGTTTGTCCTACTTGAAATTGTCTCCCTCCGAAGTGACCAAGGGAAAGGGTTGGGTTGAGCTGCAGCATTGCCTTGTCTTTCTTTATCGCTGGCTTCAAGAACTCCCCGAGGACGACGTAGCCAAAGAGCCCTTTGTGAAAGAGGCAACCGATATGTCCTACAAAAACACGGTCAAATGCATCTTTTCAGCGATGGTCAACGGCTTTGCGAATTCCAACGACGAGGATCATCAAGCGCAATCTCGATGCCTTCTTGGTTATAAA
Organism: uncultured Verrucomicrobiae bacterium; assembly: GCA_963833965.1. Taxonomy (GTDB): domain Bacteria; phylum Chlamydiota; class Chlamydiia; order Chlamydiales; family Rhabdochlamydiaceae; genus CAJCIW01. The sequence continues at coordinate 759,179 of CAWHZZ010000003.1, forward strand.
GAATACGAAACGATGCTGGAAGAGAGACGTTACCAGAATAAAGGCCGCAGCTTTGAAAATCTTTGAAGTTTGAGCCAGTTCGATTATACTGTTGACTAGAGAACGCTCCCTAAAGTTTAGGCGCAACATGTCAGCAGTAAAACCTCTTACTATTTTCGAACCCATCCCAAGCGAAGTGCAGGAGATCATCGTTTCTCATTGCGATGTTGACACCCTGCTAATTTTAAACGGCGTCAATAAAAGTGGCTCCGAGCACTTCACCAACGAGGGATTCTTTAAGAACTATTTTATCACACAGCACCCGCGCCTCGAGCCCTACGATAGGCTTTTCACGGTTTTGCGTTCGACCCACCCATCCAAATGCTGGAAGGTGATGTGCCAAGTGATGCATCTCCCAAAGAATCCAGACATCAATCCGCGGATTGCCACTCGAATTACCCCTTCCTTTACGCAAGAAGCGGTCGAGAAAACCCGCTCGCAGATCGATGCCTGCGAACAAATCGACAAGTCGATTTGCGGCTCAGGTTACCAAGACCCCAATTCACCGATTGATCAAAGATGGAAAGAATTTAAAAAATATGAGCAAGAACATCAAACAGCCGCCAATGAATATCAGTTTGAAATACGAAAACTGCAGGAGGCAATCAGGCTTGAATTTGGAGGCAAGCAAGTGGGGGCATTTGTGAATTCTTCGAGGATTTTAAATCAATTTGATAATCATACTGAAAAATTTCTTTCCTCTTCCTATGAGGAATTCGTTGAGAAGGCTCCTGAAAACAATGCAGCCATCAGCAGAGATCAATTTTTTTATTGTCAAAAATTATCGGAAGCTTCTTTTTTTACGAAACCTCTACTGGAGGAAATCGAAAGAACAAGAACCCAAAAACTGGAATCACGGGAAAAATATAAAGCACTTGAAACACAACGAAAAGCGAATGAGGACAAAAAACAGCAATTAATACAGGATCTGGCCAATCCCAGCGAGGCCCATATCATGGCATTAAGCGCTGAGTGGCATCATGCTCTTAAACTGGAAACCAAACTGACCGACACCGCTTCATTGGAAGCATGCCAGGCTCTCCTCGATGATCTCATTAAAAACCCCGAAAACCGAACGCCAGCAGCTCATCAGAAGATCCTCGGTTTCATCAACAACTGCCAGCCTAGCCTTCTAACAAGCATTTGGGGCAGGCTCTACTCTCAATACGCAAATCAAGTGATTCAAGATTGTTGGGCTGAAAAGCATTGCATGGACCATTTGCCGACTTTAAAAGAGCTCATTCAAGACGAACTTCGCGATCTTGAGGCCTACATATCTTCGACTTGCCCTCCGATCAATTCTGATCGCGAGTGGGTTTTCACAGTGTCCAACCCATTCTCTTAAATTAACAGCAACGCAAACACGAAGGCAAAGAGCGAGAACGACTCGACGATGCCAAGCGCGGCGAAGCACTTGCCGATGATGGCGGGCTGCTTTGCCGACGCATAAATGCCGCTCGCAGCGCATTTCCCTTGATAGATCGAAGAAAAGAGAAAGGCGAGGCCAACAGAGAAGCCGATGCCTATCCCTGAGAGCGGAGAAAGCGTGCCTGCGATGATGCTGTTCTTCATCAAGAGCATGAGGACGAAACCAAAAATCGCCTGCGAAGAGGAAACGGCGGACATGCCGATAAATTTTCCGTGATTCTCTTCCGTGCGGCTCATCACGGCATGGGAGGCCATCCCGCTAATCCCGCAGCCGATCGAACTTCCAACGCAACCTAAGCCCAGCACGAGAGCAGGGCCAACCATACTAAAATCCATTTAAATCCCCGTAATTATAAAATATTAGATATGTTCTTTAGCTTTTAATCGCATTAATGGATGGAAGAGACGACCCCCTCCATCGAAGCAATAATGATACCATTCTATGAAATTAAGACGAAGCCCATGTATCACTCCGGCCATAATTCCCAGCATCACGTTGACGCTGTGGCCAGCGAGAATGATTAAGACTCCCAGGAATAGACCAACAGTTTGGCCCATTTCGTTGAATGTTTCCGCCATTATCGCTCCGGCAAGGCCTAAGGCGTAAAGGCGGAGATAAGAGAGAACGTCCGCAAAGACTTGAATGAGAGTGGCTACTTCCCCGATCCCTTTAAGTCTTTTTTGTAAAAGCGCTAAAAAGAGGGCGATGGCAATTCCGGTATAGATTAATTGAAGGCCGATCGCTTCTCCAGTCGGTTTGTCGACAATGCCCATGAAATGGATCAGCGACGTCGCCTTGAGGATCAAGGGAAAATACATATAAGCCCCGACCATGAAGATCACCCACCCGATTCCCGACCAGTTCCGCAACAGGTAGCGAAGCAGGCCAAGAGAAATGTGGATCACCCCGATCAGCAATGAAAACTCCAGCAGGATGCTGTCGGAAAAAGAATCGAGGACCTCGTGTTCGATATGATGGTCTTTGATTTTGACGGCTGCGTCTAGGAACTCCTGCCCCGACTGCACCTGGGCAACGCCACTATATTTTGAGGTCCAAAATTGATAGACATCGTCGTGATGGGCAAGATGGTAATCGGCCTTTTTTTCGGCAAGGTATTGGACGATTGACAATTTACCGAGCCAGCTTTTGGGACTGATCGAAATCCCAAAAAACGCCGAGGTCAATATTCCCCAAACAATGCAAGAGCTGGCCAGAATGGTCGCGAGATTTAAAAATCGCTTAGCGCTACCTTTAAGATTTGGGTATTTGAACTTCAAATAAAGGCAAAGGCCGAGATACATCAGGCCATACCCGCCGTCGGCGACGATCATGGCGAAAAACAGGGCGAAAAACCAGAACACCCACCCCGATGGGTCGCGGTCGGTCGTCGCCGGAATATCGTAAATTTTAACGAGATCCTCGCCGATGCGCGCCGTCCCCTTATTTTCCATGTAGGTAGGCACTTTATCGCCCTCTTCGACAAGGATCGGCTCGCAGTGGATCGCCATGCCGTCGATGATCGAATAGAGGACGGCTGTTTTATTGGCGGGCACCCAGGCTTCGATCGCAAAAAGAGAGTTTTCCAAGGGGAAGACGACCTCTTTTTTGGCGGCGATCAAATTAAAATCATTCAACCTCTCGACCAAAGCTTCATGCAGAAAGTCGAGATGGCCGGCGTAGCCTTTGAGTTCGGCCTCCAGTTGATGCAGCGACTCTTTGACAAAGGCCAAATGCGTCTGCAGCTCTCCGAGGGGCCGGTCGATGCGCATCTCGATCATATCGGGATAGCTGCGCGGCTCTTTGTTGAAGGCGATGAAGTAGTCGAGATCGTAATCGCTGCCGAGGTAAATCACCTCCTCAGCTATGTTGGCGGCATGGGCCTTTGCCGTTTTCATGCAAAAAAATTGCACCTCGAGTTTGCCCTTTTTCTCGATATAGTCGATGTCCTCGAGCGAAAAATCGCCAAAGGGGGCCACGCGGACGATCTCCGATTCCAAAAGTCGTTTTTCTTCTGAGAGTTTTTCGACCTCAGCTTTGAGGTCGATGATCCTTTGCGCCACTTCCTCGGCGAGCTGAAGGTCTCCCCCCTTTTCATACGGCTTTTTCACGGGGAGCTTGCGCAGGATCTTCATCGCACTGAGCAAATGCTGGATTTCAGCGGGAACTTCGATGGCTTTTTTTCCATGCGGGGGGATGAATTCGACAATCCCCTGCTGTTGAGCTTTGGCAAAAAAGCGGTCAATATCTTCTTTTGCCCCGAGGATCAGATATTTTTTGACGTCGATGATCATCGCTTCAGGCCTCTCATGAGAATTTTCTTTTTCGCAACCTTGGCCTGAGAAACAGCTGCCAGCTGCTGATCGCCGAGAAAAATTTTTATCTTTTTTATATTTTCTTGAGCGCGCGGAATGAGGATTTTTTCAAAAAGGTTGACGCGGATGGAAACTTCCCTCAATTCTTTTTCGAGAGCGCGTTTTTTCTCTTCCGCAATTTTAATTTTTTCGCGGGCGGTGATCAACTCCTTGATACCGCCAATCGCTGACTCAAACCACACTGGCGTATCGAACAGAGAATAAGTGGCGGGTTCAAACTGGACGCGCTCAAAAATCGGAATGTCGACCCCGGCAATGTTCTCATAGCTCCGCTCGACAGTGTGGACGGTGACGGAGGAAAAAAGATCGGGGGCGCTCCTCTCGGTCAAAAGAGCGGAGTATTTCGCCACTTTTTCATGGGCGGCGCCAAAGTCGGCGGCCAACGCCTCGATCTCGATTTGCGCTTGATTGACCTCCACCTGAAGCATCGCCTTTTTCAGCTGCAAAGTGGGAAGATATTTTCGTAAACGTTCAAGCTTGAGCTGTTGGGCCCGCAATTCCGTTTTTGTCAATTTTATCTCAGCCACTTTTAACTCACTGATTTGGGCCAGTACTTATCGATCAGCGTCTGTTTGATCCCCACTTCGTGTTTCTCGAAGCATTCCGAGAGCGTCTTCCACCCCAAATCTAGGGCCTCTTCTAACGGGAGGTTCACCTGCAGGTTCATCATGCGATCTTCAAACAAGTTGGAAAAATGCAGTAATTTCTCATCCCAGCGGGAAAGGCGAAAGCCCATGCTTTGCCTCTCGCGCGCTTTCTTGGAATCGGCGTAAAGGCGGATTTGACCGTTGGCGATATCGCCATGGTCTTCGCGGGTGACTTTGCCGATCACTTGCTGCTTTAAGCGGGAGAGCGATCCAAAGGGGTCGATACGGCCGCCATGCAGATAAAATTGACCTTCTGTGATGTACCCTGTGTTGTCCGGAACCGGATGTGTGACATCGCCGCCGGGCATTGTCGTGACAGAAATGATCGTGATCGAACCGCTGCCGTCGATGTCGACCGCTTTCTCATAGCGGGAAGCGAGGTCGGAATAGAGTGAGCCGGGATAGCCGCGGTTCGAGGGAACTTGGTCCATCGTGATCATGATCTCTTTGATCGCATCGGCAAACGCGGTCATGTCGGTGAGCAGAACGAGGACGTCCTTGTCCTGGACGGCAAACTGTTCGGCGCAGGCGAGGGCCATATCGGGAACGAGAAGGCATTCGACCGCTGGGTCCGTGGCCCGGTGGATGAACATCGTCGTTTTGTTGAGCGAGCCAGCCTTTTCAGCATTATCGATGAACGACTGATAATCGTCGAAACGCAGCCCCATGCCTCCAATGATCACGACATCGGCATTCGTTTGGTTGGCGATCCGCATCAACAATCGATTGTAAGGTTCGCCAGCAATCGAAAAAATCGGGATTTTTTGCGATTTGACAAGGCAATTGAAGACGTCGATCATCGGGATGTTGGTCCGCACAAGGTCGCGAGGAATGATACGCCGGACTGGGTTAAAGGAGGGCGCGCCAATTTCGATATGCTCTCCCATGATCGCAGGGCCCGAATCAATCGGATCGCCCGCACCATTCAATCTCCTTCCCAGCAATGAATCGCTGAACGTCGCTTGCATTTGTCTGCCTAAAAACGTCACGCGGTCATTGGTTGCAATCCCTCGAGTATTTTCAAAACATTGCAAAGTGACGAGGTCGCCTTCGATGCGGAGCACGGATGCGTAGGTAGACTGTCCGCTGCGCTTATGGATTCTCGCGAGCTCTCCAAGGCTGACCCCATGAGCGGTCACGGTGATCAAATTACCGCGCATGTCTACAATTCTGTCGTATACTTTTTTCATCCGTCCTCCGGCGGAAACCCGGCCCTTAAGGGCCGGGTGTTTTCAAAAACAATGTTGGGCCGAGTACAAAACTCGGCCCCAACTCAATCCCAGGCCTTAAGGCCTGGGTTTACGGCTTGCTCACCGTTTCCAATTTCTTCTCGATGTGTTCCAGCGTCTGTTCGTACCGCGCAGACTTGAATGGCATAAAATTCATGTTTTTAATCTCATTCTGCAATTCCAAAAAGAAGCTTCTGGCCGCGTCATGGGATTCAAAAGCAAACGGCATATCGAAGATCCGGCTGATCAGAAGGAAAAGCGGGATCTGCCGCTTCAGGGGACAGTAGGCGTCTTCTTTGTCGAAAGCGTTTTGCTGCAGATAGGAAAACTCATAAAGCTCCGATTTCAAGAAAGTGATCATGTCGGATAAAGAGATCCCCTCCTCGCCAACAACCTCCATTCTCTTGCCGATTTCATCTCCATCGCGCAAGATGTTTGCCGCCTTTTGGATCTTCTTTCCCCATCCGGCAACGCGCTCTTCGAGTTCTTTGCTGACGTCGTCGATGTATTTGCTCCAAGAAATGAGCGGGTCGACGGCCGGGTAGCGGCGCGCATCGGACCTCGCGCGCGAAAGGCCGTGAAAAGCGCCGACAACAGAGAGCGTGGCCTGTGTCACAGGTTCCTCAAAATTTCCGCCCGCGGGAGACACTGTTCCGCCGATCGTCATCGATCCTTGCTTTCCATTCTTTAGCATCACCACGCCGGAGCGTTCGTAAAAGGCGGCAATCCTCGAAGCAAGATACGCCGGAAAAGCCTCTTCTCCGGGAATTTCTTCGAGGCGGCCGGACATTTCCCGCATCGCTTGGGCCCAACGGGAAGTCGAGTCAGCAAGAAGAAGGACGTCGAGGCCCATCTGTCGGTAATATTCGGCAATCGTCGCGCCCATGTAGATCGAAGCTTCGCGGGCAGCGACAGGCATCGAGGAGGTGTTACAAATCATGACTGTGCGGTTCATGAGCGGCTCGTTCGTATGCGGATCGGTCAAGTGAGGAAAACTGCGTAGGACCTCGACGACCTCTCCCGCGCGCTCACCGCAGGCGACGATCACGACGATGTCCACAGCGGAGTATTTGGAAAGGTGATGCTGCAACACCGTTTTGCCCGCGCCAAAGGGGCCAGGGGCACAAAAAGTCCCCCCTTTGAGGACAGGAAACTGCGTGTCGATGATCCGCATTCCGATGTCCATCATGCGGGTCGCCTTCACTTTCTCTCCTTCGAAGAGAGGCATTTTTACGGCCCATTTTTGCATCATGGTGAAGTGGTGCTCCTCCCCTTTGCTGTCGACGCCTCGGGCAATGACTGTGTCGATCGTGTAAGAGCCGGGCTTGATCACCCAATTGATCGTGCACTCTCCGAAGAATGTGAACGGGACCATGATCTGATGGTGAAAACGGCCCTCCATCGTATAGCCGAGATCGTCGCCGCGCCGTACAGCGTCGCCTGTTTTGACAGTGGGGTGAAAATCCCAATGGCGGGCGCGATCGAGCGGCGGAATGTAGACGCCGCGAGAGAGAAATAATCCTGTCGCATCGGCGACTCTTTCCAAAGGATTCTGTAGCCCGTCGACAATGGAAGTGAGAAGGCCGGGCCCAAGTTCAGCCTCAAGCAGATGAGAGGTGAATTCGACTGAGGTGTTCAAACGGACGCCCCGCGTATCTTCAAACACTTGGATCTTGGCGACATTGCCGATGATCTCGATGACCTCCGCTTTCAAAGAGACGCCGCCGCCGATGCGCACCATCGCGACTTCCCCTTGATGGATATTGCCCTCGAACTCCACGTGTAAAAGATTTCCGAATGCTTTGACGACTTTCCCCGTCGCCACCTGTTTCTGAGCTTCTATCATGAATTTTATCCGCTCTTAAATGTTTCCAAAATCATTCCGCCCTTTTCCGCATCGAGCTCGTTCATTCCCTCAATGATCATGAGCTGGGCCATGTAGCTCAAGATTTTGTCGATCGCAAACACCCCATTTTCCGACAGTTCCTCGATTTTTCGAAACCGGTATTCCGCAAAGGCCTTGTTTTCCGCCCAAGGATCGGCATAGCAGGAAGCGATGATCTCTTTGATCTCGGCGTATTCCATCGGCGGCTCGTAGACCTCCGAGTCCTTCTGGGCGAGGATCTGCGCGACGAGCGAATCGGTCGGATCTTCAAACTGTAACTCCCTCATGACATCCCGCCGAAGCTGCTTGGCGCGGATCGCGAGCAAGACGAGCCGCCATTCTCTCTCAAACGTGAGATACTTCTGCAAAAATCCTTTTTGGTTAGGTGTCTCTTCGTTGAAAAATCGCGCGAGCAACCCGTGAAAATGCCTCACCTTGTCTGCTGTTTTTTCAAACTGGTCCAAAAAATCAAAGACATAGTCGGGCAACACAGCGTGGACAAGCAGGGCTTCATCGAGTTCTTTTTCACTCAAGTTTCCCCTCAGATCGATGGGCTCTTCCGTCAAAAGCGCGCGGATATTGTAAATGTCGACGATCCGCCGCAAAATTTGCGTCTTCTCCAAATCTTTTTTGCTCAAATTCATTTCCAAGCGCGTCATGAGCTCTGCAAAAGAAATTTGGGGTTTTTCCTGCAAGCTCAGCGGCGGCAAGGAAGGGACGACAAAATAGTAATTGCCCATAATCTACCTGCGAAAAACTTAGGAACCAAAAATCAACTCGCGGAAATCTTTACGAATGTAACGCGCTACGAGTTCCTTCAAAGCCGCATCGGAGATATCGATCGTGATGTTTTCTTTATGCAGCTTGACTTCTATCCCCCCGGTCAAAGGCCCGACGAGAACGCTTTTTTCCTTAAGCTTATCTAAAATTTCACGCGCCAAAAGCATATTGACGGAACGCGCCGGAACAGCCGCAGGGACGTAGACGCTCAAAGAAACTTCCGGCCCCTCCTTTTCGATTGCGCGCACGATGGCGTCCACTAGCTCGGCGATCACTTTTGGATCCTGCGTATGTTCGGTGATCAGACGGCCCAATTCTTGATTGAATAATTTCTCCTCAATCCCCTGTTTTAGAGCTTCCATCGCCTGTTTGCATGCCTGGCTGAGGGAAGATTGAAAAACATTTCTTTGCCGTTCGATATCTTGGCCAGCCTCATGCTGCAGTCTTTCGGCTTCCTTCTGGGCCGCAGCGACGATCTGCTCAGCCTGCTCCTTCGCAGCCCGGATGATCTGCTGCGCTTCCGTTTCCGCAGGCTCTAGCGTTTCGCGCCGCAGGATATCGCAGATTTTTTTGACTTTTTCTTTTCCTGTTTCTGTCCCCTTCATGGCCACTCTTCTAATGGTTTATTCTACATCACACATAATTTATTGATCTTACAGGGATATTTTTCAATGTTAAACTACAGTCCCACCAAAAAAATCTCGGGTTGTTATGCTTGGGCGTGTCGTCAATAAAAAAATAACAGGATGACCAGGATGGTCAGGATGAGAAACCTCATTTTACTTTCTATCCTGGCCATCCTGATCATCCTGTTATTTTGACTTCTTCATGTTCTAAACAAACTTAAGTGGCCTCTGTAGTCCCGACATGTGTAGGGCCGGCCGGCCCAGTTTTAGCATTTACCTCTGCTCTTAAAAGAATTTGCCTGAAACTCGGGGATTTGAGATAACAAGTTCTTGTTTTATTTTTAACCCTGCGGGTTCTATGAAAAGACTGATGGCCGCGCTAATCCTGCTCTCTGCATCACTCCACGCAGACGAACTCGAGAACTACAAGAAAGACACTGAGGCGATTTGGAGAACAGGCTCCGGCGCTGAAGATGGGACATTCACAGCGATCTCCACGTCGATGCTCGGATGGGGCGTCGGCCTTTCCGCCGGCATCGCCATTCTCGCATCTGTTCTTCATCAAAGCACAGCCGGACACTCGACAACCCATTGCGACGACTAAAAGGAGTCTCCTATGCGCATCTACTTTAAAATATTTTTGCCCATTTTAGCGATGGCTTCCCTTCCCACTTTTGCAAAGACCTCGGCCTCCCCCCTCCTCCAGGCTGTGGAAGCGGTCCACTCCTCGCAATGTTATTTTATTCCCCCGGAAAAATGGGAAGTCTCCGATCCCCGGTCCCTTTCTCCTAAAGTCAAGATCGCATTTCTGAAGAAAGGCGGCAACGGTTTTTGCCCCTCGATCAATCTCGCAATCGAAGAGACCAATGCTTCATCAAGCGAATACCTGAAAGCCGTGAAAGCGATCCACGAGCAGGATCGCAACACCCAATGGAGGGCGCTCGGCAAAGTGCGCACAGGCGCCGGCCATGCCCAACTTACGGAGATCGATTCGACCTCGGAATGGGGTCCCGTCCGCATCCTCCAACTCATCCTCGTTAAGGAAGGGCACGCTTATGTGATGACAGCCGCTGCCCTCAAAGAGGATATTTCGAAATATTACAAAGATTTTCAAGCGGCATTCCGCTCTTTTACCCTGACGAGCGATTTATTCAGTAACATCCCGCAGACAGACCGCCGCCAAACGCTAAGGCAGCTGCAGAGCGACATGCTCGCAGCCTCTGAAAAATTCTTTCAAACGCAAAAGAAAAGCCCGATGGCAGACGGGAAATTCAAAGAAGAGCATTGGCTTCCCTTTCAAAAATCGGTCCTCGATGACTTTGGCGATATGGGAACTTTTTGGCAAATTCTCGTCCTTCGCAATGCCAATGAAAAATTAATCTCCTATCAGGACGCAAAATGAGATACATTATTATTCCCCTTCTGGTCGCGTCGATCGTCGCATGGACCCCTGCGCCTGCATCTGCTTTGATCGCGGACAGTACTGAAACTGAAATACCCGCCCAGGAAGATTCCGACAACGAAGATCAAGACTCCACGCCTGAAGAAGGCGTCTCCCTTTACTCTCTTCCTCAGGAGGCGACAACTGCGGAAGATACTTCCAGCGATGAAGAAGAGGAAGGAACGCCCGTCGGTCAGGCCTCGAATGAAGGCGCGAGAGCGGCGAGAAATCAGCAATGGAGAAATATCGCCTTGGCTGTTGGGGCCATAGCTGTTGCCGTGACCGCGCTGCTTTTAGTGTCGAGCAATGATGGTCACCATCATAAACACAAGCATGAAGATAAGTAAACCAAGATTGGTATTACTTCTCTTCTTTGCAGTCCTCTGCGCCTGCAATAAACAGAGCCATTGGTCATCGGACCAAATCTATTCGAACGACAAGGAAAGCCAGTCCGCCAAGTTAACTTATATTTCCAAAGATCGAATCCATGGCATCGATATGGAAATGATCAGAATCGGAGAGCGTCTGAACATTTATCTCAATATCCATTCGATTCCCTCTCCCCCCTACAATGGCGATCCTAAAAAAGCCCTAATCAAGATCAAAACCACGGAAAAAACATTTTCTTTTGAAGCCTACCGATTCGAAGGCGGTCAAAAATTTCTTCTGCCCGAAGAAGCTTCTCGAATGCTTATCTCGGCCCTGCAAAATCGCGAAGCCCCTACCCTGATTCTCCCCGGCTACCGCACCACCATCGAAGCGGAAGATTTTTTAGAGAAATTCGATCGGTTGAACGGCCCTGTGTCTCAAAAAAATCCGTTCCATTCTCCCTTGTAAAATTCCCCTTGAGACCGTACTATTGTGATAAATTTAAGCGAGGCCGCTATGAATAAACTCGACCAGCTAAAAAAAATGACTACAATCGTCGCCGACAGCGGCGAATTTGATGAAATTAAAAAATACCATCCCACCGATGCGACGACAAACCCTTCTCTTGTTTTTTCGGCATCTTCAAAACCAGAATATCAGTTTCTCATCGACGAGGCGGTGCAATGGGGAAAAAAGAACGGCAAAAATCCCAAAGATATCAAAGAGCAGGCCCTCGATAAAGTTTTTGTCAATTTCGGGATCGAAATCCTCAAATACGTCCCTGGAAGGGTCTCCACGGAGGTGGATGCCCGCCTCTCCTTCGATGTCGAGGGCAGTCTAAAAAAAGCGCGCCACCTGATTTCCCTTTATGAAGGGGCAGGGATCGATCGAAAGAGAATTCTCATCAAGCTCGCTTCCACGTGGGAAGGGGTCAAAGCTGCCGAAGTTCTGGAGAAAGAAGGCATCCACTGCAATATGACTCTCATGTTCAGTTTGGGGCAGGCCATCGGCTGCGCCCAAGTCAATGCCACCTTGATCTCCCCTTTTGTCGGAAGAATTTTAGACTGGCACAAGAAGAATGACAATAAAGAATCCTATCCCTCCGCGGAAGACCCTGGAGTCATTTCCGTGACACAAATTTACAATTATTACAAAAAAATGGGGATCAAAACCCAAATCATGGGAGCCTCTTTCCGCAATGCCGATGAAATTCTCGAACTTGCCGGCTGCGACCTCCTCACGATTGCCCCAAAACTCTTAGAAGAGCTGCAATCGGCGGAGGATCCTGTTCCCCGCAAGCTCGACCCACAAGCTGCTGAAAAAATGAACATCGACAAGATTGTCGTCGATGAAAAGATGTTCCGTTGGATGCTCAACGAAAGCGCCATGGCCACCGATAAATTGGCGGAAGGGATTAGAAATTTTGCCAAAGACAACGTCAAATTAGAAAAGATGATCGAACAGCGCCTATGAAGCTTAGTTTTAGTACAGCTTCTATAAAAACTGTTCATTTTTTTTGCGCTTGAGTATACTGCCTTCCACTTATTGGAGGAATTTATGGCCATAGCAACAACAACAACAAGCGCCTCCCAATTAGAGCAGCCTTCTGCTGCCTCTCAAATCTTGCAAGGCGTCTACGAGGTCGGCGTCAGCGCGGGCGCAGGTGCGCTTGCCGGATACATGTTTAGCCTCATCAATCCTGTTGGCGGAGCGGTCTTTGGCGCGAGCATGGCGCTCACACGCCTCATCGGAAACGCTCTTGCCGATAAATTTTTGATGAATCAAACTGCCATGAAAATCACAGCATGGGCTCTTTCCCTCATTGCAGGTGTGGGTCCGGGTTTTCTAGCCGCAACAACCCTCGGCTTCGCCATCACTGCATGGGGAGCCATTGGATTGACCTTGGCAATGATCATCACTTCCTGCGCCATCCGCTGCGTATTTAACGGTGCAGGCTGCTGCGCATCATGCCTCGGCGGATTGGGATTGGCTTTAAGAGAAAGAGTTTAAAAGAGTTGTCGTAATCTTTATAGAGAGGAAGCATGGCGACGCAATCTTCTCGTTCTTTCGTTGAGCAGGAATTTACGCCAGCCCGGCTCACGTTTGGCGCCGCGACAATGGGCGGCGCTACGGCGATCGCCGCTGCTCTTTTGACAACAGTAAGCCCTTTAGGAGGGGCGATCTTCGGCATCAGCGCCTTCCTCGGCAATCGGTTGATCCATTGGATCTCCGACAAAGTCAACTGTTGCCCCGAAAGCCCAATCTACCGAATTGCACAATTCGGTGTATCGACCATTGGCGGCATTGCCGCCGCCGCACTTCTAACCACCTCCCTTGGCTTCCCGATCACTGCCGTAACCGCCGCAGTCTTGACCGTCACTTCGATTGGTGTCTTAATCTCCACCATCCTGGGGCTCGGCGGATGCGTTTTTTCATCGGCCATTGTCACTGGCGTTGCATTGCAAGGCCGCGACTCGACGACGGCCATTCACATCCGTCCTTAGAAGTGATTTAACGCAAAGATTTTTATAAATCATGTTCAATTTTCTCCGCGTCTTCTCGTCGTGGCGCCTCTGCGTTGGAATCCGTCTATAGTGGACCCCAATGTCTAGACAAATTTCGCCACTTTAATCGCGCAACTCACTCCAGCCGTGCCAAGCCTTTGGAGCGGCTCATTTCGAACAATTTGCTGAAGAGCGTCATGGTTCCGATGAGATAAACAATATTGAGCAGCATGCTGATCCCAAAGTCGGTCCAAGAAAAAACGCCAATTTGCAGAGCCGTCCGCATCCCCTCAAAAGTATAGGTCATCGGCAACGCCTTGGCGATCCACTGCGCCCACACAGGAAGCGCCGAAAGAGGATAAAACACCGCGCTGAAGGGCATGAAAATATATGCCGTCATCCAGGCAAGCATTTGCACCCTCTGTCCAAAATAGACCATCACCGCAGCGCTCAAGAAACCGATGAACCATCCAGACAAAACCAGCGAGGCGCAAAAAGGAACAATCGACCACCCGATCGAAAAGATGTTCAAAGCATAAAGGAGCCATACGACAAACGTGCCAAAGCAGATCGTGATGAAAATCTTAAATACCCCAACTAGCATCAGCGCCGCAATCCACTCCACGAGTTTCAGCGGCGTTGAGAAGAGATTGACCATGTTCCGGTTCCAGAATTCCTGGAGCAGGTTGACGGAGACTTCATAATTGCTCCTCCAGATGATCTGCCAAAACACCAAGCCTGTCAAAATAGCGATCGCAATCGATGGCAATTGCACATCATGTGCCTGGATCCAAACGCTTGTCATTCCCCACAGGAAAATATCGAGCGCTGGCCAAAAGAATAGATCGGCTAAATGGTCCATCTTTGCGAAAAAATAAAAGTAGCGTAAGAAAACCGCCCAAATCCGATGCCAGCTCATTTCTGTCCTCCCTTCTTGACCATGTGCAAGAAGTAATCTTCCAATGTCGGCTGCATAATATTGATATTCGTGTAGACCACCCCGGCTTCCGCAAGAGCGGAAAGCAACGCGGCGATCTCGCTCTCATCGAGCTGCAGTTCGATCGTGCGGTGTTCGATCTTGTAGGCCATCTTTAACCGCTCCGCGATGGCCGCTGTGCGCTTCATGCCATCTCCGACCTGAAGCTGCACCCGCGACGCTGACACACTTTTAGCCAAATTCCTTGGTAGGTCGTCGGCCACGATCTTTCCCTGCTGCAAAAACAAAATCCGGTCGCAAACTTCCCCGACCTCGGCCATATTGTGCGAGGTGTATAAAATCGAGGTGCCAAACATCTTTCTTTGCTCCAGAACAAAGTCGATCACATCTTGGGCGATGTCGGGGTCTAGCGAGGCTGTCGGCTCGTCCAAAAGGGCGATCCGCGGCCGGATCATGAATGCCTTGACGAGCATCAGACGGGTAATCTGGCCAGCAGAGAGTTGCGAGACGTTTGACTTGCGCTTGGCGGCAATTCCGAAACGTTCGAGGAGTGGCTCCGTCCGCTCCTTGCGCTCCGCCGCCGTCAGGCCGTAGAGCCTACCAAACACTTCCAAATTCTGGTCCACAGTGAGCATCCACGGCAAGCTCACGTAGGTGCTCGCAAAAGCCACGTGCGTCAAAATTTCAGAGCGGTGCTTAAAAAAATCTTTTCCGAAGTACTCAATCGATCCCGACGTCGGCTTCAATGTGCTGAGAAGCATCTGGATCGTTGTGGTCTTGCCTGCCCCGTTGGATCCGAGCAGGCCCAAGATCTCCCCTTCCTTCAAGTCAAAGGAAATCCCACTGACAGCGATGAAAGGGATTTTCCCCGGGTAGACCTTCTTTAAATTCTTAACCGATAAAACAATGTTTCTGTTCATGTTTCACCATTGCAGATAGAAAAACAACAAGTATTTCTGAGGATGACTCAGTGCATTTTCCGTGGGAGAAAATGATCGTGAACGAAAGGAGTAAAGAATGAAAATTAGCGCATGGGATTGCTATTGATTATTTCCGTCAGCATAACATGGCTTTGGGAATTTGCGCAATAGGAGACTGACCTTAAGGGGTTGTAAGAAAATAACTTTTACAGTTCTCGAGGGAAAAATCCTCAAGATCTAAACCGTTTTCCTCCTCGGGAACTGTAAAATTTATTTCCTTACAACTCCTAAACCCTGGCTTCGTCGCTTTTTTGGGATTATTTTGGCCTATTTTCAATCCCAATTCGGGGATCCATATGCCCGAATTGGAATCGAAAATAGGCTCAAAAGAACCCAAAAACCCACAGAAACTGAGTTGGTGGTCTCTTAAAAACCGCTTGAGAATCCCTCAAAAAGCGGTTTTTTTAACGAGAGATTGGAGAGTGGCCAGGTAGTGTTGAAAATGCTTTTCGGACCATCGATCTTCGATAACGGAATTGGCCCGCATGAAATACAAATTTGACCAAATGTATTTTTTAGCTTCAAAACTACATGCATTGATCAAAGAGCGAATGTGATTGAGGTTCTCAGGGGTCCGCTTTTCAGGATCGTCGATCAACTTACCGATTAAGACGGAGCATTCCTCTAAATGAAGCTTGTTCCTGAAATAATCTTCTTGCCTGCGCGCAGCTCGAAATTCTTGTGCCAAAATCGCCGAATGCGCTTGAGCGGGGGCTTCCATGAAAGTAGAAACTTCGCGATCATTCTCTCGAAGATCAAGATTAAGAAAGTGTCTGTCGCTTTCCAAATCTTTATATTTTTTTGCCAATCTCGTTGTGTCGAAGGTGAGATTGGATATTTCCCGGGCGGTGTCATCACCATTGATAAGGAGCTCGGCAACGCTATGGTAAACAGGCAGATGCTCAACTAACATTCCCTGCCGTTCTTCCTCGGGGATATTCAAAAATTCTTCTGCGGAGATATTCTGAAATTGTCTTGGATTTTGACTAATTGACGCAACAATATCCCCTCTATCCTCTGGATGCACTGGCAATAACTGCTTATCGATCTCATCTAAAGATTGTCCCATCTTGTCTTTGATCGCATCAAGATCCTGAGCGCATTTTTTATAGGCTTTCCAAGCTTTATCAATGGGTGAATTTGGATCTTGATAATGGGAGCCGCAAATGGCTTTTATCTCCTCGGTCAATTGCCGTTTGGCATGCTCTGCTCGAACAAGAAAATGAGTGATCGCATCGCCAATAAAAGAAGGATCCAGCTGCCTCGGAAAGTCCTCACTGTCTCGAGTTGAATTCATCAGCTGGCTCATGACTTTCCAGCAATTGGAGGGATGGAAAGAGCGCAATGTTTTGAAGAAATTTCCATTGTCGAACAACGCCTGATGCTGAGTTTCAAAAAGATTTTTAAAAAATTTATTATTAGAAAAAGTTTGGTAGAGCTTTTTATTAACACCGCTTAACTGAACCAAACTATTCGTATCGCAATTATTAATAATGACCGGTTCTACATCGGATACTAATCCTGGAAAAATTGTCATTTTACACCTTATTATTTTAAATTAGCATTAGAAATTATAAAAAAATCACACATTAACTTCAACCAATCAAATAATCATAATCAATTATTTATTAATATTTATTGAGGAGCAATTAAGACGCAGCTACCTAATAATCAAATGCTTATATAGATAATTTTATTATTGATCTCTATAATACTAAAGTATATAATTTATCTCATAAATTTATAATAAGGATATTATGTCGACGATAAATTACATCAATTACTCTACAAAAAACTTAACTCAATATTCCCCAGAAAGCAACGCTCCTAACTTGTTGCACCTGCCGCAAGAGCTTCTTCAAGTGATCATGAACAAAGTCGCCGATGAGCCCTCCCACATCTTATCGGCCATCCGCGCCGTCGAATTTGGCCGGGTCTGCGCCTATACCCACAAGCTCACACACGAGGACATTGACGTCCACACCCTCATTGGGGATGAAAAGAAATTTACGCCTTTTGTGGAGTTACTCTCCTTCAAATTACCACAAATCGTGTATCAAGATGAGGCTGATATTTGTCTCGTTCTTTTGAGATACATTTTCGAGGCAAGAGATTTTGATTCTCAAAACTCCTTTAATGATTTATTAGAAGATTTTGAAAGAGACCATCCAAACGTAGAAAACCTGTATCAGGAATTTACAGCTCATATGAAGGCTTATTACGAAAAAGAGCCTAAATACAAAGTAGATCTCTTTAAAGTCTATTACACTTTTTTTAAAAAATCTGTCGTAGAGATCTTTGGCAAAGAATATGCGAAATGCTCTGGAAATTTTTACGACTTTGCCCGATTCGCAGGGAATGGCTCAAGAATCATCGGCTCAGATTCGTCTGAAAAACAGGAGTTCAGTGGAAAAATCCACACAGATATCATCGACCAATTCGCAGGCAAGCCTATTGAAGAGATTTCCATCGATGAGTACAAATACCTTTCTTCGGAATTGCCCCTTTGGTTTACCCGCACTCCCCAAGAAACTCACGAGCTTTTCCTCCGCCAAGCCATTCTCCGATTCCACAATAAAGATGAGATCGAAGCGATCCGAGACAAATACGCCAATCCCAGCGAAGAACTGCTTACATCGATCAAGATCGAGCTGAAAGATGAGCGGACTGAGTCCCTTATGAATGTTGATGAGCAAATCAACTATCTTTGCGGGGGCAATTTTAATGGGGCGATCGATGCCGCTTACAGGCTCATGCGCATGCGCGAGCAAAAATTGAACACCGTCAAATCGGTCTATCAGAGCGCGCTGATGGCGCAATCCCAGGAAAAACCAAATCCCTTGTCCAATGGCCAAATTTTCATCAACGGGACGTTTGAGACCTACAAAGACAAGCTCAAGAAGTTTGAAGAAGCGCGCAATGAGTTTGAAGACCTCAAAGCCGAACTAGCGCAATACGCGGTTTGGACAAACGGTGTGATCTCAGGCGGCAAGAAATTCGAGCTCGAGGCGGGATTGCAAGAGGAAAAACTCACCACCGACGCGCGGGCGATCTGCAAAAAAAACAGTGAATTCTATGAGCAATTGGGCCAGCCCATCAATGAAGAGAATAAATCTGAGTTATATAAACAACTAAATAAAATAATTTAAAAACAGGTAATTATGTCATCATTTATAAATTGCGACGTTAACTACTCGAATAAAAACGTAGCTCAACCAATTGATGCTTCCAACTTGTTGCATTTGCCACAAGATGTCCTTAAGATCATCACACGCAATGTCGCCGCCGGCGAATCCTCCGACATGAAATCGGCCATCCGAGCCGTCGAGTTTGGCAGGGTCTGCGCTAATACTCACAAGCTCACCCATGAAGACGAACAGATCGAGACCCTGCTCTACGACGAAAAGAAATTTTCTCCTCTGGTCAATTTCCTAGAAGGGAGTTTCGGGAAATCTGTTGGTGTTGACGACCTCTATCGAATGAGATTGCTTTTGGAGGAAAATGATACAGCCACTTTACAAGTTAAAGTGGAGAACTTATTTGAAGATTACTTAAGAGATCATCCTGGCCTTGATAGGGAGGAGGCTGTAGAGGCATTTGAAGCGGAATTGAAGACTTTCTTAGACCAAGAGCCAAATAATAATAAGAAGGATCTATTCAAAGTTTTTTACGCAGTTTTTAAAAAATCTTTTCTAGGATTCATCTGGAACGAAATCTCCAACGGCCTCATAGAAGAAATTACACCCCACAGCTTCAAAGTGGCAGAAATGTATGAAAATTGCGTAGAAAACGCCTCTAGAATGATCGCATCAGAGCCTGCTGAGCTCTCGGGCTTCCTGCAAAAAGTCCATGCCAAGATGATCGAGACCTATGCGAAGCAGCCTCTCGAGCAATTGACAATCGAAAAATACCTCGACCTCTCTCGCACATTCTTAAAGATATTCGTTCCATCCCATCCCCAATTTCATGAGCTTCATTTGCGACAAGCGCTTCAGCACCACCACGATAAGGCTGAATTCGAGACTCTTAGGCAAAAATTTGTCAATCCCGGTTTAGAACAACTTCACAGCATGAAAGAATTTCTAAAGGTCATCCGGTCCGCCGAGCTTAAAAATGTGACGGCGGAAATTCATGCGTTTTGCGGAGACTATTTTAACGGGTCGATTGATGCCGTATACCGTCGCATGGTCTCGGCCGAAAAAAATATGCTCGAAGCCAGGGCGGAGTATTTTGAGAGTATCGAAGGGCAAATCGCGCTGCTCAACACCACCCAAGATCCCGATCTTATCGAAAAGGGCCATCAGCGGGTCAACACCTTATTCCAGAAGCATACTGCCGCGTTGGAGGAGTATCAAAACCATCGGATAGTATTCAGAAAATATAACGAGCGTCTCGCGGAACTTGCCGTTTGGACAAACGGCGTCATGACGGGCGGGAGGAAAGTGGAGCTCGAAGCCGGCCTGCAAGAGAAAAAACTCACCGAGGATGCCTATTTAGAATGCCAAAAAATCAGCGAGTTCTATGCTCTGTTAGCTCAGCCCATCGATGAGAATAACAAAGATGAGGCATATGAACTCATCCACAACCTGATTGAAGGGTAAACATCATCGAAGAAATTCATCAGTTGACGAAATATTTCGGAATCGACCATCATTTCTTCCATTTCGAAGGGTAATGGTATGTCTATATGTCCCTGCAGCCCCGATACCAAAAGAGCGTATTACAACCAGCTTGATGGATTCGAGCAAGTCTTCTATAACAGACATCTCGATTTATTTAAAAAAATCCAGTTTCGTTTCTTTTTGCAAATAGGACAAAAACTGTTGAATGACATCTCGCCTCAAAGTTTTGCGGTTGGCAAGCAAACTCAAATGAGCGACTTGGTCTCTTCGATGAGAATTGGAATCGACTTTTTTGGGAAAACCAACTCCAAGAGGCTCATGATGATGGCTTTTGTGGACTACGTCGAAAAGAAAATCAATTGATCAACTCAAGGTCGCCTGCGTCAAATCTGCAAAGGCGATTCTTTGCCTCATCAACTCTCTCTTTTCTTGAACAATGCTGAAGAGGGCATGCAAGTGATCTTTAAAGTGGTTTTCTGCCCAGGAGTCCTCGATGACCCCCTTTGAGCTGCGGAAGTACAATTCCCTCCAAATCAAAGCGCCCCAAATGCAGTACTCCTCCCATTTTTCTGTTTCCTGTTCATATGTGCAGGAATTGATTAAGTCGCGAATGCGCGCAAGGTTCTCAAGGGTCTTTTCCTCGGGATTGTTGCCTACTGTTATAATTAACGCAACGCATGCATCCAAATGAAGTTTGTTTTTTAACGCATTTTCCAAACTCAATGCATGTGTCAATTCACTAGTGATTTTAGTTTCATGTTTCTGAGGAAACGAGGCCAATTCCATATCGATCATTTCGATTCTATTGCAGGCCGTGATTCTTTGGATTTCGAGCTTATCGTACTTTTTTTTAGCTTTTTCAACTTTTTGCACGACACTTTCTGCTCTCAAGCTATATTCCAGACGAAAAACTTCCGCTTCACCCTCAAGGCGTTTATACTTTTTCCAGGCTTTGTCGATGGGAGAACTTGAATCTTCGTAATGGGAGCCGCAAATGGCCCTATTTTTTACCTCAAACGGCCGCCGTTTGACGAGCAGTTTGCCCTTTTCGAAGCGGGCTCCATCCTCGACAAATGTGGAACTGAACCGCCCGGGGAACTGCGCTCGATATTCGGGGTCCAGCGCCTTGCACATCACCTTCCCACCATTGGTCTCGTGCGCCGAGCGCAAGAGCGCGCAGCAGAGCTTCTCGTAGGTCGTCAGGAGAGGATGTTGCACATAAAAGCGATCGATGAAGAACTGATTTGTCAGCACCTCATTTCCGCGGCGATTGACCCGGCCCAATTGGAGCTGGGCAGCCGTGTGGCAAAAGGAGAGGATTTTGAGGTCCAGATCAGAGATCAAGCCGGGAAAAATTGTAGTAGCCATAAGAGTGTGTTTACAAAGTAAGGGTTCGTCGATTTTTGGGTTCTTTTGAGCCGATTTTCGATTTAAATTGCATGGGTCATATACGAAGGTTGATATTACCCCTGCAATTTATACCGAAATGAACTCGAAATTTGGTATAAAGTCGTAAAGCGGCTTAAAAGAACCCAAAAATCGACTGAACGTTGCATTGTAAACACACTCTAAGATTGACACATTAAAAAATGGGGGATCATTTTACTGAACCCCAGTCGCGTATTTCCAAGCGATTTTTTATTAACGCTCCTCTATTAATATTATGTTCATTGGGAAATTGGCCATGTCGTTGGCGGAATCAGGAGAAGACCAGTCTGGGGGATTAGACATGTATTCCGGCGCTACCGTGACAACGTAAGCCTTGGCTTCGAAAGCGACCTCCGCGAGGATGGTGCTGAGCGTGCGTAAATGGTCTTTAAAATGCTTTTCCGCCCAAGAGTCTTCGATCGCTCTGCTGGCACATTGGAAATAAAGCTGACTCCAAACCTTAATTCGATAATCATCATGGCAGGCATTGATCAAGTCTTGTACCTGCTGAAAAGCTTCCGGGGTTTTTTCTTCAGGATGATTCACAAGTGTTTTTACCAGACTTAGACATTTGTCTAGAGAATATTTGCTCTTTAGGTTCCTTTCAATCATCATAGCTGCAAACCTTTCCTCCGTTAATTCTGCGAGATGTATTTTCGCAGGATTCGATTGGTATTCATGTAACCTTCGCTTTTCGATCGCTAGTTTGTTTGCAACATTTCCTCGCAATTTTTCGAGAACAAAATATTGGTGAGAGAATTCGTAAGATCGGTCTCTGAGTCGTCTGTAATTTTCGAATGAGGAGTCGATGGAAAGAGAGTCTCTGATTATTTTTTGATAGAGAGCAAATAGATCTCCACTCATCGCCGGATTTTCATCTGGAGAATTCTCCAGGAACTCCTCATAGGAGGAAGAAACAAATGCTTCTGCGCCGCCATCGAATTGATCGACAATCATTTTGAGTTGATCTACATCGAGCTGCAGGTTTTTTTCTTTCATTGCCAGCTCGACTTCATCTTGCTTTTGCTTTGACAAATCATCGTGTTGTATCCGGGCTATCACGCAGTCTTGTGCGCATCTATCAAGCTCTTTCCAAGTTTTGTCAATGGGCGAACTGGGATCCTCGAAATAAGAGCCGCAAATCTCTTTGTTTTTTTCTTCCCACGCTTTGATCTGCGTGTTGATTCTCTCAACATTTTTGGGATGCGCCTCCTCCAAGAATTCAGGGCGTACGCGATTTGCAAACGATGAGTTCATCGGGCCCCACTGAGCATCCATCACTTTGCACATCACCTTCCAGCAGTTCGATGGATGGGTCGTCAGCAAAACGGTATAAAGCTTGTCGTAGGGCTTGAGAAGAGGGTGCTGCTCGAAGTAATGTTTCTGAAAGAAATTCACATTGGGCAGATACTCAAAAGCGCTTTTATTGGCGCTGCTTAAAGACAGCAGGCTGTAGGTGCTGCAAAAAGGAATGATGAGCGCCTGCACTTCAGAGGGCAGTAGGGGGAAAACAAAAAGTTGCTTTATTGACATATTTTCACCTAGTAAAAAAATTAAATGTTTTTTGTAAAACCAGCAGTCTGGAACCTACCACATTAACACCGCTTAAAATGATCAGGCCTTCGGGGTCGCAGAAAGAAATGATTTTCAGCTGGATTTCGGAAGGGAGAATTGGAAAAATTTTCATTTCATGTGGCAAATGATTTGAAATGGACACTTTGCACCTATTTTTATAAAAACAGGGCGAGATTATGCTTAAAACCAAAGATTAATGGCAAAAAAAAACCGCTTGGGCGTAAGCCCAAGCGGTTTTTGTTAAATGCAGACGTTATTCGAAGACGAACTGGAGCTCTTCGTCCAGATCGCGATCGACGGACTTGACGATCCGTTTGCGGTATTCGTTAAAGCCGGTACCGCCGGGAATCTGATGGCCCATGATGATGTTCGACTTGAAGTCGAGCAAGTAGTCAGTCTTTCCTTCGCAGGCGGCGTCGGTGAGGACGCGCGTTGTCTCTTGGAACGAAGCTGCCGAGATGAACGAGTCTGTGCCGAGGGATGCTTTGGTGATCCCGAGCAAGACGGGCGCAGCTTGCGCTGGCCGTCCACCCTCATCGATCGTTTTGCGATTGATGCGGTGGAAGTTCTTCTTGTCGATGTCTTCGCCGTAGAGGAACGTCGTGTCGCCGGGATCGGTGACGCGGACCTTCTGCAGCATTTGGCGGATGATGATCTCGATGTGCTTGTCGTTGATGTCGACGCCCTGTAGACGATAGACCTCTTGGACTTGGTTGACGAGATACTTTTGCAGTTCGCGGACGCCGCAAATGTCCAAAATCTCCTGCGGGACAACGAGGCCGTCAGTGAGCTGCTGGCCTTTAATGACAAAGTCGCCGCGTTGGACGATCAAGTGCTTAGTCAGCGGGATGAGGTGCTCCTCTTCCATGCCGGACTCTTCGTCGCGGACGACGACGATTCGCTTGTTCTTCTGGACGCCGCGGAAGTCGACGACGCCGTCGATCTTAGCGATCTCGGCGGCATCTTTCGGCCGGCGTGCCTCGAAAAGCTCAGCGACGCGCGGAAGACCGCCGACGATGTCCTTTGTCTTGATCGCGCCGCGCGGGAGGCGGGCGAGCAGCATACCGGCAGAAACGTGTTGTCCTTCCTGCACGGAGATGTAGGCGCCGGATGGGATCGCATAGGTACCGACAAGCTCTGAATACTCTTTGTCGGCATAGATGACGATCTGCGGATGGAGTTCGCCGCGATGCTGTTTCACGATCAACTCGGTCTGGCCTGTCTGTTTATTGACTTCGCGCTGAGTGGATATCCCTTCGACGAGGTCTTCATATTTGACGTAGCCGGGGCGTTCGCAAATGATTGGGACGTTGTGCTGTTCCCATTGCGCGATTTTCGTCTTCTTCTTCACTTTGGAGCCGTCGGCGAGAAGGATGCGGGTGCCAAGCTCGATCGTAAATGTCTGCAGCGGCTCGATCGATTTCGTGCTGAGCAGACGTTTATAATCTTCTAGGTTGCGCCCTTCATCGCGGACGATGTGAAGCGTTCCGTTTTTATTGAGCGCGAGCCAGATGCCTTCTTCGTTCTGAACAGTGCGGAGTCCCATGTAAACGAGGACGCCATCTTGTTCGGCGAGAAGCTCTGGTGTGACGCTCGCAGAGGCGATACCGCCCGTGTGGAAGGTACGCATCGTGAGCTGCGTTCCCGGTTCGCCGATCGACTGGGCGGCGATCGTGCCGACCGCTTCGCCCTGGCCGACGACAACGCCATTAGCGAGGTTGATGCCGTAGCATTTTGAGCAGATCCCGCGCTTCGATTCGCAGGTGAGCGCTGAGCGGATGCGGACGCTGTCGATACCGGCATCGTCGATCGCTTCCGCCTGAGGGACGGTGAGAACTTCTCCGGCACGGGCGAGGATTTTTGTGCTATCGCCTGGCTGGTAGACGTCGTCGCAAACGGTGCGTCCGTAGATGCGGTCTTTAATGGGAAGAAGCTCTTCTTGCCCTTGTTTGATCGCAGCGACATCGATCCCGTTGAGGGTTCCGCAATCTTCTTCAGTGATGATCACTTCTTGCGAAACGTCGACAAGGCGGCGTGTGAGGTAGCCGGAGTCCGCCGTTTTGAGGGCGGTGTCTGCAAGACCTTTGCGGGCGCCGTGGGAAGAGATGAAGTACTCGAGGACGCTCAGGCCCTCGCGGAAGTTCGCGGTGATTGGAGATTCCAGGATCTCTCCAGAGGGTTTCGCCATCAGGCCGCGGAGCGCTCCGAGCTGTTTGACCTGCGATTTGTTACCGCGGGCGCCGGAGTCCATCATCAGATAGAGCGGATTGAGCTCGTAGTCTCTGACTTCGCTGACGAGCTTGAAAAGCTCTTCAGAAAGCAGGTCGGTCACTTCCGTCCAAATGCTGATGATCTTCGATTTTCTCTCGCCTTCTGTGATGATCCCGTCTTCGTATTGCTTGACGACGACTTCGATCCGCTTTTGGGCCGCTTCGATCACTTTCGGTTTGTCTTTGGGCACGCGGACATCGCAAACGCCCATCGAGAGCGCGGCTTTCGTCGCTTCGGAGAACCCGAGATTTTTCAGATTGTCCAAAAAGCGCACCGTCGCTTCAAGGCCGACTTTCTTGTAGGTCTGAAGCACGAGCTCGCTCATTTTCTTCTTGCGCAAAGAGTAATTCTGGAAGCCGAGTTCTTTTGGAACGATCGTGTTGAACAGAACGCGGCCAGGCGTTGTCTCAATGATGCCGCTTTCGAGTTTCAATCGGATCTTCTCATGCAGGCGCAAGCCCCGCCCGAGATCATCGCGGCGGCCATCTTTGCCGGCATTTTCATACCAGTTATAGCTCCCGCCAGATGATAGTGCGGTAAGCACTTCGTCCATATTCTTGAACAGTTTCGTCTTCTTTCCGTGGTCTTCAGCAACATAGATCGGATCTAGCATCAAGTAATAGAGTCCGAGGATCATGTCCTGCGACGGCACTGCCGACGGCTTGCCGGAAGAAGGCAGGAAGATATTGTCCGGGGCCATCATCAGCAATTTCGCTTCCAATTGCGCTTCGATGGAGAGAGGAACGTGGACCGCCATCTGGTCACCGTCGAAGTCGGCGTTGAACGCCGTACAGACGAGCGGATGGATGCGGATCGCTTTCCCTTCGATCAGTACAGGTTCGAAAGCTTGGATCCCCAATCGGTGCAGCGTCGGCGCGCGGTTGAGGAGGACAGGATGTCCTTTGATGATCTCTTCCAAGACGTCCCACACTTCGGGTGCTTGCTTCTGGATCATTTTCTTTGCGGAGCGGATGGTGTAAACATAGTTGAGGTCCTTGAGGCGCTTCACGATGAACGGCTCGAACAGCTCGAGGGCCATCTGTTTGGGAAGACCGCATTGATTGAAGCGCAAATCCGGACCGACGATGATGACCGAACGACCGGAGTAGTCGACGCGTTTGCCGAGTAGGTTCTGGCGAAAGCGTCCCTGTTTTCCTTTGAGCATTTCAGAAAGAGATTTGAGCGGACGGTTTCCGGCGCCCATGACAGGGTGGCCGTGACGGCCGTTGTCGAATAGGGCGTCGACAGCTTCTTGCAGCATCCGCTTTTCGTTGCGAACGATCACATCGGGGGTCTTGAGTTTGAGGATCGCTTTTAAACGGTTGTTGCGATTGATGACGCGGCGGTAAAGGTCGTTGAGGTCTGATGTGGCAAACCTTCCTCCGTCAAGCGGAACAAGGGGTCGCAAATCCGGCGGGATCACCGGCACGCACGACATCACCATCCAGTCGGGGCGGTTTGGCGAGGAAGTGAAGCTTTCGACGATCTTTAAACGCTTGGCGAGCTTCATCCGCGCTTGCATCGATTTGGTCTTGCGCAATTTGTCTTTGAGGTCAACAACGAGGGCCGATAAATCTTCTTTTTCTAAGATATCGCGGATCGCTTCACCGCCCATTCTGGCGACAAAGGCATCCGAGCCCCACTTTTCTTGGGCTTCGCGGTATTCCGCATCGGAGAGGAGTTGTTTTCTTTCCAAGGTGGTGCGACCCGGATCGACAACGACGTATTCTTCGTAATAGATCACGCGCTCGAGATCGGTCGCAGACATGCCGAGGATATTGCCGATGCGGGACGGCATGGTCTTAAAGAACCAGATATGCACGACAGGAACGGCGAGTTCGATGTGGGCCATCCGTTCGCGGCGGACCTTCGCCAAAGTCACTTCGACGCCGCAGCGGTCGCAGACAATGCCTTTATGCTTGATCTTCTTGTATTTGCCGCAAGCGCATTCCCAATCGCGCGTCGGGCCGAAGATCTTTTCGCAAAACAGACCGCCTTTCTCAGGCTTAAATGTCCGGTAGTTGATCGTTTCGGGCTTCTTGATCTCCCCGCGCGACCATTCGTTGCGGATGACGTCATCAGACGCAATCTTGATGGTCAACTTATCGAATTGGGAATCTTTGAAATCTTCTTCTAACATGAAGTTATTTCCCCTCTTTTAAACTTCTGTTGCGCTTTCAGTGCGCACATCTAAGCAAAGCCCTTGCATCTCCTTCACGAGAACATTGAAGGATTCAGGCGTTCCTGCCGTTAAAATATTCTCACCTTTTACAATCGACTCGTAAATACGGGTGCGTCCGCCGACATCGTCGGATTTGACCGTCAACATCTCTTGAAGCAGATTCGCTGCGCCGTAGGCTTCTAGCGCCCAAACTTCCATCTCCCCGAAGCGCTGGCCGCCCATCTGGGCTTTACCGCCGAGCGGCTGCTGAGTAACGAGAGAATAAGGGCCGATCGAGCGGGCGTGGATCTTGTCTGCGACAAGGTGGCTTAATTTGAGCATGTAGATGTAGCCGACGACGACACGGTTTTCAAATCTTTCTCCCGTTCGTCCGTCGTAGAGATGGCTCTTACCGTCTTCGGGCAGGCCGAGTTCTTTCATCATCTGCCAAATGCGCGACTCTGGGAAGCCTTCGAAGACAGGGCTCTTGACATAGATGCCCGCTTTTCTCGCGGCGTAGCCAAGGTGCGTCTCCAAGAGCTGTCCCATGTTCATACGGGAAGGTACGCCGAGAGGATTTAAGATGATCTCGACAGTCTCGCCGTTGGAAAGGTAGGGCATGTCCTGTTCGGGAACGATGCGCGAAACGACGCCTTTGTTACCGTGGCGGCCGGCCATTTTGTCGCCGACTTGCAGTTTGCGCTTCGATGCGACGTACACCTTCACCTGGCGTATGACGCCGGGGTCGAGCTCTATGTCGCCTTTGCGTGTGTACTCGACTTCAGACTTATGCAGCGTCTGTAGCGTTTGCATCGCCGTGTCGTACTCGCGCATTTGGTCTTTTAGCGTATTGTAGATTTCCGCTTCGCCGATGATCAGGTCTTCAGGCTTTTCCGACTCAAGCGTCTCGAGCATGTCCTGCGTGATCACCTCGCCTTCTTTGATGATGATATCGCCGCTCTTGCGGTGCATGATCGGGGCAGGCGCTGTTTCGCCGAGAAGAAGAGCGCCGAGCTTCTCATGGTACTCGATCATGAGCTCTGCTTCTTTGGTCTTAAAGTCTTGATGAATGTCTTTGATACGGCTTGCCTCTTCGACGAGTTCGTCGTCGGTCTTAGAAAGGCGGTCACGGCGGCTGAACACTTTGACGTCCATGACAACGCCCTCTGTGCCGGGCGGCGCAGTGAGCGAAGCATCTTTCACATCAGCGGCCTTCTCTCCGAAGATGGCGCGGAGCAGGCGCTCTTCCGGCGCGAGCTCGGTCTCTGATTTCGGCGTGATTTTGCCGACGAGGATGTCGCCCGGCGACACTTCAGCGCCGATGCGGATAATTCCATCTTCGCCCAAGTTCGCGAGCGCTTCTTCCGAAACATTGGGAATGTCGCGCGTGATTTCTTCCTTGCCGAGCTTCGTATCGCGGGCCGTCAGCTCAAACTCTTCCAAGTAAATCGACGTATAATAATCGAGCTTGAGGAGCTTTTCAGAGATGATGATCGCGTCTTCGTAGTTGTAGCCGCACCAGGGCATGAACGCGACGAGTACGTTTTTACCGAGGGCGACCTCTCCTTTGTCCGTCGCAGGTCCATCGGCGATCACATCATTGGCTTTGACAGCATCGCCCACGTTGCAAAGCGGCGTTTGGTTGATGCATGTCCCCGCGTTGGAGCGCATGAACTTTTTGAGTTGATAAGTTTTTTTATTGAGCGGATTGGCCTTGGCAGCGATGACGATTTTATAGCCGTCGACAAACTCCACAGTCCCATCTTCTTCGGCGACGAGGACGGCGCCGGAGTCTCGGGCTGAGCGGGGCTCTAGCCCTGTACCGACAATGGGCGCGTCTGTCTTGAGGAGAGGAACGCCTTGGCGTTGCATGTTGGAGCCCATCAATGCGCGGTTGGCGTCATCGTGCTCTAAGAACGGGATCAATCCGGTGACAATCGAGACGAGCTGCTTGGACGAGACGTCCATGTGCGTGATCTTGCTCGTTTCGATCTTGAGCGATTCGCCATTGTAGCGGGCCCAACAAAGCGGCTCGACAAACATGTTGTGATCGTCGAGTATCGCCGATGCCTGAGCGATGACGTTGTTTTCTTCTTGGTCGGCCGTCATGTACTCGATCTCTTCGGTGACGACGCCATCGCGCACAATGCGGTAAGGCGTTTCGATGAAGCCGAATTCGTTGATCTTCGCAAACGAGGAGAGAGAAGTGATCAGGCCGATATTCGGACCTTCGGGCGTTTCGATAGGGCAGATCCTTCCATAGTGGCTGGAATGGACGTCGCGCACTTCAAAGCCGGCGCGCTCTCTGTTGAGGCCGCCTGGCCCAAGAGAGGAAAGACGCCGTTTGTGCGTGAGTTCCGCGACGGGGTTCGTCTGGTCCATGAATTGCGAGAGTTGCGATCTGCCGAAAAAGTCTTTCAACACGCCAGCGAGGCCTTTCGCAGAAACGACTTTGCCAGGGGTCAATGTATCAGAGGTGAAGTCAAAGAGATTCATCCGCTCTTTGATGATCTTTTCCATGCGGGCAAGACCGATACGGCACTGATTCTGAATCAATTCGCCCACTGAGCGGACGCGGCGGTTGCCTAGGTGGTCAATATCGTCGACGTTGGCGCCTTCTTCCCCTTTCTTCAAGCGGATCAAGTATTTGATAGCGCCGATCACGTCTTCTTTGCGCAGCGTGACGATGTTGAGCTCTTCGTCAGTGACTTCTAGACCGAGTTTGCGGTTAAGTTTGTAGCGTCCGACGCGGCCCAAATTATAGCGCTTCGGATCGAAGAAAAGGCGCATGATGGCCGAACGGGCATTGGATAGTGTCGCTGGCTCGCCCGGGCGGATTTTGCGATAGAAATCTTTCAATGCGGACTCGTAAGAATCGGTGGGATCTTTGGCGAGCATTTTGATGATGGGACTCGTCTCGTCGGCGTCTTCGGCAATGCGGACGGCGGAAATATTGGCGTCGAGCATCCGCTTGAGCATCGCGGTTGTCAATTTTTCGGAAGCTTTTCCAAAGACTACCCCACTCTCTTCATCGGCGACATCTTCCGCCAAAATTTTTCCAACGAGCTTGGGGAAATCTTTGTCGGAGCGGATTTTCACTTTGATCGTGCTAAAGAACTCTTCGATGATATCGGAATCTGTCGAATAGCCCAATGTGCGGATGAATGAGGTCGCCAAAATCTTGCGGCGCCGCTTTTTACGGTCGATGTAAATGTAGATGAGATCATTTGTGTCGAATGCGCCTTCCAGCCAGCTTCCTCGGTAAGGGATGATGCGGAAGGAATAGATCGTCGCTCCTTTGATGTGGCGCTCTTGTTCGAAAGAAATGCCGGGAGAGCGGTGGAGCTGGGAAACAATGACGCGCTCGGCGCCATTGATAATGAATGTCCCTTTTTCGGTCATCACGGGGATGGTCCCCATGTAGACCTCTTCTTCTTTAATTCCTGTTTCGTCAGTCAGGCGAAACTTGACTTTGAGCGTGACGTTGTATGTAATTCCGCGGCGGATGCATTCTTCCGGAGTGTATTTGGGTACCCCGAGATTATAGGAGATAAATTCGAGAATCGTCTTCTCATCGTAGGACTTGATCGGGAATATTTCAGTAAAGACCTCTTGCAATCCAAAATTTTCCCTCTCATGCGGCATCTTGTCCGCTTGCAGGAACTGATCATACGACTTGATCTGGATTTCAATAAGGTTCGGCAGGTCGATAATCTCTTCTCTGCCACGAAAACTCACCCGTTGAGGCGGCCTTTTTAACATCGAAACGGCTCCTAGCTTAAATGTATTTCACTTCCAAAAAAAAACTAAAAACGACGAGCAGAAGTCAATATTTCATGACTTCTGCTCTCGTTAATCTTAAGCTCTATGGGGATTAGAGACCTTTTAAGGTCACTTTACCGCCCGCAGCTGTTACTTTCTTAGCAATTTCATCCGCTTCCGCTTTTGGGCAAGTCTCTTTCAAGACTTTCGGAGCGCCGTCGACCATCTCTTTAGCTTCCTTGAGACCGAGTTGTGTGATCTCGCGGACGACTTTGATCACGCTGATTTTTTTATCATCGGGCGTTGTTTCCAAAGTCACCTTGAATTCGGTGGACTCTGCAGCCGCGGCAGCGCCAGCGCCTGCAGCTGGGGCGGCCATCATCATCGGAGCGGCAGCAGCAGCTTTCACACCCCACTTCTCTTCGAGAGCAGCCTTTAATTTTGCCATATCGAGAACGCTTAACTGGCTAAGTGTTTCGACTAAGGTATCAATACTTTGTTGTTGTGTAGACACGGTTTCACCTCTTTGATTAATTGATCTTTGTTAAATTTTAAGAGCTTGTTTGCCCCGCCTTATTTTCCAAGCAGTGCATAACGGAGGTAAGCAAAGCCTCGATAACGCTGAGCGTTTGCGAAAGCGGCGCTTCGAGCGTCCCCAAAAATTGGGCGCGCATTTCGTCTTTGCTCGGAAGCTTAGAGATCTGTTCGACATCTTGTGCCGAGCAGATCGCGCCTTCGAACCTTCCGCCGAGAACTTCTAAAACCTCATCATTCTCTTTACGAAACTGAAAAACAGCTTTTGTCGTTTGAACGGGGTCTTCATTGGCAAAGACAACAGCGATGTGTCCTTGTAACAGAGCAGGATCGAGAGCGAGCCCAGCGTCTTGCGCTGCTTTGATGAGCACCCGCTTTTTTACGACTTCGAGACCGCCGCCCGTTTTCGCTAAATTCGTGCGAAACATCGAGGCTGCATTGGGCTCGAGGCGCTTATAGCTGGCGATCACAACCGCTTTAGAGCCGGCAATCTTGTCTTTAATTTCATTGAGAAGTAATTGCTTTTCCGGTCTCATATCTTACTCTTTAGCTCCTTGAATTTCTGCGATTGTCTGCAGATCGATCTTCATGCCGGGCCCCATCGTCGATGAGAGCGCAAGCGACTTTAAATAGACGCCTTTTGCGTTCGCTGGCTTGGCTTTGAGAATTGCTGCGAGAATCGCGATGACATTTTCTTTGAGCTTGGCGGTTTGAAAAGAGAGTTTGCCTGCCATCGCGTTGACCACGCCGTGTTTGTCAGACTTGAACTCGATCTTTCCCCCCTTCACCTCGACGATGGCTTTAGCGACATCGGCCGTCACTGTCCCTGCCTTTGGAGTCGGCATTAGGCCGCGCGGCCCGAGGATTTTAGCGAGCTTCCCGAGATCGCGCATCATGTCCGGAGTCGCGATGATCGCGTCGAAATCGAGCCAGCCCGATTTAATTTTCTCAAAGAGTTCTTCGTTTCCAGCAAAATCTGCTCCAGCAGCCAACGCCTCTTTAATCTTGTCGCCTTTAGCGAACACGACGATGACGACGCGTTTTCCAGTCCCGTTCGGTAAAGAGACTGTTCCACGCACTTGCTGTTCAGATTTCTGGACATCGACGCCTGTTTTGAGCGATAGTTCCACCGACTGATCAAATTTGACCGGTGGACACTTTTTCAAAGTTTCGATAGCTTCGTCCAGCGTGTAGCTTTTCGCCACATCCACTAGCTTATCTATCTCCCGAAATCTTTTGCTTCGATGCATTCTGATTCCTTATGTTTTTAGCGGGTGTTATAGTTTCATGTGCCAAATGGCACACAAAGCTAGGGTCCCCCCACGCTTACCCTTCAATGATATCTACGCCCATTGACCGCGCTGTGCCCATGACGAGCTGCATCGCAGCTTCTTCAGAGCTCGCACGCATGTCTTGGAGCTTGTTTTTGACAATTTTCTTCACTTGCGTTTTCGTGAGTTTGCCAACTTTTTCCCTGTTAGGCACTTTGGAGCCTTTTTCGAGATTCAATTCTTTGAGAATCATTCTCGAAACAGGCGGCTGTTTCGTCACAAAGGTAAAAGATTTGTCCTGATAAACTGTGATCTCGACAGGAAGGATGTCTCCCGCCTTGTCTTGTGTTTTCGCATTAAATTCCTTGCAGAATCCCATGATGTTGATTCCGGCGCCGCCCAGCGCAGGGCCAATCGGCGGCGCTGGATTCGCTTTTCCTGCAGGAATTTGCAGCTTGATCATTTTTACAATCTTCTTTGCCATGGTCTAAATCCCTCAATATGTTTTTCTTCTCTCCCTTAGAGGCAAAGGAGTTATTTTTTTTATGCTTCTGTTTCGCTCGGGCCTTGCTCGACTTGCCAAAACTCGAGATCGTCGACGCGGGTTTCGCGGCCAAAGATCGATACGAGTACGCTAAGCCGTCCTTTATCGTGGAAGACTTCTTGCACAGTTCCAATAAAGTTGACGAAGACACCGTCGGTAATTTTGACTTTGTCCCCGGACGTAATGTTATGTTTTTGGACGACGCCTTTTTTCTTCTCTTCCAAGTCGCGCAAGATGTCGTCGACTTCGCTTTGCGCGAGAGGAGTGGGTTTTTCGCCGCCTAAGAACCCTAAAACTCCATTGGAGTTGCGAACGTACATCCATGAATCATCGGTCAAATTCATATTGACCAAGATGTAGCCGGGCCACAGTTTCTTTTCGCTGACCCGCTGCTGTCCCCGCTTAACTTCAGCGACATTTTCAATCGGCACTAAAACAGAGTCGATGAGCTCGGCCATTCCTTTTGAGTCGCGGTTCTCTTCGATGGTCTTCTTCACTTTTTTTTCTTGTCCGGAAACGACCTGGACAACGTACCATTTATGCATGACGCCTCAACATTGTTACCCAAAAATGTAATGCGCAACGATCGCGATAATATCCAAACATCCCTTGATCACTAAATCAAAGAGATAAATCCCCAAGCCAAAAAGAAAGATTGCGCCGATGACGATCTTCGTCGAAAGTTTCAATTCGTCTTTTGTCGTCCAGCTAACTTTCTTCAGCTCTTCTTTTAATTCTTGAATAGCGTTAAAAACGCGCCTTCTTTTGGATGCTTGCTGAGCCGGAGCATCGGAAGAAATCCGCGTCTGATTTAACTTTGCATCCATAGTCATGGCAGCGTTCTTTGTAATAATGTTCTATCGAGTGCGGAGGGATTCGAACCCCCGACCGGCGACTTTGGAGATCGCTGCTCTACCAGCTGAGCTACACACCCACCAGTCCAGTCTAATTAATCGCAGGGCCCTCTTCTAAGAGAGGGCCCTTCCAAACAAGCCAATCTGGCTTATTTGAGAATTTTCGTCACAGTTCCTGCGCCGATCGTTCTTCCGCCTTCGCGGATCGCAAATCGCATTCCCTCTTCCATCGCAATCGGATGGATCAGTTCCGCTTCGAGCTCGACGTTGTCGCCAGGCATCACCATCTCGGTCCCGGATGGAAGCGTCACAGTTCCTGTCACGTCTGTCGTACGGAAATAGAATTGCGGACGATACCCAGTGAAGAACGGCTTGTGACGTCCGCCTTCTTCCTTAGTCAGCACGTAGATCGTTCCTTTGAACTTCGTATGCGGCGCGCATGAGCCGGGGGCAGCGAGGACCATTCCGCGCTCGATGTCGTTCTTTTCCAACCCGCGAAGAAGGATACCGACGTTTTCGCCAGCATGTGCTTCATCGAGGAGTTTATTGAACATCTCGAGGCCGGTAACGACAGTCTCTCGCGTATCGCGGATACCGACAACTTGCAGCTTGTCGTTGACTTTGATCTTGCCTCTTTCAATACGCCCTGTCGCCACAGTTCCGCGGCCGGAGATAGAGAACACGTCTTCCACCGGCATGAGGAATGGCTTGTCGATCTCGCGCGTTGGAGTCGGGATCTTCTCGTCGACTGTTTTCATCAATTCTTTGATGCTCTTGACGTATTCAGGATCTCCTTCGAGAGCTTTAAGCGCTGAGCCGCGAATGATTGGGACGTTCTTGTAACCTTTCGCATCGAGCAGTTCGTTCAATTCCATCTCGACGAGGTCGACGAGTTCTTCGTCGCCTTTGCCGATCATGTCCATCTTGTTCAAGAAGACGACGATCGCCGGTACACCAACTTGGCGGGCGAGGAGGATGTGCTCTTTTGTTTGCGGCATCGCACCGTCTGTCGCAGCGACGACGAGGATCGCGCCGTCCATTTGCGCAGCACCTGTGATCATGTTTTTGACGTAGTCAGCGTGGCCCGGGCAGTCAACGTGCGCATAGTGGCGATTGACTGTCTCGTATTCCACGTGCGTAGAGTTGATCGTAATCCCGCGGGCTTTTTCTTCAGGAGTGTTGTCGATGGAAGCGTAATCGCGATATTTCGCTTTTCCTTCTTCCGCTAAAACTTTCGTGATTGCTGCTGTTAAAGACGTTTTGCCGTGGTCAACGTGTCCAATTGTTCCAATGTTGACGTGAGGTTTGGTCCTTTGAAATTGCTCTTTTGCCATTACTTCCTCCGTTTGGCTCCTATATTAAGTGATGTTTCTTTTCTTTTGCCCAGAAAAGGAATTGAACCTTCGACCTTTTGCTTACCATGCAAATGCTCTACCACTGAGCTATCTGGGCGTATCAATAGTCTTCGCAGACCTCGCCTCGCAGCAAACTGCTGATGAGCAGACCTCTACTTCAGGCCGAAAGCAGCAAAGTTTATTCTCTAAGGCAAATAAATTCAATCGATTTATTCGAGTGTTTTAAATTTTTTGATTTTTTTGGTCATCTTTGGCGGTAGATAATCCGGGCCTTGGTCAAGTCGTACGGCGACATCTCCACGGTCACCACGTCCCCGACAAGGACGCGGATATTGCGCATACGCATTTTTCCACAGAGATGGGCGAGCACCTTCATCCCATTTTCCAGAACCACACTAAAGGTCATATTGGGAAGGAGTTCTTCAACCCTCCCATCGATTTTAATAGTATCTTCTTTCGGCATGAGCCTAATCCTGAAATTCGAAAATACGACCATCAAACTAAATTTCCCTCAAATTGTCAATCTTATTATAATGTTGTCCAAAATTGGGTTGTGTAAGCCCGGCTTAACGAAATTAAATTAAAGTTTTTTAGATGAGAGACGACTCGATCATTCTTTCCTGCCTGACCAAACAACGGCAAGCCGTTGCGCTGTTCGAGGGGTGCCATACCACCGAAAAAAAATATGAAAAAATCATTGAGCTCGGCCGCCGGCTCGCTCCGTATCCCATTGAGTTTAAGACACCGGAACGCCTGGTCAAGGGGTGCCAGAGCGCGATGTACCTGCATGCGCAGATGGACAATGGGAAGATCCAATTCAAGGCCAGTTGCGACGCCCTCATCTCCGCGGGCCTTGCGGCTTTACTGTTCGCCGTCTATCACGACGAGCCCCCTCACGCTCTGCTCCTCTGCCCGCCTAAGTTCTTAGATGAACTGGGCATCCATAGCGCTCTTTCTCCCGGACGCGCCAATGGCCTTGCCAGCCTGCATCAGCGCATGAAAAAAGAAGCATTGGAATTTTTAATCACCTCCTCAGCTAAAAGTTAATTTTAATTAGCGATTTATTAATGTTATTGATATGCTAATTCGACATTTTTAAATGAGGAAAATTTATGGCAACAACTTCTGTCACAACTGCATCACGAGCTCCTGTTTCGACCAGTCCTACAACGCCGAACACGACTTACCTCAGCCGCTGCATCGAGAACCTCTCTCCAGAAAAAGTCGCGAATTTTCAAGGCCAAGCGAGCAAATGGCGCACGGTTGCCATCATCTCAACCGTGGCCTTCTTTGCCCTCGCCATCGGGGCATTCATCACCACAAGCATCCTCCTCCCCGCTTACTTGCCGCTTGCCGGAATCGGCTCCCTCCTCCTCGCCTTCCCAGCTGCCCAGCAAGTCCAAAAATTCCTGAGTTGGGCCGAGGAAGCGCAAAAAGAGGCCGATAAATTCTCCCTCATCCAGCGCGAATACGCAGACTTAAATGCGAAAGACCCTGTCGGCCTGCAGCGCGAGCTTTTGAAAATGGGAATCCTCTGGTTCCAAATTCGAGGCATGCAAGTGCAGCATCCAGAACGCCTTTCAGAATTGAACCCCCTGCTCGCTCATGCGAAATATTTGGAATGCCAAACAACAGCATTGCTGGAACACCGAGATCAACATGCCCGAGAAGCTCAACAAGCGGGCGAAGACATCCAGAAAAAAGCCCAAGAACAGCGCTATGCCCTGCGATGCGAAGACGCTGCTTTGACCTGCAAAATCAAAAATGCGTTTTACCACGCCGTGCTGCGCAATCCCGGCTTTACCGGCACCTTCGACGGCCTCGGCACCCCTTCGAAAAATGGCTTTGAAGAGCGCATGCTCGGAAATGGATTGGGCGAGACGACAGCGAACAATCTATTTACCTTCAACAACGCCACCATCGCCCCCATCACCTATGAACAAGCCAAGACGATGACTGCCGCCGAGCTCGGCCAGAAATTTTTCACCGCTATGGCAGTTTAATCCTCAGTCTGTATATGATTTAAGGCCTTTCAAAACAAAAAGGCCTTAATGATGACAACTTCAGTCGCACTTCTACCCTCTTTCTCAGCCTCAGCCGCCACAAGTCGCTCCACTTACCTCGACCGTTTCGTCCAAAATTTATCCCCGGAAAAAGTGAAAAACAATGAATGGGATGCTAAAAAATGGCACATCGTCTCCATCGTTGCGCTCGTCGCCATGACCACCATTTGTGTCGTTACCCTAGCTCTAGTGGGGGCGGTCTTCCCATTGCTTTTCCCAGTTGTCGGGGTCGGCGCTGTTCTCGGCGGTTGTTTTGCTGGCTCCCAATTTAATCGATTTCAGGAATGGTCAAACGAGGCCCAAGCCAATGCCAATAAACACAAGAACTTGCAGCGGCACTATGCGGAGATCAGCGGGAAAACGCCTCTGCAGCTGCAGCGTATTCTCCAGCAAATGGGCATCGTCTGGACTCAGATCCCTGGCATCCAAGTTCAGCATCCTGAGGAGGGTCTGACTCGATTAACACCTGTCATCGCGTACGCCAAACTCCTCGAGGAGCATACACAACAAGCGATGGAAAAAAAGAACGCGCTCGCGGCTGAAGCACAGAGGCAAAATGATCCCCACATGAAGGCGATCAAGCAGAGTGATGCCCTCAATAGCGAATTCAACGGCTTGGCAATAAAAATTTTAAATGCATTTGCCAATGCCGTCTTGCGCAATCCGGACTATCGAGGAAATTGGGAGGAGCTGGGAAACTATTCGAAAAACAATTTTGATAATCAAGTCCTTGGCAATGCCCTCGGCGAATCGACGCCATGTCAAATGTTTATTTTTAACAATCGCAACGTCGCCCCCATCACCTACATGGAAGCGAAAACAATGTCGGTCGCAGAATTAGGTCAAAGATTTATTAATGCTATGGCCGGTTAGTTTCATTTTAATTGAAGTTTAAGCCATAATTCCATATAATATAAAACTTTATTATTTTAAGAGGTTATTATGGCGACTTCTGTGAGTGTCGGCAATTCAACCCCTCCCACTAAAACATATCTTCAACAATGCGTCGAAGATCTTGAACCCAGCAAGCTTTCCTCACTGCAACAAAAATCCACCCTTTGGCAAGTGGCCTCCGTCGCCACGCTAGTGGCTTACACGGCGCTGGCCGTGACGGGCATCGGGCTCGCTGCCATGTATGCGCCGATTTACATTCCAGTCCTCGCCGTCGGCTCTTTGTTTCTTTTAGGCCCAACCCAAAAAGGGGCCAATGTTTTTGAAAAATGGGCGGCCGAGGCAAACGCTCGCGCCGAGCAAATCAAAGAAATTTCACAGAATTGCCAGGCCATGTCTTCAGCTACCCCTCGAGACCTTCAGCAAACCCTTCAACAAAAAGGGATCTATTGGTTCACTATCCCGGGCATGGTGCTGAACCCTGCCAACATCGACACGCTAAAACCCCTTATCGCGCGCCATGCTTTCTGGGAAAAGAAGATCGAAACGATCGAAGCCGATAAAACCTCCAAGCTGACGGAAGCGACCAAGCTAGCAGCAGAAAATTACGAGAAAAATAAAGAAGAAATCAATGAGTTGCGCAAGGATGCTCTTAACTTGGAAAAGAACGCTTTGGAGAGCAAAATCAAAAACGCCTTTATCAACGCCGTCATCCGCCGGCCCGATTTTAAGGGAGCTTTAGAAAATGTGGGAACATTTTCCCCAATGACGGGCCCCGAACACGCGATTGGAACTGCTGTCGGCGCCACTTCAGCGGCGGAGTTGTTCACCTTCAAAAATGGACGCGTGGCGGCATTGACAAGCGATGAAGTAAAAAGATTAAGAGTCCCCGACCTCGCGATGCGGTTATTGGCAGGGATGGCATAACTTATGTTCCCATTTATTTCGCAAGATCAGTTGGAAAAGATCCTAGCCCGCGCAGAGGAAGCGCTAAACCTTGTTGGCTATATTCCTCTTGTCTCCATTCTTTCGGCGGCGGTGCGTTCTCTCGGCGGAATGCTGCAAGTTTTGCTTGGAGCGATTTTTGCCGTGGGCCATTTTTTAGAGGGCTATTTTTCAAAAAAAGCGCAATCTCTCTACAAGAGCCGATTGTGCACCCACTATTTCTTTCACGGGATCTTCAATGTTCTGCGGGCAAAGATCGAAGCGGTTCCTTTTTTAAGCCTGCTGATCTGCCTCCCCTACGACCGTCTCTTCAGAAAGCGTTTCAGATACCCTGTCGAAACACGCGAAGACGTGATTGACATCTCACAATAACGTGAGAAGCTTATCCTGGATTCCGCCATTGATCTCCACCTTTCCCTTGTCGCCGAGGTAAACATCGTATTCTAGGCGAATGCCGAATTCGGGCAGATAAATAGCAGGCTCGAGGGAAAAACAGGTGTGTGGGATCAGCTCCCGCAAATCTTGCGTCTCCAAGCTGTCGATATGCGCTCCTGGGCCATGGTCTTGCGTGTAGA
The DNA here is from genome assembly GCA_963833965.1 of uncultured Verrucomicrobiae bacterium. GTDB lineage: Bacteria > Chlamydiota > Chlamydiia > Chlamydiales > Rhabdochlamydiaceae > CAJCIW01. Next base: position 799,268 of record CAWHZZ010000003.1, read on the forward strand.
TGTTATGACCTGTCCGATGGGTGAAATATTGCCCGTAGCCCTTCTCCTCAATGATTTTTCTAGAGACCTGGTCGACCTCGTAACCTTTGATGCTCTCCCCTTTGGAATAGCGGCTGATAACGAAATCGGTGGCGGCCTTCTGCGCGGCGCGCACGATTGAAAAGACCTCCTCTTGTTTTGCCGTGGGCTTTGTGTCAGCGACCGCGACGCGGCAAATGTCCGCATAGACCGCTCTCGGGTGCTTTTTTTTGCACCAAATGTCGATCAAGACGAAATCCTCTTTTTCGATGGGGCTCGATTTTTCCTTCGTCGGCTCGTAATGGGGGTCGGAGCAATGGGCGTTAACGCCGACGATCGGCCTTGCCATCATCGTAAAACCTCGAGCATTGATCTGCTCGTAGATAAACTGCTGCACATCGTATTCGGTGATCTTATTTCCTTTTTTCAGCGCCTCGGAAATTTTTGCAAAGGCCTCTGCCTCCATCTGATCGAGCAGGTTGCCCGCTTCTTTGTGCATCTCGTATTGTTCTTCGTCCAAAACGCAGGTGAAATTTTGCAGAAAAGATCCCGAGGAGACGACCTCGATGCCCAAACTGCGGACAAGATCGATGGTCCCGGCGTCGACTTTAGAGAGATAGGGGATCGCGTTTTTCGGCGAATATTCCATGGCGATCTTTTTCGAGCCTTTGAGGATTTTTCCGAGCTGTGCCTCGAGCTCTTGCCATTTTAAGAAAAATACAGTTTCTCCCGGAACGTGCTCAATGACGTGCGGTTCGATCTTATGCATCAATTTGATAGGAGCGCCTTTGGCGGGAATCCAATAGAAAAAGCGGCGTGTCGTCAGCGAGTTGGGATCAATTTGTAAAAATTCTCGCGTTAAAGGGTTGTTGCCATTGAAATCGTAGAGCAGCCAACCATCGATCTTTTCCTTCGCGAGATGTTTTTGAACTTCTTGAATGCGTGTCTGCCAGTCCATCAATCCTCAGTGGTATAGACACTGGATTAAAGCAGAAGCGGAGACAACGCGCAAGATTTGAAACGGCTCTTTTAAAATATCGAGCAGAAACGGGATGCTGTCGCGGTCGCCGATGTGGGCCAAAGCCTCGAGGATGTGGACTTTCATCTCTCGATCGACATGGGGGTAGGCCTCTTGGAGGATTTTCACCGCTGATGGGTCGCTTCCAACAATGGCCAAGATCATAGCAGCCTGCACGCGAATTTTTTCATCGGGATCTGTGAGCAATTCTCGCACCGCGGCGAGGTCCTCCTCATCGCCCTCTTGCAGAAGCGTTGCGGCCGCTGCGCCCGTGACTCCCCACGTTCTAGCCTGCAGGAATTCCCTCACCGCGTGTTGCGCCTGAGGGTAGCGCAAAATGCTCAAGATGGAGAGAATCTCCAACTTGACGAGCTGATCGACGACGGCGGGATAATGGGGAATGTGCTCAACGTGCTTGACGCGGCTCGGCGCAAGAGAGCGGAAGAGAGGATTGCTGCTAGCGTCCCACATCCACAGAGTGTTTTTTTCTTGGCTGAAGACTTTGTGCAGGGCGTCACACGCCATTTTGACTTGGATGCGCTGGCCGATCAGTCCGAGGGCCAAATTCACTTTGACGTACGGGTCGTCGGTTTCATAAAATTCCTTCAGTTCGAGTTTAAGCCCATATCTGCCGCTCGCGGCCAGCGCCGCCGACGCAAGGCGCCGCCATTCGGCGTTCGGTGATTTTATCCACTTGGCTAAATGGCGCGAGCCCTCTTTTTCATCGTTCAGAAGAAGGACATAAGAGGCTGTGACGGCCACTTCCGGCGAAGTGTTGTTGAGATTGTCAGCGATGAGATCAGAAACAGCCGCCTCTCCGATTTTTTGCAGGCGCATCAAAGCGATGGCATTGAGCGCGGAGATGCGGACATCCGACGAGGCGTCTTTTAATAGGGGTAAAAGAAGATCGGTCTCTTCGAATAGGTTTAGATGCGCGATCCCCTCGGCGGCGAGCTGGCGCAGTCCCGCGCGGTCGCTCTCGACAAGGCTCAAAAGCTCATCACGCTCGATGGTGTCGTACATGCTGACAAGGGCGATGATGGCAGATGCCTTTTCTTCGATCAATGTGCGAGGGTTGCCGATGATTTCTTTGAGTTCCGGCTTGAGTTCGCTCATGCGCAATTGCCCCGCCGCCTGGATTGCGTCGAGGCGGACATACCATACTTTTTCACCCTTCAACAAACGGGCAATTTCTTCTTTGAGGGGCGCATCGCCAAACGAGGAGGATAATTTGAGGGCGATCGAGCGCAGAAGGGCGTTGGAGGAACGGAGATGGCCAAGTAGAATCGGAATCGCCTTAGCATCGCGCGTGAAGGCAGCCCCGAGCATCGAGTTCATCCGGATGTTGATCTGCGATGAGGACTCCCCCTTGTTCAAAACACCCCAGGCGAGCATCTCGAGCATGCGCCTCTTCTCTTTTTCGTCTTGGAATTGGATCCGAGTTTCGATCCATTGCTCCATCGCCTCCATCTCATCGCCTTTCTCGCAGAGCGCGCGAATGTAGGCCATTTGCAATGATTTGGACTCGGGAAACTCCTTCAGGGCACTCTTTGCTTCTTCAACAGCTGCCCCTCGGTCTGAGATCATGAGGTGCGCTTGGACCCGTTTTTTGTACTCCTCTTCAGAAAAGACGCTATAGGCACTGGTGCAAATGCAAATAGCTGCTGCAGCGTAAAACAACATTGCCTATCCAAGGTGGCCGAGTTTGCGGCCGCCGATGAGATGAAAATGCAGATGGAAAATGATCTGTCCTCCCTCATGGCCGTTATTGGTCAAGAAGCGATAGCCCTCCTCAATGTTGTATTCATCCGCAAGTTTTTGGGCGATCTCAGCGATTTCAGCGATCAAGGGGAGGTCCTCGGCCGTGACCGATTGCAAATTGGGAATCTCTTTCTTGGGCATGATGAGAATGTGCACCGGAGCGACCGGAGCGATGTCCTCGATGGCCAAGATCCTCTCGTTTTCGAAAACTTTTTTGCAGGGAAGCTCCCCTTTGATGATTTTAGCGAACACTGTGGTCATAACCGATCCTATTTAAAACATATTCTAGCGCTTTGAGGACGTCCTCTTTTGTCTCCCAGACGGAAATGAATCGCCCTTTATGGCAGAAGATCGCCCCAGGAATCCCAGAGACGCGCTTCAAGTCATCATTGAGAAGACCGGCCCACTCCTGCGGCAGCGGCATCCGGACTTTCATCCGCTCTTCCAACGTGGGAGGGATTCCCCTCAACTTCCAATGGCCACTGGAGGGCATGATGATAAAAAGCGCGGGATGCGTCTCTCCTCCCATGTCGAAAAAACACTCCATCCAAGGCATCGCCTCTTCAAAAATAAGAAATTTTTCCTTTTTGGCCATGCTTTCCGCGACTTTTTCACGGCAGGTCATAATGTATTGAAACCGTTCCAACAGCCGCCTTAAATGTCCCTCGACAAATTCCAAAGCTTCAAAAAAAGCCCTTGTCTGCTCTTCTTTTGGCGCATCGTAGAGCGGAGGAACGAAATTGGAAACGACTTGAGAGAAGGTGCACGTCCCCTCTTCCAACAAAGCCCGTCCATTGTCATGCGCATCCACTCCCAGGATCAAAGAACGGTTGAAAAAATCATAGGTCGGCTCATCGACGATCCCCTTTTCTTTCAAGTAGAGCCAAATCATCCCCGCACTGCTCAAATCCCCGGTGTATTCGGATTGATGATGATCAAAGCGCTTCTCTTCGGGGTTATAAACTCCGCCGACATCGCAAACGTATTCGCACTCCGAGAGAGTCTTCAAATCGCGCGTGCGTACAATTTTGTCTTTATCGATTTGACCAAAGGCCGCCAAAAGAGCGCATGCGGTCACTTCGTCGGCGTGAAAAGAACCATCGTGGGTCCCAAAGCTGCGGAGTCTCATAAAAACCCAATCTCTCTAAGGACTAATTCTACTCCCGCAAAAAATAATGCTCAAGAGGTGCTCTGCAATTGACCGATTAAAAAAATATGTTTACAGTGAAGCGAAGTAAGGAGTCTTTCCCAATGAGTATTCCTCCCATTCAACCGACCGGCCAGCCTTCGGAGCTTCCCGGAGGGAGTCCGCTTCGCGACCGCGTCCGCAACTCTCTCACCTCCCTTCGACAAGGGACCGATGCCCTTCAGGGGGCTTTGGCCGCACATGAGAACCCCGCCCAAATCAGCCACCTCTTCGAGCAGCTTCAACAGCCTGTCCAAACCCTTGCGCAATTAGCAAACAGGCAGCCGCCCGTGATGTCCCAAAATGAAATCGACGTGGTCAAGGACTTAAATATGCAGGTTGAATTAACTCAGATGGACATCCAGGAAATTTCTCCGTCATCCATTGCCGCCATTCAGGGAAGTGCAACGACGCTCTTCCACCTGTTTGCTGCCGAGGCCGCAGGGATCCCTGAGCCGAATACGGCTTCTCTGCAAGCGATCAACTATTTGTCTGCGCTATCAGAAGCTTTTCAGCTGCACCTCAAAAGCAAGTCCAAAGACTCCGACCACATCGCCGCCAGGATGCAGGCCCCTATGAAGGAATTAGAGCAACTCTCCTCGTTGGGAATCTTGACCTCTCAGCAATCGGATTTGGTCTCCGAATTGACGATCACTTACAACACACAGATCAAAATTCCCGACCGCGCCACACCCGAAACTCTCTCGCAATTTCATACGCATCTTCAAACTTTAACGCATTTACTGACGTCTTAGAACCTGGCTGCAATTATGGAAAGTTATCTTTTCCCAGCGCATTTCGACCTCGTCACACCCGACGGCGTCCTCATTTCTTTGAAGCGGACAAGTCCCACCGAGATGGAAACCACCCTCCTCATTCAAAACATTTCGCCCGCATTCGTCGGTTTTCAGATCGAGCACGAACATATCTCCTTCAACCTCAAAAGTACTCTGGCCCAGCTCGGGCTCAACGGGATTGCACAAAACTACGAACTCGACAAAAAAAATCTGACGGCGAAGGTGAGCGTTCGGCTCCAGTCTTACGGAAAAGTCGCAGCCGCCCTCCTCGACCATCTCGCCGAAGGAGCCCATGTCGGCAAGCTCTTTGCTGCCGATCCACGCCGCAAAGTACGCGACCCCGACTATCTGCTTCGGATGTTCGGCCGTACCGACAGGCAAGGACGTCCCCTTCTGTCCCTCGGCGGCCCCAAAGGACGCGATGAACTCTTGCTTGAGAAAATCGACGGGAGGACCGTAGCTTTCCTTCCCCTTCAAGAAGGCGTGCTCACCTACGATGAAAATGCGATTTTGGGGATGCTCCCCACAATAGGAAAAGCCCTCGCTCATCCCTACTTTCGCCTCCGCACGCTGATCCAGCTCGATCAAAACTGGCTTCCCCTGGCAAAACGGCACGTCACCAAAGGGGAGATCCTTCTCGTCCGCACTGCGCCACTTCATATTCGTACTGCCTATGGCAAAGTGGTCGATTCACTTCTACCCCCGGGCATCAACCACACCACCGCCAACGTCCTGGAACCCGACACCAAAGCGTCGGGCGATGTGTACGAACTTTATGGCTCATCCGATGAGGAGCTCCACGTGATGCCCGTCGAATTTTTTACTCTCGAGCCCCATCGCGAACACGTCTTTTTCGCCGACCGCGACCAGCTGCAGACCAGCCTGGAAAATTCCAATATTCTATTCAATGCCTTTAAAACGGCGCCGATGCCGCTTTCCAACCGCGCCGCGGTCTTCATCGTCAAAGGAGAACAACTCCTAACTCTTCAACCCAAACAATGGATCTCGCGCGAAACACACATGAGCGAGTTTCCCGGGCTGTTTTATCCCTCCCAGCAGGCGCTTCTCGTCCAGCGCTACATCGAACAGCAGGCAGATTATCCCTTCTTAAAAGCCATCGAAGACGGGCTGATCACATCGCAGGGCATCCTGCTCGCGAGATATTTCCCCTCTCCTTTGATGAAACGGCTACTGCTCAGCGATCGCGTCCAGCGCTGCTTGAAAGGGATTTATTTTCAATACCCGTCACTCGCCTACGGAAACTTTTTTTCCCACGAAGACCGCTCGCTTCTGCTCGACCTCGCCAAATTCGGCATCCCCGTTTTTTGGGTCGATGAAACATCCGGCAATGTCTTGCAGTATATCCCAAAGCCGAACAAAGATTCCGGCATGTTCGTCCCCGAACCTTTAATCGACACTTTCGTCAAGGCGACCGCCTTTGGAATTTATGGATCGACGCTTTTGCATGGGAACTTCGAAGATGAGCTCGCGTCGATGATGCGCGGCATCATCGCGATGCGCTCGCAGTTCGACCATCGCCTTCTCAACCCCGAAACGCCGATCGCCCTCGTCACCGGCGGCGGGCCCGGACTCATGGAGGTCGGCAACCGCGTCGCCAAACGCGTTGGGGTGCTCTCCTGCGCCAATATCGTCGATTTCCGCAACAGCGGCAACCTCAACATCAAAGAGCAATCGCAAAACCCTTACATCGAAGCCAAAATGACCTACCGCCTCGACAAGCTCGTCGAACGGCAGTCGGAATTCAACCTCGACTTTCCGATCATTCTGACGGGCGGCTACGGCACTGATTTTGAGCTTAGCCTCGAAGAGGTGCGCAGAAAAGTCGGCTCCATGGAACCCACTCCGGTCCTCCTCTTCGGAACCCCAGATTATTGGCGGCAGAAGATCACCTCTCGGTACCAGTGCAATTTAAAAGCGGGGACGATCGTCGGATCGCAGTGGGTCAGCAACTGCTTTTACTGTGTGACCAGCGCAGAACAAGGATTGAAAGTCTACAGGCAGTATTTCTCCAACAGTCTTTCCATCGGGCCGAGCTTTCCGCCGAGCAGCGATGGTTTTGTCACGGTAAACTAAAGTCAAAAGGACAGCTTCTTAGAGGTTGTAAGGAAATAAATTTTACAGTTCCCGAGAAGAAAAACGGTTCAGATCTTGAGGATTTTTCCGCAGCAGGTGTTTCCTGTCACCCCTGTAAGGAAAAATCGTCGAGAGATGAATCGATTTTTCCCTCGAGAACTGTAAAAGTTATTTTCTTACAACCCCTTGGATCGCGCGACAGCCTCAATGAGCCTGTTGATGTCTTTGGGAGCTTGGATCTTTCCAAAATTATCTCCACCGGCGCTCGAGTCTTTCTCGTGCGCGAGGAACCACACCCGGTAGTAAACGCCTTGACTCTGATCTAATTTGAGTCCGCCTTTTTCTGCGGAAGAAAGAAGCAGAGAGCAGAGCTGTTCTATTTCTTGAGGTTTCAATTGCTTGTTGTCTCTGAGTTGCTCAAGCAAACGTTTTAACTCTGTCAAGGATTTGATCGGATCGTCCGCAGCCTTCCGAGCCGAAGCAAAATTCCCTTCTGCAAGAGGACGCCTGACTTCGGATTGGCTGATTGCCTTAATCAGCCGCTCAATGTCTTTGGGAGCATGGATCTTTCCAAAATTGTCTCCACCCGCGCTCGAGTCTTTCTCGTGCGCGAGGGACCACACCCAGTAGTAAACGCTTTGATTCTCATCTAATTTGAGTCCGCCTTTTTCTGCGGAAGAAAGAAGCAGAGAGCAAAGCTGTTCTATTTCTTGAGGTTTCAATTGCTTGTTGACTCTGAGTTCTTTAAGCGAGCGTTTTAACTCCGCCAAGGATTTGATTGGATTGTCCGCAGCTTTCAGAGCCGAGGGAAAATTCCCTTCTGCCAGGGGTTTGATGGGAATGTCCATCACTTTCGGAGCCGAAACAAGATTCCCTTCTGCAAGAGGGCGTTTGGATTCGGATTGGCTGATTGCCTGAATCAGCCGCTCAATGTCTTTGGGAGCATGGATCTTTCCAAAATTGTCTCCACCCGCGCTTGAGTCTTTCTCGTGCGCGAGTGACCACACCCAGTAGTAAACGCTTTGATTCTCATCTAATTTGAGTCCGCCTTTTTCTGCGGAAGAAAGAAGCTGAGAGCAAAGCTGTTCTATTTCTTGAGCATTCAGTTGCTTGTTGACCCTGAGTTCTTCAAGCAAACGTTTTAACTCTGCCAAGGATTTGATCGGATTGTCCTTGACTTTCGGAGCCGAAACAAGATTCGCTTCTGCAAGAGGGCGTTTGGCTTCGGATTGGCTGATTGCCTGAATCAGCCGCTCAATGTCTTTGGGAGCATGGATCTTTCCAAAATTGTCTCCACCCGCGCTCGAGTCTTTCTCGTGCGCGAGGGACCACACCCAGTAGTAAACGCTTTGATTCTCATCTAATTTGAGTCCGCCTTTTTCTGCGGAAGAAAGAAGCAGAGAGCAAAGCTGTTCTATTTCTTGAGGTTTCAATTGCTTGTTGACCCTGAGTTCTTCAAGTGTACGTTTTAACTCTGCCAAGGATTTGATCGAATCGTCCGCAGCTTTTAGAGCCGAGAAAAAATCCCCTTGTGCAAGAGGTCGCTTGACTTCGGATTGGCTGATTGCGTCAATCAGCCGCTCAACGTCCTTGGGAGCCAGGATCTTTCCAATGTTATGCCAGTCGGCATTAGAATCTTTCTCCTGCGCAAGAAACCACACCCGGTGATAAACACCATATGGTTTATTCAATGCCAACCCATTTTCTTCAGCGCCCTTTAAAACTGCCTCGGCCAATGTTTCCCGCTCTTCTGCGCTGAAACGCTCTTCCGATTGAATGTCTTGGAGCCTTTCTTTCATTTCTTCCAATGTCCTTGCAGGTTGCTCTTTAACCATTTCAGCGAATAACTTATAATCGAGCTCCTTGCGCATTCTTATTTCTCTCTGGTTGGTCCTCATTTGCAGTTCATAGATACACTTGCGCAGTTCATTCTTTCTTATATAATGTTTTTGGCAAAACTCAAGGCCAGTAGACCGGAACACAGGGAGAATAAAATTCACTCGGCCAAGCAGTGCCTTAAGCCTTCCCCGAAGATCTGCGGCGACCTCGATATCCATCTCTCCCTCTTCGTAAGAGCTGACAAGTTCAGCTTCGACCTCAATTTCATCGGAAATTTCCTTTAACTCACAATGCGAATTCAATAAACGGTCAAAACTCCTTAAACCCCCATCTAAGACCGCCCGCTTTTCTTGCAATGTCTTGATCTGATGTTCAAAAATTTCGCGGATGTCGTCATTGAGGATATATGTGCACTCCTGTGTGAGGAGGTGGATATGGCGGTAGATGCCATCTAAGTTTAGGCGTATATTGCGAAGCGGCTTCGTCATGTTCACGAATTGATCTAAATCAATCTCGCCCTCATCGACGCGCACCGCAGCAGACGATTGGAGAAAATTGACCGTTTCCGCCCGTCCTTGAATGACGCCAATCCTGTTGGAAAGATCGATGATATCCGCAGAAATTTGCGCAATTCTAACTGATGATATTGTCATAGCGGCAAAGATGATATCGCAAACGAAGAATTAAAATCCCCAAGAAAAGCCGAACTCGCCATATTCGGTGCGTTCGTTGAAGAACTGCCCCTCGTAGGAATAGCCATAGTGATAGTCAACATAGACCCGCATTTTTCGGCCGATCCCTTGCAGCTTACTGATTTCGTAGCCTAATTTAGCCGTGAAATCGAAGTTCCAGTCCCTCTGCTGCCAGTTTTCGACATGGACCGCGAAAAACGGTGTCCCATAGATTCTCTGGTAGACAAACTTCGTCCCCAAAATTCTCAGCTCTGCCCCATATTCGACATAGAGCGGCTTGATCTTGAACGACGGATCGCTATGAAAAACAACTCCGGGACCCACGTAGCCCCGCAAGTGGCTGGAAAATTGGTAGGAAGTGAAGAAGTCGATGGCCTCCATGCTCGGATTCTTTCGATCCTTGCATTTGCGATGGTTGCACAAGTATTCGTCACCCAGATGCGAGGAGATGTGATACACGCGGAAACGGAAAGACCATCTGTCCGCTGCATACGTCAGGGGTATTCCCACCAGAAAGTCGGTGTTGACAAGCTCGCACGTCTCGTGCTTTTTCCGATGAGGGATATTTTTGTAGTTGAACACCGCCCAGATTCCCGCCTCGATGCCAATCTGCAAATCCCCATGCCAGCGGAACACATCGAGCCAGCGGAAAATCGGGAAATCGTCGCCCAGTGACACCGCCGCGCAAATATCCCCGCACACTTTGTCTCCAAACCTAGCCGCCGCCGAGTTCGTCGGTTGACGCGGGTCTGCGACAAGAGGCGCAAAAAGCACTGTCGATTGCGGAAACCAAACTCCGCCCACCCTTGGCTGTTCCACATATTGCTTATGCTTCTCCAACTCTTCTTTGGAAAGCTCGACCACTTCGACGGTGGTCACCCCGGGCAGGTCTTTGACGAAAGCAATGATACTCTTGGCAAGCAGGTCGTTGTGTGGCAAATTCGCGAGCATCACCTTGTGGTCTTTGACAATGACAGCCACCTGATACTCATAGTAGTGGACGTCGATCAAAGCTTGGATATAGCCTTCAAGATACGGGTCGGAAGCCCCCGCCAAAGTCTCGATCGGAAGATTGTCTGCCCGCGTCAACACCTCGTCTTGAATTTCTTGTGCGCAAATCGAAAAACAAACCAATGACGTTGCGACGGCAAAACGATAAAATGCGCTTGCCAACCCTAACTCCTCTTTATCAGTATCTTACCCAAGAGGAAGTTTATGGGTCAAAAAAATTTTTTACACCACTCCACTTCCTTGATCCCCTAAAAAAAAATTTCTAGCGCTATTTTCAAAAACAAAGTACCCTTAGCCCTTTAAAAGTAAGTACCTTAAATGAGCGTACAAAGCAAAACTGCATATCCGCCTTCCCACATTCTCGAGCCGACCTCTTCGACCATTTTTCAGCCAGAGGGAGCAAAAGAGACGCAATCAGAAAGTGATTCAAGCCCTTCTTTTGCGGAATCCACATATCTAAAAATCGACGAGCAGGCTGCAAAGCGATTATGCGATCTCAAGATTGAGACCGGGCTTTCCGAGATCATTTCTTGGATTGGGTTTCAGCGCAGCTATCTAATAAGAAATTCCGACAAGATTTCGATTCGAGACGCAAGATTAATTAATGATCATTCGGAACAACCCATTTTTGAGATTGATAAAGACCATCTTGTAGAATTTAAGGTGACGGAAGCCGCGCGAAATACCCTTGAACTTCTTTATAAAGAAGACTGCTACGATAAAGAAGAATTGGAAACACCTCCAGCGTTTTTATACAAAATAATAACTCGTCACACACTTTCAATTTCCAAAAAAAACGCCGATAAGATTGATGAATTCTTTCATAAAGATGTGTTTGGAAGTCATCAGATTTTCGAAAGCGCCTGCGCTGAAGATATCAAGAAGAAACAGAATCGCATTGACAACGACAAACTGACCTTAATCAAGTATGACAAAAAAAGCAAAGAAAAAGTTAGAAAATTTGATTCTGCAACAAACACGAAAATAAGCAATATTATCGGAAGCATAATGTATCAATCTCATTACTCCTCAATAAACGTTAGAAATGCTCTCGTCGTCAATAAGGTTTCAGGATCGGAAATTTTTAATTTTTCTGTCGCAAATCTCAAGTATGTTCCGATATCCGATGACACTCATGATCGATTCAGCACATCTCTTGAAAACAAAACCAAGACTGGAAAGGTCACCATGCGTGACATTGAACGCCGACTAAAACTTCCAAAATCTTGCCTGTGTGGGATAAAGAAAAGAAAAAATAACCGAATTTTGTACAGTACAGCAGACAAACTCAACAAATATTTTAAGAAAAAAATATTCGATTTTAAACAAATTTTGCAAGATGCGCAACAAGAGGCTACTCGTTTCTACGAATCCTCGCTTCCAATCGATACTAAGAGTGAAACCCCTGTATCTTCAGCACAAAAGCGAAAATTGAGTCAAACAACTATCGAAGAGGGACGACCTATTAAAAAACAAAAAAAAGCCCTCGAGGAAATGCAGATGCCAAAAGCCCCTTCACCCGTTCCTTCCTCTTCTGACATTCCTTCTTGCGAAATGGACCCACCGCCTTCCCCGGAAGAGCGTCCCCCGGCCTCATGGGATGAATTTACCGACGATCCTTTAGCAATTGAGTGTATACCGACTTTCCTTGAGTATCATCAACCATTCATTTCCTTGGAATTAGACACATTTGCAAATCCGCAATTGGACCCTTCCTCTTCCTCCCTGAATAGTTAGTCAGTTTCCTCCCCCTTCAAACAAATCTTCTAGTGTTATTTGTCGACGTTAAGTAAAATCATCGCGTCAAAAAAAATGGCATATCGATGAGCGTTAGAGGTACTAGTCCATCTCATTCTTCTTCGCATTCACCTATTCAAGAGTTCAACTCCTCCTCTGTTGAAGATGAGGATAGCTTGGAATTGCCAGAACATGAATCTTTTGCTGATTCCACATACCTAAAAATCAACGATCATTCAGTGAAACTCTTTCGCGAATTGCAAAAGAGCATGTCTGCTCCTATGATCTATTCTTGGATTGGTGGCGATAAAACCCAGGGTATTTTACATCAAACGACAAAAAGAATTTCTGTGAAAGATGCAAGATTGGTTAATGAATATTCGGGAACCACCATTTTTGAGCTCGATGAAAAAGACGTTATAGAACTGAAAATATCGGACTCCGCTCGCAACACTCTGCAAAAGTTGAACGGAAACGGAAGTAATTTTAGTCAAGCCTCTGTAGAACTTGGGTTTCAGCACTATTTTCTCAGCAGAATTAAAAATGGGCGCAGTTCGTCCATCTCGAAAACAACCGCCCAAAAAATTGATGAGTACTTTAATACAGATGTGTTTCGCATTCATCAAATTTTCATTTGGGCAAGCACGGAATCCATCCATGATGCGGTGATGCGAGGGAATATTAATAACTCGGATGAATTCACCATTATAAAATTCGATCGAAAGAGTCAAAATGCAGTTAAAAATTTGGAGCCGTCCACAAGATTGGAAATTTCGAAAATCATCGGCACCACACTTCAAAATTATTACGCAACCATCTCGATTAAAAATGCTGTTGTTGTCAATCAGATTTCCGGATTGAAAATTTTTGAATTTTCTGTCCTAAATCTCGCTTTCATTCCCCTTACGAAAGAAACTCAGGATGGATTCAGCGAACTCATTCGCGAAAAAAATAACACAGAAAAAATCTCCATCAAAGCAATTAGAGAAAAATTGAAATTTCCTGCTGCTACATTCAATGACTTGCAAAGAGGAAACCGACAAAAGATCCCTTTCGATGTAGCGCAAAAAATCAACACCTATTTTAAAAGAAAATTTTTCGACTTTGAAGGGATTTTGAGACAAGCAGAAACCGATGCCCTTAACTTTTATAAATCTGCAATCGGATCATCGGATAGTCATGCTCAAGAAGCTTCAACCAAAAAACGAAAATGGGGTGAAATGAGCGAACCAGAACAACTTAAGAAGCAAAAAAAGGAACAACCGACGGCAGAAACCTTTTCTTCGGATCCTCCGCGTTCCGATTCAGCTTTTCGTTTATCTTCTTTCGAAGAGAACCCAGCGCGTTCGGGGAATCCTAACGAGCGGATGGTGAGCTTCCTTGATGATATTCAACTACTTAATTTCGATTTTACAAACTTGAAACCCAGCACTCCTGCATATCCGCAATTGGATGCTTTCTTTTCCTCCCAGAGTAGCCAGGCTCCATCTCAAAAGTTTTTAGAGTAATTTCGGCGTCAAAGCCGCTGAAATCGACGATCGCAAGTTGATTCGTATTGCATTAATACGGATCAACTTGCGAAGCCTGCGGTCGTCGATTTGAGCGAGCTTTCACGCTCGAAATTGTCTTAAGAATTTTTGTCACGGACCACTAGTCAGTTTTCTCCCCTTTCATCAACAATTTCGCCCAATCGACAATGCTTTTCGCGTGCTCGGAACCCCCATGCAAAACCCACCGCGCGACATTTCTTTGATGCTCATCTGCATGCAACTTTCCCCTGTTCATCAACGGATAATCTTCAGCCCAAGGATGCTCTCTTCCCCTTCCAAATGGGCATTCTTCCCCTTGAAAAATTCCCCAGCATACAGTACATTTTTTCATAGCCCCTCTTTTTGAACGAAAATGACATGAAATCCAGTTTAATACCAGTGGCTTTATGCTCTGCTCTCTTCAGCTGCGATTCCCCGGAAAAAACTTCGCAGATGGACAAAATCGCAAACGACACCCTTGACTTTTGGGAAGTGCCCGGCTGCGCCATTTCCATCGTCCACGGCGATAAAGTCCTCCTCTGCAAAGGCTACGGCGTTAAGCAAATCGGCTCAAACAACCCCATCGACTCCCACACTATTTTCCCACTCGCCTCCATCACGAAGCTTTTCACCTCATGCGCCTTCGACATTCTTTGCAAACAAGGAAAAATCAGCCTCGATACTCCTGTCATCGACCTATATCCCTCCCTCAAGCTTTCCGATCCTTACGCCCAGGACCACCTCACCTTCCGCGATTGCCTCTGTATGCGCAGCGGCCTCCCGGGACCTTCGACCGACTCCCTGCTTTTTAGCAAACCAGATATTACCCGCGATGAACTACTGGCTATTCTCTCTACTCTTCCTTTTCCCTTTGGATTTCGCAGCCATTTCGCCTATCAAAACTTGCTCTACGTCCTTGCTGAGACCGCGTTTACCCCTTCCTACCGCACTTTTCTCCAGCAAAATCTTCTCGCTCCCTTGCAAATGAACCAAACGGTTTCCTCCTTCGCCGAATTGCAAAGCAACCCTAACAAGATCACCCCGCACATTGGACAAAAGCCCGTCCCGCTCGAAAATCTCGACGCCTGCTTAGGCGGCGCCGGGCTCAGCTCTTCCGCTCACGACATGAGGCACTTCCTCTCCTTCCTCCTCTCCAAGACATCTTCAGAAGTCTTCACCCCTCAAACCATCGCCACCGTCGAAGAATTTACTGGCCCAGGTACCCCAACCAATGCACTTTTCCCGGACGCCCAATTCGTCACCTACGGCCTCGGCTGCTTCATCCACGATTACCGAGGAATCCGCATGATCCAAGTCCCCGGCCTCTCCGACGGCACGTTTTCCGTCCTCGCCCTCATCCCCTCCCTCGAGCTCGGCATTTTCATCGCCGCCAATGCCGAATCCCCCGTTTTCGCTCGTGCACTCCTCTTTCAACTGATCGATTCCTTCCTCGCTCAAAACACCAATTGGAACCAATACTTTCTAGAACTATCGAAGAAGAAGCAACCCCATTCTCTCTGAAAATCATCAGTTATACATGTTCAAGCACCGGAAACGAATTTTCTAGTGTTATTTGGAAAGTTAAAGTAAAGTAGATCACCTTAAAAAATTGGTTTTTTCAATGAGCGTCAAAAATAGCACTATTCCTTCTTTTCCACGTACATTTGTGCAAGACTTCCCCTCCCCCTCTTCTGTAGAGAAGGAGCAAAATGGGAATAGTTCACAACTGTCACCGAATGAATTTTTTGCTGATTCCACATATCTTCAAATCGACGATCAGGGGGTTAACCGATTTACAAAACTTAGAGAGAATACTAGTTTATCTACGATCCATACTTGGCTTGGTCACAACGCTAGAGATATAGCTCGAAAAACCCGTAAAATTTCTGTAAAAGATGCAAGATTGATTAATCAAAATTCGAAAACCACCATTTTTGAGATCGATGAAGAGCATCTCATTGAATTTAAAGTATCAAATACAGCTCGAGAAACCCTACAACAACTCGCTAAGACAAATAACTTTACTCAAACATCTAACGAACTTGGGTTCAGAGAACATTTTTTGGCAAAAATCAAAGGAAATTTAACTCATTCAATTTCTAAAGAAAATGCCAAAAAAATTGATGAGTTCTTTAAAACAGATGTGTTTCAGATTCATCAAATTTTCGATCGCGCATGCACTGAAAAAATCAATCAAGGAATTGAGAAACAGAACAACTTTGATGAACTCACCCGCATTACATTCGATATACAGAGTCAAAATAAAGTTCAAGAATTAGACCCACCTATAAGAACAAAAATTTCGAAAATGATTGGTTACACAATTTATAGCTCCCCCTCAACTATCTCCATTAGAAATGCTGTTGCCATCAATCAGATTTTGCAGTTAAAAATTTTTGAATTTTCAGTCGAAAAAATCAGTACACTTCCCTTTACAAATGAAGAATGCGATCAATTAAACAAATTAATTGCCGAAAAAATCAAAGCAGGACGCTCCCAGAGTTCAATTATACAAGATTTAGATGTTCATGATAGTGAATTTCGACCATTGAGAGAAGGCAAGCAAAAAGTAATTAATCTCGCTACTGCAATCAAAATCCAAAATTACTTTAACACAAAGTTATTCGACTTTGAAAAAATTTTGAACGAAGCACTAGCCGATGCTCTTCATTTTTATGAATCAAATAAAATGGCGCTTCCCGCTCCTAAAAAGCAAAAAATTAACGATCAGGAAAAAATCCCTGCAAAATCGAACCTATCTCCCTCTTCTGTAGAGAAGGAGCAGAATGTGAATAGTTCACAACTGTCACCGAATGAATTTTTTGCTGATTCCACATATTTTCGGATCGACGATCAGGCGGTTAACCGATTTACAAAACTTAGAGAGAATACTCGTTTATCTACGATCCATGCTTGGCTTGGTCACAGCGCTAAAGAGATAGCTCGAAAAACCCGAAAAATTTCTGTAAAAGATGCAAGATTGATTAATCAAAATTCGGAAACCACCATTTTTGAGATTGATGAAAAGCACCTTATTGAATTTAAAGTACCAGACGCAGCTCGAAAAACCGTGCAACAACTCGCTAAGACATATAACTTCAAAATCACATCTGAAGAACTTGGATTTGAGAGCAATTTTTTGCATAAAATCAAAAAGAATCTCACTCATTCAATTTCTATAGAAAATGCCAAAAAAATTGATGAGTTCTTTGAAAAAGATGTGTTCTGCATTCATCAAATTTTCGATCGCGCATGCACTGAAAACATCAATGGAGGAATCGAGAAACAGAGCCTTGGCAACTCTGATAAACTTATCCGCATTACATTCGATACACAGAGTCAAAATAAAGTTACAGAATTAGACCCATCTATAAAAACAAAAATTTCGAAATTGATTGGGACCTCAATTTATAGGCCCAAGTTAACTATCTCCATTAGAGACGCTGTTGTCATCAATCAGGTTTCGAAATTAAAAATTTTTGAATTTTCAGTCGAAAAAATCAGTACATTCCCCTTTACAAATGAAGCGTGCAGTCAATTAAATGAATTAATTAAAAAAAACAGAACAAAAGTCGCCTTGGGTGATCTTATTAAGGATTTAGATATTCCTTATCATGAAATTAATTCATTGCTGAAGGGCAAAGATAAAAAAATTTATCTCGCTACTGCAATCAAAATCGAAAATTACTTTAAGATAAAATTATTCGACTTTAACAAAGTTTTGAGCCAAGCACTAACCGATGCTCTGCATTTTTATTCAAAAATACCCGCTGAAGAAAAAGAGGAGATCTCCCAACCTTCGACAAAAAAGCGACGATCCCACGAACTCTTCGGTGAAGAAAAAGCGGTTCCGTCTCCCAAAAAGCAAAAAATTAACGCTCAGGAAAAAATCCCTGCTACAGAAGAGATGCTTGTATCGACCGATAGCAATGCTGACGGTTCCGACTTGGCATACCCACAGTCGACACTCGGGATCACAACGCAACAATTATCGCCAACAGAGACACAAGCTTGGCCGACACCTCATACGGCAGTGGAGGACGATTCGTCACCCGAATCGACCCTAGTCCTAACACGCAACCCTGAAACTACCGATGAAACTAGTGACCAACAGCAATCGTTTTCTTGGACTAATGACGAGTGGATGCCTCTTTCAATCGATGATGCGATTCAAGCAAACCGTGAAGAATCCGAGAGCTTCGACCCCTCCTTACCCAACTACAATTTCACGACAAACTTCGCATCGAGCACTTCGAACGACCCAGAATTGGCATACACACAGTCGACACCCGGGATCACACCTCAACAATTATCGCCAAGAACAGAGACACAAGCTTGGCTGACACCTAATCCGGCAGTGGAGGACAATTCGTCACCCGAATTGAACCTAGTCCCAACACGCAAAGATGAAACTACCGAGAACATTAGTGACCAACAGCAATCGTTGTCTTGGAATAGTGAAGGAGGGATGCCTCTTTCAAGCGATGATCCGATTCCAGAATTCGACCCCTTCTCACCCAACTACAATTTCTCGACAAACTCCGAGTCGAACACTAACGACCCAGAATTGGATTTTCCCTTTTTTTCCAACGAATAAGCCATTTTATATCGACGCTAAATCCAAAAATCGGCAAAACACTGGATTCCTGAATCGTTTCCGCATACCGAAATGAACTCATACTGGAAATCTTCAGCTATGCTTCAAGCACCACAAACTAATTTTCTGGTGTTATTTGGAAAGTTAAAGTAAAGTAGATCACCTTAAAAAATTGGTTTTTTCAATGAGCTTCAAAATTAGCACTAGCTTTCCTTCTCCACTTTATATGCCAGGCTTCTACTCTCCCCCTTCTGTAGAGAACGAGCAAAATGGGAATAATTCACAACTTTCTCCGAATGAATTTTTTGCTGATTCCACCTATCTTCAAATCGACGACGGGGCAGCTGACCGATTGAGTCAACTTATAGTGAACATTCCTGTTTCAACGATCAGTTCTTGGCTTGGCCACAACCCTGGATATTTATCTGGAAAAACCCACACAATTTCCGTGAAAGATGCAAGATTGATTAATCAAAATTCGAAAACCAACATTTTTGAGATCGATGAAAAGGATATCATCAAATTTAAAGTAGCAGGCGCAGCTCGAAAAAACCTGCAACGACTCAACGAGACGCGTCCTCTTAAGGGCGCAGCTACAGAACTTGGATTTGGGGCGAATTATATAACTAGAATCAAAAACAACGAAACTCATTCAATATCCAAGATAAAAGCCACAAAAATTAATGAGTTCTTTAAATCAGACGTGTTCTGCATTCATCAAATTTTCGATCGCTCATGCACTGAAAATATCGATCGAGAAATCAAGAAACAGACCCTTGGCAACTTTGATGAATTTACCTACATTGCATTTGATAAGCAAAGTCAAGATAAAGTTAAAGAATTTGACTCGGTCACAAAAACAAAGATTTCAAAATTTGCTGGGAACATTCGTCATTATAACGAAACTATCTCCGTTAGAAACGCTTTTATCGTCAATAAGGTTTCAGAGTCGCAAATTTTTGAATTTTCAGTCGAAAAAATCACCTCGCTTCCCGTTACAAATGATTGCAAAGATCAATTCAACAAATTAATTGCCAAAAAAATCAAAAATGAAAAATGCTCCCTACGTTCAATTTCAACAGGTTTAGGATTTACTTTTTCTGTATTTAACTCAATAAGAAATGGCAAACAGAAAACAATTTATATCACTCTTGCAAAAAAAATCAACAATTACTTTAACACAAAGTTATTCGACCTTGAAAAAATCATGAGCCAAGCACAAACCGATGCTCTGCATTTTTATGAGTCATTGATCGGACCATTGGATACGCCCTCTCAAGAAAAAGAGAAGATTTCCCAAACTTCAAAAAAGCGAACATCCTCCGGTGAAGAAAAGACGCAACCCTCTCTAAAAAAGCAAAAAATATGCAGTAACGACCCCCCCCCTGTTCTGATAGAGATACAAAAATTGCCCAGCAGCAATACCGACGCTTCAAATTTCGCATTCCCGCAGTCCACGCTCGACATCGTAGCTCGGCAATTATTGCCTAGAAAAGAGACAGTGTACGACAATGCGTCATCCGAATCGGACACATTTCCCACTTGCAAAGATGAAACTACCCAATTGAGACCCTCTTCACTCGTTGATTTCAACCGCTACGATTATAGGACATCAAACGACTCGGAATTCCATTTCAGCTCTGTTTCATCAAATGATCCATTTTATACCGACTCCCCTTTCTTCGACGGTTAAGGGCGGGCGCTCCTCGGCGCCCGAGAAAAACACAAAAATCGGCAAACATTGCATTTCTTTATCATTTCTTTATCATTTCCAGACCTCATAATTTAAATCTTAGCTGAGATCCTTCCTCGGCAATAATACCGACTCAAACCAAGAAATTAAAAACACGAAATTTATATTTACATATTAATTAAAATAATTCAAAATACAATTAAGGTGAATATAAAACAGAATAAACTATGTTTGTCGATATTTGCATTGGCGCCGTATCCCTTGCCTTCGTCATATTAGTTGTCTACCTCGCCATCACATTACAGAAAGTGATCGCGACTCTAAAACAGACGAAGCATATCTTGGGCCATGTCGACCAGATCACAAAGACTACCTCAGGAGCCCTCAATATCGTTTTCAAGCCCTTAGCCCTACTCAATAAAAAAAAGGCCGAACGGCATTCTCAGACCATCGCAGACGTCGTGCAATTCGCCGCCGAAGGCATCAGCCTCTATAACCAGATAAAAAAGAGAAAAAAATGAAAAAATCGCAACACGGGACAAAAGACTTTCTCATAGGCGCTCTCATCGGAAGCGTGATCGGCGTCGCCGTCGTCACTCTTTCGAAGACGAAAAGCAAACATCTCCTCAACACTCTCACTCAGGCCGGCAAAGCCCTTCCTCTCACCTCAGGCGGGCACGATATCGCCGAGATCATCGATTGGACAGACGACGGTATCCAATTGTGGAACCAATTAAAAAAACAAAAATTTCGAACAAAAAAAGGAAGATAACATATGCAAAAACATTCTAACAAATTCATGATCGGCGCCTTTGTTGGCAGCACGATCGGCGCGATGACCACCCTTCTTTTTAGCACAGCCGAAGGGAAAAAAATCCAAAAAAAGATCATGAAAAAATTCCACGCCATGGACCGCAAGACCGGTCATTTCGGGATACAAAAGTGGAACGTCCCAAAAAAAATAGCCCGAAAAATTAAAAGAAAAAAATAGTATGAAACAACCGCGGCACCCACATAAGGAAAAACGAGATTATTTCTCGGACAAGGACCCTAATGCCGGCGCAGAAAAGCATCCCAGCCCAAAACCCAAACAAAATGCCGGCATGGATTATTTCGAAGAAGGGCAAAAAAACGAGAAGGGCCCACGCCGAAGAAAAGCAGCCTAATACAGCTTGACAAAAGTTTTTGGAGTAATTTCAGGCGTGAAAGCTCCCTAAAGCTTCTCTAGCTTTCGGATTGCCTGCTTCAAATTGGCCTTCTTTTTCAGCAAGGGCTTAAACATGTCCCCGTTTTTTTCCACGCGCTGGAGCGAATTGAATAAATTAAATTCCTCCGGTTTAAGCCCCTTCTTCACTTCGTTCCATTCCAGCGGCATGGACACTGGCGCGCCCGCCCTCGCCCTCACACAATACGGCGCCGCAATCGTCTGCCCGCGATTGTTCTGAAAGCAATCGATGTACACTTTTCCTTTCCTTTTGGAGGGCATCCTTTCCAAAGACGTAAATTTTGGGTACTTCTTATGCACAACAGCGGCTACTGCCATCGCAAAATACTTGGCCTCCTCGTAGCTATAGCCACCTCTCAGCGGTACGCAAATATGTAACCCCCTGCTTCCCGACGTCTTGCAATAATTCGGCACCCCTATTTTTTCCAGGACATCATGCAGGACCCTTGCCGTCTCAACCACCCGATCAAACGAGACATCCACGGGGTCTAAATCGAACACCATGAAATCCGGCCTCTCCAGCGATCCCCTCCTCGAGAAAAACGGGTGCAGCTCAATACACCCTAAATTCACCGCATAGAGCAAACTCCTCACATCATCAATCATCAAGTAATTGATCCCCTTGATCATCATCGTCTTCGCCCACTCCGGCGCATTCTTCACATTCTTCTGGAAAAACGACTTCCCGCTAATCCCATCCGGAAATCTCCGCAGCGACTCTGGCCTCCCCTTTAAATACGGCAAAATCACCTTCGCCATTTTTGCGTAGTAATTCAGCAATTCCCCCTTCGTGATCTTCTCCTTGGGCCAATATACCTTGTCCACATTAGACAAAAACCCATATTCCTTCGCAAACTTGTCCACTTTCCGCTTCTCTTCCTTCTTCTTAATCAATAACCACTTCTCCCCATCCATCCTCACCAGCAAAAAGGTTCCCTTCAATTTCTGTCCCTTCAATGTTAAATGCAGCGACCCCCTCTCAATCCCCTCCTCCACATCTCCTTTATACGTCCCCTTATCCCAAATCCACACCCTCCCTGCGCCATACCCCTCTGGAATCACCCCTTCAAAATTCCGATACGCCAGCGGATGGTCCTCCACCTGAATCGCAAGCCGCCTCTCTCCCACCTTCAACGACGGCCCCTTCGGCACCGCCCAACTCTTCAATACCCCGCCCGCCTCCAACCGAAAGTCATAATGCAGGTGCGTTGCCGCATGCTTCTGCACCACAAACCGCATCTTCCCCTTCCCCAACTTCGCCGCCGGCTCCCCCGACCTCCGCAAATTCCTTTTCTTCAAATATTCCTTCAGCTTCCTCACCACCACCCCTCTTTTCCCCTCAACCTAGCCCCTGCACCCCTTTTCCTCCAAGCAATTCGCTTGCTTTACACACATCCCCTCCGCTATGATTTATCCTTCCCAGGGGGCAATAGCTCAGTTGGTTAGAGCAGCGGACTCATAACCCGCTGGTCCCTGGTTCAAGTCCAGGTTGCCCCACATTTCTTCCCGAGTTTATCGCACTAAAAATGAGCAGTTTACGCAACATCCGCCAAATTGCCTAAAAGTGCGATTCCTCTCCGTGGACCATTTGTGGACCACTCGCCTACAACAATTGGCGATAACCCCAGCAGCTAACCTTTGAAAACTAAAACCAAAGGTAGCTTCATGAAAGGCATCGACAAACGCACCCATAAAGACGGGACGGTTTCCTACCGCGCCCGCGTTCGCATCAAAGGACATCCAGTCCTCATCCAATCATTCGCCTCCAAAACTCTCGCCATGAAATGGAAACGCGATACTGAATCGGCTGTTGAACAAGGCAAATATGCATATGACAAACCTGGCAGCAAAAATACTTTAGCCGAACTGATCGACCGCTATATTGAAAGAGTTCTTCCTTCAAAGCCAAAAAACGCAAGAAACGTCCGCCAACATCTTCTCTGGTGGAAACAGGAACTGGGACATTGCCTCCTTTCAGATATCAAGCCAAGCCTCATCGCGCAAAAGCGGGATGAACTCCTTTCAGGACTGACTTGTAAAGGCAAGATTCGTTCTTCCACAACCGTGGTTCGCTATCTTGCCAGCCTCTCTCATGCCTTCGCTATCGCGGTTAAGGATTGGGAATGGATCCAGGAAAATCCCATCATGAAAATCTCAAAGCCGAAAATTTCCAATGGAAGAACTCGCTTTCTCAACGATGATGAAAAGGAAAGGCTGCTATCTGCCTGCCGAGAAAGCGAATCAAAAGGACTCTACCCAATTGTTATACTAGCTCTTTCAACGGGCATGAGGAGAGGAGAAATCATGAATCTCAAATGGAGTGATATCGATCTGGCTCGAGGTTCAATCCTCTTACAAACCACAAAAAATGGTGAGCGGCGTTTTATCCCTCTCGTTGGAATGGCATCTGGATCTTTTGCGTTCAAAATACACCAATCAAACCGCTTGACTCTCTCGTATTTCCTGCTCCTCATTCTCAATCCAAATCTATCGACATCCGTTCTGCTTGGGAAACCGCTCTGAGCAAAGCAGGTATTTTCAAACTTCCGCTTTCACGACCTTCGGCATACAGCCGCTTCCTACTTGGCCATGAATCAAGCGAGTCTGCTAGAGATCGGAACTCTGCTGGGCCACAAAACCGTCCAAATGACCAAGCGATACGCCCATCTCTCCAATGCACATATCCATTCAGCAGCTGTGGGCCTAAATGACAAATTGTTCAGTAGTAAAAAATAAACTTGCATTTAGCAGGACGGAAGCACTCCAAAAATCAGAAATTCTTTGACGAAGAGGCCACCTTTACGCATTGATTTAGAATACCCTAAAAAATTCCTTTATTCTGACCGCCATTCCTTAAATCAACTAATAAACCAAAATCAAATAAAATAGTTTAATTGTCATCAAATCAATATATCGCATTATTTACAATTCTGCTATCTTATTATACGTTAAATCAACAACTTAAAACGGAAAAGATGAAAAGAAAGGGCTTTGATCCACAAGACACAAAACCATTCAAATTAAGCCGATCAAAGATCGAGCTTTTTTGTGAATGTCCCTTTTGCTTCTACCTCGATCGCAAACTTGGAGTTGCGCAACCTGGAGGATTTCCGTTCAACCTCAATTCTGCTGTTGACCATCTCTTGAAAAAAGAATTCGATTTCTACCGAGCAAAAGGCGAAGCCCATCCGCTGATGATCAAACATAAAATTGACGCAATCCCTTTTCAACATGAAAAACTTGATGAATGGCGAAAAAATCTGAAGGGCATTTCCTACCTGCACGAACCGACTCGATTTTTAGTGGCAGGAGCCATTGATGACGTTTGGATCACTCCTTCTGGAGAACTGATCATCGTGGACTATAAGGCGACAAGTAAAGCTGGTGAAATCAACTTAGATGCCGACTGGCAAATTAGCTACAAAAGGCAAATGGAAATTTACCAATGGCTATTCAGAAAAAACGGATTCTCAGTTTCCCCCACAGGCTATTTTGTTTACTGCAATGGCAAGAAAGACGTTCCCACATTTGACGAATGTCTAAAATTCGAGATCTCGGTCATCCCTTATCTTGGCGATGATAGCTGGATTGAGCCTAAATTACTTGAGATTCAAGCTGTGCTAACCGCTTCTCAGCCCCCATCCTCTCATGCCACATGTTCCCTCTGCAACTATCGAATTGCTACCCAAACAGAATTAGGGGCAGTCCTGGCATGAGCTACAGAAACCAAAACCCAGAACAAATCGCTCGTGATAAAATAGATGCCCTCCTTGCGCAAGCAGGATGGATCGTTCAATCAATCAAAAAATTCGATCCGAATGCAGGTCTTGGTATCGCAGTTCGCGAATATCAAACAGATGTTGGTCCCGCCGACTATGTTCTATTCATTGATAAGAAAGCTGTAGGAGTGATCGAGGCGAAACCCGAAGACTGGGGACACCGCATTACAACCGTCGAGGAACAATCTAGCGAATATGCTACTGCTAAGCTGAAATGGGTGAATAACAATGAATCCTTACCCTTCATCTACGAGAGCACAGGGGTAATTACACGCTTTACTGATGGAAGAGACCCAAAACCAAGATCACGCGAAGTATTCAACTTTCACCGCCCCGAAACTTTAAATGAATGGCTTCTTCAAAAAAACTCAATTCGAAGCCGACTCCAGCAAATTCCTCTTCTTACCGAAGAAGGACTAAGAGATTGCCAAATCACTGCCATTAAAAATCTTGAACAGTCATTCAAAGATGACCGCCCTCGCGCTCTTATCCAAATGGCCACTGGCGCAGGTAAGACATT
Organism: uncultured Verrucomicrobiae bacterium; assembly: GCA_963833965.1. Taxonomy (GTDB): domain Bacteria; phylum Chlamydiota; class Chlamydiia; order Chlamydiales; family Rhabdochlamydiaceae; genus CAJCIW01. The sequence continues at coordinate 824,764 of CAWHZZ010000003.1, forward strand.
TACCGCGATTACCACCATCTATCGCCTTCTAAAGCATGCGAATGCAAAGCGAATCCTATTTTTGGTAGACACCAAAAACTTAGGAGAGCAGGCCGAGCAAGAATTCATGTCTTTCGTCCCTAACGATGACAATCGCAAGTTTACAGAACTCTATAACGTGCAGAGACTAAAATCATCCTCCATCGCTAGAGATAGCCAAGTCTGCATTTGCACTATCCAGCGTATGTATTCCATATTAAAAGAACAGCCCTTAGATGAGTCTGCTGAAGAGATCAATCCTGCCGAAATAGCTCAGGTAAAGAAACCAATCCCAGTTGTTTACAACGGCAAAATTCCAATCGAGTTTTTTGACTTCATTTTTATCGATGAGTGCCATCGGTCAATTTATAATCTATGGCAACAAGTTCTCGATTATTTTGACGGCTATCTTATCGGCTTGACAGCGACCCCAGATAACCGCACCTATGGCTTTTTCAAGAAAAATGTCGTCAGTGAATACAGCCACGAAACAGCCGTCGCCGATGGAGTGAATGTCGGAAATGAGATCTATGTCATAGAAACTGAAAGAACAAAATTCGGTGGCACAATCAAGGCCAATCAACCTGTTCAGAAAAGAGAGCGTCTAACCCGCAAGAAAAGATGGGAGCAACAAGATGAAGATGAGTCCTATACTGTTAAGCAGTTAGACCGCGACATCGTAAATCCAGACCAGATCAGGACCGTACTGCGTGCCTTTAGAGATAGTTTACCGGATATTTTCCCTGGACGAAAGGAAGTGCCAAAAACACTGATCTTTGCAAAAACTGACAGTCATGCCGACGACATCATTCAAACTGTCCGAGAAGAATTTGGGATGGGGAATGAATTTTGCAAAAAAGTCACTTACAAGAATGAAGAAGATCCAAAATCAGTCCTCGCTCAATTTAGAAACGATTACTATCCTCGGATTGCGGTCACTGTGGACATGATCGCTACAGGCACAGACGTGAAGCCCCTTGAATGTTTATTATTCATGAGAGACGTAAAGAGTCATAACTACTTCGAGCAGATGAAGGGGCGTGGGACACGCACATTTGGCCATGACGAATTAAAGAAAGTGACCCCCTCTGCAACCAGCGCGAAAACACATTATGTCATCGTTGATGCCATTGGAGTTACAAAATCCCTGAAAACTGCAAGCCAGCCTTTAATCACCAAACCTTCAGTGCCTTTAAAAGATTTAGCAATGAGCATCATGATGGGAGCGAGGGATGAGGATACGGTCAGCTCGCTGGCTGGTAGGTTGGCGCGTCTCAATAAGCAGCTCGAGGAAAAGGATCTTCAGCGAATTAAAGAACAATCAGGCGGCATTGAGCTAAGCACTATCATCGGCAATCTCCTAGCCGCCATAGACCCCGACAAAATCGAAAAGAAAGCTCATGACATGCAACCAATTGGAACCGCCACTTCACCAAGCGATGCAGACTGCTTGCGAGCTCAAGAGATTCTTGTAGGCGAAGCAGCTAATGTCCTGAATGGAGAAATGGTTGAACTCTTAGAGAATATTCGTCGAGATAAGGAGCAGACGATCGACCATGATAATCTGGATGCCGTTCTACGTGCAGAGTGGGATGGAGATGCCAAAGAAAATGCTCAAAACCTGGTAAAAGAGTTCCAAGAATATCTGGAAATCCATCGAGATGAGATTGAAGCTCTTAGCATATTTTACAGCCAACCTCAAAGACGACGCGAAATCACCTATGACATGATTCGCCAAGTCTTGGATAAACTACGCCAAGATAAGCCAAAACTTGCCCCTTTACGCGTATGGATGGCCTATGCCCAACTTGAAGAATACAAAGGCGCCCAACCGATTAACGAGCTCACTGCTTTAGTTGCTCTTATACGCCGTGCTTGCGGAATCGACAAAAAAGTGTCTGAATATTCTGAAACAATACGACGTAATTTTCAAAACTGGATCATGAAGCGACATAGCGGTGATGGTGAAAAGTTCAATGAAGAACAAATGGCTTGGCTAAGAATGATTCGCGACCATATTATCAGTTCTTTCCATATGGATAAAACAGATCTTGATATGGCCCCTTTTGACTCCAAAGGAGGAATGGGGAAAATGTATCAACTTTTTGGAGAAAAATTTGAAGGTTTGATACTTGAGCTTAACGAGGTATTGGCAATTTAGGATGACAAGATCATTTCAAAAATCAATCTCTCCCAATGGGTGGAAAGAAATCCAAGTTTAAAGACATCGCTGCATATATTCAACGAGGAAAATCCCCAAAATACGCTGTCCATAGCAACTTCCCCGTTATAAATCAGAAATGCATACGATGGCATGGTATTGATCTTGAGTTTCTAAAGTATCTAGACCCAAATGAGTCTACATAAATGGTCCCAAGAAAGGTATCTTCAACCAGGAGATATTCTTTGGAATTCAACTGGAACAGGGACTATCGGTCGAGCTAGTATTTATAAGGGAAACATAGAAAATGCTGTGGCTGATAGTCATGTTACGATTATACGAGTGTTTAAAAATCAGATTCTTCCTGAATTTGTCTTCTATTTTATCATGTCTCCATATGTGCAAAAAAACATCGAGAATATGCAGTCAGGCTCAACCAATCAAGTTGAACTAGGCAGGGCTGAAATAGAAGCGACAAAAATCCCTTTACCCCCATTTAATGAACAAAAGCGTATAGTTGCTAAAATTGAAGAATTGTTTTCCGAACTCGATCAAGGGCTAGAAAACCTTCAAAAACGTTAGGAACAATAAAATCTTGCCACTTATTGAATAAAGTCCATGCTCTCCGTCAGAGCATTCTGAAAAAAGCCTTTTCTGGCGACTAGTTCCTCAAGACAAACGATGAACCTGCAAGCATTCTTTTAGAACATATTAAAGCAGTTAAAAGGAAATCAAACTCTCGAAAGACAAAATCTAAAAAACTCCAAGAGGTCACGTATGAGCACGGCATCAATTGTATCCAAAGTCTGGAGCTTCTGCACTACTTTCCGAGATGACGGAGTAAGTTATGGCGATTATCTGGAACAGCTAACATACCTAATCTTTCTCAAGATGGCTGATGAATACTCCAAGCCCCCATACAGTAGGAACATAGGGATTCCAGAGGAATATAACTGGCAACGCCTCAAGTCAAAAAAGGGTGCAGAGCTAGAAACACATTACCTTGCTGTATTACGGGAACTCGGATCTAAAAAAGGAATGCTTGGCCAGATTTTCACTAAGGCGCAGAACAAAATCCAAGATCCCGCCAAACTTTATCGTCTTATCAGCATGGTAGATGAGACGGAATGGGTAATGATGGAAGCTGATATCAAAGGAGATATCTACGAAAGCCTTTTAGAAAAAAATGCTGAAGATACGAAATCTGGAGCGGGACAATACTTTACCCCTCGTGCACTTATTAAAGCTATGGTGGAATGTATACGTCCAGAGCCTGGGTAAAACAATTGCAGATCCCGCTTGTGGAACCGGAGGATTTTTTCTTGCTGCCTATGACTTCATCATTAACTCAAACAATGCTCAACTAGACAAGAAACAAAAAGCCTTTTTGAAACGAGAAACCTTCTATGGGAATGAAATCGTTGCAAACACACGACGTCTTTGCCTCATGAATATGTTCCTCCATAACATTGGCGAGATTGACGGTGATGCCCGAGTCTCTTCAAACGATGCTCTAATCGCGGATAACGGACAGCGATTTGATTATGTCTTCGCAAATCCTCCTTTTGGCAAAAAGAGCAGCATGAGCTTTACCAATGACGAAGGAGAACAGGAAAAAGACGATTTAACATACAATCGCCAGGACTTTTGGGCGACTACCTCCAATAAACAGCTCAATTTCGTGCAACACATTCGAACAATACTCAAAACTACAGGGCGAGCGGCTGTTGTAGTGCCGGATAACGTGCTCTTTGAAGGTGGCGCCGGGGAAATCATTCGAAGAAAGCTTCTTGAAAATACCGATTTACATACAATTTTGCGTTTACCCACCGGTATCTTTTACGCAAATGGAGTCAAAGCTAATGTGATCTTCTTTGATAACCGCGAGGCTAGCCCATCTCATTCTTCAAAAGAGATTTGGTATTACGATTGCCGTACAAACATTAATCATACGTTAAAAAAACAGCCAATGCGTTTTAACGATCTGCAAGACTTCATCCAATGTTATAATCCACAAAACCGCCATGTCCGTGAAGAGTCATGGGACCCTGAGACCAATCCTGAAGGACGTTGGCGTAAATACACCTATGAAGAACTGATTGCTCGCGATAAGACCAGTCTGGATATTTTCTGGCTTAAAGATAAAAGCCTGACCGATCTCGACAATCTCCCCGATCCGGAAATACTGGCATCTGAGATTATTGAGAACCTAGAAGCAGCTCTTGCGAATTTTAGGAACGTATCTGCATCCCTTGGTCAAACCTGATATTAAAACCCTTATTTCTTAAAG